>NZ_JAAOIV010000014.1 GCF_011440275.1 Metallococcus carri | reverse complement strand
GCCGAGCGCGGGATTCTCCTCGGGGCCGAGGTCGGCGAAGGTGAGCGGCTTGTCCGCGCCGGCGTCGAGCGTGCGCACGACCACCCGCCGGTCGCCGAAGGGCTGCAGCACCTGGGTGTAGATCTCGGTCTGCTGCTCCACCGTGGGCGCGTTGTCGGCGGAGAGGAAGACGAACTCGGTGCGGAAGAGCCCGACCCCTTCGAGGTCCTGGGCGCCAGCGCTCACGGCATCCTCCACGCCGCCGATATTGGCCAGCAGCGCCACCGGATGGCCGTCGCGGGTGCGGCCCGGTCCGGCGCTGTCGGCGAGCGCCTGCTGTCGCCGCTCGCCCCGTCGCCGCAGCCGGTCGACCGCGTCGGCGGAGGGATCGCGCAGCACCTCCCCGCTGTCGCCGTCGACCGCGACCCGCGTGCCCGGCTCGAGCTCCATCGCGCCCGTGCAGTGCACCACCGCAGGGATGCCCATCTGCGCGGCGAGGATCGCGGTGTGGCTGGTGCGGCCGCCAGCCGCGGTGACAATGCCGGCGACGAGCGAGCGATCCAGCGTCGCGGTCTCGGCCGGCGCAAGGTCCTCGGCGACGATCACCGAGGGCTCGGTGAGGGTTGGCACGCCGGGTGCGGGCACGCCCAGCACCGCGGCCACGGTGCGCGCTCCGACATCGCGCAGGTCGGTCACCCGCTCGGCGAAGTAGCCGCCCAAGGCCTCGAACTGCGCGGCATACTCCTCGACCGCGCCCTCGACTGCGGTCGCCGGGCCGGACCCGGCGGTCAGCAACTTGCCCGTCGCCTTGTGCAGACCCTTGTCGCGTGCGATCAACGCGGTCGCGGTAAGGATCTGCGCGGCGGTGTCGTCAGCCTTCGCCGCACGTGCCTCGAGATCGGTGGCGACTGATTCGTAGGCCGCCTTGACCCGCTCGAACTCCGCGTCCGGGTCGGCGGCTGCCGGCTCGTCCGCCGGAGCCCGGACCGCCGGTGCGACCCGCACGACCGGACCGTAGGCAGCGCCGGCACTGACACCGATGCCGCGCAGGATCGCCTCGCTCATGTCACTCCTTCGCGTCCAGGTCTTGCGACAGCAGTTGGACCAGGCCGTCGAGGGCCTCGTCGGCGCCGTCGCCCTCGGCGGTGAGGACGACCTCCTCGCCGTGCTTGGCGCCGAGCGCCATCACCCCGAGGATGCTGGTGGCGTCGACCGGGTCCTCGCCCGGCCGGGCGATCTCGACGTCGAGTCCGGTCGCCGAGGCCTGCTGCACGAAGAGTGCGGCGGGGCGGGCGTGGAGACCGACCGAGGAGGCGATGGTGACGGTGCGCTGTGCCATGAGTATTCCTTTTCCGTTGTGCGACAGGTCTTTTCGGTATGCCGGTCGTCAGGCGGCGCCCGCGACCGCCACCCTGTTCTTGTCAGTCTGCTTCAACAAGACCACGAGCGCGGCGGTGATGGCCACCCCGACGATGAGGGCGATGATGAACATCGCGAAGTTGCCGATCAGCGGCAGCACCCAGATGCCACCGTGCGGTGCGCGCAGCGTGGCACCGAAGGCCATGCAGAGCGCGCCGGTGACGGAGGAGCCGGCGACCGAGGAGACGATCACCCGCCACGGATCGGCCGCGGCGAACGGGATCGCGCCCTCGGAGATGAAAGACGCGCCGAGCAGCCAGGCGGCCTTGCCGTTCTCCTGCTCCGGCTCGGAGAACAGCCGCGGCCGCACGGTGGTCGCGAGCGCCATACCGAGCGGGGCGACCATGCCGGCCGCCATGGTCGCGGCCATGATCTTCAGCTGCGGCGCGTTGGTCGCGGTGCCGGCGGCGGCCAGGCCGGTGGTGGCGAAGGTGTAGGCGACCTTGTTGACCGGCCCGCCGAGGTCGAAGCCCATCATCGCGCCCAGGATCAGGCCGAGCACGATTGCCGAGGCGCCGTTCATCGAGTTGAGTGCCTGGGTGAGCGCGTCCGAGAGCGCCTTGATCGGCCGGCCGACGAGCGTGATGAAGATGCCGACGGTGATCAGGGTGGACAGCAGCGGGATGACGACCACGGGCATCACGCCGCGCACGCCCTTGGGCACCTTCCAGCCGGCGATCCACCGGGCGAGGAAGCCACCGAGGAAGCCGGTCACGATGCCGCCGAGGAAACCGGCCTGCATGGTCACCGCCACCGCGCCACCGACGATGCCTGGCACCAGACCCGGCCGGTCGGCGATCGAGTAAGCGATGAAGCCGGACAGGATCGGCACGAGGAAGCCGAACGCCGCGGCACCGATGAGGAAGAGCAGCGCGGCCCAGTGCATGCCGTCGAGGGGGTTGAAGTTGTTCTGCAGCACGGTCACGCCCTGGGCGGTCGAGCCGGGGTCGAGCGTGTAGAGCTTGGTGACATCGATCGCGCCGTTCTTGCCGCCGAAGATCTGGGCGAGCATGAAGCCGAGGGCGATCAGGATGCCGCCCGCGGCGACGAACGGGATCATGTAGGACACGCCGGTCATCAGCCACTGGCGCACGCGGGTGCCCACCCCACCGGTCGAGTCGACCTTGGTCGCCATCTCGGTGCTCGGAGCGGCGGCCGCCTTGCTCGGGTCGGCCTGCCACTCCGCGGCGAGCCGGCCGGCCTCGGCGACGAGAGCCGGGCCGTCGCTGATCGCGCGCTTCACCCCGACGTCGACGGTCGGCTTGCCGGCGAAGCGCGCCTTGTCGCGCACTTCGACGTCGTGGGCGAAGATCACCGCGTCGGCGGCGGCGATCTGCTCGGCGGTGAGCGGGGTGGAGCCGGCCGAGCCCTGCGTCTCGACGGTGATCGTGTGGCCGGCCTCGCGTGCGGCATTCTCCAGCGCCTCGGCCGCCATATAGGTGTGGGCGATGCCGGTCGGGCAGGACGTCACGCCGACGAGGGTGAGTGGGCGGTCGGCCGGGCGCGCGTCGGTCGTCGGCTCGGCCGACTCGGGGGCCGGCGACGCCGTTGCCGCGACCGCGGTGGCACCGGCAGCGGCGTTCTCCCTGCCCGTTTCCGGCGGGCGGGGAGCGTCGGCCAACTCAGCCGGCTCGGCCGACTCAGCCGGCGGATCGAGCCGGACGTGCCGGTCGACGATGTCGACGACCTCCGCCTCGGAGGTGGCGTTCTCGAGCGCGGCCCGGAAGTCCTTGTTCATCAACGCTTTTGCCAGCTTCGGCAGCATCTGCATGTGCGCGTCGCCACCGCCCTCCGGGGCGGCGATGAGGAAGATCAGCCGCGCCGGTCCGTCCTTCGCGCCCCAGTCGATGCCGTCGGTCGCGCGGCCGAAGACGAGCGACGGTTCGGTGATCGCCGCGCTCCGCGCGTGAGGTATGCCGATGCCGCCGGGCAGGCCCGTGGCCATCTTCGACTCCCGCTCGCGCACGTCGGCGAGGAAGGCGTCGAGGTCGGTGCATCGGCCACTGGCGACGAGGGTGCGCGCCAGGGTGGCCGTGGCGTCGTGCCGATCGGCCCCGGTGAGGTCGAGGACGACCTGTTCGGTGGTGATGAGGGACATGGGCAGTGCCTTTCTGGGTGATGCCAAGCGGTGGGGGTTCAGCGCAGGAGCAGCCCGGCGTCGGGTGCCTGCGGTGCGGCGACCTCGATGCCGGCGAGGTCGCGGGGCGTGGGGATGCGGCTGCCCGGCAGGGTCACCGCCGCGGCGCCCCAGCGGACGCCGGTGGTCAGGGCGTCGGCGAGGCTGCCGCCGGTGTCGAGGGTGTGCAGGACGCCGGCGAGCAGGCAATCGCCCGCACCAACCGTGGAGAGCGGCCGCTCGATGGTGGCCGCGGTCCAGCACACACTGTCGGCGTCGACCGCGACCGCACCATCGGCGCCGAGGCTGACCACGACGAGCTCGACGCCTCCGGCGACGAGTTCCCGCGCGGCCGCCACCACATCACCCAGCCGGGGTAGGGCGTGGCCGACGAGTTCGGCGAGCTCCTCGTGGTTCGGCTTGATCAAGGACGGGCCGGCGGCGACCGCCGCTGGCAGCGGTGCGCCGGAGCTGTCGATCGCCACCCGCACGCCGAGCGAGCGTGCGGAGGCGACGAGGTCGGCATACAGGCTGGTCGGGGCGCCCGGGGGCAGGCTGCCGCAGCCGACCACCCAGCGAGCGCCGCGGGCCGCGTCGAGCGTCGCGGCGAGCAGGGCGTCCACCTCAGCGGGGGTCATCTGCGGGCCGGCTTCGTTGACCTTGGTGGTGCGGCCGCCCGGTTCGACGACCGCGACATTCATCCGTGCGGTGCCGCCGATGGCGACATCGCGGTGGGCCACCCCCGCCTCGTCGAGCAGCCGGGTGAGCAGGCCGCCCTCTGCGCCGCCGACGGGCAGCACGGCGAGGGTGTCGCCGCCTTGCGCCGCGAGCGCGCGGGAGACATTGATGCCCTTGCCGCCCGGGTCAATCCGCCCGGAGGTCACGCGGTGCACCTCACCCAGCGTGAGGCGCTCGACGGTGACCGTGCGGTCCAGACTCGGGTTGGGGGTGAGGGTGACGATCATGCGCGCACCACCTGCGGTCCGCGTGCGGCGAGCGCCTTGGCGTCGGCCGCAGCGAGGGCGTCGTCGGTGACGATCAGGTCGATGCGGTCCAGGCCGGCGAAGGTGTGCAGGTGGTCGGTGCCGAACTTGCTCGCGTCGGCGAGCAGCACCGACCGGCGGGCGGCATCGAGCATCGCGCTCTTCACACTCGCCTCCGCCTGGTCCGGGGTCGTCAGCCCGCGATCGGCGCTCATGCCGTTGGTGCCGACGAAGGCGAGATCGACGGTGAGCGAGCGCAGCGCGGTGAGCGCCCATTCGCCGACCGCGGCACCGGTCAGCCCGCGCACGCGTCCGCCAATGACGAAGAGCGTCAGGCCCGCCCGGCCGCTCAGCAGGTCGCCGATCTGCATCGAGTTGGTGACGACCGTGAGGTCGCGGTCCGGGGGCAACATCTCGGCGAGGGCGTGGGTGGTGCTGCCAGAGTCGAGCAGGACGGTCGCACCCGCGGCGATCTCGTCCAGGGCACGCGCGGCGATGCGCTTCTTCTGCTCGGTCAGTCGGCTGCTGCGGACGGTGAGGGCGGGCTCGAGGTCGAGCCGCTCGACCGGGATCGCGCCGCCATGCACGCGCTTGAGGACGCCGCGGTTCTCGAGGGTGGACAGGTCGCGACGCACGGTCTCGGGCGTGACCCCGAGGCTCTCGGCGAGCGCGGTCACCTCGACGCGGCCCTGACGCCGCGCCTCGATGACGATCTGCTGCTGCCGTTCGGCTCCGTACACGTCCGCCTCCTTGTGATGCCGTTCACACCAGAACACCACTCAAACGGGCTCGTGTCAACAGATTCGGGCATCCGTTTTGATTTGTATGCCGGACCGCCGGGCTTCGCGGTCGCCGCGGCTGCCGGATCGGCGGGCTCCGCGGCGTCCGATAGTGAGCCGGGGAGGAAGACGCCATTCTGGAGACTTTTCGCCGGGCCGGAGCCCACCCGGGCCCCAAAGCTCGACACTCTGGAGACTTTTCGCCGGGCCGGAGCCCACCCCGGCCCCAAAGCTCGACACTCTGGAGACTTTTCGCGGGGCCGGAGCCCACCCCGGCCCCAAAGCTCGACACTCTGGAGACTTTTCGCGGGGCCGGAGCCCACCCGGGCCCCAAAGCTCGACACTCTGGAGACTTTTCGCGGGCCGCGGCCCACCCGGGCCCCAAAGCTCGACACTCTGGAGACTTTTCGCGGGGCCGGAGCCCACCCGGGCCCCAAGCTCGACACTCTGGAGACTTTTCGCGGGGCCGGAGCCCACCCGGGCCCCAAAGCTCGACACTCTGGAGACTTTTCGCGGGACCGGAGCCCACCCGGGCCCCAAAGCTCGACACTCTGGAGACTTTTCGCGGGCCGGAGCCCACCCGGGCCCTAAAGCTCGACACTCTGGAGACTTTTCGCGGGCCGCGGCCCACCCGGGCCCCAAAGCTCGACATTCTGGAGACTTTTGGTGAGCCGGGAGCGCGCCAGACTGGGCCGGGCGGCCCCGGGCGGGTTCAGGTGAGGCGGCGGACCGCGGCGTCCGGCGCGAACTTCATCGCCATCCCGATCGGACGCCACGGCCAGGTGGGCACATAGGCCCGTTCGCGCTTGCTGTCGATGGCGGCGATGATCGCGCGGACACCCTCGGCGGTGTCGACCATGAAGGGCGTCCGCTGCTGGACGTGGTCGTTCATCTCCGAGCGGATGTAGCCGGGGTAGATCACCGACACCTCGACGCCGGGGATCTGCTCGGCACGGATGCCTTCGGCGAGCGCGGCGATGCCGGCCTTGGTCGCGGCGTAGGTCGTCATCGACCGGCGCATCCCCCGCAGGGCGGAGATGGAGGAGATCGCCACCAGGTGACCACGGCCCTGAGCGCGGAAGATCTCCAGCGCCGCCTCGAACTGCGAGAGCGCCCCGACGAAGTTGGTCATCGCGGTGATCCGGTTGACATCGGAACGCTCGGTGCCGATCGGTGCACCGCGGCCGGAGCCGGCGTTGACGATCACCCGGTCGACGCGGCCGAGAGCGCGAGCGAAGCGATGGAAGGCGGCATTGACCGCGTCGGCATCGACGACGTCGACCTGTTCGACGAACACCCGCCGGCCGGTCTGCTCCCGCAGCTCCCGGGCGAGATCTTCGAGGCGGTCACGGCGCCGGGCGCACAGGCCGAGGTCGTGACCGCGCGCGGCGAGCTGACGCGCCATCTCGGCGCCGAGGCCCGAGCTCGCCCCCGAAATGATCGTCGCCGTCGCGCTCATCAACAACCCTCCCCTGGGTCAAGGCCTACGTACGGGTGGTCAGGTTACGTCGGCTTACCGAGTTACCGACGGGTTGGGCGGCGCCGATCGGGCCAGCTCGGTGCGGGATTGCACGCCGCGAGCACGCGATCGACGGTGCGCCAGCAGAATCGCGGAAGACCCCGGCGGCGGACGTCATACCGGCCGTGCAACCGCACCCGCGGGTGCCGGGTCGAGGATCACCCCACCCGGGCTGCCTGCGCCTCCTGCCAGGCGACGATGCCGCCGTCGACATCGCGGACGGCATACCCCTGGGCGATCAGGTGCTCGGCCACGCGAGCCGAGCGCATCCCGCTCTGGCAGTGCACGACATAGCGCACGTCGCGGTCGAGGGTGACCGACCCGTCGAGGATGTCGGGCGACGGCACGAGCACCGAACCGGGGATCTGGGCGATATCGCGCTCAACCTGGGTGCGCACATCGAGCAGCGTGAAGTCCTCCTCACCCCGGTCGCGCGCGGCCAGCAACTCGTCGAGCTCGGTCGCGCTGATCATCGGGTGAACCATTGGGGCACAAGCGAATTCGTAGGACTCGGCGAGCTGTGTCACCGGGGTGCGGGTCGGGTCCGGCCGGACCGCGAGCTCGCGCCAGGTGCCCTGCAGTGCGTCGTGCACCTGCAGCCGACCGAGCAGCGGGCGGCCCGATCCGGTGATGAGCTTGATCGCCTCTCCGGCCATTGCGGCACCGATCGCGGCACAGGTCGCACCGAGCACCCCGGCCTCCGCGCACGAGGGGACATCGCGCGGGTCGGGCATTTCGGGGAACAGATCGCGGTATGCCGGACCCTCACCGGACCAGAAGACACTCACCTGACCGTGTTCGCGCAGGAGGGAGCCCCACACGACGGGCAGCCCGAGGATCTCGGCTGCGTCGGCGACGAGATAGCGGGTCGCGAAGTTGTCGCAGCCGTCGAGGACCAGGTCGTAGCCGGAGAGGATCTCCAGGGCGTTGTCGCTGGTCAGCCGGGTGTCGTGCTGCTCGACGGTGACCAGCGGGTTGACCTCGGCGATGCGCTGCGCGGCGGATGCGACCTTCGGCCGGCCGATCGCGGAGGTGTCGTGGATGATCTGGCGCTGCAGGTTGGAGGCGTCGACGCGGTCGTCGTCCACCACGCCGAGGGTGCCGACGCCGGCGGCGGCGAGATAGAGCAGGCTCGGCGACCCGAGTCCGCCGGCACCGATCGAGAGCACCCGCGCCGCCTTGAGCCGCCGCTGCCCGTCGGCGCCGATCGAGGGCAGCATCAGGTGCCGGGCGTAGCGCTCGGTCTCCTCCCGGGTGAGCTCCGGCCCGAGCCCCACCAGCGGCCCGGTCACAGGTCCGCCCTCCCGGCCATCGGAGACGACGCCCGCGCCAGCGCGCGTCGGGGGATGCGGCCGCCCCGGCGGGCGAGATAGCCCGCCTCGACCGCCAGCCGGAAGGCGCGCGCCATCCGTTCCGGGTCGTGGGCCCGGGTCACCGCGGTCGCGAGCAGCACTGCGTCACAACCGAGTTCCATCGCCAGCGTCGCCTCGGACGCGGTGCCGATGCCGGCGTCGAGCACCACCGGCACGGTCGCGCGGGACACGATCAACTCGATGTTGTGCGGGTTGAGGATGCCGAGACCCGTGCCGATCGGAGCACCGAGCGGCATCACCGCCACCGCGCCGAGGTCCTGCAGGCGCAGCGCCGCGACCGGATCGTCATTGGTGTAGGCGAAGACCTTGAAACCGCGCTGCACCAGTTGCTCAGTCGCCTCGAAAAGCTCGGCGGTGTCGGGCAGCAAGGTGGTCTCGTCGGCAATGACCTCCAGCTTGACCCAGTCGGTCTCCAGCGCCTCCCGGCCGAGCTCGGCGGTGAGCACCGCCTCCCGCGCGGTGAAGCACCCGGCAGTGTTGGGCAACACCTTGATGCCGAGCTCGGTGAGCAGGCCGAAGAGCGAGGCCTCGCCGGGCGCATACCGCCGCAACGCGACCGTCGTCAGCGAGGTGCCGGAGGCGACCAGCGCATCGCGGAGCGTGTCGAAGGACGACAACCCGCCGGTGCCCATGATCAGCCGCGACGGCAACTCCACACCGTCGACGATGAGTGAATCCGCTTGTGCCACAGTCATGGTCATCCTCCTTGCACTGCCGTCACGAGCTCGACCTGCTGCCCGTCCGCGAGTTCGGTCGTCGCCCAGAGGCTGCGTGGGACCACCGATCCGTCGACCGCCAGTGCCACGCCGAGCGGGCCGCCGCCCTCGGCCCGGCCCTCCTCGGTGACCACCCGGCCGGTGAGATCCGAGACCAACTCGCGGCACGTCATACCGGCTCGAAGTTCGCGGGGTTCGTTGTTGATGGTGAGGTTCATCTGCTCTCCTGCAGTGCGAAACGCGTTGGCGCACAAGCGTCGAGGTCGGGAAGGTCGTCCACAGGTATGCCGAGGGTGCTCGCCACCGCGTCTGCGGCCAGGGGCGCGAGGAGCACCCCGTGCCGGTGGAAGCCGGTGGCGGCGACGACGCCCGGTGCGACCTCGCCGAGCAGCGGCAGGTTGTCGGGCGTGCCGGGGCGGGGCCGGGCGATGATCTCCTCGACGGCAAGGTCGACGACGCCGGGCACGATCGTGGCGGCGTCGCGCAGCAATTCGTGCACGCCGCCGACGCTGACCCGGCTGTCGCCGTTTTCGCGCATCGTGGCACCGAGCACTACCGAGCCGTCGGCGCGCGGAACGAGATAGACCGAGTGACCACCGACCAGGCCGCGCACCACTCCCTGCAGCAGCGGTGGCAGATCGAGGGCGGGCGCGAGGCGGGCGATGTCGCCATACACCGCCCGCAGACCGCCGAGGGCGGGCCACAGGGGAGTCGCGCCGAGAGCGTTGGCGAGCACGATCGCGTCGGCGTCGAGCGAACGGCCGTCCGCGAGCCGCACGCTGCGCGAGTCGGCGAGCACCTCGGTCGCCTCGGCCTGGACGAGCGCGCCGCCATCAGCCCGCAGGCCGGCGAGCAGCGCGGCGCACAGGGCCCGCGGGTCGACCTGGTGATCGTCCGGGGCGAGATAGGCGCACGCGAGCCGGGGGGCCAGCGCCGGCTCGATCCGGCGAGCCTCGCGCAGCGTGAGCGGTTCGGTGCGCAAACCCGTGCGCGTCGCCAGGTCGTGCAGTTCGGCGAGCGCCTGCCGGTCGGCGCCATCGGCTCCGCAGATGAGCGTCTGGGTGGTCCGGTAGCCGGTGTCGCCTCCGCTGGACGCAGCGACGTCTTGGACGAAGCGTGGGTAGCGGCGCGCAGAGTCGAGCAGCAGCGTCGCGAGATCGCGCTCGCCGTGCCAGGCCTCGCCCACCGGGGTGAGCATGCCGGCCGCCGCCCGGCTGGCGCCGTGACCCGGCGCCGGATCGACCACGGTGACCTGCGCACCCGCGCGAGCGAGGCGCCACGCAATGGCTGAGCCGATCACCCCGGCTCCGATAACGATGACCCGCATCGTTCCTCCCTTCGACGGCATAACCCGCATCAGGTTCGAGCGGTCGGCACCTAGTGCCCTCTCAGCCGAGCCCGGGTGGCTCGGCTCCCGCGGAACTTCCCCCAGCCTAAGCTGCGGAGGATGCCGATCACAGCCGACCGCCCCGCCCGCGTCGCCGCGCTCGCCGACGCCCAGCTCTATCTGTGCACCGACGCCCGTCGCGAACAGCGCGACTTCGGTGAGTTCGTCCGTGCGGCGTATGCCGGGGGTGTCGATGTGATCCAGTTGCGGGACAAGGAGATCGAGGCGGCGGACGAGCTCGAGCTGCTGGGCGTTCTCGCCGAGGAGGCCCGCGCGGCCGGTCGGCTGTTCTCGGCCAACGATCGCGCGGACATCGCGACACTCAGCAGAGCCGACGTGCTGCACGTCGGCCAGCGCGACCTCACTCCCACCCAGTTGCGCGAACTCGGATTGACCGATGTCGTCGTCGGGCTGTCGACGCACAATCCGGATCAGCTCGCCGCGGCCGAGGCCGATCCGCAGGTCGACTATTTCTGCACCGGACCGGTCTGGGCGACGCCGACCAAGCCCGGTCGCACCGCGGTCGGCCTGGACCTGGTCCGCGCGGCCGCGGCCACCGGCACCAGCAAGCCGTGGTTCGCGATCGGCGGCATCGACGAGTCCAATGTCGAGCAGATCGTCGAGGCCGGTGCACGCCGGATCGTGGTGGTGCGGGCCATCACCGCGGCCACCGATCCGGCCGCCGCCGCGCAACGACTGCGCTCGCACCTTCCGTCACTCTGATCACATACCCCTCCTTTCGGGTGGGGCGGCCGGTGTGGGCCTGCTCTAACGTGCAGCCTGCGCGCGACGCCCGTCTGCGCCTCGGGGGCATGTTTCGTTCGAAGGAGCTGTCGTGATCGCACTCGGAGTCATCCTGATCATCCTCGGCCTGTTGGTCGCCAGCCTGAAGTTCTTGCTGTGGATCGGGATCGTCCTGCTCATCGTCGGCCTGGTGCTCAACCTCGTGCCGATCGGCGGCACCCGCCGACGGGTGTGGTGACGGGCAGCTGACGCGCCACCGCTTCCCTCGCGGCGGCCGGGTGACCTCGCACGGTCACCCGGCCGCTGTCGTCATACGTCGGTATTCCGTTGTGCGCGTGTGACTTTCGGGACAGCGTCAGGATGTGCATCGGTCAACTGTCTCGGCGTAACGTCAGCGGTATGACGACTACGACCCCCGCGATTTCCGTCGCCTCCCCCAGCGGCAACTTCGAGCAGGTCACCATCGAGCGCCGTGACCTGCGCGACGACGACATCCTGATCGACATCGAGTTCGCCGGCATCTGCCACAGCGACATCCACCAGGTGCGCGAGGAGTGGGGCGAGGCGATCTTCCCGATGGTGCCCGGCCACGAGATCGCTGGCACTGTGTCGGCTGTCGGCAGCGGCGTCACCAAGGTCAAGGTCGGCGACCGCGTGGGCGTCGGTTGCATGGTCGACAGTTGCGGCGAGTGCGAGATGTGCAAGAA
The DNA here is from genome assembly GCF_011440275.1 of Metallococcus carri. Classification (GTDB taxonomy): domain Bacteria; phylum Actinomycetota; class Actinomycetes; order Actinomycetales; family Dermatophilaceae; genus Metallococcus; species Metallococcus carri. Next base: position 61,110 of record NZ_JAAOIV010000014.1, on the reverse strand, counting down.
CGGCGAGGAGCAGTTCTGCACCAAGGGTGCCGTGATGACCTACAACGGCCGCGACTACGACGGTGAGCCGACCTACGGCGGCTACTCCCAGCAGATCGTCGTGTCCGAGCGGTTCGCCTGCACCATCCCCGAGGGCATCTCCCTCGACGTCGCCGCGCCGCTGCTGTGCGCCGGCATCACGACCTATGCCCCGCTGAAGCGCTGGGGGGCCGGGCCGGGCAAGCGCGTCGGCATCATCGGCGTCGGCGGCCTCGGTCACCTCGGTGTCAAGATCGCCGCCGCGATGGGCGCCGAGGTGATCACCCTGAGCCGCAGCGACGCCAAGGCCGACAGCGCCAAGGAGCTCGGCGCCACCCGTCACGTCGCCACCAGCGACGAGTCGGCGCTGAAGGAGCTCAAGGGCAGCTTCGACCTGATCCTCAACACGGTGAGCGCCGACCTGCCGATGGAGGACTACCTCGCGCTGCTCAAGCCGTTTGGTGCGCTGATCAGCGTCGGGCTGCCGACCAAGAACTACTCGGTGGCTCCGGGTTCGCTCATCGGTGGCAGCAAGGTCATGGGCGGTTCGGTCATCGGCGGCATCGCCGAGACCCAGGAGATGCTCGACTTCTGCGCCGAGCACGGTATCGGCGCCACGATCGAGACGATCTCCGCCGACGAGGTCGACGAGGCCTACGACAAGGTCGTCGCGGGGGACGTGCGCTACCGCTACGTCATCGACGTCAGCACCATCACGCCGTCCGCCTAATCGCCTCGCGCTCCTCCGCTGGTTGAGCGCCGTACCTTCGTTGGTTGAGCAAGCGGAGGAGCGCAGCGACGACGCGCGTCGAAACCACTAACATCACCCGGTGAGCAGCATCGACCCCAGCGCGTTCTTCAACGTCGTCGATGTGACGGGCGTAGTCGCCAACGGTCTGCTCGGTGGTGCCGTCGCACGGGCCTATCGTTTTGACGCGGTCGGCTTCGCCATGCTCGGCATCGTCTCCGGGCTGGGTGGCGGCGTCATCCGTGATGTGTTGCTGGGCAACGGTTTTCCCGTCGCACTGACGAATCCGGCATACCTCTCCGGTGCACTGATCGCCTCGGCGGCGGCATACCTGCTCGTCCTCGGCGGCAAGTGGACCGGCCGCCTGCTCATCCTCGCCGACCTGCTCGCGGTCGGCTGTTGGGCGGCGACCGGCACGGTCAAATCGCTCGCGGTCGGGCTCGGCCCGCTGGCCTGTGTGCTGATCGGCGTGCTGACCGCGATCGGTGGCGGCATCCTGCGCGACGTGCTGGTCGCCAAGATCCCCGCGGTCTTCGGCGACGGGCCGCTCTACGCCACGATCGCGCTGATCGGTGCGATCGAGATGTTCGTGCTCGCCCGGTTCGACCTGCCCAACTGGGGTATGACGGCCTCGATCGTCACCTGTGCGGGTCTCGGCCTGCTGGCGCGTCGGCGAGGGTGGCGACTGCCCGGTGCAGCGCAGTGGGAGGTGCGCCTGCCGGCCCGGTATGCCGGGACGCTGCGTCGCCCGGGCACCCGGCAGCGTCACTGATGCCGCGCTGCAACCTCCGGCACAAAACGCCCACTTGGGCAATCCGCGCCACCCCTGCGCCGCACCACCGGCACAAAACGCCCACTTGGGCAATCCGCGCCACCCCTGCGCCGCCACCACGCGCACAAAACGCCCACGTGGGCGATCCGCGCCACCCCTGCGCCGCAACCTCCGGCACAAAACGCCCACTCGGGCGATCCGCGCCACCGCCGACGAAACCCCACCCGTCCGGCTACCCATCTGCCTGCGCCGAAGTGGCACCGTGGAGGGATGAACGCTCTTTCTGCCGACCAAATCGACGTGCCCGGCTGGCGCCTCACCCGCGGCGCGCTCAAGGGCACCTTCGCGACCGACGGTTTCAGCGCGGGGGCGCGGTTCCTGCAGGACGTGGCCAAGGCCGCCGACGAAGCTAACCACCACCCCGACGCGCTGGTGACCTACCCGAGCGTCGAGTTCACCCTCGTCACCCACGACGCCGACGACACGGTCACCGACAAGGACGTCGCCCTCGCGCGGCGCATCAACGACATCGCGGGCGCGCTCTCCATCAAGCACGCCGACTGACACCACCCAAGGAGCACACGATGCCGAAGCGGGAAGACCCCGGACCCTCGGTCAAGGACGACGAGCTCTACGAGAAGCTGCGGGAGGAGGGCAACAGCAAGGAGAAGTCCGCCCGCATCGCCAACGCGGCGGCCGCCAAGTCGCGGTCAGCGGTCGGCGCCAAGGGTGGTCACGCCGAGCGCTATGACGACATGTCCAAGGACGAGTTGCTGGATCGCGCCCGCGAGATCGGCATCGACGGCCGCTCAACCATGTCCAAGGACGAGCTGATCAAGGCCCTGCGCGATCACTGAGTCTGCGACGGCGCCTGCGGCAACTGTCGCTTGAGCGCGACGGGCAGCACCACCCACAGGCTGCCGAAGATCACGACGGCACCGATGACGGCGATGATCGCCGCCGGCCGCCCCATCGTCAGGTCGAAGATCAGGAAGATCGCGGCGGTGAACGACAGGGCCAGCGCGGCGAGCCCGCTGCGGGCCAGCCTCGCACCAACCGTCACCAGGATGTCCTTGCGGTGCTTGCGAAACAGCGTCCGGTGCACCGCGACCGGCGCGATCAGCAAGGCCGTCGCGAGGATCGCCAGCCCGAAGGCGACCAGGTAGGCCGTGCGCTGCGTGGCGGTGATGGTCGCGAAGCGCTGCTGGAAGGGCAGCGTCATCAGGAAGCCGGCCTGCAGTTGCACCCCAGTCTGGACGACGCGCAACTCCTGGAGCAGGTCGTCCCAGTTGCGGTCGGCCCGCTCGGCCGGTGTCTCGTTGCGGTCCTTCGTCCCTGCCATCTAATCCACCCACACTCGCGCATTGCGGAACATCCGCAGCCACGGGCTCGCCTGCTCGATCGGCCCGTCGGTCCAGGACAGTTGCACATTGCGTTGCACCCGCTCGGGGTGCGGCATCATCGCGGTGAACCGCCCGTCCGGTGTCGTCACCGCAGTCAGTCCACCATCAGATCCGTTGGGGTTCAAGGGGTATGCCGATGCCGGTCGCCCCTCGTGGTCGACGAACCGGGCCGCTCGGATCACCCGCGAGGCGTCTCCCCGAGCCGCGAAGTTGGCGTAACCCTCGCCGTGGGCGACGGCGATCGGCAACCGCGAACCCGCCATACCGGCGAAGAAAATGGACGGGCTGTCGAGGACCTCGACCTGGGTGAGGCGGGCTTCGTATTGCTCGGACCGGTTGCGGGTAAACCGCGGCCAGGCATCGGCCCCGGGGATCAGGTCGGCGAGCGCGGCGAACATCTGGCAGCCATTGCAGATGCCGAGTCCGAAGGTATCCGCGCGGGCGAAGAAGTCCGAAAACCCTTGTGTCAGAGCAGGATTGAAGAGAACCGAGCGGGCCCAGCCTTCCCCGGCGCCGAGGGTGTCGCCATAGGAGAAGCCGCCGCAGGCGACCAGCCCGACCGCGTCGGAAAGGTCGAACCGGCCGGCCTGCAGGTCGGTCATATGCACGTCGATCGCTTCGAATCCCGCTGTCGCGAAAGCGAATGCGGTCTCGACGTGGCTGTTGACACCCTGCTCGCGCAGGATCGCGACCTTGGGTTTGGCACCGAGATTGAGGTATGGCGCGGCAACGTCCTCGCCCGGGTCGAAGGTCGGCGCGATCACCAGGCCGGGGTCGTTCGCGCCCGCCCGGTCGTGCTCCTCGTCGGCGCACTCGGCGTTATCGCGCAACCTGCTGATCCGCCAGGAGACCTCGTCCCAGGTGCGAGCCAGGTCTTGGAGCGACTCGTCGAGTTGCACGCCGCCACTCACCCGGACCCGTCGCTCGTCGTTGGTGCGGCCGATCACGCGCGCGTGGGCAAAAGCGGCAACGACTTCGTCGGAATGCTGTGCCGACACCTGCAGCACCGCGCCGAGCTCCTCGGTGAAGAGCTCCGCGATCGAAGAGACCTCGAGGTCGACGCCCAGGTTGCCCGCGAAGGCCATCTCGCACGCGGTGGCCCACAATCCGCCATCGGAGCGGTCGTGATAGGCGAGCAGGAATCCCTTGTCCCGCAACGCATTCACCGTGTCGACGAAGTCCACCAGCAGCGCCGGATCGTCGAGGTCGGGCACCTCGTCGCCGAACTCGCCGCGCACCTGCGCGAGCATCGAGCCGCCCAGCCGGTGGCGCCCGGCGCCCAGGTCGACCAGCACCAGCGCGGTGTCGCCGGCTCGCAACTGCGGGGTGAGCGTCCCGCGCACGTCGGGTAGCGACGCGAAGGCGGAGACGACCAGAGACACCGGCGAGGTCACCTGGCGGACCGTGCCGTCGTCGTCGGTCCAGCGCGTGCGCATCGACAACGAGTCCTTGCCGACCGGCACGCTGATGCCGAGCGCTGGGCACAGCTCCATGCCGACCGCGCGGACGGTGTCGTAGAGCGCGGCATCCTCACCGTCCTCACCGCAGGCGGCCATCCAGTTGCAGGACAGCTTCACCGTCGACAGCGTGATCGGCGCGGCGGCGAGATTGGTGATCGCCTCACCGACCGCCATCCGGCCGGATGCCGGAGCGTCGACCGCCGCGAGTGGCGAGCGCTCGCCACTGCTCATCGCCTGCCCGGCGAGGCCGGTGAAATCGGACAGCGTGACCGCGACGTCCGACACCGGCACCTGCCAGGGCCCGACCATCTGGTCGCGGTGGGTCAGCCCACCCACGGTGCGGTCACCGATCGTGATGAGGAAGCGCTTGGACGCCACGCTCGGGTGGCGCAGCACGGCATATGCCGCCTCCTGGACGTCGATCGCGTCCAGCTCGAGCGGCCGGGTGGAGCGCGGCAGGTGTCGCACATCGCGGGTCATCCGCGGCGGCTTGCCGAGCAACACCTCCATCGGCATGTCGATCGGGGTGTCCGCGGCACCGGACTCTTCGACGAGCAGCTGAGCGTCCGCGCTGGCGACACCGACGACGGCATACGGGCACCGCTCCCGCGCGCACAGCGCGGCAAAGCGATCCAGCGAATCTGCCTGCAGCGCAACGACATAGCGCTCCTGGCTCTCGTTGCACCAGATCTCCTTCGGCGCCAGGCCACTCTCCTCCAGCGGCACCTTCGACAGGTCGAAGCGCGCGCCGAGCGCCGCGCCGTCGACGAGTTCGGGGAAGGCATTGGACAGTCCGCCGGCGCCGACGTCGTGGATCGCGAGGATCGGGTTGTCGTCTCCGAGCGCCCAGCAGTGGTTGATGACCTCCTGCGCGCGCCGCTCGATCTCGGGGTTACCGCGCTGCACCGAGTCAAAGTCGAGCTCGGCCGCGTTGGTGCCGGACGCCATCGAGGACGCCGCCCCACCACCCATGCCGATCCGCATGCCCGGGCCGCCCAGCTGCACGAGCAGGGTGCCCGCCGGGAAGATGACCTTCTCGGTCATCGACGCACTGATCGATCCCAGCCCACCGGCCGACATGATCGGCTTGTGATAGCCGCGGTGGACGCCGTCGACTTCCTGCTCGAAGACGCGGAAGAAGCCACCGAGGCCGGGGCGCCCGAACTCGTTGTTGAACGCCGCCGCCCCGATCGGCCCCTCGATCATGATGTCGAGCGGACTGGCGATATGCGACGGAGCTTCGAAATCCCCTGTCTCCCAAGGCTCGTCGGTCTCAGGCAGGTGCAGGTTGGACACCATGAAGCCGGTCAGGCCAGCCTTCGGCTGCGAGCCACGACCGGTGGCGCCCTCGTCGCGGATCTCGCCGCCGGCGCCGGTCGCCGCACCGGGGAAGGGACTGATCGCGGTCGGGTGGTTGTGCGTCTCGACCTTCATCAGCACGTGGACCTCGTCCTCGCGCGCCACGTAGGTTGACGGGCGGTCCTGCTCGGCGGGCAGCCAGCGGTTGACCCTGCCGCCGGCCATCACCGAGGCATTGTCCTTGTAGGCGACGACGGTGCCCTGGGGGTTCTCGCGCTCGGTGTTGCGGATCATCCCGAAGAGCGAATTCGTTTGTGCCACACCGTCAATCACGAAGTCGGCGTTGAAGATCTTGTGCCGGCAGTGTTCGGAATTGGCCTGAGCGAACATCATCAGCTCGACATCGCTGGGGTTGCGGCGCAGCCCGGTGAAGGCGTCGGCGAGGTAGTCGATCTCGTCGCCGGACAGCGCCAGGCCGTATGCCGTGTTGGCCGCCTCGAGCGCCGGCCGCCCCTCACCGAGCAGGTCGACCCGCTGCATCGGCTCGGCGTCGCGCTCGTCGAATAGGTGCCTCGCGTCGTCGGCCGCGGTGAACACCGACTCGGTCATCCGGTCGTGCAGCAGCGGCGAAACCGCTTGCAGGTCAACCGATCCCGCGAGCAGGAAGTGGGTGACCCGCTCGACGCGGTGGATGTCGATGCCGCAGTTGTGCACGATGTCGGTCGCCTTGGACGCCCACGGCGAGATGGTGCCGAGCCGTGGCGCCACGACGACCAGGGTGCCGTCGGCGGGTCCGGCATACGGCTCGCCATACGTGAGGATCGAGGTGACCGCGGCCCGAGAGTCGGGTGAGAGCGGACCGGCGGAGGCGACCCAGTGCACGTGCCGTGCGGCCACCCCCGTCACACCGGGCGAGACCGCCTGCAGCCGGGCGAGCAGCGCTCGCGCGCGGAAGTCGGACAGCGCATTGCCGCCGGGGAGGGTGGTGAGCACGAGGTCGTGCGAGGAAACCATGGGCGAAGGTGCTCTCCTGATGCGGCCGCCGGGGTTGTCCCAGGCTATCGGGCGTTCATTCGGCGAGGACGCGGTAGATCGCCTTGCGGGCGTCGTCGAGGATCTGCTGGACCTGGGTGAGCTGTTCGGGCGTGCCGGCCGCGGCAACCTGATGCAGCGCCATGGCGAGCTGACCGAGCTGCTGGCGGGCGTCCGAGAGCCCCTCGTTGGGGCTGACGACGCGCGTCCACGGCTCCTTCAGCTCCTCGCCACGCTCGGCGACATGTTCGCGCCCGGTGTCGGTGAGCTCGAAGGCCTTCTTGCCGTCGACCTGCGTCGGGGCGATCAGTCCCTCGTCCTCCAGGAGGCCGAGCGCGGGGTAGACCGAGCCGGCGCTCGGCGCCCAGAGCCCGTCGGTGCGGTCCTTGATCGCCGCGATGATCTGGTAGCCGTTGTGCGGCCCCTCGGCGAGCAGCGCGAGGATCGTGTCGCGCACGTCGCCGCGTCGACCGCGGCCTCGGCCGCCTCGTCCCCGGCCCCACGGACCGTCGGGCATCTCGCCGAGCGGCCCGAACGGAGGACCGAACTCGGGACCGCGCGGCCCGCCGCGCCGGTAGCCGCCTCGGTGTCCACCGCGGTGGCCGCCGCCTCGGCGCGGCCCGCGGCCGGGTCCGCGCTCGCCTCGCCCCGCGAAGGGGCCCGCTGGGAAGTCATACATCGGGTTCATCATGAACCCTCCTTTCGATGTTCTGTCGACGTGTCGTCGATATATCGACTATGCGTCGACGGAGGATCGATTGTCAACTCCGGCGTTCCTCATAGGCCGCGCTTGTAGCCCTCGTGGGTCGCCGACCAGCCCAGTCGCTCGTAGAAGCGATGGGCATCGCCGCGGCGCTTGTCAGTGGTCAGTTGAGCGAGGCCCGCGCCGTGCGCGCGACCCCAGTCGGCCGCCCAGGCGAACATCGCTGCGCCCAGCCCGCTGCCCCGCTGCGAGGCCGCGACCCGCACGCCCTCGATCTGCAATCTCGTTGTGGCAGAACGCGATAGCCCGGGCAGCAGGGTGAGTTGCATCGTGCCGACGACGGAATCGTCGTCCCGCACCGCGACGAGCAGATGTGCCGGGTCCGCGTCGATTCGCTCGAACGCCCGCTCGTATGCCGCGAGCTGGGCACCTTCGCGGTCCCGTCCGATCTCGTCGTCGGCGAGCAGGGCCACCAGCTGCGGCAGGTCGGCGCGGGTGGCCCGGTCGATCTGCAGGGTCCGGTCGCGCAGGTGCAGCGGTTCAGCCACGGCGTACCCGCCCGGTGGCGGGGTCGCGATCGGTGAGGCAGTAGACCTGTCCACCCGGGGCGCGCAGGACGGTCCACCACTCGAAGCGCTCGACGAGCTCCGCACCGGCATCGACATGGCGCTGCTCCTGCGCCGGGCGATCGGCGACCGCGAAGTCGGGATGCGCCCGCACCGGCCCGTCGCTCCCGTCCAGGCGCTGCAGCAGGATCCGCAGTGCGCCCTCCGCGCCGAGGAAGGCGAACTCGGGCCGGCGGCCCTGCTCCAGCGGACGCCCAGTCAGCGCCTGCCAGAAGTCGATCTCCTTGTCCCACACTGGGTTCGGGATGTCGAGGCAGACCTGGTCGAGCACCGAGTCGCTCTGCCGCACCAGCTGCGGTGTGCCCTCGGCCAGCGTCTGGCAGAAGGTGAACCCGCCGGGCGAGCGCATCACCTCAACGTCGTGGTAGCGGCCCACCGACCGCGCACCTAGCGCCGTCGCCCGCCTGATCGCCGCCGCGCGGTCGGTGCTGTCCAGGTCGAGGTGCACCCCACCCGGCCCGTCATCGACCGCCTGCAGCTTCAGCCAGGCGGGGCCGTCATCCGGCACCAGCGTCACGAATTGCCCATGCTCCCCGCGCGGCGCCGACACCCGGCACCCGGTGACGCTCGACCAGAAGGCCGTCGCCACCTGCCACTGCGGGGCGGGCACATCCAGGAAGAGGTGGATCCAGGTCGGCATACGGCCATCCTCGCGCAGGTCAGTCGGCCGTGAGCCAGGCGCGCACCTCAGCGTCATGCTCGCCGAGCGCAGGCGGCGGCCGATAGTCAACGACCGGCGTGCGGTCGTAGCGCACCGGATGACGCACCTGGTCGGCGAAGCCCTCGCCCACCGGCACCCGCGGGGCGAGCCCGAGCCGCTCGGCCAGCGCGAACGCCGACTCCAGGTCCCCCACCTCGCCCGCGGGCACCCCGGCCGCGGTCAACCGCGCGACCCAGGTCGGCGCGTCCGCCGCGGCGAGCGCCCGCTCGAGCGCCGCGCGCAGTTCCTCGCGATGAGCCACGCGCGCCGGGTTGGTCGCGAACCGCTCGTCCCGCGCCAGCTCCGGTATGCCGAGTGCGGTCGCCATCCGCTCGAACTGGCCGTCATTGCCGCAGGCCACCGCCACCTCTCCATCCGAGCAGCCCAGCGTCTCGTAGGGGGTGATCGAGGGGTGGGCGTTGCCCATCCGGCTCGGCGCGACGCCGGTGCCGAGATAGGCGGTCGCCTGGTTGGCGAGTGACCCGAGCAGGGAGCTCAGCAGGGCGACCTCGATGCGCTGCCCGACACCATCGCGATCCCGCACCCGCAGCGCGGCGAGCACCCCGCTCAGCACGTCCTTGGCGGTGAGCACGTCGACCAGCGCGACCCCGACCTTGGTGGGCTCGCCGCCGGCCGGACCGGTAATGCTCATCAACCCGCCCGTCGCCTGCACGAGGAAGTCATAGCCCGGCAGCTCGGCTCCGGCACCCGAGCCGAAGCCGGTGATCGAGCAATAGACGACCTTCGGATTCGCTTGCGAGACAGCCGGATACCCCAGACCGCGGGCATCAAGTGCGCCCGTCTTGAAGTTCTCCACCACCACATCGGCCCGTTCGGCGAGCCGCCGCGCGAGCGCCTGATCCGCCTCGTCGGACAGGTCCAGAGCCACCGACCGCTTGGAGCGGTTCGCGCTCTGGAAATAGGTCGAGCCCCTGTCGGTCCACGGCGGACCCCAGGAGCGGGTGTCGTCGCCGGCCCCGGGCCGCTCCACCTTGATCACGTCGGCGCCCAGGTCGGCCATCCAGGCGGTGGCGAGAGGACCGGCCAGGACTCGGCTGAAGTCGGCGACCAGCAGACCTTCCAGGGGCAGTCGTGTCATAGGCCCGAACGATATGACGCCACGTCACCGCCGGACTGCTTGGATGGCGGCATGACCGAGCAGACCGTCGTCACCGCCTCGCGCGACATCGCCGCCGCGCCCGATCGCATCTTCGAGCTGATCGCCGACCCGTCGCTGCAGCCGTTGTGGGACGGCAACGACAACCTCGCCCAGGCCGAGTCCGGCCAACGCGTCCGGGCCGTCGGTGATGTCTTCACGATGATCACCACCAAGGGCCACGTCCGTGACAACCACGTCGTGGAGTTCGAGGAGGGGCGGCGGATCGCCTGGAAGCCCGCCACCCACGACGAGGCACCGGCCGGGCACCTGTGGCGCTGGGAGCTCGAGCCGAGCGACGCCCGCACCACCCGCGTCACGCACACCTACGACTGGTCCGGCCTCACCGACGAGGCGCGCCTGCCCCGCGCGCGGTCGACCACCAGCGAGTGGCTGCGGCGCTCGATCGACAACCTGGCCAAGGTCGCCGAACAGAACCCGCCGGCCGTCACCGACTGAGCCCGGCCGAGCGACGCCTACTTAGGCGGCAGCGACCCGGCATACGCCGTGCCGATCGCCACCAGCCGCCGCAACTGCGCGTCGTCGTCGAGCGCCGCGCCGTCGACGCGCAACCAGCCGGCCATTTCCCGGCCGCGCATCACCGCCCGGCTGACCGACCCGCCGACGAGCGAGGCGGTGTCCTCCGGCGCGCACCGCAGCAGCAGGCCCCCTTCTCCGCTCGCGGCGACCGCCAGGTTGCCGCCCACGAGGAACGCCAGCCCGCCGAACATCCGCTTCTCACTCACCAGCGGGCCGTCCCCGACGAGCTCGCGCACACGCTGGGCCAGGCCCTCGTCATACGTCATGGGTTTGAGTATGGATCGAGCGAAAGCCCTACATGTGTAGTAGGAATCGGGTTACTGTCGCCGTATGACGCTCATCGCACCCGGCCGCGCCGTGCTCGCCCGGACCGAAGAGATGGCCAAGCCGATCGTCCGCTGGGGCCTCGGACACGCGATCCCGCGCGGGCTGGTGACCCGGGCGGCCCGCAAGGGCGACCTGCAGTCCCGGCTGATCACCGAGGCACGCACCCGCGACACCGCATCCCTCGCACCGCTGATGACGCAGATCCGCGATCGCGGCCAGGTGATCGGTTCGCCCCTCGGCTACATGACAACCCACCACGCGGTCGTGCGAGAAGTGTTGACCAGCAACGACTTTCGCACCGGATTCGTCACCAACGAACAGTCCCGCGTCACCCGTGCGCTGACCTGGGCGGCCCGCCGGCAGATGCACCCGATCGAGCCGCCGTCGCTTCTCGTCACCGAGCCACCGGACCACACCTTCTATCGCAAGCTGGTCACCAAGGTGTTCACCGCGCGCGCTGTTGAGCGGCTGCGCGGGCGCACGCAGGCGATCGCCGACGACCTGCTCGACGCGCTGCCCGCCGGGGAGCCGGTCGACCTGGTCGAGCGCTATTGCGCGCTGCTACCGGTCAACGTGATCGCCGAGGTGCTCGGTGTGCCCGAGGCCGACCGCCCCCGCGTGCTCGAGCTCGGTGGGTATGCCGCCGCGAGCCTGGACATGGGCCTGTCCTGGAGCACCTTCCGCACGGTGGAGACCGCGCTCAACGAGTTCGACGACTGGCTCGGCTTCCATCTCGGGCGGCTGCGCGAGAACCCTGGCGACGACCTGTTCAGCCAGCTCGTGCACGCCTCCGAAGGCGGCCGGGTGCTGACCGAGCAGGAGCTCAAGGCCACCGCGGGGCTGGTGCTTGCCGCCGGCTTCGAGACCACGGTGAACCTGCTGAGCAATGGCATCAAGCTGCTCGGCGATCACCCCGACCAGCTCGCTCGCCTGCAGGCCGAGCCGGAGTTGTGGCTCAACGCCGTCGACGAGACGCTGCGGATCGACCCGCCAGTGCTGATGACCTCGCGCAGCACCCTGCGTGACACCACCGTCGGCGGCCGCAGCATCGGCGTCGACTCGGCCGTCATCGCGGTGCTCGCGGGAGCCAACCGCGACCCCAAGGTCTTCCCCGACCCCGATCGGTATGACGTCGCCCGGCCCAACGCGCGCGACCACCTGTCGTTCTCGGCCGGCCGGCACTTCTGCCTCGGTGCGGCACTCGCCCGGATGGAGGGCGAGGTCGGCCTGCGCTCGTTGCACGAGCGCTTCGACGTCGAGCTGCTGCCGGGTGCCCGGCGGCGCGGCACCCGCGTGCTGCGCGGCTTCGAGTATCTGCCTGCGCGGCTCAGGAACCGTTGAGGGTCAACGGGATTCGACCAGCCGCAGCCAGATCTCACTGGCCGTCGGGTAGCTCGCAACGACATGGGAGAGCGTCTCGAGGGTGAGACCACCGACGATCGCCACCGTCGCGCCATGCAGGATCTCGGCGACCTCCGGTCCGACGAAGGTGGCGCCGACCAGCACCCCGGTCTCGTCGTCCACGACCAGGCGCGCCTGACCGCTGGCGTCATCACGCAGCAGCCCGGCACCGGCCGCGGAGGCGAAGTCCGCATCGATCGTCCGCACCGTCCGGCCGGCTGAGCGGGCCTCCTCGGTCGTCGGCCCCACCCACGCCACCTGCGGGTCGGTGAAGACGACCTGCGGCACCGGGACGACCGCCGGCGGCGCGGGCAGCGTGCGCCCCTCCGCGTCCGCGGCGATCCGCGCACCGACCTGCCGGCCTTGATATTTGCCCCAGTGCGTGAGCGGTGCCTCACCGGACACATCACCCACCGCGTGCAGCCAGTCGGGGAAGGCCTCGGGGTCCAGCTTCTCCGCCAGCCCCACGGTGTCCAGCCCGAGCCCGGACGTCGCCGGACGCCGCCCGGTCGCGACGAGCACCTCGTCCGCGGCCAGCGTGCTGCCGTCACCGAGGGTGAGGGTCACCTCTCCCCCATGCGGTATGCCGAGTCCGCTGTCGCGGGGTTCGGCCCGGTCCACCGCGGTCACCTCGGTGTCGAAGCGCACGTCGATGCCGTTGTCGCGCAACGACTTCACCACGGCCTCGCTGGCGAAGGGCTCGGCCCGCTCCAGCACCCGGTCACCGCGGACGATCATCGTGACGGTGCTGCCGAGCGCCGCCATCCAGCGCGCCGCCTCGCAGGCGACGACGCCTCCGCCGACGACGACCAGCCGGCCCGGGACCTCCCGCACGCCGGTGGCGTCGCGCGAGGTCCAGGGCAGCGCATCGGCGAAGGCGTCGGGGATCACCGCGTCGCTGCCGGTGGCGAGCACCACCGCGAGCCGGGCGCGCACCTGCTCGGTCTTCCCGTCCTCGGTCGTGATCTCGACCAGCCGCTCCCCGGCGAGCCGGCCACGGCCCCGGGCCAGCGTGATGCCGGCACCCTCGGCCCACTCAGCCTGCCCGGAGTCGTCATACTGCGAGACCCAGGCGTCCCGACGGGCCAGCAACTGGTCGCGGTCCAGCGGCACCGGCCCGCGCAGCCCCTGCAGGTGGTCGGCCGTCGCCGCCACGTCGAGCGGCCGCAACAACGCCTTGCTCGGCATACAGGCGTAGTAGGAACATTCGCCGCCGAGCAGTCCTGATTCGACGATCAGGGCGGTCCGGTCCGACCCACGGATGGCGTAATCGGCGACATTCTCACCGGCCGGTCCGCCACCGATGACGACGACATCGAACTCACGCATCGAGCAACTCCTGGTAGCCGGGGTGGTCCTGAATCCATTGCGCGACATACGGACAGCGCGGCACGACGGTCCGGCCGGCGATCAGGTCGGCGTCGTCGAGGGCGGTCTGCACGAGCCGGCCGGCGATGCCCTGCCCGCGCTGCGCGGGGTCGACGACCGCGCTGGTGTAGATCACCCGGTCCGGCAACTGCTCGTAGACCAGCCGTCCGATGACTTCCTCGCCGCGGCGCGCTTCGTACCGCGAGGCGCCCTCGTTGTTGCTGATGGTGACCTCGGTCGGCATACGGGTTTCCTTTCCGGCGGTGTCGCTCGATTCTGGCATGCGGATTCGGCAGGCCCACGGGTCCATCCACTCGGGTGGTGTGACCCTTCGACCGTGGTGCCTAACTTGTGGGGAAGCCGCTTTCTCCAGAAAGGACCGCACTGATGGCCACCGCGAAGATTGCCTTCCTGACCGCGCCCGAGGGCATCGAGCGAGTCGAGTTGACCGAGCCCTGGAAGGCGGTCAAGGACGCCGGTTACGATCCGATCTTGCTCAGCACCAAGACCGGCGAGGTGCAGACCTTCGACCACCTCGACAAGTCCGAAACTCAGAAGGTCGACGGCCAGGTGAGTGGTGCGTCGGTGGATGATTTCGCCGCGCTCGTGCTGCCCGGCGGTGTCGCCAACCCGGACGCGCTGCGGATGGACAAGGACGCCGTGTCCTTCGTGCGTGACTTCGTCGCCTCGGGCAAGCCGGTCGCCGCGATCTGCCACGCGCCGTGGACGCTGATCGAGGCCGATGTGGTGCGCGGCAAGCAGCTGACGTCGTGGCCGAGCCTGCAGACCGACATCCGCAACGCCGGCGGCGACTGGGTCGATGAGGAGGTCGTCGTCGACGGCAACCTGATCACCAGCCGCCACCCGGACGACCTTCCGGCCTTCAACAAGGCGCTCACCGACGCCGTCGGTCAGTAGCACCAGCCGCCAGATCCGCGCCGGGCGGGGCGGCTCGTGCCGTCGCCTCGCCCGGCTGCCTCTGCTCTCGGCATTCGGGATCTCGATCCCGGATGCCGAGACTTTTTGCTATCACCCCTTGCGTCGGCCGGGTGACCCGCGCCACATTGTTCGTTCTGTAAGCGCTTACATCCAGGAGGACGCGTGGCACCACGAGACACCGCGGCGGTGACGATCTATCAGGTCGCCCAGCGCGCCGGCGTCTCCATCGCCACCGTCTCGCGCGTTCTGAAGAAGCCCGATGTCGTCTCCCCGGACACCCGCGACCGGGTGCAGCGGGCCATCGACGAACTCGACTATCTGCCGGACGGTTCGGCGCGCTCGCTCGCCGCCCGGCGCCAGGAGACACACGGGCTGATCCTGCCCGAGCTCACCGGCGCGTATTTCGCCGAACTGCTCGCCGGCTATGAGTCCGCCGCCGCCGCGCTCGACCAGAGCGTCATGGTCGTCCTGGCCGCCGACAAGGACGACATCGCCCGGGCCGCCCGCCGGCTCGCCACCCACGTCGACGGCATCGCGGTGATGGGCTCGGCCGGGCTGCCCGACGACCTCGTCCTGAGCCTCAGCGGCCGCATTCCGGTGGTCGTGGTGGCGGGCGCCGAACAGCCCGGCATCGAGGTCGTCCGCGCTGAAAACACCGTCCCCGCCCGCGAACTCACCGGCCGTTTGCTGGATGCCGGCCGCCGCTCGCTGCGCTTCGTCGGCGACCCCGAAGCCGCCGTCGACGTCGCTCACCGGTATGCCGGTTTCGTTGCGGCACACCGGGATCGGGGCCTTGAGCCCGCGCCGGCGATGGTGGCGAAGTTCACCGAGGAGGCCGGTGTGAAGGTGGCTGCGCAGTTGCTCGAGAGCTCGGACCGGCCCGACGGTCTGGTCTGCGCCAACGACCTGCTCGCCATCGTCCTGATCGACCGGCTGCAGACCGCCGGCGTGAATGTCCCGACCGACCTGGCGATCACCGGCTGGGACGACATCCTGGCCGCCCGCTACCTGCGACCGCGCCTCACCAGCGTGCGCCAGCCCGTCCGCCAACTCGCGGCATACGCCGCCGACCGACTCCACTCACGCATCACCGGCGACGTCTCCGACGCCGACTGGGGCCGCACCCACGTGTTGCCGGCCGACGTGGTGATCCGCGACTCCTGCGGCACCGCGCTCCCCCACAAGGAAGGAAACCTGCGATGACTCGCAACCTCCACACGGCCAGGCGCTACGGCGCGGGAGCCGTGGTCACCCTCACCGCGCTGTCTCTCGCCGCCTGCGGGCGCTCCAGCGACAACGGTGCAGGCGGCGGCAATGCCGCACCCACGACGGTGTCGAGCGGCAAGGCCACCGGCACCCTGCAGCTGTGGGCGATGGGCGCCGAGGGCGAGGCTGGAGGAAGGCAAGGGGCAGGTCGAGCTGAGCAGCTCCGGCCTCGGCACCTTCGAGATGTCCTTCCCCAAAGCGCGCCGCGGACAAGGCCGACGGGGCCACCTCGCCCGAGGAACTCATCGCCGCGGCGCACTCGGCGTGTTACGCGATGCAGTTGTCCGCGGTGATCGCCGAGGCTGGCGGCACGCCCCAGACGCTGGATGTCACCGCCGATGTGTCGCTCGGCCCGGACCCGGCCGGTGGCTTCCGCCTCACCGGCATCAAGCTCACGCTGCGCGGCGAGGTCGAGGGCCTGGACGACGCGGCCTTCCAGCAGGCGGCACAGAACGCCAAGGAGACCTGCCCGGTCAGCAAGGCGCTCACCGGGGTCGAGATCACCCTCGACGCATCGCTGGAGAGCTAACCTCCGCGTCGTCGCGCACCTTCTCCGCGCCACTACGGTCGAGAGGGTGAGCCATCTCGACCTGTCCGACCGCCAGCGCGAACTGCTGGACACCTGGCTGCCGGACGCGCACGTCGTCGCCAACCACAGCTGGGGACTGGTCCAGACCACGGTCGTGGAGGTGTATGCCGGTGGTGCTCGCCTGATCGTGAAGGCCGGCGGTCCGCAGGACCACCACATCGAGCGTGAGCTACGGGCGCACCGCGAATGGCTCGCGCCGTGGGTGCGCACCGGTCACGCGCCCCAACTCGTGCACGGTGACGTCGAGGCGAAACTGCTCGTCACCCGTTACCTCCCCGGCACGCTGGTGCAGGGTCATCCGGCGCAGGACGATCCCGAGACCTATCGGCAGGCCGGTGCTCTGCTCGCGACCTTCCACGCCCAGTCCTCGACCGTCGACGACACCTGGGAGCGACGCAACCGCGAACGCCTGCTCAGTGACCTCGACGGTCCGCACCGCATCGACCCGGTGTCGACGCAGCGGCTGCGCGCGGAGGTCTCGTCGTGGCCGGATGCTCCCGCGACGCTCGTGCCCACGCACGGAGACTGGCAGCCGCGCAACTGGTTGATCGACGGTGAGATCGTGCGGGTCATCGACTTCGGCCGGGCGGAGCTGCGTCCCGCCGTGACCGACTTCGCCCGCCTCGAGCGCCAGGACTTCGCACGTGACCCGGCGCTGGAGGCGGCATTCATCGAGGGCTATGGCATCGACCCGCGCTCACCCGATCTCTGGCGCCGCACCATGGTGACCGAGGCGATCGGCACCGCGGTCTGGGCCTACGGCGTCGGCGACGAGGACTTCGAGCAGCACGGCCACCGGATGATCGCCGCCCTCCTCGACGAACCTCTCGCACAAAACGCCCAGTTGGGCGATCCGCGCCCCTAGGGTCGGCAACCTCTCGCACAAAACGCCCAGTTGGGCGATCCGCGCCCCTGGGGTCGGCAACCTCTCGCACAAAACGCCCAGTTGGGCGATCCGCGCCCCTGGGGTCGGCTAGCACCTCGTCCTTGCTCAACCATCGGGGAGGAGGCGGGCGAGTGCGTCGATGGCACGGACATACCCCTGCGCGCGCCGCAACCGCACGGCCTGCCTGAGCCAACACACACCCTCGCCCACATCGAGCTGTGACCTCGAATGGCATAAATCGAATTCCTTGGCCCACAGCTTTTCTGAACAAAGACAAGAAAAGTGTTCGACTTTGCTGCCTGAAGCATCGATCGGCGCTGCCTCAAGAAAGCAAAGATGCCGCCCGCAAAGGGTCCCCCGATTCGAGGGGGCGTGAGGTCCGTCGACCCCATCCGCGAGGCGCCGTCAGCCCAACCTCTTCCGCGCGTTCGAGCCACGAATCCGCCTGTCCCACAACCGAAACGTCGGAGCCAGCACACCGGCCAACCACTGCCTAAGCCGGCCCACCGTCCACCCTTCAGACAATTCCCAGGCTCGAAAGAATCCATTCCTCTTCCACGACGCGCCAGTCGGGTCTACCGTTGTTTTTGGCCGCCGGAAGGCGGTGACTCAACAAAACTCCCGCCCGCAATGGACGGAAGCCTCGGGAGGAATCAACACTATGTCGTCTCTTCGCTCAACCCTTTTCGCGCTGCTGGCGTTCGCGCTGACCCTCGCGACCGGAGTCGCAGCCCCGACCGCCACCGCATCCACGGGCCCGACCACGCTGACCACGCTCACCCCGGTCCCGCTGAGCTCCGTGGGTTACAGCACCTACGCCTACGCGTCCTATATCTCCGGCGCGCTCGCCGGCAGCGGCATCACCTCCGGCACCACCTCGTGGAGCGCCATCTCCTGCACGGCCACGCCCGGCCTCACCAGGACCAACAGCCTGGCGTCGGTCAACGCCGGTGCCGTCACGACCGGCACGGTGGCCAGCTCCGCACAGAGCATCGGCACCACCTCGAGCCGCACCGCGCGTTCGACGGTCTCGGTGCAGTCACTGCGCGCGCTCTCCGGCCTGATCACCGCCGACGCGGTGCGGTCCACCTCAACCTCCACCTACACCTCCGCCGGTGCCGCCTCCGGCACCAACAGCACGACGCTCACCAACCTGCGGATCAACGGCGTCGCAATCTCGGCTACCACGGCCCCGAACACCACGATTGCGTTGCGGCTCAACGGATCCACCATCGGCCGGGTCGTCGTGAACGCACAATCCAAGGCTGCCAACGGGCCCACCGTCACGACTCAGACCACCGCGCTCGACGTCACCATGACGAGTCAGGCGCTCGGCCTCGGAGCGGGCGCGCGCATCGTGATCGGCCGGTCGTATGCCGCGCTGCCCGCGGTGCCCGCCGGTTTCGCCGGCGGCTTCGGCTATTCGCTCAAGGCCACTGCGGCGAACGGCGTCGTGAAGACCGGACCGCTGTCGTACATGTCCGTGCCCTGCTCGGGCGGCACCGCCTCCGCGAGCGTCGCCAGCGGCAGCGTCCCCTCGGTGCTGACCGCCGGCGCGGCGAAGACGACCACGTCGTCGACGACCTACCCGACGCTCAGCTCGCGTGCCACCAACACCATCGCCTCGGCGAACGTGCTGAACGGGCTGATCTCGGCGAGCGCCATCGTCGCGGACACGACCACCACCCGGGCGACGCGCACCGCGACACCGGTCCCCACTGACCGGTCGAGCTTCGGCTCGCTCAAGGTGACCGGGTTCCCGCTCATCACCCCGGCCGTGGCACCCAACACCACAGTCACCGTGCCCGGGCTCGGCCGGGTCACCTTCCACAAGGTCACCCGCACCACCACCGGCATCCAGGTGACGATGATCTACATCGTGCTCGGCCAGGCGCTCGGCGCCCTGCCGACCGGTTCGGTCATCGAGCTCGGCGTCTCGAACAGTTCGGTGCGCTGACCAGGCGCGCGGGCCGGCATACGGACAAAGAACGGGGGTATGCCGACCCGCGGCCGCCCGCCGAACTGCCGTTGACGTCCGAGGGCTGGGTGCCCGGAACCGGCATACCGCGCGGTCCGGGCACCCAGGTCCGACTAGATCGGGGTCTCCTGATCCTGGTGGGCCCGCGGCTCACACTGAATCGTCGCGTGGGTGACGTGGTACTCGGTCTCCAGGAAGTGCAGCACCCGGTCGAGCACATCGTGCAGTTGCGATTCGTCCTCCAGGACGACGTGCCCCGTGGCGGTCTCCAGACCCGAGGTGAGCGTCCACAGGTGCAGGTCGTGCACCTCGGCGACGCCGTCGATCTCGGCGATCTGCGCCTTCACCTGCTCGACGTCGACCCCGGGCGGCGCCGCTTCCATCAGGATGCGCAGAGCCTGGCCGGTGAGCTTCCACGTGCGCGGCAGGATGAACAGGCCGATGCCCGCGCCGATGATCGGGTCGGCATACTGCCAACCGGTCGTGTAGATGATGATCGCGGCGACGATGACGCCGACCGAGCCGAGCATGTCGGCGAAGACCTCGAGGTAGGCGCCCTTGAGATTGAGGCTCTCCTTCGCGCCAGCCTGCAGCAGCCGGAAGCTGATGATGTTGACGATCAGGCCGATCACGGCTACCACCATCAGCGGTATGCCGGGGATCTCCGGCGGTGCGCTAAAGCGCTGCACCGCTTCGTAGAGGACGTAAGCGGCGACCGCGAACAACAGCACGCCATTGGCGAGCGCGGCCAGCACTTCGAGCCGGTAGGCGCCGAAGGTGCGCTGGGAGTCGTTCTTGCGCTGGGCCAGGGTGATCGCGGCGAGCGCCATCCCCAGGCCGAGCACGTCGGTGCCCATGTGCGCGGCGTCGGACAGCAGCGCGAGCGAACCGGTGACGATGCCCGCGATCAGCTCGACGACCATGTAGGTCGCGGTCAGACCGAATGCGATGAGCAGCGGCTTGCGGTGCCGTGCGCCGGCCGTCACCGCGCCGTGGCCGTGGTCGTGTCCCACCGGTTGACTCCTTAGTTCCTCAGGGCTCGACCGCCTGGTCAACCCTGAACGTATGAATATCTGTTCACATGTAGACTAGACGATGTATGGCGGCCCGTCGATCCGCCACCGGGATCGACACGAGATCGGAGTGAGTGATGCGTGACACCTGCGAGGACCGGCTCGTCGACCCCGAGCGGGTTTCCGACGTCCGGACGCGGATGCCGTCAAGCCCCGAGGTGAAGAACCTCGCCGATGTCTTCGCGTTGCTCGGTGACCCCAACCGCCTCCGCCTGCTTGTCGCGTTGTCCGAGGCGGGCGAGTTGTGCGTCTGCGATCTGGCGGCCACCTGTGCGATGAGCGAATCGGCGGTGTCGCACGCGCTCCGGCTGCTGCGAGCCCACCGGGTCGTGGCGGTCAGCCGCCGCGGGCGACGCGCCTACTACCGGCTCGAGGACGCGCACGTGCGGATGCTGCTGGACCTCGGCCGCAGCCACACCGAACACGCCACTCCCCTGCACCCTGCGGAGGTTGCCCAGTGAACGAAGTGTCCCGGGCGGCAGTGCTCGTCGCCTTTCCGGTCGTCGCCGCTGCCATCGGTGCCGCGATCACGGCGGTGCGCCGACCCAGCGCGCGGGTGGTCGCTGGCGTGCAGCATTTCGCCGCCGGCGTGGTGATCGCCGCGCTCGTTGGTGAGGTGCTGCCGGATCTGCAGCACCAGGGCAATCTGCCGTGGGCAGTTGCCGGGTTCAGCATCGGCGTGGTGCTGATGCTCGTGCTCGGCGCGTGGGGGCGACGGATCGAGGCCGGCATGGAGCCAGCCGGCGCGGAACCGGCCGGGGCCGCTTCAGAACGCGGTGGCGCTGCGGCCAGTGAGGGCGCCGCGGCAAGCGGTGGCTCCGCGGCCAGCGGTGGTCAGCGCTCGGGCTCGGTCACCAAGGCAGCCGCTGCGGCGCTGCCCCTGGGTCTGCTGGTCACCGTGGCGATCGACCTGCTGATCGACGGATTGCTCGTCGGCCTGAGCGTCACCATGAGCGCCGCGACCGGCATCATCCTGACCATCGCGCTGACCCTCGAAGTGGTGTTCCTCGCCCTGTCAGTGTCCGGTGAACTCATCGACCGCAATGTGCCTGGCCCCAAGGCTGCCGGCATCAGTGCGGCGCTCGGCCTGCTCACCGCAGTCGGTGCCATCGGTGGTGCGTACGTGCTCGGCGGCGCCTCCTCGCAGGTGCTGGCCCTCGGCCTCGCCTTCGGTGCTGCCGCGTTGATGTACCTCGCGGTCGAGGAGCTCATCGTCGAGGCTCATGAACAGACCGAAACCTGGCTGCTGTCGGCGCTCTTCTTCATCGGCTTCCTGGCGATCTACATCCTGGCCGAGCTCGGCGGCTGACACGACACCCGTAGTAGAGGATTCCGGCGGCAATAGCGACCGCCACTCCGGAGCCTTGACGCACGTCTGGCGCAAGAACGCACGTCTGGCACCGCACGCCGTGCCAGATGCCAACTGGCGTGCCAGGCGTAACCGCCCGCGCCAGAGGTGGGCCGCCGAGCCAGGCCAAGCGCCCGCGCGAGGCGAGCACACGGCATACGGCACACGGCATACGGCATCAGCTAGCGCGCGAAGGTGACGTGGATGACCCCACTCTCGGCGACTTCCGAGGTGACGCGGTGGGTGTCCTCGAGACCGCGCAGGTCGTCCCAGACGCGGTTGCCGTGGCCGAGGATGATCGGCGCCATCGCGACGTGCAGCTCGTCGACCAGCCCGGCGAGCAGGAACTCGCGCGCGGTGCCGATGCCGCCACCGACGCGCACGTCCTGGCCGGCGGCGGCCTCGGTCGCCTCGGCGGGCACGTCGCGGATCGAGCCCTCGCGGAAGTGGAAGGTCGTGCCGCCGTTCATCGGGATCGACGGGCGCGGCGCGGTGTGCGTGAGGACATAGACCGGCGTGCCGAACGGTGGCGTCTCGCCCCACCAGCCCTTCCAGTTCGGGTCGTCGGGGTAGGTGTGCAGACCGAACATCGCAGCGCCCATGATCTCGGCACCGATGCCCTCGAAATGCCTTGCGGCATAGCGGTCGTCGACTCCCGTGGTGCCCTTGCCGGTCGTGTCGCCGAAGACGCGCTCCTGCATTGTGCGGGTCGCCGTGTACGCCTCGACGACCCGGCCCCAGTCCTCGCCCATCGGGTTGTCGGCCGAGTCGCCGGGCGCCGGCGAATAGCCGTCGAGCGAGATGTTCAAGTCGAGCCGGACACGGGTCATGTGCGCTTCCTTCGAGGTATGACGAGCCGGGCGTATGCCGCGTCGGCGGCGGTCCATCGGGCGCGCCTGGTCGCAGCGTCACAGGGGTCGCCGCATCCGGTCAACCCTGCCGGCCGGGTGGCGACGGCATACCCGCTGTTGACACTGCTCACATCGCCGCCTACCATCGATGTACGCACCGTATACATCACCGACCGGGGGACTCATGGCAGCAACGACGACCGTTGATCTCGGCGGCCACCAGGTCGACGTGCCGAGCGGTGGCTTCTTCGACCGCTATCGGATGCGACCCGACCTCGACGCGATCGCCGCGGATCCGCGTGTGCCCGGCGTTGACTTCTTCCGCACCCAGCCGAAGACGCACGTCGACACGCCCATCGGCCCGACCTGGACGCCGAACTTCTACTACGCGATCTCCACCGCGCGCCTCACCATGCTCGCGCCGACCTCGGCGATCCGCCGACGGCTGCCCGAGCCGCTCGACCCGCTCGAGGTGGCACCCGGCCTCGGCCTGGTCTCGACCATGTTCTTCCGGTATGACGTGTGCGACATCGACTTCTACACCGAGGTCGCGACCGCCATCGCGGTGAAGCCGGCGCGGCACGGCGGGCTCGGCCCGATCGACCTGGTGGCCGCACTGAAGAACGACCATCTGCACGCCTACGTCCTGTCGCTGCCGGTCAACACCGCGATCGCCCAGCTCCGCGGCAAGGAGGGCTACGGCTTCCCCAAGTGGGTGACGCCCATCGACGTCGAGATCGACGACGCCCGCGTGACCTCGCGGGTCACCAATGACGCCGGCGGCACCGACCTCACCCTGTCCGCCCCGACCCCCGCGCAGAAGGTGTCGCCGAGTGGCGCGCGGGTGTCCTCGCTCACGTCATACACCCGGATCGACGGCGACTGGCACGCCACGCTCAGCCAGACCAACGTCCTCGCCGCCGGCACGACGCGGCTGCCGCGCGGCGTGCAACTCACGCTCGGCGAGGGCCGCCTGTCGGATGACCTGCGCTCGCTCAAGCCGATCCGCACGATCCAGTTCGACGTGATGACCCGCGGGCAGCTCGCCTTGCACCTGCCCGCTCCGACCTCACTCTGAAGAAACTCAGAAAGACTGATCTGATGACCACAGTTCTCATGGTTCTGACCGCCGCCCGCCACTGGACTCTGCGCGACGGCACGCAACACCCGACCGGCTTCTGGGCAGAGGAGTTCGTCGTGCCCTACACGACCTTCCGCGACGCCGGGTGGGATGTCACGATCGCGACGCCCGGCGGCGCCACCCCGATCGTCGACGAGTTGAGCCTGTCCCTGCAGGGCGGCGGACTGCCGGCCAAGACCCGCAAGTTGCGGGAGCAGCTCGACGCGCTTGAGCCGGTGCTCGCCCACCCGGCCGTGCTCGCCGACGTCGACCCCGACGACTACGACCTGGTGTTCTATCCCGGCGGGCACGGACCGATGGAGGACCTCGCGGTCGACCCCGTCTCGGGTGCTCTGCTCACCCAGCGGCTCGACTCCGGCCGTCCCCTCGCGCTGCTGTGCCACGCCCCGGCCGCGATCCTCGCGGCGCAGCGCGAGGACGGCACCAACGCCTTCGCCGGGCGCCGGATGACCGGCCTGTCCAACGCCGAGGAACGACTGAATCCCTTTGCCTGGAAAGCGAATTGGCTGCTGGAGGACAAGGTCAAGGAGGCCGGCGTGGACTACTCCAAGGCGCGCGTCCCACTGCGTCCGTATGTCGTGGTCGACGGCAACCTCTACTCGGGTCAGAACCCGCAGTCGTCCCACCAGCTCGCCACCCGGCTCGTTCGCGACCTCGGCTGAGCCGCTCGGCAAGCCTCAGGAGAAACGCATGCAGACCATCCTCGGAGCCGGCGGACCGATCGCCGACGAGCTCGCCCGCGAGCTGAATCGCCGTCATACCAACGAGATTCGCCTCGTCAGCCGCAAGCCGGCGGCGGTGAACGACACCGACGAACTCGTCACCGCCGACCTTACCGACGCCACGGCGACCAGCCGAGCCGTCGCGGGCAGCGACATCGCCTACCTGACCGTGGGGCTACCGCTGGACTCCGAGCTGTGGGAGCGGCGGTTCCCGGTGATGATGCGCAACGTGATCGACGCGTGCGCAGAGCACGGCACCAAGCTCGTCTTCTTCGACAACACCTATATGTATCCCGGCACGCCGACCACCCAGACCGAGCAGACGGCATACGCCCCGGGCGGACGCAAGGGACGGGTGCGCGGACAGCTGGCGACGATGCTGCTCGACGCGATGGAGGCGGGCCGGGTCGAGGGCCTGATCGGCCGGGCGCCGGAGTTCTACGGCCCGCCGCCGACCAAGAGCTACACCAATTCCCTTGTCTTTGAACGGATTCGGGCCGGCAAGCGCCCGTTCGTCCCGGTGAACGCGCACACCAAGCGCTCCCTCATCTGGACCCCGGACGCGAGCCGCGCGCTGGCACTGCTCGGCAACACCCCGGACGCGTACGGGCAGACCTGGCACCTGCCGATCGACCCCAACCGCAAGACGTATGCCGAGCTGGTCGCCCTCGCGAGCGAGGTCACCGGCCGCAAACTCGGCTACACGGTGCTGCCGATGCTCGCCTTCCGGCTCGGCCGCCGGTTCGTGAAACCGCTGGACGAGATGTACGAACTGCTGGTGCGCTACCAGGGCGACAACATCTTCGACAGCACGAAGTTCGCCGAGCGCTTCCCGGACTTCCCGGTGACGACCTACCGCGAGGGCGTGCGTCAGCTCCTCGACTGATCAACGCTCACACGGATAACTTCCACCGATGTAATTATCTGCAAGGGGCGGTATTGTGTAAATGTGGACGTGAGATTGTTCCAAAACAGCCCGACCGGCGAGCTCGTGCCGATCTCGGGCACGTCACACCAGGGCGACTGGCGACACTTCGCCTTCGTGCCGGAACCGGTTACCGATGCCAGCCCTGACCTCACCGCCGACGCCTATCGCGCCGTCGCTCGCGCCAGGGCAGCTCTCGCCGCACTGGACGCCACCGCTGCTCGGCTGCCGAACCCTCGCCTCTTCCGCCAGACCGCCCTGCGGATCGAGGCCCAAGCGACAGCAGCACTCGAGGGTACATACGAGCCTCTTGCGCGAGTCATCGCCGAAGAACCGCACGAAGATCAGGACCCTTCGCTCCGCGAGGTACTCAACTTCGTGACCGTCGCCGAGAGGGCGTATGAGTGGAATGAGGCAGGACGCCCATGGTCAATCCCAGGGCTGGCTGAACTCCATCGCCTGCTGCTGGCGGGCACCCGCTCGGAGCGCGCATACCACGGCATCCGGCGCGTCCAGGTGGTGATCGGACGACGCGACGACGCGCCTCCGACCGCGCATCCAATCGAGGCCGCGAGGTTCGTGCCGCACCCGCCCGGCGATGACCTCACAGCCCGTGTGCGGGATTTGCTGGACTGGATGCAGACCGACCACAGCGCGACGATCGACCCGGTCGTGGCAGCGGCGATCGGCCACTACACGTTCGAGGCTCTCCACCCCTTCCATGACGGCAACGGCCGCATCGGCCGACTGTTCATCGTCCTTCAACTCCACTTAGCTGGCGTGCTCACCGAGCCGACCATCACCGTGTCGCCGTGGTTCGAGACTCGACGACAGCTCTACTACGACGCGCTCCTCGGTGTCTCGACGACCGGCGACTGGTCGGCTTGGGTCACGCTATTCGCCGAGGGCCTGGCCGTGTCCGCCGACCGAGCTCGGACGAGCATGCTCGCCCTCACCGAGGTGCAGTCACAACTGAAGGAACAGTTGCAACGGTCGTCGCTGCGAGCCGCCAACGCCCGGCTGCTCATCGACCTTGCGGTGGCGCGGCCAACCTTCACGGTGAATCAGGCGGCTGAGGCGCTCGGGATCAAGTACGCGGGCGCCAAACGCCTCATCGACAAGATGGTCGCCCTCGAGATCCTGGCTGAGTACGGCGAACGCAACTACAACCGACGGTTCCACGCGCCCCAAGTGCTCGATGTCCTCTTCCGGGGATCGCTCCGCTGACCGCTCACCGGTGCGCGGCGATGCTGAACCGGTTGCGGTACTCCGACGGCGTGACGCCGGCGGCCCGCTGGAAGACCTTGCGGAAGTTCGACACGTCGAGATAGCCAACGCTGCGGGCGATCTGCGCGACCGAATCCGTTGTCAACTCCAAGGATTCGCGCGCCTTGGCGATCCGAGCCGCCTGCAGGTATGCCGTGGCCGTCATTCCCGTGGCTTGTTTGAAGCGGCGCTGGAAGGTGCGTGGGTGCATCGCGGCGGTGCGCGCGAGATCGTCGACGACGAGCGGCTCGTGCAGGGCGGCGTGCACGCGCTGCTGCACCTCGCGGATCTCGGCGTCGCCGTGCTGCAGCCGCGGCGTGAACTCCCCATAGAGCGACTGCTGGCGCCGCGGCGGGTCGGCGAGGACGAACCGGGCGGTGTGCAGCATGACGCTGGGACCGAGCATCCGGTCGACCAGCGTGAGACCTAGGTCGACCCACGCGAGGATGCCGGCGGCGGTGACGATATCGACGTCGTCGATCACCATCCGCGAGGCGTCCACATTGATCTCTGGGTGGCGCTCCGCCAGCTCCTCGGCGAAGGCCCAGTGGGTGGTGGCGTCCCGTGAGTCGAGCAGGTGGGTCTCGGCGAGGACGAAGACGCCGGCGCACACCGCGCACAGGGTCGTGCCCTCGGACCGCAGCTCCACGAGCCAGTCGGTGAGCGCGCTGACCGACGTCATCAGTTCGGGGACGATCAGGCTCGGCGGGATGATGACGTGGCTGAGCCGGTGCTCGAGGTCGGGGTGAGTGTCGGAGGTGCACTCCGTGACCGGGCCGTCGTCGGTCGCGGTGACGCTCCACGTGCTGACCCGGATGACGCTAGGCGGGTCACCGACCTCGACGGCGTGCTCGCTCGCGACCCGGAAGATGTCGCGCAGTCCGTGGATCGCCGACACCTGGCAGTCCGCGTAGTCCAGCAGGCCGACCTCTCCGACGACGCGTGCCCCGGTCGGGTCGATGTGTGGGCCGGTCGCGGACGGCGTCATCGGTGCCTCCTCGGCATACGGGATCGGTGCGGACGGTGGGCGGCAGACCGGGCCGGTCCGCCGCCCACCATCCAATCTCCTACTGAAGCGCGTCGCGCAACGCGTCGATCGACAGCTTGCGGGCGACCTTGGTGGCCGGGGTGTCGCGCAGGCTGTCCAGCAACATGAAGTCGTGGACGGTGCCGCTGATGCGGACCGCGGTCACCTCGACTCCCGCCTCGCGCAGCTTGCCCGCGTAGAGCTCGCCGCCGTCACGCAGCACGTCCGCCTCGGCGGTGATGACCAGCGCCGGTGGCAGCCCCTTGAGGTCCTCGAGGGTTGCCCGGAGCGGCGAGGCGTACTTCTCCTCGCGCTTGGCCTCGTCGGTGGTGTAGGCGTCCCAGAACCACTTCATCCCGTCGCGGGTGAGGTAGTAGTGCTCGGCGAACTGGTGGTAAGACGCGGTGTCGAAGTCGGGCCCGGTGACCGGGTAGAGCAGGATCTGCGCCTTCAGCTCGAGGCCGCCGCGGTCCTTGTTCATCTGGGCGAACACGGTCGACATACATCCGCCGACCGACTCGCCGGCGACGGCGACGCGCGAGGTGTCCAGGCCGTAGTCGGCACCGTTCTTGGCCAGCCACTGGCCGACCGCGTAGTTCTGCTCGACCTGGGTCGGGTAGCCCTTCTCGGGGGCCCAGTCGTAGACCGGGAAGACGCCCGCGGCGCCCGCGCCGACGGCGAGCTCGCGGAAGAGCCGGTCGTGGGTCTTGTCGTCGCCGAACACCCAGCCCGCGCCGTGGATGTAGAACACGACGGGCAGCGGCCCGGTCGCGCCCTTGGGCTTGATGATGCGGGTGCGGACGGTGCCCCACTCGCCGGCGTCGACGTCGACCCACTCCTCGTCGACCTCAGGGCGGTCGACGCCCTCGCCGCTCTGCAGGTCACTCAGCATCTTGCGGCCCTCCTCCGGCGGCACCTCGTAGATGCGCGGGTGCGGGTCGGTGTCCTCGGCGAGCTTCTTGGCCTCGGGCTCGAGGTAGGGGGTGGTGGGGGCAGGCAGGTCAGTCATGACGAACTTCCTTGTCTCGTATGCCGATTCGGTTGCGTCATCGACGCTACGCACGGCGCGAGGTGGGCACGAGAGTCGCAAACGACACCTTTGCGGACGATTGCGACACGGCGGGGCCGGCTGGTTCAGTAGCCCAGGACGCGCAGACCCACAATCCGCGAGAAATGCGCACGATTCGCGGTGAGCAGGGCAGCGTCGTGGTTGAGGGCCGTGCTCCCGATCAGCACGTCCATGGTGGCCAGCGGTGCGCCCTGCTGCGCGAGGCTCGCGTGAACGCGGGCGTAGGTCTCGGCGAGCCGCGAGTCCGGCTCGATGACGGGCAGCTCACCGAGGACCTGCAGCACGCGGCGGCGTTCCTTGTCCGGGTTGGCATGAAGCTCGGCTCCGACCAATAACTCCGCGAGGACGAAAACGCTCAGCCCCAGCGTCTCCCCCCGGTGCTCGGCGAGCCAGCGACGCGCGGGACCGTCCTGCCCCCGCCGGCCCTCCCGGATCGCATCAACGAGAAAGGTCGTGTCGAGGTGGATCGTCACCAGCGCGGTTCCCGGACCGGGTGATTGCGGCGGTCGGCGATGGTGGCATCGGCCGCCTCCAGCGTCTCCTCCGACACCTCGACGGCATCCAGCGAGGCGAGCAGGTCGCCGGCCGTGGCACCGGGAGCTGGCAGGTACTTCTTGATCACCTGGGAGAACGAGTCTCCGTCCTTCAAGCGGCTGAGCCGCTCGTAGGCCTCCAGGTCGATGGTGATCGTCTTGACAGCCATGCACTTAGCGTACACGGACGGCGTTACGCGACGGGCCGCTCACGTCCACTGACCAGCGGCGCCCGTCCCTCTTAGCCGGCTGGCGTGGGGTCGATGATCACCACGGGGCGCGGCTTGGCCCGACCCTGACGGACGATCCGCTCGATGAGCAGGACCACCCGCCACTGCAGGCGGTATTTGGCGAGCAGACGCTTCTCGGCGGCGCGGCGCACTTCCGGGTCGCGGCTGACTTCCGCGATCCCTTCGATCACAGTCGTGCCCGGCGTGGGCGCGCCTCGACGTGAACACGGTTGAAGCGTGACGCGCTGGGTGTGGGCGAGCCGCTTGAGCTTGCCCGTGCCCTCGGGCGTGCTGACCACCAGGCGTCCGTCGAGCGCGGCCACCCACACCGGCGTCGGCACGGCTCGCCCATCGCGCCGAAAGGTGGTGAGCAGGACGAAGTCCTCCGTCGCCAAGGCCTGAAAGGTCTGAACCGTCATGCCAAGATTTTGTCAGCGCGTGCATGCCCGGGCGGGCGTCGCCGCGGGCTCGGCCCGGCGCATCGAGGCCTTGGTGCTCAGCCAGAGCCCAACCAGACCCACCAACGCCACGACACCGGCCACCAGTGCCGCCGTCGCCGTCTCGGACCAGTAGCCGTTGAGGATCAGCCAGGCGGGCACCGCCGCGGTGACCACACCCTCGAGCACGGCCAGCGCGCCGGTGAACCGGACCAGGCCGGCGAAACCCAGGGCGAGGACCAGGAAGAAGAGCAACCACAGCAGCGCCCAGAGCACCCAGATCACCGCGAAGACCGGCGCCCCCGCACGCAGGTTGACGACGGCATACGCGAGGGCGGCGACTGCGACGAAGAGGCTGAACCAGCCCAGGCCCTCATCGGGCAGCCCCGCGAGGGCGTTGATGCCGACCCACAGATAGGTGAAGCCGAACAGATACAGCCCCGCGGCCGCCAGAATCGCGTCCGGTGCACCTCCGGAGGTCATCACGAGATAGGTCGGGGTGACCACCTGCAGGGTGCCGACGAACAGGTTGAGCGGGGCGGCGCCCCGTGGCGTGACGCAACCGAGCAGCATCACTCCGTTGAGCACCAGCACGGCGCCGACATAGAAAAGACCGACCGCGGACATTCCCACTCCTTCGGATGGCCACGGTGGCCGACGCGGGGGCGCGTCGGCCACCGGGCGCGGGTCACTTCGGCAGGATGTCCTGGTCGAAGATGTCCAGCGGCAGTTTCAGGGTCACCGCCGCGTTGGGGATGTCCACGATCCCGCCGATGTGCATCTCGCACGGGGCGACGCTGATGATCGTGTAGGCCTGCTCGGGGGTGTAGCCGAACTTCGTGAGGTACTCGATGCACTGCTCGACCGCCTGCACCGCGGCCATCGTCGAGTCGAGATAGCGCTGCTCCTCGCCGGTGGCCGAGAGCCCGGTGAAGCTGAGGTAGCGGGTGCCGAAGTTCGGGTCGATCGGCGAGGGGCGGAGCATCGGGGTCTTGATGCCGTACTTCGCCATACCGTCCTTGATGACGCCGAAGCGATACCAACCGACGCCGTCCATCTCGATGGCGTTCCACGTGATCTCACCGTCGCCCTCGGCGAAGTGGAAGTCGCCGGTGGAGAACAGCGCGCCGTCGACGAACGCGGGGAAGTAGACCCGCGAGCCGCGCGAGAGGTTCTTGATGTCGAGGTTGCCGCCGTTCTCGCGCGGTGGCACCGTGCGAGCCGCGGTCTCGGCGACCCGCTCCCACTCCTTGCCCTCCAGAGTGCGCAGCACAGCGGTGTCGCGGGCATCCGCCCTCGGGCCGGCGAGGCCCTGCTCGATCAGCGGGTCCTCCCGGCGGTTCCACTGGTCGAGGAGCTGCTGCGAGGGTGCGACGCCGATGACGCCGGGGTGGCTGATGGCGGGAATCTCCACCCCGGGGATCATCCGACTCGTGGCGTAGGTGCCGTGCAGGTCCCAGACCGTCTTGTATCCGCCGGGGAACCGGTCGGCCAGCGGCCCACCCATGCCGGGAAGGATGTTGGAGTAGCCGATGCCCGAGAGCGGCTGGATGTCGAGCACGTCGACGACGAGCAGGTCGCCGGCCTTGACGCCGTCGACCTTGATCGGTCCGGCCATCGGGTGCGTACGGGTCAGATCGAAGTCGCGGATGTCCTGGTCGTCGTCGACGTCCTTGAGCTGATAGTCGTCGTAGCCGCCGGCCTCGAGGATGACCTCGTCGCCGAGCCCGACCTCGTAGAGCGGCGGAATGTCCGGGTGCCAGCGGTTGTGCCCGAGCTCCTTCTGCTCGGCGAGGGGGACGCCCACCTCGCAGCGGAACCGCTTCACCCCGAGGTCACGGTCCGGGAAACGCGAGACGCCTGACGTCGTGAAATCCGTGTTCGACATCGTTGTCGACCTCCATTCGAGTAGGTGGAGGTGACGTTACTTCCATTTGGAACTACCTGGCAAGGGGCCTCGCACGACCGTCCGGTCAACCCTTGGCGAGCGCGCGCTGCACGGCCTCCAGCTCCCAGCTGTCAGCGGCACCGAAGACCTCCCGCAGCATCTCGTGCACGCCCGACTGGTGCTCGTCGATGAACGCCTCACCGCGCTCGGTCAAGCGCAGCCCGACACGGCGGCGGTCGGCGGGGTCCAGCACCCGATAGACGAAGTTCCGGTCGACAAGGCGGTCCATGTGACGAGTGAGTGTCGGGGCCGGAAGTCCTGTGCCCACAGCGATCTCGGACATCCCCGAACTGGGAGACGAGGCCACGAAGTCGAGGATGAACCAATGGGCCGCCGCCAGCTCCGTGCCGGACAGGGCCTTGGAGACCGCGCGCTCGGCGTGATGGGCGCGCGCCACGAGCAGTGCCGCGACGACGGGCAAGCTCCGCTCGGGTGATGTCGACTGTGCCGACCCAGCCGACCCTGCAGGATGCGACCGGCCCACCGGAGCGTGGCGACCGCTCACGACTCACCTCCCTTGCTCGAACCGGGGCGTCCCCGCGATCATTTGCCTGACGCTAATCCTTCCATATGGAGGTGACGACCGTAGGATGAGGACGGATCCCGAGAGGGGGAGCGCCATGGACCGGCCATTCACGATCGCGCTCGCCATTCCCCTGCAAGGCCCGGGAGGCATCTTCGGCCCGAGTTGCGAGCTGGTCGCGCGCCTGGCCAGTGAGCAGCTCAACGCGGCGGCCGGCCTTCTCGGCCGTGAGGTGCGTCTGCACGTCGTCGACGCCGGCGCCCCGCCCCGCCAGGTCGCGACTGAGCTGCAGTTCATGGCCCGCTCCGGTTTCATCGACGCGGTGACGGGCTGGCACATCTCCTCGGTCCGCGAGGTGGTCGCACCGGCACTGCCCGACGCGATCCCCTACCTCTACACCTCGCTGCACGAGGGCGGTCGTCCCGGCGGTGCCATCCTCGTCGGCGAGCACCCCTCGAGCCAGGTCATCCCGGCGCTGGCCTGGCTGCGCCGCGAGATCGGACTGACTCGTTGGGCGGTCATTGGCTCGGACTACGTCTGGCCGCGCGGCACGGCCGCGACGGTCAGCGCCTCTGCCGGCGCGGCGGAGATCGAGATCGTCCGCGAGGAGTTCGTGCCCTACGGCTGCGCCGACTTCCGGCCGGCCATCGAGCGGATCCGACGCACCACAGCCCAGGCGGTACTCATGCTCCTGGTCGGCCGTGACGCGGTGCTCTTCAACCGGCAGTTCGCCGCTGCCGGCCTCGCCGACCGCCTCTCCCGCTTCACCCCGCTCATGGAGGAGAACATGCTTCTCGCCTCCGGGGCCGAGTCGACCCGCAACCTCTTCGTCGCGGCGGCCTACTTCTCGTCCTTGACCACCACGAGCGCACTCGACTTGGTCGGTGAGTATGCCGGCCGGTTCGGTCCCAGCGCGCCCGTGCTGAACAACGAGGCTGAGTCCTGTTACGAGGGGATTCTGGCCCTGGCCGCAGCGGTGCGGGCCGCGGGCTCCGGCGACGGCACCGCGATCAGAGCCGCCGCCCTGACCGGGTTCAGCTATGAGGGCCCACGCGGGACGGTCCGGGTCGGATCGGCCGGAAGCGACCAGGACATCTACATCGCGCGGGCGAGCGGCTACGAGTTCGAGGTGATGGACGCCCTGACCGCCCCGGCGCGGTGAATCACGTCTAAGCACGTCCACCGTCGGAAGTAGAGCTGATTCGGGCTTGAGCGGGCGCTGCTGCCGTCGGTCGATCTTGCATTGTGCTGCTCATCGACGGGTGCTTGCGCAAAATATCCCGTGCGGGGTCCTGCAATCTTTGCTGCATCCCGACAGGTCCCGACACCTGGGCTAGAAGTTCTGGGCCATGTCGGCGAACTTGGAGTAGTGGCCCTTGAAGGCCACCACGATCGTGTCCGTGGGGCCATTGCGGTGCTTGGCGACGATGATGTCGGCCTCGCCGGCGCGCTCGGATTCCTTGTTGAAGGTGTCCTCGCGGTGCAGCAGCATCACCACGTCCGCGTCCTGCTCGATCGAGCCCGATTCGCGAAGGTCGGACATCTGGGGGCGCTTGTCGGTGCGCTGCTCGGGGCCACGGTTCAGCTGGGAGATCGCGATCACCGGCACCTCGAGCTCCTTGGCGAGCAGCTTCAGCGCACGCGAGAACTCCGACACCTCCTGCTGGCGCGACTCGACCCGTTTGCCGGACGACATCAGCTGCAGATAGTCGATCACCACGAGTTTGAGGTTGTGCCGCTCCTTCAACCGGCGGCATTTGGAGCGGATCTCCATCAGCGACATATTCGGGCTGTCGTCGATGAACAGCGGGGCGTCAGCGATCCGGCCCATCGTCGAGGCCATTTTGGTCCAGTCTTCGTCGCGCATCTGGCCTTTGCGCATGTGCTGCAACTGGATCTCCGCCTCCGCCGACAGCAGACGCATGGTGATCTCGCTCTTGCTCATCTCCAGGCTGAAAATGACCGAGGTCATATTGTTCTTGATCGAGGCCGAGCGCGCGATATCCAGGCCCAGGGTCGACTTGCCGACCGCCGGACGGGCCGCGAGCACAATCATCTGCCCCGGGTGCAAACCATTGGTCAAGGTGTCCAGATCGGCGAAACCCGTTGGCACACCGGTAAGTTCGCCCGAATGCGAGGACGCCGCCTCGATCTCGTCGGCGGTCGCCTCGATGACGTCGCCCAGCCGGACGTAATCCTCGGCGTCCTTGCCGGTCGACACCCCGAAGATCTCCGCCTGCGCCTGATTGACCAGGTCGACGACATCGCCACCCTCGGGCGCATACCCCAGCTGCACGATCTTGGTGCCAGCCTGCACCAACCGCCGGAGCACCGCACGCTCGGCCACAATCTCCGCGTAATAACCGGCATTCGCCGCCGTCGGCACCGACTGGATCAGCTCGTGCAGATAAGCCTGCCCACCGATTCGCTGCAGCTCGCCACGCTTATTGAGCTCATCGGCGACCGTGATCGCATCGGCCGGCTCGCCGCGACCGTAGAGCTCGATGATCGCTTCATAGATCGACTCATGCGCCGGGAAATAGAAGTCCCGCCCGTTGAGCTCCTCGGCCGCATCGGCGATCGCGTCCTTCGACAGCAGCATGCCGCCCAGCACCGACTGCTCCGCGCCGCGATCCTGCGGGGGCACCATGCCCGGCGCTTCCCGGCCACCCGGCGCACCACCGGCATACACGCTCTCCAGGTCGTCGATCGACACCCGAATGGCCCCTTCCCGTCCCATCAGTCACGTCCGCACCAGTGCAGCACTCGGCACCGACAGACTCCGCGGACGCACGCTAGGTGCGCGATCGACCACACGGCAAACACGGTTTTCCACAGGACTTTTCACAGGCCTGGGGAAAACCGGCAAAGACCCAGGGAACCCTTGTGGATAAGCCCTGTGGAGAACTGTGCACAACCCGCTGACCTGCACAAACAGTGAATTTCGGGTCACCTGCCGCATGTCCGTATGCCGAGACGCCGGGCACTCCCGCGGCCGATTCCAGTCCCGATTCCCACCCCGATACACACCAGCACCAACAGCACCGCCACCCACCACGCCGGCCGGGTCAACTCCACCGCGAAGGCTGCCGCGAACCATGGCGCCCGCTCACACGCGGCCAGTACCGCCGCACCGGTCAGCATCGCCCACACCGCCACCGCCGAGGAGGCGCCTGCCGAGGGGGAGCCCGCCGAGAATGCCCCCGCGAGCGCCGCGAGGGCACCACCACACGCCGCTCCGACGGCCAGCGACGGCGTCAACAACCCACCGGTCGCCCCGCCGCGCAAGTACGCCAGCGTCATCACCGGCTTGGCGACCGCCAGCCCGGCCAGCATCAGCAGCGACGCCTGTCCGGCGAGCACCGCCTGCACGATCGCCTTGCCATTGCCTGCCACCGCCGGCAAGCCCAGCGTCACCACACCGAGCAGCAGACCGACCAACCCCAGCAGCACCGGCAGCCGCCACGACGGCACCGGTCGCCGCGCCGCGACCATCGCCCGGTCCGCGAGGACACGCAGCGCCGGCCCCACAACCACCCCGACCATCACCGCCACCGGGACGCCCGCGAGCGCCCACCACGAAAGCGTCACCCGGGGCCAGTCATAGGTCACCTCGTCGCGGGTCACCGGCCAGGCCGTCAGCGTCGCGATGACCGACACCGCGAGCGCCACCAGAGCCCACCGCCACCGCCAGCGCCGCAGCACCAGCTCCATCGCGAAGATCGCGCCCGCGACCGGCGTCGTATAGACCGCGGCGAGCCCACCTCCCGCGGCCGCCGCGACCAGGACCGTATGCCGGGAGCCCCCGGCCCGCAGCACCCAGCCGGCCAACCCCGCCGCCAGCTGACGCGGCGCGCCCTCACGCCCCACCGAGGCGCCCGAACCGACCGCGAGGACCTGCAGGACACCGTCGGCGGCGGCCACCCCGGCCGAACGGCCACTGACGCCACCGGCCGCCAACGACCGCACGCTCGGCACGGCATACCGTCGGCGCAGCCACCACCACCCGGCGCCCGCGAGCGCGCCACCCAGGGTCGGCGCGAGCAGGCGCCGCCATACCGGAGCGGTCGCAACCGCATGCCCGAAGGTGCCCGACGCATATCCGAAGAGCAGGTGCTCGACGGCCTGCAGCAGGACGGTGAGCGCTGCGCCGGCGCAGCCGGCCAGCACCCCGGTGAGCAGCACCTGCCCGGCGAGCACGAGCAGGCGGTGAGGCGACACGACGAGAGCCTCTCACGGGCACCGAAAGCGGCCCCCTCGACAACGAGAGGGCCGCCGACGCGACAGACCGGCTTCAGCCGCCGTTCTGGCTGGTGATCACCGTGCCGGAGGGATAGCTCGTGCCGCGCTCCACCGTCGGCATGGTCGCCGCGCTGTACCACGACGAGCACTTGAGCAGGTCGAAGTGCAGGTGCGGCCCGGAGCTATTACCCGAGTTCCCGGACGCCGCGACCCGCTGACCCTGCGCGACCGCCTGACCCGGCACGACCGAATAGGACGACAGGTGGAAATACACCTGGCACAGGCCCGAGGCGTCCTGGATCAGCACGTAGTTGCCGCCGCCGGCCGAGGTGTAGCCGGTCGACTTCACCACGCCGCCGCGCGCCGCCAGCACCGGGGTGCCGATCGGCATCGACACGTCCACCGCATTGTCGTTCCACACCGAGTTGTGCGAGTAGGTCCCGTTCGGTCCCTGACTGATCCGGTAGCTCGCGCCCTTGCTCCACGGCAGCTTGTATGCCGCATTCGGGTTGCCGACCGGGTCCGGCGCCGGCGGCGGGGTGGGCGTGGGTGGCGGCGGGGCAGGCGTGCTGCCGCCGCCGGTGTTGCACGGGAAACCACCGAGCGAGGTCCAGGTGGCCGAGTCCACCGCTCCGGTCACGGCGAGGCCGTGAGCCGACTGGTAGGACTTCACCCGGGTCAGGGTCGCCGGGCCGAACGAACCGTCCACCGCCAGACCGCCCAGGCGCTGCTGTGCGGTCGAGACCAGCGAACCGGTCGAGCCGTATCGCAACACGGTCACCGTGCACGAGCCGGTGGGCGGCGGCGTCACGGTGGGGAAGCCGCCCAGGGCATCCCAGGTGTTCGGCCCGATCAGGCCGTCGACATACAGCCCGTGCGCGGCCTGGAAGGACTTCACCCGGGCCAGCGTTGCCGGACCGAACGAACCGTCGACCACCAAACCACCGAGCCGCTGCTGCGCTGTGCGCACCAGCGAGCCGGTGTCGCCATACCGCAGCCACACGACATTAGCTGTCGTGGCCGTCTTGACCGCTGGCGCGGCGCTCGGGGCCACCGCCTGCGGGGCGGCGGTCCACTGAGCGGTCGGACCCGCGGTGGCACCCGCGGGCGCCACGACGGCGACCGTGGGGATGCCGGCTGCCGCACCCGCGGCCGCCAGGCGACGCGGGGCGACATACGGGGCCACGCCGGCAAGAGCCGACGGCCGGGACTTCGCGTGCCGGGGAGCCGGCGTCGTCACCGCGCCCATCAGCCGGCGTAGTGGCCGTAACCGGCCGGGGTGTTGTAGATGGGCTGGATGCGGGTCACGGCACCCGGGTACGGCGAGGCGATCATCTGGTTGTTCCCCAGGTAGATGCCCACGTGGTAGGCCGGGAAGCCGAAGAAGACCAGGTCACCCGGCACCGGGTTGGACGTGCGCGGCAGCGCCGCCTGCTGCATCGACGCGGTGCGCGGGATCGTCATACCGGCCTTGGCGTAGACGTACTGCGTCAGGCCCGAGCAGTCGAAGCCGGACGGGCTCGCGCCACCCCACACATAGGGCACGCCGAGGTACTGCTTGGCGATCGACACCGCGAGGTCTTGCTTGCTCTGAGTGGGCGGCGGCGGGGTCGGCGCCGGCGGAGGCGTCGGTGTGGGCGGCGGGGTCGGTGTCGGCGGCGGGGTCGGCGCCGGAGGCGGGGTGGTGCCATTGCACGGGAAGCCCCCGAGCTTGGCCCAGGTCGCCGCGTCCACGGCGCCGGTCACGGTCAGGCCGTGGGCCGACTGGTAGGACTTCACCCGGGCGAGGGTCGCCGGGCCGAAGGACCCGTCAACCACCAGGCCGCCGAGCCGCTGCTGTGCCGTCGACACCAGCGAGCCGGTGGACCCATAGCGCAGCACGGTCACCGTGCACGAGCCCGTCGGCGGCGGGGTGGGCGTCGGCGTCGTGCTGGGGAATCCGCCGAGGGCATTCCAGGTGTTGGGGCCGATCAGGCCGTCGACATACAACCCGTGTGCGGCCTGGAAGGACTTCACCCGGGCGAGGGTCGCCGGACCGAACGAACCGTCGACCTCCAGGCCACCGAGTCGCTGCTGGGCAATGCTCACCAGCGAACCGGTGTCGCCATACCGCAGCCACACGACATTGGTGGTGATGGTCGTCGCGAGGTGCGGGGTGGCCGGCACGGTGGCGGCCTGGGCGGCGCCGACGGCGGCGTCGGCCGGTGCCGCGATCGCGGCGCTCACGGCGGTCGCCGGCACGCTGAGCGCGGCGCCACCGAGGATGAGGGTCTTGCGGGTTGTGAGGGCGGGCGTGAACTTGGCGGCGATTCCCGGGCGCGCTTTTGCGTGCCGAGGGGCTGTCGTAGTCATGAGGCCTCTCGCTGGACGGTCGGACCCACGCACGGAGGGAGCGCAGGCACTGCTCGGCCGGACCTCGCACTCTTCCCCAAGCTCGAGATCACTAGCGCCCACTGCTCCCCCGCGGCGGACGTGGCCGCGACGACTATGCCGGGTGTCACACCTGTGTGGTACCTGAAACTTCTGAAACACGCGCGTCGGTCGTTGACTGTGTGACTCGTGTGACTTATGTGACTAACGCCGTTTTCTGGGGTCGAAGGGACCCCTGAGGGTGGATCAGCGTCATTCCAACGAAAATGCGGGCCTTGTACCACCCAGCCGGCCAGAGGCTTTCGAACGACACGCCGAAGCGTCTTTTTTTTGTAGTTATCTCGCGATCTGAGATATCCGGTCGAGCCGATCCAGGGCTGCCCGCGCCCGCTCGCACTGCGCTGTATGCCGAAACCGCAGGTCGCGGCCCTGCCGAGGGTCCTGCGGGGCCCGACGGGCGATGCTTGTGCGGCGCTCCAGACGACGCAGCCGCCGCGTCGGTTGGCTGCCGTCCACGTCGGTTGGCCGGCCCATCACGAGCGACAGGACACCGGCCGCCCCGGTGGCTTCGCCAGCAAAGCGCACCGCAAAGCAGCGGCCCCGTCCACCGAAACGGTGGACGGGGCCGAGATTGAAGCGGGAAGCGATCAGGCGCGACCGTAGGTCTTGTAACCCCAGATCTGCTTGATCGCGATCGAGGTGCCCGGCTTGGACGCCGCGATCTGCATGCCACCACCGACGTAGATGGCCACGTGGTAGGCGGGGAAGCCCGAGAACACCAGGTCGCCCGGC
This sequence comes from Metallococcus carri, assembly GCF_011440275.1. Lineage (GTDB taxonomy): Bacteria > Actinomycetota > Actinomycetes > Actinomycetales > Dermatophilaceae > Metallococcus > Metallococcus carri. The sequence goes on along the minus strand of NZ_JAAOIV010000014.1, from coordinate 21,402 downwards.
ACCGGCGAGCTCACGCGGCGCACATAACGCTGCTGCGCGGACGCAGTGCGCGGGATGTAGATGCCGGCGCGCTTGTAGACATAGGAGGTGAAGCCGGAGCAGTCGAAGCCGGCCGGGGTCGAACCGCCCCAGACGTACGGAACGCCCTGGTACTGCTTGGCGATCGAGACGATCGCCGAGCTGCCCGAGCCGGACCGGCTCACCGGAGCGGTGCTGCCGCTGCGGTAACCCGGCTGGCCACCGAGGGCGCGCCAGGTCAGCGGACCGACGATGCCGTCCTGGACGAGACCGTGCGCACGCTGGAAGCGCTTGACCGCAGCAAGGGTGCGCGGACCGAACGAGCCGTCGACGGCGAGGCCGCCAACGCGCTGCTGGACGACGCGCACGTAGTAGCCGGTCTGGCCGTAGCGAACGACGACCACATGGGACGGGGAGGTCTTGACCGCAGCGGCGGTCGGGACCGGGGCCGCGGAGGCGGCCTCAGAAGCGGTGGGGATCACCACGGCCGCGGTAGCGGCGGCGATCAGACCGCGGCGAGCGGCCTTAGAACCGAAAACGCTCGGCTCGTGCTTGAGATGGCGGGGCTGGTAGGAACCCATCAGGACCCTTCGGCGGCTTGACGATTTGCTGACTCCAGCCGCGCGGGATCACCAGAGATTTCTGGGAAGCCCGCTCGGCCGACGCTCTTCGGCCCCCCGACCCTCCGTGCGCCCGTCTAGGTTGCCCGGCGTGGGCCAATTCGCCTAACCGGTTCGGCAAATTTCTCACCGGCTCGCCTGTGTCACCCGCGATGTCACGAGAAGGTCACTGCGCTCGGCGGTCGTGACCTTCCGTGACCTGTTCGTGATATTTCCCGCCATTCCGCGGCTCGCTGGAACCGGCAACAGCTCTTGCAGAATGCAACGGTGAGCCTGCCTCAGTGCTCATATTCTGAGACCTCAGTCGTCCAGATAATGGACCTGAGGGAACCTCCGATCCGGTCAGTGGCCAGATGGAGCGTGTCCCAGGTCACAACCGCCTCAGCGGTCACACCGGCTGCCGTCCTCCGGCTCGCGGTGCCCGCCTTCTTGACGCTGGTCGCCGAGCCGCTGTTCCTGCTCGCCGACAGTGCGATCGTCGGCCATCTGGGCACCGACGCGCTCGCCGCCCTCGGCGTTGCCTCGGTGGTCCTGCTCACCGCGGCCGGCGTCTTCATCTTCCTGGCCTACGCGACCACCGCCGTCGTGGCGCGCGCCCTGGGTGCGGGGTCGCCGGCCCGAGCCCTCGCCGCCGGCGTCGACGGTCTGTGGCTGTCCCTCGTCCTTGGTATGCCGACCGCTGGGCTCGTCGCGCTGTTCGCCCACCTGCTCGTCCGGCTCCTGGGCGCGGACGGGATCGTCGCGGACCTGGCCGCGACCTACTTACGGATCGGCGCGGCCGGCATACCGTCGCTGTTGGTGATCTCCGCGGCGACCGGCGTGTTGCGCGGATTCCGGGACACCCGCACGCCGCTGCTCGTGGCCACCGTCGGTTTCGCGGTCAACGGCGCGCTCAACTACTTGCTGGTCTACCCGGCCGGGCTCGGCATCGCCGGCTCAGCGCTCGGGACGCTCATCGCGCAGACCGGCGTCGCGGTGGCCTTCGCGGCCCTGGTGATCCGGCGGGCCCGGCACGAGGGCGCGCGGCTGAGCTTCCATCCGGCATCGGTGCTGGCTGCCGCCCGCAATGGCGCGCCCCTGCTGGTCCGCACCATCGCGCTGCGGGCCGCGTTCCTCGCGACCACCTGGGTCGCGGCCGGCTTCGGCGCAGTCGCGCTGGCCGCCCATCAGGTCGCCATGAATGTCTTCAACCTGCTCGCCTTCGCGCTCGACGCGCTCGCGATCGCGGCGCAAGCGCTCATCGGGCACGGGCTCGGTGCGGGCGCGGCCGCGGAGGCCCGGCGGGCGACCACCTTGATGACCCGGTGGGGCGGGTATGCCGGCGTCGGGCTCGGCTTGATCACCGCCGCCCTTGCCTGGGTGCTACCGCTGCTGTTCACGCCCGACCCGGGGGTGCGGCGCGCGCTCACCACCGCGTTGCTCGTGCTGGCCCTCACCCAGCCGATCGCCGGAATCGTCTTCGTCCTCGACGGGGTGCTGATGGGCGCCGGGGACAGCGTGATGCTCGCCTGGCTGCAGGTGGCTGCATTGGCGGCCTACCTGCCGGTGCTGCTGGTGGTGCGGGCCGCTGGGGGCGGACTCGGCGCCGCGGCGGCCCTCGCGGTGGTCTGGGCGGCGCTCGCGTGGTTCATGATGGCGCGCCTGCTCGGCCTGGTATGGCGTGCTCGCACCGACCGCTGGCTGGTCACCGGAGGCTGAGCGCGCGCACGTCGCGGAAGGCGACGGAAGGCGGCGGCAATAGCGACCGGATTCCTCTACGACGGGTGCCGTGGGCCGCGTCGCGATGGTGGTGGCAATAGCGACCGGATTCCTCTACTACGGGTGTAGCAAGCGCGCCCGCCCGGAACCGCGAGGTTCCGGGCGGGCGTGCGTGCGTGCGTGCGAGGGGTGACCTACTTGGACGGCACCACATTCACGGTGAGGGCGGCCTCGACCTCCGGGTGGAGGCGGACCGACACCTCGTACTCACCGAGCGTGCGGATCGGCGAGCCGATGTGGATGGTGCGGCGGTCGATGTCACCCGCGCCGGACTGCTGGATCGCCTCGGCGATCTCGGCCGTGGTGACGGCACCGAAGAGGCGGCCGGAGTCGCCGGCGCGCGCCGACAGGTTCACCTTGGAACCCTCCAGGCGGCCCTTCAGCGACTGGGCGTCTTCGAGCGACTTCACCGCGCGAGCCGCACGGGCCCGGGAGATGTCGTCGACCATCTTCTGTCCGCCCTTGGTCCACGGGGTGGCCAGCTTGCGCGGCAGCAGGTAGTTGCGCGCGTAGCCGTCCTTCACCTCGCAGACGTCACCGGCGGAGCCGAGCTTCGGAACCTCGTGAGTCAGGATGACCTTCATAATTCATCTGTCCTTCTGGTCTGAACACCCGTCCGGGGTCCCCGCGAAGTATCGGAGCGAGGGACGAGCGGAGAACTTCGTGGGGTTTAGCGAGCGGACGAGGAGTAGGGCAGCAGCGCCATCTCGCGGGCGTTCTTCACCGCGGTGGCGATCAGGCGCTGCTCCTGCACGGAGACGCCGGTCACGCGACGCGCGCGGATCTTGCCGCGGTCGGAGATGAACTTGCGCAGCAGCGCAACGTCCTTGTAATCGATGTTCTCGACCTTCGCCGCCTTCAGCGGGTTGGCCTTCTTCTTGGGCTTACGCACAACGGGCTTGGCCATCGTGGTGCTCTCCTTTGGTTCAGGTGAGCCCGAGCGGGTGCTCGGGATGGGTTGTTCTCTGGGTGTGATCTACGCCTCGGTGACGATGCCGACGAGCCGGAGCTCGCGACGGGTCGTCGGAGGAACCGAGGCAAAAGGCACCGCCTCGGTGACGATGCCGACGAGCCGGAGCTCGCGACGGTTCGTCGGAGGAGGAGCCGAGGCAAAAGACATCAGAACGGCGGTTCGTCGTAGGACGGGCCGGTGCTCCAGCCGCCCTGGCCGCCACCTTGGCCGCCCTGGCCGCCGGACTGCTGACCGCCGCCCTGCTGGCCACCGGATCCCCCGGTCGCCCACGGGTCGTCGGCCGGCTGGCCGCCGCCGTAACCGCCGGCGTTGCCGCCGCCGGATCCCTGGTTGCCGCCGAATCCCTGCTGCTGGCCGCCACCGAAGCCGCCACCGCCGCCACCGCGCTGGGTCTTGTTGACCTTCGCGGTGGCATAGCGCAGCGACGGGCCCACCTCGTCGACGTCCAACTCGACCACGGTGCGCTTCTCGCCTTCCTTGGTCTCGAAGGAGCGCGACTTCAGCCGGCCAGAGACGATGACGCGCGAGCCGCGTTGGAGCGACTCGGCGACATTCTCCGCGGCATCCCGCCATACCGAGCAGCGCATGAACAGCGTTTCGCCGTCCTTCCACTCGTTGGTCTGGCGGTCGAAGGTGCGCGGCGTCGAGGCCACCGTGAAGTTGGCGACCGCGGCCCCGGACGGGGTGAACCGCAGCTCCGGGTCCTGGGTGAGGTTGCCGATGATGGTGATGACGGTGTCGCCAGCAGCCATAGGAATCCTTAGGTCTCGATCAGGCGTCGACGCGCAGCAGCTTGGTGCGCAGCACGGACTCGTTGAGTCCGAGCTGACGGTCCAGCTCCTTGGCGGTCGCGGACTCGGCCGTCATGGTGACGACCGCGTAGATGCCCTCGGACTTCTTCTTGATGTCGTACGCCAGGCGGCGCCGACCCCAGATGTCGAGGTTGTCGACCTTGCCGCCGTCCTTGCTGACGACGGTGAGGAGCTTGTCGACCGTCGGCTGCACCGTGCGGTCGTCGAGCTCCGGGTCGAGGATGATCATCAGTTCGTACTGACGCATGCGTGAACCCAGCCTCCTTCGGTCTTGGGCGGTCACGGTCGGTCCGTGACAGGAGGGTCAATCGCGCGGCCGAGCCCCAGCCACGACGTGGCGAGCGCTCGGCAACCGGGTCAGTCTATGAGCGCGAGGTCGGCTCGGTCGAATTCGGAGCGTCACCTGTGGATGACTCGCCCGTGGTCTCGCCACCAACGGCGAACAACGCCCGGTGTTCGGCGTGCACCGCGGCGAGCTCGGCGTCCGCGGCCGCGGCGCCCTCGGGATCGAGGTGGTCATCGAGCTCTTCGGCGGTCTCCCACGCGAGCCAGGCGAGGCCGGCATACGCGATGAGCCGCACGAGCAGGAAGACGGTGTAAGCCGCGCTCGGCAAGCCCTTGCCGGGGTTGGCGCCGGCGGCGGCATACATCCAGACCATGACGAAGTAGACGATCTCGACCCCGGCCCACACCAGGTGATCGCGCCAGCGGACCGCGCACAGGGCGAGGAGCGGCAGCACCCACAAGCACGCCTGCACGGGCAGCGCCTTGCCGGTGGCGAGCACGATCACCAGCATGGTGAGGGCCAGCGGCGCGAGCGGCGTCTGCCGCGCCGGGCGCCGGGTCAGATAGACCCCGACGGCGATCGCCGCCGCCCAGCCGATCATCGCCAACCCGGTGGCGGTGGTCGCGCTCACCGGGTGCTTGACCATCGTCGGGATGAACCACGGCGAGCCGTATGCCGCAGCGGCGTCGAGCCAGCCGCCGTAGACCTGGAAGGGATTCCCGCCCCACAGGAACGCGATGCCGAGCGAGACCGCGATGGCGCCGGCCGCTGCGATCAGCAGCCGGGTGAGCTCGGCGCGACGGCCATCGCGCAGCGCGATCAACGCAATGGCGGCGACCAGGACGAGCGGATAGGTGCGGGCCATCGTGGCCAGGCCGAGCAAGACGCCGGCGAGCTCGGGGCGCCGGCGGTACCACGCCGCCATACCGAGGGTGGCCAGGCACACGCCGAAGACATCGAAGGAGACCAGCGCGGCGGTGATCAGCACCGGGCTGAGTGCGACATGGGCGGCCAGCCACGGGGTGCGCGGCAGCATCGCGGCGGTCGCCGCGACGGTCAGGCCGATGAGCACCGCGATGATCACCGCGGCGAAGGCGAAATACCGCTGCTGCTGGCCGAGGGCATCGCTCGCTGGAGTGATCTCGCGCACCGCCCACTGCAGCACCGCGGTGAGGACGGGCTGGTTGTGCCCGGGACCGCCGGAAGCCCACGGGCCGCCGGTCGCGGTCAGCCCGATCGGCAGGTCGGAATAGCAGGCGCGCCACAGCGATCCGGGCGAAGACCAGCCGCTGCGGACACAGTGGTTCTTCTGCAGCACGCCGAGCGCGACGAGCACGCTGGCGAGCGCCGAGAGGACCGCGACGGCATACCGCAGGCCGTGCCGGCCGACCGCGGCATACCGGCCGGTCGGTCCGCCCGCGAATTCGACCGCGGCCGCCGCGACGGCGTCACCGCGGGACGGCACGGTCAGCCGGTCGCGAACGGCCGGGTCGTGGTGGCCCGAGGGCGAGAGCGTCACGGGTCAGAAGCTATCCGGTCGGCACCGGAAGGCTCGGCGCGGTCGGGGTGGACCGCGCCGCGGGCGGGCTCGGCGTCGTCGTCGGCGCGCTCGGCGGCCGGGTCGAGGTCGCGGGGGGCGGCGCCGTCGAGGTCAGCGTGGGTGTGGCGGTCGAGCTCGGAGTAGTCGTGCTCGATGTGCTCGTCGGGCTGCTCGAGGTCGGCGTGCTGGTGGACGTGCTCGTCGTACTGCTGGTCGATGTGCTCGTCGAACTGCTCGGGGTCGAGGTGCTTGAGGGCGTCGTGGTGGTGGTTGTCGGCGGCGGCGCAACGCTGGTCGGCTCGGCGCCGCCTCCGTTGACATTGCCCGGTGCCGGCAGCTTCGCGACCGGCTCACCCTTGAGCGCGTTCTGCATGAAGTCGGCCCAGATCTGCGCCGGCACCGCCCCGCCGTAGAAGCTCGCACCGGCCGGCGCGAGCGACTGCGTGCCCGCGGTGGTGCCGGTGCCGGCATACATGCCGACCGAGGTGGTGAGCTGGTTCGGGGTGAACCCGGTGAACCACGCCGACTTGTAGCCGTCGGTCGTGCCGGTCTTGCCGCCCGCCGGCCGGGTGAAGCCCTGGACCGAGTTGTATGCCGTGCCGCCCGGCTTGAGCACGCCACTCATGGCGTTGGCGACATCGGCCGCGACCTTGCCGTCGAGGACCGGCTGCGTCGACGGCTTGGCCTCGTAGCTGTAGTCGCCGGCGACGCTCGACACCTTGGCGATGTAGTAGGGGTCGGCCTTGTTGCCGCCGGACCCGACGGTGCTGAAGGCGTTGGCCATGTCGGCAACCCGCACCGACGCCTCACCGAGGATGTTGGTGACATTGCCGTTGAGGCTGCCGCTGGTCGCCGGTATGCCGAGTTGCACCGCCGCATCGCGGGTCTTGGCCGGGCCCATCTTGACATTGAGGCGCAAGAACGAGGTGTTGACCGATTTGGCGAGTGCGGTGCGCAAGGTGATATTGCCGAACTGCTCGTCCTGGTCATTGCGCAGCGGCTTGGTGCCCGGAAGTTTCAGCGGGCTGGAACCGTCGAACCGGCTGTTGAGACTGAAGCCGTTCTCCAGCGCCGCGGTGAGGCCGAAGACCTTGAAGCTCGAGCCGCCCTGCATGCTCGCCTGGGTCGCCGAGCTGTATTGGTTCTTGGCGTAGTCGGCGCCGCCATACATCGCAACCACCGCGCCGTCCGGCTTCTGGGCGACCAGACCCACATTCAGCACCGGCTTATCCGGCGACTGCGGCGGCATATTGCGGTTGACCGCCCGCACGGCGGCTGCCTGGTCGTTCTTGTCGATCGTGGTGACGATCCGCAGGCCGCCGCGGTCGATGTCCTCATCGGTGAGTCGCAGCTTCTGTTTGAGTTCCGAGCGCACCGCGGCGGTGATGTAGCCGTTCGGGCCACCGGCATATTTGCGCGCCTTGATGCCCTGGACCTTGGGGTAGGTCTGCCGGTCCTTCTCCGCCTGGGTCATCCAACCCTGGGAGACCATGCCGGACAACACGTAGTCCATCCGGTAGCGGGTGCGCTCCTCGGCGGCCTGGCCGTTGGCCGGGTCGTAGTAGCCGGGCGCGTTGATGATCGAGGCGAGGAAGGCGCCTTCGCTCGGGTTGAGCTGGGAGACGTCCTTGTTGAAATAGGTCTTCGACGCAGCCTGGATGCCGTAGGCATTGCGGCCGAAATAGGTGTTGTTGAGGTAGTCCTGCAGAATCTGCTGCTTGGAGTATTTTTGGTCGATCTTCAAGGAGATGATGATCTCCTTGACCTTGCGGGTAACCGTGCGGTCCTGGGTCAAGAAATAGTTCTTGACGTATTGCTGAGTGATGGTCGAGCCGCCCTGCTCGCCCTTGCCAGTGAGCCCGTTCCACACCGCGCGCGCGATGCCGGTGGGCGAGACGCCGCGGTTCTTGTAAAAATTGCGGTCCTCGGCGGCGAGGAATTCGTATTGCACCGTTGTCGGGACCTTGGCCAGCGGAACGTCCTCTCGGTTGACCGTCGAGAAGCGATCCAGCTCGGTCTTGCCGTCGCTGTAGTAGATGATCGACAACTGCTTGTTGGCATCGGCATTCGGCTGCGGAACCTCGGTCCGCAGATAGATGACGATGAAAGCCGCCGCTCCGATCAGGAAAAGCAGGAAGAAACCGAGGAAGGCGCGCAGCAGCACAGTCACCCACAGGGGACGGCGGCGGGTGCGGCGGCGCCGCGTGCGACCGCCTGCAGGCGGCGTGGCGGCGGTCTCGCTGGTCGTGGGCCGGTCAGTCACGCCGGACATGCTAAGCCCGCGGGCTGTCCGCGAGGTCCATCCCGCAAGGCGGCCCCGGCATACGGGCTTGATGTATCGGATCGATACATCGTGAGGTAGGCTCACCCTGACAAAGTCACCGTTTGTCTGCATCGGGCGAGAGGAGCACGGTATGTCGCGACGCGGCGCCATCCTCGAGCTCGCCGTTCTCGGGCTGCTGCACGACGGGCCACTGCACGGATACGAGCTGCGCAAACAGCTGTCCGGTGTGCTCGGCGCGTTCCGTGCGGTCTCCTTCGGCTCGCTCTATCCCTGCCTGCGCTCGCTCGGCGACCGCGGCTGGGTGACCGAGCAGCACGAGGCGGGTGCGGGCAAGCGGGCGCGCATCACCTACCAGCTCACCGCGGAGGGCAAGGAGCACTTCCAGACGCTGATGAGCCGCACCGGGCCGGCGGCGTGGGAGGACGAAACCTTCGACGTCCACTTCGCCTTCTTCGGTATGGCGAGTCGCGACACCCGGCTGCGGATCCTCGAAGGTCGCCGCAGCCGGCTGGAGGAGCGACTCGACCTGGCCCGCGCGGCGGCGCGGGAGCGACGGGAGCGCGCCGATCGGTACACCGCAGAGCTGCACCAGCACGGCCTCGACTCCACCGAGCGCGAGGTCCGCTGGCTGTCCGAGCTCATCGAGACCGAACGCTCGAGCTACGGCTCGGGCGACGACAACCCCCCTGGCCGTCCGGCCGAGAACTGAGGAGAAACCATGGGATCCATCCGCGTCGCCATCGTCGGCGTCGGCAACTGCGCCAGCTCGCTGGTGCAGGGCGTCGAGTACTACAAGGACGCAGACCCGTCCGGCTCCGTGCCGGGCCTGATGCACGTGAAGTTCGGCGACTACCACGTCAATGACGTCGAGTTCGTTGCGGCCTTCGACGTCGACGACAAGAAGGTCGGCAAGGACCTGGCCGAGGCGATCAACTCCTCGGAGAACAACACCATCAAGATCTGCGATGTGCCGACCTCGGGCGTCGAGGTGCAGCGCGGCCACACCCTCGACGGGCTCGGCAAGTACTACAAGCTCACCATCGAGGAGTCGGCCAAGGACCCGGTCGACGTCGTCCAGGCGCTCAAGGACGCCAAGGTCGACGTGCTCGTGTCCTACCTGCCGGTGGGTTCGGAGGAGGCCGACAAGTTCTACGCGCAGTGCGCGATCGACGCGGGCGTCGCCTTCGTCAACGCGCTGCCGGTCTTCATCGCGAGCGACCCGGAGTGGGCCAAGAAGTTCGAGGACGCCGGCGTGCCGATCATCGGTGACGACATCAAGTCCCAGGTCGGCGCGACCATCACCCACCGGGTGATGGCCAAGCTGTTCGAGGACCGCGGTGTCGTGCTGGACCGCACCTACCAGCTCAACGTCGGCGGCAACATGGACTTCAAGAACATGCTCGAGCGCGAGCGCCTGGAGTCCAAGAAGGTCTCCAAGACCCAGGCCGTCACCTCCAACCTCAACGGCCCGCTGGCCGGCGTCGGCGCCGACGACCGCAATGTGCACATCGGCCCGTCGGACTATGTCGCCTGGCTGGACGACCGCAAGTGGGCCTATGTCCGCCTGGAGGGTCGCGCCTTCGGTGACGTGCCGCTGAACCTGGAGTACAAGCTGGAGGTCTGGGACTCCCCTAACTCCGCCGGCATCATCATCGACGCGATCCGCGCCGCGAAGATTGCCAAGGACCGCGGCATCGGTGGCCCGCTGCTGTCGGCGTCGTCCTACCTGATGAAGTCCCCGCCGGAGCAGCGCGCCGACGAGATCGGCCGCGCCCGCCTGGAGGCCTTCATCACCGGCGACGAACCGCGCTGAGGCTTGGCACCGATTCGCTCCGCCGAAGGCGCGCCACGACCGGTTTGGTCGTGGTGCGCCTTCGTCATTGCGCCGCGGCTCCTTGCGTGCCGGTGCCGCTGACGCTGCGCTATGAAGTCGCCAGGTGTCAGGCGCTGCGGCCGTTGAGGTGCCGGTACCGCTGACGGTATGACGCGCCACCGCCGAGCGTCAGGCGCTCCGGCCCCATTGAGTGCCGGTACCGCTGACGGTATGACGCGCCACCGCCGAGCGTCAGGCGCTCCGGCCGTTGAGGTGCCGGTGCCGCTGACGCTGCGCTATGAAGTCGCCAAGCGTCAGGCGCTGCGGCCCATTGAGCGCCGGTACCGCTGACGGTATGACGCGCCACCGCCAAGCGTCAGGCGCTCCGGCCCATTGAGCGCCGCTACCGCTGACGGTATGACGCGCCACCGCCAAGCGTCAGGCGCTGCGGCCCATTGAGCGCCGGTACCGCTGACGGTATGACGCGCCACCGCCAAGCGTCAGGCGCTCCGGCCCATTGAGCGCCGCTACCGCTGACGGTATGACGCGCCACCGCCCAAGCGTCAGGCGCTCCGGCCCATTGAGTGCCGGTACCGCTGACGATGCATCAGCACACGGACGCTGGCGGGGCTCTGGCCCACGGTCCGCGCGTGATGCACCCAGGAGTGCGCTGCGACGCGGACACTGGCAAGGCCCCGGCCCAGCGTCCGCGCGTGACGCGCCCAAAGTGCGCCGAGACACGGACGCTGACAGCGACACCGCATACGGTCCGCGGGTGGCGCGTGCCGACAGTGGTGGGCCAGGGGGCAGTCGGTGGTCTCAACCCAAAATGGTGACCTGACCGGGAGGTAGAGCTCCCGCCGCGGCCACCAGCTGCCGATGGCGCATCCAACTTCCGGTCCGCCCACCAACGCCTACAACCGAGGGCCTCGCAGCCGGCGAAAGGACCCGCTCGGGCGGCGACAAGGACCCGCTCGGGCGGCGACAAGTGCCCGCTCGGCGGAGGAGTTCCTACCCCCACCTTTCGTGACGGAACCGTGATATAGGCCACACCGTCGAAGGCTTTATCGGTGGCACAGAGGCAAGCCACCGCAACCAGGAGGGGAAGCTCCATGAAGCGCAAGACCAAGATCACGACCGCGGCCGTCGCCGCAGGAACGATCGGGCTGACCGGCGTCGGACTGATCAACGCCAGCAGCTCCGAGGCGACGCCGAACTCGGTCGTTCGCAGTGTGTGTGGCTCGAACTATTACGTTGTCCGGGACGGCGTGCGAGCCCTGAAGACGCCGGGTGGCAGCGTGTGGGGGCACGTCTACCTCGGCTACAACCGCAGCAGTGGCTACAACTGTGTGGTGACCACGAAGTCGGCATACCGCGGCATCTCGACTCCGACGCTCGCCCGGATCGCCGTGGTCGGCATGGGCGGCAAGGGCTACCGCGAGAGCTGGGGCAACTTCAAGAACTACGCCTATGTGAAGGCCTACGGCCGCAACCGGTGCGTCGCCTACTGGGGCGATGTGAGCAAGACCTGGGCCGGCAAGCCGCACGCCAGCGGTGGCCGCTGGGCCTGGGGCAACTGCGGCTGACCAGCACAACGCCAGCGCCCTATCACCGACAGCCGGTGATAGGGCGCTCGCGTATGCCGGGTCGGGCCCGCTACAGCTTCAGGTCGGTCGGACGCTCACCGAACTTCTGGGTGAGGAAGCGGTGGCCGGCGATCATCTGCTCACCACCGAGCTCGGTCGCGCGGGCCCGCACATCCTCAACGCCGCGATGCAACAGATCGAGCTGCTCCAGCAGCAGGTCACGGCCGGTGCGGCCGTCGAGCAGGGGCGCCTGGTCGGCATTCTCCGGCGGCAACTGCAAATAGGACTGCAGCGCAGCGGGAGCGAAGTCGCCACGGATCTGCTCGACCTCGAAGGCGAGCGATCCGGTGCCCACGCCGCGCTCGCGCAGGTAGGCGAGGGTGGCTTGGCAGCGCTGATCCAGGGCCGCCGCCACCTTGCGCGCGTCCGCGGGCACGCGAGGATGCCGAGCGAGCATCTCCAATGGCCCGGGGCGCACCGGAATCGGCGGCGCCATCGGACGCGGACGGGACTGGAAGGCGGCTTGCTTGGCCTGTTGGCGGGCGAGCGACCGCGGCCGTGGCGTGCGCCCCACCAGGGTGGCGATGGTGAGCGCCGCAGCCGGCACCAGCACCCAGACCGCGCCGAGCACAGCCATCAACGCCATACCGAGGGCGGCCCGGATCGCGCGCCGGTCACGGTCGAGCACGCCGCTGGCGGCGCCACGACTGACGAAGGACGCCAGGCACAACGCGGCGGCCGGGTGCACCACCCAGCCGGCACCGAGGACAGTCAGCACCACCAGGCCGACCCCCAGGGTCGCGATCCGGCGGTCATCCTTGGTCCAGATCACACCGGCGAACATCGCCAGCACGATCAGCGCGATCGGGTGGACCATCCACATGGTGACTCCTTGCGTCGTACCTCCACGGTACTTCCCCTCGACCCGCAAACGCCTCGGAGCTTTGTCACGGTTCCGGGCGGTCGACGACGGTGCGCAGACTGACCACGCTGGGCTTGGCCGGTGACGAGGCGAACCCGAACGCTGGGGGCGGCGTGACGGGCGCAAGCTCGCCGAGCGGCATACCGCGCCAGGTGCCGGCCATCGCGCGCACAGGGACGTGGTCGGTGGCGCAGTAGTACTCGCGCCGGCCGGACCCGGCGCTGCCGGCGGTCCGCACGCCGGGCAGCATCGCCGAGGCGATCGGGTCGACGAGCTCGGCGAGCAGCGGACTGTGCGCGATCGATCGCGGGATGGCGCGCAGGAACGACCCGAGCAGGCCGCGTTCGCCGAGCGCGACGTCGAGGCACAGGGAGTGCGAGCGCACGCTGAAGAAGGGGTCGACCTCGATGTCCTCCACGACGATCTCGTCGAAGGTGTAGGTGCTCGAGACGTAGTCGGCCACGGTCTTGGTGGGGGCGAGCAGCACGCGCCGCCCGAAGGTGTCGGCGATCATCGCGTCCGCGAACCGGCCGAACGGCGACTGGTCCCACGAACCCACCACGACCCGCACTCCGCTGGTCGACCCGATCCCCATGATCCGGCCGAAGAAGCTGTCACGGAGCATGGGGTCAGCGTAGGGTCGCGACCACCCTTTGGAGCGCGAAGGAGCCCCCTCGATGCAGGCCGACAGCCTCACCTTGAATGCCGCCGACGGCACCCCCCTGCACGTCTACCGCTGGCTGCCCGACGGCGAGCCGGTCGCCGTGGTCCAGATCGCCCACGGCATGGCCGAGCACGCCGGTCGCTATGCCCGGTTCGCGCAGGCCCTCACCGATGCGGGCTATGCGGTGTATGCCGAAGACCACCGCGGCCACGGCCGCACCGCGGCGCCGGACGAGGTCGGCTATTTCGCCGATCGCGATGGTTTCGATCTCGTCGTGGGCGACCTCGGGACCGTCGACGCCAAGGCTCGCCAGGAGCACCCGGGCCTGCCGGTCTTCCTCTTCGGCCACAGCATGGGGTCGTTCTTGTCCCGCGCCTATCTGCAGCGCCCGCACCAACCGTTGGCCGGTGTTGTGCTGTCCGGCACCGGCGGCGACCCGGGCCTGCTCGGCCGGGTGGGCGGCGTGATCGCCATCGTGCAGGGCAAGGTGCGCGGCCGCCGGCACCGCTCGGGCCTGATGAACACCCTCACCTTCGGGCAGTACAACGCGGGCTTCAAGCCCAACCGCACCGACTTCGACTGGCTCAGCCGCGACCCGGCCGAGGTCGACAAGTACATCGCCGACCCGGACGCCGGGCAGGTCTTCACCGCCGGCTTCTATAGCGATCTGCTCGGTGGGTTGGCCGACATCCACCGGGACGGCAAGGTCGCGCGCACGCCGCAGGACCTGCCGATCCTGCTGATGTCGGGCGACCAGGACCCCGTGGGCGCCAACGGCAAGGGTGTGGGCCAGGTGGCCGAGCAGCTACGCCGCGCCGGGGTGCGCGAGGTGTCGGTGACCCTCTATCCGGGCGGGCGGCACGAGATGCTCAACGAGACCAACCGCGACGAGGTCACCGCCGACGTGATCGCCTGGCTCGACGCCCACCGCTGAACGCGACTCGTCAGGGCTGGTAGACCATCAGCGCGACGACGGCGATGAACAGCAGCGCCACCACGCCACCGGCTGCCGCGACCCGGCCGGTGAGCGCGGAGGGTGAGGCACCCTTGCCGATCATCACCGTCGCCTTGTCCAGGCACGGCACGATCACCGCGATCACGATGGCGACGGCCACGACCCACAGCGCCAGCGAGGCCAGGACCCACAGGTCGCTCATCGACGCCACGGGCTTGCCGGTGTAGGGGCTCTTGGCCGACACCAGCCCGAAGCCGAAGACCACGGCCAGCAAGGACACCAGGGAGTAGAGCTTCGCCGAACGCGATGCCGCCTTGGTCTCGAAGGCGTCGCCGCGCCGCAGCCCGCGCGCCGCGGTGGTGGCGAAGTGGACGAGCGGACCGATCGAGAAGATCACCGCGACCAGGTGCAGCGTGAGCAGGAGCTTGTACATGGTCACCGAGCCTACGTGGCGGCATACCTGGGGCTTCGTCGGCCGGCAGTCCACCCTTTCGGGTTGCTCTCCGCCGCGTCACGAGCGCAGGAGGGCGTTTCGCCCGAAGGGACGTATACGTTGGGGGTATGCCGACACCCGCAGTGCGCCTCGCCGTCGTGAACGACTATGAGCTGGTCGTTCGCGGCCTGCACGAGATGCTGCGGCCGTATGCCGGCCGCGTGCGGGTCGTCGAACTCGACGCCGACCACGAGGTCGACCAGCCGGTGGATGTCGCGCTCTACGACTCGTTCGCGATGGACACCCGGCAGGCGGGCGAACTGTCGACCATGATGGACAACCCGAATATCGCTGCGCTTGCGGTGTATTCGTGGAATCTGGTGCCTGCCTATATCGACGACGCGCTCACCCGCGGCGTGCGCGGTGTGCTGTCGAAGGCGCTCGGCGCTGCCGAACTCGTCGATGCGATCGAGCGCATCCACGCCGGCCAGATCGTGCGGTCCGGCGCGGGCGAGACCGAGCCACAACACGGTGACTGGCCGGGCAAGGACCTCGGCCTGACCGCGCGCGAGGCCGAGGTCATCGCGCTGATCACCCAGGGCCTGTCCAACCAGCAGATCGCAGCAAGGCTCTACCTGTCGATCAACTCGGTGAAGTCCTATATCCGCACGGCTTACCGCACGATGGGCGTGAGTTCACGCAGTCAGGCGGTCCTGTGGGGCGTGCAGCACGGCTTCATCCAAGGTCCGCGACGCATCGTCGTCGCCGCCGAATAGGACACCGCACACCGCCGGCCCGGGGCGCATCCGCGACGGATGCCCCGGGCCGGGTCGCGTTCAGGGGGTCGGGACGTGCGACTGCGCCTGAGCCAGCGCGAGCCGCGCGCGCAGCTTGCCAGTGCCGGCGGCGCGCTCCACGCTGTCCTTGGCCATGCCGGCGCGGTAGGCCAGCCCGGGCTTGCCTGCGGTGTCCACCGAGGCGAGCAGCAACCCGCCGAGCAGGCCGAGGTTGGTGACGAAGCCGGTCTGCTGCTGCCGCTTCTTCACCACATCAGTCTCGTTCCAGAACGAGTGGCCGGCGACCGTGGTCGGCACGAGCAGACCGGACAGCAGCAACGAGGACAACCGCGGGAAACGGCCGGTCGCGAGCATCGCACCGCCGACGATCATCGCCGCACCATTGGCCTTCACCAACAGGTCGGGGTCCTTGGTCGGCAGCTTGGCCGCGGGGGCGATCTTGTCGGTGACGGGCTGGGCCACGCCGGCGAGCTTGTCGCTGTTGCGCAGCTGGCTGACGCCGCCAACCACGAACGGGGCAGCAAGCAGGGGGCGGGCGATCAGTCGGACCAGAGACATGGCAGACCTTTCGTCGAGAGTGGGTTTTCGTCCACCTCAACCTATCCGGGACCGGCCGCCGGTTGGTCCCTCAGCGCACCACGACCCGGTGAGTGGGGTCCACGCGCCGGGTCCAGCGCCGCTCGTCGAGATGCTCCAGCAGAGGTATGGCGACCCGCCGGCTGGTCTGCCAGGCCGCCTTGGCCTGGCTGGCGGTGAACGGTCCGTCGAGTGCGGCCAGCGCCCGCATGGCGCGCGCGGGGGCGTCGGGCAGCAGCACGATCCCGCCGGGCAGGCGCAGCAGCAGCCCGCGCCGCTCGGCGGTGGCGAGCGCCCGTGCGTCGAGGCCCAGCTCGGCCAGTTCGTCCGCCTCAGGTGCGTCAAAAGGCTTGTCCCGCAAGCGTTCTCGTATGACGTTCACGGCCGCCTCGTGCGCCCCGAGCCCGGTGCGGTGGTCGGCTGACCGGATCCGCCCATCCACCAGGGTCAACCCAGCGTGGGCCGCCAGCGCGGGGACCAGCTGCTCGGGGGCGTGGAGGGCGTGAGCGGCACGGGCGGGGCTGAGGCCGTCGCTGAGCGGGTCGGTGGCATCCTGTGCGACGAGTTCCTGCAGTCGCGCTGCCCAGTCGCGGGTGCGCTCGGGGGCGATGACCCAGCCGTGCACGCGGGCCGCGTGGTTGTCGTCGAGGGTGGTGGGCAGGGTGTCGAGGCCCGTGGCGCCCTCCCGGCGGAGTCGCTCGAGCGGCGCCGCGCCGTGGTCGGCCACGATCTCGCCGACGCTGGTGCCGCGCCCCTGCAGATCGCGCGCGCGCCGCCGGGCCGCTCCCCGGCGGCTCAGCTCGGGCGGATCGATGGCGAGAACCGTTGCGCCGCAATGGATTCGGCCCGCCGACGGGTCGCGCAGAATCACCCGGTCACCGAGCCGTAACGGCACAGGGGTGTCGAGCCGCAGCCGGGCGTGATCGTCGTCGAGGGGACGCACCCGCACCGGCACGGCGGCCGTGCCGACGTGCAGGGTGATCTCGGGAGCCGCGTCGCTCCACGCACGTCCGCCGGTCCGGCATACGTCGATGACGGTGGCGAGCAGGTGCGAATCGGGGGTCAGGGCGGCGGTGCCGCGCGGCACATCGTCGACGCTGACCCCGCGCAGCCCGAGCGCGACGCGCGAGACGGGAGCGGCACGGTCGGTGGCCGCACCGAGCACTTGCACCGAGCGCACCGTGGCCTCGCGGCCGTCGATGTCGAGCCGGTCGCCGAGGCCGATCTCGCCCGCGGCGAGTGTGCCGGTCACGACGGTGCCCGCACCGGCGATCGTGAACGATCGGTCGATCCAGAAGCGCACCGGCCCCTCGGTCGAGGGCGTCGGCATCCGCGCGACCAGGTCGTCGAGGCTGGTGCGCAGGGTGTCCAGACCCTGCCCGGTGCGGGTCGAGGTGACCACGACCGGCGGCCGGCCGAGTGATGTCGGGGCGAAGGCTGCCTCGATGTCGGCGCGGACCTGGGCGATGCGTTCGTCGGTCGCCAGGTCGGCGCGGGTGATGGCGACCAACCCGTCGCTGAGGCCGAGGGCGTCGATCGCCTCGAGGTGTTCGCTCGACTGGGCCTGCCAGCCCTGGTCGGCTGCAACGACGAAGACGACGGCAGGGGCCGGGCCGAGGCCGGCAAGCATGTTGCCGATGAACCGGCGATGGCCGGGCACGTCGACGAAGGCGAGCGGCTGCCCGCTCGGCAACCTCATCCCGGCATAGCCGAGGTCGATGGTGAGGCCGCGTCGGTGCTCCTCCTCGAGCCGGTCTGGGTCAGTGCCGGTGAGCGCCCGCACGAGCGCGCTCTTGCCGTGGTCGACGTGGCCGGCGGTAGCGACGACGCGCATCAGCCGAGTGCGGCGCGCAGCGCGTCAAGCAGGGCGTCGTCGTCGGGCTCGGGCACGCACCGCAGATCGACCAGGCAGCGTCCATCGGCAACGCGCGCCACCACCGGCGGAGTGCCCAGACGCAATCGTTCGGCGACAGCGGCAGGCAGGGCAATCGCCATACCGGACAAGGGGATTCCCGGAGCGCCGCCGCCGCCGACCCGGCCGTCGACCTCGACAACGTCGGTGCCGAGCGCCTCGGCGATCCGCCGGGTCCGGTGGGCCACGTCGTTGGCCGTTGCGCGGATGGCGCGCAGCACCGGCGGGGTCGGGCCGGCCACCGTCGCCTCGAGCGCGGCGAGGGTGAGCTTGTCGACGCGCAGGGCGCGGGCCAGCGGGTGCCGGCGCAGGCGCTCGACGATCGCCGCGTCACCGAGGACGATCCCGGCCTGGGGACCGCCAAGCAGCTTGTCGCCGCTCGCGGTCACGATGCTGGCGCCCTCACGCAGCCAGGTGCGCGCGTCCGGTTCGGCGGGGAGGGTGGGCTCGGGTGCCAGCAACCCGCTGCCGATGTCAGCGACGACTGGCGCACCGAGCGTGCTCAGCTCGTCGACACCGACCCCGCTGGTGAATCCGGTCATGGCGAAATTGCTCGGGTGGGCCTTGAGGATGCAGCCGGTGTCGGGGCCGACCGCTTCGGCGTAATCGCGCAGGTGGGTGCGGTTGGTGGTGCCGACCTCGCGCAGCCGGGCACCGGTGGAGGCGATCAGCTCGGGCAGCCGGAAGCCGTCACCGATCTCGATGAGTTCGCCACGGCTGACCACGACCTCCTTGCCCTGGGCGAGCGCAGTCGTGGCCAGCACCAGGGCGGCCGCGCCGTTGTTGACCACGAGCGCGGAGCCGGCTTCGGGCACCCGCTCGAGCAGCGCGTCCAGAGCGGCCGCACCTCGCCGCGCGCGAGCACCCGTCGCCAGGTCGAACTCGACATCGGTATAACCGGCCGCTGCCGCAACCGCCTCGACGGCGGCCTCGGACAGCGGTGCCCGGCCCAGGTTGGTGTGCACCACCACGCCCGTCGCATTGATGACCCGACGCAGACTGGACGGCGCGGCCGGCATACGGGAAAGGGCTTGTCCCGCAACGTCTTCCGGCGCAATCTCGCCGCTGCGAGCGGCCTCCTGGGCGGTGGTGATCGCGGCCCGGACGCGGTCGCGACCGTGCCGTTCGGCGGCAGCCGCGAACCGCGGGTCGGCGAGGAGGGTGTCGGTGCGCGGGATCCTGCGGCGTGGGTCGTCGGACACCGGGCACCTCCTTCACAGGCGGAACATATGGCGGAGGCGGACGGGAATCGAACCCGCCAGGCCGAGATACTCGGCCTCACCGGTTTTGAAGACCGGGGGGCCCACCAGGAACCCTGACGCCTCCACCGCACAAACTACCTGCCTACAGTCGTGGCCATGGACGCGCTCCGACTCACCCAGTACGCCCACGGCGGCGGTTGTGCCTGCAAGATTCCCCCGGGCGAGCTCGAAGATGCGGTGCGCGATCTCACCGGGCAGTCGGTCGGCGAGGTGCTCGTCGGGCTGGACGATGGTGACGATGCCGCGGCCGTGCGGGTCGGGTCGCTGGCGGTGCTGTCGACGGCGGACTTCTTCACGCCCGTCGTGGACGATCCCTACGACTTCGGGCGGATTGCGGCGGCCAACGCGCTGTCGGACATCTACGCGATGGGCGGGCGGCCGGTCGTGGCGCTCAACCTGGTCGGCTGGCCGCGTGACGTGCTGCCGATGTCGGTGCTGACCGAGGTGTTGCGCGGCGGTCTGGCGATCGGCACCGAAGCCGGATGCCCCGTCCTCGGCGGCCACTCGATCGACGACCCCGAGCCGAAATTCGGTATGGCGGTCACCGGCGTCGCCGACCCGGATGCGTTGCTGCGCAACGATGCTGCCGTTCCCGGTATGCCGATCTCCCTCACCAAACCGCTCGGCGTAGGCGTGCTCAACAACCGGCACAAGTCGACCGGCGAGGTCTTCCCGCAGGCGATCGCGTCGATGACGACCCTGAACGCGGACGCTGCGTCCGCCGCCGTGGCCGCTGGGGTCCGGGCCGCGACCGATGTGACCGGTTTCGGGTTGCTCGGGCATCTGTGGAAGATGTGCCGGGCCTCAGGTGTGGGTGCGGTCATCGATGCCTCGGCGGTGCCCTATCTGGAGGGCGCGCGCTCCTCACTGGCCGAGGGTTTCGTCTCCGGCGGGACGCGGCGCAACCTGGAATGGGTTGCGCCCCATGTGGATTCGAGCCTCGGCGAGGACGAGCTGCTGTTGCTCGCCGACGCGCAGACCTCGGGCGGGTTGCTCGTCGTCGGTGAGGTGCCGGGCGCTCCGGTGATCGGGGAGACGGTGGCGGGAGCACCCGGCATACGGGTGAAATAGGGCGGCTCAGGCACTGCTGACGGGCGCGGCGCCTGGCCCCTCGACGAGCGGTCGGCCACGACTCTGGTTGGCTGCTGTCCATGACCGGTGCTCTGGCGGGAGGCCTCCAGCTCGGGAATCGGTGTACCGGTGACGCGGCACCCCAGGCACACAGATCGCCCACGTGGGCGTTTTGCGCCAGTCACGATGGACCCCAGGCACACCGATCGCCCACGTGGGCGTTTTGCGCCGGTCGATGCGCCTACCTCGATGGCGAGCACGAATGAGCAGGGTGCGAGCGCTGCTGTGGGACGCCGACGGCGTGCTGCAGCACAACGAACTGGACTGGCAGGAGCGGCTCGACTTCGTCGGCGGCGAGGGATTCGCCGAGGTGCTCTTCGTCGCCGAACTCCCCGCGCTGCGCGGTGAGACGAGCCTCCGCGCGGCCCTGCAGCAGGCCGTCGACGGCTGGGACGGCCCGACTCCGAGCGTCGAGGAGCTGCTCACGCTGTGGGAGCGGACGGTCGTGGACGCCGACGCGATGAGGATTGTCGACGACACCCGGGCGCGGGGCATCCTCACCTGCCTGGCCACCAACCAGCAGGACCACCGGGTCGCGTGGATGACCGAACGGCTCGGCTATCTCGAGCATTTCGACCGGACCTATTGGTCCTCGCGGATGGGCGTCATCAAGCCGGAGGAGGAGTTCTTCCGGTTCATCCTCGACGACCTTGGCATCGACGCGAGCGAGGTCGGTTTCATCGACGACCTGCCGGTCAATGTCGCGGCCGCGCAGGCCGTCGGCATCCGGGCGATCTGCCATGATCCGGCCAGCGGTGCGGCGGTCCTGCGCCGCGAGGTCGCCGAACTTTTCGCCGACTGACGCTGCCGGCGGGCCGGAACGCCGGGGTTTCGACGCGCTCCTCCGCTTCGCTCCCCCCACTTGCGCAACCAACGACGGAGGCGGAAGCGCCCGGTCGCCGTGGTTTCGACGCGGGCCTCGCAGGCTCGGCCCTTGCTCAACCAGCTGTAAGTGTGTGGGTGGCTGGCCTGGGGCTGGCTGGCAGGGTAGGTGTTGGCTCTCGCGTGGTCTGTCTCATCAACCAGCTGACCCGGCCCGTGTGGTCGGTGTCTTTGCCTC
>NZ_JAAOIV010000013.1 GCF_011440275.1 Metallococcus carri | reverse complement strand
CCATCCCACGCCGCAACCCCTGCCACCGCCCGACGCCAACGCCCAGCGTCAGGCGCACCGGCTCATCGGTGCGTCCCGGCCAACAGGCGACGCCGACACGCCGAGGAAAGGCGCGTGCTCGGCGCGTCGCGGCCAACAGGCGACGCCGACACGCCGAGGAAAGGCGCGTGCTCGGCGCGTCCCGGCCAACAGGCGACGCCGACACGCCGAGGAAAGGCGAGTGCTCGGCGCGTCGCGGCCAACAGGCGACGCCGACACGCCGAGGTGAGAGCCAGCCCTGACCGTCAGGCGCACCGGCCCACTCCACGCCGAACGCGACTGTGCCCTCCCCGGCAGACCGGGGAGGGCACAGTGGTTGCGACGAGACGACGTCAGCCGGTGACCGGCAGGGTCGTCGTGGTCGGGGTGCCGGTCGGTGGCTCCGTCGGGGTCGGCGTCGGCGACTCGGTCGGCGTGCCAGTGCCAGTCGGCGTCGGCGTGCCGGTCTCGGTCGGGGTAGAGGTGCCAGTCGGGGTCGGCGTGCCGGTCTCAGTCGGCGAGCCGGTGCCCGTCGGCGTCGACGTGCCCGTCGGGGTCGACGTGCCCGTCGGGGTCGACGTGCCGGTCGGGGTCGACGTGCCGGTCGGGGTGCCAGTGCCCGTCGGCGTCGAGGTGCCGGTCGGCGTGGAGGTGCCGGTCGGGGTCGACGTGCCGGTCGGCGTCGACGTGCCAGTGGCGGCGGTGCAGCCCGAGATGCCGGTGAGGGCGATGTAGTTGCCCAGGCCCGACTCGGTCAGGTCGAAGTAGGCACCGACGGTCGCGCCGCCGATGGTCTTCGAGCCGAAGTAGACGGTGCCGACCAGGTTGCTGTTGCCCGTGAACGCAGCCGCGCTCACCGAGGTGCCAGCGGCGTGCTGACCCGCGGCCCCGCCACCGGTGACGGTCGTGACGACCTTGCCGCTGGAGCAGGTGACGGCCACATTGATGCCTGAGACACCGGCGTCCGGCATGCTGAAGCCCGTCACAGCTCCGGGAGCGGCGGTCGCGCGGAACACGCCGTCGTTGGATGCGACGGCACCCGTCCGCCAGCTGCTGCTGTCGGTGGTGGTCGAGTAGGCGACGCCATACGTCGAGACGGCAGCGGAGCTGGACGTGCTGATCGCGACCATGCCGGCCGCGGCCGCCACGCCCGCCACCAGCGAGGCGCCGAAGAGCGCGGAGTTGCGCTTCATAGGTGTTTCCCCTTCCTGGGTTCTAGCGAGAGATATCAATCGGTGTGCCCGCAGGCAGCTTGCCGAAGGCGGTGAGCGCCTCCGCCGGGACCCGAACGCAGCCATGGCTGACTTCGCCGGTTCGACCGACCGCGGTGGGCCAGCCGTGCACGGCGACGGTCCCGGGGCCGCCACCGAAAGTGTCGAGGGTGTCCGAGTGGGCACCTGTTGCATAGATCACCGGGGAGAACTTCTGGGTCGGGTCGACGAATCCGGCGAGCAGGAAGGTTTGCCCGACGGGAGTCGGTGTGCCCTTCTTGCCCTTGCCGATCGGCCACTCGCCGGTCTGCTTCTGTCCCTGGTAAATAGTGAGCGTGTCCTTGCTGAGCGAGATCGACACCCGCCAGGCGGTGACCGCCACCGACCGGTCGGCTTCCGGAATCCAGGCCGTCGATCCGTTCGGCCGCGACGGGAGCCGCACCTGCGCCCAGCCCCGTTCGCTCGTGATGACCGGCAGCCACAACGCGCTGCCGAACTGACTCGCCGGGATGAAGGTGATCGGTGTGCTGCCCGGTCTGGCAAAGCCCACCTGATCGGTGCCGACCTTGATGACCTTGCCGCCGCTGCCGGTGGTGAGATCGATCGGCGCGGTGGGCACCTTCCCGGACGTTGTCGCCCGCGGCAGTTTGGCCTTGACCGCGTCCGACACCTTCGGCTCGGGGATCGGCGGCAGCGTGGACGTTGCCGTCGCCGAGGCCGTCCCCGGCGCGCTCGGTCCGGAGGCCGTATGCCGGGAGTTCGCCATACAGGCGGCGAGCAGCGCACCGACCAGCGCGAACCCAAGCAACACGCCGGCCAGCGTGATGCCCAGTCGTCGTGTCGTCGCGTTCATCGTCGCCCATCCTGCCCGTCCGTGAGGTGGCGCGCACAGCCGTCCACGCCACCTCACGGATCGAGATCATGGCTTCCTCAGCCGCCGAAACCGGTCAGGAACGCCTGGCCGAACGGCTCGCCGACGCCGGTCACGTTGTCCCATCCGGCCTTGGTGACCAGATAGTTCTCCGGGTTGGCGTCGAAGGCCGCCCACAGCAGGTTGCCGGAGTTGTCCTGGCCGAGCAGTTCCGCTGCCTTGCCGGCGTAGTTGGTGTCGAGCAGCGCACTCGAGCCGCGCAGCTTGTACAGCGACAGCGCGGCGTTGCCGGTTTTGCGTCCGGTGATCGCCTTGGAGGCACCGACCATCGCCGCGACGAGCGGAGAGGCCAGGCTGGTGCCACCGGTCACGCCGGGCGCGCCGTTCGCGTACATCGTCATGCCGGTGTAGGGGTCAGCCAGCGCCGCCACATCGGGCAGCGCACGGGTGGTGCCGGAGACGACGCCCTTCTGCCAATTCGGCTGGGCAAAGTAGCGGCTGTTGCCGCCACCCGCACCCTGGAAGTCGGTGCCGGAGCGAGCGATGCCCGCGGTGCTGTCCGGGTTGGGCTGGGTCCAGAAGTCGGTCTCCCAGCCGGCAGTCATCGCGCGGCCACCGGTGGAGTTGAGGCCGACCGAGGTGCCACCCACGGCGGTGAGCTGGGGGAAGCTCGCCGGGATGCTGACGGTCTTGGTCGTGTAGCCGCCGTTGTCACCCGAGGACGCGAAGACCGAGATGCCGGTCAGCGCGGCCTGGTTGAGCGCACGGTTCCACAGCGACTGGACCGCCTGGATGACCGAGCCGTTCTCCTGCTGACCGAAGGACATCGAGATGGTCGAGACCTTGTGCTCGGTCACGGCCTTCTGCAGCATCGCACCGGTGTCGTCCATGTAGCAGGACGCGGCGCCGAAGTAACGGATGTTGGCGCTCGGGGCGATCGCGTGCGAGGCCTGCACGTCGAGGTTCTGCTCGGGATACACCTTCGAGCCGGATTCGCAGTCGGCCATCTTGACGTTCTTCGGGTCGACCAGCGTCGAATACTGCGTGGTGGCGAGCTGCTTGTAACCGAACTTGGTGGCGATCTGGTTGGCGTTCGGCACGGCGTTGGGGTCGTTGTCCCACAACAGGATGCCGAGGGTCGGCTTGGCACTCGCGGCGCCGGCCATGCCGTACATCTTCACGATGCTTTGCGGACTGTAACCACCAGTGTTCAGGTCGCCGCACAGGACGTTGCTGCGGTTGGGCCACTTGCTGGTCGAGACGTAGTTGGTCTGGCCCCAGTACTGCGCGCAGGCAGTGGAACCGACCATCGGCGAAGCACCGGCGAGCACCCGCGGCAACGTGGTGGCTGGGCGGCTCGGCGGAGTGGTCTTGAAACGGGCCAGACTGGACAGGCCGGAGACGGCCTCAACCCCGAGCGAGGCGGGCACGGCCGGGGACTGGCTCGGGGCAAAGCCGCGGACGCCGTTCAGCGTCGCCCGCTTCATGGTGACCTTGAGCGTCTTGTTGACGGTGCCGGCGTCGGTCAGCACCGTGACGGTGCCCGAGCCCGCGTCCGCGGCGGTGACCCGGTAACCCTGCTTCTTGGCCCAATTCTTCACCTTGTTGACCGCCGCCGGCGAGGCACCGAAGAGCGCGTTGTACTGCTCCGGCGTGACAACCTGCCCACGCGCGAGCATCGCCTGCGCCTGGGCCTGGTTGCGCAGCGGGAGCTGGAAGACCAGCTGCATGGCGGCCGAGTCGGCGAGCGCGCCGCCCTGCCGCATCCCGGTCGCCTGGACCGCCGAGTTGTTCAGCCGGACGTCGTTGCCCGACCCTGCCGCTGACGCGGAGCTGGTGCCCACGAGCCCTACGGCCGTGGTCACAGCGGCCACGCCGGCCATGACGTGCGTGCGCTTCATCTGCCTGTTCCCCTTCATTGGTGTGGTGATTCGGCTGACGCCGGGCGTCAGCCAGTGGACCCCGGGAGTGGCCCGGTGGCCTGGACGGAGTGAACGGTGACCGACGAGGTCACCAGCACAGGAAGCCCGCAGGTGCTCAGCGCCTGGGGCTCCGGGTGGCCGACCACCGTCACGGTGGCGGTTTGTCGGTTCGCAAGGGTTCCGGTGGCGACGCCGTGACCGGCGAGGGCCCGCACCCGATCGCTCACCCCAGTTCCGGTGAGGGCGTATGCCGTGCCGTTCGCGGCCCGGAACGCCACGCAGGTCAGGCCGCTTTGGGTGATCGTGCCCTCGTAGACCGCGTCTGCGTCGGCTCCGTGAGACTCGCCCGACGCAGATCCGCCGGAGCTGACTGAGCCATGGTCGCCGTCGCCGAGTATCCCGGCACAGACCATCACAATCACCCCCGTAATCGTTTGGCGCACGTCCCACCACCCGTATGACGGGCCGTGGGCAGCGGATCCTGGTCCCAGGAACCTCCTGCGCCCCGCGTGACTCTAGCCACACATCGCGGCGACATGCCAGGGGTCCGACAGTAAATATTTGCCCAGCCCCATGCCAACAACAGATAGACGGTCGCGGGCTCGGTCGGGGCGCACTGCGTGGACGATGATCACGGGCGCAACGCGACGGCGCCGGTCACCCGCGAAGGGTGACCGGCGCCGGCATACCGAACGACGTCGGCTTATTTGAACGCGGTGACGAAGGCCCAGCCGTTCGGGGTGCCCACGCCGGTGGCGTTGTCCCAACCGGGCGCGGACTGCAAGCTGAGCGGCTTGTCATCGAACCCGATGGTGTAGATCGTGCCCGACTGACTGCGCAGGGTTGCACCGGCCACGCGAGGTGCGTTGACGTCCTTGATCGCCGAGGTGCCCATGAGCGAGTAGATCTTCTGAGCCGCCAGGCCGATGCTCGAGCCGTTGTACGCCTTGGCCAGAGCGACCTCGGCCGCCAGCACCGGCGAGGACAGGCTGGTGCCGCCGATGGCCTCGTCCGACGTGGTGAACGTGTTGGTCGCCGGGTCGTAGAACCGCGCCCGGATGGTGTAGGCCGTGTACGGGTTACCGACCGCCGAGACGTCCGGGACCATCCGCATGGTGGTCGAGCCGGTCACCTTGCCCTTCTGCCAGGTCGGCTGCGCGGACACGGCCGACGCGCCACCGCCTCCGCCGTCATACCCGACCGACGCCGTCACGTTGACGAAGGGCCCGCTCGTCGGCGAGGGCTGGGTGTAGTAGCTGTTCTCCCAGGCGGCGACCACCGGCTGCGCGCCGGTCGACGTCATGCCGACCGAGGTCGCACCGACAGCGGTGACGAACGAGCTGCTCGCCGGGTAGCCGACGTGCGGACGGCCGTCGCCACCCTGGATCCTGGAGTTGTCCTGGTCGTCACCGGAGGAGGCGAAGACCGAGATGCCGGTGAGGGCGGCCTGCCGCATCGGGCGGTCCCAGAGGTCCTTGTCGGCGGCGGTCATGCCCACGTCGGAGGAGGTGCCGAAGGACATCGAGATGGTGGTGACCTGGTGGGCGCTCACCATCTTCTGCAGGCTCGCGGTCAACGCGTCGTCATAGCAGCTCGCCGCGCCGTAGTACTGGATCTTGGCGTTCGGTGCCATCGCGTGCGAGGACTGCACGTCGAGGGCCTGCTCCACGATGACGTCGTTCGGGCCGCAGTCCTGCATCTGTGCGTTGGGCGCCGCGACAACGGTCGAGTAGTTCGAGGCCGGCAGGATCGGGAAGCCCTTGGACTGCATGTAGCTGTTGGTCAGCGACAGCATGTTCGGGTCGTTGCCCCACAGCAGGATGCCGATCGTCGGCGACTTGCTCTGGGCGGACGTCACGCCATACATCCGGCCGAGGTCCTTGGGCTGGTAGCCGCACAGGAAGTTGGACTGCTGCGCGTACTTCTTGCCCGCACCGCCGACCAGCAAGTGGTCACCCCAGTAGGGCGCACACGCGGCGCTGCCGTCGGTCGCCCCATTGGCGTTCGGCGTGTTGATGCCGCGGGCGCCTGACTTCATGCCGCCGGACGCCGTCTTGGACAGCCCCTTGGCGAGCTTCGGCGTCGCATTCTTGGTGGTCATCCGGTGCAGCGTGTTCAGGCCGGCGACACCGCTCAGGCCGAGCGACGAGGGCACCGAGGGGCTGCGGTCGACGGCGAGGCCGCGCACGCCATTCAGCGTGGCGCGCTTCATCGAGACCTTGAACGCCTTGTTGACGGTGGCGACCGAACCGGCGACCGAGACCTGGCCGGAGTCGGCGCTAACGCTCGTCACGCGCAGGCCCTGCTTGGCGGCCCACTGACTCACCTTGCGCAGCTGGGCCTCGGATGCGCCGAACTGCGCGCGGTACTGGGCCGGCGTGAGCACCGTGCCCTTGGCGACCAGCTGGTTGGCACGCGCGACATTGCGCATCGGCAACTGCAGCGTGACGGACATCGCGTCGGTGGCTGGGGCGGCGCCCAGCACGCGGGCTCCCGGAGTGTTCGTGACGACCCCCGAGTTGGACAACACCGTGCTGCCGTCCCCAGCGGCCATCGCGGCCGCGCCTGGGATCACGGACAGCGCCGTGGTCGCAGCGGCCAGCACCGCTACCTTGCGTCGTTTCATTGTTCCTCCGATGAGATTCGATGACTCGAGGAGCGCTCCCGCCTGCCCCGGGGTGCGACGCTACCGGTCGGTGAGAGCCACGTCACCCAGGCCCAGGTAAAGAATCGGTGCTCGTCGTGGATCGATGCGTGTGACACGATCGCGACATGGCCGAGGACTTGGCCCATGTCCGGCGGATGTGGGAATCGGATGCCGCCTCCCGCGCGCTGGGCATCGAGTTGCTCGACGTCGGCGTCACGGACGGGCTCGGCCACGCCCGCACCCGGATGACGGTCACTGACACCCAGGTCAACGGGCACGACATCCAGCACGGCGGTTATCTGTTCACCTTCGCCGACTCGACCTTCGCGCTGGCCTGCAATGCGGGCGGATCGCTCACCGTCGCCTCCGGCGCGGAGATCAACTTCGTGGCCGCCGGCCGGTTGGGTGACGTGCTGGTCGCCGAGGCGACCGAACGAACTCGCTACGGCCGCAACGGAATCACCGACGTGACCGTATGCCGGGAGGCGGACGGGGCCGTGCTCGCGGAGTTCCGTGGTCGGTCGCGTGCCATTGGTGCCCGGTCATGAGCATCGACCTGCCGTCGATCTCGGACGACACTGCCCTGCTCGATCCAGCAGAGCGCTGGTCGGTCGACGAACTGCGGGCGCATCAGCTGGCGCGACTGCAGGAGACGGTGGCACGGGCGTATGAGCATGTGCCGCACTATCGAAAAGCGTTGGCCGACAAGGGCGTTCACCCCTCCGAGATCCGGTCGCTGGACGATCTGCAGTTGCTGCCGTTCACCACCAAGGCGGACCTGCGCGACAACTACCCCTTCGGGATGTTCGCCGTCCCTCGCGAAGGGGTGGTGCGGGTGCATGCCTCCAGCGGGACAACCGGCAAGGCCACCGTCGTCGGGTACACCCGAGCCGACATCGACACCTGGGCGAGTCTGGTCGCACGGTCACTGGTGGCGGCCGGCATACGTCCTGGGGACCTGGTGCAGGTGTCCTATGGCTACGGGCTGTTCACCGGCGGGCTCGGGGCACACTATGGCGCAGAACGCTTGGGCTGCACCGTGATTCCGATGTCGGGAGGGCAGACCGACAAGCAGATCGAGCTGCTGCGGGACTTCGGCGCACGCGGGATCATGGTGACCCCGTCATACTTCTTGGCCGTCCTGGACGAGATGACCGCGCGCGGCATCGACCCGCGGGAGTTGCCGCTGGCGGTGGGGGTTTTCGGCGCGGAGCCGTGGACCGACGCCATGCGCGCCGAGATCGAGCAGCGAGCCGGGATGCACGCGGTCGACATCTACGGACTGTCGGAGGTGATGGGCCCGGGTGTCGCGCAGGAATGCGTGGCGACCAAGGACGGCCTGCACATCTGGGAGGACCACTTCTATCCGGAGGTGATCGACCCGATCACCGAGCAGCCGGTGGCCGACGGTGAGGTCGGTGAGCTGGTGTTCACCTCGCTCACCAAGCAGGCGCTGCCGATCCTGCGCTATCGCACCCGCGACCTGACCCGGTTGCTGCCCGGAACAGCCCGGCCGGGGATGCGGCGGATGGAGAAGGTCACCGGCCGCACGGACGACCTGATGATCGTGCGTGGCGTCAACGTGTTCCCCACCCAGATCGAGGAGATCGTGCTCGGTATGCCGGGGCTGACCCCGCACTTCCAGTGCGTGCTGACCCGCCCCGACCGGCTGGATGAGTTGACCGTGCGGGTCGAGGGCGCGCCTGGATTGTCAGAAGCGCGGCGTGCGGACCTGGGCGCGGAGTTGGCGCGAACCATCAAGGCCCGGATCGGCAGCTCGGCGCGGGTGGAGGTGCTGCCCGAAGGCGGCATCGAGCGCTCCGTTGGCAAGGCCCGCCGCATCCTCGACCAGCGGTGACGCTTTCACCCCTTCGAAGGTCGCTCAATGACACCAGATCCCGACCGACAAAAGTCGCCATTATGTCGAGACTCCCGGCTGAAATCGCCCCCACCAACCATCCCGGCTGACAAAAGTCGCCACTATGTCGAGACTCCCGGCTGAAATCGCCCCCACCGACTATCCCGGCTGACAAAAGTCGCCATTATGTCGAGACCTTCCAACTGAATAATCATCTGTGCTGGACTGCCGATAGCCCTGGCGCGGGCAGCGCTAGCCGTGCGAGACCTCGTGGCCAGTCTCAGTGAGCCCTTACGCCGCCGACATCCAGTGCGCTACTGGGCGGGGCGGAGGCGTTTGAGGTCGTCGAGGAAGGTGTCGACGTCGTGGGCGTCATACCCGCGAGCGCCACGGCGAGCGAGGAAGAACCGGACCGCGTCGATCGACGGGAGCGGTTCGCCCTTGGTCATCGCGACCAGCACGTCGTCGAGGAAGGTGTCGACCTCGGCTTCGACATACGCCCGACCTCCGCGACGCACGCCGAAGGTCGACTCGCGCACCCAGTCGATCTGCTGCGGGGTCCAGCGCAACCGGCGGGCGGGCTCCTCGGCAGCGACGGGGGCTGCCGGCGTCGCGCTCGCAAGCTGCAGATTGCGCTGCCACTCGGCGATATGCGCGGCGAGCGCCTCGACCGCCTCCGGCTGGTAGCCCTCGCGCATCTTGGTGCGGCGCAACGCACCGGTCGACAACGGCGGCACCACCCGGCCGGCGGCCATCAGCGCCTGCGCGTGTTCGATCCAGCGGTCGACGTCCTCGAACACATAACCGCCCCGCCCGGTCGGCAGGTCGGATCGCTGCAGCAGGGCCACGTGCGTCGGCGTCCACGGAACGGCAGTCACCCCCCGATTGTTGCACCGTACAGTTGCGCTCATGCGTGTCCTCGTCTCCGGTGGCGCCGGCTATATCGGCTCCCACACCGTCATCCAGCTGACCGCCGCCGGCCACGACGTCGTCGTCGTCGACGACTTCGCCAATTCCAAGCCGAGCGTCGTCGGCCGGATCGAGGCGCTGACGGGAAAACCGTTGGAGCTGCACGCCTTTGACCTCACCGACCAGGACAAGACCGAGCACCTCTTCGCCGATCAGGACATCGACGCGGTGATCCACTTCGCCGGGTTCAAGGCCGTCGGCGAGAGCGTCGAGAAGCCGCTGGAGTATTACGAGAACAACCTCGGCTCGACCTTCTCCCTCGTGCGCGCGATGCGCCGGCACGGTGTGCGCAAGCTGGTGTTCTCCTCCTCCGCCACGGTCTACGGCACCGACCAGGACGGTGCGACCGAGGACCGGCCCACCTCGGCCACCAATCCCTACGGCTGGACCAAGGTGATGCAGGAGCAGATCCTGCGCGATGTCGCCGTCGCCGATCCGGAGATGCGGATCGGGCTGTTGCGCTATTTCAACCCGGTCGGCGCGCACGCCTCCGGCACGATCGGCGAGGACCCGCAGGGCATCCCCAACAACCTGATGCCGTTCATCGCCCAGGTGGCGGTCGGCCGCCGCGACAAGCTCAGTGTGTTCGGCGACGACTACCCCACCGCCGACGGCACCGGCGAGCGGGACTACATCCACGTCGAAGACCTCGCCGCCGGCCACATCGCCGCGCTGAACCGGCTCGGCACGATGGACGAACCGGTCGGCACCTGGAACCTCGGCACCGGCCGTCCCACCTCGGTGCTGCAACTGCTCGCCGCGTTCTCCCGCGCCGTCGGGCGCGAGTTGCCCTATGAAATCGCCCCGCGTCGCGCCGGTGACGTCGCCGTGTCGTATGCCGACCCCTCCCGCGCTCACGCCGAACTCGGCTGGCAGGCGACCCGCACCATCGACGACATGTGCGCCGACACCTGGCGGTGGCAGTCGCAAAATCCGGAGGGCTACCCGGGCTGAGTCTGCGCTGGGGCTCGGGGCGGGACGGCATACCGCCGCGTCCGCAGATCCGCACCACCATTGCTTCGCACACGCGGACACGCGCGCCCCGGCATACGAACGCGTCCGCAGCAACGCACCACCGCTCGTGCGCACACGCGGACACACCCGCCCCGGCATACGAACGCGTCCGCAGATCCGCACCACCATTGCTCCGCACACGCGGACACACGCGCCCCGGCATACGAACGCGTCCGCAGATCCGCACCACCATTGCTCCGCACACGCGGACACACGCGCCCCGGCATACGAACGCGTTCGCAGCAACGCACCACCGCTCGTCCGCACACGCGGACACACGCGCGCCAGCCCCACGGCCCCGACCCGGTGGCGGAACCCGTGCGCCGACCAGGCCGTCTGCTGCATAGTGACCTGGTCCGCAATCCGAGGAGAGCCCCGATGACCCGCCGCGCCACCAAGGCCCTGACCGCCACTACGGCGCTCGCCCTCGTCACCACGATGGCCGCGTGCACGCCCGGCGCCAGTGTGAAGCCGCCCGCAGGGTCCGGGTCCGGCCCCTCGAAGACCGCCAGCCCGAAGTCGGGCATCCAGGCCAGCAGTTTCACGCCCGGTGAGTTATCCACGAACGGCGCGGACCTGTCGGCATACACCTCCCAGACGCTCAACTGGAGCAAGGCCAACTGCACGCCGGATGTGCAGGGGCTCAACTCGTTCAGCCTGCGCGATTTCGCCGCGATCAACGCGCGCACGACCTGCGCCAAGGTCACCGTGCCCAAGGACTACGACAACCCGAGCAAGGGCAATATCACCGTGCTGGTCACCCGCACCAAGGCGGCGAAACCGTCGGGGACGCCGCGCGTGCTGATGACCAACCCCGGCGGACCGGGTGGGCCAGCCGGTGCGTTCTCGGTGGTCACCGCGGCGCTGTCGCCGCTCGGTGAACAGGACGACGTGATCGGCGTCGACCCGCGCGGGGTCGGTGGCAGCACCCAGGTGCCGTGCGCTTATTACGCAGCCGACGTGAAGGACTCGCGCAACCCGTCGGACGCGGACCTCAAGCAAATGCAGCAGGCGACCAAGAAGACGGTCGACCGGTGCGTCGCGAAATACGGCGACTACCTGCCCTACATCACCACCGACAATGTCGCTCGCGACCACGACCTGGTCCGCCGGCTGCTCAAGGTCGACACCGTCGACTACTACGGCGTGAGCGCCGGCACGTGGCTGGGTGCGCGTTACGCGACGCTCTTCCCCAAGCAGGTCGGGCGGTTCGTGCTCGACAGCAACACCGCCTTCACCTCAAGCTTCCAGACCAGCTTCGGGATGCAGCCGATGGCCTTCCAGCGTCGGTTCGAAGACCAGTTGCTGCCGTGGCTGGCCCGGCGTGATTCGACCTACGGGCTCGGCTCGTCCAAGGAGGACGTCGGCAAGACCTACGAAGCGGTGCGCACCGCCGCCGGCGACGGCAAACTCGGCCGGTTCTATCCCGACCTGATCGACAACGTCGTGGCGCAATCGCTCTACACCGACCGCGGGTTCAAGACTGCGGGTGCGCTCATCGCGCTGCTCAACGACGCCCGAAACGGCGACCAGCGGGCGCTGCGCACCGCCGAGAGCGCGCTCGCCTCACAGGGCCGCGTCACCGACGACGAGCGCTCGCAGAACACCGTCTTCATGGCGGTGACCTGCAATGACACCCCGTGGAGCTCGGATGAGTCGTCCTATGCCACGCAGGGCAAGAAGGACGGTGAGAAGTACCCGCTCGTCGGCTGGGGTGGTCTCACCTCGCCGTGCGCCTACTGGCCATACAAGACGCCGCAGATCAAGGTCGACACCACCAAGGCCGCACCGATCCTGATGGTGCAGACCGAAGCCGACCCGGCCACGGCATACGAGGGGGCAGTGCAGGCGCACAAGGCTTCGGGCAATACGCGGCTGCTGTCGGTCGACGACCAGGGCAACCACGGTGCGGTGCTCGGCGCCGGCAACCTGTGCGTCGAGCAGCAGGCGTACGGCTTCTTGTCGAAGGGCACGCTGCCCGGTGGCGACACCGTCTGCCCGGCCATCCCGCTGCCGGCCGACCAGCAGGTCTACCCGATCGGGACGGTGCCGGAGGGGCAGAAGCTGCCGATGCCGCAGGACACGACGCCGGGCTGGAAGAAGGCGCTGCTCGCTGCCCTGCAGGCGATCCTGGAGAAGCTGCTCACCCCGCCGAGCACCCCCAAGCAATAAGACGAGGTATGCCGCCGGCGCCCGGTCACCTTGCGTGGTCGGGCGCTGTTCGCGTTGGGCCGGCTCCGCCCGCGAAGGTCGACATTATGGAGACTTTTGGCGGGCCGGACGCGGTCTGCGCCACCAAAAGTCTCCACAATGTCGGAAGGCGCGCGCGCGATCTGCCGACACCGCCGCCGGTGCCTACGGATGCGGTATGGCGAGTGGCTCAGTGCCGCCTTCTTAGGCCGCCCGAGTGCGCTCGCGAATGGCGCGGCGGATGCGCTCGAGGAGCGCCTCGGGGTCACGCAGATCTTCGTTCGTCACGACGATGAACTTCCACCCCTCGGCCTCAAGTTCCTCGCGCCGCAGTATGTCGGCCTGCCATTGCGCCTGCCGGTCGATGTGGTGTCGACCGTCATACTCGATGGCGATTTTGAGGTCGGCGTAAACCAGTTCAATTCGCCGGCGAACGCTGCCATCCTCACGCACAATCCGGTGGTTCACTTCCGGTTCGGGCAGGCCGCCACCAATGATGACCATCCGCAGCTTGCTCTCCATCATCGAATCAACCCCCTCCCGGGCGAGCGCGGCAGCCTCGCGGATCGCCGCGGAGTGCTGACCGCGAGCGGACCCTGCGGCTTGTCGGAGTTCGGCCAAGGTGACCAGACGCAGGCGAAGCAACCGATCGGCGATAGCGACGAGTTCGGCTCCGTCCACGTATCCGCCCAGGTCAACAAAGGTCTGGATCGGGGTGGTGATGCGCAGCCCGTGCCGAGTCGTGTAGCGCGGTCGGGCCTTGAGGCGGTGGAGCCTAACCTCGGGCAAGGTTGTGCGTCGTCGCGGCGGGACGGTCAGGTGAATTCGCTGGGCGGGCACTGTCACTCCCCAGATGGTCATCGCGGTGTGGTGGCTCACCACCGCCCCTGGCACCATCAGCACTGCTGCCTGGGCGCGGGTCACGACGTCGATGCAGGTGCCGGACTCGATATAGCAGCCACGGATGAGCTGCTTAAAATCTGCCGAACGTAGGCGCGCCCTGCTAATGCCGTGCTTCACCGCGGTCTGAGCACGGAATGGTCGTCGCGGATCGAAATCACCCATGCCACGACGGTGCCCCAAAGCGTCATGCCCGTGCAGAAGTTATCCACAGCCCTGGGGATAGGCAGGCGCCCGAACCGGCCACCCGCCATACCCGACGGATTGAGCGACATGTCACCCGTCGCAGTGCTCACCGACGCCCGACCGGCCCACCAAAAGTCTCCAGAATGTCGCGTTTTGGGGGCCCGGCTGCGCTTCGGCCCACCAAAAGTCTCCAGAATGTCACGTTTCGGGGGTTCGGCTGCACTCCGGCCCGCCAAAAGTCTCCAGAATGTCGGGTTTCGGGGGCACGGCTGCGCTTCGGCCCGCCAAAAGTCTCCACAATGGCGACATCCTCGGGCCGGTGACCGCAGGACCCGTAACGCTGGCAGAAACTACATCTGGTCGGGAGCCTGGATGCCGAGCAGCGACAGACCGCGCACCAGCACCTTTTCGGTCAGCGCGCATAGCGCCAGACGCGACGAGCGCACCACGGCATCCTCGGCCTTGAGCACTGGGCACTGCTCGTAGAACGCGGTGAAATGCTGCGCCAGATCGAACAGGTATGCCGCCAGCCGGTGCGGTTGCAGCGTCTCGCCGACCTGATGCACGACCGCGCCAAAGTCCAACAGCCGCAACGCCAAGGCCCGCTCGGCCGGCTCGGTCAGCACGATCGGGCCGGAGGGGTCCACCGCGTCCGCGCGGCCGAGGATCGAGCGGATCCGCGCGGTCGCGTATTGCAGGTAGGGACCGGTGTTGCCCGTCAGCGCCAGCATCCGGTCGAGGTCGAAGATGTATTCGCTGTCGTGCGCGACCGACAGGTCGGCATACTTCAGCGCCCCGATGCCGACCTGCTGGGCGATGGTCGCGCGCACGTCCTCGGGCAGGTCCGGGCGCGATTCGGCGACCACCGTGGCCGCCCGCTCGAGCGCCTGGTCGACGAAATACTGCAGCTTCATCGAGTCGCCGGAGCGGGTGCGCAGCAGCTTGCTGTCCTTGCCGAGCACGTTGCCGATCTGCACGTGGATCGGGGTGGTCTCCGGGCGGATGTAACCGGCCTTGTCGGCCGCTGCCCAGGCCATCCGGAAGTGCAGGTTCTGGGTCGCGCCGACGACATACACCGCCCGATCGGCGAGCAGGTCACGCGAGTAATGCCGCACGGTCGCGATATCGGTGGTGGCGTAGCCATAGCCGCCGTCGGACTTGCGGATGATCAGCGGCAGCGGCTGGTCGTCGCGCCCCACGAAGCCGTCGAGGAAGACGCACAGCGCACCGTTGTCGATCCGGGCGATGCCGCGTGCCTCGAGGTCGTCGCAAATCTCGGCAAGCTCGTCGTTGTACTGCGATTCGCCGGACAGGTCGTCGTCGGTCAGGGTGACATCGAGCTCGGCATACACCTTGTTGAAATACGCCTTGGAGCGCTCCATCAGCGCGTCCCAATGGCGCATCGTGTCCGCATCGCCGCCTTGCAACAGCGTCACCCGCCGGCGAGCCCGGTCGTCGAAGTCGTTGGCCGAATCGCCTTCTGCCGCTTTGAATTTCGCGTTGGCGTGTTGGTAGAACTCGTTGGGATCGTCCTCGAGCAGCCGCGCCTCGTCGCTGTCCTCGCCGGCCTCGAGCAGGTGCTCGATCAGCATGCCGAAGGGTGTGCCCCAGTCGCCGACGTGGTTCTGCCGGAAGACCTCGTGCCCGAGGAACTCCAGCGTGCGCACGAGCGAGTCGCCGACGACCGTCGTGCGCAGGTGGCCGACGTGCATCTCCTTGGCGACATTGGGCGAGGAATAGTCGACTGGGATCCGCTCGGGGTGCTCGACGGCTTCGACGCCGAGCCGGTCGCTGGCCAACATGTCGGAGGTATGCCGGGCGATCCAGTCGGTCGACAACGTCACGTTGATGAACCCCGGGCCGGCGATCTCGGCGGCCGCGATCAGGCCATCGTCATCGAGGTGATCCAGGATCGCCTGGGCCACCTCCCGCGGCGGCCGCCCGACCTGCTTGGCGAGCGCCATCGCCGCGTTGACCTGCAGGTCAGCGGTGGTCTGCTTCTTGTTCGCCGGCCGGACCACGGGGTCAGCCCCGGCATACTCCCGCCCGAATGCCGCACCCATCGCCTGCTGGACGGACACGGTGAGAGCGAGCGCGGGATCGACCATGCGCCAAGCCTAGAGGCGCCCGGGCACCCGGCCTCGCGGCACCCGACCGGGTGCACCACAATCGTGCGGCATGAGCGAGACCACCGCGCCCGCGTCCGTGCTCGATCCGGCTCGTGAGGTGCTTGACCGCGCCCGCGAGACCGTCCTGGTCCGCGGTGAACCCCTCGGGTATGCCGACCTCGTCGAGATCCTGCGTACGCCGGACGAACTGCTCCCCGATCTGTTGGCGCTCGCGCACGAGGTGCGCCGCAAGTTCAACGGTGACGAGGTCGAGGTCGAGGGCATCGTGTCGCTGAAGACCGGCGGCTGCCCGGAGGACTGCCACTTCTGCAGCCAGTCGGGGCAGTTCACCTCCCCGGTGCGCTCGGTGTGGCTCAACATCCCCGAGCTGGTGAAGGCGGCGGAGCAGACCGCAGCCACCGGGGCCACGGAGTTCTGCATCGTGGCGGCCGTGCGTGGGCCGGACGAGCGGTTGATGTCGCAGATGCGCGACGGGGTCGCCGCGATCAAGGCGGCCGTCGACATCGAGGTGGCCGCCTCGCTCGGCATGCTCACCCAGGACCAGGTGGATGCGCTGGTCGAGATGGGCGTGCACCGTTACAACCACAACCTGGAAGCCGCGCGCTCCTACTTCCCGCAGGTCGTCACCACGCACAGCTACGACGAGCGGGTCGAAACCTGCCGCATGGTCAAGGCCTCCGGCATGCAGTTGTGCTGCGGTGGGCTGGTCGGCATGGGCGAGACGCTCGAGCAGCGCGCTGAACTCGCCGCCGAGCTCGGCGCCCTCGAACCGCACGAGGTGCCGTTGAACTTCCTCAACCCGCGCCCGGGCACGCCGTTCGGCGACCTGGAGCCGATGGACTCGCGCGACGCCTTGCGCACGATCGCGGCCTTCCGCCTCGCGCTGCCGCGCACGATCCTGCGGTATGCCGGCGGCCGCGAGCTCACGCTCGGCGACCTCGGCACCCGCGAGGGCCTGCTGGGCGGCATCAACGCGGTGATCGTCGGCAACTACCTGACCACGCTCGGCCGCGACCCGCGCGAGGACCTGGAGTTGCTGGACGAACTGCAGATGCCGATCAAGGCGCTGAACGCGACCTTGTGAACACGATCTACTGCGGGCGGTGCGGTGAGGCGCTCGACGCCGGTGCCCACGAGCGATGCGCGGCGGCGCTGCGACTCGAACCGCCACGCTTCTGCTCCGCCTGCCGACGCCGGATGAAGGTGCAGGTCACCCCGATGGGCTGGACCGCGACCTGTGTCGCGCACGGAGACCTGCGCTCACGGCTCGAGGCTCCCGGCCCGCCCGCGGGTTAGTCTCGGGGCAGTGCGTTGCGGCCGATGGGTCGCGCCGACCTGACCATCAACAGCAGGAGGAACCATGTCCCAGCCGACCAACGGCTCCTGGAGCGAGGGCCAGCAGGAAGGCTCCGGCCACTCCGGCGGCAGCCTCGGCCAGCACTTCGACTCCGCATCCGAGGCCTCCGACCAGACGCAGGTGTCGCCGGCGTGGGGCCAGCCGGGCGGCCAGGAGGCGGCCAGCTCGCCCGGTGCGTATGACCAGGGTTCGTCCGAGCAGGGCTCGTATGACGGGGGTTCGCAGGGTTCGTTCGACCAGGCGTCGCAGGGTTCGCAGGGTTCGCAGGGTTCGCTCGGCCAGCAGGGCGACTGGGGTTCGCCGGCAACCCAGAGCTCCTACGACCAGGGTTCGCAGGGTTCGCTCGGCCAGCAGGGCGAGCAGGCGGCGGCATACGGGTCGCGAAACTCGCAGGGCGGTTTCGGCTCGCAGGGTGAGCAGACGGCATACGGCACGCAAGGCTCGACCGGTGGCTACGGCGCGCAGGGCTCGACGGGTGGCTACGGCTCCCAAGGCTACGAGCAGGGGTCCTTCGATCAGGGCCAGCAGTCGGCCTATGGCGGCGGCTATGGCCAGCAGGCCGGCGGCTACCAGCAGGGTGGTTACCAGCAGGGTGGTTTCGACCAGGGGCAGCAGTTCGGTGGGCAGCAGCAGGTCGCGAAGGGTCCGAAGAAGCCGGGCATCGGCGACATGTTCAGCGACCTGAAGTTTGAGAAGTCGCTGACCGGTGCGCTGGCGTCGATCGCGTTCACGCTGACGCTGGTGTGGGCGGTGCTGCGGCTGGTGAGCAATATGGTCTACAACTTCAGCAGCGACTTCATCGGCACCGGCACCGCGCTGATGAACTTCCTGACTGACCTGGCGTTCGTCGGGTTCGTCGTGGTGTCTGTGCGGATCGTGCTCGAACTGTGCGTCAACGTCGCCAAGATCGCGGGGCGCGACTGACGTCGTCTCATCGTCGAAGGCCCGGATTTCCGACCCGGGCCTTCTGCTTGGTTGGATGCTGCGGTGCAGGACCTGCTGGCCTTCGACCGCGACCACGTGTGGCATCCCTATGCCTCGGCGCTGAATCCTGCGCCGACCCTGCTGGTCGAGTCCGCGTCGGGTGTGCGGTTGCGGGTGCGTATGCCGGACGGCTCGGCTCGCGAGGTCATCGACGGGATGTCGTCGTGGTGGTGTGCGATCCACGGGTATGCCGTGCCCGAGCTCGACGCCGCAGCTCACGCGCAGCTGGCGCGGATGTCGCATGTGATGTTCGGCGGGCTGACGCATGAGCCGGCAATCACGTTGGCGGACAAGCTGATTGACCTCGCGCCGGGCTCGTCGCTGCAGCATGTCTTCTTCGCCGACTCGGGGTCGGTGTCGGTCGAAGTTGCGTTGAAGATGGCGTGGCAGGTGTTCGCCGCGGCGGGGCGTCCGCGCTCGAAGGTGTTCACCGTGCGCGGCGGCTATCACGGCGACACGCTGGCGCCGATGAGCGTGTGCGATCCGGTGAACGGGATGCACACGTTGTTTCGCGGGGTGTTGCCGCAGCAGGTGTTCGCGCCCTTGCCGCCGGCGGGTCTTGGCGAGGATCTGAGTGGCGTCGTCTCCCCCGACTCTCCCGCCGCGTCCGCAGATCCGCACCACCCATCGTTCGCTGGTGCGGACGCTGGCCCCGGCCGTTCCGCCGCGTCCGCAGATCCGCACCACCCGTCGTGCGCTGGTGCGGACGCTGGCCTCGGCATACCCGCCGCGTCCGCAGATCTGCACCACCCGTCGTGCGCTGGTGCGGACGCTGGCCCCGGCCGTTCCGCCGCGTCCGCAGATCCGCACCACCCGTCGTGCGCTGGTGCGGACGCGATGGCGGCGTGGGAGCGCGAGACGCGGGCGCTCTTCGCGCAGCACGCCGACGACATCGCCGCCGTGATCGTGGAGCCGGTGCTGCAGGGCGCCGGGGGTATGCGGATCTGGCCGCCGGAGTGCGTCCGGCTGCTCGCGTCCCTGGCTCGGGAAGCAGGGGCGCTGGTGATTTTCGACGAGATCGCAACGGGCTTCGGGCGCACCGGCACGATGTGGGCCGCCGACCGTTGCGGTGTGGTGCCCGACATCATGTGCGTCGGCAAGGCACTGACCGGTGGCTACCTGACGATGGCCGCGGTGCTCTGCTCGGCCGACGTCGCCGCGGCGGTGAGCGCCGAACCGGCGGGTGCGCTGATGCATGGCCCGACCTTCATGGCCAACCCCCTGGCGTGCGCGATCGCGAACGCGAGCATCGACCTGTTGCTGTCACGCGGCTTGGAGCCGGTGCACCGGATCGGCGACCGACTCGCCGCCGGACTCGCGCCGGCTCGTGACCTGCCGCAGGTCGCCGATGTCCGCACGATCGGCGCGGTCGGCGTCGTGCAGCTCGACCGACCGGTCAATGTCGCGGCGGCTTCGGCTGCGGCCCTTGAGCGCGGGGTCTGGCTGCGCCCGTTCCGCGACCTGATCTACACGATGCCGCCGTATGTCTGCACCGACGCCGACGTCGCCGCCATCACGGGTTCCGTCCTCGCTGCCGCGGGGGCAAGCCGATGAGTGCCTTCGACGACCACCTGAAATCCGTTGCGGCGCAACGTCATTCGCGTGGGCTGACCCGACGCGACGGCATCCTTCCGCCGGGCCTGATCGACTTGTGCAGCAACGACTATCTCGGGCTGCGTCAGCACCCCGCCGTGCTCGCCGCCGCGCACGAAGCGCTCACGGCATACGGCCCCGGCGCCGGGGCATCACGGCTGGTGAGCGGCACTTGGCCGGTACACGTCGAACTCGAGCGAGCGCTCGCCCGGCATACGGGACGGGAGGCCGCGCTGGTGTGCTCGACCGGCTACCACGCGAATCTCGCCGCGATCACCGCGCTTGGCGACGGGGACACGCTCATCGTGTCCGACGCGCACAACCACGCCTCGATCGTGGACGGGTGCCGGCTGGCGCGGGGGCGCGTGCAGGTGGTGCCGCATCTCGATCTGGCCGCCGTCGAGGTCGCGCTCGCCGAACGCGCAGAGCCGCGTGCGCTGGTAATCGTCGAGTCGGTGTTTTCGGTGCTCGGAGATGCCGCCGGTCTGGCGGCCCTGTCCGATCTCGTGCTCCGGTATGACGCTCTGCTGCTCGTCGACGAAGCTCATGGGCTCGGCGTGGTCGGCCCTGGGGGCGAGGGCGGCGCCGCTGGACTGGCTGGCGACCACATCGTGCTGACCACCAGCTTGTCGAAATCCCTTGCGGCACAAGGGGGTGCGGTGATCGGCAGCGCGCTGGTGCGAGAGCACCTGGTCAACACCGCACGGCCCTACATCTTCGACACCGGGCTTGCGCCAGCCAGTGCCGCGGCCGCCGCAGCCGCTCTGGAAGCGATGGGCGCGGAGCGGCCTGCTCGGGTGCGTGCGGTGGCGCGTCGCCTGGCCGACGCGGCCGGGGTCGTCGCGCCTGCCGGTGCCGTCCTGTCGGTGCCGATGCCCGGGCCCACCGAAGCCCTAGCGGCGGTCGAGCGGGCACGGGCGGCCGGTGTCGCGATCGGCTGCTTCCGACCACCATCCACACCCGACGGCATCTCCCGGTTGCGGTTCACCGCGTCGGCAGCCTTGTCCGACAACGATATTGACCGTGCGTGTGCGGTCGTGCAGGAGGTAGTGCGATGACGTCCGTGCTGTGCATCACCGGCACCGACACCGAGATCGGCAAGACGATCACCACGGCTGCCATCGCGGCTGCGCTGCGGTCGCAGGGCCAGCGCGTATTGGTCGTCAAGCTGGCGCAGACGGGTATGGCGTCCGATGATGACGGCGATGTTGCCGTGGTGCGTCGACTCGCCGGACCGGTGGACGTCGAAGAGTTCGTGCGCCTGCCCGAGCCGCTGGCACCGGACGTGGCAGCGCGACGGGCCGGCGTCGGCATACCGACGGTCGAGGAGCACGCGGCCCGGGTCGCCGAGATCGCCCGTGCGGGTGACTACGACGTGATCCTGGCCGAGGGGTCGGGAGGCTTGCTGGTGCGGCTCGACCTCGCTGGTGGCACGCTCGCCGACTTCGCGATCACGCTGTGGGACAAGGGAGTTCGAGCGGGCTTCGTTGTCGTATGCCGTGAGGGTCTGGGCACCTTGAACCACACGGCGCTGACCTTGGAGGCGTTGGAACGGCGCAGACTCGACCTGGTCGGCGTGGTCATCGGGGCGGCGTCGGCCGAGCCGGATCTCGCGGCGCAGACCAATGTCGAGCAGTTGCGCGAGCTTGCCGGCGGCCAGCTGCTCGGCGCGATCCCGGCCGGCGCCGCCGACCTCGCGCCCGACGAGTTCCAGGCGGCCGCCCCCACCTGGATCCACCTCTGATCATCGGCACCACCTACACCCGTAGTAGAGGATTTCGGCGGCAATAACGACCCCGGCCTTTCGTTGTGGCGCACCGGGTTTCGATGCGGCGCTCGTCCCTCGCGCCTTACTCAGCCACCGCCGCTTGACGAACATAGAAGCGTCGAGGGTCAGACGGGGAGGAGAGGCTGGTGGGGTGCGGGTGGCAGGGTGACCGCGATCGGCTGACCCGGTCGCACGTCGCCGCCGCGCTCGACCACCGCCATCACGCCCGCCTTGCGGATCAGCTGCAC
Source organism: Metallococcus carri (assembly GCF_011440275.1). Classification (GTDB taxonomy): domain Bacteria; phylum Actinomycetota; class Actinomycetes; order Actinomycetales; family Dermatophilaceae; genus Metallococcus; species Metallococcus carri. The sequence continues at coordinate 102,897 of NZ_JAAOIV010000013.1, read as the reverse complement.
CTTCGCGATCTCCGGTGACGCCGTCGAGGGTGCGGGCACGTCGGTCGGGGTGCCATCGGCGCGCGACAGCACCACCTTGAGCAGACCCGGCTGGAAGTCGTTGATCTGCCGGCACGGATTGCGCAACCCGGTGAGCCGCACCACCGCATCGCCGAGACCGAGCAGCGTCCCCGTCGGCAGACCCAGCAGGTCGATGCCTCGGGTCAGCACATTTTCCCCGAGATCGCCGGCCGCGAGTTCGTACCCCATCGCGCGCGCTTCGTCGAAGAGTTCGGCGTGGAGGAGATGCACCTGTCGCAGGTTCGGCTGATTGGGGTCGCGGCGCACCCGGGAGCGGTGCTGCACGAGCGTGCCGGCGTGGGCGTCACCGACCACGCCGAGCCGGGCGACGAGCGTGATCGAGCCGACCGGTGTCTTGGAGAACCGATGGATCCCGTCCCGACATACCGCCTCGACCACCGCCGTCACGAGCGTGCTGCTTCAATGAGCGAAATCAACGAATTCCGTTGCGGCACATCGCCTTCAGTCTCGCGAAGCCACTGCCCGTATGCCGGGGCCAGCGTGCGCCAGTCTTCGTCGGTCATCGCGAACCACGCTGTGTCCCGGCTGCGGCCCTTGTAGACGACCGCGTTGCGCCAGACACCCTCGGGCCGGAACCCCAACCGGAGTGCGGCCGCCTGGGACGGCGCGTTGAGCGCATCGCATTTCCACTCATACCGCCGGTAGCCCAGATCGTCGAAGAGGTGGCGCGCCATGAGATACATCGCCTCGGTGGCGCCGCGCGTGCGGGCGAGCGACTCGCCATACATGATCGACCCGACTTCGGCGGCGCCGTCACGGGTGTTGATCCGCAGATAACACGCCATGCCCAGGGCGTCCCCGCTGCCGGCGTCGACGATCGCGAGCGGCCACGTCCCGGCGGCCTGCATCGGCCGCAGGTGGGCCGCGAACCCCGCCTCGTCGGCGAACGGACCGGCGGACATGTAGGTCCAACGCGCTTCAGTGCCCGGCCCGCAGGTGTGCGCGAACAGGCTCGGAACGTGACGGGCGTCGAGCGCTTCCAGCCGCACCGACGTCCCCTTGAGCACATCCGGGCAGGGCGAGCTGCGCTCGGTCCAGCCGGGCAACGGCGGTCCGATCGGCTGACCGTGGTCGTTGCGTCGCTCGCTCACGCCAGCGAGGTTATCCGGTCGCGGCGAACGACCAGCACGCCTTAGCGTCTCGCCCATGGGTGAGGATGCCGCGGCGCTGCTGCACGTCTACGACAGCCAGCTGCGCGAAGCCGCCGAGGTGAGCCACTGCTCGAGCGTTGAACGGCGTGGGCCGCTGTGGTGGGGGGTCAGCGCTGACGGCGGTTTCGTCACCAGCGGGCGATTGTCGGTCGCCGAGGCGGAACTGGAGCGACTCGTCGATGCCACGATCGCCCACTTCCGCGACGACACGCGGGTGGCCGAGTTCGAGTGGAAGACCCGTGGCCACGATCCCGCCGACGTGCGGCCACTACTCACCGCGCGCGGCTTCGCGGCCGAGGAGGTCGAGACGGTGATGATGGGTTCGGTCGAGCACCTCACCGCCGACGTCGGACTGCCGGACGGCGTGGTCGTGCGGCAGGCCGGGGTTGGCGGCGACCTGGGGTATGACGTCCGCCGAGCCGCCGGGATGCAGGTCGCCGTCTTCGGCGGCGGGCCGGACTGGCGGTCCACGCTCGATCACCTGCGCAAGGGTGCGGGCCGCGTCGAGTTGTGGCTCGCCGAGGCGGGTGACCAGGTCGTCAGCGCCGGCCGGATCGATTTCGTGGAGGGCACCGAATGCGCCGGGCTCTGGGGTGGCGCGACGCTGGCCGACTGGCGCGGCCGCGGCATCTACCGCGCCCTCACCGCGGCTCGCGCCCGGTCGGCTGCGAGCCGCGGCGTGCGCTACGTGCAGAGCGATTGCACCGCGATGTCCCGGCCCATCCTGGAGCGCAGCGGGCTGGTCAAGGTGACCACGACCACGCCATACATCTGGCGCCGCGACGGATAACTGGGGCGCCGCGTCATGACTGGCACGGCATACCGTGCCAGTCGTGAACTGCGGGGCCAGATGTCACGGCCGCACTGTCACTCGGCCCCGCAACCCGGACTCCCCCAGAGCTGCGAACGCCGCGGGAGCATCGTCGAGCGAGAACTCGGCCGCATGTCGTGCCGCCAACCGCCCGCTCGCGGCCAGCTCGATGACCTGTGCGAGATGAATCCCATTGTCCTGCACCGTAATTGCTGCAGTATCGATGCCACGCACACTCTCCGGTACGGCTGCCGGCAGCACCCCGACATACCGGCCGCCGTCCCGCACCGCCGCCAGAGCGGTCGTGGCGAGCACCGCGGTGTCGAGCACCGCGTCAACCGGCGCGTCCGGCAACGCCGTCACCAGCGCCGCGCCGGCGCTCTCCACAAACTCCCGGTCCGACGCCCGCGCCAGGCCGAGCACCTGCCAGCCGCGGTCGGCCGCGAGCGTCGCCGCGAAACCGCCGACAGCCCCCGCCGCCCCCGTGATCAGCAACTCACCGGCCGGCTCACCGAGCAGATCCAGAGCCTGTATGGCGGTCAGCCCGTTGAGCGGGAAGGTCGCCGCATCCTGCGTGGACAGGGCGTCGGGCAGGGGCGCGACGGCATCCGTGGGCACGACGACGAACCCGGCGAGCGCGCCGAGGGGCTTGTCGACGCCGTTGGAGAACGCGGCGACGCGATCGCCGGGACGCACCGTGTCGACACCCGGACCCACCGCGTCGACGACACCGGAGGCATCCCAGCCGAGGCCGATGTGGTCGGGCTGATCGATCCAGCCCAGTTCGCTGAACACTCCGGCGACGACCCCGCCGTCGACCGGGTTGATGCTCGCCACCTCGACGCGCACCCGCACCTGGCCGGCGCCCGGCTCGGGCCGATCGACGTCGATGATCTCGATGCTTCCCGGCGAAGTTGTGACAACAGCTCGCATGACTGACCTTTCGTGAGAACACGGCTGGCGCGGTCGCGCCGCCGCGTCTATCGTTGAGGGCATTAGTCACTGTTGGTAAGTAGGCACCTGACAGTGCCTAACAACCCCGGAGGGAAGCATGGCGACGAAGACGGCCGCGGCGCGGCGCGCGAAGGCGCGCCAGGAGTTCAACTCGTACTTCGCCGACTGCCCGAGCCGCAAGCTGCTCGATCGGATCAGCGACAAGTGGGTCGCCTTGATCCTGAGTTCACTCGGCGAGGCCGACGGGCCGATGCGGTTTTCGCAGTTACATCGGCACATCGCCGGTGTCTCGCAAAAGATGCTCACCCAGACGCTGCGCAACCTCGAAGGCGACGGCCTGGTCACCCGCACCGTGACACCGACCGTGCCGGTCACCGTCCACTACGCGCTCACCCCGCTCGGCGAGTCGCTGCTCGAGGTCATCAAGCCGCTCAAGGCGTGGGCCGACACCCACATCGAGCAGATCGAGGCGGCGCGCGCGGCGAGCTGAGCCGCGCCTTACCGTGGCCCGGTGACCTACCGCGTGTGCTTCCTGTGCTCGGGCAACATCTGCCGATCGCCGATGGGCGAGATCATCCTGCGCTCGATGCTGGCCGACGCCGGCCTCGCCGGTCGGGTCGAGGTGGACTCGGCCGGCACCGGCGACTGGCACGTGGGCGACGGCGCCGATCCGCGCACGATCGCCGAGCTCAAAGCCGCGGGGTATGACGGGTCCGCTCACCGCGCAAGCCAGCTCGACGCGGCATACCTCACGTCACGGGACTTGATCCTCGCGGCGGACGAAGGACACCTGCGCCGATTGCGTTCTCTCGCAAGAGGATTGGCCGATCACGCGGAGTTGCGGCTGGTGCGGGAGTTCGACCCGGACGCGGTCGCGGCAGGCACGCTGGAACTCGACGATCCCTGGTATGGCGACGAGGAGGACTTCCGTCGTTGCCGAAGGGAGGTCGAGGCGGCCTGCCGCGGCCTGGTGGACCGACTGCGCTCAGTCGTCTGAGGACTGCTCGCCGGTGCCGGGCGCGCCGAGAGCGGTGGCCAGAGCCATCGCCCGCTCGGCCTCGTCACGACGTCCGAGCCGCTGCAGCGAGCGGGCCCGGAGCAGCGCGGCATACGCGTCGGTCGGGTTGTCCTGCAACAGAACTCGCGAGGTTTCCTCGGCCCGCTGCAGTTGTGCGGAGTGGAAATAGGAGCGGGCGAGCAGCAGCCGCACGTCGTCCACACCGTGCGTCGTCGAGTCCTCGTAGGCCACATCGGCCAGGATGTTCTCGCACATCGACGCGGCGGTGCGGTAGTCCTTAGCGGCGAACAGTTCGCCGGCCCGCTGGAAGCGCTCGTAGATGCCCATGAGCCTACGAACGCCCGGGGGTGGTGGCGCATTCCCGCCAGCCGACGGTCACTGCTGTGCCACGCCGAGCCACCGGAACTCCTGGGTGGTGATGTCCAGCGGCGCATCGGCCCCATCGACCAGCGTGCGCAGCGTCTGGTTGAGCTTGACCAAGTCCATCCCCTCCAGCCCCAACCGCCGGATCATGATCTCGGGGACGTGAATCGCCTTGTCCCGCAATGCTTTTCCAGCCCGCGTGAGTCGCACCGCGAGCGTGCGCTCGTCACCCTGCGAGCGCTCCTTGGTGACATAGCCGGCTGCCTCGAGCCGCTTCAACAGCGGCGACAAGGTGCCGGGGTCAAGGCGCAGCGCCTGCGCCAGCTCGCGGTTGGACCGGGGTTCGCGCTCCCAGAGCACCAACATCACCAGATACTGCGGGTGGGTCAGACCCAGGGGCTCGAGCACCTCGCGGTAGGCGCCGATCACCCCGCGCGCGGCGAGCGCCAGGCAGTAGCAGACCTGGTTTTCCAGTGCGAGTGGGTCATCGGATTCCGCCACGCACCCGATGCTAACCCAACCCTTGGTGCACCAATCATCGAGCCTGACAGGGTGAGCGCCCCGCTCACCGCGCCGGCAGTCGGACCTCGTCGCATTAGGCTCGGACCACGCCGTCCCGCACGAACCCCTCAAGGAGCCCGTATGCCGACCCGCACCTCGCCCTGGCCCGCCGGAACCCCCTGCTGGGCCGATTGCGCCGTGCAGCCTGAGCACCGCGGCATGCACCACGCGACCGACTTCTACGAGCGGCTGTTTGGGTGGCGGATCGAGGAGGGGCCGAAGGAGGCCGGTGGCTATGCCATCTGCCTGAAGGACGACGCCGCAGCCGCTGCCCTCGCCCCCGCCATGTCCGAGGAGCAACCGGCGGCGTGGACGGTCTACCTCGCCACCGACGACCTCGACGCGACCCTGCAGCGGGTGGTCGGCGCCGGCGGCCAGGTCGTGGCAGGCCCGATGGACGTGCTGACGGCCGGGCGGGCGGCATACGTCATGGACCCGGTCGGCGGGCACGTCGGCCTCTGGCAGGCCGGCGACCACATCGGCTACGGCATCACGGGCGAGCCCGACACCGTCGCCCACCACACCCTCTTGACGCTGGATGTGCCTGCGTCCCAACGGTTTTACGGTGACGTCTTCGGCTGGACGTTCACCAGCGACGACGCGTATGGCGCGACCGCGCACCTCGACGGAGCACCCATCGCGACTGTGCACCAGGCCGACCAGTTGCCCGACGATGTGCGCTCGGCCTGGCTGGTGCACTTCGGCGTCGTGAGCCGCGACGCCTCCGCCCAGATCGCCCAGGAGCTCGACGCGCAGATCCTGCTGACCTTCGACGGCCCGGCCGGTCCGGAGGCCACCATCCAGGCACCCGGCGGGGAGATCCTCAACCTGCTGCAGCTGCCCGACGCCTGACCCGCGACAATGGCGGCCATGCGCTCGCTTGCCGAAGTCAGTCCGCCCATCGCCCTCGGCGCTCTCGATGGTCGTTACCGCGGTGCCGTCGCGGACCTCGTCGACCACCTATCCGAGGCGGCGCTCAACCGCGCCCGGGTGCGCGTCGAGATCGAGTGGCTGATCCACCTGACCACGGTGGGTGCGGTCCCGGGTGTGCGCGCGCTGACCGCCGACGAGCAGGCCCAGCTGCGCGAGATCGTCGCCGAGTTTGGCGCCGACGACATCGCCGAGCTCGCGCAGATCGAGCGCGAGACGGTGCACGACGTCAAGGCCGTCGAGTACTACCTCAAGCGTCGGCTGCCCGCGATCGTCGGCACGGACGACGCGACCGGGCTGGCCGAGCTGATCCACTTCGCCTGCACGAGCGAGGACATCAACAACCTGTCCTACGCGCTGATGGTGCAGGGCGCGGTCCACGACGTATGGCGGCCGAAGGCTGCCGCTGTCACCCGCCAGATCGCTGAGCTGGCTCGTGACCTGCGTGACCAGCCGTTGCTCGCCCACACCCACGGCCAGCCGGCGACGCCGACGACGCTCGGCAAGGAGTTCGCCGTGCTCGCCCACCGGCTGTCGCGGCAGCTGCGCCGGATCGACGCCCAGGACTACCTCGGCAAGATCAACGGGGCGACCGGCACCTATGGTGCGCATGTCGAGGCCGTCCCGGAGACCGACTGGGTCGCCGTTTCCCAGTCGTTTGTGGAATCCCTTGGGCTGCAATGGAACCCGCTCACCACGCAGATCGAGAGCCACGACTGGCAGGCCGAGCTGTATGCCGATGTCGCGCGCTTCAACCGCATCCTGCACAACCTGTGCACCGACACCTGGACCTACATCTCGATGGGCTATTTCGCCCAGGTGCGCGGCCAGGGCACGGTCGGCTCGTCGACGATGCCGCACAAGGTCAACCCGATCCGCTTCGAAAACGCCGAGGCCAACCTCGAGGTGTCGTGCGCCCTGCTCGACGTGCTCGCCTCGACGCTCGTGCAGTCGCGGTTGCAGCGCGATCTCACCGACTCCTCGATGCAGCGCAATATCGGCACGGCGTTCGGCCACTCGCTGCTCGCGCTCGACAATGTCGCGCGCGGGCTCGCCGGTCTCGACCCGGTGCCGGCGGCGATGGCGGCCGACCTCGACGCCAACTGGGAAGTGCTCGGCGAGCCGATCCAGTCGGCGATGCGAGCGCTCGGAGCCCGCGGCGTGCCCGGCATGGAGCAGCCTTACGAACGCCTCAAGGAGCTGACCCGCGGGCGGCGGATTACCGGCGACGACCTGCGCGAATTCGTGCGTGGCCTCGGCCTGCCGGCCGACGTCGAGCAGCGCTTCCTCGCCCTGACCCCGCAGACCTATGTCGGTCTCGCCCCCCGGTTGGTCGACTTCCTGGACGTGCCCGCGGAGTGATCGCGGCCGGCATACCCCCTCGGGGTATGATCGACGGTATGCCGGGATACGCAGGCGACAAGGCCGACTACCTGAAGCGGTTGCGGCGCATCGAAGGTCAGGTGCGCGGCATCCAGCGAATGGTCGACGACGACACCTATTGCATCGACGTGCTGACCCAGATCAGCGCGGTCACCAAGGCGCTGCAGGCCGTGAGCCTCGGGCTGCTCGAAGACCACATCGGGCACTGCGTCGTCGACGCGGCGCGCGAGTCCGACGCCGCCGCCGAGGCGAAGGTCAGCGAGGCGTCGGCCGCGATCGCGCGGCTGGTGCGCAGCTAGAAAGGACGTTCCACATGCAGACCCAGATCATCGTGAGCGGTATGACGTGCGGCCACTGCGTCGCGTCGGTCACCGAGGAACTGCAGGAGGTGCCGGGCGTCACCGATGTCTCGGTGGACTTGGTGGCCGGCGGCGACTCGCCGGTGACGATCACCAGTGACGCACCGCTCGACGAGGCCGCCGTGCTCGCTGCCGTCGACGAGGCCGGCTACTCCGCGAAACGTCAGTAGATCCTCGCGAAACGTCAGTAAAAACGCCCGAAACGTCAGTAAATCCTCGCGAGCGTCACTCGAGATTCGGGAGTGACGGCTCGCGAGACTTGAGTGACGTTTCGCGAGACTCAAGTGACGTTTCGCGAGGCACTAGTGACGTTTCGCGAGGCACTAGTGACGTTTCGCGAGACTCAAGTGACGTTTCGCGAGACTTGAGTGACGTTTCGCGAGGCACTAGCGACGTTTCGCGAGGCTTAAGTGACGTTTCGCGGGGTCAGATGGTGACGACGCCGCTCGGCGTTTCGAAGCTCACCGACAGCACCCCCGGCGTGCCATGCGGCGCGGCGAAGGTGAACTCGATGTCCGGCTCCCATTCGTCCCGGTCCACGCCGGGCTCGCCGGTGAGTCCGAGCCACTCGCGCACCCGGTCCGGTGAGCCGGCGATCGCCATACCGCGCAATTTCGCCGTGGACTGGCCGATCTGTGAGGGATGCGGCTCGCCGTCACCCCACTCGATGAAGAACGGCACCTGCGGGTCGGCCATCAGGCCCTTGACCCCCAGCTGTCGCCAGGTGAGCTCGGTGCCGTCCGGGCGGTGCCGGTTGCCGGGCGCGGCGGGACGGCCGAGGGCACGCTCGGCACCGGCCATGTCGTCGACTTCGACGACCCAGCCGAGCCAGCCGCCACCGGCCGCAGAGCGGGCGCGCACGGCCTGGCCGAACGCTGCCTTGTCGGAGGCGGGGTGGTCCAGGACCTCCACCACTTCCACGAACCTGTGCTCCGCCAGCGGAATCACAACATTGCGGGTGCCGAAGCGCGGATGCACACCGCTGTCCCCCGGCTCGACCCCCAGCTGCTCCCCCAAGCGCTTGGCAGTGAGCTCCACGCCGTCCGATTCGGCGGCGTACACCACATGGTCAACTCGCATGACCCGATCCTGCCACCGTCGCGCCCGCCGGAGGACATCGGGGGCCATCGCTAGCGGGTTCGCTGCCGCATCGCCTCATACAGCACGACGGCCGCGGAAGTCGCGACATTGAGGGAGTTCGCCCGCCCGACCATCGGGATCCGCACCCGCGCGTCGGCCCGGGCGAGCAGCTCGTCGGTCAGCCCGTATTTCTCGGTGCCGACCGCGATCGCCACCGGTCCGGTCCAGTCGTATGACGTGTGCAGAGTGTCCGTGTCGGGGGTGGTGGCGACCACCCGGACACCGAGAGCGCGCAACCGATCGAGCGCCTCGGTCGTGCTGGCCGAAGCGACCGGCACCGAAAACACCGTGCCCTTGGAACCACGCACCACATTAGGATTGCCCCAGTCGGTGACCGGGTCGGCCGCGATGACCGCGTCGACGCCCACCGCATCGGCGGTGCGCAGCATCGCCCCGAGGTTGCCCGGCTTCTCGACCGCCTCGGTGAGCAGCACCAAAGGGTTGGCCGGCAACTGCAAGGCGTCCAGCCGGTCCTCGACTGCCGGCGCCACCGCGAGGAAGCCGTCGGCGCCCTCGCGATAGGCGACCTTCTCGAAGGCCGGCCGCGACAGCCGCACGGTCTCGACGCCACGCGACCGCACGGCCTCCACCAACTCGGCGGCGGCCGCCGATCCGTCGGTCAGCTCCGGGCAGTGGAAGAGGGTGTGCGGCCGCAGGCCTGCATCGAGCGCGAGCCGCAGCTCGTCATACCCCTCGACGAGGGTGAGCCGCTCGGCGTCGCGAATCCGCCTGCGCCGCAACGAGATCAGCTGCTTGAGCCGCGGGTTGGAGGCGGAGGTGATGAGCAGGTCGGTCACACCAACCCCTCGAGCACGAGCGCGAGGCCGTCCTCCTCGACCGGCGCCGTGACTTCGTCGGCGACGGCCTTGACCTCCTCGGGCGCCTGACCCATCGCGACGCCTCGACCGGCCCACTGCAGCATCTGCACGTCATTGCGATGGTCGCCGACGGCCACGACATTCTCGATCGGCACCCCGAGCCGAGCGCGGATCTGCTCCAGCGCGGAGGCCTTGGAGATGCCATCGGGGTTGATGTCCATCCAGGCGGTGAAGCCCACCGCATAGTTCATGCCGTGCAGGCCGAGCCCTTCGGCGAGTTCGACGAAATCGTCGGCCGTGCCGGTCGGCGACCGGAAGGTCAGCCGGGTCGTCGGTTCCGTGCCGAGCTCTTCCCAGGACACCACCTCGGTCGGCCCGGGCAGTTCACCCTCGGGGAAGGGCGCGCTGATCTTGTAATGCGAGCCGAGCACCTCGACCGCCACGAGCCCGTCGTCCCACGCATTGCGCAACCGAGCCAGCACCGGTCGGGGGTCGAAGGTCACCACGTCCTCGATCCGATAGCCCTGGGGCACAGTCGGATCCAGTGCCAGGGTCACTGCGCCGTTGGAGCACACGGCATACCCGTCGGTGAGACCGAGCTCGGCACACACCGGCAGCGTGCCCAGCACCGAACGTCCCGTGGCGATGACGATCTGGTGACCGGCGTCCCGAGCCGCCTGGACGGCCGCGCGCACCCGGTCGGACAGGTGGCCGTCGTGGTGGATGGTCGTGCCGTCGATGTCGAGGGCGACCAGCAGTTTCGTCACGCGGCCACACTAGGCCAGCGGTCCGCCCCGTCCGCGCAGGGCAGACGGGGCGGATGAGGCGTGTGCTGCTTCAGCGGGCTTTGACGGCCCCGGCGATGCCGGCGGCGGCGATCGCCAGGCCGAGGAGCAGCACCGCCCACAGGCCCCAGCCGGCGCCCATCGACAGCGAGGCGCCGGGCGGCATGTCCCCGCCCATCTGGTCCTTCAGCTGACCGGCCTTGTCCCGCACGTCGGCCCAATCGACGATGCCGATGACGAAGATGAAGATCCCCATCACCGCGGCGAGGATCGCCATCGGCCGGGGCAGCTTGCCCAGCCCGCGCAGCACCCCGGCGACGAGGGCGATCAGCGCCAGGATCGCCACGAGGATGCCGTCGTGCGCGGGCTTCGACCCGTCGTCCGGTGAGGAGCTGGACTCGCCCTGGGGTGCGTTCGTGGACTCGCTGCCCCAACCGTTGACCGAGGCGGAATAGCTGCCGATGCCCGGCGCCGATGCATCCACTTTGGCCCACGTGCCGAAGGTCGCGCCGATTGCCAGCAGCGACAGCAGGGCGAGGATCCAGCCGATCATCTTGGCGCCACTGCTGAGCGGCGGACGGGTGGATCCGCTTGTGCCATAAGGCTGTCCGGCATAACCCGGCTGTCCGCCATAACCCGGTTGGCCCTGGCCGTATGCCGGGGCGCCCTGCCCGTAGGACTGGTGCGCCGGCTGTCCGTAACCGCCGCTGGACTGACCGTAGGGCTGACCACCTTGCCCGTAGCCGGGCTGCTGCGGCTGACCACCCTGGGCGTAACCGGGCTGACCGTAGGTCTGACCGCCCTGGCCATAGCCGGATTGCTGCGGCTGGCCGTAACCCTGAGGGCCGCTGTGGCCGTATGCCGACTGCTGCCCAGCGCCAGGCCCAGGCTGGGCGGGGCCAACCGTGACCGGGGTAGGCGGGGCGCCCAGGCTGACCCGCAGAGCCCGGCTGCCCGCCATACGGCTGGCCACCGTGGCCGGGCTGTGCGCCAGACGATGGGCCGCCGTGGCCGGGCTGGTCACCCGGCGCACCGCCATACGGCTGATTCGGACCGGACGGTCCGCCCGGGCGGCCCTGATAGGGCTGGGTCTGCTGCCCGCGATCGTCCTGACCCGGACGGGCGCCGGCACGCTCGTCGGCGCGCTCGCCGGCACGCTCGCCGGACGCGGAGCCCTGACGGGGGTCGGGCACGATCGGCGCGGCGCGGGTGGGCTGCTCCGAGGGGTCGGAGTCCCATCCACCGTTGTTGCTCATGTCCCCTCCTGGTGACGCTCACGCGCGCGGGGTGCGCGTGTCTGCGTTCGACGGTAGCGCGCGAGGCGGACGAGATCAGCCGACGGGCTGGAGCACCTCGGTGCCGATGAACGGCTGCAGCGCCGCGGGCACCCGCACGGATCCGTCTGGCTGCTGGTTGTTTTCGAGCAGCGCGACGATCGGGCGGGTGTCGGTGAGCATCGTGCCGTTGAGCGTCGCGACATAGTCGGTGCGACCTTCGTCCGTGCGATAGCGGATGCCGAGCCGGCGGGCCTGATAGGTCGTGCAATTCGAGGTCGAGGTGAGCTCGCGGTACTTGCCCTGCGTGGGCACCCACGCTTCGCAGTCGAATTTGCGCGCGGCCGAGCCACCGAGGTCGCCCGCGGCCACGTCGATCACCCGGTAGGGCAGCTCAAGCGCGTCCAGCAGCCGCCGCTCGATCCGCAGCAGGTTCTGGTGTTCGGCGACGGCCTCTTCCGGCCGGCAGAAGACGAACATCTCGGTCTTGGTGAACTGGTGCACCCGGAAGATCCCGCGGGTGTCCTTGCCGTAGGACCCCGCCTCGCGCCGATAACAGGTCGAGGTCGCGGTGTAGCGCAACGGCCCGTCGGCCAGGTCGATGATCTCGTCGGTGTGATAACCGGCGAGCGCCACCTCGCTCGTGCCGGTGAGATAGAGGTCGTCGTCGGCCAGGTGGTAGACGTCGTCATGCGCGTCGAGATAGCCGGTGCCACCCATCGTCGCCGCGCTCACGAGGGTCGGCACGACGAGCGGGGTGAAACCCTCCTCGGCCGCGATGCTCTGCGCGAAGGCCATCAACGCGGTCGACAGCCGCGCCCCCGCACCGCGCAGGTAGTAGAACCGCGAGCCGCTGACCTTGGCGCCGCGCTCCATGTCGATCGCGCCGAGCTTCTCCCCGAGCGCGAGGTGGTCGAGCGGCTCGAAGTCGAATTCCCTTGGGGTGCCGACGGTTTCGAGGGTGTCGAAGTCGTCCTCGCCGCCGGCGGGCACGCCGTCGATGATGACATTGTCGAGCGCGCGCAGCAGGGTGTCGTAGCGCTGCCCCTCGGTGTCGGCGGCCGCTTCAAGGCGCTTCACCTCGGCGGCGAGATCGCCCGCCCTGGTGCGGGCCGCCTCGGCCTCGACCTCCAGCGCGGCGGTGTCCTCGCCGGCCTTCTTGGCCTTGCTGAGCCGGCCCATCGCCGCGCCGACCTCCTTGCTCACCGTCTTCTGCTGCGAGCGCAGTTGCTCGAACTGCTGCAGCGACGAGCGCCGCTTCTCGTCGGCGTCCAGGACCTGGTCGACCAGGCTCTCGTCCGCCCCGCGGGCGCGCTGGCTGGCGCGCACGATCTCGGGGTTGTCCCGCAGCAGTTTGATGTCGATCACGGTCGCCAAGGCTAATCGGTATGCCGCCCGCCTCGCCTTCCGGTTTCGTCTCGCCCCTGTCGTGTCGGTCACCATGACCCGCTTGGGCGGCCGCTGGACCGCCGCCTGCGATAGCTTGCGGACGGTCGCACCCCCGTTCCCCCTCCAAGGTTCCGCAACGCCATGAAGCGCAGTGCCGTCGTCATCAACCCCGTCAAGGTGCGGGATCTGCGTGCGGTGAAGCAGGAGATCTCGGCGATCTTCTGGGGTTACGGCTGGGCCGAACCGCTCTACCTGGAGACGACGGTGGCCGAGCCCGGGGTGTCCCAGAGCCGGCGCGCCGTCGACGAGGGGGTGGACATGGTGTGCGCCCTGGGTGGCGACGGCACGGTGCGATGTGTGGCAACACCGTTGCTGCACACCGGGATTCCGCTCGGTGTGCTCGCCTCCGGCACCGGCAACCTCCTCTCGCGCAATCTCGGCCTGCCCCGTTCGGTGCCCGACGCGGTGCGGGTGGCTCTCAGCGGGCAGTCCCGGCAGATCGATGCGATGCAGATCGACATCGACCGCGATGGGGATGGGCTCTATGAGGAGCCGCAGTTCGGGCTGGTCATGAGCGGGATCGGCCTGGACGCCGAGATCCTGGCCGCGACCGACGAATCCTTGAAGACCAAGATCGGCTGGTTGGCCTATCCGATGGCCAGCCGCGCGTATCTGCGGCGCCGGCCCGTGCCGATGACCGTGACCCACGATGGGACCGAGGTCTCCCGCGACCCGCTCACCGCGGTCATCGTCGGCTCGTGCGGGATGTTGCAGGGCGGCATCACCTTGATGCCGGACGCCCAGGTCGACGACGGCCTGCTCGATGCGGTCTCGCTGCGCGTCGACAACCTGCGGGCCTGGGTGCCGCTGATCGCGCACACATCGCTGCGGCGGCGCGGTGACTCCCGCCAGCTCAGCCGCTCGCGTGCCCGGTCGATCGACGTGCGCACCGAAGACGCGGCGATGATCGAAATCGACGGCGATATCGCCGGGCGGGCCCGGGCGATCCGCGCGACCGTGCTCCCGGGCGCCCTGGTGGTGCGGGTGCGATGAACCGCCGCTTCATCTTCCACTCCGAGTACGACCTGCCCGGCCCCCCCGCTCGCGTCTTCGACGCCCTGCGCGATGTCGACACCTGGCAGCGCTGGTGGCCGCAGATCCGTGAGATCGAGCGGTATGACGAACGCCGCGGCCGGGTGCTCATCCGCAGCTTCCTGCCGCTGTCGTTGGACCTCATCCTCACCGAATCCGTTGTGGATCAATCGGATCGGCGGCTGCGCGCGGACATCGCCGGCGACCTGGTGGGCTGGTCGCAGTTTCACGTGAAGCCGGGCAATGACGGTGGGACCCGGCTGATCTTCGACCAGGTGTCGGTGGTCACCAAGCGTGGTGCGGCGACGGCGGCACCGTTCTTCCGGATGGCCTTCGTCGCCAACCACCGGGTGATGATGAGCAGCGGGATGCGCCGGCTGGCCCGGCATACGGCCTGACCCCCTCCGCCGGTTGAGCAAATCCGCCCCCTTCGCTGGTTGAGCGAGGGCCGAGCTTGCGAGGCCCGCGTCGAAACCCCGCGGCTTTTCGTTGGTTGAGCAAGGACGAGGCGCTAGCCGAGTCCGCGTCGAAACCCCGCGGCTTTTCGTTGGTTGAGCAAGGACGAGGCGCTAGCCGAGTCCGCGTCGAAACCCGTTGCACCTCAAGTGGTTTCGACGCGCTCCCCCGCTTCGCTCCTCCGCTTGCTCAACCAGCGGGAGTGTGGGGCGTGGGTCTAGATCGGTTCGAGGATGCGGCGCAGGAAGTCCTGGGTGCGAGCGTTCTGAGGGTGGGAGATGACCTCACCCGGCGTGCCGTGCTCGACCACGACACCGCCGTCGATGAAGAGGACCTGGTCGGCGACCTGAGCGGCGAACTTCACCTCGTGCGTCACGATCACCATTGTCCAGCCCTCGGTGGCCAGATCGCGGATCACCCGCAGTACCTCACCCACCAGCTCCGGGTCGAGCGCTGAGGTGGGCTCGTCGAAAAGCACCAGCTTGGGCTTCAGCGCGAGCGCCCGGGCGATACCGACGCGCTGCTGCTGGCCACCGGACAGCTGGTAGGGGAATTTGTCCGCGTGCTCGGCGAGACCGACCTTGGCGAGCAGTTCCACGCCCTGCGAGCGCGCCTCCTCACGCGGAATCCGTTGCACCACAACGGGTCCCTCGATCACATTCTCGATAGCGGTGCGATGCGGGAAGAGGTTGTGAGCCTGGAAGACCATGCCGCTCTGCGCGGTCAGGCGGTCCACCGTCTGCCGCTGCGGACGGGGCAACCGCCCGCGACGGCCGGGGTGGACGTCGGCGAAGTCGACCGTGGCGTCACTCACGCGCACGGTGCCGGCGTCCGGCAGCTCCAGCCCGTTGAGCGAGCGCAGCAGCGTCGTCTTGCCCGAGCCCGACGGGCCGAGGATCACCGTGACGCTGCCCTCGGGCACCGCGAACGACACGTCCTGCAGGACGGTGTGCTCGCCGAAGGACTTCTTGAGGCGCTCGACGCGGACCAATTCACTCATGCCACGAACCTGCTCACTCGACGCTCGACCCGGTGCTGCACGAAGGACAGCACGACACAGATCAGCCAGTAGTAGATGGCCGCGAGGCCGTAGAGGGTGAAGAACTTGAAGGTCGGCGCGGCCGCGATCTGTGCCTGCCGCAACAACTCCACCACCAGGATCGACGACGCGAGCGAGGTGCTCTTCAGCAGGTCGATCAGAATGTTGGACAGGGGTGGCACCGCGGTGCGCGCCGCCTGCGGCAGGACGATCCGCCCCAGCGTCGACCGATAGCCCATCCCGATCGTGCGGGCCGCCTCCCACTGGCCACGGGGCACCGAGGAGATGGCCGAGCGGATGGTCTCGGCGGCATACCCGCTGACATTGAGGGTGAAGCCGATGACCGCCGCCGTGAACGGCGCGAGCTTCCAGCCGAACTGCGGCAGACCGAAGTAGATCAGCAGCAGCAACACGAGCACCGGGATGCCGCGCATCAGCGAGATGAAGAAGCGAGCCGGTGCGAAGAGCGCGGGGTTGGTCGACAGCCGCGCGACCGCGACCCCGAGAGCGATGAGCAGGCCGAGCGCAAAACTGATGAGCGTCAACGGGATTGACACGGTGATCGCCGCCCACGCCATCGGCCAGGCGTTGTCCTTGATCAGCTGCCAGTCGGTGACCGGCTTCTCCTTGGCGGTGAAGTATTTGTCGTAGAGCCGCGTCGTGGTCCCGTCGCTCTTGAGTTCGGCGATGCCGCGGTTGAGCGCGGGCAGATAACCCGAGCCCTTGCGCGCGGCGAGCACCGACTCGGACCGGTCGCTCGTCTCGGCGACGATCTTCACGCCCGGGTCGGTCTGGCTGGCCATGAAGTTGCGCACGGCGAGCTTGTCGTTGACCACCACGTCGACGCTGCCCTGGCGCAGGTTCTGGATCGCCTTGTCCATGCTGTCGACGCCGATGATCTGGGCGCCATTGGCCCGCGCGACATCGGCCCAGTTGCTCGTGAGGTTCTGCCCGGCGCGCTTGCCGCGAATGTCCTTGAGCGACCTGATCGTGCTGTTGTCCTGGGCGACGACGACCACGCCGGTGGTGTCGACATACGGGCTGGACAGGTCGTAGAGCGCCTCGCGCTTCGGATTCTTGGTGACCTCGTTGGCGACCAGATCGATCCGGCCGGAGGTGAGGGCGGCGAACATCGAGTCCCAGGGGACCTCGACGAACTGCACCTGTATGCCGAGTGCTCGCCCCAGTGCCTTCATGTACTCCACGTCGAAGCCGGTCAGCTGACCGCCGGCGTGATAGCTGAACGGCGGGTAGACCCCTTCGGTGCCGACGCGCAGCACCTTCGGCAGGCCGGCGGCGGGCCCGGAAGGCGCGGCGCTCGCCGCGCTGGGCGATCCCGTCGGCGCGCTGGTATCCGGCGTGCTCGCCGAACCCGCAGGCGCCGTCGGCGCTGAGCTCGCCGCGGCTGCCACCGGCGCGAGCCCAAGCAGCGTCGTGGCGAGGAGGACCAGCGCGGCCGCCATACCGGCGACACGCGACGTGATTACTTGCATGACGAACAGTTATATGCCCGATCACCGGCAGGACTGAAATCGGCGTCAGTCGCCGGTGCGCAGCGAGCGCAGCCAGCTGCGCGCCTCGCTGAAGGCGCGGTCACCGTGCTGCGCCGAGATCACCGGCGGCCGGCGGTCGGCTCGCGGATAGGAGCCGAGGAAGCGCACCTGGGCGGCCACCCGGTGCAGACCCATCAGCGCCTCACCGACCCGCTCTTCGGACACATGGCCCTCGAAGTCGATCGAGAAGCCGTATTGCCCCATCGCCGCACCGGTCGGCCGCGACTCCAGCCGGGTCATGTTGATATCCCGAGCGGCGAACTGCTCCAGCAGCGCCAGCAGACCACCGGCGTGGTCGCTGTGCTGGTAGAGCATGATCGTCGTCTTGTCGGCACCGGTCGGCGCGGGCGGAGCGCCCGGCCCGGAGACGAGCACGAAGCGGGTGACGGCGTTCGCGTTGTCGCCGATGTCACTGGCCAGCACGGTGAGCCCGAAGGTCTCCGCGGCACCGGGCGCGCACACAGCCGCCTGGTATGGCGGCTCGCCGTCCGCCCCGAGGTCGGCGGCTGCAGCGGCCGTCGACAGGGTCGGAATGTATTGCGCCGCAGGGGCATTCGCGGCCATCCAGCCACGCACCTGCGGCCAGGCGTGCGAGTGCGAGCCCACCGCCTCGATGTCACCTAGGGTCGTCCCGGCGCGCACCGCGAGCACGAAGGTGATCGGCACCAGCACCTCGGCACGGATCAGCAGACCGTCCCGGGCGTTCAGCGCGTCGAGCGTGGCCGAGACGCCGCCTTCGACCGAGTTCTCGATCGGCACCATGACCTCGTCGACCTCGCCCGCGGCGACCGCGTCCAACGCCGCGGGCACGGTGGCGAACGCGGTCGCAGAGTCCAGCAGCTGCGGCATACCGAGGGAATGCAGGTGAGACGCGAGGGCCATCTGGGTGAAGGTCCCGCGCGGACCGAAGTATCCGTACCTCACGCCCTCCGCCGCGCCTCTGCCCTCGTCTGCGGGCCTCGCTGCGCTCGTGTCCTCGACTCGGTCGTCGCTCATGCGTCCTCCCGATCGGTCCGAGCCGCCGCCAGCGCCTGGCGCTCCTCGGGAGTGAGGGTGAGTTCGGAGCCGCCGTCGATGACGCCCTTGGCGTAGGTGCGGGACTCGCCGCGCGCGTGAATGGAGCTGATCACCAGCCCGTCACCACGGTCGTCGACGATCGCCGCGGAGAAGGACAGCCGGCCGCCCATGTCGCCGAAGGCGTCATACCGCACCACCGAAACATGCCGCAGCCCTGCCGCGACATGGTCGGTGACCCCGTCGATCCGCGCGCTGAGCGCGGTCACCCGCTGGTCGAGCGAGGTGATCCGATCATGTTCGGCCCGTATGACGTTCGCCACATCCGGCCCCTCCTGGGCGCCGCCCCACAACACCCGGAAATTGCGCTGAATCGCCCGCAGCCGCACCATGACCAGGCCCGCGGCGGCACACGCCACGAGCGCCAGCAGGCAGGCGATCACGGCCACGGCGTCCACGCAGGGCAGGGTAGTCGGCCCCTACGCTGAGCGGGCCACGGATCTCACCCTCGCGCTCACGGTGTTCGCCACGATCTTCGTGGTCGAGCTGCCGGACAAGACCTTCATCGCCACGCTCGTGCTCTCGACGCGCTACAAGCCGCTGCCGGTCTGGATCGGTGTCAGCCTGGCGTTCCTGGTGCAGACCGTCGTGGCGGTCACGGCCGGCGGGCTGATCTCGCGGCTGCCCAAGACGCCGGTGCACGTGGTGGTGCTCATCCTGTTCCTGGTCGCGGGCATCCTGCTGATCCGCAGTGCCTCCCACGCCGACGAGGAGGAGCACGAGGCCGAGGAGGAGTTCACCGCCAAGGCGAGCAAGGACGCCCGCGGCCTCAAGGCGGTGAGCGCGAGCTTCCTGGTGCTCTTCCTGGCCGAATGGGGCGACCTGTCACAGCTGGCGACCGCCGGTTTCGCGGCCAAGCAGGGTCAACCGGTGAGCGTCGGCATCGGGGCCTTCGCGGCGCTCGCTCTGGTCTCTGGGCTCGCGGCGGTGCTGGGACGCGCTCTGCTGCAACGGATCTCGCTGTCCATGATCCGGCGGGCCGGTGGCGTGATCTGTCTGATCCTCGCCGCGCTGATGGCGCTGCAGCTGGCCGGGGTGGAGACGCCGCTCGGCTGATCGACGCTGTCAGGAGCACCCCGATCGGCAACGTAGCCTTGAGCGGTGCTGCGACGGTGGTTCCTCATCATGGGCCTGACGGTCCTTGCCTTCGCCGTCGCGACGATCACCTGGTCGCTGCTGCAGGCGCGTCCCAAGGCGCTGCCGGTGTCGCAACCGGGTCCGCTGGTCGTGGTCTCGATGCCGACCCTGACGTATGCCGATACGCCCAACACCCGCCAGTCCGCGCTGTGGGATCTCGCGCGTGACGGGGCGGTCGGCGCGCTCGCCACCCGCAGCCTGACCGGTCACAGTTGCTCGTTGCAGAGCTGGCTGACCTTCTCGGCCGGTGCCCGCACGTCGGTTGGAGCGACCGTGAGCGCGACACCGCGCGGGCAGGCGCCCGGCACGTGCCCGGCCCCACCGGCGATGAGCTTCGACGGCGCCGGCGCGCAGTTTCCCCAGTGGGAGCAGTGGCGCCAGGTCACCCTGGGCCGGGTCGCCCAGGCGGACATCGGCAAGCTCGGCTCGACGCTCGCCGCACGCGGGCAGTGCATCATGGCCGCCGGCCCGTTCGCCGCGCTTGGTGCGGCTGACCGCACCGGCCGGGTCGCGCGCTACACGCCCGATCCGGCCAATGTCGACGTCAACGCCTGCCCGGTCACCTTTATCTCCCTCGACGGGCCGGACGACGACTACTTGCGGATGCTGATGCGGCATCTGCCGCCGCGATCGACGATCGTCGTGGCCGGGATGGCCGACGACACCGGCCCGGAGCGACTGCACGCCGTCGTCATCTCCGGAGCGGGCACGCCGCACGGACTGCTGACCTCGATCTCGACCCGGCAGCGCGGGGTCATCACCCTCAGTGATCTGTCGGCGCTCGTGCTCTCGCGGCTCGGCGCCGGGGCGCCCCGGCTGCCCGAAGGCCGCTCGCCGCTGGTCCAGCCGTCCGGCAGCCCGACCGCGGCCGTCGTGCGCACCACCGAGATCACCGGCGCCCTGACCCAGGAATACAGCCTGGTCCAGCCGTTCATCGTCGGTTTCTACGCCATCGTGCTGGCAGCCTTCGCCCTCGGCGGCATCGCCTGGCTCATCGCTCGCTCCGAGCCGGAGGACTCCAGCACCCGGCGGGCGATCCGCCGGTGGACCTCGCTCGTCGCGGCGACGGCTGCGTGTATGCCGGTCGCGACCTTCATCGCCAATGCCTTCCCCTGGTATCGCGGTCACCATCCGCGGCTGCAGCTGGCGTTGCTGGTGTGCGGGATCAGCGTGCTGGCCGGCGTCGTCGCCCTCGGCGGTCCGTGGCGCCGGTGGATGGGCGGCCCGACCGCCTTCATCTGCATGCTCACCGCCGCGGTCATCGGGCTCGACGTCGTGCACGGCTCGGATCTGCAGTTCCTGTCGATGCTCGGCCTGCAGCCGGTGTATGGCGGCCGCTACTACGGCATGGGCAATGTCGCCTTCGCGCTGCTCGCCACCTCCTCCCTGCTGTATGCCGCGATCGTCGCCGGGCCGTTGACCCGCGGCCACCGTGCCGCGCACGGGCTGGCCGCCCTGACGGTGGTGGTGGTCGGCGCGGCGGCGGTCCTCGTGGACGGTTACCCGGGGTGGGGCGCCGACGGTGGCGGGCCGGCCGCGCTCATCCCGGCGTTCGGCTATCTGGCGATCAACGCGGCGGGAAAACGGTTGACCTTCCTGCGAATCACGCTCATCTCGGTGGTGACCGGAGTCTTCGTCGGCGGCGCGGCCGTGCTGGACTACCTGCGCGGACCCGAACGCCGCACGCACCTCGGTGAAGTCGTCGCCGGCCTGCGAACCTCAGGCACCTTCGGCAGTGTCGAGCGCATCTGGCAGGCCAACTGGACGATGCTCACCTCGTCACCGCTGGCGATGTGCGTGCCGCTGATCGTGCTGCTCTTCGTGTGGGCGCTGGTGCGGCCGAACTCGTGGCCGGGTCGCACGCTGCGACCGTTCATCGCGGCGCAGCCCTTCCTCGAGCGTGGCCTGGCCGCGATCGTGGTCACCTGGATGCTCGGCTTCTTCCTCAACGACTCCGGCACCGCGATCCCCCCGGCCGGTGCCATGTTGCTCGTGCCCCTGCTCATCCTGTTGCGCAACCGGGTGTCGCCCGAGGCGTCGGCCCGGCATCGGCGGCGTGCTCGTCGAGCGGAGGTGACCGCCGGCCCCACAGCGGAAGGTGCGGAGACCCGGGAAGGTGACCAGCGGGCGGCATACGGAAGCTGAGGCGGTCTTGTCCCGCTGACAGGTGAGTGACAGCCGCGTCCGCCTAGCCTGGGGTCCATGCTCCGCCGCTACGCGCCCGTCGCCGCGCTGCTCGCCCTGCTCTTCGTCGTCGCGAACCTGCTGGTGATGTGGGGGACCAAGCACAAGCCCGCGCAGACGATCAAGCAGCCGGGGCCGCTGGTGATCGTCGCGGCGCCCGGGCTGACCTGGCACGACGTGACCCAGCAGCGCTATCCCGACCTGTGGTCGGTGCTCGACTACGGCGCAATGGGCTCGCAGGACACCGGCGGTGCGTGCACGCCGAATGCCTGGCTGACCCTCGGGGCGGGCGCGGCTGCTTCGACGGGTAGCTGCACCGTGCCGCAGCCGAAGGTGTCGGGCAGCACCGCGTCGTGGCCGCATTGGCAGCAATGGCAACGCGATTCGGGCTCGGCTCCGCTGGGAGCCCTGGCGGCGGCATACGGTCGGCGGGGGCAGTGCGTGCAGGCGGTCGGGGCCGGTGCGGCGCTTGCGGCGGCGGACCCGCGCGGCCGGGTCGCGCGCTACGCCCGATCGATTGGTGCGGCGAACCTGTCGGCCTGCGCGGTCAGCCTCGTCGACGCGGGCGCGGGCCGTGGGGTGGCCACGATGGCGCAGCTCAACGCGGTCTTCGCCAAGCTGCCGTCGGAGGCCACGGTCGTGCTCACCGGGCTGTCCGGCGAGGGGCTCGGTTTCGTCTACACGGTCGGCAACGGGGTCACGCACGGCACGCTGACCTCGCATTCGACCCGGCAGCCCGGGCTGGTGCAGACCTCGGACCTCACGGCGTTCGCGCTCGGCCGGTTGTCCACGACGATGCCGGCCGGGGTGACGGGGCAGCCCCTGCTGGTGCTGCCCAACTCGACGCCCTCGAAGCATCTCGCCGCCTCGGCTCGTGACCTGGATCAGCAACTGCGACAGGGTGATTCGCTCGTCTGGTGGCTGGTCGGGCTGGTGCTCGTTGCGTCCGGGGCGCTGGCGCTGGTCGCCCGGCGCAGCGCGCCGCGGTGGGTGCCACCGGTGCTGGTCGGGCTGGGTGCAGTGCCGGCCGCGAGTTATCTCGCCAACGTGCTGCCGTGGTGGCGGTGGACGCCGGGTCCGTTGTGGTTCGGGCTCATCGTGCTCGCGTGGGCGGGCCTCGGTGCGGCGATCGCGTATGCCGGTCCGTGGCGCCGCTCGGTCGGGGCGCCGTCCCTGGTCCTCGCCGGGCTGACGATCGCGCTCGTCGTGAGCGATGCCCTGCACGACTCGCCGCTGCAACTGGGCACGCCCCTCGGGCTGCGCACGCTTGCAACCGGCGAGCATCGCGGCATCGGCTCCGCGGCGGCGGGCGTGCTGGTCGGCTGTGTGGTGCTCCTGCTGGCCGCGGTGATGCGACGGCGGCCCGCTGGGGCTCTTGGTCCGGTGCGAGGCGACGTGGTGGTCTGGGTCGCGGCCGGTGTGGCGGCGGTGGCCTGCGCGCTGCTGCTCGGTGTGGTCGCGGGGCTCGCCGTGCTGGTGGTCGTGGTGCCGCTCGCCCTTGCGGCGTGGACGCAGGGGTTGTTGCCCGCGGACACCACCATCCGCATCAGCCGACGTGAGTTGTTGCGCGAAGAACGCGCCCGCCAGCGCGAAGCGGAGGCCGAAGAGTTCGCTGAGAATGACGACGCAGGCGAGGCCTCGGTCCGTCCGACTGACCGCCGATGACGAGCTCTGCGACTCTATTCATTCCGACGTCGGGACTCAGCGCCCCGCGCCAACCCCCCTGTCGGCCCATCTTGGCAGTTGCAATTTATCATCAGTGCTACCTCACGTGGAACTACCATGCCTGCGTATCGCCGTCGGCGAATGATGGGAAATGCAAGATCGTTAGCCGCTAGATTGAGCACGGCGCCCCATAGTCGCTGCAGGATGCCGAACGAGGAGCCCATCAACTGAGGCTCGCTAAAAAGGGCGATGACGTGATCGTCACGGATTCTTCCCTGGAAGGCAACAATTCGCGTGAGCCGGTGGAGGCCATCAGCATAGCGATCGACCTCTTGGCAGTTATCAATCAAATCGACGGGGACGCGCTGGACCACATCCCATGTCGAGGCAACGAGGATCTCAGACGACGTAACTTGAAATTGGGCATCCGGGCCGCAGTAGCCTGACACGAGGGCGAGCACCGCCACCAAAATGAGGTAGTTCACACCAGCAAGGACCACCGCGTTCAGAAGGTCTCCGGAGATTATAGCCAAGGCAGTCGGCAGAAGCGTTGCAACGCCAACCAATGCAACCCAACTGAGCACGCAGAAGTAGCTGATGCGACGCCCAGTGTCACTGCCTGCCATCACCATGACGTCTCCCACTTCAGGTCAAGCACGGCCGCCCTTCCCACTGTCGCGATCATGCCACAATCGTTCGTCGAGGTCGCCGATGTACTCCACACCCGCGCCGTCCGCGATGCGTCGGGCCTGTTCTTCAGCCGCTCGGAACGAACCCCATATGGCCCACCGGCTCAGTTCAATAAGTGGTACGACCTCGCCGTTCGAGAGCACCCCGGGTCCAACAGAACCAACCACACTTCCCGGATAGGTTGAGATTCCGGACGCGTCCACGTCAATGCACCTATTTCTGACAAGCCCGTGAAGGCGCACAGATCCCGCTCCGGACTGAATGACAACGCGAACGCAGAGCATCCGAGCCGGTGGCACAAAGGCAAGGCTGGCCGCCACCAAGAATGACCCAGTGTCTCCGAGGTACGCTGACAACCACAGCGCCAGCCATGATGAGCCGCAGAGGCATCCAGCAAGTAGTCAGATACTCAGATAGATATTGCGGGGCCAAGACCGAAGGGTTGTAGTACGATCCGTCACTTTCTCGTCACCAGACCCTGGCTCTGAAGCGCCGTCAGAGTTAACAACTTCGATCTATTAGTCGCGGCCGGTAGAGGACGCCTCATTGACCGCCGCCCGCAGAGCTATACATACACTTCTGACATATTCATAGTTTCCAACAGCTGCCGTCGGGATATCGCGCCTGTCGATCGTCCTAATCACCAGGCAGAACCTACCAGCAAGCGGGATCCGCGTCAGGGCGCTAGTGTCCATCTCTGGATAGATCCTCGCGATATTGGAAGTACTAATGCTTAGTCTCCTCCAAAACCATCTTGATATCCACAGTGTACCGTCCCGCGAGACCGCGACACCAACGAAGGGAATCCGAAATAGAGTCAAGCACCCGATCAAGGCCATTGCGGCCGAAAGCACCCGATCGGGGAGATTGTCGGCGTTCACGAACGCAGCGAAGCCCACCATTGCGGCGACGGCGCACATGATCGGTAATGTGCCGAATCCTCTCACATTGCGAAAGCGTCGGACGATCGACCGAGCGTCCCGACGCCGCCGTTGATTAAGGAGTTTAGAGTCCATAGATCCATGCCGTTCGGTTAGACGCTCTCGTCCTGTGTACCCGGCGTGGTCCCGCACCTTCTCCTGTCAACCAACGAGGTCACTACCTCACCCAGCCACTCTAAGGCGAATAATCCGAGCGCTGCGCCGAGAAATCTGTCGAGCAAGTTTGAGGATCCGACCAGAAGAACGTAGGAGATCGGAAACATCCCAATCGACCACAACAACCAAGTCCCCCACTCGGTGCCTCCCCAGGACCCCCGGGGCTGGAAAAACAAGGCGACCGCTCGGAGGACGAGATTCGAGCCGTTTTCCCAGTTTAGTCGGCGTCGCGCCCACCGTTCCCTGGTTCCCAGGATGAGGCGCCTACGGAACAGGCTCAGGACCATTTCGCCCAGCCCAGATTAATCATCTGGCGGAAGGACCTTCTGACCGCACTCGTCCGGTTGTATCTAAAGGTGTGCCTGAGGCTACAGACACGCCTGGGTGACGCATGGCGGTAGACCCTTGCGCTACGAACTGCCGGGTTTAGGGCGGCAGCAACATCGATCGCCGACGTCACGGGGTTGATCGGGTGTCGGGTCCGAACATCGCGAATCCCTTCGTCGGCGCACTGTCCTGGAACGACGCCGCCATATCCGCCGCGGTCATCGAGGACAGCATGATCGAGGACCCATTGGACGACCCCTTACTCACACACCCGCCTATCTCCGGCGAGAACAATGCCCAGCAGTCAACACCCTGGCAAGGGCCCCATGCCCACCAACCCGACGACACGCCGAGACATCCTTACACCGGCCGGAGTCATCGCGACCGAGCCAGGCGGCTGATCAGCGCAGTGTGACCTGGCGGCTCACCAAGCCGTTGCGGGCGCGCCGCTCGTCCGGCGTCAGCGAGTCGCTTACCCCGAGCGCCTGCTCGAACCGCTGCGCGACCTCCTTCATCGCGCTGTCGTATGCCGCCGGCTCGGCCGACGGGTCGACCTCCCACACCGGCACCAGCAGCCCGTAGGCGCGGAACGCGCCGAGCAGCCGTCCGTGGGCGCCTTCGCCCGAGCCGAGCCGATCGGTGCCGGCCGCGTGCAGCCTGGCCAGCGCGTCGGTGGCTCGGTCTTCGTGGGCCTCGAGGATCCACCGGATGTAGCAGCGTTCGCCGATCCGGCACCAATACGCGCCCGCCGTCGACAGCGCCGCGGTCGGCGCCACGGCCTCGTTGGCCCGGTCCATCGAGGCCCGCCCGGCTTCGTCCAGCTCCTGGTCGCCGATCCAGAAGTCGAAGCCGTCGTGCACGGTCACCTCGAGCGAGGTCGATGTGACGATGTCCTGCAGCCGCGGACTGTCCGCCGTCGCCGTAGGCGACGCGGTCAGCGGCTGCCCGGGCTCCAGCGCGACGACCGCGCGCACCGCCTCGGCCAGGTCACGGCTCGCATCCCCACTGGTGCTCCCGGTCTGCAGGGCCACGAACCGGGTGCCGTCCTCGCGGTGCAGCCCCGGCCAGGCCATCGGCAGCACGGTGGCGAGGGACACGTCATACGAACTCCCGTCGACCTCGACGGTGATCGGCGCAGTGCCCGCGGGCACGATCTCGCGCAACGCGACCCACTGCGCCTCGTCCGCGAGACCCTCGAACGGGCGGGCGGCATACGGCGCCGGCTTCGGTGCGGCGACCCCGGCGGCTTCGGCGTCCTTGCGCTTGCGACGTGCGGCTTTACCCATGCTGGAAGCCTAGATGTTCGCTCCAGGCGGAGGCGGCCCGGCCGAAGGACGGCCCGACCAGTTCACAGGCGGCGGCGGGAGGGTCCGCCCATGGCGGCCCACACGGTGGTGCGCCCGTCCTCGTCGGCGACCCCCCACTCGTGCGCGAGCGAGCGCACAATCCGCAGACCGCGGCCGCTCGCCGCCCAGGGCACCTGCGGCTTGGGCACCGGGTGGCGCTCGCCGCCGCCGTCGGACACTTCAAGCTCGATCCGCGGCGGGCGCACCTTCCAGTGCACCCGCACCGTGCCGTCGGGCAGCGGTCGGCCGTGCAGGATCGCGTTGGCGACCAGTTCGGACACGACGGTCTCGGTCTCCTCGATCACATCGGCCGGCACCTGCGAGCCCGCGAGGTCCTCGCGCACCGCCTGCCGGACCTCGGGGACCGACTCGGTCGTGAACGGCAGCCGGACCGTCCGGACCCACGAGTCGTGACTGTGCTCGTCCGCGCTCAACTCTTCGTCTCCCACTGTCGTATGCCGGGTGCTCGCCCACGCTAGGCCATCGGCGGCCGGTCCGCCTCCCTGCAGGGGCTGGTGAATCAGCGGGCGATGCCGTAAGCCGCGTCCACCGCGGCCCGCACCGCCGCCGGGCGGTTGCTGATGATCGCGTCGACGCCGAGCTCGAGGCACAACTCGATGTCCTCGGGTCGGTCGACGGTCCACACGTGCACCTGGTGACCCTGGTCGTGGTGGCGGGCCACGAAGTCCGGGTGCTTGCGCACGATCCCGACGCGCGGGCCGACGATCGACACATTGCGCGGCAGGCCGTCGCCGAACCGCCAGAAGGACGGCAACTCCACCAGCAGCACCCGCTCGACCTTCGGGGCGAGCACCGCGAACCGTTGCACTGCCCGGGTCGAGAACGACATCAGCCGCACCCGCAGCGCTCCCGGCTGGGGGTCCAGCAGATCGAACTCCTCCAGCACGGCGACCAGCCGGTCCTCCACCTCACCCGCCCAGCGCGTGGGGTGCTTGGTCTCGATCACCAGATCCATCGGCCGGCCCGCGGTCTGCACCGCCCGGATCAGGCCGCGCAGCGTGAGCAGCCGGGTCGAGTCGCGGTCGGGCTGCTCGACGTCGTCGCCGTGCAGGGCCTTCCACGAGCCGAAGTCCAGACCCTCGAGTTGCGCCAGCTCCAGCGCGGACACCGGGCCGCGCCCGTCGGAGGTGCGGTCCACCCGCCGGTCGTGCACGCACACCAGGTGCTTGTCGGCCGTCAGCCGCACATCGCACTCGACCCCGTCGGCACCGACCTCGATCGCGCGCTCGTAGGCCGCGAGGGTGTGCTCGGGCAGTGTCTCGGAGGCACCGCGGTGGGCGATCACCAGTGGAGGTCGTTGGGCCACGCCTCCATCGTCCTACAGTTCAGGCATGAACGCCGACAGCGAGGTCCTCTTCTCCACCGATGGCGCGCTCGGGCGGATCGTGCTCAATCGCCCCAAGGCCATCAACTCCCTCTCCCTAGCGATGGTCCGCGAGATCGACCGGCAACTGATCGAGTGGGCCGACGACGACCGGGTGCAAATCGTCTCGGTTGAGGGCGCCGGCGAGCGCGGACTGTGCGCCGGCGGCGACGTCGTCGCGGTGCGCCAGGAGATCCTCGACGGCGGTGACGGCCAGGACTTCTTCCGCGACGAATACGCGATGAACGCCCGGATGGCGCACTACCCCAAGCCGATCGTCGCCTTCCAGGACGGCATCGTGCTCGGCGGCGGTGTCGGCGTGTCGGCGCACTGCCGGGTGCGTCTGGTCACCGACCGCAGCAAGCTCGGCATGCCCGAGACGATCATCGGCTTCTTCGCCGACGTGGGCGCGATGCACCTGCTCACCCGTGCCCCAGGCGAGACCGGCACGCACCTCGCGCTCACCGGCTCGACGATCGACGCCGCCGACGCGGTGTATGCCGGGCTCTCCGACGGCGTCGCCACCTCCTCCTGGGAGGACTTGCTGGCCGGTATGGCGGCCGGTGAGCTCCCGGCATACGGCGCTCCGGACGGCCCGGGTTCGCTTGAAGCGCAACGGGATTGGATCGATGAGTGTTATGCCGGGGACGACCCGGTGGCGATCCTCGACCGGCTGCGCAACCACTCTGCGGAGGCGGCCCGCTCGGCGGCGGCGCTCATCGAACAGCGCTCACCGCTGTCGGTGGCGACTTCGCTGGCGGCACTGCGGCGCGCTGCGGGCAAAACCATCGACGAGGTGCTCGCCCAGGATGTGGTGCTGGCTCGCAACCTCAGCCACCAGCGCGATTTCGCCGAAGGTGTGCGCGCTCAGATCGTCGACAAGGACCGCTCGCCGAAGTGGTCACACCCGTCGGTGGCCGACGTCAGTCCCGGCGAGGTCTCGGCCATGTTCCAGCCCTGAGCTCGGCTTGTTTCGACCGCGGTCACGGTCCGCCCGGACGTAGCGGGTCGACGACACCGCCGATCGCTCGGGTCGCGCACGCGCCCGAGCGAACACCGCCTCCCGATCCGGCATGCGTCGGCAGAGCCAGCACTCCAGGTCATGTGACCATCATGCCCACTGTCGGAGTTAACCCGTGAGCAGCTCGGTGACCACGGTCGCGTCGTGGAAGTCGACATCGCCGGTCGGCAGGTGCTGCACCCGCTCGTGACCCTTGCCGGCGACGACGACCACGTCCCCCGGCCGCGCTAGTCCGAGCGCGGTGGCGATGGCATCGCGCCGGTCGAGCACGATCGTCGTGTCGGCGGGGTCGGCTCCGGCCATCACCTCGTCGGCGATCGCGGCCGGGTCCTCGTGATAGGCGTCGTCGGTGGTGATGATGTTGACATCGGCGAGCTCGGAGGCGACCCGGCCCATGAGGGGACGCTTCGCGGCATCGCGCGCACCGGCAGCGCCATACACGCAGATCAGCCTGCCGCCGTCGGTGACGACCTCGCGCGCGACCTCGAGCACGGCACGCAGCCCGATGTCGGTGTGCGCGTAGTCGACGACGACCTCGAACCCACGGTCCACCGCGGCCGGGATGCGCTCGAATCTGCCTGGCACCTGGGGCATTTCGGCGACAGCGTCGATCAGGGTGGCGGGCGGCATACCCATCTCGAGAGTGATCGCGGCCGCGCCGGCGACGTTGTGCACGTTGTAGTCACCGAGCAGCGGCATCCGCAGCGTGAGCGTCTCACCGGTCGGCCGAGTGAGGTCGAAGACCGTGCCGGTGCCCTCCCGCCGCACGTGCTCGATCCGGTATGCCGAACCCTCCCGCGCGCCGAAGGTCAACGTGCCGTCGATCTCGTCCGCCAGGCGTCGGCCCCACTCGTCGTCACCGTTGGCGAGCTTGGGCCCGGTGGTGCGTTCGAAGAGGGTGCGCTTGGCCAGGTAGTAGTCCTCCATCGACCCGTGCAGGTCGAGGTGGTCGCGGGTGAGGTTGGTGAAAAGCGCTGCGGCGTAATGGGTTCCGAGCACCCGGTGCAGGTGCAGGCCGTGCGAGCTGGTCTCCAGCACCACGTGGGTAACGCCGGCGTCGCGCATCCGGGCCAGATTGCCCTGCACGGTCGGCGCCTCACCCGTGGTGCGGATCGCCGGCTCGCGCTGGGTGCCGACCACGATCTCGGCGGTCGTCAGCAGGCCGGTGTGCTCCGCGCCGTAGGCCGTCGCCAGGATCGCGTGCAACACGTAGGAGCTCGTGGTCTTGCCGTTGGTGCCGGTCACGCCATACACCGTGAGATCGCGCGACGGGTCACCCGCGAAGGCAACAGCCAACTGCGCCAACGCAATTCGCGCATTCGGCACGACCGCGGTGGGCAGGTCGCCGACCGGTTCCTCGGCGACGATCAGCTGGGCGCCGGCCTCGATCGCCGCTGGTGCGTACTTCGCGCCGTCGCTGGTGAAGCCCTTGACCGCGACGAACACCCCACCGGGCACGACGTCCTGCGATGCGTTGGTGACAGCGACGAGCGGCCCCTCCACGGGTGGCACGTCGACCCCGAGGATCCGGGCGAGATCGGTGGTCTGCAGCTTCACCCGCCGGAGCCTATCCGCTGGCAGTCAGGACCATACGATCAGCGCGGCGAGCAGCACCGGCAGCGCGACCACCAGGACGGCCGCCACCACGGTCAGCGCGGCGAGCCCGGGGCGGGGCCGAGTCTGGGCGAGTTGGGCGAGCCTGGCCGACGCACCTTCTCCTGCTCCGAGGGCCGCCGGCGGAGTCGATCCATCGGCCAAGGCGACGAGCGCGCCGGCGACGGGCACCGCGCCGACCAGCTGCGCGGCACGGCGGTCGGCCATCAGTTCGATCAGCAGCCGCACCTCGACGAGCCCGGCATCTGATCGCAACCACCGCGGCACGACCGTGTGCAGCACCGTGAAGTACTCAAGCACCAGGTCGTGCCGCCACCGCAGGTGCGCGCGTTCGTGGGCGAGCACCGCCTCGACCTGAGTTGCGCTGAGCTGAGCCAGGGTGCTGTCGGTGAGGACGACCCGTTCGTGCCGGCCGGGGATGCAGTATGCCGTCGGCGTCGGGTGTTCGATCACCCTCACCTGCCGATCGTTTTCCTGTCCGAGGATGTCGAGCAGTTCAGCGTGGTTGCGGCGGGTGCGGCGCAGCGCCATGCCCGTGCGGTGGGCGTGCAGGAGAAGGCGACCGAGCACGAGAGCGGTCACTGCGAAGGCGATCGCGAAGAGCACCCGGTGCTGATGCGGATGCGGGATCTCGCGGCCGTTGCGCGCGATGAGGAGCAGCGCGAGCGGTGCGACCAGCAGACCCGACATGACCCCGGCGAAGGCGACGGCCTGCCACAGCAGCAGAGCCTGGCCCGGCACGCCGCGCAGCGCTGTCACCCGCGGCAGGAGTTGGGGCACGGCGGCGGCGAGCACCACGAAGGCCACGACCAGCAACGCGAGGAACACAGGATCCATGATCGCGCGGCCACCCGTTGGACCCGCCCGCTCGGGCGGTGACGAGTGCCCGCGGGGGCGGTGACGAGTGCCCGCTGGGGCGGTGATTACCCGCCGCTCGGGCGGTGATTACTGGCCGCTCGGCAGCGTGGGGTCGGCGTGGGCCCGCTCGACCGCCCGCAATCCCTCCTGCAGTCGGGCGACTTCGTCGGGTGAGGCGTCTCGCAGGAAGTGCAACAGCACGTCGGCCCGCGATTCGTCGCCGCCCCAGCCGGCCATGGTGTCGCGCAAGGCCTGCGCGGTGAGCTCCGAACGGGTCGCGGCCGCGGTGTAGGCCCAGGCGCGACCGTCGCGCACCCGGACGGCGAGGCCCTTCTTGGCGAGCCGGTCCGAGACGGTCATCACCGTCGTATACGCGCGGTCGCGGTCGTCGAGCTCGTCGAGGATCTCGCGCACGACGAGCGGTCGGTCGGCCGCCCAGAGCACCTCCATGATCGCCCGCTCGAGCTCACCGAGCGTGGTGCCGGCGGTGGGTCGCGTCATGAGCTTCCTCCGATCGAGCTGGGCAGCGGGGGCGCGGGCGAAGCGTCCAACGCTACGACCCGGTCGAAGGCCTCGGTCAGCACGGGCTGGTGGGACACCAGCACCACCGTGCGCCGATCCGCGGAGGCCATCAGATCGCCGAGCACCGCGGTCGCAGTCGGCCGGTCCAGGTGCGCGACCGGCTCGTCCAGCAGCACCACCGGGCGGCCCGACACCAGCGCCCGCGCAATGCCGAACCGCGCCCGCTCGCCACCGGACAACCCGCGCACACCGGTGCCGAGCTGCGTGTCCAAGCCATCGGGCAGCCCCGCCAGCCACCGACCGAGCCCGGCGTGCACGAGCGCAGCATCCAGCTCACGATCGGTCGCATCCGGTTGAGCGAGAAGGAGATTCGCCCGCACGGTCCCGTTGAACAGATGGGGATCATCGTCGACCACCGCCATCAGATCCCGTATGCCGGCCAGGCTCACCGTCCGCACGTCCCGCCCGTCGACCTCATAACGGCCGGCTGACGGGTCGAGCTGGCGCGCCAGCAGTGCCAACAGCGTGGACTTGCCGCTGCCGTTGGCACCGGTGACGAGCACCTTCTCTCCCGGCGCCAGGGTCAGCGTGGTCGGCGGGAGGTGCTCCGCCGCGCCGGTCCAGGAGGCAGTCGCGTCCACCAGCCGCAGGGTCGGCGCTGCCGGGGTGAGGCGTTCGCGGGCCACATCGGCCACAGCGGGCTCCTGGTCGACCAGACCCACCAGTCGACGGCGCGCCACCCGGGCTCGCACCAGCGCACCGACCGCGTCCGGGACCAGCCCCAGCACGTCACCGAGGGCCAGCGGCAGGAAAACGAGCAAGGCGGCGACCGGCGCCGCGAGCGCACCGGCACCCAGCGGCCCGCTGACGGCATACGCCATGACGCCGACGCCCAGGCCGGTGAGCAGCAGCGAACCACCCAGACCCACCGCGCGACCGAGGACCTGCCTGCGGGCCGCGCGCTCCGCCGCTGCCTGCGCCTCGGCGAGCTGCCGCGCCAGATCGTCGACAGCGTGGATGGCTTGCAGTTCAACGGTATTCGCGGCATACAAATGCGCGATCCGCTGCACCTCGCCCCGCGCTGCGAGCACGTCGCGTTGGCCGCGGCGTTCGAGCGCTCCATCGACGACACCCAGCGCCACGGCGCACAGAGCGAGCACGGCGACGACCGCCCCGGCCACGGGCAGCAGCACGAAGGCCACCACGATGGCGAGGACCGACGCGACCAGGGTCGCGATGAGCGGCACCAGGCTGCGCACCTGCACATCGACCTCGTCGTCCAGGTCGCGCACGACACCGGTCAGCAGGTCCGCGCGACGTCGCCGGCCGAGCCGGGCCGGCGTGAGCGGAATCAGCGAGCGGTAGGTCTCCGTGCGTCGCTCGGCCAGGTCGCGCAAGGCGCCGTCGTGCGAGATCACCCGCTCCCAGTAGCGGAAAACCGGCCGGCCGATGCCGAAAGTCCGCACACCGACGACTGCCGTCAGCAGGGTGAGGATGACCGGGCGGGTGCTCGCCTGCACGATCAGCCAGCCCGAGGTGGCGGTGAGGAAGACGCCGCATGCAACCGCGATACCGCCGAGGACTCCGGCCGGCACGATCCGGCGCGCGGGCTGCAACAGCGGCTTCATGCGGGCACTCGCTCGGTCAGCGGCCACTGCGCGTCGGCGAGAGCGGCGAGCTCGGGGTCGTGGGTCACCGCGACGACCGGCCGGGTGCGAGCCAGGTCCCGTATGACGGACCGCACCTGTCTCGCGGAGGCCGGGTCGAGGTGCGCCGTGGGTTCGTCGAGCAGCACGACCGCCGCGTCGGACAGCATCGCGCGGGTGAGGCCGAGGCGGGCTCGTTGACCAGCGGACAGGCCAAACCCATTGTCTCCCAACAGGGTTGCTGTCCCATCGGGAAGCCCGGCGATCACCCGGTCGAGTCCGGTGGCGGCACACGCCGCCGCGATCTGAGCCGGGCTGGCACCGGTGCCGAGCGCGAGGTTGTCGGCGACGGTGGCCGGCAGCACGAAGGGCGTCTGCGTGACCAGGTGGGTCCGAGGCACCTCCGCGGCGCCGGCGGTCGGCGTCCGCAGCCCCGCCAGCAGTTCGAGCAGCGTCGTCTTGCCGCACCCCGAGGGGCCGGTCACGACGGTCAGCCCGGGGCGGACGGCATACGAAATCCCTTGCAGCACATCGACATTGGCTCCGGGATAGCGGTAGCTCAGGTCGCGCACGGACATGGACTCGCGTCCAGCGAAGCAGGCGGGCGGCACGTCGGCGAGCAGCGCGTCGATCGCCTCCGCCCCGTCGGCCGCCGCGTGGAACTCCTGCCCCACCCGACGGATCGGCCAGTAGGCCTCCGGCGCCAGCAGGATCGCGGTGAGGGCCACCTGCAGGTCGAGGTTGCCCCACGCCAGCCGCATGCCGGTCCAGACCGCCACGATCGCGACAGAGATGGTCGCGAGCAGCTCCAGCGCAGCCGAGGAGAGGAAGGCGATCTTGAGCGTGCGCACGGTGGCGATGCGATGCCGATCGCCAACTGCCGCAACCTGATCGGCCTGCTTCTCGGCCCGGCCGTAGGACACCAGCGTCGGCAGACCGCGCATCACGTCGAGGAAGTGGCCGGCGAGCCGGGTCTGCGTCGCCCACCGCCGCTGGGTCGCCTCTTGGGTATGCCGTCCGATGAGCGCGGCGAAGACCGGCAGCAGGGGCACGGTCGCCACCACGATCAGCGCCGAGCTCCAGTCGACGACGAGCAGGGTGACGATCGCCAGGGGCGGCACCACGGCTGCGGCGACGAGCGCTGGGAGGTAGCGAGCGACATACGGCTCGACCGACGAGGCTCCGTGGGTGGAGATGGTCAGCATGCGCTCGGGTGCCGGACGGTCGTCGGCTGTCGCGCGGGACCAGCGCCCAAGGATCCGCTCGCGCAGCACACCGGCTACGCGCGCGCCCGCCCACGTGGCGGTGACTTCCGTTGTGGCAGAGAGGATTCCGCGAACGGCGAGGATGGTCGCCACGGTCACGGCCGGCGCCCACAACGACCCTCCGCCGACCAGCGCGGTCACCAGCCAGGCGATCGCGAAGGCCTGCCCGATCGCGGCCACGCCCGCCGCGGCACCCAGCAGGCCGAGCGCGGCGACCGGTGCCCGCGTCTGCGGCAGCTCGCGCACCAGGCGCGGGTCGAACGGGCGCATCAGGCCGGCACCTGCTCCTCCGCAGCGAGCGGGTCGTGCGCGGCCGGGATGTGCTCGACGGCGAGCCGCCGCCGGAAGACCCAGTAGTTCCAGGCGCTGTAAAGCAGCGTGATCGGCACGAAGACCAGTGCCGTCCACGACATGATCTGCAGCGTCAGGTGCGTGCTGGCGGCGTTGTGGACGGTGAGGCTGAACCGCTCGGCCGTGCTGCTGGTCATCAGGTTGGGGAAGAGCGCGAGGAAGTAGGTCGACAGCGTCATCACCCAGGTCAGGGTCGAGCCGATGAAGGCCCAACCCTCCCGCCCGATGGCATTTGCCGCGAGCGCCCCGACGAGGCCGATCACGGCCAGCACGGTGGTGACCCACGACGCGGCCGTGCCCGTCGTGATGTCGAACCACAACAGCAGCACCAACGCGAAAACCGTTGCCACCACACCGAATCGGGTCGCTAGCCGACGAGCGCCCTGCCGGATCTCGCCGGCCGTCTTGAGCGCGATGAAGTGCATGCCGTGCGCCAGCGACAGACCGACGAAGACCAGACCGCCGAGCAGCGCCAGCGGGTTGAGCAGGGTCAGCAGGGTGCCGGTGAACAGGAAGTCGCCGTTGGCGTTCTGGGTGATCGGGACGCCGACGACCATGTTGGTCAGACCGATGCCGAGCAGCAGCGGGGGCAGCAGCGACCCGGCGACGATGCAGATGTCCCAGCCGCGACGCCAGCGCGGGCTGGTGCGCTTGTGCCGGTATTCGAAGCCCATATTGCGCAGGATCAGCGCAATCAGGATCGCGAAGAAGGCGAGGTAGAAGCCCGAGAAGAGCGTGCCGTACCACGCGGGGAAGGCCGCGAACATTGCGCCGGCCGCGGTGATCAGCCACACCTCGTTGCCGTCCCAGAAGGGGCCGATCGTGTTGAGCAGCACGCGCTTGCGCTTCTCACTGTCGTCGGCGTCCTGGCCCCGGCCGAGGAAGGGAAGCGACATACCGACGCCGAAGTCGAAGCCCTCGAGGACGAAATATCCGGTCCACAGGGCAGCGATGACGACGAACCACAGGGTTTCGAGACTCATTGCGACACAGTCCTTTTCGCGAAATCAGTAGGCGAACTGCAGTTCGTCGTCGGACTCGACCATCCGCGGTTCCTCGAAGGGCTCAGCACCCTTGCGCGTGTAGTCGAGGAAGAGCTTGACCTCGATCACGGCCAGCACGGCATACAGCAGCGTGAAGCCGATCATCGAGAAGAGCACCTGGCCGGTCGTCGAGGACGGCGACACTCCACTGGAGGTGGTGATCACCCCGTAGACGAGCCACGGCTGACGGCCGACCTCGGTGAAGATCCAGCCGAAGCTCTGCCCGAAGACCGTGAGCAGCGGCGTGACCACCGCGAGTGGTGTCCACCAGCGTGAGGTCGGTGTGCGGCCCTTGCGGGTCGCCCAGAGGGTGAGCGCCGCAAAGAAGGCGGCCGCCATACCCGCTCCGATCATGAAGCGGAAGTTCCAGTAGGTCATCCAGATCGTCGGGGTGAGCTGGTCCGGGCTCACATACTGCTCCGGTATGCCGTCCGCTTTGGCTTGCGCTTGCAGCTGTCCGGGCAGCGTGCGCTTGAGGTCGTTGATGCCGTCGACCTTGCCGTTGACCGAGCCGGTGGCGAGGAAGGACAGCACGCATGGCACCTTCACCGCGAACTTCTGACTCTGCCCGTCCGGGGTGCCGACGGTGAAGATCGAGAAGGCGGCGCAACGGTTCTGGGTGTCGTAAAGCGCTTCTGCCGCAGCCATTTTCATCGGCTGGACGTCGGTCATGATCTTGCCCTGTGCGTCGCCAGTGACCGCGACACCGAGACCGCCGACGAGGGTGACGATGGCACCGATGCGGGTCGCCTTGCGGTACATCCCGCGGTCCGGATCCTTGCTGCGCATCTGCTGGTAGAGCGCGACGCCCATGATGACCGCGCCGCCGACCATGTAGGACGCGGTGATGACATGCGGGAAGGTCACCAGCTGCACCTTGTTGGTCAGCACCGCCATGAAGTCGGTCAGCTCGGCGCGGTTCTTCTGCGGGTTGTAGCGCCAGCCGACCGGGTTTTGCATGAACGAGTTGGCGCTCAGGATGAAGTAGGCCGACAGGACGGTGCCGATGTGCACGATCCAGATCGTCATCGCGTGCAGCTTCTCCGGCAGCCGCCCCCAGCCGAAGATCCACAGGCCGAGGAAGGTCGACTCGAGGAAGAACGCGAGCAGCGCCTCGAAGGCCAGCGGCGCGCCGAAGATGTCACCGACGAACCGGCTGTAGGCCGACCAGTTCATCCCGAACTGGAACTCCTGCACGATGCCGGTCACCAGGCCGAGCGCGAAGTTGATCGTGAAGAGCTTGCCGAAGAACTTCGCCAGTCGCAGCATCTCCGGGTCGCGCTTGACCACCCAGCGCGTGTGGAAATAGGCGACGATCGCCGACATACCGATCGTGATCGGCACGAAGAGGAAGTGGTAGACGGTCGTGATGGCGAACTGCCATCGCGCCAGGTCCAGAGTGTTCACCGCGGGACTCCTGTATGCCGAGGTCGGGTCGCCTCTCGCGGCCCGCATCCGACAGTACTACTCCTCGTAGTACTACGCACCCTCGGAGCCCATCGCCGGTTGAGCGCGCGCCCCGCCGGTTGAGCGCCCCTTCTCGTTGGTTGAGCAAGCGAGCGAGGAACGAGCGAGCGCGTCTTCTCGTTGGTTGAGCAAGCGAGCGACGAAGGAGCGAGCGCGTCGAAACCCGCCCCCGCTCGTTGGTTGAGCAAGCGAGCGAGGAACGAGCGAGCGCGTCGAAACCCGCCCCTGCCACACTCAACCCATGCCCTGGCCGCTCCCCCTCACTTCGCACGCGTGGGACCCGGACCGCCCGGGCCACCGTGAGGGCCAGCAGTCCGCGGCGCGTCTGGCTCCCGAGCTCGCCGACGCGTGGGGCCTGCGCCGCGATGGCGACGCGATCGCCGGCCAGCTCGGCGTCGTCTGGCCGGTGCGCGACGCGGCCGGGCGAGCCCTGGTCCTGAAAATCGGCGACCCTCCCCAGATCGCCGCCGAGGCCCTCGCTCTTTCGGTATGGCGTCCGCGTGGCACCGCCGTCGAACTCGTAGCCTCCGACGCGACGCGCGGCGCGATGTTGTTGGAGCGCCTCGACCCGGCGCGCGACCTGGAGCACCATCCCGACGCCGACGAGGCGACGGCGATCATCGGCGACCTGCTGGCTCGCTCGCGCAGCGCGGCGCCGACCGAGGTCCCGCGGATCGCACCGGAGCTCGAACGCATCGCCGAGTCCATCCGCAAGCACCGGGACGAGACACCGGGGCTGCTGCCTGAGCCGGCCGTGGACCGAGCACTGGCCACCCTCGCCGACGCCGTGGACATCACCGACACCTGGCTGCTGCACCACGACGCGCACTACCTCAACGTGCTGCACACCCTGCCCGGCACCGACCCCGGCTGGCGGCTGATCGACCCGTTGCCGTATGCCGGCCCGGTGGAGTTCGAGCCGATTGCCATGCTGCGCAATAGGTTTGCCGATGTCGCCGACGATCCGGAGCGTGGGCTTCGACGCCGGCTGGACATCCTGGTCGAGGTGATGGACCTGGACCGAGCGCTCGCCGTCGATCTGGCTCAGGCGGTTGCGGTGGACAACCTGCTCTGGCTGCTGCCCCGCCTGCCGGACCATTTCGCGGTGCCGCCCTATTCCGTGCTCGCGCACTGGTGACGCCGGTGGGCGGCATACCCAGCGTCCGCAGAACTGCACCACCCCTGCCGCGAAACTGCGGACGCAAGGGCACGCCCCCTGCCCAGCGTCCGCAGAACTGCACCACC
Source organism: Metallococcus carri (assembly GCF_011440275.1). Taxonomy (GTDB): domain Bacteria; phylum Actinomycetota; class Actinomycetes; order Actinomycetales; family Dermatophilaceae; genus Metallococcus; species Metallococcus carri. The sequence goes on along the minus strand of NZ_JAAOIV010000013.1, from coordinate 63,804 downwards.
CCTGCCGCGCAACTGCGGACAGAGCCGGGGAGACTTTGAGCCATGACCCAGCCGTTCATCACCGTGTTCTGCGCGTCCCGCCCGGGCAACAACCCGCAGTGGCAGCAGGCGGCATACGACACCGGAAAAACCCTGGCAGACAACGGCTTTGGCGTCGTTTACGGCGGCGGAGGCGGCGGCTCGATGGGCGCTCTCGCCCAGGGCGCACTCGACGCGGGCGGCGAGGTCATCGGCGTCATACCTCAATCGATGATCGACCGGGAGTGGGGGCGGCACGACCTCACCCGGCTGGAAGTCGTCGAGACCATGCACGAACGCAAAGCCCGTATGGCGCAGCTCGGCGATGCCTTCCTCGTGCTGCCCGGCGGCATCGGCACGCTGGAGGAGTTCTTCGAGGTGTGGACCTGGCGCACCCTCGGCTACCTGCCGCATCGGGTCGGCGTGCTCGATGTGGGTGGCTTCTGGCAGCCGATGCTGGCAATGCTGCAGCGGATGGTCGACGGCGAATTGGTCTCGGCCGACACCTTCGCCGACCTCATCGTGACGACCGACGCTGCGGCATACCTCGACGCGACGGGACTGCGCGGGCGCTGAGGCCGCCCTCGCGGGCCGATTTCCGTCGCGACTGGTGAGCCGGGCACTCTGGAGGCGGTTCGGGCGTTGCAGGCAGTGAACCCCTCCACACCACGCCCACCGGGAAGGACCGATGGACGTCCCCGTCTATGTCTGGCTGTTGACCGTCGCCGCGATCGTCGGCCTGCTGCTCTTCGACTTCTTCTTCCACGTCCGCCAGGCACACGAGCCGACGCTGCGTGAGTCCGCGATCTGGTCGGCGCTGTATGTCGGCGTCGCCGTCGTCTTCGGCATCGGCCTCTGGCTGGTGACCCGTGGCACCTACGGCAATGAGTTCGGCACCGAATATTTCGCCGGTTATCTCACCGAGAAGGCGTTGTCGGTCGACAACCTCTTCGTCTTCCTGGTGATCATGACGAGCTTCGCCGTGCCGCGGAAGTATCAGCAGAAGGTGCTGCTCGTCGGCATCGTCATCGCCCTGCTGGCACGCACCATCTTCGTCTTCATCGGTGCTGCGCTGATCAACCAATTCGCTTGGATCTTCTACGTTTTCGGCCTAATCCTGCTGCTCACCGCGGGTCACATGCTCAAACCCGAGGGCACCGACCAGCACACCGGCGACAACATCATCGCCCGGATGGCGCGGCGGTTCTTCAACGCGACCGACGAGTATGACGGCGACAAGCTCTTCACCCGCGTCGCCGGCCGGCGGGTGATGACGCCGATGCTGCTGGTGATGATCATCATCGGCGGCACCGACATCCTCTTCGCGCTCGATGCGATCCCGGCGATCTACGGCCTGACCGAAGAGCCCTACATCGTCTTCACCGCGACGGCGTTCTCACTGCTGGGCCTGCGCCAGCTCTATTTCCTCATCGACGAGTTGCTCGACCGGTTGGTCTACCTGAGCTACGGCCTGGCGGTCGTGCTCGGCGTGATCGGCGTCAAGCTGCTGCTGCACGCGCTGAAGCAGAACACCGTGCCGTTCATCAACGACGGCAAACCGGTCAAGCTCATCGAGATCTCCACCGGTGCATCTCTGGGCATCATTGTCGGCGTGCTCACCATCACTGTCATCGCCTCGCTGATCAAGTCCCGCGGCACCGCGGCCCGCTCCGATGCGTGAGCGGCTGGCCTGGACGAATGTCGTCCCGGTCGTCGCGCTCGTTGCTCTTGCCCTCACGTGGGGCCGCAACCTCGGCACGATCCCCGTCATCCTCGTTGCGGTGCTGCTCGGCGGCGCCGTGCTCGCCGCGGTGCACCACGCCGAGGTCGTCGCTCATCGCGTCGGCGAACCCTTCGGCTCGCTCGTGCTCGCGGTGGCGGTCACCATCATCGAGGTGGCGCTGATCGTCACCTTGATGGTGAGCGGCGGCAAGGACACCGCCACGCTCGCCCGCGACACCGTGTTCGCCGCGGTGATGATCACGGTGAACGGCATCGCCGGCCTGTCAATCCTGTTGTCCTCACAACGGTTTGGCTTCAGCCACTTCAACCCTGAGGGCACCGGCGGCGCGCTCGCGACGGTCGCTGCACTGGCCGGCACCTGCCTGGTGTTGCCGACCTTCACCACCGGCGCGCCCGGGCCGCAGTTCACCGGGGCTCAGCTGACCTTCGCCGCGCTGGCCTCGCTCGTGCTCTACGGCCTCTTCGTCGTCACCCAAACGGTGCGGCACCGCGACTTCTTCCTACCGGTCGACGCGAGTGGCGACGTCATCGCCGAGGACTCACACGCCGAGCCGCCGTCGGGCCGGGCTGCGCTGGCGAGCCTTGGCCTGCTGCTCGTGTCCCTGGTGGCCGTCGTCGGGCTGGCCAAGATCGAGTCGCCGGCGATCGAGCGCGGTGTGGCGGCGCTCGGTTTCCCGGCGTCCTTCGTCGGCGTGATCATTGCCTTGCTGGTGCTCGCCCCGGAGACGCTCGCCGCCGCACGGGCCGCCACCCGCGGCCGGGTGCAGACCAGCCTCAACCTGGCCTACGGCTCGGCCATGGCGAGCATCGGCCTGACCATCCCCGCCCTGGCGTTGGCGTCGCTCTGGTTGGACGGACCGCTCGAACTCGGCCTGGGCTCAACGCAATTGGTGTTGCTCGCGCTCAGCGTCGTGGTCAGCGTCCTCACCGTGGTGCCGGGCCGCGCAACCCGCCTGCAAGGTGGCGTCCACCTGGTGCTGCTCGGTTCGTTCGTCTTCCTCGCGATCAACCCGTGATTGCCTCGCTGCCCCGCCACCCGGCATACTCGATTGGTCGGTCGCGCCGGGGGAGGCGCCGCCCGACTTAGGGGGAATCATGCACGTCATCACACGCACCACCGCCGCCGTCGCCCTCAGTGGCTCGCTCGTCGCCGCGGCCGGCGCCGCATCAGCGGAGACGCTGTGGACGCACCGATCGGCGGTCTACCCGACCATCGCCGCGTGCGTCTCGACCCGGGCCGGGGTGATCGATCGGGTCACCTCGGGCGGCGGGACCATCAGGTATGCCGGAAGCTGTTACGGCAGCGCCTCGCAGTGGAGCTACGGCTCGGTCCGTTATCTGGCGCCACGCGCGCTGCTGCCCGGGGACTCGTGAGGTTCACGCCTTATTCGTGACGACCTGACCGGCGACGGGTAGGCGCAGCGGCAGGCGAAGCGCGAGCAGCCCGGCCGCCGCGGCGACGGCGATCAGCGCCAGCCACACGCTCGGGCGGTTGAACTGCAGCAGCAGGCCGAAACCACCCGGTGCGATGACACTAGCGAGGTTCCAGGTCAACTGATAGACCGACAGGTAGCGGCCGCGCTCGGCCTCGGGGCGACTCTCGACCGCGATCGCGCTGAGCACCGGCCCGCACATGACCTCGCCGACGGTATAAACGGCGACGCCGACAAGCACCGTCCCCACCGCGATGACCTCGGCCGGTGCGCTCGCCACGGCCAGGAGGCCGAAGCCGACGATGAAGGCGACGTAGCCGGCGGCCGTGACTCTCGCGCGCACGTGACCGCGCATGGCGGCGACCGCCGGGCCCTGACCGAACCCCACCAGCACGGTGTTGACCGTGTAGATCGCGCCGGCCGTCCAGCCGGGCAGTCCCAGCACCGACACGGCATAAACCGGCATCGCGTAGACGAGGGCGAGCGAGCAGACGGCATACGCCAGGTTGTTGACGAGCAGCGGGCGATAGTCCTTGTCCCGCAAGGCAATTGCCCAATGCGTCGGCTCGTGGGTCGGCTTGGGCCGGCGGACCCGCTCACGGCTGAGCATGGCGAACGCGACGGCGTAGGAGACGGCGTTGACGATCACGATCGCGTGGAATGCCGTGGGTGTGCCGATGGTGACGACCAGACCGGACGCGATCCCGCCGACCGCGAAGCCGACATTGCGCAGCGCGCCCAGGAAGCCGAACCACATCTCGCGCTCACCCGGGCGAGAGAGCGCCGCGACCGTTGGCGAGAACGAACCCCAGAACAGCGCCTGCCCGAGGCTGGCCACGGTCGTCGCGACGACGATCCCGGTGAAACCGTGCACGAACGGATAGCCGAGGTAGACGAGGGCCTGAACGGCGTTGGCGGACAACAAGATTGGTCGCGGTCCGAAGGTGTCGACCAAGAGCCCGGTCACGAAGGTCATCGGTATGGCGATCGCAGCGGCAATGCTCAACGCGAGTCCGACACGGCCGACACCGACCGAGGTGGTGGCGAGAAAATAGAGCATCGCGACCGGGGCGAAGACCCCGGTGCCCACCGCGTCGATGGCCATTGCAGTGACGAAGAACCGATTGCGGCCGACGGGCGGGATCCCAAGACGCTGACGCACAGGCGCAAGCTTGACAGTTCAAGTCCACCTGAGGTCAAACCGGTTTCCCCGCCCCCAAGCCGCCACGACTTCGTTCCGAGCGGTGACCTATCACCGGGCGAGCGGCGGGGTTTGGTCCGACGAGTGTCCCGCTAATCCGGCATCTTCGGCGGCCGCGCTGACCACGCTCGGACGTTCTGCCCGACCTCGTCGTAGAACCACTTCGTCACGTCACCGATCGAGGTGACCAACCCGCCAGTGCCGACGGATCGCTTTGCCCCCATGGGCATTTCGAGCGTGACGATGAACCCGCGAATGTCGCCGTCTCCGGCTGGCACCAGAGTCGTCGGCTCGGCGCGGGCGCTCTTGAGCAGTGCCGCAGTGGAATCACGCCTCGACCCGGCGAGGACTGTCTCCACTCGGATGCCGTCTCGTGCGTCGACCAACTGCCGCAACAGCCAGTTGACGCGGGTCAGCTGGCGCCCTTCCCGCGGAGCCGGGATCGTCATCGAGCACGCCACGCGTTCGACGCGAAGGTCCGCGCCGACGTACATCGATTCGAGCGCGCCAGGAACTCTCAACGCGCCGAAGAGTTTCGCCGAGTCGGTCAGTTGCTGCCGCCTGCTGGTCTGATCCTGCATATCGCGCGGGCGAGCCGATTGAACTTCGACCCCCAGCAAGCACGACAACTCGATGGCAGCCTTGCGGACGGCCTGGTCGAAGCGATCGCAAACCTCGATCACTCCCCTGTCATTGGGCCGCGCGGTCCCGCTGCGCACGGCGTCGCGCGTCGCCGGCCAGAACTTTCCCATGTCTTCGAAGCCGCGAAGACCAGCCCGCTCCGAATCGAGGTAGCGCTCGAACTCCTCCAAAACCAACCGTTGGGTCGGGTCACTGACGGCGCCGCGGTGCTGCAGCAAGGCGGCACTCATTCGCAGCTCGTCCCACGACACGTGGAAGAGGTCGACCTTGCGCAGCTTTCGCTTGTCCACCATCACTGGATGGACACCTTCCGGTCCCGGCAACTGGTTGCTGATCGTGATAACCGCATCAAAGCTCTGCGCCCGGGCGATCTCCACGTAGGTCGAAACCTGTTCGTCCTCAAGGTCATTCGTCCCGGTCTTAACTTCGACAAGGGCACGCCAAGTGCGCTTACCCCGGGTCACCTCGACGAGTCCATCCGGCCGGTATGGCAACTCGTCGTGACCGAACGGGACTTCGACGTACGCCGTGATCGGCCCGGTCGGGGCACCGCAGGGACGGAGCCAACTGAGTCCGAAGTCGCGCACCACGGAGGAAACACTCAGCAGGATCGAGGTCGCGCGCTGTTCGCGTTCGGCTGAGCCTCCGATGCCGGCGGTCGGAAAGAGACGTGCTGGCCGGAGGTCCGCGGTGCCCTCCGGCAGAGTCTTGCGCCACGCGGCAGGCATCTTCGGAGGTCGTCGATCACGCTGCACCGAAACGGATTTCGCCTTGACGGGCTCGGGCACCTCGGATCGCTGCGCGTCCGATGTTTCGGCCGGAGTGTCTGTAGCGACTTCGACTCCGAACGCCCGAGCGACCGCCTCCAGCCCGTCCGAGTAGCCCTGTCCGACTGCCCGGAATCGCCAATCGCCGCGCCTGCGATAGAACTCACCGAAGATGAGTGCCCGCTCGGTGGTGAGCTCCGAGATTCGGAAGTGTCCGAGCGCATCGCCGTTGCTCCGTTGGATACGCACCTGAATCATCGGCGACTCGGCGAAGCTGGCGGCGCCAGGATCTGTACTGCCGACCACCACCACTCGGGTGACGTGATCCGGCAGTTCGTCGAGAGCGACGGTGATGAAGTCGGAGGTCGTCGGCGGGTCGACAGATCGGAGCTTCTCGCGAAGCTGCACCGCACCGTCATATGCAGCCCGCTGGTTGTAGAAGACGAAGTCCTCGTTGCCGCGGACCCGACCGTCTTCACCGACCAGCAGCACACTGACGTCCGCCTCGATCGGATCACTGGATGCCGAGTCCTGCGCATCCAGAACCAGCGTGAGTGCCTCCAGCTCGGCGTCCTCGTCGCGGAGCGAGATATTCGCCCCTCTGACGAGTGCCACCCCTTGCCCCTGTTCCTCTCCCATCGGCCTAGTGAACCACCGCGAGATGCTCTCTGCGGCGCGATGCGACTCACCCGAGTGGGAGTTCGGCGATGGTCTCGTACCGAGGACGTCCCTTCGGTCCTTCGCGCAGATGGGAGGCGATCAGCTCGATCCGGTCGACGCGCCACTGCGGCGAGCGATAGGTGTCGAGCACCTGGATCCATTTGCGCGCGTCCATCGGCCGGCGAAGCCGGGCCAAGGTCAGGTGTGGCACGAACGCCTTGCCGTCCGGAGTCGCGCCAACCGAATTGCAGGCGCCGCGCACCGAGGAGGCGAGCGGTGACAGCGGGCCATCGATGCCGAGCCAGAGCACCACAGCAGACAAGACATCCGGGAAGGTTCCCGCGCCTCCCAGTGAGGTGTCGAACGCCTTGTGCCGCAACGCAACCCGGCCCAACGCCTCGATGAGCTCGTCCTCGCGGTGCACCGGCGCCGCCGGGCAGAACGCCAAGGTGACATGCCACTGCTCGGGCGCGATCCACGGCATACCGGCTCGGGGCTGGAGGAACTCGCTGAGGTCCTCCACGACCTCCCGCGGCGGAACCACCCCTACGAACATCCGTTGCGTCGCCACCATGGGTCCATCATGAACTCATGACGATGCACGCCGACGACTACCAAGCCCTCCGCGGACGTTACAACTCGATGATCTACCGCCGCTGTGGCGACAGCGGCCTCGACTTGCCGGCCATCTCGCTCGGCCTATGGCACAACTTCGGCGACGATGTGCCGTTGGATCGCCAGCGGGTAGTGCTGCGCCGGGCGTTCGACCTGGGCGTCACGCACTTCGACCTGGCCAACAACTACGGGCCGCCCTACGGCAGCGCTGAGCGCAACTTCGGCACCATCTTCGCTCAGGACTTCAAGCGGTACCGGGACGAGCTGATCATCTCGAGCAAGGCCGGATACGACATGTGGCCCGGCCCCTATGGTCAGGGTGGCGGCTCCCGCAAGTACCTGATCAGCAGCCTGGACCAGTCGCTCCAGCGGCTCGGGCTGGAGTATGTCGACATCTTCTACAGCCACCGATTCGACGAGACAACACCCCTCGAGGAGACGATGGGTGCACTGGATTCCATTGTGCGCCAAGGAAAAGCGCTGTATGTCGGGATCTCCTCCTACAGCGGCGCTCGCACCCAGGAGGCCGTGGAGATTCTGCGCTCGATGGGCACCCCGCTGCTCATCCACCAGCCGTCCTACTCGATGCTCAACCGCTGGGTCGAGGAAGACCTGCTCGCTGTGCTCAACGCCGAGGGTGTCGGCTGCATCGCCTTCTCGCCGCTGGCGCAGGGCATGCTCACCGACAAATACCTCAAGGGCATCCCCGCGGGATCCCGTGCGTCCCAAGGCAAATCGCTCGACCCGAAGCTGCTCAGCGATGACGCGCTCAAGCACATCCGGGCGCTCAACCGGATCGCTAAGAAGCGCGGCCAGACACTTGCACAGATGGCACTGGCCTGGATCCTCCGTGACGAGCGGGTGACCTCCGCTCTCATCGGCGCCTCCAGCGTCGAGCAGCTCGAGAACTCACTCGGTGCCCTGGACAACCTGACGTTCACCGATGAGGAGCTCGCCGCGATCGACAAGCACGCGGTCGACTCCGACATCGACCTCTGGCGTCGGTCCCGTCGCGCCTGACCCCGGCGCGTCACCGTCAACCAGCGACCGCGACACGCCGAGGGACGCCCGATCCCCGGCGCGTCACCGTCAACCAGCGACCGCGACACGCCGAGGGACGCCCGATCCCCGGCGCGTCAGCGTCAACCAGCGACCGCGACACGCCGAGGGACGCCCGATCCCCGGCGCGTCAGCGTCAACCAGCGACCGCGACACGCCGAGGGACGCCCGATCCCCGGCGCGTCAGCGTCAACCAGCGACCGCGACACGCCGAGGGACGCCCGATCCCCGGCGCGTTAGCGTCAACCAGCGACCGCGACGCGCCGAGGAATACCCCATCCCCGGCGCGTCAGCGTCAACCAGCGACCGCGACACGCCGAGGGACGCCCGATCCCCGGCGCGTCACCGTCAACCAGCGACCGCGACACGCCGAGGAATACCCCATCCCCGGCGCGTCACCGTCAACCAGCGACCGCGACACGCCGGGGCAGCCAACCGCCTCGGCGCGTCGCGCGCCCTCAGCCGAGGAAGGCGTGGATCGCCGGCACCACCGACGCGCCTTCACCGGTCGCCGAGGCCACCCGCTTCATCGACCCGCACCGGATGTCGCCCACCGCAAACACACCGGGCAGGCTGGTCTCCAGCAGTTCGGGCGGCTCGCCGTCGATCCACCGCTCCTGCGGCACGTCGCGACCGGTCAGGATGAAGCCCCGCTCGTCCACGGCCACCTCCGGCGGGAGCCAGTCACAGTGCGGCTGGGCGCCGAGCAGCAAGAACAACCCGCCGACCTCCCGCCGCTCGTCTTCGCCAGAATCGTTGTGCCGCAAGGTAATCCACTCCAGCGCGGCCTCGCCCCCACCGTCGACGACTTCGGCCTCGCTGCACACGGTGATCCGCGGGTTGAACGAGATCTCACCGATCAGGTATGCCGACATTGTCTCGGCGAGGCTCGACCGGCGGATCACGATGGTCACACTGCGGGCGAAACGCGCCAGGTGAATCGCCGCCTGACCGGCCGAGTTGCCACCGCCGACCACCACCACATCGGCATCGGCCATCTCCCGGGCAGCGGCCATCGCGGCGCCATAGAACACGCCGCGCCCGACGAGTGCTTCCAGACTTTCGACGCCCAGCCGCCGATAACTCACCCCGGTCGCGATCACGACCGAGCGCGCCTGCACGTCGCCACCGTCGGTCTGCACCACGAATCCACCCTCACCATTGGCGCAGATGCCGGTCGCCGGCCAGCCGGTGAAAAATCGCGTGCCGAAACGGATCGCCTGGCCACGCGCCCGCTGAGCCAATCGAGCACCCGAAATGCCCCGCGGGAAACCCAGGTAGTTGCGGATCATCGAGCTCGTACCCGCTTGTCCCCCAATGGCTTCCGACTCCAGCGCGACGGTCGCCAGGCCCTCGGACGCGGCATACACACAGGCCGCGAGACCCGCGGGACCGGCGCCGACGACGCAGACGTCGACGGTGTGGCCGACCTCGACCTGATCGGGCCGGCCATACATCAGGGCCGCCGCCTCGCGCACGCTGCCGACATGCGCTCGCGCCCGCGCGAAGCTCTCGACGACCGGCAGCTCGATGTCCTCAGGGAGGTGAGACAGCACCTCGCGAGCGACCGGATGGTCGGGTGAGTAGGTGCGGTTGGGTGCCCCGACCCGGTCGAAGAAGTCACGCAGTTCGTAGGTCAGCGGGTCGCCTGGGCGGCTGATGATCCGCACCGCGTCGACGACCGGCGCCGCAACGGTCGAGCCCCAATCGGACAGCAGCTCGGTCACCGCGGTGTGGAACTCCTCGTCGCGAACTCCCTGTGGCATCAACAGGAATGCGTCGAATTTGCCCTTGCCCAGCGCCGGCCGGAAGGCTTCGGCGTCCTGCGCGAATCGGCTGCGGTGCGCGACCACGATGCGCCGCGCCGTCGGCACCACGGCCCGCCAGTCGTGGAAGGCCTTGAGCACCTCCATCATCGCCGAATCCGCGACGATCATCGCCACGTCGATCTGCTCGGCGCGCAGCGACTTCATCAGCTTGATGGCGTCGCGTTTGTCGCCCGCGCACCGGATGTCGTAGTCGCGCACATAGCGGCTGAACTCGCTGCACAGGGCCTCGCCGTGTTCGGCGGAGACAATGACGATCGCTGGGTTGGTCACGCCGGATCTTCTCCCGTATGCCGCCCGCCGCGCCAGTCCCAGCGCTGATCGGGTGTCGCGGGGGCGGTGGTGGTGGTTTCGACTCGCTGCGCTCGCTCAACCGTCGAGGGGGCGCCGCTCAACCGTCGAGGGGGCGCCGCTCAACCGGCGAGGGGGACGCCGCTCAACCGGCGAGGGGGCGCCGCTCAACCGGCGGAAAGGCGTGCGGCGGCGGTGAGCCGTCGGCCGAGCGCCGCCACCGCAGCCCGCACCTCGTCGCCCCGGCGCACCTCGAAGTCACCGGGGATGAGGGCGAGCTGCTCGGCATACATCACCGGGTTGGAGGTGCTGCCACGCAGCACAGTGGTGCCCTCGTTAATCGCTTCGAGGCGGCCGAGATGCTTTGACAGCCAACGCAATTGGTCGACCGGGGCGTGGATCACCACCTCGGCCGGGTGCTCCCAGCCCTGGCCGAGGTGCTCCTCGAGCGCACTCGCCGGGTCGAGGTCCGGCGGGGCGAAGGTCTCCGGCCGCTCGCGCACCGATCGCACCCGGTCGATGCGGTAGGCGCGCGTCTCGCCGGCGTGCATGGCCTGACACAGCAGGTACCACCGGCCGTGCCGCACCACGACCGCCCATGGCTCGACGTCGATCGTGCGCTCGTAGCCCGCCTCGGATCGGTAGTCGATGTCCACCCGTCGGCGCGCCTCGCTGGCCCGGACCAGCGCCACCGTCGTCTCCGGATCGGGGCGGGCGGCGCCGCGGTCGCGGACTGGCGCGGTCGCCATACGGACTGCTTTTGCCTGTGCTGCAACGGATTCCGGCAGCGCGCGCAGCAGTTTGCCGAGGGCGCTGCCCACCGGCGTGTGCGGGTCGGAAGCGTCGTGATGCCCGTCGAGCACCGCCATCACGAGGGCGAGCGCCTCGGGCGCGTTGAACATCAGCGGTGGCAGCCGCAGCCCGCGGCCCAGGCGGTAGCCGCCCGCCGGTCCCCGCACCGAGGTCACCGGTATGTCGGCCTCCCGCAGGATCTCGACATAGCGGCGGATCGCGCGGGTGGAGACTCCCAGACGGCTGGCGAGGCGGTCGGCGCTGATGCCGGGGCTGGCCTGCAGGAGTTCGAGCATGAGCAGCGCTCGTGCGGTCGGGCTGGTTTCGTCGCGCAGCATCGGGTGAACCTTCCGGCGGCCAATCGTCCGCAACCATCCAACACCCGTAGTAGAGCTTTCCGGCGGTTATCGCGACCGCTTCCCGGGGTTCGCTGGTTTCGACTCGCTCCGCTCGCTCAACCGGCGAGGGGAGGGGGTTCGCTGGTTTCGACTCGCTCCGCTCGCTCAACCGGCGAGGGTGGGGCCTCAACCGGCGGAGGGGGCGGTGAGGTTCGGCTCGCGCTCCGGCGGCCCGTCGCCCGCCAGCGGACGCTGCAGCCACAGCACGTCATGCCACGCGCCGAACTTCCACCCGATCGCCCGATAGAGCCCGACCCGTTGGAAACCCATCGCCTCGTGGAAGCCCACACTGGCCGGATTCGGTTGTGTCACACCGGCACACGCCATCCGCAAGCCGCGCGCGGTCACCCGGGCGAGCAGCTCGCCATACAACGCAGTTCCGACGCCGCGCCGGTGAGCGGCAGGCGCCGTGTACACGCTGACGTCGCATGCGAAACGGTAGGCCGCGCGTTCGCGATGCCGCGTCGCGTAGGCATAGCCGAGCACCACGTCGTCCTCGCGGGCCACCAGCCACTCGATCGCGGCGTTCATCCGCCTGCCCATCTCGGCGGCGTCCGGTGGTTCGGCCTCGAAGCTGATCACCGTGTCGGTGACATAGGGCGCGTAGATCGCCGCACATGACGCCGCGTCACGAGCGGCCTCCGCCGGTCTGATGATCATGCCGCGGCGCACCTCATGGCAGCAGGCTAGGGCCGCCGGACATGGATGAGGCGCCACTCGCTCGGGGGTTCGAGTGGCGCCTCATTCAACGGTTACATCGGGCGGCGTCACCGGGCGTTACAGCTTTTTCTGAGATTCTTTTCCGTATGCCGCGTGCCCGCTTCGACGATGTCCCTCTGCACGCCGCTGACCTGCGGCTTCGGCCGGTCACCGAGGATGACATTGACCCGATCTTCCGCGCCTGCCAAGACGCCGAGACGCTGCGATGGTTGCCGCTGCCCCAGCCGTACACCGAGCAGGTGGCCGCGACCTTCGTGCGGGAGATCGCCCCGGCCCAGCAGGAAGCCGGCACCGGTCTGCTGCGGGTGATCGATCACGGCGGGTTTGCCGGACTGGTCGACCTCAAGGCGACCAACTGGCGCTCGCAGGTGAGCGAGATCGGCTACTGGGTCGCACCGTGGGCGCGCGGCCGCGGGTTGGCCGGCCGATCCGCGGCCCTGCTCGCCGATTGGGGACTGCGCACCCAGGACCTGCAGCGCGTGGAGATCCGCGCCGCCACCGGCAACCTGGCCTCGCAGAAGGCCGCCGTAGCCGCCGGATTCACCCGGGAGGGCGTCGCCCGGTCGGCCGGGATCGTCCATGGTGGCCGGGTCGACCTGGTGATCTTCGGCCGGATCCGCGCCGACCTGACCTGACCTCGACAGGAATCGCACAGCGCCGCGTGCTGTTGTAGCCGGCATGGACGAGGCGTTACGCCGGTGGCGCTGGGTGCCGCGCGTCTACCTGATCTGCGCGGCGCTGCTTGTGCCGTATGCCGTGTTCCTCGCGGTGACGCTGCCCGCCCGGTCCCTCAGCGATCACTATCGGCTGACCTGGGTGGGCTTCGACGTGCTGCTCATCATCGTGCTGCTGCGGGTGAGTTGGCATGCCTACCGCCGCGACCCGCAGGTGGTGCTGACCGCAACCGTGGCCGGTGCCCTGCTGGTGACCGACGCGTGGTTCGACATCACCACCTCGGCTCCGGGCGAGCCGCGTGTGCAGGCCCTCCTCGCGGCGGCGCTGCTCGAGATCCCGGGCGCGATCGTGTGCGCCGTGCTTGCCCGCCGCGGCCTGGCCGAAATGGTGCGCCGCGCCACCCACGCCGGAGCCCGCGAGGCGGAGGCGCGCCAACGGGTCTAATCCGGCGCTGGTGGGTCCTGCACCCACTGGCCGGCGACCATCACCCGCTGCACCCGTAGGTCGCCATCGAGCACCACGAGATCCGCCGCCAGTCCAGGTGCGATCCGGCCCACCTGGTCGTCCATCCCGAGCACGCGAGCCGGGTTCTGCGATGCCGCGGCCGAGGCGCGTTCGATCGGTATGCCGTTCGCGACCGCTCGCCGCACCGCCGCGTCCATCGTCAGTGTCGATCCGGCGAGTGCGTCATTGCTGACCAACCGCGCCTGCCCGTTCCGCACCCGCACTTGCTGGCCGCCCAACTCGTACGCACCATCGCCCATCCCGGTGGCATCGATCGCGTCGGTGATGAAGACCGGCCGGCTCGGGTCCTCAGCGGCCAGGCGCACGATGCCCGGGTGCAGGTGCACGCCGTCGTTGACGAGTTCACAGGGCAGGTGTGACTCCAGCAACGCGCTCACCAGGCCCGGCTCGCGATGGTGCACCGGCCGCATCCCGTTGAACAGGTGCGTCGCCAGCCCCGCGCCGGCGTCGATAGCCCGCCAGGCTTCGTCATACGTCGCATCCGAATGACCAAGTGCCACAACGACTTTCGCATCACAACAGGCCTGGATCACCTCGAGCGCGTGCGGCAGCTCGGGAGCGATCGTGAGCACCCGCAGGGTGCCGTCCGCGGCCGCCGCCAGCCGCTCGAAGACTTCGCGGTCGGGCTCGATGAGGTATGCCGGGTTCTGCGCCCCGCACCGGATCTCGGACAGGAACGGGCCCTCGAGATGACTGCCGATGACCTGCACACCGGGCTCACCGACGAGCTGTGCGACATCGGCAAGCTGCCGCTCGAGCAGGTCGACCGGCGCCGTGACCAAGGACACGAGCGTCCGTGTGGTCCCGTGGGCCTGGTGGAAAGCGACGGCGGCGCGCAGGTCATCGGCGGAGGCACCCATGTCGTGGCCGCCGCCGCCGTGCACGTGCAGGTCGATGAAGCCGGGCAGCACCCATGATCCGTCGACATCGAGATCGTCCAGCCTCCGGTCGGCTGGACCGGGGTCAACTGCGGTGATGCGGCCCCCGTCGGTCTCGACCGTGCCGCCGTCGAGCACGCCAGCAGGAGTGACGAGGCGGCCATTCACGATGCGGCTCATAGGTTTTCAGCACTCCGATGTGCGACGGCGGCGAAGCTGGAGCACGCTCAGGATGGCACAGGGTCCCGAGACGCGAAGAGGACGACCGACCGGTCGTCCTCGCATTTCCAACTTATAGCGCACAGGGGGTCTTGCGGCAAGGCCCCCTCGAGGGCGCAGAATCCTCGCCGACCACACCGATTCGGGGGACCTGTGCCTGCTGTCACTTCTGCTTTCGACCTGCCCGAGATCCGCGCCGCCAAGGCGGACCCAGCGCTCATCACCGACGACGAACTCTTCTTCACCAGGTTGCGCAGCACGCTCGACGCGCGCGTCGCCGAGCTGACCCGCCGCCTCGCCGCATTGCGCAGGGCGCCCGCGGGTTCGCTGCAGACCGCCGCCGACCGGGACCGCGAGATCCACCGCATCACCGGGCAACTCACCACGCTGCGGCGGCACGATCTCGACCTCACCCTCGGCCGGATCGTCCCCGCCGACGGCCCGCCGCTCTACATCGGCCGGCTCGGGCTGACCGACGCCGACGGCGAACCCCTGCTCATCGACTGGCGCACACCCGCCGCCGAACCGTTTTTCGCTGCGACACATGGCAATCCGATGGACATCGCCAGCCGGCGGCGCTACCGCTGGCTCGGCGGTCGGGTGAGCGACTACTGGGACGAGGTCTTCATCGAGGGGTATGCCGGGGCTGCCGCGCTGGACGACCAGTCGGCCTTCATCGCCAGTCTCGGCGCGAGCCGGTCGGGCCGGATGCGCGACGTGCTCGGCACCATCCAGGCCGACCAGGACCGCATCATCCGCGCGAGCGCCCGCGGCACGCTGGTCGTCGACGGCGGACCGGGCACGGGCAAGACCGTCGTCGCGCTGCACCGCGCGGCCTACCTGCTGTATGCCGACCCGCGCATCGACGCCCAGCGTGGAGGGGTGCTGGTGGTCGGGCCGCACCATCCCTATCTCGCGTATGTCGCGGACGTGCTGCCCAGCCTTGGGGAGGAGGGGGTGCAGACCTGCACGCTGGCCGATCTGGTGCCCGAGGGTGCGGCCGTCGTCCCAGAGCCCGATTCCGTTGTCGCACAGTTGAAGTCGAGCGCTCGACTGGTTGAGGCGATCGAGCCAGCCGTGCGGTTCTACGAGGAACCGCCGACCGAGTCGCTCGCACTGGACACCGTCGGCGGCGAGGTTGTCATCACCGGGTCGGACTGGACCGAGATCTTCGATACCTACGACCCCGGGATCTCCCACAACGACGCGCGCGAACTCATCTGGGAGGAATTGGTGACGCTGGTCGTGAACCGTCTGGACACTGACATCTCCCCCGACCTGGTGCGCCGATCACTGGCCCGCGACGAGCAGCTGACCGAGGTCTTCGGCCGGGCCTGGCCGCTGCTCGATCCGACCGAGATTGTCGAGGACCTGTGGTCGGTGCCGGCCTATCTGCACAAATGCGCGCCATGGTTGAGCCGCAAAGAGATTCGGCTGTTGCAGCGTGACTCGGCCCGTGCCTGGACCGCCGCGGACCTGCCATTGCTGGACGCTGCCCGACGCCGGGTCGGCGACCCCGAGGCGGTGCGCCGGCGCCGGCAACGAGCGGCAGCCGAAGCGGCCGAGCGTGCGGCGATGGCGGACGTCATACAGGATCTGATGGATGCCGACGACTCCGACCTGGGGCTGATGAAGAGCCTGCGGCACGCGGACCTTCGAGACGCGCTGGTCGACCCGGACGCGCTGCCCACCGCGGACCCCGACCTGCTGGCCGGGCCGTTCGCACACATCGTGGTCGACGAGGCGCAGGAGCTCACCGATGCCGAATGGCAGATGCTGCTATCGCGTTGTCCCTCAGGCAGTTTCACCGTGGTGGGTGATCGTGCGCAGGCGCGGCACGGGTTCGCCGAGTCGTGGCAGGAGCGGCTCGCCCGGGCCGGTCTGCGGCGGGTCGAGGAGGCGACGCTCAGCATCAACTACCGCACGCCAACGGAGGTGATGGAGGCCGCTGCCCCGGTGATCCGTGCGGTGCTGCCGGACGCGAACGTGCCAACGTCGGTGCGCAGCAATGGGATTGCCGTCACCGAGGGGCGCATCGAGGACCTCGCTGCCCTGCTCGAGGCTTGGCTGGCCGAGCACGAGGGCGTCGCCTGCGTCGTCGCCGCGCCTGGCCTCGAGAGGCCGGACGGTGTCCCGGGGTCCGCGGGCATCCGGGGCTCCAATGCCGCTCTAGCCTCCGACCGAGTCCGCTGGCTCAGCCCGCAGAACGTCAAGGGCCTGGAGTTCGACCTGGTGATCCTGCTCGATCCGTTGTCCTGGGGTAGTGGCATCGAGGGCGCGGGCATCGAGTGCGCAGGAATCGAGGGAGCCGTGGACCGCTACGTAGCGATGACCCGCGCGACCCAGCAGCTCATCCTGCTACACCCGTAGTAGAGGAATCTGGCGGCTATAGCGACCACGTTTCCGAAGCTCCGACTCGCTCCACCGGCGGAGGGCGGGTTTCGACCCGCTCCGCCCTTCGACTCGCTGCGCTCGCTCAGGACAACGCTCGCTCAACCGGCGAAGGAGGGGGTGCTCAACCGGCGGGTCACGCCCCGAAGCGCGCCGTCAGGTGCCACACCTGCTTCAGCGCCTGCGGCTCGAAACCACCGGCACGCGAAGCCTCACCGATGATCCGCGCGTCGATCCGACCATGGCGCGCGATCGCCCGGGCGGCGGCATACGCCGAAGGGTCGCGATAGTCGGGATGCCGCTCGAGCTCGTCGAGCGTGAGCACCCGCCCCTCGTGCCATTCGACAGGTATGCCGAGCGTCGCGGCCACGTCCTCCACCCGCGTGCCGGCATAACAGGGGTCGAGAACCAGCGCCTCGACGTCCATGGCCAGATCCACCACACCGTGCACCTGGGCCTCGATGTAGCCGTCGAGACGATCGGCCCCGTCCGGCTCAACCGCATCGAGCGCGTCCCACTCGTCGGCCAGACGGATCAGGTCGAAGCGATGCGCGGTCCCGAAATCCGTTGGCGTCAAATAGGAATCGGGGAAGCAGAAGGTCGCTCGGTCGAGGACGTGTTCGCGCAAACGGAGGTGCGCCGACCCGAAGCGGGGTGCCGCTCCGAGTGGGCGGTGGCGATGGTTCAGCGCGCCATACTTCGGACGCTCGGCAGCGGGCGCGTCGTCATACGCCCCGCCGAAGATCCGCTGCTCCCACCGCCACCGGTCACCCCCGGGGTGCGCGGTCAACCCACCCGCGCTCGTGCCGGTCTCGAACTGAGAACGATAGACGCCGTCGCGGGCAAGCGCCTCGATCGTGAGCAACTCCCCAGCGGACCGATCCGGGTGGAAGTTCAGCGTGACCCGCAGCGACCGGTCCAGCGGCTCACCGACGCTCAGCGCGTCGACATGCGCCACGGCGGCGACCGCCCAGCGGCTCGGCGCGCCCGCAGACGACGGCGGCCCGGACACGTTCACGCCAGAATGCTCCCATGCAGGAGATCCCGCTGCCCGGCGGTGATGTCACCGAGGGCGTGGTGCGCGTGGGCGACACGGTCCGCTGCCCCGTCGGTGACCACTCGCCGCTTGTCCACGAGGTGCTGCGTCACCTGGAGCGCGTCGAATTCGACGGTGCGCCAAGGTTTTGGGCATCGACGAGCGGGGGCGCGAGATCCTGACCTTCATCGACGGTGAGGTCGCCACGAGGCCCTGGCCGGCCTGGGTCGCCGACGACGAGCGAGCAACATCGGTCGCCCGGCTGCTCCGCCGACTCGATGACGCGCTGATCCCGTTCGGCCTGCCGCCCGGCTCGCCGAACCGCAAGGAACGCCCCACTCTCGCAGCCCGTCCAGGTCCGGCGGCGACCTTCATCGGCCACCGGGATGTCACGCCGGAGAACACCGTCTTCCGCGACGGCGTGGCAGTCGCGCTGATCGACTTCGATCTCGCGCGCCCGTCGAGCCGCGTCGACGAAGTCGCCAACCTGCTCCTGTGGTGGGGCGGCTGGTTGGCACCCAAGGACCGTGATGCCGTGCTGTATGACGTCGACCCCGCCTCCCGCGGGCGGTTGCTGGTCGACGCCTACGGGCTGGGCGGGGACGAGCGCCGATGGATCGTCCCGGTGTCGATCGCCATCGCCGGGCGCAGCTGGCACTCCATGCGCGAACGTGCCGCGACGCACGGCGGCGGGTGGGCTCGCATGTGGGACAACGGATCGGTGACGTCATCAAACGACGCGAGCAGTGGCTGCGCGACAACGCGGACGTCCTGCACCGGGCTGTGACGGACTGACCCATCACCCCGTATGCCGACCGCTGCGGGCTGCCGTGAACGCCGTCACCCAGCCGTTGGCATCGAGGTTGCGGGGCAGCGCCGAGCGACGGCCGCCGACGACTCGCGCGGCAACGGGAGCAGGAACTCCGTTGCGGCGCAAGATGTCTGGCAGACCCCGGCCTCGCGAGGAGAAGACCCGGCGCACCCACTCCTGGTAGTCGCGCTGCACGGTCAGCGGGAGCTGCGGCTCCGCCATACGGTCGATCACGAGCAGACCTGCGTCGACGGACGGCACCGGTCTGAAGGAGGTGGCGGGAATCCGGCGGTCGAGCGAGAAGTCGAACCATGGCCACCACTGCGCGGTGAGTTGAGTGGCGCCGCCGACGCCTGCGCGTTTGCGGGCCACCTCCCATTGGGTGATGAGGATTGCGCTGTGCCACAACGGTTCTGCGAGCAGATGTCGAAGCACCGGCGTGGTCAGGTGAAAGGGCACATTGGACACGACGACGGCTCCTGCCGGCGGTGCGTGCCGCAGGATGTCGCCGTGCTCGATGCAGACGTGTGGCCCGACCCGCCTGCCAAGCCGGCGCGCCCGTGACCGGTCCAGCTCGATGCCCACAAGTGGGCGGCCGAGTTCGGCCAGCGGCAGGGTGAGCGCGCCGTCGCCGGTGCCCCACTCGACCAGTGGACCGGGTCGCGCGGCGGCGAGGTGGACGATGCGGCGGACGACGTTGCGATCGGTGAGGAAGTTCTGGCCGAGTTCGTGTCGGCCGGGGCGGGACGTGGGCATGGTGCTGGGCTCCTTCGAGAGGGGTGGAGCCGGGCAGCACTAAGCGCCGCCCGGCGGGTGCCGAGAGGCGACGCGAATGCGAGGTGGCAGGATCCGCGCCGCTCAGCGGCAGCGGGTCCGAACGATCATGAAGGCGCTCACGTGCTCGATGCTAGGCCGAACGACGAGGCGTGCCAACCGAATTCAGCTACGCGCGCCAGAGCCAGCGCAGCGCGTCAGGCAGAAGGGCTGCTCCGTGGTCGGAGGCGTGGCCGCCGTCCCCGAGCACGAAGCGGAAGTCAGCGCCCGACCGGGCCAAAGCCGCTGCCACCTCGAGGTTTTCGGCCAACCAGTTGTCCTCCGGCTCGTTCCACCCGAGGTCACGATGGCTGGCCTGCAGGAAGATCCGCAGCGGCCTGCGCTCCCCCGCAGCGAGCAGTCGCGGGTAGGGATTGCCGCCGGGCATCTGGGCGAAGCTCGACACCAGCGCAAGCACGCGGCCGAAGGCGTCCGGACGTTGCCAGGCCGCGGTGAACGAGCCATTGCCTCCGCTGCTGCCACCACAGAGTCCGCGCCGCCGGGGATCGCCGCTGAGCTTCGCGAACTCACTCACCCGGGGCAGCACCTCGTCCACCAGGAAGTCGGCATACCGACTGTCCGCCGCGTCATACTCCGCATTGCGGTTCTTGCGAGCGGTCGGGTCGGAGCGGTCCGGGAAGACCCCGGGGTCGACGAACACTCCCACCATCGGTGGGATCGCCCCATCGTGGATCAGGTTGTCGAGCACGATCGCGCCCCTGACCGATGCGTCCGGGTCGAGATACCACCAGCCGTCCTGAAACACCATGCACGACAACGGTTTTGAGCCAGGTTGAGCTGGCAGATGCACCCACACCGTGCGGGTCGTCCCGGGGTATGCCGCCGGGTCATCGATCGTGAACTCGACGGTGCGACCCGCCGGAACGCCCGGCCGCACGAACGAGTCGGGGCCGAGGTCGTAGTCGACGTCGCTCTGGTCGATGGGCAGCGGCGCGAACGGGACGCGGAGCGTCATACCTCGCAGGCTACTCAGTCCGCGCGTCCCGGCGGTGGGCGCGCACCCGCCATACGACCAGACCGATGACCACGAGAGCGGCAATGCCGATCGCCAGGTCGCGCCCGACGGTCTTCTCGACCGTCTTGTATGACGCGCCGGCGAGGTAGCCGAGCAGCACGAAGCCGATGCCCCACACGAGTCCGCCGAGGGCATTGAAGGCGAGGAAGACCGGATAGCGCATGCGCGCCGTACCCGCGAGCGCCGGCATCACCGCGCGGAAGAACGCGATGAATCGCCCGAGGAAGACCGCCGAGCCGCCGCGCCGCCGCAGGAAATCCTGCGCCTGGTCGAGCTTGGCGCGGCGCTTGTCGAGCACTTTCAGCTGCAGCAGGCGGGGTCCTAATTTGCGGCCGACCTCGTAGCCGACGCTGTCGCCGGCGATCGCGGCGAGCACGACGACCGCGCACATCGCGACGACGCTGATGCGGCCCTGGCTGGCGACGACGCCGCCGAGCACGGCCGCCGTCTCCCCGGGGAGCACGAAGCCGACGAAGAGCGCGTCCTCGGCGAAGACGAGCAGCCCGACGACCACGAAGACGAGGATCGGGCTGAGGTTCAGGATGGTGTCGGTCACGCAGGACATCTTGACCGGTGACCCTGGGAGGGTGGCGGTTAGCGCCGCTGGGAGTCTCCTCTGAGCGGACATTTTACGACAGGAGCCAGGCATGCGCAGGATCGTGGTCTTCACCCTGAGCTCGCTGGACGGTGCGGTCGACGACCCGAGCCGTCCCTTCCCCGTCGAGTCCGACGGGCCGTCGCCGCCCGGGTACGACGCGGTGATGGACGCGCAGGAAGCCAAGCTCATCGGCCGACAGGACCTGATCCTGTTGGGCCGCAACATGTATGACGAGTGGTCCCGCTACTGGCCGACGGTCACTGAGCAGCCGTTCGCCGACTGGATCAACGGCGTGCACAAGGTCGTCATCACCTCGCGGCCCCTCGACCGCGAGTGGGGCGAGGTCGAGGCCGTCGGCGGTCCGCTCTCCGACGTCGTGGCCGAGCTGAAGGCTCGCCCGGGTGACGGTGACATCGGCGTGCACGGCAGCATCACCCTGGTGCAATCGTTGCTCGCCGAGGGTCTGGTGGACGAACTGCAGCTGGCCGTCGGACCGGTGCTCGACCCGCAGGGCCGTCGCCTCAGCGATGCGCTGCCCGATCTGGTGCGCTTCGAACTCGTCGAGTCGGTGCCCACGACCAACGGCGGACTCTGGCTGACCTACCGCCCGCCGCCCGCGAAACGTCACTAGATCTCCGCGAAACGTCACTAGATCTCCGCGAAACGTCACCAGTTCTCCGCGAAACGTCACCAGTTCATCGCGAGACGTCACTCCCCGCCCGCCGGCTTCGGCAGCACCGGGTTCGTCACGCGGACCCGCGCTGGGACCACTCCTTGGCCAGCAGTTGATAGGAGCGCAGCCGATCGGCCGGATCGTGGGTCACCGTCGTCACGAGCAGTTCGTCCGCGCCGGTCGCATCACGCAATTGCGTGAGCCGCTCGGCCACCCGGTCGGGCGTGCCGACGAACTGGGTCGCGACGCGGTCGGCCACCATCGCGTCATCCTCCGGCGTCCACGGCAGAGCGCGCGCTTCGGATGGTGACGGGAACTCGATCGCCCCCTCTCCGTTGCGAATGCTGCGCACCCACGGTCCGTAGCCGGCGCTGAGTTCCCTTGCGGCTGCTGCGGTTTCGGCCACGACCACGTCAGCTGAGACGATGACGTATGGTGCTGCCAGGTCGGCGCTCGGCTTGAACGCCGCGCGATAGGCGTCCACGGCCTCGAGAACACTCGCCGGCGCAACGTGGTAGTTCGCACCGAAACGCAGACCCAGCCGCCCGGCGGCCTGCGCGCTCTCGCCGGCGCTGCTGCCGTGCACCCACACCTGCAGGTCCGACCGGCCGCCCGGCAGGGCAGCCCGCTGACCGTTGCCGTGCACATAACGCCCGTCGAGCAGGGCGAGCAGGTCGGCGAGCTGATCGCCATACGGCTGCGGCTTCGCGCCCGGCTGGAGCAGCAGATCCTTCTGCATGGCGAACCGCGGCGACCGCGCAACGGCACCGAACGAGAACGGCGGCGGCAGAATCAGCCCGTTGTCGAGCACTTCGGTCGTGGTCCTCGGCTGAGCTGCGTCCTGCGGCGGGCCGCCGCCGGAACGTCCGAGCCCGAGATCGACCCGACCGGGGAAGGCGCTCGCCAGCAGGCTGAACTCCTCAGCCGTCGTCAACGCGGTGCGGTGGCCCATCTGCACGGCTGCGGAGCCGAGCCGGATCGAGGAGGTCGCCGCCCCGGCCAGGGCGATGAGCGCCGCCGGTGAGGTGCCCGCGACCCCCGGGTTGAGGTGATGCTCGGCGAACCAATACCGCCGATATCCCCACTCCTCCGCAGCGCGGGCCAACTCCACGCTGGCGTGTATCGCATCGTGGGCATTGCTCCCGCTCGCAATGGGCACCAGATCCAGCACGGACAGCGGTGTGGGGCGGTCAGCGGGCATGGTGGGCCTCTCGTGAATCAGCGAAAACCGTTGCGGCACAACAGATATCGCCCGTATGCCGGGCTCGCCGCCCGGTCCTGTGGCGTCATTCACATAACTTTACGTTGCGATATTCAAAACCTGGCATTAGCGTGGTCGCCAGGTGACGAGAGGTAGCGCGAAGCCCTGGCTTGCTACCCGGCAACCCTCCACCGCGGTGGGGTGCTCCAGGTGACCACCGGATGACCCGCGTCCCGTCGGGTCATAAGCGCGAGGAAGAAGCCATGTCTCCAGTTGCTGCATCACTGGCGTCGGCAAAGACCGCCGAGTCACCCGACGCCACGACCACCCGCCCGATCCCGAGCCCCGAACCGCGCTTGGTCGCCCGGCGCCGACCGGGTCGCTGGGCCGGCGTCGTCGCCGGGCTCGTGCTCGCCGCGATGGTCGTCAACACGCTGCTCACCAACCCGAACTTCCAGTGGTCGATCGTCGGTGACTACTTCCTGAGCGACGCGATCCTGCGCGGGTTGGTGCTCACCATCTGGCTGACCGCTGCCGTGCTGGTCAGCGGCTACCTGCTCGGCGTTGCGGTCGCCGCGATGCGGCTGTCGGACAACCCGGTGCTGTCGACGGTGAGCTTCGGTTTCGTCTGGCTGGTCCGCTCCGTGCCGCCGCTAGTGCAGTTGCTCTTCTGGTACGAGATCGCTTCGCTCTATCCGCGCCTGTCCCTCGGCATCCCGTTCGGCCCGGAGTTCGTTTCCTTCCAGACCGCACATCTGTTCTCCGCGGTGGCCGCCGCCTATGTCGCGCTCAGCGTCGACGTCGCGGCCTTCGCCGCCGAGATCGTCCGCGGCGGCATCCTGGCCGTCCCGCGCGGCCAGGTCGAGGCGGCGGAATCCCTTGGCCTGTCACGCTTTCGGGTGTTCCGACGGGTGATCCTGCCGCAGGCCATGCCGTCGATCATCCCGGCCTCGGGCAACCTGCTCATCGGCATGCTCAAGGCCACCTCGCTCGTCAGCGTCATCGCGGTGCAGGACCTCCTCGGCACCACCGAGCTGATCTACAACGACAACTTCAAGATCATCCCGCTGCTGCTCGTGGCGACCCTCTGGTACCTCCTGCTCACCACCCTGCTCTCGATCGGCCAGCACTTCCTGGAGCGGCACTTCGGGCGCAGCACCCGCGTCGGCACATCCAGCGGCTGGTGGCGCACCTGGGGTGCGGGCCTGCGCATCTTCCCCGGCCGCCGCGACCTGGAGGTGACCCGATGACCCGGCCCCTGGTGCGAATCCGCAATCTGCACAAGCAGTTCGGCAGCCACACCGTGCTCGACGGCGTCGACCTCGACCTGGCCGAGGGCAGCGTCACGGCGATCCTGGGCCCGTCCGGTTCGGGCAAGTCGACGCTGCTGCGCTGCATCAACCACCTGGAAAGGCCGGACCGTGGGTATGTCGAAGTCGGTGGTGAGATCATCGGCTTCCGCCCGGACGGCAACCGGCTGCGGGAGCGGTCACCGCGTGAGATCGCCGCGCAACGCGCCCGGATCGGCATGGTCTTCCAGCATTTCAACCTCTTCGCCCACCGCACCGCGGCCGAAAACATCGTCGAGGGCCCACTCGCTCAGGGCGTGCCCGTCCGCACCGCGCGCGCTCGGGCCAGTGAGCTGCTCGCCCGCGTCGGCTTGGCCGGCCGTGACGACGCCTACCCGAGCCAGTTGTCCGGAGGCCAGCAGCAGCGGGTGGCGATCGCCCGCGCCCTGGCGATGGACCCGGCGCTGATCCTCTTCGATGAGCCAACCAGCGCGCTCGACCCCGAGCTCGTCGGCGAGGTGCTGAGCGTGATCAAGGACCTCGCCGCCACCGGCATCACGCTGGCGATCGTCACCCACGAGATCGGCTTCGCTCGCGAGGTCGCCGACCAGGTCGTCTTCCTCGAGGACGGTCACATCATCGAATCCGGCGATCCCGCAACGGTTTTGCAGCACACCCAATCCGAACGTGCCCGCGCCTTCCTGGCCGCGGTGCTGTGAAAGGACCCCTCATGCCCTCGCCTCTGCTCCGCCGCGCCGCCCCGGCGGTGGCCACCGTGTTCACCCTCGCCACCCTTGCGGGCTGTGGCTCCAACAGCCCGGACTCCTCCTCCCAGTCCGGAGCACCGGGCGGGTCGGCCAACGCGGTCGCGGCCGTCCAGATCAACAGCGCTGCGCGCAAGCTCCTCCCCGCCGACGTCCAGTCCTCGCAGCAACTCACGCTCGGGGCAACCCGGGTGACCGGGACCTCGGCGCTGCCGCACACCGGCATACAGGACGGCAAGGAAGTCGGTCTCGACATCGACCTGCGCGCGGCCGTCGCCAAATCTTTGGGCATCACCTGGAAGGTGCAGACCGGCACGTTCCCGACCATCGTGCCGGGCGTCCAGAACGGCAAATACCAAGTGGGACAGGCCAATTTCGGCGTGACCAAGGAGCGGCTGAAGATCGTCGACTTCGCGACCTACCTCAACGACGGTCAGGCCTTCGTCGGCAGCAAGCAGGTCAAGGTCCAGTCGGTGACCAAGCTCAGCGATGTGTGCGGTCTGAAGATCGCGACCGGTTCGGGCACCACCTTCCAGAAGCTGCTCGAGACCCACAAGAACGAGTGCGCCGCGCAGGGCAAGCAGCCCTACACCGTGCAGTACTTCTCCGACAACGCACCGATCTATCTCGGCCTGCAGAACGGCAAGATCGACGCCTACTTCGGTCCCACGCTGAGCCTCAAGGTGCTGGTCAAGAAGCTCGACGGCACCCGCTTCCTTGGACAGGTCACCCAGACGCCGGTGGGTTTCATCACCGCGAAGGGTTCACCGATCGCACCCGCGCTCATCGCCGCGATCAACGGTCTGATCAAGGACGGCACCTACGCGAAGATCTTCGCCAAATGGGGCGTCCCGTTCTCGGCGATCAAACAGTCACAACTCAACCCCAGGCCGACCTTCTGACGGCTATTACCAACAACCGCAACGTGTTTCGTTGCGCGAGGAGGACCCCATGACGACTCAAGACGTCCGTGACGACACCGCATTGCAGCAGGACTGGCAGGACTGGCATCGCGACCACGAGGCGCGCCGCGCCGACCCGCACGGCTTTCTCGCCATCACCGGGCTGAACTTCCTCGACGACTTCCCACAACGGGTGCCCGACGCCCCCGGTGAGTGGTCGGTGGCCGACGACCAGGTCGTCGTGCAGCTCCAGCCCGGCGAGCATCTGCTGCTCGACGGCGAACCGCTCGAGGGGCGGCACATCTTGCCGGTCATTCCCGAGCGTGGCGGCCTCACCCTGATCTCGGGCGACACGGCGATCGAAGTCGCCACTCGGGGTGGGCTGTCGATCGTCCGCCCCCGTCGCCCCGACCACCCGCTCGTCAGGGAGTATGCCGGGACGCCCGCCTTCCCGGTCTCCCATGAGTGGGTGCTGCCCGGACACTACGAACCCTTCGCTGAGCCGCAGCCGACCACGGTGGGTGCTGCGGTCGACGGCCTCGAGCATGTCTACGACGCGCCTGGCCGAATCACGTTCGAGTACAAGGGTATTCGGCATACCGTGCTGGCCTTCCCCGGCAAGGACGACGGCCTGCAGATCCTCTTCACTGACGCGACTGCCGGCCGGGAGACGGTCGACTCGGT
This sequence comes from Metallococcus carri, assembly GCF_011440275.1. Taxonomy (GTDB): domain Bacteria; phylum Actinomycetota; class Actinomycetes; order Actinomycetales; family Dermatophilaceae; genus Metallococcus; species Metallococcus carri. The sequence continues at coordinate 37,144 of NZ_JAAOIV010000013.1, read as the reverse complement.
GCGCGGCTTGAGCGTCGCGGCGCCGAGTGCCACGGGCGAGGTCGTGCTCGACTTCAACCGCGCGGTCAACCTGCCGTGCGCCTACACCCCGCACGCCACCTGTCCGCTGCCGCCGGCTCAGAACCGGCTGCCCTTCGAGGTGCGCGCCGGCGAGCAGCAACCGGCCGGAGCAGCACGGTGAGCGGGCCCTTCCTCGGCGTCGCGCTCACCGCCGGAGGGTGGCACCCGCAGGCCTGGCGAGAGGACGGCGCGCGAGCCCAGGACTTCTTCACCGCCGGGTACTGGGTCGACCTGGTCGCCGAAGCCGAGCGCGGTGTCTTGGACTTCGTCACCTTCGAGGACGAGTTCACACTCCAGTCGCCGTATGCCGGGGCGCCCGCTCGGCGGGTCGATCACGTGACCGGTCGCCTCGACGCGGTGCTCACCGCAGCGCGGGTGGCGCCGACGGCCCGCGGCATCGGGCTGCTGCCGACCGCGACCGTCGCGCACACCGAACCCTTCCAACTGTCCAAGGCGATCGCCACCCTCGACTTCGTCAGCGGTGGCCGGGCCGGGGTGCGGCTGCGCGCCGGCGCCAACGCCACCGAGGCACGCCACTTCGGGCGACGCGAGTTCCCCGATTCCCCTGTCGGCACTGCGGATTGGCGACGCGCCGTGGCAGCTGCCTTCACCGAGGTGAGCGATTACGCCGAGGTGATCCGCCGGCTCTGGGACAGCTGGGAGGACGACGCCGAGATCCGCGATGTCGCAACCGGCCGGTTCGTTGACCGGGACAAGCTGCACTACATCGACTTCCACTCCGAGCACTTCTCCGTGCGCGGACCGTCGATCACCCCGCGGCCACCGCAGGGCCAACCGCTGGTGACAGTGCTGGCCCACCAGCAGGACGGCTTCGAACTCATCGCGCGTTCCGCCGACCTGGGCCTCGTCACGCCGCGCAACCCCGCCCAGCTCGGGCAGATCCGCGCGGCGATCCGAGCCGCGAGCCCCGAGCGCACCCTGCCGGACCCACCGATCGTGGTTGCCGACGTGGTGGTCTTCCTCGACGGGTCAGAGGCCGCCGCACGTGCCCGCAAGGAGCGCCTCGACCTCCTTGAGGGTGCTGAATTCGGCAGTGACGCAACCGTTTTCACCGGGTCGCCCACAGATCTGGCTGACCTGATCGAGGACTGGCACGCAGCGGGAGCAGACGGCATACGACTGCGGCCAGCGACGATCCCGGACGACCTGACCCGGATCGTCGAGGAGGTCGTTCCGGTGCTGCAGCAACGCGGCGTGCGACCTAGCCGCTACGACGGATCGAGCCTGCGGGAGCGGTTCGAGCTCACCGCCGCCATCAACCGCTACGCCCCCGCGTGACAATCTCCGAGGAGTGCAATGTCCAAGCCCATCAAGCAGATTCACCTCGCGGCGCACTTCCCCGGTGTGAACAACACGACGGTGTGGTCCGACCCCGCGGCGGGCAGTCACATCGAGTTCGACTCCTTCCGGCGGTTCGCGCAGACCGCCGAGCGCGGGAAATTCGACTTCCTCTTCCTCGCCGAAGGCCTGCGGTTGCGCGAGCACCACGGCAAGATCCACGACCTGGACGTGGTGGGGCGACCGGACACCTTCACGATCCTCGCCGCGCTTGCCGCGGTCACCGAGCGGCTCGGCCTCGCCGGGACGATCAACAGCACCTTCAACGAGCCGTATGACGTCGCGCGCCAGTTCGCGACGCTCGACCACCTGAGCGCGGGGCGGGCCGCCTGGAATGTCGTGACCTCGTGGGATGCCTTCACCGGTGAGAACTTCCGACGCGGGGGTTATCTCGCGAAGGAGGATCGCTACGACCGAGCGCGGTCCTTCCTGCACACGACCTGGGAGCTGTTCGACTCGTGGGCGGACGACGACCTCGTCGCGGATGCTGCGAGAGGGACCTTCGTGCGGCGCGCCGAGGTGGGCGAATTCGCCCACCAGGACAGGCATTTCGACATCGCCGGCCAGTTCAATGTGCCGCGCAGCCCGCAGGGTCGCCCGGTGATCTTCCAGGCTGGCGACTCCGACGAGGGGCGCGACTTCGCGGCGTCCTCAGCGGACGCGATCTTCACCCGGCACAGCACCCTCGAGGCCGGGCAGAAGTTCTATGCCGACGTGAAGGGCCGCCTGGCACGATTCGGCCGCTCGCGCGATGACCTACGCATCCTGCCCGCAGCGACCTTCGTGCTCGGCGACTCCGACGAGGAGGCGCAGGAGCTGGCGCGCGAGGTGCGGCTGGCTCAGGTCAGCCCGGCGACCGCGATCACCTTCCTCGAACAGGTCTGGAACACCGACCTGAGCGACCACGACCCGGACGGACCGCTGCCCGAGATCGACCCGGTCGAGACCGAGCAGCTAGTCAGCGAAGGGCGGGCAGCCGCGCGCATCGAGGACCGCAGAGCCACCGCACAGGCGTGGCGCGAGCGCGCGCAAGCCGAGGGCTTGTCGACCCGCGAGTTGATCATCGAGGTCACCGGCCGACAGTCCTTCGTCGGCAGCGCGAAAACCGTTGCGGCACAGCTCAATGAGCTTGTTCAGGCGGACGCTTCGGACGGCTTCATCCTGGTGCCGCACATCACTCCCGACGGCCTGACACCTTTCGTCGATCGGGTGGTGCCGCTGCTGCAGGAGCGCGGGGTCTTCCGCGCGGACTACACCGGCATCACCTTGCGCGACCATCTCGGGCTGCCTCCGCTGGGCGAGCGCGGCCGGACGGAGGCTGCGTCGTGAAGATCCTCGCCATTACCCTCGTCGTGCAGTCGCCCGACCCTCAGACCGGAGCGCAGGTCTCCACCCGCGAACGGTTCGGTCAGGTGGTGGCGGCCGCGGAATTCGCCGAGGAGTTGGGCTTCGACGGGTTCGGTGTCGGCGAGCGTCACGAACGTCCGTTCCTGTCGTCCGCACCGACAGTCCTGTTGTCGCACATCGCTGCTCGCACCTCGCGGCTTCGCCTCTTCACCGCGGTCACGACGCTGAGCCTGCTCGATCCGGTGCGTGCCTTCGAGGACTACGCCACGCTGGACCATCTGTCCGACGGCCGGCTCGAGCTGATCATCGGCAAGGGCAATGGTAGCGCGCAACGCGATCTCTTTGCGGTCTCGCCGGAGGATCAGTGGGCGCGCAACGCTGAGTCCTATGAAGTCTTCCGTTCGCTCTGGCGATCGCAGCCGGTGACCGCGGATACGACATTCCGGCCGCCGCTGCGCGATGCCGAGGTCTGGCCGCGGCCGTTCCAACAGCCGGTGCGCGTCTGGCACGGCAGCGCCACCAGTCGCGAATCCGTAGACCTGGCAGCCCGATACGGCGATCCGCTCTACTCGGCGAATGTCACCAACCCGATCGAGCCGTATGCCGAGCTGGTCGCCTACTACCGCGATCGCTGGTCGGCATACGGGCACGACCCGGCGGCGCTCACGGTGGGGGCGGGGACGGCCGGCCTCTCGATCGCACCGACCTCGCAGGAGGCGCGGCGCGCGTTCGCGCCGAGCTTCGAGGGTTACCTGCAGGCGCAGGCGCGCCTCGGCGTGGAGCCGGTGTTCCCCACGCTGGAGGACTTCGTCGAGCGCAGCTCTGCGCTGGTCGGCAGCCCGGCTGAGGTGATCGACAAGGTCCACCGCTATCACGAACGGTTGGGACACAGCGTGATTCACGTTCCGGCAGAGGGCCGTCCGACGGCACCAGCGGAACACCGGGCGAGCTTGGAACTCTTCGCGGACGAGGTGGCACCGATCCTGCGGCGCGATCTGCCTGACCCGCCGCAGTGGGGGCCGGTGAATCCGACCCATGACGAAGTGACGGAGGGCGCCGCTGCCGAGTCGCTGGCCAGCGCCTAGGACGACCCGCTATGAGGAGGAAGCAATGACGGTGACCGCACTCGAATCCGGTTATCTGCGAACGGTTTTGGCGTCATACCCGACGGGTGTGGCTGCGCTTGCCGGCGTCGTCGACGGGGTGCCCGTCGGCTTGGCCGCCAACTCCTTCACCTCGGTGTCGCTGGACCCGCCGCTGGTGTCGGTGTGCGTGGCGCACACGTCGAGCACCTGGCCCGTGTTGCGGACCGCGCACCGCGTTGGGGTGAGTGTGTTGTCCGCGGAGCAGGAAGAGATTGGCCGGGTGTTGTCTGCCCGCGGCGTCGACCGGTTTGCCGGATTGCGTTGGGAGGCAACCGAATGCGGCGCCATCGAGATCGCTGGTGCCGCTGCGTGGCTGGAGACGAGTGTCGACCAGGTCGTCACCGCTGGAGATCACGACATCGTGGTGTTGCGGGTGCATGACGCCGTCCACCGCACCGAGGTCAACCCGCTCGTCTTCCACGCGAGCAGGTTTCGCCGCCTCGCCTGTTGAAGCCGCCGAGCGAGAAGGTGGTCCTGATGCCCCCTGAGACGGTCTACTACAGGGAGGCGGAGAGAGGATCACAATGCCGGACGCGCTGGACGAGGGCCGAGAACGCAGGCGCGTCGCCGAAGGAGAGCACCGGTTGCCGCCGGCGATCGCGGTGGTGGTCGCAGCGGCGACATACGCCCTCCTGCCCGAATCCCTGCTGCTGGGCCCGCGGTTCGTCATACCGGCTGTCGAGTTGGCGCTGTTGACCGCGCTGATCTGCACCAACCCCGTGCGGATGACGCGCGAGTCGCGGTGGTCCCGCAGGGTCGCGATCGGCCTGGCCGTGATCGTGATCCTCACCAACCTGGTGGCGTTGGGCTTGCTTGTTCATGAGCTGACCAGCAAGTCCACCGACGGCAGCCCCCTCTTGATTGCGGCGTTGCAGGTCTGGTTGACGAATGTGATCGGCTTCGGCCTGCTGTTCTGGGAGTTGGACCGCGGCGGCCCGATCGCTCGGCGCAAGCTGCGTCGCAAGGACCTGCCACCGGCCGACTGGCGGTTCTCCCAGGACGAGAACGACGATGCGGTCGACGAGGTCGCCGTGTCGGCCAGCCGCACGTCGGGCTGGGTGCCAACCTTCGTGGACTACCTCTACGTGTCGCTCACGAACTCCAGCGCGTTCAGCCCCACCGACACAATGCCGCTGTCGAGCCGAGCCAAACTGTTGATGGGCGTCGAAGCGACGGCAGCGCTCCTGGTCTGCTTGCTGGTGATCTCACGCGCGGTCGGAGCGCTGGGCGGTGGCTGATCCACGGTCCCCACTCACGCGCTCCGGCTCGAAGAAGGCAACCGTCGTGGAGCGGCCGCTTGCCATTTCGTAAACGCCAATTCCGCTGACCCGCAACGGAGTTGGGCTGAGCCGTCGAAGCACCTCGCGACCACAGTCGCGCTGCTCGGGCGGGACATGCATCGCCATCGTCACGTGCGGGAACCATTGGCGTGGACTGCAATAGTCGAAGGATGCAATGCCGTATGCCGCGAGCTGGTCGTGCAGTCGCCGGTGGAGGGTGCGCAACTGTGGGCTGTCGGGGTGCAGGCCGATCACGTCTGCTGAGTTGGGGACGAGACCACAGCTGGCAACCGCGACTGAGCCGATCGGTGTCAGCTGCTGAGCTATCTGTTCAACGCCTTCGATCCGATCGACATACGCCAAGGTCATGTGCGGCCGGTCATCCACCGGCTCAATCCCATTGGCGCGCAAGGCTTTCCGCGCCGTCAGCAACCGATGGGTCGTCTCCTCCTCGAACTGCAACGAGATCGCATGCGTAAACGCTACGTCGTCGGCGACTGTCATTCGCTGGCCAGATGGTCCGACCGTCCGAGTTTGCTGCGCAACGCTGCGGCCTGTTGTCTGCGAATCTCGCTCGGCGTCGTCGGGATGCGCTCGCGCGGCGGGAAATCATCCTCCGCCATGACGGGTATGACGTGGACGTGGAGGTGCGGAACCGTCTGCCAGGCAGCGACACCATGGGAGGTCACCCGAGATCATCCGTCGTGCCGTCTGCGATCCATGCCATGTCTTCGGCGAGGGTGGCGTCCGGTTGCTGCCGGTCAAGGAGCGCGAGCAGGTCGGCCAAGGGCACCGCGGGCCTGCGCTGGCTCGCGACGCGGCGCAATTCCGCCACCGGCCGGCCATGCACGGTGACGGTGAAGGTCTCGCCGCGACTCACCCGTTCCAGCACCGATGCGGTGTGGTTCCGCAGGTCGCGGGACGCGATGGTCGGCATGTGCGCAAACGTAGCACCCTGCGCAGACCCGGCTCATGGCTGAAATCGGCGTGCGCTGTCCGCCGTTCAGCGGCTAGGACGAATCAGGTGAAGGGGAGGCCGAGGACGACGACCCGCAGCGTTTCAGCGATGGCCAGCACCTCGTCGAAACCGTCACCTCGATCGAGATCGTCCGCAGGCCCATCGAGCACAAGGTCGGCCGAGGTCACGCGGTCGCCGAAGAGCATGACTGCCCGCGCGGTGTCGTCCATCCGGGACACCCAGGCGAGCCCGTCGAACCCCCGCTCGTCGTCGTGGGCGGCGTGCGCCCAGGCAGCCGTCAGTGGGTAGGCCGCCGGCGAGGAGTCGATCAACTGCTGCCGGCGCAGCCCCAGCCGCTTCAGCCCGAGCGAAGTGAGTGACGCCAGCCGCAACGGACGCATCGCGCGCAGCCGGGACAGCTGCCGGTCGCGCAGCCGCGTGACATCGAGCGTGCCACCAGGAAGTACGTCGTGAAACACGGTCTCCGACAACGCTCCTCGCACCGAGCTCGCGGCATACAGCACTGGGAGGCGCGCGCCGTCGGCGCCGACAATGGGGCTGAACCGGCCGAGCGCGGGCGAGGCGAACGGCTCGTTGCCGGCATACCCACGGTGCCCGCAGCGCACCAGCGGGACCTCCGCGCGCCAGACCTCCTCCTCGAAATCGGGCCGGTCCGGCGCGGGACTCGGCGGGTCAGACACTGGCCTGTTGAGCCTGCTTCGCGGCGGCCACCACCTCGTCGCGGTCGCCCAAGCGGTCGACCGGGCGATCGCCCGCGAGATAAGCGTTCGGTGCGGTGAACCACAGCGCGAGTGCGGTGCCGGTCGCCGGGCCGTATGCCGTGAGCACGTCACGTACCAGCGGCAACGGTGCTCCCAACTCGTCGAACTGGAACGCGGGGAAGAGCGTGCGACCGCCGAGACGCACGGCGAACACCTTGCCCGCTCGCATCCAGCGACTCGCGGTCGCAGCCGCATTGCTGGCCGTGCTCCCCGACAGTTCGGCGACGGCTGCGCTGTCGAGCAGCCCGAACTCCTCGTCGATGGCGCGCACGCGGTCGGCCGCGAGGCGGGTCTGCGCGTGCATGCCCCGGCCGTAGCGGCCGACGTCGCGGGTGAGTGAGTCGAAAACGTCGAGGGCGACCGAGCGCTGCGGGTTGAGCAGCTCGGGGTGCCGGCGCACCACGCTGGCGGGCAACTCCATGACGATCATCGACTCGTTGTCGCCCGGGTCGAGCGGCGTCGAGGCGTCCACGCTCTCCGAGGCGCGCACGGCTTGGGCCGCGCGCTTGTCGAGCGCCCACACCCGGATTGCCTCGGTCACGCCGCCTCCGATCAGTCAGTGATCATCGTAACACTTCACAACACAATCACTGCTATCACTGTGCCGGCTAGAATCCTCGTGGGTTTCTAGCCGCACGCGACCGTCTCGCGCAGCAGGAACTCACGCCGATTCGCGGGCGCCTTCGGCCAGGTGGCCGAGCAACTGCACCTCCGTGCCCGCCATACCCACGGACAGATAAACCCGGCGGCCAGTGCGGGCAGCCCGCTCAAGATCGACCTGACCGGCCGCGACCTGCGCCAGGTCGAGCACCCGGTCGGCCGCTCCTGCCTGAACGACCAACGACGGCGGGTCGTACGCACCGAGTTGCTCCGGCGAGTCAGTGACGACCAGGTCCGCCGACGCGATCAGGTCGAGGTCGAATTCGGCTCGACCCGCTTGCTTCGGGCCCATCGTCGTCACGAAGACGTCATCGGCCAACCACGCGGACTCGATGACTGGTGTGGACGAACTCGTGGCGAGCACCACGATGTTCGCGCCCCTCACCGCGGCCTCCGCCGACGGGCGCCACGGTGCCGACCACGCCTTCGCCGAGCGCGATGATCGCGAAGAGGCCGTAGCGTTCGGCGATGTGGTGGGCGTGCCAAGGGGTTGGGCTGCGCCGCTCGGCCCACAGCGGGATGGCCAGTTCGATGACGAACAGCGGCACCGAGATCAGCAGCGCCGTGGTGATCGACATCGGCGCGAGGGCGTAGATGACCCACAGCACCTGGATCGCGAGCACGCCGAAGGCGTAACGGAGCGTGGTCCGGTGCAGCTCGCCCTCGCAGCCGCGTGCCGCGCGCAGCCAGTGCGTCACCAGGCCGATGCGCATGACGACATACCCGAGCACGATGGTCCGGTTGTCGAAATGTGGGCCTTCCTCGATCGACTTGAAGGCCGGCGGTATGCCGAGCGCGAGGATCACCACGCCGGTCATCTGCACCATCGTGATCAACCGGTAGAGCCAGTCGTCGGTGTCGAATGCCGAGGCCAGCCAGGAGAAGTTGATCCAGGCCCATTGCACGGCGAACATCACGAAGCCGAAGCCGATCAGCGCGTCACGCAGATGCCCGGCGGCGGTCAGCTCGGCGAAATAGGACGCGCCGACGCCGATCGCGACGACGAAGGTGAGGTCGTAGAGCAGTTCGAGGGGGCTGGCGGCGCGGCCCTCCTCGTGCGGGTCGCGGCCGATCATCGGCTGCAGGCGGTGGGTGGTCACGGACGGTTCACTCACCCCGGCATCCTCCCAGACCGGATGTCGCCGCCGGGAATGCTCACGCCTGCCGCACGTTGAACACCTGGACAGCAACCCAAGGAGACAACCGTGGCTACCCGAGCCCTCACCGCCGAAGACTTCAGCTCGACCATCACCTCCAACGACATCGTGCTCGTGGACTTCTGGGCGGACTGGTGCGGCCCGTGCAAGATGTTCGCGCCCGTCTACGAAGCCGCCTCGGAGGAGAACTCCGACGTCGTCTTCGGCAAGGTCGACACCGAGGACCAGCGTGAACTCGGCGCGGCGCTGGAGATCTCCAGCATCCCGACCGTGATGGCCTTCCGCGACGGCATCATGGTCTTCGCCCAGGCCGGTGCGCTGCCCGCGCCGATGTTGAAGGACCTCATCCAGCAGGTGCGTGACCTGCCGATGGACGAGATCAAGGCCAAGATCGCCGCCGAGCAGCAGGGCAACCCGCCGGTGGGGCAGTAGTCACCGCCCCACCGGGCAGTAGTCACCGCCCCAGCGGGCAGGAATCACCGCCCCAGCGGCGAGGTGGCATCGTCCTCCGGTCCGCCGGGATTGCACCCGGCGGACTGCATGGCCGACTCCTCGACGACCGGCCGCCAGGGCTCGAGGTTCCAGGTCGGCTTGGCCGGTTCGGCGAGCCGGGCGAACCGCCAGTGACAGTCGAACTGCGCCCACATGCCTGGGGTGTCCGCGTCGGGGGCCAGCCGCAGCACTTCCTGCCAGGCGGCCGCCTCGGCACCGTCGGCCACGGCGACCCGACCGCTCTCGGTCGGCGTCACGTGTAGGCTCCGACCGCGAGTTCCCTTGTGCCACACGGCATTTCGCACGTATGGCGGCCCTGGCGTAGCCGTTGACCCGCCCCGTGGCGAGGTGGTCGCCGACGCGCCGCCGGTCGGCGGCGCCACCAGGGTCGGCGACGCCACGCTGGTCGGTGACGCCACCAGGGTCCCCCTCCCGGACGCCATACCCGCGCCCGAACAACCGGCAACAAGCGTGGCGAGCAGCACCGCCACCACGACGCGGCGCGGCGGCTCAGACGGCATTGCGGCGCAGCACCCGCAACGACCCATATTCGGCGACGGGGTCGAAGCCGGAGGCCAGCGCAGCCTGCACCACATGCCACGGAGCCTGCCCGCCGTCGGCCGGGTCGGGGAAGACGTCGTGCACGAGCAACAGCCCGCCATCCACCACCCAGGGCGCGAAGGCGCGGTAGTCGTGCTGCGCGGTCTCTTCGGTGTGATTGCCATCGAGGAAGAGCAGCCGCACCGGCGAGGTCCACCACCGCGCGACCACCCGGGTGTCGGCCACGACGGCGCTGCACACATCGGCGAACTCGTCCAGCACCGGCCGGAAGTGGGGGAAGGTGTCCAGTCGCCCGGTGCGCGGATCCACCAGTGAGGTGTCGTGCCACTCCCAGCCGGGCTGGTTCTCCTCCGAGCCGTGGTGATGGTCGACGGTGACCAGCTGCGCGCCGCGCGCGCGGGCGGCATACGACAACAAGGTTGTGGACTTGCCGCAGTAGGTGCCGATCTCCAGCCAGGTGCCCGCCTCGGCGGTGAGCGCGGTGTCGTAGAGCGCGTGCGCCTCGTCGTCCGGCAGGAAGCCGGTGACGGCGGCGAACCGGGCGAAGGCGTCCGCCGGGATCATGACGCGGCGTCCTCCACGACCTGCCCCGCACCGGCGGAGCGGAAGATCTCGGCTCCCCCGGTGGCGTCGCACAGAGCGTCGGCGGCCAGCAGCACCGCGGCGGCCGACCAGGTCGTCTGCTCACCCTCGGGGTAGACCTCGGCGAGCGGGATGTTCATGCCGGTCCAGTAGCCGCCGGTGGCCCCGTCGCGCAGGAACTGCACCTGCTCGAAGAGTTCCAAAGCCGAGGTATGCCGTCCGGTCGCCTCGAGCGCCAACACCAGTTCGCAGGTCTCGGCCGCGGTGACCCAGGGCTCGTCGGCGACACAGCGGATGCCCCGCCCCGGCCAGACGAAGGTGTCCCACCGGCTCGCCAGCCGGCGCTCGGCAGCCTCGTCGCGCACCGCGCCCGCGAGCACCGGGTAGTACCAGTCCATCGAGTAGCGCGTCTTGTCGAGGAAGCCGTGGTCGGAGCGCACCGCGGCACCCAGCCGGCGCGCGGCGGCCCGCCAACGCGGCCGGTCGTGACCGAGCACGCGCCCGATCTCACCGGCGCAGTCGATCGCCTGCAGGGCGCTGGAGCTGCCGGTGATCAGCGCCTCCGGCACCACCCCGTTGCCGTCGACCGCCCAGCCCAGCGCACCGCTCGGCAGTTGCGCCCGGATGACGAAGTTGATCGCCCGCTCGACCGTCGGCCACAACCGAGCGAGATGCGCGACGGAGCCGGTGACCAGGTGGTGGTGCCACACCCCGACCGCGACATACGCGCACTGGTTGGTGTCGGCGGCGGCGTCCTCGACCCGCCCGTCCTGCAGCCGCATCGGCCAGGAGCCGTCGTCGCGCTGGGTGCGCGCGAGCCAGCCGTATGCCGCTTCCGCCTCGGCAATGCGACCGGCAACGGTCAGGCCCATCGCCGACTCGACGTGATCCCACACGTCCAGCCGACCTCCGGCATACCACGGGATCGCGCCGTCCGAACTTTGCTGGGAAGCGATGAAATCGCCTGTCGCACAAGCCTGTTCGACGCTCAAGACCCCCTCGAGGGCCGGGACCCTCACGCGGCCTGCTCCGGCTTGCGCAGGTAGACCACGAAGCTCTTGCCGAGCACCGGGTTGAGCGCGTTCTCGGCGAACCGGGTGGCGAACGGTGCCTTGAGCATGTCCCAGACGAGCAGCCGGTGGTAGGCCCGCACCGGCGCGGCGTCGCGCTCGGTGCCGACCGCGCACTTCAGCCACCAGTAGGGCGAGTGCAGCGCGTGCGCGTGGTGGCGGCCATAGGGCTCGAACCCGGCCCGGGTCAGCTTGTCGACCAGGTCGCTCGCGCGGTAGATGCGGATGTGGCCGCCCTCGACCTCGTGGTATTCGTCGGACAACGCCCAGCAGACCCGCTCTGGCCAGTTGCGCGGCACGGTCACCGCGACCAGGCCACCGGGCCGGGTGATCCGGAACAGCTCGGCGATGACCTGCTCGTCCTCGTGGATGTGCTCGAGGATCTCCGAGGCGATCACCCGGTCGAACTCGCCGTCGGTGAAGGGCATTGCGCGGGCGTCGCCGTGCCGCACCTCCGCGGTGGCACCGGGGCCTTGCTGGCCCTCGAGCTCCATCGCGGCGAACATCGACTTCACGTCGGCCAGGTCGGACTCGGACTGGTCGAAGGCCACCACGTGGGCGCCGCGCCGGAAGGCCTCGAACGAATGCCGCCCCTGGCCGCACCCGACGTCGACGAGGCGCATGCCGGGTTCGACCGGGAATCGGTCGAAGTCGACGGTGATCATCTGTGCTCCTCGGGGGTCAGGCGTCCCGCCGCGACGGGGGTCCGGCGAGCGAGCGGTCGGCGATGACCTGCTCGTAGAGTGCGGCGGTCGCGCTCGCGACCGCCCGCCAACTGTAAGTGGCGACCGCCCTCCTGCGGCCGGCCAGGCCCGCCAGTTCCGCGCCGGCGGGATCGGCGAGGGTGTCGATCAGCGCCTGGGCCAGACCCTGCGGGTCGCCCGGCGCGACCAGTCGGCCGGCGTCGTCACCGACCAGGTCGGGCAGCGCGCCCACCCGCGAGGCGACCAGCGGCGTGCCGCAGGCCAGCGCCTCGACCGCCGGCAGCGAGAAGCCTTCGTAGAGCGAGGGCACGACCAGAGCCTGCGCCGATCCGATCAACTCGGCCAGCTCGACATCGCTGATGCCGGTGCGGAAGGTCACCCGGTCCAGCAGCCCCCGGTCGGCGAGCGCCTTGTTGGTGCGCTCACTCGGCGTGCCGACGACGACCAGCTCCGACCAGGTCGTCGGCGGCATCACGGCCAGCGCGTCGATGAGCACCGGCAAGCCCTTGAGCGGCACGTCCGCCGAGGCGATGGTCACCAGCCGGCCAGGCACGCGGGGCGCCACCGGCGGCCGGAAGGTGTCGACGTCGACGCCCACCGGCACCACCGAGATCCGCTCGCGGCGCAGCCCGAAGTCGTCGACTAGGTCGCGCGCCGAACCCTCGGAGACGGTCAACACGTGCGGGCACTCCCGCGCGACCCGCCGCTGCATCGCGACGAAGCCGTACCACCGCCGCTTGGTGAGGTGTTGCCACCCGCTGGCGTGCGCGAGCTCCAGCCGCCGGTCCCGGCTGATCGGGTGGTGGATCGTCTCGAGCAGCGGCAACCCCGCCTTGGCCAGCCGCAGCAGCCCGGGCGCGAGCGTCTGGTTGTCGTGCAGGATGTCGAATTCACCCAGCCGCGGCGTCAGCAGCCGCTCCAGCCGACGGCCGAACGTCCGAGGCTCGGGGAAGCCCGAGGTGCACATCACGGCATACTCGAAAACGTCTGTGCGCGAACGGAACTCGCGCAGCGAAGGCCGCCGGAACGGGTCGTCGTCGCGGTAGAGGTCGAGGCTCGGCACCCGCGTCAACCGCACCCCGTCGTCGAGATCGGGGTATGGCGGCCCCGAGAACACCTCGACCTGGTGCCCGAGGGCCACCAACTCCCGGGAGAGATTGCGGACGTAGATGCCCTGCCCTCCCGAGTGCGGCTTACTGCGGTATGACGCGAGCGCGATCCTCATCCGGTGCTCGGGGCGGCCCTCAGGCCAGGACCGGGTCCTGCGCCGCGGCGCGCTCGGGCCGGTGGTTCTCCCCCGGCAGGGCGAAGACCATGTCGTGGGTGACATCGGCCTTCTTGAACTCCGCGCGGTCCTTGAAGTAGCTCTGGCGCATCAACCACGGCGAGATGTGTCCCTGCTTGGGGAACTCCGCCATCGCCCGCTGCACATAGCCGCTGGTGAGGTCGAGCGCCGGGTGGCTCTGCAGAGGCTGCGACGGCTTGGGGTAGCCGAAGGCGTAACCGTGCCCGTCGACATAGTTGATGAAGGTGCAGAAGTACCGCGAGGACAGGTCGGCGCGCAGCGTCCACGAGGCGTTGGTGTAGCCCACGCACATCGCGGCGTTGGGCAGCCCCTCGATCATCAGCCCGCGGTAGATGTGCCGGTCGCCGAGGTCGACCGCGTGGTCGTCCACGGTCACCGTGATGCCGCCACCGGCGAGCATCGACAACCCGGTCGCGGTGACGACCGCGTCGGCCTCGAGCACCTTGCCCGAGCCGGTGCGCACGCCCTCGGGCACGAAGCTGTCGACCGTGTCGGTGACGATCGAGGCCTTCTTGGCGCGCAGCGCACGGAACAGATCGCCATTGGGCACGATGCACACGCGCTGGTCCCACGGCTTGTAGCGCGGGGTGAAGTCGGCCTCGGTGGCATTCGCCCCGCCCATGAGCTGAGCCTTGGCCTGCTTGATGATCACCTTGGCGGCGACATTCGGCGCCTTGCGGGTGAACTTGTAGAAGCCCAGGGTCTGCACGGCATTCTTCATCCGCACGATGTCGAAGGCGCGCTGCGCCGAGACCTTTCCGCGCAGGGCGAGCGCGAGCGGATCCGAGCCCGGCATCGACAGCACATAGGTGGGCGAGCGCTGCAGCATCGTCACCTGAGCGCCGCGGTCGGCGAGCGCGGGCACGAGCGTCATCGCGGTCGCACCGGACCCGATCACCACGACGCGCTTGCCCTTGGGGTCGAAGTCCTGCGGCCAGAACTGCGGGTGGATCAGCTGGCCGGTGAAGTCGGCGACGCCCGGGAAGTCGGGGGTGTAGCCGTGGTCGTAGTTGTAGTACCCCGAACACAGGTAGAGATAGTGCGTGGTGACCTGGCGCGGGCCGTCGGGCGTCTGCAGCTGCAGCGTCCACTGCGCGTCCTTTGACGACCAGTCGGCAGCAATCACCTTGTGCTCGAAGGCGATTCGCTCATCGATGCCGTATTTGGCGGCGGTGTCCTTGACGTACTGCAGGATGTCCTCACCGTCGGCGATCGCCTTGCGGCCGCGCCACGGCTCGAACGGGAAGCCCAAGGTGTACATGTCGGAGTCGGAACGCACGCCGGGGTAGGTGAACAGGTTCCAGGTGCCGCCGATCTCGGCGCGGCTCTCGAGGATCGCGTAGTCCTTGTCCGGGCACATGGTCTGCAACCGGTAGCCGGCGTCGATTCCCGACAGGCCGGCACCGACCACGATCACGTCGTAATGGTCCTTGAGCTGCATCACTACTCCTCGCCGTATGGGTCCGGCGTCCAAGTTACCCGCGGGTCTCCCCCGCCGTCCTACGAATGTAGTAACTCGCTTAGACCGCGGCACTGTTCCCGTATGCCGAGTCCAGCAGCACCGAGTCCTTCGGCAGCCAGCCGTCGGGGCCGGTCGAGCCGGCGGGATATTCCTCCAGGGGCACCTTGTTCGCCTCGAACGCCGCGAGCACCGGCGCCACGATGTGCCAGCACAGTTCGGCCGCGTCGGCGCGCACCGACAGCAGCTGGTTGCCGTCGAGCATGTGGCGCAGCACCTCGCCATACGCCGTCATCTGACCGTCGGCGAGCTCGGCGGTGAGCAGCTTGTGCTCCAGGTCGAGCGGGTCACCCTCGGCATTCATCGTCAGCCGGAAGGAGACCGCGCCCGGTTTGACGTCGATGATCAGCACGTCACCGGTCGCCTCGCCGATGAAGCCGCTCGGCAGATGGGCGACCGGCCGCAGGTAGGCGACGATCTGCTTGTGCGCCTGGCCGAGCGCCTTGCCGCTGCGCAGCACGATCGGCACGCCGGTCCAGCGGTTGTTGCGCACCTCGACGGTCATCTGCGCGAGCGTCTCGGTCTTGCGCTTGGGGTCCACACCCTGCTCGTCGACATACGACGGGATCTTGCGGCGGCCGAGTTTGCCCGCGGTGTACCGCGCCCGCTTGGCCTGGGTCGGGTCGTCCTCCCACAAGTGCGTCGCACGCAGCACCTGCGCCTTGAGGTCGGCGAGCTCCTGCGGCTCGAGGCTGGCGATGGGCTCCATCGCGAAGATCGCCAGCACCTGCAGCAGGTGGCTCTGCAGCATGTCCCGCAGCGCACCCGCCCCGTCGTAATAGCCCGCGCGACCCTCGAGGGCGAGGTCCTCGTCATACGCGATCTCGACCCGCTCGATGTGCTCAGCGTTCCAGATCGGCTGCAGGATCCGGTTGGCGAAGCGCAAGCCGATCAGGTTGAGCACGGTGGCGACTCCCAGGAAGTGGTCGACCCGGAAGATCTGCTCCTCGGGCACCAGGCGCTGCAACTGCTTGTTGAACGCCCGGGCGCTCGCCTCGTCGGTGCCGAACGGCTTCTCCAGGCCGAGCCGGGTGCCCTTGGGCAGGCCGATCTTCTGCAGCTCGGCGCAGACCTTGACCGCGATCGACGGCGGCAGCGCGAAGTAGATGACGAGTTCGTCGTCGCCGCAGCCGGCGATCAGGTCGGCGAGCGCGGCGGGGTCGAGCAGGTCGGCCTGCTGGTAGCGCGCGGTGCGCACGATCCGATCGGTGGTGCGCTTGTTGACACCCACGCCCTCGAAGGCCCCGCGCACGAGCGCGCCGAAGGCCTTGTCGGTCAACTCGGCTCGGTCGGCTCCGACCACGGTCACCTGGCGGCCCGTCTCGACCTTGAGCAGGCTGCCGAGGCCGGGCAGCAGCAGTCGCTTGGTGAGGTCGCCGCCGGCGCCGAGGACGAGCAGGGTCACGGGCTTCGTGGAGGTCATGCGCCGAGCATGGCACGCAGACCTGCACGCGCGGTGAACCGGAGCCGCTGCCCACATCGCGGACGTGCGATTGCAGATCGGGTTATTTGTTTTCTAACCTCTCGTTATGTTTACCTCGAGCGGCACCTCACCGGCAGGCCTCTTCGCCTCCGCCGGCACCGGTTCGCGCGACTCGCTCACGGTCAGCCCGCGGGCGGCCTACCAAGACCTGCTCTGGGAGCGGGCTGCGGTGGTCGACGTGGAGGACCTGCAGGCGAGCGCGTTGCGCACCGGCCGGCCGGTGCTGCTCATGTGTGCCGACGGCTCGCAGTCGCGGTTGCTCGCCGAGACCCTGCGCGCCGGCGGTCACGACAATGTGTATGCCGTCCGCGGCGGCCGCCGTGCTTGGGCGCGCCTGCACCTCCCCGACGTCGCCTAGCACAGCGTCGCTGGTTGAGGCGGCCGCTCGCTGGTGCGCGGATCGCCCAACTGGGCGTTTTGCGCCAGTGCCGCGGCCCGGGTGGTACGCGGATCGCCCAACTGGGCGTTTCGCGCCAGTGCCGCGGCCCGGGGGACACACGGATCGCCCAACTGGGCATCTTGCGCCAGTGCCGCGGCCCGGGGGACACGCGGATCGCCCAACTGGGCATTTCGCGCCGATGCCACGGCCCGGCGGACACACGGATCGCCCAACTGGGCGTTTTGCGCCGATGCCGCGGCCCAGGCGGTGCGCGGATCGCCCAACTGGGCGTTTTGCGCCGATGCCACGGTCCGGGGGACACACAGATCGCCCAACTGGGCATCTTGCGCCAGTGCCGCGGCCCAGCGGACACACAGATCGCCCAACTGGGCATCTTGCGCCAGTGCCGCGGCCCAGCGGACACACAGATCGCCCAACTGGGCATTTCGCGCCGATGCCACGGCCCGGGTGGTGCACGGATCGCCCAACTGGGCGTTTTGCGCCGGTGCCGCGGCCCGGGTGGTACGCGGATCGCCCAACTGGGCGTTTTGCACCGATGCCGCGGTCCGGGGGACACACGGATCGCCCAACTGGGCGTTTTGCGCCAGTGCCGCGGGGGCCCGGCGGCATACCTCAGAGCGTCACGGCGAGGCCGACCGCGAACGCGGCGTAGAAGCCGCCCGCCACAACCAACCGGCCCGCCGTGACCGCCCGCCGGTGGAACAGGATGGTCAGGTAGACGACCGACGCCAGGGTCGCGAGTCCGGCGAGCGTGGCTCCGGTGTCGAACTCCCACGGCGTGCCGAGCAGGCCGATGCCCGACGGCACGGTCGCCTGGATCATCATCGCGCCGGAGATATTCGCCAGCGCCAGCGCGGTCTTGCCCTGGCGCACCCAGATGATCGCGTTGAGCACTTCCGGCAGCTCGGTCGCGATCGGCGACAGCAGCAGCGCCACCACCATCGGCGGCAACCCCATCGCCGGGCCGGCCCACTCCAGCTGACTCACGAACACCTGCGAAGCCACGAAAATCACCGCCAGGGTCGCGAGCGTCTGCACCACGATCGCCCAGGTCGCCGGCCGCTCACGCTTGCGCTGCAGTCGCAGCGGTTCGAGGTCCTCGTGCGAGGCGGCGTCGCCGTCCTGGCGCATCTCCTGCCAGAAGTACACGCCATACGCGGCGAGGAAGAGCAAGCCCAGCCAGGGCTTGATCGCGAAGGCGACCAGCCCGAGGGCGATCTTGAAGACGAAGATCGCGATGAACCACACCTGGTCGCGACCCATCCGCTGCAGGTCGACGCCGGCCATGTCGTCGCGTTTCGCAGCGGGGTTGGCGCGGTGCCGCAGCAGGAGCATCGCCCCGGTCACGGCATACGCGATGGTGCCGACGACCAGCGGGCCACCGAGAGCGGCACCGACACCGATGTCGGACCCGGCCTCGTCGCTGCCGAAGAGCACCGCGACCAGCGTGACGACACTTTCCGGGAGGGCGGTGCCGGCCGCGGCGAGGATCGAGCCGACCGCGATCGCACCGACCGCGAGGCGGGCGCCGAGCCATTCGACGGCGTTGACGAACAACTCGCACGCGAGATAGATGATCACTGCGCAGACGAGCAGCAAGATGACGTGGATCAAGGGGAAGTCCTCTCGTGCTGCCACGAGAAGAAGGCGAGGACGACTTCGACCCGCGACAGACAGTTGTCTGACCGGTCGAAGGTCTCGCCCACCCGCGATCGCGCCGCGGGCCCAGCCGCCGGGGCCGCATGGGCGGTCCAGTATGTCGACGGGCTGGCCAAGGAGGAGGGCTACTCCCCTTCATGTACGGCGACGATGGTAGCCGTAGGTGTCCTGGCGGCAAAGGTGATCTGCGGCACACCGGGTCGACGCATCGCCGCGCCGTGACGATGCCAAGGTGGGCCCATGACGACCATCGATGTGCCCGGCGCCCGCCTCGATGCCACGATCGAGGGCGAAGGACCCGCGGTGATCGCGCTGCATGGCCTCACCTCCAGTCGCGCATCGGACCGGGCGATCGGCTTCGACTGGACGTCCGCCTTGCGGGCCACGCACCGGGTCGTGACGTATGACGCCCGCGGCCACGGCCGCTCCACCGGCCGGCCGGAGCCGGACGACTGGCAGTGGTCCGCGCTGGCCGGTGACCTGCTCGCGGTGGCCGATGCCGTGAGTCCGGCCGAGCCGGTGGCTGCGATCGGTGCCTCGATGGGGTGCGCCACGATCTTGCATGCGGCGGTGCGGGCGCCGCAGCGGTTCGG
The DNA here is from genome assembly GCF_011440275.1 of Metallococcus carri. Taxonomy (GTDB): domain Bacteria; phylum Actinomycetota; class Actinomycetes; order Actinomycetales; family Dermatophilaceae; genus Metallococcus; species Metallococcus carri. Next base: position 18,027 of record NZ_JAAOIV010000013.1, on the reverse strand, counting down.
CCGGCTGGTGCTGGTGATCCCGCCGACCGCCTGGTCCACGCGGGCCGAGCAGACGGCGGCATACGAGCAGGGTGCACGGCTGCTGGAGCAGTATGGCGCCGAGCGCTTCCGGGCGATGCAGCCGCAAGAGGAGTCGCCACCAGCGTTGGGAGACAACGGTTTTCCCGATCCCGACCTTGACGAGCAGCTGTGGCCGTCGATCCTGCGCGGTGCCGGCCGCTCGGATCTGCCCGAGCCGCACGCGCTCGCCGGCCTGCCGCAGCCGACGCTCATCCTGGCGTGGGTCGGTGATCCCGGCCACCCGCTGTCCACCGCCGAGCGCCTCGCCGACCTGATCCCGGACGCCCACCTGAAGCTGGCCTCCGATCCGGACGACCTGGCGGCCTGGCCGGGCCTCGCGGCCGACTTCCTACGCTGACGGGCGCTGACGGCGCCAACTGCGCTCACTGCGCTAACGCCAGCGGAGGCCGACGCCACCCTCAGACCGCAGCGACCGCCGGCGTCTCGGCGCGGGCGATGGTCTCCTCCACGAGGTCGACCACGGCCTGCGGGTCGTCGAGCATCGGCACGTGACCGCAGCCCGGCAGCATCCGCACCGGCACCGGTGCACCGAGTCGCTCCTGGGCCCGACGGGCCTGCCGCGGCAGCAGCAGGCGGTCCTTCTCGCCCCAGCCGATCGCGGTCGGCACCTTGGGAGTTGCGTTGTACTGCAACGGGATTGCCCGGAAGAAGGTCGGCCAGAAGCCCTTGGAGTTGCGCAGGTTGAGGGTGTCGCCGAGGGCGTCCTCCGGCGACAGCCACTCGGGGTGGACATAGAGGCTGCGCATCGACAGCTTGCGTAGCGCCGGCTTGTCGGCGAAGAGTTTGAGCACCGGCCCGGGCGCATAGGTCGACGCCTTCAGCGCGATCAGGTTGGGGCCGGTGACACCCCACAGCTCGAGGGCGTTCCAGAACCCCGCCGGTGACAGGGCCACCGCCGAGGCCACCTGGTCGCGCGTGGCGAGCTCAAGCGCGATCATGCCGCCGAGGGAGTTGCCGACGACATGCGGTCGGGTGGGCAGGTCGAGCGACCGGATGAAGTCCTCGACCTGCTCGACATAGCTGCGCACCGAAGTGTTCGCCGGCTTCTGCGGCATCGGCGACTCACCGAAGCCGGGCAGGTCGATCGCGATCACGTCATACCGCTGCGCGAGCATGTCGGGGACGCGCTGCCACGCCTGCCGGCGATGGCCGATCCCGTGGATGAGCACCACCGGCTGCCCGCTGCCCTTGCGGCTGTAGCTGATCGTCGACATCTGCATCACTCCCTGCACTGGCCCGAGATCATCTTCAGGCGAGGTTACCTGCGGGTATGCCGGTGTGCCTCGGGTTTCGCAGGAACCTCACCGCACGGTGAGCTGCACCGAGACGACGCGCTCTCCGCTCAGGTCGTAGCCGATCCGGGTGTCGACCGCCTCGCCGCGCAGCACGTGCGGCAACCAGATGCGGTTGTCATCCCACATCCGCTCCCAGGGCAGCGCGTCGAGCCGATACCACGCAGGTTCGATCTCGTCGCAGTCGCGGATCTCGCCGGTCCAGGTGTCGGCAGTGAAGACGGCGACGTCGAAGGGCGGCCAGTCCGGGCTGGCGAAGTCGAACCACACTCGGGCGACCTCGACCAGTGCGGCTTCGGGCACGACCAGACCGGACTCCTCCTCCAGTTCGCGGGCCGCGGCCGCCCGGGCTGTTTCGCCCGGCTCGAGATGTCCGCCGAGCCCGACGATCTTGCCCATCCCGATGCCACGAAGCTTGTGCCCCAACAGGATTCGCCCGCCCTGGCGGTCGATCACCAACGCGAGACAGAGCAGCTTGGCGGGCACAGTCATGGCTGCGAGCCTGGCACACCGGCGCCCAGTCCGCGGGCAGCCGCTTGGGTGACGCGGGAGTAGCAGGGATGCTTTCGCCCGTGAATATCGGCATCCTCACCGCCGGCGGCGACTGTCCCGGCCTCAACGCTGTGATCCGCGGAGCCGTGATGAAGGGCGACCGGATCCACGGCCAGACCTTCCTCGGCATCCGCGACGGCTGGCGCGGGCTGGTGGAGGACGACGTCATACCGCTGCCGCGGCACGAAGTCCGCGGCCTGTCCCGGCAGGGCGGCACGATCCTCGGCACCTCGCGGGTCAGCCCCTTCCGCGGTGACGCGGGGGGCGCCGAGCGGGTCAAGGAGGTGATGGCGGCCCACGCGATGGACGCCATCATCGCCATCGGCGGCGAGGGCACGCTCACCGTCGCGCGGATGCTGTATGACGAGGGCGTGCCGATCGTCGGCGTGCCCAAGACGATCGACAACGACCTGTCGGCCACCGACTACACCTTCGGTTTCGACACCGCGGTGTCGATCGCGACCGAGTCGGTGGACCGGCTGCGCACCACCGCCGAGTCCCACCACCGGTGCATGGTGGTCGAGGTGATGGGCCGCCACGTCGGCTGGATCGCGTTGCACGCCGGGCTCGCCGGCGGCGCGCACGCGGTGCTCGTGCCCGAGGTGCCGGTCACCTTGGACCAGGTCTGTGAGTGGGTGGAGAGCGCCCGTGACCGAGGCCGCGCGCCCCTGGTCGTCGTCGCCGAGGGGTTCACCTTGGAGGACGGCGACATCATCGCCCGCGATGCGGTCGACGGTTTCGGCCGGCCGCGGCTCGGGGGCGTCGGTGAGGCGCTCGGTCCACTCATCGAGGAGCGCACCGGCATCGAGACCCGCGTCGCCACCCTGGGTCACCTGCAGCGCGGCGGGGTGCCCACGTCATACGACCGGGTGCTCGCGACTCGGTTCGGCGCGGCGGCGATCGACGCCGTGGTCGAGCGCAAGTGGGGCACGATGGTGAGCCTGCGCGGCATCGACATCGAGACCGTCGACCTGCGGTCGGCGACCACCGAGCTCAAGGTCGTGCCGCGGCATCGCTGGGATGAGGCGGCGGTCCTCTTCGGCTGACGCCGGCCGGTAGGTTGGCCGGATATGAGCCAGATCCTGCTGTTGCACTCCGCACTCGGCCTGCGCCCGGCCGTGACCTCCTTCGCCGAGGCGCTTGAGGCCCGCGGCCACGACGTCGTGGTGCCCGACTACTACGAGGGTCAGGTGTTCGCCGACGAGGAGGCCGGCATCGACTACCGCGACCGCACCGGCGCGCGGGAGTTGTTCAAGCGCATCCTGCCGACCGTCGAACGACTCGACGACGGCGCGGCGCTCGCCGGATTCTCGCTCGGTGCGGCCTTCGCGCAGACGCTCTCCGGCACGCGACCGCAGGCCGCCGGGGTGATCCTGATGCATTCGGTGGCCGCGCCGCACAGTCGGTGGCCGGGCCAGCCGGTGCAGGTGCACCGCTACGCGCAGGACCACTGGATCGAAGAGGAGGATGTCGCCGCGCTGCGTGCTGCGGTCGAGGCGGAGGGTGCGTCGTTCAGCGATTTCGTCGTGCCGGGCAAGGGCCACCTGTTCACCGACACCGACGGCCCCGACGGGGATGCGGACGCCACCGCCCTCACCATCGAGCGCATCGACGCCCTGCTGCGCGGGTAGCCCGGGGCTCCGCGCCGCCGCATGCCGGACCCACGCCACCAAAAGTCGCCATTATGTCCGGATCGGCGACCCCAACCCGCGGTATGCCGGACCCACGCCACCAAAAGTCGCCATTATGTCCGGATCGGCGACCCCAACCCGCGGTATGACGGCCCCGAGCCACCAAAAGTCGCCATCATGTCGGGATTTCCGGGCGCCGGGCAGAACCTCGCACGCCGGGACCGACCGCGCTCCCGCCCCTGCTAGCGGGGCAGACCGGTGGTGGACTGCCAGGCGCCGAGTGGCGCGTCCGGCACCGGCTCATCGCTCTCCACCGCCGACACCACCCGCAGCCCGCGCGCCTCGTAGTTGGGCAAGGCCGCCGGCCCGTCGAGGGAACAGGTGTGCACCCACACCCGCCGCACCCCTGGCGCCGACCACGCGGCCGCGATCCCGTGCGCGAGCAACGCTCCGCCGACCCCGCGCCCGATGAACTGTTCGGCCAGCCCGAAGTATCGGATCTCCACCTCGTCCTCCCCCGGCCCGGCGGTGAGCTCGACATAGCCGGCGGGCACACCCTCGGCATACGCGACGAAGAACCGGGTGCCGGGCGCGGCCAGTTCGCCCGCCCACTGCTCACGCGACCAGGTGAGCCGGTCGACCCAGGTCCAGGGGCCGCCCACCACGGCATACAGGAATCGCGCGAACTCGGGGGTGACCGCGGTCGCCTCCTCGATCCGGACACCGGCGGGCAGCGGGCGAGCCGGTCGCTGCTGCGCCGGATCGGTCATCTCCAGCGTGGTGGTGAGGACCCTCATGCCAGGTTGGCGGCGAGCAGCGCGAGCGAACGGTGCCAGGAGTCGTCGGCGACGCCGTCGGAGGCCGGGTCACCGAAGAAGCTCGCCGTGACATCGGGATAGACGCGAGCGGTGAACCGGACGCCGGCCCGGCGCATGGCGGCGCGCAGTTCGGGCAGCACCGCCACGGTCGGTGAGTCGGCGGCGAAGAAGGCCGCGACATTGGCGCGAATGTCGGCGACCTCGTCGACATCTCCGGGGTCGGTGTCAAAACTCACCACCAGCCGCACCCGCCGGTCGGTGGCGAGCGCATACCCGGCGTCGCCTTCGGGCCCGGAGCCGAGCACGGCGATCCGGCCGTCGACCCCGCGATCGGCGGCGAGCGCGTCGACCAGCCGCCGCAGCCCGGAGGCGGCCTGGTCACCCTGCGGTGCGAGCACGACATATCCCTCCGCCGCGAGCCGGTCGGCGATCGCCTCGTCTCCGGGCAACAGCACGATCCCGCCGCGAGCCGGCCCGTCCGGCGCCGCGCGGTAGGCCATGAAGGTCGTGCTCGACAACTTTTGCTCCTTGGGTCGCGTCGATCCAGCGTATGGCGCCCGCCCCGCTCCCGGGTGAGTGCGGGCGTGCGCTCGCCGACCCGGGGCGGAACCGCGTCGCACCGCTGTGCGTCTGAGGCCCAGGGCGCCGTGTCGGCAGCGCCGCGACGATCAGGGGAGAATCATGCGTCATACCATCCGCACGGCCAGCGCGGCGGCCGCGGCGATCGCCGCGCTCGCACTCACCGGCTGCCAGGACGGCACCGTCACCGGGCCCAGCTCGGATGCCAATCCGCCGGCCAGCCCGAGCACCGCGACAAGCTCGTCGCCCTCGGCAACGCCGAGTCCGGGTTCGTCGAGTTCCAGCCCCTCAAGCCCCTCGAGCTCGTCGAGCTCCGCACCGACCAGCCCCGACGCTGCCGGCACCCTGACGATGAGGGGCGGATATCTCGTCGAGGGGTCGAAGGTCACCTTCGTCTACACCAACGGAGTCCGGTATGTCGTGGACACCGGCGCCGAGATCAGCGACCCGAAGCAAGGCACCTACACCTCGCCGCGCGGCACGCTCACGCTGAAGGGCGGCCGGGCCAGCTGGCAGGGCAAGGGGCAAAGCGGCGCCTCGGTGGTCGACGCGAATGGTGCGGGCACGATCATCGACAAGACCGGCGTCATCGTGGTGGCCAAGGACGGTTCGACGGCGTGCGCCAACGCCCAGGGGTTGCAGTTCGTCGGGTCGGACGGCAGCAAGGGCCCGGCCGCCCGGTCCGGTGCCTTCTATATCGACAAGGACGGCAAGAAAACCTCGATCGGCAATCCGGGGCCGGGCGCGAAACTCGCCGGGCGCTACACGGTCTGCAATGTCGGCAACACGACCGCGCTCGACCTGTTCGACGACGTGCTCTTCGACTTCGACAGCTCGAGCCTGACTCCGGCCGGCAAGGCGGCGGTGAAGTCGGCGGCCGAGACGATCCGCGAGTCGTCCAAGGGCAAGACCCTGAAGATCGTCGGCCACACCGACAGCAAGGGCACGCCGGCGCGCAACCTGCAGCTCGGCAAGCAGCGCGCCCAGGCCGTCGCGGACGAGCTGAAGCGGCTCATCCCCGGCGTGAAGCTGGAAGTGTCCTCGGCCGGTCAGACCCAGCCGGTGGCGCCGAACGTCACACCGGACGGCTCGGACAACCCCGAGGGCCGCGCCAAGAACCGCCGGGTCACCATCACCTACGACAACTAGCGGTCGCGGCCGACCTCGTGGGCGAGCGCGCGCTCGATGGTCGGCCACCGGAAGGTGTGCCCGCTCTGCAGCAACACCGAGGGGCTGACCCGCTGGCTGGCGAGCGCGAGTTCGTCGGCGCCACGAGAGCCCAGCACGAGCTTCGGTCCGAAGGACGGCACCGGCAGCAGCGTCGGCCGGTGCAGCGCCGAGCCGAGTGCGCGGGTGAACTCGCTGTTGCGGACCGGCTCGGCGCTCACCCCGTTGACCGGGCCTTGCAGCGACTCGTCGGTGATGGCGCGCAGGTAGACATCGAGCAGGTCGTCCAGAGCGATCCACGACATCCACTGCCGCCCATCGCCCAGCCGGCCGCCGAGCCCGGTCTCGAACAGCCGGCGCAACAACCCGAGCGTCCCGCCCCGGGCCGACTGCACGATCCCGGTGCGGACGAGCACCGTGCGCACCGGGTTGTCCACGCTCAGCGCGGCGTCCTCCCATTCGCGCACGACCGAGGCGACGAAGTCCTCCCCGGCAGGGCTGTCCTCGGTGAGCAACTCGTCCTCGTGGTCGGCGCCGTAGTAACCGATCGCCGAGGCGCTGACGAAAACCTTCGGCCGGTGCGGGCCGCTCGCGGCGAGCTCGGCGAGCGCCCTGGTGGGGCCGACCCGGCTGTCGCGCACCGTGGCCATGTGCTCGTCGGTGAAGCGTCCGGCGATCGACGCACCGGCCAGGTGGACGAGCGCGTCCACGCCCTCGAGCAGGTCTCGCGCCGGACTGTCGGGGTCCCAGTTGCGCTCCTCGTAGCTGCGCCGCGCCGGGTCGGTCGGCTTGCGCGCCAGCGAGATCACCCGGTGCCCGCCTGTCGAGAGGTATGCCGCGAGCGCGCTGCCGATCAGACCTGACACCCCCGTGATCGCCACGGTCAGCGGCGCGACCGGCCCCAGCTTCGCGTGCGCCGCGAGATCGCCCAGCAGCTGGGTGCGGCGGTAGGCGAAGATCGGCTCGAGCATCCGGCGCGGCAGCCGCGTCGTCACCTCGTCGATGACGGTCGTGCCCTCGGCGTCGGCCTCGAACCGGTGCAGGTGGTCCCATCCGGTGATCGTCGCCATCGGTTCGGAGACGCACCGGTCGGCGAACTGCTGCCCCTGCAGATAGCGGCCCGGATCGTGCTGGGCGACCCACGTCGAGCCGGGGATGGTGCGCCCGGCGACCTGCGCGCGCAGCTCGGCGCGTCCGTCGCGAAGGTTCGCGGCTTCGGCATACGGCTGGAGGGTCTGCCACGGCGGGGCGAGCCGCAGGAACGCCCCGGGACGGCCGAACCAGTCCCACACCTGCGCCGGCGGATAGGGAAGGTGGGTGCGGAAGCGATGCGTCGGGCTCACCGTCCCAATCTCTCACGGGCGCGCGAGCCTGCCTCCGCTGCCGACGAGTGAGTTCAGGACTCGTGGACGGTGATGTCGAAGGTGTACTGGTCGGCGCGGTAGACGTGGTCGCCGAACTCCACCGGGTGGCCGCGGTCGTCATAGGCCTCGCGGACCATGGTGAGCAGCGGCTCGCTGCGGCCGACGCGCAGCAGCTTGCGCTCGGCGCCGGTCGGGCGACGGGCCCCGATGCGCTGCTTGGCGACCACCGGCCGCACGCCGACACCGCGCATCAGGTCATAGAGCGCACGGGTCTCCAGCTCGCGTTCGTCGAAGGTGGTGGTGGCCGGCAGCAGCCAGTTGTTGAGCACCGACAGCGGCACCTCGCCGCTGAACCGCAGCCGCTCGACGTGCACCAGCTCGGTGTCCGGCGGCACCCCGAAGAACTGCGCCGCCGTCGCATCCTGCGCGTGGCGGTCGAAGGTGAGCAACTGGGTGCGCGGGGTGCGGCCGCTGCGGACCAGATCCTCGAACAGGCTGGTGAGTTCGTCGCGGCGGTGGATCACCTCGCTGGCGACCGTCGTGCCGATGCCGCGCCGTCGCACGAGCAGGCCGCGCTGGACGAGTTCGCCGATGGCGCGGCGCACTGTCGGCCGGGACAGCGACAGTCGCTCGGCGAGGGCGAGTTCGTTCTCGAAGGGGTCGCCCGGCTTGAGCAGGCCCGACTCGATCGCGTCAGTGAGTTGCTCAGCCAGCTGGTGGTAGAGCGGCACCGGACTGCTGCGATCGATCACGACGGGCACCGTGACGGCCATGCGCGCCATCATAGGCAGCCTGCGTGCAGCACGTCATAATGTCAGCACATTGCTATCCGTCGACCGCGCGGAGCACCGCATCGGCGACGCGGCCAAGATGCCGGTTCTGCTCCGCGCTGCGCATCGCGCGGGCCGTGAGATAGCCGAAGGCGATGCCGCGATCCGGGTCCGCCCAGCCGATGCAGCAGTCACTTCCGTTGTGCCCGAAGGTGTTTGGTGACGCAAGGGTGCCGAAGGGGTCGGTCGCGACCTCGGGTGGCAGCGCGAGCTGGAAGCCCTGGCCCCACCGCATCGGCAGCCCGATGAACCGGTCGACACCGCCGTCGCTCGACGGCTCCCGCATCCGCTCGATCGACTCCTGCGCCACCACGCGCACGCCGTCGATCTCGCCGCCGCCCAACAACATCCGGTAGAACCTGGCGAGGTCGTGCGCGGTCGTCGACAGGCCCGCGGCGGGGATCACCGCGCGCCGCACGTGCGGCCGGTTGAGGAAGGCCGCGACCGCCCGGGCATCGCCGGTGCCTCCGACGAAACTCACCGCGCGCGGCAGCTGCGCACCGGTCAGGCCGAGGTGGGTGTCGTGCGCGCCGAGTGGTCGCAGGATCAGCTCGTCGAGCACCCTGGCCACCGGCTCGCCCGTCACCCGCTGCACGACCTCGCCGAGCAGGTGCCCATAGATGACGAACTGGTATGCCGGGTCGGGCGCCGGCCCGGTGAACCGCGGCTTCGCCCGCTCGATGCGGCGGACCAGCACCGGCCAGGACGGCATGGTGAGGATGTCGACGAGGGGGTGACCAGCGGTCGGCATACCGGTGCGATGTTGCAGCACCTGACGCAGGGTGATGTGGCCCTTACCGCCGTGGGCGAACTCCGGCCAGTAGTCGGCGACCGGTGCATCGATGTCGAGGTCACCTCGGGTGATGAGTTCGTGCACGACCAGCCCGACGAACGGTTTGCTCGCGGAGAAGATCCAGAACAGTCCGTCGGCCGGGCAGTTCACCGCGAGATCGGCGAGCACCTGCCCGTCGGCGTGCTGGACGGACAACTGCGCCGGTATGCCGCGCTCGCGCACGAGCGCTTCTGCCTCGGCCAGGTCGACGCTCACCCATGCAATCTAACCGGCGGGTTCGCGGCAACCGGGTGACGGCCGCAGCGCCCGGGCTAATACCGTGGAGGGGTGAGCGAGCAGCAGCAGACCCGGACCGAGACCGACAGCATGGGCGAGGTGCAGGTGCCCAGCGATGCCTACTGGGGCGCGCAGACCCAGCGCAGCCTGGGCAATTTCGACATCGGCCGAGACACCTTCGTGTGGGGTCGCCCGATGATCCGAGCGCTCGGCATACTGAAAAAGGCTGCGGCACAAGCGAATTCGGAGCTCGACCAGCTGCCCAAGGATGTCGCCGACCTGATCGTGCGCGCCGCCGACGAGGTCATCGCGGGTGACCTGGACGACCAGTTCCCGCTCGTGGTCTTCCAGACCGGCTCGGGCACCCAGTCCAATATGAACGCCAACGAGGTCATCTCCAACCGGGCGATCGAGCTCGCCGGCGGTGAGCGCGGCTCGAAAAAGCCCGTGCACCCCAACGACCACGTCAACCGCGGCCAGTCGAGCAATGACACCTTCCCGACCGCGATGCACATCGCTGTGGCGCTCGACCTGGTCGAGCGGCTGCTGCCGGCGGTCGACGTGCTGCGAAAGACGTTGCACGACAAGGCGATTACCTACACCGACGTCGTCATGGTCGGTCGCACCCACCTGCAGGACGCCACCCCGGTGCGGCTCGGCCAGGTCATCGGCGGCTGGGTCGCGCAGCTCGACTTCGCGGTCGAGGGCATCCGCTTCGCGCTCGACGGATTGCGCGAGCTGGCGATCGGCGGCACGGCGGTCGGCACCGGGCTCAACGCCCACCCCGACTTCGGCAAGCTCGCCGCCGCCAAGATCAGCGAGGAGACCGGCCAGGACTTCCGGCAGGCGCCGGACCTGTTCGCTGCGCTCAGCGCGCACGACGCGTTGGTGCAGGCGAGCTCGGCCCAGCGGGTGCTCGCCGGGGCGCTGATGAAGATCGCCAATGACGTGCGCTGGTATGCCTCTGGTCCGCGAAATGGCTTGGGAGAGTTGAGGATTCCCGAAAACGAGCCGGGCAGCTCGATCATGCCGGGCAAGGTCAACCCGACCCAGGCCGAGGCGATGACGATGGTCGCGACGAGGGTGTTCGGCAATGACGCCACCGTGGGTTTCGCCGGCAGCCAGGGCAACTTCCAGCTCAATGTCTACAAGCCGGTCATGGCTCACGCGGTGCTGGAGTCCAGCCGCCTGCTCGCCGACGCCTGCCTGTCCTTCGACGAGCACTGCGCCCGCGGCATCGAGCCGGACACCGAGCGCATCGCGCACAACCTGGAGACCAACCTGATGCTGGTCACCGCGCTCAACCGGCACATCGGCTACGACAAGGCCGCGGCCATCGCCAAGAAGGCGCACAAGGAGGGCACCTCGCTGCGCGAGGCGGCGATCGCCTCCGGTGACGTCAGCGGCGAGGACTTCGACAAGTGGGTCGTCCCGGCCGACATGACCCACCCGTCCGCCTGACCGGTCGGGAGCGGGTATGCCGGCCGCGGTCGCCTTCTTCCGCAACCTGAACCTCGGTCATCCGGGCAGCCCTGACCGGCTGGGCCTGGAGGCGGCGTTCGCGCGGGCTGGGGCGGACGGCATACGCAGCTTCCAGACCAACGGGACCGTCGCCTTCGAAGCAAGGGCGCCCAAGACGGTGGCAGCGCGGCACGACCAGCGGCGATCCGACCCGCCAGATCGAGACTGCACATCTGGCACCGCACGTCACGTCTGGCGCCGCATGCCGTGCCAGATCTGACCGGGCGTGCCAGATGTGAACGGGTGCGCCAGATGTCCCGCTGTTAGCTGGTGATGTCCTTGCCCGCGAAGCGAGCCCACGCCAGCAGCAGGAAGACGACGGCATACGCGCCGTCGACGAGCAGGCCCTGCACGATCGAGTCCCACACCGGCGGCTGCCGGATGAGGTCGGCGAAGGCCGGCCAGCGGTCCACGAGCAGCCAGCCGTGCAGGAAGGACAGCTGCGGGATCTGATCGGCGATCCACATTGCCGAGGTCACCACCATCACCGCCACCGTCACCGCGATCGGTTGCTCGGTCAGGGTGGAGACGAACAACCCGATCGCCGCGAGCGCGCAGAGGCCGGCGACGACATACAGCCCGGCGATCGCGAGCCGCCAAAGGCCCGCGCCGACGCCGATCGTCGTGCCGGACAGGGTGATCATCGGGCGCGCACCGAACAGCAGCGTGCCCGCGATCAACCCCGCGGCCAGCACCACGGTCACCGCGACGAAGGCACCGAAGACCAGCGCGAGATATTTCACCGCGAGCAACCGGACGCGCGAGACCGGCACGGTCAGCAGATAGCGCAGCGTGCCCTGGTGGGCCTCGCCGGCGATCGCGTCACCGGACACCATTGCGAGCGCCATCGGCAGGAAGAGCGTGAGCTCGAGCGTCAGCGAGGCGAGCGGCACGAAGAGGCCGTTCTGGGTGACCTGGCTGATGAAATCCGCCCCGCCCCCGTGCTCGCCGCCGCCGCCGGACAGCTTGGTCGCGACGGCCAGGAGCACGGGCACGCCGGCGAGCACGAGCAGGCCCATCTGGTTGCGCCGGCGGCTCATCATCAGCCCGATCTCGGAGCGCAGCAGGCTAGCCACGGACGTCGAACCCTTCACCCGTCAGCTGCACGTAGAGCTCCTCGAGTTTCGGTGTGCGCAGTTCGATGCCGCGCACTCGCACGCCGTCGGCGACCAGTGCCTCGACGATCCGCTCGGCGGGCTGCTCACCCGGTGTGCCGGTGAGACCGTCGGCCGAGGCGGCCAGCTCGCGCACGCCGGCGCGCTGCAGGACGACGCGGGCGCGGTCGGGGTCCGGTGTGGTGAGCACGAGTTCGGCACGCTGGCGGGCGCGCAACCCCTCGATCGAGTCCTGCGCGACCAGGGTGCCGGCCCGCATCACTCCGACATGCGTGCAGACCTGCTCGACCTCCGACAACAGATGCGAGGAGATCAGCACGGTGACGCCCTCCTGCGCGAGCGCGCCGACCAGGTGGCGGATCTCCCGGGTGCCCTGCGGATCGAGGCCGTTGGTGGGCTCGTCGAGCACCAGCAGGTCGCGCGGCGCGAGGAGGGCGGCGGCGATCGCCAGCCGCTGCTTCATGCCGAGCGAATAGGCGCGGAAGCGTTTGCCTGCCGCCGCGGTCAATCCGACGCGCTCGAGTGCCTCCCCGATGCGGGTATGGCGGGTGGCCGGGTCCGCGTGCTGGTCCGCGGCGTCCAGCCGGGTCAGGTTAGCACGCCCGGACAGGTGCGGGTGGAAGGCCGGGCCCTCGACGAGCGAACCGACGCGGGGCAGCGCGGCGAGCAGCCCGTCGGGCATCGGGTGACCGAGCAGTTCGTGCCGGCCGGTCGTGGGTGAGATCAGCCCGAGCAGCATCCGGATCGTCGTGGTCTTGCCTGAGCCGTTCGGCCCGAGGAAGCCGTAGACCGCCCCGGCCGGGACCACCAGGTCGAGGTCGTGCACGGCGTCCTGCGCGCCATACCGCTTGCCGAGACCCTCGGTGCGCACCGCGAAGCCGTCACCGGCCTGCGCGGGCGGGTCAGCCGCGGCCAAGGGCGGTGTAAAGAGCCGACGGTGGCACCATGCCGGCAGCCACCCGTCCGTCGTCGGTCACCACGGCGCTGACGAGCGCGGTGTCGAGCAGCCGGCCCTTGCCCCAGCTGCCGGACACGGCCGGCAGCATGGTGAGGGCGTCCTGCACGGATTGGCTGGCCTTGCTCGGCAACGTCGTGGTGAGCACCGTCTCCCACCCGGTGCCGCTGATCGACGGCATGGCGAGTCGGCCCTTCGCTGCCGAGGTCTTATCGGTCGAATGCCGTTGTGGCGCAACGGACTTCACACTTGCACCAGCCGGTGGCGTGAACTCGAAGACCTTCTTGTCCGGCACCGTGAAGGACACCTGGGAGAAGCCGACGGACAGCGCCGGGTTGGCCGCACCCTTGGCAAACACCTTGACCTGCAATGGAATCGAGGTCTTGGCGTCGATCGCGACGTGGATCGAACCGACCTTGGTGCCGCTCTGCTTGGGGGTGAGGGTGAGGTCGTATGCCGACCGCCCCGCCACGACCGTGTTGGCCGAGCTCGACACCGCCGTCGTCGGCCCGGCCTGCTTCAGCGCCCAGTCGGCGATCTGCTGCGGGGAGTACTTCGGTGCCTCGACCGGGGCGTTGGCGTGCTTACCCCCGGAGGGCAGCTTGGCGTGCAGCACCGTGCGGTCCGAGCTGTTCCAGACCCAGGCGTCGGTGCGGTTGGCGATCAGGTCGGTCTCGCTCTGGCGACCCAGGAGCGCGACCCGCGCGCCCGTGCCCCCGGCATACCAGACCTTCATCGTGTGACTGCCGCTCAACAGACTGAGCGGTATGCCGGCAACCCCGCTGCCCGTGCCCTCTGGCAGTTGCGGCAGACCGAGGTCGGCGCTGGTGGTGACCGTGCCGGACAGGCCCGGCACCTTCGCCGACAGCGCCGAGGCGAGCAACTGCTGCGGTGTCTTGGCGGGCAGGCTGGGCGCCGCGTCGGCGGACCGGGACACCAGCTGACCGGCTCCGATCAGACCGACGACGAGTGCGGGAGCCGCCCACCGCACCGCCGGATGCCGACGCACCAGGCTGTTCATGTCTCGACGGTACGCCTCGACCCTGTGAAGCGAGCTGGCTCCGCGCCGCCCCGCAGCCCGCACGAGGTCGCCACTATGGAGACTTTTGGCGCCGCGCCCGCCCTGCAGCCCGCACGAGGTCGCCACGATGGAGACTTTTGGTGCCACGCCCGCCCTGCAGCCCGCACGAGGTCGCCACTATGGAGACTTTTGGCGCCGCGCCCGCCCCAAGCGGCTGCGGCTGGGCGGCATACCCCGCCCGAGCCTGAGCGCACCCTGAGAAATCGGAGACGATCCACCGGCTCCGGCGTGAACGCTGGGCGAACTCGGCGCACGACCCCGAGTCCTTTCAGACTCCGCCCCTAGCGTGTGGCCGCCTCGGCACCGCCGCTTCGACGGGGGCGGGCGGCTTGCCGAGCACTCCTGCTAGTCCGTCATTCAAGGAGCAACCCCGTGAAGCGTTCCACCACCTGTCGGACGGCGGCCATCGGCGCCGCCGGCCTCGGCCTGCTCGCCCTCAGCCTCGCCCCGGCCAGCGCGTCCGCTGGCCACGCCGCGACGAGCAGCAGCGGCCACGGCTGGGGCAAGGTCGCCAGCCCGATCCAGCATGTCGTCGTGATCTTCCAGGAGAACATCTCCTACGACCACTACTTCGCGACCTACCCCAAGGCCGCGAATATCCCCGGTGAGACCCAGCAGGGCACCGGCCGGCCGGCGACGACGTTCACCGCCGAGCCGAACACTCCGCGCACCAACAACCTGGCGAACGCCGGGCTGCTCGCACCGAACAATCCCAACACGGTGCAGCCCTTCCGGCTGACGCCCGGCCAGGCCGTGACCTGCGACCAGGACCACGACTACACCGCCGAGCAGAAGGCCTTCGACGGCGGGAGGATGGACAAGTTCGTGGAGTACACCAGCCGGGACGCCTGCGCGCCCGGGCAGTACGGCCGGACCGGCCTGACGATGGGCTACTACGACGGCAACACCGTCACCGGCCTGTGGAACTACGCGCAGAACTACGCGATGAGCGACAACTCGTATTCCACGACCTTCGGCCCGTCGACGCCGGGCGCGCTCAACCTGATCTCCGGCCAGACCCACGGCGTGCGTTCCTACGACCCGGTGACCCGCCGGCCGACCGCCACCCCGGACCCCTACACGGTGAAATTCCCGAACGCCCAGGGCGTCGGCACGGTGACCGGCGACCCGGACCCGGTGTGGGACGACTGCTCCTCGACGAAGTACCCGGTGGCCGGCCTGGATGGCAAGAACGTCGGCGACCTGCTCAACGCCCAGCAGGTGACCTGGGGCTGGTTCCAGGACGGCTTCCGCCCGACGGTCCCGGCGACCGGCACCACCCGCGCGGTGTGCGGCGACAAGCACACCAATGTCGCCGGGGTCAGCTCCACCGACTACAACCCGCACCACGAGCCGTTCCAGTACTACAAGTCGACGGCCAACCCGAAGCACCTACCGCCGAGCTCGACGGCCATGATCGGCAAGACCGACCAGGCCAACCACCAGTACGACATCACCGACTTCGCCAAGGTGGTGAACTCCGATGCCATGCCGGCGGTGAGCTTCCTCAAGGCGCCGAACTACCAGGACGGGCACGCGGCATACTCCGACCCGCTGGACGAGCAGAAGTTCGTCGCGCAGCAGGTCAACGCGATCCAGAAGTCGAAGAACTGGAAGAACACCCTCGTCGTGCTCGCGTATGACGACTCCGACGGCTGGTACGACCACCAGATGGCCACGCTGACCAACTCCTCCAACACCACCGATGACGCGGCGGTCTGCACCGACGCCTACGCCAAGGGCGTGCCGATGCACGGTGGGTATGTCGACCGCTGCGGTCCCGGCACCCGGCAGCCGCTGCTGCTGATCTCGCCCTACGCCAAGTCGAACTACGTCGACCACACCCAGACCGACCAGTCCTCGATCCTGCGGTTCATCGAGGACAACTGGGGGCTGGGCCGGATCGGTGACAGCTCGGCCGACGGTTGGGCCAACCCGATCACCGGCATGCTGCACCTGCCCAACCCGAAGGCGCCGCAGGTGATCCTCAACCCCGACACCGGCGCGGTGGTCTCCACCAGCAAGCGCTGATCGACCTTCCGCCGTATGACGGGACGTGAGTCTCGTCATACGGCGGAATAGGTTGCGGCACAAAGCAGTTCGAGGTGGTTGCGTCCGCAACGAAAGGAATCACCACCTCATGACCTCCGCGTTCGACCCGATCCGCATCGGCCGCTGGGACCTGCCGCAGCGCTTTGTGATGGCACCCCTGACCCGCAACCGTGCCGGCAAAGGTATGGCGCCCACGGAGCTCAACGCGACCTACTACGGTCAGCGCGCCGGTGCCGGCCTGATCATCAGCGAGGGCACCCAGCCGAGCGAGCGTGGGCAGGGCTATCTCAACACCCCTGGCATCCACACCCCCGAGCAGATCGCCGGCTGGCGCAAGGTCGCCGACGCGGTGCACGCGGACGGCGGCACAATCGTCATACAGCTGATGCACGCCGGGCGGATCGCCCACAGCGACAACAAGAACGGCCTGGAGACCGTCGCGCCGAGCGCAGTCCAGGCTCCCGGCGAGATGATCACTGTCAACGGCCCCAAGCCGCACGACCAGCCGCGCGCCCTCGAGACCGACGAGTTGCCGCAGATCATCGCCGAATATGTCCACGCCGCGCAGTCGACCATCGAGGCCGGCGCCGACGGCGTCGAGCTGCACGCCGCCAATGGTTATCTGCTGCACCAGTTCCTCGCGCCCAACACCAACCAGCGCACCGACGGGTATGGCGGTTCGCCGCAGGCCCGGGCGCGCTTCGTGATCGAGGTCGCGCAGGCCGTGGCCGACGCGATCGGCGCCGACCGGGTCGGCATGCGCATCTCCCCCGGGCACGCCTTCAACGGCATCGAGGAGACCGACCCGGCCGACATCCGGGCGACCTACCAGACCCTGGTCGACGGCATCGCCCCGCTGGGCCTGGCCTACCTGAGCATCCTGGCCGACCCGGCAGCGGAGCTGACCCAGGATCTGCGGCGCCGCTTCGGCGGACCGGTCATCGTCAACTCCGGCTTCGGCAGCATCACCACGCTGCAGGATGTCGACGACATCCTGCAGGCGGATCTCGGTGACGCCGTGGCCGTCGGGCGCGAGTTCATCGCCAACCCGGACCTGCCGGCCCGGTGGCGTGCGGGTGCCGACCTCAACGAGATCGACGACTCGACCTTCTACGGCGGCGGGGCCAAGGGGTACACCGACTACCCGCAGCTCACCGCCTGAGCCGACCGACGCGGCGGGCGGCGACTGTCGAGGCAGCCGCCGCCCGCCGCCGTCACAACAGGGCGGTGAGTTCCTCGTCGGCTTCGGCCCGCACGGCAGCGAGCGCGTCGCCCGCGGTGCGGGCGGCCCGGGCGAGGGTCGCCAGTTGCTGACACTGCGACCAGGTATGCCGGGAGAGTGCGTAGCGCACCATCGCCACCTTGCTCGGCGCCATCGACAGCGACGAGACGCCCAGGCCGACGAGCACGAGGGCGAGCAGCGGGTCACCGCCGGCCTCGCCACAGACGCCCATCGGGCGGCCGGTGGTCTCGGCCCCGGTGCACGCCGCCGCGATCACGTCGAGCACGGCCGGCTGCCAGGGGTCGAGCAGGTCGGACAGCTCGCCCTGCATCCGGTCGGCGGCCATCGTGTACTGCGCCAGGTCGTTGGTGCCGAGGCTGCCGAACTCGACCTCGGCGAGCACGTGGTGTGAGCGCAACGCCGCGGCCGGGACCTCGATCATCACGCCGGCCTTGGGCAGGCCGTGTTCGTGCACGCGCCGGGCGAACCACGCGGCCTCCTCGGCGGTCGCGACCATCGGTGCCATCACGCGCAGGTCGGCGCCGGTGGCCTTGCCGGCCGCCGCGAGCGCGGCCAGCTGGCTGTCGAGCAGGTCGGGCCGCTCGGCCGACAGCCGCAGGCCGCGGCGGCCGAGCGCGGGATTCTCCTCGGGGCCGAGGTCGGCGAAGGTGAGCGGCTTGTCCGCGCCGGCGTCGAGC
>NZ_JAAOIV010000012.1 GCF_011440275.1 Metallococcus carri | reverse complement strand
CCGCCACATCGACCACATCCGCCGCCACACCGACGGCGGACCCACCAGCATGGACAACGGCCAAGGCCTGTGCGCCAGCTGCAACTACCTCAAAGAACACCCCGACTGGCACACCCGACGCGACACCAGCAGCGACCACAGCGGCAGCGGAGGCAGTGGGCGGCATACCGTCAGCACCACCACCCCCACCGGCCACGCGTACACCAGCACCCCACCACCCCTGCCACTCCCCACCATCAATCCCCGGCAGCACAGCGACCTCGAACACCGCATCATCACCCTGCTCAAGTCCGCGTAAAACGCGAGCGAGCGCACCCGCTGTCGCGGTTGCGCTCGCTCGGTCAGCGCGGACGCCCCGGCGGTCACCGGCCCATCGGGGCCGGGCCGAAGGGCTGAGGTGACAACGGCTGCTGCTGACGACCGATTTTGGCCAGCGCCCGGGCGTAGCCCGCGCCAGAAGCGAGCAGCAACAGGCCGACCAGCAGGAACGCGATCGCCCGGGTGAAGCCAGACAAGCCCGACAGGTCGTGCACGAAGAGCTTCACCAGCGCCAGGCCCACACCGGTGAGCCCGCACGCCAGCCACGCAGCGCGCTGCGAGCTCCGCAGGCTGAGCGCCAGCGCAGCGGCACCGGCGAGCGCCCAGGTGACCGTGACGGCGGGGTGCGCTGCGGCGAAACCGGGCCGGCCCGCGATCGCCGCGCCCACGGCGAACTCCGCCAGTGACACGCTCACCACCGCGCCTATGGTGCCGGCGACCGCACCGATCACGGCATTGTCGGGCGACATCCGGCGATGGGCGATCTCCACCAGGACAACACAGGTCACCGCGGTCACCGCCGCACCGATCGCGGTCTGCCACGCGGCGACCGGCGACGTCATCAGCTCCCCCGATCGCACGACCGTCCACACCAGGCCGACGAACGCCGAGGCGCAGCCGGCAAAGATCGCGTGCAGGCAACGCACCTGACGACCACCCACGATGACTCCGAGGCCGAGGCTGGCGAAGAGCACGCCATACCAACCCTCCGTGACCGCCTGGTGACCCGCACCGAATACGGCCACGCTCGCCACGACGGTCGCGAACACCCCGGTGCCGCTGCCGATGGGCCGTTGCGTCAGCATCGCTACGACCGTCACCACGACGAAGGCGGTAGCCACGATGGGGGCCGCCGGCCGGTCCAGGATGCCGAAGCTGAACGCGACCGGCAGGCTGACCAGAAAGTATGACGCGCCGGTCAGCGCCTCGAGCGGGCGACGAGCAGTGGCCATGCCGGACAGGAGAGCAACGAGACCCGCCGTCACAGCGAGCGCCTCAAACCACAGCAGCGGCGTCGGTCCGTCGACGACGATGACGGCGAGAGCGATGGCGATCGGCGCACTGCGCGCCAGCGAAAGCCACGCCCAGTTGCGGCCGAACTCGGGCACACAGCCAGCCGCCTGCAGCAGAAGCAGGAAGGCGAGCAGGCTCAGCTGCGTCTCGGTCAAGGCGGGTGCGAGCAGGCCGGCTCCAAGGGTGAGCAGGCAGGCGAGTGGCTGCGAGCGCCACGCCATCGCGAGTCCCACTCCGGCGGCAGCAACCACAGCCGCGGCCACCAGGCCCGCGACCGGTGGGATCCAGCCGTAGAAGGAGGTCGCGGCCAGAACGCAGAGGTAGAGCCCGGCGAAACCCGTGGCGCTCAACGCGATCGCGCCGATGCGACCGCCATCGCGCTGGTTGATCCAGGCGGCCGCTCCCACCAGACCAACGGACAGCAGCGCGCCGCCGCCGACGCGAAGCTGCGGACCGAGCAGACCCGCGGTGACGGCCATGACGAGCAGCATCACGACACCGATCAGGGTGATGCCGACGCCGGCCACCGCCAGCAGCTTGGCGACGATGCCGTCGCGCTCCCACCACGGCTTCGGCGGGGCGGGTGGCGGCCCGGCATACGGCGACTGCTGCGGCATGCCCCATGGCGGAGTGGGGGTCGGGTCGGTCATGCCGACGGGCGGACGAGGGGCCTGGAATGACTGGTTCGTGTTCATGCCTCAACGCTCGCCGGAGCGCGCCGCCAAGGCATGAGTAGAGCTACTCAACCGGCGTCGGTAGTTCCTGCAGGGCGCCGAGCTTGACCGGATTGCGCACAAGATGAATCGCTTCAACACCACGCGAGCTCACGGTGAGGAAGGCGATGCCGTCGAGCCTCCGGTCCCGGTCCCGGATGACCACCGCCGACTCGCCGTTGACCTCGGCCACATCGAATCTCGCCCCCACACTCTCCTCCTTGGCGAAGACGCCCACGATGAAGCGCATCACCTTGGCCGCGCCAAGGATGGGCCGCAGCGCAGCGCGCTTCATGCCGCCGCCGTCGGTCACGAGGACGACATCCGGCGCCAGTTGCTCCATCAGCGCGTCGAGGTCACCGCCATTCGCCGCCTCGATGAACCGCTGCGTGCTCACCCGGTGTTCGGCCCGTCCGACGAGTTGCCTCGGAGCGCGCTCACGCACATGCGCTCGCGCCCGGCTGCCGAGTTGTCGCGCGGCTGCTTCGCTGCGGCCGAGCGCCTCGCCGACCTCGGCATACGGCAGGGCGAAGACCTCGTGGAGCACATAGGCGACCCGCTCGAGCGGGCTCAGCGTCTCGAGCAGCACCATCATCGCCATCGACACCGAATCGGCGAGTTCGACATCGCTCGTCGCATCGTCGACGATCAGTGGCTCCGGCAGCCACGGGCCGAGGTAGTCCTCGCGCCGCCGCTGGGCGGCTCGCTTCTTGTTGAGGGCCGTGCGAGCGGTCGCCGTCAGCAGGTATGCCGTGTGGTCGCCAACCGTGCTGCGGTCGCTGCGCGACCACGCGAGCCAGACGTCCTGCACCGTGTCCTCGGCGTCGGCCACCACCCCGAGGATGCGGTATGCCGCCCCAAACAGCCGCGGCCGCAGCCGCTCGAACTCCTCCGCCAGCTCGTGGTCGGCGCTCACGCAGGCACCGCCGGCAGCGCGCAGGACTCCTTGAAGCCTTGGCTGGTCAGGCCGAGCGCGGCGTTGGTGCGGGAGCGCTGGTTCTCCAGGGCGACCAGGGCGGTCAGCTCGACGATCTGCGCGTCGTCGAGGTGGCTGCGCAGCCGCAGCATCAACTCGTCGGTCACGGTCGGTGGGGTCTCAGTCATCGCCTCGGCGTATTCGAGCACCGCACGCTCGGTCTCGTCGTATGCCGGGCTCTCGCGCCAGTTGGCGACATCCTCAAGCTTGCGCACAGGCACGCCCTGGTGGTGGCTCACGTAGTAGCCGAAGTCGATGCACCAGGAGCAACCGATCCGGGCCGACGGCAGCATTGTCGCGAGCGCCTGCAGCGTGGGCGGGAGCCGGTGCCAGCTGCGCACCGTCGTCTCGTGCAGCGCGGTGCTCAGCGCGACGGCCGGGTGATGCGCGATCGCCTGCGCCGGATCCAGGTCCTGGCCGTACATGCGGCGGCTGGCCCAGGCGGTGAACCGGCCGAAGCGGCTGGAGCAGTCGAGGGGGATGCGGCTCATGGCGTCTCCTTCACGGTGGTTGATGCTCGTCATGAAGGAGGACACCGCCCGGCCGCAAAAGGTGACATCGGACCGCGCGACTAGTCCAAGCCCTGCTCGATGGCATAGCGGGCGAGCTCGACCCGATTGGAGAGTTGGAGCTTGCGTAAGGACGCCTGCACGTGGTTCTCGACGGTGCGGTGGCTGATGCCGAGGCGAGTGGCAATCTGCTTGGCGCTCAACCCCTTTGCCACAAAGCGCAGGACGTCGGTCTCGCGGTCGGTGAGCGTCGGGGCGGGGTTGTCGGCATCGGCCGGTGCGGTCGCCATCCGGCGGTATTCGCCGAGGACCAGTCCGGCCAGCCCGGGGGTGAAGATCGCCTGCCCGTCGGCCGTGGCGGTGACGGCCTCGCGCAGTTCCTCGGCGCTGGCGCTCTTGACGAGGTAACCGCTCGCCCCCGCCTTGACCGCCTCGAGGACGTCCTCCCGTTCAGAGCTGGCGGACAGCACCAGGATGCGCGTCGCCGGCGACGCCTGCAGCACCGAGGCCGTGGCGTCGGCGCCGCTGCCGTCGGGCAGGTGCATGTCCATCAGCACCACGTCGGGCCGCACCGCGGCGGCTCGCTCGGTCGCGCTGCGGACGCTGTCGGCGGTCGCAACCACCTCGAAACCGGCCTCGGTGAGATCGCGCCCGACCCCGTCGCGCCACATCGGATGGTCGTCGACCACCATCACCGTCGTCATCGCCCCTCCTTCACCGGCACGGTCAGCTCCCACTCGGTGCCCTCACCGGGAGCAGTCACCACCTCGGCCCGGCCACCCAGAGCCGTCAGTCGACCTTCGATCGAGGATGACACGCCCAGCCGTCCCTCGGCCCGCGCCTCGGCGAGCCGGCCGTGCGGCATACCGCTGCCGTCGTCGCGGACGGTGACCACCACCTCACCACCGAGATCCTCCACGAGGACAAACGAACGCGCCCCCGGCCCGGCATGCCGGGCCGTGTTGTCCAGCGCCGCGGACACCGCCGCGACGAGTTCGCTCAGCGTGGCAGCCGGCAGGCGGATCGGATCGGCGGGCGCCGAGAAGGTCACGTCGGCCGGCAGGGCTCGTTGGAGCGCGGCGGCCAGATCGCCGTCGGTGTCGAGCGGACCGGCCGCCTGCCGGGACAGCAGTCGCCGCAGGGCCGACTCCTGGTCGCCGGCGAGAGTGGCGAGTTCCGTTGTGGCACCACCGATTTCGCTGCCGCGACGCTTGACATAGGCGAGCACCTGCAAGGTGGTGTCATGCACCTCGCGGGCCAACCGCTCGCGTTCGTGGGTGGCCGCCTCCAACCGGATCGCTTGCTCCAGCCGCTCCTGGGCCTGACGGACGACCCGCGAGCCATAACCCAGCGCCAGACCGACCGCGAGCAGGATCGGCAGCGTCGCGTCGAAGGAGATATTGGTCAGCTGGCCACAGATCGCCAGCGCGGACAGGCCGACGACCGCAGCGCTCGCCATCCCCCACCACGGGCCGGCGAGCAGGGCCACCGAGACGACCGCGTTGGTGGACCAGAAGCTGGTCGGGACGACCTGGTGGTGCTGGAAATAGGACGCCGGACCGACCAGCAGCGTCGAGGACATCAGGACGAGCGTCACCACGACCTCGACGATGACGATCGGACGGCGACGCCGCTCGGTGCTGTAGAGCACTGCCGCGATGCCGGACCAGACCAGCACCAGGGCGAAGACGACCCAGCTCAGCGACCGATGCGCGTAGTACTGGTTGACGCGGTACTGGACCGCCCCGGCATACAGCAGGGAGGCGAAGCGGAAGACCTGCGCCGCTCGCCACAGCGGGAGCATCCCGCTGGAGGTCATCCCTGCTGGCGGGGATAACCCTGCGGCTGGTTCTGCTGCTGCTGCGGGTAGGGCGCCGGCTCGGTGAACTGGCCGCCCTCGAGCTGCTGCGGCGCACCGCCCAGCTGCTGGGAGGTCGGGCCCACCGGGTTGCCCTGATCGGCGCCGAAGCTGACCGTCGGCACGCCGCGCTCACCCTGCTGCGCCTCGAAATATTCGGCGCGGGCGGCCCCGGCCATGCCGGCGACCCACTTGGTCGGGATCGACTCGACCTTGGTGTTGAGCTCGCGCACGATGGCGTTGTAGTAGCGCCGGCCGGACGCGATGCGGTCCTCGGTGCTGGCGAGTTCCTGTTGCAGCGCAAGGAAATTCGCGTTGGACTTCAGGTCGGGATAGGCCTCCGCGACGGCGATCAACCGCCCGAGCGCTTGGGTCAGCGCTCCCTCGGACTGCGCGGCTTGCGCGGGGCTGTTGCCACCGCTCATCGCCGCGCTGCGGGCGCGCAGCACCTCATCGAGGGTGCTGCGCTCGTGCTGGGCGTAACCCTTGACGGTCTCGACGAGGTTGGGGATCAGATCGTGCCGGCGCTTGAGCTCGACGTCGATCTGGTGCCACGCCTCCTGCACCCGATTGCGCAGCTTGACCAGGCCGTTGTAGGACACGATGAACCAGATCACCGGCAGCACGATGACGAGCAGGACGATCAGCGCGATGATGAGCCCGACCATGACGGATCCCCTTCCGGAAGGTTGGCGACCAGCCTAACCGTGGACGCGGGCGAGACCGACGGCATCGTCATACCTGTGCAGAACGAGGCGCACGATCCGCGGATCCGCCCCGAGCGGCGCGGTGATCAGATCCGCGCCGGACTGCTCGAGCCGCCGGTGGAAGAAGCCCGGACCGAGCAGGTATGCCGCGACCGCCACCCGGCGCGCTCCCCTGGCCCGCGCCATGGCCACGGCGTCGGCGACCGACGGCTGCGCCGCTGAGCAGAAGCCCACCGTCACCGGCCCGGTCCACAACGCCTGCAGTTGAGCCGCCATCGCCTGGGCGTCCGCCACTCCCTCGGGCCGGCTCGACCCGGCGGCGGCGAGCACGACGGCGTCTTCCGAGCCCGCGCCCGCCTCACGCAGGCGGTCGTGCAGGATCTCGGCGAGCAGCGGGTGCGGTCCGAGCGGTCCGGTATGCCGGGAGTGCTCACCGTCCGCGACCGCCTCGGCGATATCGGTGGACAGGTGGTAACCGGAGGACAGCAGTAGGGGGACGACGGTCACGTCGGCGTCGGGCCGGGAGGCGACCACGGTGGCGACATACGGACTCTGCACGTCGACATAGGCATCGCGCACGTCGAGATCGGGCCGGGCGATTGACACCGCATGGGTGAGATCGCGCACGACCTGCCGACCTGCGGGGTCGTCGGTGCCGTGCGCGGTGAGGACGAGCAGTGGCTTCATCCGCCGACGAGGTCTTCGGCGAGGACGGGCACGCGATACCCGCGCTTGACCACGGTGCTGACGAGCTCTCGCGGGATGGCGTCGCGCAGGCGCGCGACGGCCACCTCCGCCGCGTGCAGGTCGGTGCTCTGACCGGGCAGTGCCGACAGAATCTCGGCCCGGCTGACGACCGCACCCCGCGCCTGCGCGATCAACCGGAGCACGGCCAGCGAGGTCGGCGACAGCACCAGCGGCTGACCGTCCAGCAGAGCGACGCTCGCCAGGATGCGGAGTTCGCCCGCGGTGGTCGGGACGGTCAGCGGCGCGTGCTCGGCGAGCTCGGTGACCAGCGCCCGCACCAGCGCACCGAGGCGGTATCGGTCGGGCACCAACGGGGCAATCCCCTTGTCCTGCAACGGTTGCGCGGTGATCGCACCGACGGCGGCCGCGACCACCCGCTGACGCATCGCCGCCACCACCTGATCGAGCAGGCCCTGCGCGGCAGCGGCGTCGAGGAAGGCCTGGACACCCGGCGCGGAGGTGAAGACCACCGCATCGCACTCGCGCTGAGCGACGGCGACGACGCCCGCGGCGAGGGCTGCCGGGTCGGGCGCCGGGCCCCAGCGGTAGACCACGAGCGGCACCACCGTCGCGCCCGCTGCCACGAGCGCTTCGTCCACTCCGTCGGAGCCGGAGCCGTGGTGCTGCACCGCGATGCGCTGGCCGGCTACCCCGTCCTGCAGCAGGTAATCGCGCACCTCGGCATTGGTCTCAGACTCGGCGACCCAGTCGGCGGTGAGACCCGCGGCCTGCACCGCGCCCCGCGCCTTGGGACCGCGCGCGACGATCCGGGCGCCGGCGAGCACGTCGTGCAGCTCGTCCCCCAGGCCGGCCGCGTCGGCCGCCTCGATCCAGCCAGTGAGGCCCGCGCCGGTGGTCACGACGATCACGTCGGGTTGGTCGGCCACCAATTCCCTTGTGCGAGCGAGCAGTTCGCGGTCATCGACGTGGGGCACGATCGACAATGCGGCAGCGTGAACGACCTCGGCACCCCGCCGCTCGAGCGCAGCGGCCAACTCGGCGCTGCGCCGCTGGGCAGTGAGCACGATGCGGCAGCCGGCGAGTTGGTCGCTGACCGGGTTCACGGGCCCTCGATGGCGTCGACGACCGCGCCGATGACGATCACCGCGGGATTGCCGACGCCCGCCTCGCGCACCCGCCCGGGCAGGTCGGCCAGCGTCCCGCGCACCGTGCGCTGCTGCTCGGTCCAGGCCCGGTGCACGACCGCGGCCGGAGTCGCGGCGTCCTTGCCGGCGCGCACGAGCGCGGTCGTGAGTTCTTCCAGCCGTCCCATTCCCATCAGCACCACGATCGTGTGCGGCCAGGCCGCCAGCACCTCAGGCTCGACCTCGTCGTGCCCCGACACCATCAGCACCCCGCTCGCGACGCCGCGGTGGGTGACCGGCACCAAGCCGGCCATCGGGGCGGCATACGCCGAGGACACACCGGGCACGACCTCGACCTCGACCCCGGCCTCGCGGCAGGCGAGCCATTCCTCGCCACCGCGGCCGAGCACGAACGGATCGCCACCCTTCAGCCGCACGACATAGTCGCCGCGCTGAGCCCGTTCGACGAGCAGGGCGTTGATCTCCGGCTGGGGCACCGGGTGGTGGTAGGGCGTCTTGCCGACATTGACGACCTCAGCGTTCGAACCCAGCGACCGCAGCAGCCCGACCGGCGCCAGTCGGTCGGTCACCACCACATCGGCCCGAGCCAGCTCACGCCGGCCGCGCACGGTGATCAGGTCGTCGGCACCCGGACCGCCGCCGACGAGCACGACCTTGCCGTGGGTTCGGTTGTCGCGCAACGACATTGACCGTTCGGTCACCAGGGAGTCGATGTCGTATGCCGTCGCGCTCACCTGTTCGTGGAACACCTTGTGCCGCTGCGCCCAGGCGGCCAGCGTGGACTGCTCCGCCTCGGTCGCTTCCGGGGTGCTCAGCAGCCAGGCATCGGTCAGGTCGGACTCGGCGAGCGTGTCACCGGCCCACTGCACCCGATCGGCGGCCACCAGCTCGGTGAGGTCTTCGCAGAGGCTGTCGGCATACAGCCGGACGCGCGCGCCCGCAGCGGCGAGGGCCGATGCGCGATCCGCCGCACCGGGACCGCCGCCGACGACGACCACCACGCGGTCGCGCAGGTCGAGGCCATGCAGGGTGCTCACACCGACTCCTCTCGTTGACCGATCTCCACGACGTCTTCACGGAGCCGGACCTGCCAGGTGCCGAGGTTCACGCTCGGTTCGGTCAGGCAGTCGCCGGTCTCCAGGCAAAACGCCTGCTTATACATAGGAGAAGCCAGAGTACGCCGTTCGGTGCCGTCGACCACCGTCGAACCGACGATCCCGCGGGCCATCACGTTCGCGCCGGAGAAGGGGTCACGGTTGCCCACGGCATACACCCGATCGTCCGAAAGCCGCACGACCGCAACCTGATCGGTGCCGACCCGAGCGGCCACGGCCCGCTCCACCGGCAGGTCCGCCAGCCGCGCGACCGTGACCCACATCACGGTCGCACCGCCAGGTCCGGCCCGGCGATCATCACCGGGCGGCGCTGGCCGCGCTCAACGACATACTGCAGCGAGTCGTCGGGCGAGCTGTCGTTGACGAAGGCGGTGAACCGGGCCAGCTTCACCGGGTCCTCGAGCACCGCGCGCCATTCGTCCTGGTAACCGCCGATGTGATCGGCCATCGCGGCGTCGAGTTCGTCCGCGACGCCGAGGCTGTCGTGCAGCACGACATCCCGCACGTGGTCCAGGCCGCCGTCGATCTCCTCCAGCCAGGCGGCCGTGCGCTGCAGCCGGTCGGCGGTGCGGATGTAGTACATGAGGAAGCGGTCGATCGCGCGCACCAGCCCGGCGTCGTCCAGGTCCTCGGCGAACAGCTCGGCATGCCGCGGGGTGAAGCCGCCATTGCCGCCGACGTAGAGATTCCAGCCCTGCTCGGTCGCGATGACGCCGACATCCTTGGCGCGCGCCTCGGCACACTCCCGGGCACAGCCGGAGACGCCGAGCTTGAGCTTGTGCGGCGAGCGCAGCCCGCGATAACGCAACTCCAGGGCGATCGCCATGGCCACCGAGTCCTGGACGCCATACCGGCACCAGGTCTGCCCGACGCAGGACTTCACCGTGCGCAGCGACTTGCCGTAGGCGTGGCCGGACTCGAAGCCGGCGTCCACCAGCCGCTGCCAGATCGCCGGCAGCTGGTCGACACGAGCGCCGAAGAGGTCGATCCGCTGACCGCCGGTGATCTTGGTGTAGAGGTCGAAGTCCTTGGCGATCGCCCCGATCGTCATCAGCCCGTCCGGGGTGATCTCGCCGCCCGGGATCCGCGGCACCACCGAATAGGTGCCGTCCTTTTGCAGATTGGCGAGCATGTGGTCGTTGGTGTCCTGCAGCCCGCCCTGCTCGCCGTCCAGGATGTGACCGTTGCCGAGGCTGGCCAGGATCGAGGCGACCACCGGCTTGCAGATGTCGCAGCCGTGACCGCGTCCATGCCGGGCGATGATCTCGCTGAAGGTGTGCAGACCAGTCACCTGCACGGCGTTGAACAGCTCCGCCCGGCTCAGGTCGAAGTGCTCGCACAGCCCCCGCTGCACCTCGATCCCGGCGCGCTCCTGCTCGGTCTCGACCAGCTTCTTGACCAGCGGCAGGCAGGAGCCGCAGCTCGTGCCGGCCTTGGTGCAGCCCTTCACCTCGGCGAGCGAGCAGCAGCCCTCCTCGGACACCGCCGTGCGGATCTGCCCGGCGGTCACGTTGTTGCAAGAGCACACGCCCGCGTCGTCCGGCAGCTCGATGCCGGCCGCGGCCGCGTCACCGACGTCGGGCACCAGGAAGGCCGCCGGGTCGCAGCCGAGTTCGCGCCCGAGCATCGGGCGCAGGGAGGCGTATGCCGACGCGTCCCCGACCAGGATGCCGCCGAGCAGGGTCTTTGCGTCGTCGGAAAGCACGAGCTTCTTGTAGACCCCGGCGACCGCGTCGGCATAGGCGACCTCGAGGGTGCCCTCACCCGTGGCGAAGGCGTCGCCGAAGGACGCGACGTCGACACCGAGCAGCTTGAGCTTGGTGGAGGAGTCCGCGCCGGGGAAGGTGGCGGACCCGCCGAGCAACCGGTCGGCGGTGATCTCGGCCATCGCATAACCGGGCGCCACCAGGCCCCACACCCGACCCTCGATGCAGGCGACCTCACCGATCGCACTGATCGCCGAATCCGTTGTGCGGCAAGCCTCGTCGACGACAACGCCCCCGCGCTCGCCGACGTCCAGGCCGGCCGCCCGAGCGAGCTCGTCCCGCGGCCGGACACCGGTCGCGAAGATCACGACCTCGGTGTCCAGACTCGAGCCGTCGGCGAAGCGCATCGCCGCGGCCCGGCCGGTGCGCTTGGCCAGCACCTTCGCGGTCGCGGTGCCGGTCAGCACCCGCACGCCGAGATCCTCGATCAGCCGGCGCAGCTGTTCACCGCCGCCCTCGTCCACCTGCAGCGGCATCAGCCGTGGCGCGAACTCCACCACGGTGCTCTCGGCGCCGAGCGCCTGCAACGCGCCGGCGGCCTCCAGCCCCAGCAGACCGCCGCCCACGACGGTACCGCGCACCGGACGATCAGGGTGATCCGAGCGCAACTGTTCGACATACCCGCGCAGGTCGGCGACATCGTCGATGGTGCGATAGACGAAGCAGCCGCGCAGGTCCGAGCCCTCGACCGGCGGGACGGCGGCGGACGATCCGGTGGCCAGCACGAGGTGGTCGTAGCTCAGCCGCTCCCCGGTGCTCAGCGCGACGGTCCGGGCCTCCCGGTCGATCGCGGTCGCGGCGATGCCCTTGCGCAGCCGCACGAGCGGGTCCTGCCACAGCTCGTCCTGGCCGAGGTTCAGCTCCTGCGGGTCACGCCCGGTGAAATAGGTCGTCAGCGCCACCCGGTCGTACGGCGGCCGCGGCTCCTCGGCGAGCACGACGACCTCGAACCGGCCCTCGGCATCGCGGGATCGGAGCGCTTCGACGAAGCGGTGCGCCACCATGCCACCGCCGACGACGACAATGCGTTCGCTCATGGGTTCCTCCTTGACGTGGGGACCGACGCTAGGAAACCGATGTTTCCGAGCCGGTCGCGTGCATGTTTCGGTCGTGCAAACTCGGGTCGACCTCGGCCATCCACTGGCAGATGCCCTGGACGGCATCGCGGCAGCCGCCGCAGCCGGTCGTGGCGCGGGTGCGTGCCGCGATCTGCTCGACGCTGTGCGCGCCGTCGACATGGGCCTCGACGATCGCCTGCTTGGTGACGCCATTGCAGCGACAGACGGTCGCCGACGCCGGCATACTGCGTGGGCTGGGCGCGGGGGCCGAGGTGCCCGCGACCGCCCGCACCAGCAGCTGGGCCGGGTCGAGCGGCACCGGCAACCCGCGCTCGTAGGTCGAGACCAGGTCAGCGGCGATGTCGGCGGCGCCGACACAGACCGCCCCGGTCACCACCCCGTCGTCGACGGCCAGCGTGAGGCAGCGGCCGATGCTGTCGTCGCTCAGCCGCACGACCCGGTGAGCGGGGTCCACGCGGCCGAGCAGCACGACGCTCAGCCCGGCAGCCTTGAGCTGTATGACGTCGTCGGTCCGGTGCTCGGCCGGCGGCAGGTCTCCGGCGATCTCGGCGGCGAGCATCGCGGCCTGCCGCCAGCCCGGGGCGAGCAGTCCGGCGCACCCCTCGGGCGGCTCGGCGCAGTCGCCGATCGCGGCGACCGAGGCATCGGTGATCGACCGGCAGTCGTTGCCGACCACCACACCGCGTCGGGTCTGCAGCCCGGCGGCCCGAGCCAGTTCGATGCGGGGCGTGACGCCGGCGCAGGCCACCACGATGTCGGCGGCGACGGAATTGCCGTCGGAGAGCACGGCGCTCGTGACCCGACCGGATTCACCCTCGAGGCGGTCGACCTCCACGCCGAGCCTGACGCGAATTCCGTTGCGCTCCAGCTGATTTCGCACTACGTCGGCCGACGTTGGGTCGAGCTGCGCCTCCATCAGGTGGTCGGCCCGGTGCACGATCGTCACCTCCACATCCCGGGTGCGCAGGCCGCAGGCGAGCTCGATCCCGAGCAGACCGCCGCCCAGCACGATCATCGGCCGGCCGGGCGAAGCCGCGGCGATGAGCTCGCGGCAGTCGTCGATCGTGCGCAGCGCCTTCACCCCGTGCAGCCCGCGAGCATCGAGCGGCATCCGCGGGCCGGCGCCGGTGGCCAGCACCACGGTGTCGTAGGAGTGCTGCGCACCGTCGCTGTCGTGCACCACCTGGCGGGAGCGGTCGACGGCGACCGCGCTCACGCCGGTGCGCACGTCGACGTCCTCGTGCTCGGGCAGCGTCAGCCCGGCCAGTCGCGCCCGCCCCGCGATCA
Source organism: Metallococcus carri (assembly GCF_011440275.1). Classification (GTDB taxonomy): domain Bacteria; phylum Actinomycetota; class Actinomycetes; order Actinomycetales; family Dermatophilaceae; genus Metallococcus; species Metallococcus carri. Next base: position 116,859 of record NZ_JAAOIV010000012.1, on the reverse strand, counting down.
CCTCGCTGAGCATCAACCGGTTGTATGCCGTGTGTGGCTCGCCGCCGAGCACCGTCACCTCGACCGGTCGACCGGTGCGGCGCGTCGCCCGGGTGAGGTCGTCGACGAAGCGGTGCGCCACCATGCCGTGGCCGACGACCACCACGCGATGCGGAGTCATGCGGGGACCTCCCCTGCCGGTGCGACCTGCACGGCGCACGCCTTGAATTGCGGCATCCCGCTCACCGGGTCGGTTGCCGGGTCGGTGAGGTCGTTGATCAGCACCTCGCCGTCGAAGTGGAAGGGCACGAAGACGCATTCGGGTCGCAAGTGGTCGCTCAGCACGACGCGCGCGACAGCGTCGCCACGCTCACTGGTGATGCGGGCCAGCGACCCCTCGTCCAGTCCGAGTCGCTGGGCGGTCACCGGGTGGACCTGGACGGCCGAGCGGGGCGCGGCCCGCACCAGATCGGGCACGCGGGAGGTCTGCGCACCGGACTGGTAGTGCTGCAAGACCCGCCCGGTGAGCAGGTGCAGCGGGCTGTCCGGTCCGAGGCGTTCGGTGGCCGTCACCAGGTCGGGAACGCTCGCCCTCGCCCGGCCGTCCGGCGTCGCGAAGCGGTCCAGGAAGAGCCGCGGGGTGCCGTCTGCGCTGGTGACCGGCCAGTGCAGTGGCGTGACGCTCTCGAGCAGGTCATAGTTCGCGGCGGAATAGTCGGCGAGGCCGCCCTCGCTGGCGCGGCACAACTCCTCGAACACCTCGCGCGGGTCGGTGGCGAAGCGCACCGGCGTGTCCAGGCGCTGCGCGAGTTCGGCCCAGATCCGCAGCTCGTCCCGCACCTCGGCGGGCGGCTCAACCGCACGGCGGCGGCGCAGCAGGCGGCCCTCGAGCGAGGTCATCGTGCCCTCCTCCTCGGCCCACTGGGGCACCGGCAGCACCACGTCGGCGAGTCGGGCGGTCTCCGACGGCACGAAATCGCAGACGACCAGCAGGTCGAGCGCGGCGAGCCGGTCACGCACCCGGGCCGCGTCCGGCCCGCTCACCGCGGGGTTGGCGCCATGCACGAAGAGCACGCGTGGGCCGCCGGGCCGACCGAGGCGGTCCAGCAGCTCGACCGCGGGCAGTCCGGCGCCGGGCAGGTCGGCTTCGTCGACACCCCACACGGCGGCAACCTGTTGTCGCGCAACGGGATCGGTGATCGACCGGTAACCGGGAAGTTGATCGGCCTTCTGCCCGTGCTCGCGGCCGCCCTGCCCGTTGCCCTGGCCGGTGAGGCAGCCATAACCGCTCCCCGGTCGCCCCGGCAGGCCGAGGGCGAGGGCCAGGTCGATCGCCGCGGTGACGGTCGCGGTGCCGTGCGCGTGCTGCTCGGCGCCGCGTCCGGTGAGGACGTACGCACCCCGACCGCCCCGGTGCGGTGCCGCGGAGACCAGCAGGTCCGCGGCCTGCCGGAGTGCGCTGACCGGTATGCCGGTCTCGCGGCTCACCCGCTCCGGCCACCACAGTGCCGCCTCCGTCGCGACGGCGTCCCAACCGCTGACCCGCTCGGCGAGATAGGCCTCGTCGGCGGCCCCGCCCTGGAGCACGAGGTGCACCAGGCCGAGCAAGAGCACCAGATCGGTGCCGGGGATCGGCTGCAGGTGCACGCCGGAGCCGTTCTCGGTGAGCGCGGCCGTGGCCGACCGACGTGGGTCGACCACGATCAGCCCACCGCGTCGGCGCACGCCGTCCAGGTGCACCACCGACGGCGGCATGGTGTCGGCGAGATTGCTGCCGACCAGCAGCACCGCGTCGGCTCCGCCGAGGTCCTCCAGCGGGAAGGGCAGGCCGCGGTCCACCCCGAAGGCGCGGTTGCCCGCGGCCGCCGCGGACGACATACAGAACCGTCCGTTGTAGTCGATCAGCCTGGTGCGCAACGCGATTCGAGCAAACTTGCCGAGGGTGTAGGCCTTCTCGTTGGTGAGACCACCACCGCCGAAGACCGCCACGCCGTCCGCTCCGACCGCCCCCTGAGCGGCCCGCACGGAGCTGACGATCCGGTCGTATGCCGCCTCCCAGGTCACCGGCCGCAGCTCACCCGAGGCGTCGCGCATGAGCGGGGTGGTGATCCGATCCGGCGCCGAGAGCAGTTGGGCGCTGGTCCAGCCCTTCTGACACAGGCCCCCGCGATTGGTCGGGAAATCGCGGGGCTGCACCGCCACCCCGTCCGCTCCGACGCTGAGCGTCATCGCGCACTGCAGGGCGCAGTAGGGGCAGTGGGTGTCGACCATCAGACCCGGTGCTCCCGCAGCGAGGACCCGCGTCGCCCGTAGACCGCCCAGGTGACGATCGCCATCACGACATACAGCACGAGGATGCCCTGCAGGGCCGGGACGATCGTGCCGGTCGGGTGAGCGGCGCCGCGAGTCTGCGCCTTGGCGAGCGAGAACGCTTGCGGGACAAGGAATCCGCCGAAGGCACCGATGGCGCCGACGATGCCGATCGCTCCCGCCGCCAGCCGGCGTGCGGTGGCCCGCTCGGAGGTGGCGTCGAAGACCGCCGGGATCATCCGGTAGACCGACCCGTTGCCGACACCGGTGAAGACGAACAGCCACAGGAAGGACACCATGAAGATGCCGAAGTCCTTGGTGGACAAGGCATACACCGCTCCGGCAGCACCGGCCGCCATGGCGATGAAGGACACGACCGTCACCACCCAGCCACCGACCCGGTCGGCAACGATGCCACCCAGGGGGCGCGACAGCGATCCGACGAGGGCACCGAGGAAGGCCAGCTTGAGACCGTGGCTGGGAAAGGCGTCGTGCAGGACCTTCGGGAAGGCACCGGCGAAGCCGATGAACGAGCCGAAGGTGCCGATGTAGAGGAAGGACAACAGCCAGGTGTGCGGTCGGCGCACCGCGCGAGCCATCGCGCCGGGATCGCCGTGCGCAGCGCTCAGGTTGTCCATGAACCGCCAGGCCAGGAAGGCGGCGATCAGGCAGAGCGGCACGAAGACCCAGCCGGCGAGCGGGAGGTTCGGGTCGGCCACGGTCGCGGCACCGAAGACCACCACGAAGGGCACCGCGAATTGCACTGCGGCGGTGCCCACGTTGCCACCGGCGGCGTTGAGCCCCAACGCCTTTCCCTTCTGCGCGGCGGGATAGAAGAAGGAGATATTGGTCATCGAGGAGGCGAAGTTGCCGCCGCCCAGTCCGGCGAACGCGGCAACGATGAACAGCACCGGGAAGGGCGCGCGAGCGGAGATGGCCAGCGCGAGCCCGACGACCGGGATCAGCAACAGCAGTGCCGAGGCGATCGTCCAGTTGCGGCCACCGAAGCGGGGCACCGCGAAGCTGTAGGGGATCCGCAGGGTCGCCCCGAGCAGGGTGGGGATCGACAGCAGCCAGAACTGCTGGGTGTCGGTGATCGCCGCGCTCCCGGTGTAACCGTAGGCGGCCAGCTGGGGCACCACGATCCCCCAGAGGGCGAAGACGCCGAAGCCGAGGAACTCCGCGAAGACCGACAGCCACAGATTGCGTCGGGCGATCGAACGTCCGGCGAGATCCCATTGCACCGGGTTCTCCGGGTCCCAGCCGTCGATCCAGCGGCCGGGCCGGCGGCGAAGCTCGGCTGTCCCGGACTCGGCCGAGCGCAGATCGGAGGGGGTGAGCGCCATGATGCCTCCAGGCGGTCGTGGTCCGCCCGAATGGCGTCCCGTGACCCGGGACGTTAGGAAGCACGTGTTACGCGCGCCGTCGCACCGGCGTTAACCGGCCGTCACACTCCGCTCACCGCCCGGCCGCCCGGCGGTGAGGTTCGGCCGTCAACAGACCGCTGACCTGGGATTTCAGGCCTGACGGGGCAGCCCGAGGTCGTCCAGACCGTATGCCGAGAGATAGGTCACACCCTCGGCCGCCACCCGGGCCGCGGCGCCGGTGTCGCGGTCGGCGATCACCGCGACCGCGACGACCTCGGCGCCCGCCTCGCGGCAGGCCTGCACCGCCTCGAGCGCCGAGCCGCCGGTGGTAGAGGTGTCTTCGACGACGAGCACCCGACGACCCTTGATCGATGGACCTTCGACGCGCTGCTGCAGGCCGTGGGCCTTCCCGGCCTTGCGGACCACGAAGGCGTCGAGCGGGGTGCCGGCCGCCGCGGAGGCGTGCAGCATGGCGGTCGCGACGGGGTCGGCGCCCATCGTCAGCCCGCCGACGGCGTCATACGTCAGATCCTTGGTGAGGTCGAGCATGACTCGACCGACGAGCGGAGCAGCCTTGCCGGACAACGTGATTCGCCGCAGGTCGACGTAATAGTCGGCCTCCTTGCCCGAGGACAGCGTGACCCGCCCGTGGACGATCGCGTCGTCCTTGATGGCGGCGAGCAGGGCGGAGCGGTCGGCAGCGATGTCGGTCACGGCGCTCAGCCTAGGGTTCAGGACTTGTTGGGGCGGTGCCGGCTGACGATCCGCGGATTGCGCACGATCGCGCGGGGTGCGTGGCGCAGCAGGGTGTGGATCACCTGGTATTGCTTGCCGGGCACTGAGACCACGGTGCCGCGCTCGACATCGGCGAGGCAGTCGTCGACCAGCCGGTCGGCGTCCAGCCACATGAAGCCCGGTGCGGCCTTGTCGGCGTCGATGCCGGCCCGGCCGTGGAACTCGGTGCGCACGAAGCCGGGGCATAGCGCCATCACGCGCACACCGGTGCCGGCGGTCTCCGACGCCAGCGACTCGCTGAAGACGGTCACCCAGGACTTCGCCGCCGAGTAGGTGCCCGAGGCGAGGAAGCTCGCGACCGAGGACACGTTGATGATCGTGCCGCTGCCCCGCGCGCGCATCGCCCGGACCGCGGCGTGGCTGAGCACCAGGACGGCCCGCACGAGCACGTCCAGGTGGTTTTCCTCCTCCTCGATCGTGTTGCCCACGAACGACTTTCGCAGCCCGAAGCCGGCGTTGTTGACGAGCAGGTCGATGGGCCGTTCGGGGTCGGCGACGCGATCGGCCACGCGCTGCAGCTGTTGCCGGTCGCCGAGGTCGGCAGGCAGCACCTCCACCTGCACGCCGTGCGCGTCCTGCAGTTCGCGCTGCAACTCGGTGAGCCGCTGCTCATTGCGGGCGACGACCACCAGGTCGTAGCCGTCGCGGGCGAGGCGGGTGCTGAACGATCGGCCGATCCCGGCGCTCGCGCCGGTGACGAGTGCTGTGGGCATGGCGCTGAGTTTACGGAGCGATCTCGATCTCGTCCGGTGTGTCGCGAATCCCGGCGCGCGCGATCAGCCACCTGCGCAGGTCCGGTATGCCGACCGCGGTCGCCTGCACGTGCAACGTCCAGCGGCCGTCCGCCCACTGAGAGTGCACCGCGGTGACCCCGGCGAGGGCGCGCACGACGGCCTCGGTGCGCTCGACGTCCGGCAGCTCACCGCGCCGGGTCGGTCGTCCGTCCGCCCTGCCGTCGATCACCAGCAGCCCCTGCTCGAGGTGGGCGCGGTCGGTGCGGAAGGTTCGTCCGCGCCCGACCGGTGTCCGCACCTCGAGCACACCACCCACGATCCGCAGGATCACTCCAGGCGCCGGCCGGCCCACGCAGCCCGGCACCCGCCGCAGGTCGGCAGGGGTGGCCACCGCGATCGGCCCGGCCTCGGTGGCGCCGTAGACATTGACCAGCTCGACCTGCTCCGACAGCACCCGCGAGGTCTCCGGCGCGAGCCGATCGGATCCGCTGATCGCCATCCGCACACCCGCCACGAGCAGGCCGGGCAACTGATCCGGTATGCCGGTGATCGCGTCAGTCCCGCTGTCCGACAACAGTTTTCGCGCGTTCGCTGGTGGCAGCCGGTGCAGGTCCAGCAGTCCGACGCCGAGCCACCACGCGGCCATCAGCGCCGCCCAGCCGTGGCTGCTCGTCGGGGGCACCGCGACCCCGAGGCGGGACGGTCGTCGCGGCAAGGCCCGTGGAACGGCCAGATGCTGGGCGAGCATGCGCGGGGTCGGCACGCCGTGGCGGTGGCGATGCGCCGACCCGCTCGTGCCGGACGAGGTGAGCTCTGGGCCCTGCGGCAGGCGGGGCAGCTGCAACGGCCCGGCGCGCAGCTCGTCGTCGAGCACCACCGCACCCGGTTCGACGGGTGATCCGCGCTGTCCGACGAGGACCGGACGCGAACCGGCATACATCGTGGCGAGCACCGCGGTCAGGGTGCCGCGCACGCTCGAGGTCGCGACGAAAACCTTTGTGCCCGAGGGGATTTCCGCGGCACAGTGCGCGGCGTGGGCGAGGAGTTCCCGGCGTGAGACCCCACCCGCGGCGTCGAGCAGGAAGGTCATCGCCGGCGGCGCAGCGACAGCCTCCCGACCCACGCGGGCCCGGTGCTCGGCGCCACTGCGGTGAGGATCGCGCCGGCTCGCGCCCACCCCGGCGACTGCAGCCGCCGGCCGGTCTCGATCGCGCGCACCACCTTGGCGGCGGCCCGCTCGGGCGACATGGCGCCGGCCGGGTTGTCCCCGTAGGTCGGCTCGCTCATCGCGGTGCGCACCAGCGCCAGCTCCACGATCGACACACCGATGCCGTGCGGCGCCAGCTCGGGCCGGATCGAGCGCAGCCAGATGTCGAAGGCCCCCTTGGAGGCGGCATACGAGCTCCACCCGGGGGTCGCGATGCGCGCGCCGACGGTGGTGACCGCGACGATCCGGCCGTCACCGCGGTCGAGCATCGCCGGCAGCAGGCCGAGGATCAGTCGGGTGTGACCGAGGTAGTTGACCCGGATCGAGCGCTCCATGTCGTGCGGCCGGTCGAGCTGGCGCAGCACGCGCCGAGCGATGGACAGACCGGCATTCGCCACGACCACCCCCGGTGGATCGGCCGCAACGGTGGCGAGCGCCGCGTCGATCGAGTTGTCGTCACGCAGGTCGCAGGTGACCACGCTCGCCGAGCCGCCGGCCGCTCGCACGTCGGTGGCCACGGACTCCAGCTCGGATGTGCGCCGGGCGAGCAGCCAGAGGTGACGTCCACTGGGTGCGAGGGCGCGCGCGGTGGCGGCACCGACGCCGGACGAGGCGCCGGTGATCAGGACCGGCCCGGTCGTCACCGCTGCTGTCGGTGGTCGGACTGCTCGCGCGAGCGCCACACGAGATGGACCGCCACCATGCTGACGATCGCCAGCAGGACGTAGGCCCAGCCCCACGGACTGCTCAGATGGGTGAGGCCGTAGCCGAGCTCACACACGACGCCGACCATCAACAGGCCCACCGCGGTCAGTGCGTTCCCATCCATGCGCTGACGGTACCCAGCGGCGCCGACAACCGCGGGCGGCCGGGGTGCGTGTCGGCGCCTGCGCCTACGCTGAACCCCGTGCGCATCGCGACCTGGAACTGCAACTCGATCCGCTCCCGCATCGACCGCGCGGCGGCCCTGCTGGAGCGGCACGACCTGGACGTTCTGCTGCTGCAGGAGACCAAATGCCGTGACGACCAGTTCCCGTTGCTGCCGCTGGAGGCCGCCGGTTACCAGGTCGCCCACCACGGTCTCAACCAGTGGAATGGCGTCGCGATCGTCTCGCGGGTCGGACTGGAGGAGGTGCAGGTCGGCTTCGAGCAGATGCCCGGTTTCGGCGACCCGCTCGTCTCCGAGGCACGCGCGATCGGGGCGACCTGCGGCGGCGTGCGGCTGTGGTCGCTCTACGTCCCCAACGGTCGCGAGATCGGCCATCCGCACTATGACTACAAGCTGGAGTGGCTGAAGGTGCTGCGCGATGACGCCGAGCGCTGGCTCGGCCCGGACGGCTCGGCCCAGGTGATCCTCGGCGGCGACTGGAATATCGCGCCGACCGACGAGGACGTGTGGGATCCCTCCTTCTTCGAGGGCAAGACTCACGTCACCCCGCCCGAGCGCGCGGCCTTCGCCGCGATCGTCGACACCGGGTATGCCGATCTCGTGCGGCCTTATGCTCCCGGCCCCGGCACCTACACCTATTGGGATTACACGCAATTGCGCTTCCCGAAGAAGCAGGGCATGCGCATCGACTTCCTGCTCGGCTCGCCCTCGGTCCAGGCCCGGATGGCCGACGCGTTCATCGACCGCGAGGAGCGCAAGGGCAAGGGCGCATCCGACCACGCGCCGGTTGTCATCACCCTCGACTGACGCGTCGGTCATACTCTGAACCGACCGTTCGCCAGCCGACCGTGAGGTTATCCGCCGTGTCCGACCAGAACTCGAATCACGACCGTCCCACCGAGGCGGTGCCGACGGTCGGTGGGCAGACCTACGGCCAGCAGCCGCCGCAGGACCCCTACAACCAGCCGCCGCCGCAGGACCCCTACGGCCAGCAGTACGGCCAGCAGTATGGCCAGGGATACGGCCAGCCGGGTTATCAGCAGGCCCCGGCATACCAGCAGCCGCAGCCCTATGACCCCTCCTATGGCTATGGCACTCCCTACCAGGCCAAGAAGCAGAATGTCGTCGCGATCGTCGGGCTGGTGCTGTCGGTGCTCGGTCTGTGCTGCGGCTTCCTCAGCATCGGCGGCATCGTCTGCGGTGTCGTCGGGCTGAACCAGTCCAAGGAGACCGGTGAGGGGCGCGGACTGTCGATCGCCGCGATCGTCGTGGGCTCCATCACGATCGTGCTGAGCCTGGGCTACGTGATCTTCTCCTACGCACGCGGCGGCAGCGGCTACTAAGGGCCTCAGTCATGGAGCGCCTTGACACCGACGTCGTCGTCATCGGCAGCGGCTTCTCCGGCATCGCGATGGGCATCGCGTTGCGGGCCGCGGGCCGGGACTTCGTCATCCTGGAGAAGGCCGCCGACATCGGCGGCACCTGGCGGGACAACCGCTATCCCGGGGTGGCCTGCGATGTGCCGAGCCATCTCTACAGCTACAGCTTCGAGCTCAACCCGCTGTGGTCGCGCGCCTACGCGCCGGGCGACGAGATCCAGGACTACCTGCTGTATGTCGTGGAGAAATACCGCCTCCGACCGCACGTCCGCTTCCGGCATACCGTCCAGCACGCCTGGTATGACGAGAAGTTCGGCGTCTGGGAGGTCGTGAGCGCCACCCCGGACGGCCTGCTGACGACCCTGCGCTGCCGCGATCTGGTCGTGGCGGTCGGCCAGCTGCACAGCCCGGCGATCCCCGACCTGCCGGGCCTGGCCGACTTCCGCGGCGAGGTCATGCACACCTCCTCGTGGGAGCCCGGCACCACCGTGCACGGCAAGCGGGTCGGTGTCATCGGCACCGGGGCGACCGCCGTGCAGATCATCCCCGAGCTGGCGCAGGACGCCGCGCGGCTCAGCGTCTTCCAGCGCACGCCGACCTGGGTGATGCCCAAGATCGACCCCGAATATTCCGACTCCCTCGCCCAGACCTACGAGAAGCGGCCCTGGCTGATGCGCGCCCACCGGGCGAAGCTCAAGACCTTCGCCGAGACGCGCTCGCTGGGGTTCACCAAACAGCCGCTGCTCATGCAGGCCGCCTCTCTGGTCGCCCGCCAGCACCTGCACTCGGCGGTGTCCGACGCGAACCTGCGCGACCGGCTGACCCCGGCATACGTCATGGGGTGCAAGCGGATCCCGCTGTCCGACGACTACTACCCGGCCTTCGCGCGCGACAACGTCGAGCTGGTGACCGACGCGATCACCCAGCTGGACGCAACCGGCGTGCGCACCGCGGACGGGGCGCATCACGAGCTCGACCTGCTCGTGCTGGCCACCGGCTTCGATCCGCGTGGCGCCTACCGGGCGCTCGGCGTGGTCGGGGCACGCGGCGCGTCGCTGAGCCATGACATCGACGCGGGCCTGGGCACCTACTACGGCGTGACCGCGGCCGACTATCCCAACCTGTTCTTCCTGCTCGGGCCCAACACCCTGCTCGGTCACACCTCGGTGCTGCTGATGATGGAGGCCCAGGTCGAACTGGTGATGAAGCTGCTCGCCGAGCGCGACCGCCGCGGCGCTGCCGTGGTGGCAGTGCGGCCCGAAGTGGTCGCGCCGTTCACCGCCGAGATGCAGCAGCGCTCACACGGGTCGGTGTGGGAAACCGGTTGTCGCAGTTGGTATCTCAACACCAACGGCGACAACTACGTGCTCTGGCCGGGGTCGGTGCCGGAATACGAGCGGCGGGTGCGTCGGCCCGAGATGGTCGACTACGAGTTCACCACACCACCGGGCGGGTAGTTTCCGAATCCGCGGTATGCCGCAGTGGTCGCCGGCCGAGGAAGACCGCCACCACCGCTGCGACCGCCGCAGCCAGTGCCGCCCCGAGCAGCACCGTGGTCACCTGGGTGACCCCTGCCGCGGTGTATTGCGCCGGGGTGGGATTGCTGAGCGAGCCGATCTCGGCATAGAAGCGGTGCAGCCCGATCGCGGTCAGCAACGCCAGCCCGACGACCATGCCGATCATCCGGGCGACGACGATGAGCGCCGAGGTGACGCCATGGTGTTCCTCGTCGGCGTCGTGCAACGCGGCGTCGTTCACCGGCGCGATCGCCAGGCCGACACCGAGCCCGACGAGGATGAGCAGCACGGTGGCCATCGGGGTTTCGAGCGCCTTGCCGGTCCAGCGCGACATCCCGAAGAGGCCGATCGCGGCGAGGCCGAGACCGGGCCCGGCGACCAGACCGGGACCGACCCGGCGCAGCAGCCAGCCGCCGAGCAAAGCTCCGACCGGCACCGCCAGCAGGAAGCGCACCAGGATGATCGCCGCCTCGGTCTGGGAGTCGGTGACGGTGAGCCGGGCGAGCACCGGGATGTCCACCACCACGGCGACGATCGCGGTGCCGACCAGCAGCGAGACAGCCAGCCCAGGCCGCACCCGGCCGACCACCGAGCCACGAGCGATGAGCGGCGTCGCGGCCCGCCGGTGCCACCACAGGTAGACCACGACCGCGAGGATGCCGATCGGCAGCAGCCACAGCCCCCACGGGCCGACGACCTGGGTCTCGGGGTTGGCCGAGGCGAAGGTCAGCACCAGCGCACCGAGCGCCACCGCGATCAGCAGCGCGCCGAAGAGGTCGGCCCGGCGCAGCACCGGCCACCAATAGCGGGCGGACAGCACGAGCAGCACCGCCAACGCACCCAGACCCCACAGGCCGATGGGCGTCGCGAGCCGGGCCGTGTGACCGGCATACGGGACGAAGGGGTCGCCATACTGGACCGAGGTCGTGAGCGCCTCCGGCGCGATCAGCGCGAGCCCGAGCAGCACGACGGTGACGACGACGGCGAGCGCCGTGAGCGCATGCCACCAGCGCGGAATCGTTGGCGCGTATGCCGATTGCTCGCCGCGGCCGCCCATGAGCCGGATCATGATCGCGAGCACGATGCCGGCGATCGCGTTGATCCAGAAGATCCAGTGCCAGGAGGCGTGCGCGAGGATCAGCGCGCCGAAGAGCGGACCGAGCACCGAGCCGACCTCTTGGACCGCGCCCACCACCCCGAAGGCCGTGCCGCGCTGCCCCGCCGGCCAGAGCGCCGCGACCAGCGCGAGCGTGGCCGGCACCAGACCGCCGCCTCCCACGCCCTGCAGCACCCGACCGGCGACCAGCACTGGCAGCTCGGCGGCAACCGCGGTGATCGACGAGCCGAGCACGAAGATCGCCAGGCACCACAGCAGAATCCGTTGCCGCGCAACGAGATCCGCCAACCGGCCGATGAGCGGCAGCACCGCGATATAACCGAGCAGGAAGCCCGACACGATGGGCGTGGCCTTCTGCAGGGCGTCGACGCCGACCCCGACGCCGGTCATCATGTCCGGCAACGCGAGCACGACGACATAGGTGTCGGCCGCGGCGAGCGCGACCGCCACCGACGCGGTGGCGAGCAGGCCCTTAGGGCGCTGTGATCTCAACCTGAGTGCCGTACTTGGTGAGCTGGATGGTGTAAGACGTGTTGGTCGCGCCCTTGAAGAACGGCCCGGTGAGGGTCATCGTGCGGGCCTCGTTGTTGTCGGTGATGCCGTAGTCGGCCTGGTAGCTGCCGGTGCCGTCGCCCATCAGCAACAGCTGCTTGACGTCGGCGCCGGAGACCGTGCCCTTGATGCTCTGGACGATGTCGGCGCCGCTGCGCTTCTTGGCGGCGAAGCGGGGGCCCGTCACCTTCACCAGCAGGCTGGACAGCCCGTTGGTGGTGGAGAACAGCTGCGCCGGGTCGGGAGCGCCGTAGTCCTTGGGGTTGATCGCCTTGTACGTCTTTTGGAACGGCAGGATCGCGTAGGTCTTGCCGCCGGTCGCGATGATCGGCACGTCCGCCGACAGGCCGCCGACCTGGGCCTTGATGGAGCCCTTGAAGGCGGGAGCGTGGGTGCCGGCGCCGTCGGCGCTCAGCAGACCGGAGGCGGTCTTGGGGACATTGGCCGAGGTCACCTTGATGGTGAAGCCGGAGGTGCTGTCGACGACCTTCTTGGCCGCGGCGAGGCGAGCCTGCGGGGTGTTGGCGACCGATGTGGAGCCGGTGCCGCCGCCCTTCTTCCCCGATGTGCTGCTGCATCCGGTGAGGGCGAGGCTGGCGACGATGAGCGTGGTGGCGGGAATGGCCAGGACGCGGGAGTGCATGCAGACAACCTAACGTCGGAAGGAGCGGGCTTCGTGCGCAACGGTGGATACGCGCCCTATTCGACGCCTGAGTGGCCTGCCTGGTTGCCCGTGCGAGACTGCCCCGCGATGAAGAAGGTCTCGATCGTCGGTGGCGGCATCGCGGGGCTGACGCTGGCCGCGGCGCTCGATCCGGCGCGGTTCGCGGTCACCCTGATCGAGGCGGAGCCGGAGCGCGAGGCGGTCGGCGCGGGCATCGGCCTGTGGCCGTCGGCGCGGCGGGCGCTGGCTCGGATCGGCGTGACCGGGCTGCCCGAGGCCGATGGGCGGACGGTCGGCGCGCTGCATACCCTCACCGGCCGGCGGCTGGTCCCACTGCGCGGACCCGACCTGCAGATCATTCGCCGGCCGCAGCTCATGGCGGCGCTCGCCGCTGCCGTGCCGGAGTCGGTCGAGCGGCGGACCCTCGCCGTCACCGATCCGGCGGTGCTCGACGGCGCCCTGGTCATCGGCGCAGACGGGGTGCGCAGCCGGGTGCGCGGGCTGGTCCATCCACCCGCCGCGGAGCGCGTCGAGACCCCGTGGGTCACCTTGCGCGGCATCCTGCCCACCGTCGACCCGGCCGCCGTCGGCGAATACTGGGGTCGCGGCCGCCTCTTCGGCCTGGCACCGCTGGTCGGCGGAGGCGGGTATTGGTTCACCGCGCATCGCAGCACCCTCGGCCCCGAGCCGCTCTCGCCCTCCGCGGTCCTGGCCGAGGCGAGCGAGAGGTATGCCGACGCTAGCCCCGGCATACGGCGGATCCTGGCGTCCCCCGGTGCCGACACGTTGGCGACCCGGCTGTGGACGGTGCGCACGATGCCGCGCTATATCCGCGGAAGGTATGCCGTGCTCGGCGACGCGGCGCATGCCTCGCTGCCCAACCTCGGGCGGGGCGGGTGCGACGCGATCCTGGACGCGGTGTCGCTGGCCACGACGCTGAACTCCGGCCGGTCGCTCGCCACCTGGCAGGCACGCCGACTGCCCGTCACCCAGGCCGCGCGGCTCGGCGCGGCAGGGCTGATGAACGTCGCGACCCTGGCCGCGGTCAGTCGCCGGTGAGATCGAGCGCAGCGCGTGCTGTGGCGACCCAGGCCGGCTGCTTGCCGTAGCGCTGGCTCGGGATCAACCGCCCGTGCCGGCTGTCGTCGATGAGCTGCTCGAGTCGCTTCTCCCGGGTGGCTTCCTGCTTGGCCGACAGCACCCAGTGGGTGCAGATCCGGCGATAGCCGGGGGTCGCGGCCGACCAGAAGGCCGAGGCGACGGGATCGGCCAGGAGGCGGGCGGCATACGGCTCGGGCAGCTCGCGGACCGGCTGCTCGAAGGAGTAGACGCCGGTGCGATCCGGGCGGCGCTGCTCGAACGCGGCGAGCCCGGCCGGTGTCATCGCGCCCTCGGCGATCAGTCGCTCGACGTGGGCGACGTTGACCGCACTCCAGGTGCTGCCCGGCTTGCGCGGCGTCCAGCGCTGGCGCACCGAGTCGTCGTCGATGGTCTGGACCTGGCTGTCGATCCAGCCGAAACACAACGCGACCGGCACGGCGTCGGCCCAGGTGAGGCCGCGATCGACGACATGCTTCTTGTGCAGCCCCATCCAGAGCTCGGTGCGGTCGGCGTGATGCAGCTCGAGCCAGCTGCGCCACTGCGCCGCGTCGGTGAAGAAGCGGGCCGGGCGCTCCGCGGAGCCACCGGGGCGACCTGGCTCACGTTCTGGCCGATTCATCTCCGCAGCGTGACACGGATCTGCGAAGCTGCCCACCATGCCCGACCCGATTCGCCGCACTGTGCGGACCTCCGACGGTGCCCGCCTCGCCACCTTCGTCCGGGAGGGCGAGGGCCCGACCATCGTGCTCGCGCACGGCTGGACCAACAGCCACCAGGTGTGGCACCGCGTGCTCGACGCGCTCGGCCCGGACGCGCGGGTCGTCACCTACGACCAGCGCGGACACGGCCGGTCCACGCTCGCCGGGGGCACGCACCGCTCGCGCGGGGAGTCGATCAAGCGGCTCGGCCGCGATCTGGCCGAGGTCATCGCCGCGACCGCTCCGGAGGGACGGCTGGTGCTCGGCGGCCATTCGATGGGTGGCATGACGGTCATGGCGTATGCCGGGCTGGCCGGCCCCGAGGCTTTGGCGCGCATCGATCGGGTCTCGCTCATCGGGACGGCGGCCGGTGAACTGCGCGGTGCGGGACTACCCGCAGAGGCGCAGATCATGCGGGCGATGTCGCTGCTGCCGACCCGAACCAAGCTCGGCCGGCTGGTCAGCACCAAGCGGACCCGCAGCTACACCTTCGGCGAGGACCCGCGCGAGGAGGACGTGCGACTCGCGCGGCAACTGTCGGCACGCACGACGATGGTGACCTATGGGTCGTTCTACGGAGCACTCATGCAGCACGACGAACGCGAGGCGCTGCAGCATCTCGCCCCGATCCCGACGACGATCCTGGTCGGTGAGCTCGACAAGCTCACGCCTAAGGGGCTGGCCCGTCGAATGGCCGAGCGGATGCCGGAGGCGCACCTGGAGATCGTGCCGCGGGCGGGCCACATGCTTCCCCTCGAACGCCCCGAGCTCGTCGCCGCCACCCTCACCGACCCCGCGAAACGTCAGTAAATCCCCGCGAAACGTCAGTAATGCCTCGCGAAACGTCACCAAATCCTCGCGAAACGTCACCAAATCCGCGCGAGCCGGCACCCGTGACGTTGCTGGGGGTGGCCGTGGTGAGTTTCGGGCTGGGGATCGCCGCGACGGTGCGCTGGGGACACGCCATCCTCACGAGCATCGGGACGAGCGGGCTCAGCGACGCGATGCGGACAATGCTGGGGTGGCTGCCGATCGGTGGATTCGTGATCCTGATCGGAGCGATCATCCTGTGGCGCGCCTCCGGCGGGGGTCGCGCGCTCACCGCGTCGGTGCTGCAGATCGCGGCCGGCACGTTCTGGGCTGGCGCCGCCTTCTGGTTCCTGCCGGCACGCGGGAGCGGTTACCAGAGTTTCAGCGCCCGACTCGAACCCGCCGGGCCGGCCTTCGTCCGAGCTGCCACCTGGATGACTTACCTGGGACTGCCGCTGCTGCTGATGACGATCGCCGGGGGCGTAATGCTCCGGGCGGGGGCCGGGCGGCGCTGGATCCCCGTCCTGGCGCTCGCCCCGCCGCTGCTCGCGCTCGCCGCGCTCCTGCTGCTGAGGTGACGTCTCGCGAGGATTTGGTGACGTCTCGCGAGGCACTACTGACGTTTCGCGAGGCATTACTGACGTTTCGCGCGGAGGAGTGGCTCTAGTTGGCGGTCTTGACCTCCAGCCCGTTGTCGTCAGCGTTCATCTCGACCGTGACGTCCTCGCCGTCGCGGACCTTGCCGCCGAGCAGCGCCATCGCCAGCCGGTCACCGATCTCCTTCTGCACCAGGCGGCGCAGCGGACGGGCGCCGTATGCCGGGTCGTAACCGGTGTCGGCCAGCCACTTGCGGGCGGGCTCGGTGACGGTGAGGGTGATCCGCCGGTCGGCGAGTCGCCGCGAGACCGCCGAGACGGCCAGGTCGACGATGCGGCCGAGCTCGTCCCTGGTCAGCGGGTCGAAGATCACGATCTCGTCCAGCCGGTTGAGGAACTCCGGCTTGAAGGACGCGCGCACCGCGCTCATCACCGAGTCCTTCTTCTGCTCCGGCGACAGCGAGGGGTCGATGAGGAACTGCGAGCCGAGGTTGCTGGTCATGATCAAGATGACGTTGCGGAAGTCGACCGTGCGGCCCTGACCATCGGTGAGCCGGCCGTCGTCGAGCACCTGCAACAGGATGTCGAAGGTCTCCGGGTGGGCCTTCTCGACCTCATCGAGCAGCACGACGCAGTAGGGCCGGCGCCGCACCGCCTCGGTCAGCTGGCCGCCCTCCTCGTAGCCGACATAGCCGGGAGGCGAACCGATCAGCCGCGCGACGGCGTGCCGCTCGGAGTACTCCGACATGTCGATGCGCACGATCGCGCGGTCGTCGTCGAAGAGGAAGTCCGCGAGCGACTTGGCGAGCTCGGTCTTGCCGACACCCGTGGGACCGAGGAAGAGGAACGAACCGGTCGGCCGGTCGGGGTCGGCGATGCCGGCCCGCGAGCGCCGCGTCGCGTCCGAAACCGCTTGCACCGCAAGGCGTTGGCCGATGAGCCGCTCGCCGATGACGTCCTCCATGCGCAGCAGCTTCTCGGTCTCGCCCTCCAGCAGGCGGCCGGCCGGGATGCCGGTCCACGACGAGATGACATCGGCGATGTCGTCCGGGCCGACCTCCTCCTTGACCATCGGACCCTCGCCACCGGCGGTCGAGGCGGTCGCCTCAGCCTCCTGGGCGGCGGTGAGCTCCTTTTCGAGCGCGGGCAGATCGCCATACCGGATCTTGGCCGAACCACCCAGATCGCCTTCTCGCTCAAGGCGATCGGCCTGGGTGCGCAGTTCGTCGATGCGCGCCTTGATGTCACCGACCTTGTTGAGCGAGCTCTTCTCGGCCTCCCACCGCGCGGTCAGCGCGGACAGTTGCTCCTGCTTGTCGGCGAGGTCGGCGTTGAGCCGCTCCAGCCGGTCCTTGGAGGCGTCGTCGGTCTCGTTCTCCAGGTGCAGCTGCTCCATCTTCAGCCGGTCGACCGAGCGGCGCAGCTCGTCGATCTCGACGGGCGAGGAGTCGATCTCCATCCGCAGTCGCGAGGCGGCCTCGTCGATCAGGTCGATCGCCTTGTCCGGCAGCTGCCGCGAGGTGATGTAGCGGTCCGACAATGCGGCCGCCGCGACGAGCGCCGAGTCGGCGATCGCCACCTTGTGGTGCGCCTCGTAGCGCTCCTTCAGGCCGCGCAGGATGGCGATGGTGTCCTCGACACTCGGCTCGCCGACATACACCTGCTGGAAGCGGCGCTCCAGCGCCGGGTCCTTCTCGATGTGCTCGCGGTATTCGTCCAGCGTGGTCGCGCCGACCAGCCGCAGTTCGCCGCGGGCCAGCATCGGCTTGAGCATGTTGCCGGCGTCCATCGCGGAGTCGCCGGTCGCACCGGCGCCGACCACGGTGTGCAGCTCGTCGATGAAGGTGATGACCTGGCCACCGGAGCCCTTGATCTCCTCCAGCACGGCCTTCAGCCGCTCCTCGAACTCACCACGGAACTTCGCGCCGGCCACCATCGCGCCGAGGTCGAGGGAGACAAGTCGCTTGTCCCGCAACGATTCTGGGACGTCGCCGGCCACGATGCGCTGGGCCAGCCCCTCGACGACGGCGGTCTTGCCGACGCCGGGCTCACCGATCAACACCGGGTTGTTCTTGGTGCGCCGCGAGAGCACCTGCACGACCCGCCGGATCTCCGAGTCACGACCGATGACCGGGTCGAGCTTGCCCTCGCGGGCCTCGGCGGTCAGGTCGGTGCCGTACTTCTCCAGCGCGTCGAAGGTCCCCTCGGGCTCCGCGGAGGTCACCTTCGCACCCCCACGCGTCTGCGGTATGGCGGCCTCGATCGCCTCGGCGTTCAGCCCGAACTCTCCTGTGCGCGCTAGAGCGAGCAACAGGTGATCGGTGGAGGTGAAGGTGTCGCCCATCGCGCTCATCGCCTGACGCGCCTGCTCCAGCACGTTGACCAGGGCGCGGGACATTTGCGGCTGCGCGACCGAGCTGCCGGCCGCGGACGGCAGGGCGTCGACCTTCTGCTGCGCGAGCGTGGCGACGGCCTGGGCGGAGGTGCCGCACGCTTCCAGCAGCGGCGCAGTCGTGGTGTCGGTCTGGCGGGCGAGGGCCAGCAACAGGTGCGCCGGCTCCACGGTCGGGTTGCCGGCCTGCGTGGCCGCGCGAACGGCATCGGACAGCGCCTCTTGCGCCTTCGTCGTCAGCTGAAGATCCACCGGTCTGTGCTCCTTAGGTCAGGTCTCAAGATGGGACGGAATGCGCGTGGCGGGCGACGCCGGCATACGACATTCCTACTGGTTACGACAACGACACGGAAGTTGAGTCTATTCCGCTCAACTTCCGTGTCGTGCGCTTCGCGGCCGGTTACTTCAGCGCGACCTTCGTCCCGCCGGAGAACGCCGAGTCGTGCAACTCGATCGAGACCGGCACCGCGCCCTTGGGCATGTCGTAGACCAGCACGCCCGTCAACTGATTGCCGGGGTTGATCTCCTTGAAGATGATGTTGTCGTCGCCCATGTAGATCGCCGCTTCGGACGACGGCGCGAACTGCCGCCCCTGGTTGTCGGTGACCTTCTGGTTGGAGTCGAACATCGACTGCGGCACGTCACCGATGTTCTTGACGGTCACGGTGATCAGCACGAACTGGCCCTGCGCCTTGGTGCCGAAGCTCGAGTCGCCGACCGACGCGACGCCGGTGCGCACCTTGGTGACGGTGAACTCGAACTTGCCGTCCCGCACCGGGGTGCCAATGCCCGGACCCTTCGGCGCCGCCGGCGCGGCCTTGGTGGTGGACGCGCTCGGCGCCGACGAGGCGCCGCTCGCGTCGGACGAGCCCGCGTCGGACGAGTTCGCGACCGGCTCGGAGGCCGACGAGCTGTCGTCGCTGCTCGAGTTCGATCCGCCGCCACCACTCACCGCGGTGGCAAAGCCGCCCAGCAGGAGGATGGCGATCAGCCCGGTCAGGATCTTGTGCCGCACGAACCAGTTCTTCTTCTTGACCGGCGGGGTGGGCGGCATGCCCGGGCGCCAGCCCTGCGGAGCGCTCGGCCCATAGCCGGGCGGCTGACCGTGCCAGGGCTGCTGCGGCTGCTGCGAGTTCTGCTCGTTCATGGTGAATCTTCCTCCAGGACAACGGGATTGGTGAACGACACCAGTTGACCGCTGCAGCCTCGTCCCACACTTCCGCCGACCGGCTCGACCCGCTCATCCGATCGGATGAAGACCGGGCTGCCCGACCTATCCGAAGAGTGGAGGTATGCCGGGGCCGATCGCCCTAGATTGAGGCGTCATGACCGCCATCGCCTCGCCCCGCATGCCTCGCATGCCTCGCTGGGTGATGTCCCCGCGGGCGCGGACCATCGCGCTGGTCGTGGCAGCGGTCTTCAGCCTCACCCTCGCGATCTCGCAGTTCGCCCTGCGCAACGACCAGCCGGGCAACATCCAAAACAGCCTGTCGGTGCTGTGGTGGCTGCTCGGTCTCGGGCTGGTCGCGCTGATCCCCTGGCGGCACCGCTGGCCGGTGCAGATCGCCACCGCCTTCGGCGTCGGCACCCTGGCGCTGCCGATCGACGGCCTGCTGCCGCTCATCGGGCTGTATGTCGTGTGGTTGCGTCGCCGGGGCCGCGAGACCTGGGCGATCCTCGCCCTCTCGGCAGCGGCGGTCGCGATGTCGGTATGGCGCGACTCCGGTGGCGATCCACCCGCCAAGGACGGCACCGGAGGTTCGTCGTTCTGGCGCACACTGTTCCCGTTCCCGGCCGGGCAGTCCTTCCCGTGGTGGTTGCAGGTCGTCATCGTCGCCATTCTCATCGCCGCCACGGCCGCGCTCGCTCAGCTCGGCCGAAGCCGAATCGCGTTGCAGCACAGCGAAGCTCGCGTCGATGCCGCAACGGCCAAGCTGGACCGCATGGGTGAGCAGATGGCCCGGCAGCAGGAGCGCGAGCGCCTCGCTCAGGAGGTGCACGACGTCCTCGGCCACCGGTTGTCCCTGCTGTCGATCCACGCCGGTGCGCTCGAGGTCGCCGCCAGCCAGACCGACCCGCGCCTCGCCGAGAGTGCCGCCCTGGTGCGCGAGAGCGCCAAGCAGTCGATGGGCGATCTGCGCTCGCTGCTCAGTGTGTTGCGCGAGCCCTCGGACGACCTGCGCCGACCCGTGCTCACCCTGCGCGATCTGCCCGCCCTGATCGACGAGAGCCTCGCAGCGGGCAGCCCGGTGTCGTCCTCCATCTATGTCGACGAATCGGCGCCGCTCGACGAATTGCTGAGCCACTCGGCATACCGGATCACCCAGGAGTTGCTCACCAACGCACGCCGGCACGCCCCCGGCGTCGGCATCCGGTTGCACATCGACGCCCGCCCGAGCTCGGGCATCGAGATCTCGACCACGAACTTCCTGCCCGACCGCCGACGCGCACCGTTCAGCCCGGGCAACGGGCTGACCGGCCTGCACGAGCGGGCCCAGCAGTGTGGCGGTCAGTCCTGGGTGTGGGTCGACGAGCAGGGCGCGTTTCGCTCGCTCGTGCGCATCCCCTGGGCCGGGCCCGGCGAAGGTGTCCACCCAGGAGGTCCACGATGATTAAGGTCCTGCTCGTCGACGACGACCCGCTGTTGTGCGCCGGGCTGCGCCTGATGCTCGGTGCCTATGCCGACCTGGAGGTGGTCGGCGAGGCACATGACGGCGACGAGGCGGCCGCCGCGGTGCGCACGACGAGGCCCGACGTGGTGTTGCTCGACGTGCGGATGCCGCGCCAGGACGGCATCGAGACCACCCGCCAGCTGCGCCGGCTGCCGGGGCCGCCGCGGATCATCATGCTGACCACCTGGGACACCGACGAACTGGTCGTGGAGGCGATCAATGCCGGTGCGGACGGCTTCCTGCTCAAGGCGGATGACCCCGACCGGATCGCCCAGGCGATCCGCGATGTGTATGCCGGTCGTGGCGTGCTCACGCCCGCCAAGGTGCCGGCCGTCTTCGACTCGGTCGCCCGGGCGCAAGCCGAGCGGAGCACCGCCGCCGGGCAGCTCGCAGCGCTGTCGCCGCGCGAGCGCGAGGTGGTCATCGAGCTGGCCCGCGGTGGCAACAACGCCGAGATCGGCGGCCGGCTCTTCCTGTCCGAGGCGACGGTGAAGACACACCTGCAGTCGGCGCAGCGCAAACTCGGCGTCACCGGCCGGGTCGAGCTGGCGGTGCTCGTCGCGAAGGCCGGCCTGGTCTGACCGACCCGTCAGCCGCCGTGCGCCCCGGCCGGGCTGACGTGGACGGTCGCGGTGGCCAGCCGCGGCAACCGATCGCGCAGCTGGTGCTCGACCCGGTGGGCGATGTCGTGACCGGCGATGATCGGCAGGGTGCGATCGACCGTGACATCCGCCTCGGCGACGAGGGTGTGGCCGATCCAGCGCAAGCGCACCGATCGCACCTCGTCGACGCCGTCGGTGTCGGCGATCGCTCCGCGCGCCCGCGTGACGAGTTCGGGGTTGACCGCGTCCATCAGTCGGGCACCGACCTGGGCGACCGCCGAGCGCAGCACCCCGAGGATCGCCAGGGCGATGAGCAGGCCGATGACCGGATCGGCCCAGGGCAGACCGGCCGCGACGCCCGCCGCACCGACGACGACGGCGAGTGAGGTGAAGCCGTCGGTGCGGGCGTGCAGCCCGTCGGCGACGAGCGCCGCCGAGCCGATCTGGTGACCGACCCGGATGCGGTAGCGCGCGACAAACTCGTTGCCCGCGAAGCCGATCAGCCCGGCGAGAGCGACCGCCCACAGGTGGTTGACGGCGCGCGGGTTGAGCAGCCGGTCGATTGCCTCCCAGCCGGCGAGCAGACTCGACAACGCGATCATCGCGACGACGAACAGGCCCGCCAGATCCTCGGCGCGGCCGTAGCCATAGGTGTATTTGTCATTGGCCGGCCGACGCGCCAGCCAGAAGGCGATCAGCAGCGGGATCGCCGTCGCCGCGTCGGCCACGTTGTGCATGGTGTCACCGAGCAGCGCGACCGAGCCGGTGAAGACAACCACCACGCCCTGCAGCAGGGCGGTGACGGCGAGCGCGGCGAGGCTGAGCCACAACGCGCGCCGGCCGCGCGCGTCGGCTTCGAGGGCCTCGTCGACCTGGTCGGCGGTGTCGTGTGAGTGGCCGCCGAAAAGGTCGCCGAGGACATGCCGGAGACGGGCGAGCGGACCGCCGTGGTCGTGCTCGTGGTGATCGTGGTGGTCGTGGTCGTGGCCGGTCACGAGACGACTCCCTTCAGCCGGTGGTGCGCGGGGACATCGTCGAGCAGGTGCTCGACGTGTCCGACGGCGTCGATGACGAGCTGGCGGACATGACCGTTCTCCACCCGGTAGAGCACCGAGGTGCCGACCTTGCGGGTGGTGACCAGCCGTGCCATCCGCATCTTGGCAAGATGCTGGGAGACCGCGGGCGTCGGCTTGCCGAGCGTCGCTGCCAGCTCGGACACCGACTTCTCCTCATCCAGCACCAGACCGGCGAGCTGCAGTCGGGTCGGGTCGGCGAGCACCCGCAGCACCTCGACCGCGAGCGTCACGACATCGTCACCCCACACCGGGGGATGCGTACTTGCATGCATGCGCAAATAGTAGCGTTGCTGGTTGTCGGTGCCGCGTGCCACGGTGACTGCATGACCGACAAGGAGTTCGTCGAGGCCGACCTGAGCGGTGCCCGGTTCACCCGCTGCAACCTGTCCCAGGCCGTGCTGCGCGGAGTCGAGATCTCGGGCGCCGACATCGACGCGCCGTGGTTGCTTGAGGGCGGAAACAGCCTGTGGGTCAACGGGATCGACGTCGTGCCGTATGCCGAGGACGGCTATGACCTGTCGGTGTTCACGAGCGGCACCCCGGCATACGCCGATGTGCTCGAGGCCTTCGCCGGCCGGCAGGCGATGGTGCGCGACTATCTGGCCTCGGTCACCCCGCAGGACCTCACGGTGGAGCGGGTTCACCCCTGGTCGCCGCAACACACCGAGACCACCCTGCACTGCCTGCACACCATCCTCGAGGAGGAATGGGAGCATCACCGCTACGCCGTCCGCGACCTCGACCGCATCGCCGCCGGCGGCAGCGCCCCGGAATGACCGCGTCGGCGGAAGCGTTCACCCGCTCGTGAAGGTAGACATCTGGTCCGACATCGCCTGCCCTTGGTGCTATATCGGCAAGCGCCGTTTCGAAGCCGGTCTGCGCGCGTTCGCCCACGCCAACGACGTGGAGATCGCCTGGCACAGCTATCAACTCGACCCGACACTGCCCGAGCACTACGACGGCACCGAGGTCGACTATCTGTCCGAGCGCAAGGGCATGCCACGCGCCGCGGTCGAGCGGATGACCGCCCACGTCACGCAGCAGGCCGCCGAGGTCGGGCTCGACTATGACTTCGACAACCTCGTCGTCGCCAACAGCCTGCGCGCCCACCGGCTGCTGCACCTCGCCGCCCGCCACGGGGTCGCGGACGCGGTCAAGGAGGACCTGCTGTCCGCACACTTCGAGCGCGGCGTCGACATCGGTGACCCGGACGCGCTGGTCGCGATCGGCGCCGCCCACGGGCTGGACGCCGACGAGGCCCATGCCGCCCTCGACGACCCGGAACTGGCCGCCGAGGTCGAGGCCGACTTCGCCAAGGCCCGCGCCTACGGCATCCAGGGTGTGCCCTTCTTCGTCATCGACGAGAAGTTCGGGGTCTCCGGCGCCCAGCCGGCCGAGGCGTTCACCTCCGCGCTCGAGCATGCCTGGGCCGACGCCCATCCGCTCGTGATGCCGGTCGCCGAGGGTGCAGTCTGCGGCCCGGACGGCTGCGACCCGGCCTGAACACCCAACAGTGCTGCCCCGGCCGAGATCGGCCGGGGCAGCACTGTCACTGCGGTGTTACGGGTTGACCGTCACCAGGGTGCGGCCGATCTCGCCCGAGCCGTCGCTGTACGACAGCAGGCCGAGATAACGCTGCCCTGCGGTGAGTCCCGACCAGGCGGCCGTGACGGTGGCCTTCTGACCCATCGTCACCGGCTGGCTGGCCGGCGTGGCGGTCAGGTTGCCCGCCGCCGTGCTGCCCACCGCAAAACCGTGCACCTTCACGGCCAGGCTCGGCGGCCCGGCATACAGGTCGACGACCACGGTGTAGGTGCCGGCGGGCGGATTGTTCAGCGTCACCTGCTCCTCGGAGGTGCCGCCGCCGCTGGTGCCGACCACGCGACCGTTGTAGAGGACCGTGAGGTCGACGTCCGTGCCGGCCGGCACGTCCGCGTCATAGGTGGCGAACCGGGCCACCTTGGTCCCGGCCGGCACGGTGTAGGTCACCGAACCGTCCTGGTCGGTGGTCGAGTTCGCGACCTTCACCTGCGAGGCGACCAGGCCCGCAGGCGTGGTCGTCAGCGTGCCGGTGAAGCCCGGGGTCACGGTGACCGCCTGCGAACCGGAGGTGCCGGTGCCGACGATCTCCTTCGGCGCCGCCAGGGCGACCGCCCGCACCGCGATCGGGCTGCGGACCTCCTGGCCGCGGTTGCCGACCCAGGTCAGCGCACCGAACGACCATGAGCCGTATGCCGCCGTCGTGCGGGTCAGCGTCACCGTGAAGGTGCGCGACTGGCCCGGCGGGACGGTGATCTTGCTCGGCGACACCGTGGCGGTGAAACCGGCCGGAGCCTGGACGCGAGCCTGGTACTGCGTGGCGCGCTTCTCGACATTGGTCACCGTGCGGGTCACCGTCTGCTGGCCGGCGAGGTCACCCACCGCGATGCTCGGGTAGTTGAGATCGCTCGGGTCGGTCGAGCCGATCCGGTCGCAGGTGCCCTCGGCCGCGACCAGCTGCAGCTGGCCGATGCCGCAGGCGTACTTCAACCAGTCGGTGTAACCGGCGTCGTAGACCAGGCCGGGCTCGAAGGCCGGGGCCGGGCGGACGTGGCCCGCACCGTAGTCGAGCGGGGTAGCGTCCTTGCCGCCGCGCTGGATCGGCTTGCCCTGGTTGTCCAGCGTCGTCGCCGTCGTCATCATCGCCGACTTGACCGCCGCGGGCGACCAGTCCGGGTGCTTCTGCTTGATCAGCAGCGCGATGCCGGCGATATGCGGCGCCGACATCGAGGTGCCGGAGTAGGCCGAGAAGTTGTTGCCCTCGTTGCCCGGAGGCGCGACGGCCGCGATGATGCTGACGCCCGGAGCGGTGATATCCGGCTTGAGCAGGTCACCACCACCGGCGAGCGCCGGACCGTAGGACGAGAACGCCGCCATCTGCGGCGCCCGCGCGGGACTGGTGTCCACCGCGGAGATCGTCGCCGTCGGGTTGGTCGTCGCGGCATACGCCTTGATCGCGGTGTAGGCGACATTGTCGACGTGGATCGACGGCACGTAGTGGTAGTCCGCGTCGAGCGACTGCCCGGCCGACGGGTTGCCGAGGATCATGCCCGCGCCGCCGGCGTTCTTGACCGCGAGGCTCTTGTCGAGCCGGGCGTTCGTGCCGCGCGTGCACAGGACGATCTTGTCCTTGACCTTCGCCGGGTCGAGCGCCGGCTGGGTGCCATTGGCGGAGTTCTGGTCGGCGTCGCTGAAGCACCGCTCGGCGGCCTGCGCGGAAACGCCCGGCAGCGCCGCGGTCGCCGCGTCGATCAGCGGCTTCGGGCCGACGCCCGGGCCGACGCCGACACCGGTGTACTTCTGGCCGTTGCCGAGGGTGACCGTCTTGGCCATGCCGCGCGCCTGAGTGCTGGCCGCGACCGTCATGGTCCACGGCGAGTTGTGCGCGACGCTGGAGGTGCCGATCGTGTCACCGGAGTTGCCCGCCGAGGTCGCGACGAAGACACCAGCGTCGGCCGCGCTCAGGAAGGCCAGCTCGTCAGGGGTCACGACATACGTCGAGGAACCCGAGATCGAGTAGTTGATGACGTCGACCCCGTCACCGACCGCGTCGTCGATCGCAGCGACCAGGTCGCTCGTCGAGCCGCTCGCGCTGCCGTCGGGGGTCGCCCACAGGGCCTTGTATGCCGCGATCCGCGCGGCCGGCGCCATACCGCTGGCCTTGCCGACCTCGGCACCGTTGATGACCGCGGTGACATTGTTGTTGCCAGCGGCGGTCGAGGCGGTGTGCGTGCCGTGCCCGTTGTAGTCCCGCGGGCTGCGGAACTCGAAGGGGTAGACATTGGCATTCGCGTCGTAGTACCGCGCACCGATCAGCTTGTCGTTGCAGCGGACCGGCGTGCCCGAGGTGCCGGCGTCACACCGGCCCTTCCACTTGGCGTTGACCGTCGCCTGGGCGGCGGCGCTCAGCGGGTTGGAGGCGAAGGACTGGCTCTCCGGCCAGATGCCCGAGTCGATGTCACCGATGATCATGCCGGCGCCCGCGTTGGGGATGCCGCCGAACTGCTTCTGCCAGACGCCGTTCGAGCCGGACAGCCCGAGGAAGTCGGGGCTGGTGATCGTGTCGGCCTTGCGGGTCTCGTCCTTCCAGACGTTCATGACCGAGCCGTCGGACTTCAGCTTGGCGACCTGCGCGGCCGACAAGGTGGCCGCGAAGCCGTTGAAGGTGAGGGTGTAGCTGCGCACGACGGCACTGCTGGACGACCCGGCGCGGGTGAGCGCCTGCGTCTGCTGCGACTTCAGCCGAGCGGACAACTGCTTGGCCGCCGCGCTGTCGCGGTTGACCTTCTTGCCCTTGGCGGGCTTGGTCGCCGGGATCCCCGCGACGCCACCGGTGTAGCTCGCCACGGGTGCGCCGGTGAGCTGCACGATGTAGCGGCCGTTCTGCTGCTTGGCTGGTGCGGAGGACGCGGGCGTAGCAGCGACGACGCCGCCGCCGGCGAGCGCGACGACGGCTGCCGTCACGAGCGTGCTCCTCCACCTCCGCCCTCTGATCGGGATGTCGGGCACGTGTTTCCTCCGTGTCGTGGCCGGGCAGGGTTCGCCGACCGTGCGAGAACTATAGAAGTGACGTGCGTCACTTTAAAGTTACTCCAAGGTAGACATGCTAAGGGGTGGAAACTTTCAGCCGAGCCGCGCTGCGAGGAAAGCGATCTGCTCCGGCAATCGGGCGGTGAAGAAGTCGTTGTCGTGCCCGCCGGGCGAGATGCCGCCGGCCGGTGTGGGCCGGAGCTTGGCGCGCAACGCGGTCGTCGCCTTGACGAAGGGGTCGACGTCGCCGCAATCGATCCGCAGCGGCACGCGTTGCAGCTGCGGCACCATCGTGAACAGGTTGTGAGCCTGGAAGTCCTGCGGCGAATCGAAGGCCACGACGGGTGCCTCGCTCGCGCGCAGCCAGATCGCCGGCGCCGACACCGCGACGCCACGGGCCAGCCCCCGGTTGGTCGCGGCCAGCAGGAGGGCGCCATACCCGCCCATCGAAATCCCTTGCAGGCCAAGGCGACTGGTGTCGAAACCGGAGGATTTCAGCCGCGGCAGCAACTCCTTCACGATCATCGCCGCGGCGTCAGTGCCGTCCTTGCGGCGGTGGTAGTACGAGCCCTGCCCCCCGTCGACGGTGACGAAACCGACCGGGCGCCCCCGCTGCTTGCCGGAGACGAAGGCGTCGATGAGCTTCGGCACGCCGAGCTCCATGATCTGGCGCGCATCGCCGCCGAAGCCGTGCAGCCCGAGGATCAACGGCAGGCCCTTGGGCGAGGTGTGGCCGGGCGGCAGGCAGACCTGATATTTCACCGCGACCTTGCGATAGGTCGAGGAGAACTGGCCCTCGTAGACCGAGCTGTGCGCTGGCGGCGCGGTGGACTTGGTCGTCGGGTAGTCGGGCGTGCCGGAGGTCCCCGGAGTGGTGGGCCGCGCCCCGATGCCGCACCCGGTCAGCGCTGCGAGCGACCCGGCGATCAGGGCGCGCCGGCTGATGCCCTCAACCCGCCGCGGACGGGTCGGCATCCAGCCAGCCTCCGCGCTCGGTGGCCATCGCCTCGAACCGGTCGGACAGTGCGCGCGCCGGCGCGCTCGAGGGATCCTCGATGGTGTCGACCCGCACGTGCACGGCCCAGTCGTGGTCTTCGGAGTCGTCCTCACCGGCCAGCGCGTCCCGCACGACCCGCACCTGAGCGAGGTCGTCCTCGCGCAGTTCGTCGGCCACCGCTTCGGCGTCGTCTCGCTGGGGGAAGACCATGAGGTACTCGATCACGCTCTTAGCGTGCCAAACCCACCCGGGGGTATGCCGGGAGCCCCGCCCAAGTCACACGAACCGGTGGCCCCGTGTTCACCCGGCGGACGATTTGCGCCCTTACTGTCAGCGCCGATGGCCGGACGATTCGTGGCGGTCGGGGACTCCTTCACCGAAGGCGTGGGCGACCCGAACCTGCTCTACCCCAACGGAGTTCGCGGTTGGGCCTGCCGAATGGCGCGGCAGATGGGGCGCGCCGACGAGCGCTGGGAGTACGCCAACCTCGCCATCCGCAGCAAGCTGCTGGACGAGGTCGTCGCCGAGCAACTCGAGCCGGCGCTGGCACTGCGGCCCACCCTGGTGAGCTTCTATGCCGGCGGCAACGACATCCTGTCGCTGCGCGTCGACATGCGAGGGCTGATGCAGCGCTATGAGGATGCGCTGCGCCGGCTCACCGCGGGCGCCGACCAGGTGGTGGTGTTCACCGCCTTCGACCTGACGACCTCGGTGCTGCTGGAGCCGATCCGGCGGCGACTGATGTTCTACAACCGCACCGTGCAGGACCTCGCCGCTTCCTATGGTGCGCTCGTCGTCGACCACAGCTCGATCCCCGATTTCGCCGACCCCCGGATGTGGAGCACCGACCGCATCCACATGTCCCGCGCAGGGCACAAGACGCTCGCGGGCGTGGTGCTGCGCAACCTCGGCATACCGCACACGCTGAAGATCCCCGAGCTGCCTCCCTTCGAGCCGCGGCACTGGCGCACCGCGGTCCGGGAGGAGTCGCTGTGGGTCCGCGACGAGGTCTTCCCGCTCCTGCGACGCCGTATGACGGGGGCGCGCGAGGGTGACGCCCTCGCTCCGAAGTGGCCCGACCCGATCCGGCCGGCGGACGGCATGAAGCGCCTCGCCCGCGAGCGCGCCGGTGATGCCCAGCAGGTGCACGCCGAAGCACTCAGCAACCGCTAACCCCCACCGGCGACCCCGATCAGCGTTTGGATGGACCCATGAGCAACAACGATGACAAGAAGCTGGTTGCACACCGCACGATCGAGGCGCCCGCCGACGCCATCTTCGATGTGCTCACCAATCCCAAGCGGCACAAGGAATTCGACGGCTCGGGCTTCATCCGCTCCGAGGACCAGGGCGACCGGGTCAAGGAGGTGGGCGAGGTGTTCACGATGAACATGGACGGCCCGCACATGGGTGGCGAATACAAGACCGACAACCACGTCACCGGCTACGCCAAGGACCGCTTGGTGGCCTGGAAGACCGCGCCGGCCGGCACCGAGCCGCCCGGGTGGGAGTGGGTCTGGGAGCTCGAGCCGAAGGGTCAGCGTGAGACCGAGGTGACGCTGACCTACGACTGGAGCAAGGTCACCGACAAGGAGTTGCTGAAGAAGGTGAAGTTCCCGCTCGTCGACCAGGACGGGCTGGACGACAGCCTGCAGCGCCTCTCGGCGCTGTTCTGAGGGGCAGCCCCCGGCATACGGGAAAATCAGCGCTTGGGGCGCCAGGCGACCAGCGCGGTGCCGCGGCCGGCCCGGGCGACGCGTTCGCCCGGGCGCAGCGCGACGATCTGGCCGTCTGGCCCGGCGGCGAAGATGCGGCTGCCCTGCCGGGACCGGTCGAGCTGGTCGGTGAGCTCGCGCACCTTCGCCTGCAGCCCCTCGACCTGGCTCTCCAGCTCGAGGATGCGCGCAACGCCGGCGAGGCTGACGCCCTCCTGCTGGGACAGGCGCTGCACCTCGCGCAGCAGGGCGACATCCCGCTGGCTGTAGCGGCGGCCGCCACCGGTGGTGCGTGACGGCTTGACGAGCCCGAGCCGGTCGTACTGCCGCAGCGTCTGGGCGTGCATGCCTGCCAGCTCAGCGGCGACCGAGATGACGTAGACGGGTGCCTCGTCATCATGCGGAGTCATCGCGCAGCCTCTGTGTAGAGCTCACCTCGCGGATCCGAATCGTCCTGGGCCGCAATGGTTTCCACGGCCTGCTTGGCTTCATCGGACAGCTTCTTCGGCACGACGATCTCGACCTTGGCGAGCAGGTCGCCCGTGCCCGACTTGGCCTTGATGCCGCGGCCCTTGATGCGCAGCACCCGCCCGGAGGGGGTGCCGGGTGCGATCTTCACCTTGACCCGGCCGCCGTCGAGCGTCGGCACGGCCACGGTCGCCCCGAGGGCGGCCTCGGCGAAGGTCACCGGCAGGTCGACGGTGAGGTTCTTGCCCTCCCGGCCGAAGACCGGGTGCGGTTGGACGTGCACCTCGAGCAGCATGTCCCCCGCGCCGCCGGGACCGGGATGGCCCTTGCCGCGCAGGCGGATCGTCTGCCCGTCCTTCACGCCGGCCGGGATGCGCGTCTTGATCGTGGAACCGTCGGCCGACTGCAGCGAGACGGTCTCACCATCCGCCGCCGCCCGGAAGGACAGCGACGTGCGCGCGTGCAGGTCCTGGCCCTTCGGGGGCGCAGAGCGGAAGCCGCCCTGGCCGCCATACCCGGAGAACCCGCCGCCGGCACCGAACTGGCCGAGCAGATCGTCGAGGTTGATCGACTGGCCGTTGCCGTAGCCGCCGGTGGAGTAGCCGCCGGTCGAATACTCGCGGGGTCCGCCGGCCGCGCCACCGAACATCGAGAACAGGTCCTCGAAGCCGCCGGCCGTGCCGGCGCCACCGGGACCGCCCGCGGTGAAGCGGGCGCCACCCCCGACCATGGCGCGCAGCTGGTCGTATTCGGCCCGCTTGTCCTTGTCGGACAGCACCGAGTTGGCCTCGCCGATGTCCTTGAACTTCTGCTCGGCGGCCGCGTCGCCCGGGTTCTTGTCCGGGTGATACTGCCGCGCGAGCTTGCGGTAGGCCTTCTTGATGTCCGCGTCCGAGGCGTCCGAGGGGACGCCGAGGATCGCGTAAAAGTCCTTCTCCAACCAGTCTTGACTGGCCATTCAGCGTCTCCTTCCCAGCCGTAATGCGTTGTGGTTACTTGGGATCGGCCACCGCCACGCGGGCGGGACGGACGACCTTGTCGCCGACCTTGTAGCCGGGCTGCATCACCTGGACGACGGTCGGCCCCTCGGCGTCCTCGGGCACCTCGCCCTCGACGTGCATGAGGGCTTCGTGGTGCTGCGGGTCGAAGGCGTCGCCCGCGTCGCCGAACCGCTCCAGCCCGTAGCGGGCGAGGATCGCGTCGAGCTTGTCGGCGATCTTGGCGAAGGGCGTGCCTTCCCCCAGGTCGCCGTGCTCGCGGGCGAGGTGGATCTCGTCGAGCACCGGCAGCAGCGACTCGACGAACCCGCCGAGCGTGCGCGCGTGCGCCTGCTCACGGTCGCGGTCGACCCGCCGCTTGTAGTTGACATATTCGGCCTGCAGCCGTTGCAGGTCGTCCAGCCGCTGCTGGGCGAGCGCCGTGTCGGGATGCGGCTCGTTGCTCTGCCCGGCCGGCTGCTGGGGGTCGTCGTTGACCGCCTCGGTCGTCTGCTCGGGCTGGTTGTTGTCGTTGCTCATCGGGGCATTCCCTTCAGGGACACCGGCATTGCGCACTTCGCCAGTCTCCGGGTCGAGACGCCGCTTGTCACGTATGACGGGCCCGGTGGGCTCCTCCTCGCGGGAGGAGCCCACCGGCTCTTGGGCGTCGGTCACTTGGCGTCGTCCTCGTCGTCCACGACCTCGGCGTCAACGACATCGTCGTCGCCACCGGCGGACGAGCCGGCACCCGCGGCGCTGTCACCAGCACCGGTGCCACCGGCCGCTCCGGCGTCAGCACCGGCCGCGTCTGCGTCGGCGCCTTCGGCCTGGTTGGCGGCATACATCGCGGCGCCCATCTTCTGGGAGTCCTCCGAGAGCTTCTTGCTCTTGGCCTCGATGTCGGCGGCGGGGGTGTTCGCGTCCTTGAGGGCCTCGCGCAGTTCGTTCAGCGAGGTCTCGACCTCCGACTTGGTGTCGGCGGGCACCTTGTCGCCGTTGTCGGCGAGGAACTTCTCGGTGGAGTAGACCAGCTGCTCCGCGGTGTTGCGAGCCTCGGTCTCCTCACGCCGCTTCTTGTCCTCGGCCGCGTGCTCCTCGGCCTCCTTCACCATCCGCTCGATGTCCTCCTTGGGGAGGGCCGAGCCGCCGGTGATCTGGATGGAGGCTTCCTTGCCGGTGCCGCGGTCCTTGGCCGACACGTGCACGATGCCGTTGGCGTCGATGTCGAAGGTGACCTCGATCTGCGGCACGCCACGCGGGGCGGGGGCGATGCCGGACAGCTCGAAGTTGCCGAGCGGCTTGTTCATCTTGGCCATCTCACGCTCACCCTGGAAGACCTGGATGTCGACGCTCGGCTGGTTGTCCTCAGCGGTCGAGAAGACCTCGGTCCGCTTGGTCGGGATCGCCGAGTTGCGCTCGATCAGCTTGGTGAACAGCCCACCCTTGGTCTCGATGCCGAGGGACAGCGGCGTCACGTCGATCAGCAGGACGTCCTTGCGGTCGCCCTTCAGCACGCCGGCCTGCAGGGCGGCGCCGACGGCGACGACCTCGTCCGGGTTGACACCCTTGTTGGGCTCCTTGCCGGTGAGTTCCTTGACGACCTCGGCCACGGCCGGCATACGGGTGGATCCACCCACGAGCACGACGTGGTCGATGTCGCCGACCTTGATGCCGGCGTCCTTGATGACCTGGTTGAACGGCGCCTTGGTGCGCTCGAGCAGGTCCTTGGTCATCTGCTCGAACTGGGCGCGGGTGATGGTCTCGTCCAGGTGGATCGGGCCGTTCTCACCCATCGACAGGTACTGCAGGCTGATGTTGGTGCTGGTCCCGGAGGACAGCTCCTTCTTGGCCTGCTCGGCCGCGTCGCGCAGCCGCTGCATGGCGATCTTGTCCTTGGACAGGTCGACACCGGTCTGGTTCTTCACCGTGGTGAGCAGGTGCTCGACGATGCGCTGGTCCCAGTCGTCACCACCGAGCTTGTTGTCACCGCTGGTCGCGCGGACCTGGATGGTGGAGAAGCCGTCCTCGGGGTCCTTGCCGACCTCGAGGAGGGACACATCGAAGGTGCCGCCACCGAGGTCGAAGACCAGGATGAGCTCGTCCTCCTTGCCCTTGTCCAGGCCGTAGGCGAGCGCCGCGGCGGTCGGCTCGTTGATGATGCGCAGCACGTTGAGGCCCGCGATCTCACCGGCCTCCTTGGTGGCCTGGCGCTCGGCGTCGTCGAAGTAGGCCGGCACGGTGATGACCGCGTCGGTGACCTCGTCGCCCAGGAAGGCCTCGGCGTCGCGCTTGAGCTTCTGCAGGATGCGGGCGCTGATCTCCTGCGGCGTGTACTTCTTGCCGTCGATCTCGGTGGACCAGTCGGTGCCCATGTGGCGCTTGACCGATCGGATGGTGCGGTCGACGTTGGTCACGGCCTGGCGCTTGGCGATCTCGCCGACCAGCACGTCACCGTTCTTGGCGAACGCCACGACGGACGGCGTGGTGCGGCCGCCCTCGGCGTTGGCGATGATTTCGGGGTCATTGCCCTCGAGGAAGGCAACGGCAGAGTTGGTGGTGCCGAGGTCGATACCTACCGCACGTCCCATGTGGTGATCTCCTTCATGTCGTATGGCGGCGCGACTCACCTGGCGAGCCGCGCGGGTTGACTGCCTCTGACTCAACTCCCGGGTCACCGCATCTGTCAAGACGGGGCTCCGCAAAGTTGCGTTCACTAGACTCAACTCACGGCATACGGTGATCATTCCCCGTTCGAGCGAAAATTTCGGTGCCCTGTTTCCGGGAACGGCGGGCCCGCCATCAGCGTCCGCACCCAGGAGAGTGCACTCGATCGGGAGCCGGAGTCAGGGGTGAGTCGCGTGAGCGAGACGACGGGCCGCGCAAGCGGCCGGGAGAAGCTGCAGGCGTTGAAGGCCGCTCAGGCGCGCCAGCAGCGACAGCGCAAGATGCTCGGGCTGATCGCCGCGCTGGTCGCGGTCGTGATCGCCACGGTCGGGATCATGTGGGGCGTCAGCAGCCACCAGAAGAGCGAAAGCGATCGCAAGGCGCAGGAGGCAGCCAAGGCCACCGGTTTCATCACCTCGGTCACCTCCGTCCCCACAGCGTCCTTCGACCAGGTCGGGGTAGGCGCCGCCAACGCCTTCCCGAAACCGATGTCCGGCTCCCAGCCGATGACCCAGGACGGCAAGCCGCGGGTGCTCTATATCGGCGCCGAGTTCTGCCCGTACTGTGCGATGGAGCGCTGGGCGCTCGTCGCTGCGCTCTCCCGCTTCGGCACGTTCACCGGCCTCAAGCCGGCCGTGTCCAGCCCCGACGAAGGCCCGCTGTCCAACATCCAGACGATGTCCTTCCTCGACGCGAAATACACCAGCAAATACCTCGTCTTCACCTCCTACGAAACGCAGGACCGACTTGGGAAGCCGCTGCAACAGCCGGCTGCGGCGGACGCCGCGCTGATGCAGCGGTTCGGCAACGGAGGCATCCCCTGGGTCGACTGGGGCGGTGTCGCCACCAGCGGCGTCGGGTACGACGGCAACATGCTCGTCGGCAAAACCAACACCCAGATCGCCAAGGCTCTATCGGATCCCAAATCCGACATCGCCCAGGGTGTCCTCGGCGAGGCCAACGTGGTGAGCGCCCAGTTGTGCGTCCTCACCAAGGGCGCACCGGCAAATGTGTGCAGTTCCCCCGGCGTCAAGGCCGCTGCGGCCAAACTGCCCCAGTGACAGCGAACTCGGGCATCGTGCGGCGCCGCCCACGCTGGCTCGCCCCGGCTAGCCTGGCCCTCGCGGTGCTGGGGCTGCTCGTGTCGGCATACCTGACGTTCGAGCACTTCACCGGGTCGACGACGCTCGCGTGCTCCGACTCCGGCGCGGTCAACTGCGCCAAGGTCACGACCAGCGACTGGTCCCGTTTCCTCGGTATGCCGGTGGCGGTGCTCGGGCTGGCCTTCTTCGTCGCGATGGTCGTGCTCTGCCTCCCGGTCGTCTGGCGCCGCGCCCCGCGCTGGGTGGACTACCTGCGGCTGGCCGCGGCCGGCGTCGGCATGGTCATGGTGCTCTACCTGGTGTGGGCGGAGTTCTTCAAGATCAACGCGATCTGCTTGTGGTGCACCGGAGTTCACGTGATCACGTTCGTCCTGCTCATCGTCCTCCTCTGCGGCGAAGTCCTGGGCAGCGTCGAACCCGTGCGGTGACGTGCCGGGATGGGACGCGTGTTGAACGCCTGCGTGCCAGGCGCGGACGATCACCGATGCGGTCACTCATTCGACGGCGCCTGACAGTCCTCAAGGCTGATTCGCAACGAATTGAACGCCGTTAGGTCCGACGGGACAAGGAAGAGGTCGCCGTCCACCTGACTGTCGGGAGTGAAGGTGACGGTGGCGCCGGTCGTGCCATCGCCGGGTGTCTCGACGAGCTCGGCCGCAGGTATGCCGTGGTGATAGGTCTGCCGCCAGCAGCCGTCCACTCGCCGGTTCTCGTGCACCAAGGTGGTGCTCAGAGCGGCCACGACCGACATCCCCCACCGCGGCAGTCCGTCGGCAAGCACCTGCCGGCTGGCATGGTCGAAGAAGCGGACGTCTTTGGTCGCCATGACCGGCTTGCGGACGATCTCTCCTCCCGAGGTTCGTCGGGTGTCGGTCCCCCGGCCATCGTCACGCACCGACACCGATCCGTCGGATCCGGTGGCGACCACGACGGTCCCAGGCCGCCCAGCGGCGGCGGCTTCGTCGTCGGCGTAGGCCAGCACCTCCAACACGAGGTGCCGCAACCCACCCTGCGCGTAGACGGCCGCCCGCTCCCGGATCTGTGCCAGGTGCGAGGCATCGACCGAACGGGTCCAGTCGTGGGTTGTGACCGTCCATGAGTACACCTCGTCCGGCATCACGACTGCCCCGTCGCCGCGATTGTGCGGTGTTCCGTCCATGCGTCCACCCTGCACCTCCACACCGACGGTGGATAGCGTGCGGGCATGACCGAGGCGGAGTGGCCGAGCCCACCGGCCCGCTCCGTGCGCCCGGTCTTCGATCCGTATGCCGACCCGGGCGAACCTCCGCGGGACAGCCCGCGGCGCTATCTGTGGTGGCTAGTCCGGTCTCAGCCGGGGCGCATCCTGCGCGGCGCGCTCTTCGGCAGCCTGTGGATGGTCGGGCTCGTCCTGCCACCGCCACTGCTGGCCGAAGCGGTGGACCGTGGTCTGGCGCGGAACGACTTCGGCGCGCTGGCGTGGTGGGCGGCGGCGCTCTTCGCGGTCGGCCTGTTCACCGCGTGGGTCTCGATCATGCGGCACCGCACGATGACCCAGGTGCGCTGGGACGCGCAGTTCCGCACCGTCCAGGTGGTCACCCGCCAGGCAGTCCGACTCGGAGCAGCGTTGCAGCACAAGGCTTCTGCCCACGAAGCCGTCACGATCGGCGTCGGCGATGTGCGCACCATCGGCCAGACCCTGACGATGACCGGCCCGGGCGTCGGCGGACTGCTCGCGTATGCCGTCGTCGCCGTCCTGCTGCTGCAGATCTCGGCCGTCCTGGCCCTCGTCGTGCTGCTCGGCGTCCCGCTACTGCTGCTCATCGTCGGGCCGCTGCTGGTGCGACTGCAACGCGCCCAAGGCAGCTACCGCGAGGTGCAGGCCGACCTCACCGCGCGGCTCGGCGATGTCGTCGGCGGCCTCGGCGTGCTGGCCGCACTCGGCGGCAAAGAGCCTGTCGCGCAACGATTCCGGCGCCGTTCGGCGGATCTCGTGGCGGAGGGCTACCGCGTCGGACGGGTGAGTTCGTGGGTCGAGGCGCTCGCGCTCGGCCTTCCTGGCCTTTTCGCTGCCATCGTCGTCTGGCTGACTGCCCGGATGGCCGCCGACGGCTCACTCACGATCGGCCAGCTGGTCGCGGTCTACGGCTACACGGCGGTGCTCGCCGTCCCGGTGGCGTCCTTCCTCGAAGCGGCCTACGACCTCACCGGCGGTCTCGTCGCGGCCCGCCGGGTGACCGACTTCCTCGCGCTCGACCCAGAGGGTGAGGCGGGCGGCATACGGCAGGGTCCGGACGGGCAGGCGACCCTGCACGATCCTGTGTCCGGGGTGCGGTTGACCGCTGGCGGGTTGACCGCGTTGGTCTCAGCCCGGCCGGCCGACGCCGCCGCAGTCGCCGAGCGGTTGGCCGGCTTCGCCCCCGGCGGCAGGTGGGGCGAAACACCGCTTGAGCAGCTCGACAAGGCGATCGTGCGGCGGCGAATCCTGTTGGCCGACAACGACGCTCACATCTTCGGTGGGACGTTGCGCGAGGTGCTCTCCGGAGCCCACAAGCCGGCCGACGACCGTCTCGGTGAGGCGCTGCACATCGCTGCGGCCGAGGATGTCGCCACCGCCCTGCGCGGCCTCGATGCTCCCATCGACGCCCATGGCCGCATCCTGTCCGGCGGTCAACGGCAGCGGGTCCGGCTGGCCCGGGCACTCGCCGCCGACCCGGAGGTGTTGATCGCGGTCGAGCCCACCTCCGCCCTGGATTCACACACCGAGGCTCGGGTGGTCGAGCGGCTGCGGACCGCGCGGGCCGGTCGCAGCACCCTGCTCGTCGGCACCTCGGCCCTCCTGCTCGACCGGGCCGACGCGGTGATCTTCCTCGTCGACGGTCAGGTCGTCGCCCAGGGCAGCCACCGCGAACTGCTCGACGGCAACCCCGCCTATCGCGCGCTCGTCTCCCGCGAGACCGCAGGTGATCTCGAATGACCACTCCCCTGCCCGTGGCCGACCGACGGCAGGTCCGCGCCGCAGCCCGACGCCTGGTGGGCCAGGACCGGCGGGCCTTCGTCGCGCTGATCCTGCTCAACGCCGCCGCGGCGGCCGCCGGCCTGGCGGCACCGTGGTTCATCGGCCGGATCATCGACGCGGTGCGTGCGCACGACGGTGCCGGCACCGTTGACCGCCTCGCAGTCGCCGTGCTTGCCTTCTCGATCGCGCAGATCTTGTTGTCCCGCTGGGCGAATCACGTCGGCTACCGCTTCGGCGAACGCACCCTGGCGCGCGTGCGCGAGCAGTTGGTCGATCGCGCGCTCGCGCTGCCCGCCAGCCGGGTCGAACGCGCCGGCATCGGCGACCTCACGGCCCGCGGGACCACCGACGTCGCGGCGGTCGGGGTCAGCCTGCGCGACACCGGTCCCGAGGTGCTGATCAGTGCCGTGCAATCCGTGCTCATCCTCATCGCCGTGCTCGTGCTCTCGCCCGTCCTCGGGCTCGTCGGCCTGGTCGGACTCGTCGGCATCTGGTGGGCCGGTCGTTGGTATCTCGCCCGCGCCCGTGAGGCGTATCTTGCTGAGGGAGAGGCGAATTCGCAGCTCGCCGAGGAGTTGTCGGCGACCGCTTCCGGTGCGCGCACGGTGGACGCCCTGCGCCTCGAGCAACGCCGACTGACGGCCGCCGCGTCATCGATCGACCGCGCGGTCGCCACCAGGACGCGCACCCTGCGGCTGCGCACCGTGCTCTTCCCGATCATCGACGTCTCGTATGTCGTGCCGGTCGTCGCCGTGCTGCTGGTCGGTAGTCTGCTGCTGCGTGGTGGCCACGTCACGCTCGGCGTGGTCGTGGCGGCGACGCTCTACCTGCGGCAACTGTCCCAACCGCTGGATGTCGTGCTGATGCGGCTGGAGGAGCTGCAGTCGGCGCTCGCATCCTTCGCCCGCGTGGAGGGGCTGGCCGCAGCGGAAGGCGACCAGCGGGCGGCATACGGCGAACCGGCGGACGCCGAGCTTGCGGTCGACGGTGTCAGCTACGCCTACCGCCCGGACTTCCCCGATGTGCTGCACGAGGTGTCACTGCGGATCCGCCCGGGCGAGCGGCTCGCCGTCGTCGGCCCGTCCGGAGCGGGCAAGACCACCCTCGGTCGGCTGCTCGCGGGGGTCGAGCGCCCGCGCACGGGCTCGGTCACAGTCGGTGGTGTGCCGGTCGCCGACCTGCCGCCCGAACGCCTCCGCCGGGAGGTCGTGATGGTCACGCAGGACTCGTTCGTCTTCTCAGATTCGTTGCGGGACAACGTGATTCTCGCCTCTCCGACCGCATCGGACGAGGAGGTATGGCGTGCGCTGGCCGCGGTGGATGCCGACGCCTGGGCGCGTGACCTGCCCGGCGAGTTGGACGCGCAACTCGGCGCGGGCGGCATACGGCTGGATCCCGCTCAGGCCCAACAACTGGCGTTGGCGAGGGTCGTGCTCGCCGACCCGCACACGGTCGTGCTCGACGAGGCGACCGCGATGCTCGACCCGACGAGCGCGCGCGACACCGAACGCTCCCTCGCCGCGGTGCTGCGCGGGCGCACCGTGATCGCCATCGCGCACCGGCTGCACACCGCGCACGACGCCGACCGGGTTGCGGTGATGGAGGACGGTCGGCTCACCGAAGTGGGATCGCACGACGAGCTCGTCGCCCGCGCTGGGAGTTACGCCGCGCTGTGGCACTCCTGGCACGGAGACACCCCGCCTCGGTAGATCAACGCAAGATCGTCCTGGGACCACCGCGGTGGGCCCGCGGCCCGCGGGCACACGAAAGTCGGCTCTGGCCCGGCGTGGCCTGGCCGCGCAACGCTTGAACGACGTCACCCACGGCCGTAGGGCACCCTTTGCTCGCCCTGGTGTGAGTGCGGTGAAAGGAACGCCCCGGCTCCCCGCACAGAGGGGGCGCCGAGGCGTTCTTGGCATGCAGCCTGCGAAGTCGAATCGGATCTCCTCGCTCGACTTGTTCTCCAACGAGGGACAGCCGACGCCGAGCCGGTCACCGGGATGCCCGACGTCCCGCCACGGAACGTTGATGATGACCCCCGACTGCGGCGAGACGCTGACGTCGATGACGTCCTCGGCTGGGCGGTCGGAGGCATCCATAGTGCCGCAGGCTGAAGTCAACCCCGTCAATACGAGGCCGAGCGCGAGCAGCAATCTCGTGTGGGTGGGCCGAGCGGAGATCCGCACCAGTTGTGCATTGTGGTGCCAGTCGTGCACGAGCGTGCCAGCTGTACGGCAGCGGCCCGACGCGGGGCCGAGCCCGAGCTGCTGGTTCACGCGGCGAAGCTGGCGAGTGCCCGGCGGATGGCCTCGGACCGCGTCAGGTGCTCCCGTTCTGCCAGCGCATCCAGGGCAGCGATCTCATCTGCGGTCAGGCGCACGGCGACAACCTGCATCGGCTCGCTGCCTCGACCTGGCCGACCGCGACCACGACGCTTCAGTGCCTCCACGTCGTAACCGGCGTCGGCTTCATCCGCCCATTGCGTGATCTGCTTCTCGCTGATCGCACCCTCACTCATACCAATATCGTAAACGAAAATGAACAACCGGGGCTCCCTGCCGAGCTCACGAGCCGAAGGGTCGCGGCTTGCCGTCCAGTCGCACGCGCGGCAGGCAGCACCGGCCGTGAGACCGCTTTCCTAAGCGGGCACCTTGTCAAGGAAGCCGAGCACCTGCTCGATACGGCCGTCGGCGTCGAGAGTGAGGACGTCGAAGCCGATGACCACCGGCTCGGCGCCATCGGGGCCGAGCCCCCACTGGAAGCGGACCTGATTGTGATGGGCGTCCGGCTGCCCAACGGGGGTGAACACGAAACCCGGGAACTGCTGGTGCACCCCGTCGACGAGTGCGTTGATCTGCTCGTGTCCGACGACCTCGGCCATCGGGTCGGTGTAGCGGGCGGCGCTCGACCAGTGCTGGCGCAACAGTTCGCCGCGCTGAGCCGCGTCCGTCGTGTTCCAGGTGTCGAGGTAGCTCGTGGTGATGTCGTCCATCGGATCCTCCGAAGTGGTGGTTGTCGCTGACCCCACCGACTCTGGGCCCGCACGACTCGCCACGCGATTACCTCGCAGGTCATGGGAGCGGCTACTTCGGCTGGTTATCGTCGCCACCATGACCACCGCGGCGACCGGCGACGTGGGCCGGCTGCTGCGATCCTGGCGGCAGCGCCGCCGACTCAGCCAACTCGAGCTGGCGTCCCGCGCCGAGGTCAGCAGCCGGCATCTGAGTTTCGTCGAAACCGGCCGCGCGCAGCCGAGCTCGGAGATGATCGTGCGACTCGCCGACCAGCTCGAAGTCCCTCTGCGAGAACGCAATTCGCTGCTGCTCGCAGGCGGCTACGCACCGCAGTATGCCGCGGCCGAGCCGGCCGATCTGGCCCCCGTGCTCGCGTCCTTCCGCCAGTTGCTCGACGCGCACGCTCCCTACCCGGCGCTGCTGCTCGACCGCTATTGGGACCTGATCGACTCCAATGCCCCCGTCTCGGGGCTGCTCGAGGGCGTCGCGCCGCACCTGCTCGAGCCGCCGGTGAACGTCATCCGACTGTCCCTCCACCCGGACGGGCTCGCGCCGCGGATCGGCAACCTCGCGCAGTGGCGCGCGCACCTGCTGCACCAGTTGGACGCCCGGGCAGAGCGCACCGGCGACCCACGGTTGGCGCAGCTGCACGATGAGGTGGCGGCATACCCCGTCCCGACGACGGGGGGCGAGCGCTCGGCGCCGGTCAGCCCGGTGATTCCGTTGGTGTTGTTGCCGCTGGGCGCCGGGCCGGCGCTGCGGTTCTTCAGTGTGGCGAGCGTGGTCGAGGCACCGAGCGACGTCACGATCGACGAGCTCCACCTGGAGACCTTCCTGCCCGCCGACCAGGAGACCGCCGAGATCTTGCGCGCCTAAGGGGCAGCCGAGACTCACGTGCGGCGCGGATCGCCCAACTGGGCACTTTGTGCGGCAGCCGAGACTCACGTGCGGCGCGGATCGCCCAACTGGGCACTTTGTGCGGCAGCCGAGACTCAGGTGCAGCGCGGATCGCCCAACTGGGCACTTTGTGCGGCAGCCGAGACTCAGGTGCAGCGCGGATCGCCCATTTGGGCGTTGTGCTTACTCCACCAGCGAGCGCGACGGACGCTCTTGAAAAAGTTTCGGCGGTGCTGTCGTATCGGGTCGTCCGCGTTCGTAGAGGTGGTGAGGCGACCGACCGGACGCCTCGGCCAGAAGAGAAACAAGGAGACGGGCGTGAGCGAATATCTGATCGCGTTCAACGACGAGTGGGTGCCCGAGCACACACTCGAGCAGCTGCAGGCCAAGGCCGTCGCCGGCTGGGCGGTGATCGATGAGATGAAGGCCGCCGGGGTGTTCGTGTTCACCAACGGGGGCATCGACGCCGACACGGTGGTGTGCAGTGTCGTCGGGAAGGACGGCCAGCCGGTCTTCTCCGACGGGCCCTACGCCGAGACCAAGGAACACCTCGGCGGGTTCTGCGTCGTGGACGTGCCGGATGACGAAACCGCCCGCTACTGGGCCGGCCGTCTCGCCGTCGCCCTCGACTGGCCCCAGGAAGTGCACCGGTTCCCACGATCGGTGTCCGAAGGAAGGAACTAAGAAGATGCCTCGCTACCTGATGTCGGTCTTCGGACCGGCCGAACGCACCGACTACGGCAACTACGGCACCAAGGAGGACATGCTGCAGGCCTTCGCCGACACCGGCGCGTTCAACGACAAGCTGCAGCGTGACGGCCACTTCGTCTTCGCCGACGGACTGGAGCCGGCGAGCACCGCCACCACCGTCGACGGCCAGGGCGACCAGCCGGTCTTCACCGACGGCCCCTACCTCGAAGCCAAGGAATACCTCGGCGGCTTCTGGGTGATCGAGGCCGCCGACCTCGACGAGGCGCTCGCGCTCGCGGCGGAGGGCTCCAAGGCCTGCCGCGGCAAGGTCGAGGTGCGACCGTTCAACACCGAGGAATCCCTCAAGGCGATGCTCGAGTCGTGACCGACTCGGTCGAGCTGGCGATCACCCGCGCGCACCACGAGGAGTGGGCGCGGGTGGTCGCGGGTCTCGCCCGCCGTTTCGGCGACCTCGACATCGCCGAGGACGCCGCCGCCGAAGCCTTCGCCGCCGCCGTGGAGCGGTGGCCGAGCGACGGCATACCTGCTAATCCCGGCGGCTGGCTTACCACCACGGCCACCCGCAAGGCGATCGACCGGTTGCGCCGCGAGTCCCAGCGCGACGCGAAATATCAGGCGGCCCAGATGCTGTATGACGAAGCTCCACCCGAGCCACGTGGTCCGCTCGAGGATGACCGCCTCCGGCTCGTCTTCACCTGCTGCCACCCAGCCCTTGCCATGGAGGCGCGAATTGCGTTGACGCTCAGGCTGATTGGCGGGCTCACGGTGGACGAGATCGCTCGCGCGTTCTTGGTGCAGGAGACCACCATGGCCCAGCGCATCACCCGCGCGAAGGTCAAGATCAAGGCCGCGCATATCCCCTATCGGGTGCCTTCGGAGGCCGATATCCGCGACCGCCTGGCCGGCGTGCTCGCGGTGATCTATCTCGTCTTCAACGAGGGCTATCTCGCCGGCGGCGACGACCCGCTGCGCGTTGACCTCACCGAGGAAGCAATCCGCCTCGGCCGGCTGCTGCACAACCTGCTGCCCGACGACGGCGAGGTCACCGGCCTGCTCGCGCTGATGATCCTCGCCGATGCCCGGCGCGCCGCCCGGGTCTCACGCGCGGGCGAGCTCGTCACCCTCGCCGAGCAGGACCGCGGCGCGTGGGATCGCGCGCTCATCGCCGAAGGTCACGCCCTCGTGCGCGAGCGCATCGCTGCCGTCGCCGCAGGCGGTCCGCCGCCCGGTCGCTATCAGTTGCAGGCGGCGATCAACGCGGTGCACACCGCGGCGCCCTCGCTCGCCGACACCGACTGGTCGCAGATCGTCTCCCTCTATGACCGTATGGCGGCCGTCGACCCCTCGCCGATCGTGCGCCTCAACCGGGCGGTAGCGGTCGCCGAACTCGACGGTGCCGCAGTCGGATTGGCCGAGGTCGACCGGTTGGGCGACGCGCTGGACGGGTACCACGCCTTCCACGCGACCCGGGCCGACCTGCTGCGGCGCCTTCAGCGCAGTGGCGAGTCGCGGGCGGCATACGACCGGGCGATCGAGCTCACCGGCAACTCGGCGGAGCGGGCCTATCTCACCCGGCGCCGCGACCAACTCGGTGACTAAGGAAGTGGGCGTAGGGTCAGGCGACATGAGCGGCGAAGGTGCGCGGACGACATACGTGCTGGTGGACGGCGAGAACATCGACGCCACCCTCGGCACGTCCATCCTGGGCCGGCGCCCGCTGCCCGAAGAGCGGCCGCGGTGGGACCGGGTGCTGAAGTTCGCGACCGACGAATGGCGCCAGCCGGCGAAAGGGTTGTTCTTCCTCGCGGCCGGTGCCGAGTTGCCGATGTCCTTCATCCAAGCGCTGACCGCGCTCGGTTATACGCCAATCCCGTTGTCCGGTGGGCCGAATGACAAGGTCGTCGACATCGCGATCCAGCGCACGCTCGCGGCCATCCGTGAGCGGGCGGCCGACGTGATGCTGCTCAGCCACGATGGCGACTTCCTGCCGCAACTCGCCGACCTGTGTGATGGGCGCCGGGTCGGTCTGG
The DNA here is from genome assembly GCF_011440275.1 of Metallococcus carri. GTDB lineage: Bacteria > Actinomycetota > Actinomycetes > Actinomycetales > Dermatophilaceae > Metallococcus > Metallococcus carri. Next base: position 72,259 of record NZ_JAAOIV010000012.1, on the reverse strand, counting down.
TCGGCTTCCGCGAGTTCCGCAATGCGGGGTTCACCGCGCTCGCCGAACGCGGGCTGGAGTTCTTCGACCTGGAGTATGACGTGGGCGCGTTCAAGACGAGTCTCAAGCGGATCCGGGTCATCCCGATCCAGGAGTTCGAGCCGGCCGACTTCCTGTGAGCGTCGCACCCACGTGCTGCCCCGCCACTCGCGTGCCGCGCCGCCACTCGCATGCGCCGAACCGACCTGCATGCGGTGACCAGGGTCTGCGAGTGAGCCCGACGCATGCAGGTGGACCGGACGCATGCAGGTGCTTCGCCTGACACTGCCGTGACACCCGGTGTCAATGCAAAGTTGACGCCGGGTGAATGTCAACGCATCCTTGACACGTGCAGGTTCGCGCCTCGGCCCTTAAGCATGGGGTGGATCCAGCTGACATCTCACACGCCTGGGCCAACGCGATCCGTCTCGTCGAGTACGAGTACGACGGCGAGGAGCGGCTCCTCGTGATTGGCCGGACAGAGGAGGGCGACTACTCGAGTTGGTCGCTGTGCCGGTCGATGATCCTGCGCGCATCATTCACGCGGCCCCACTGCGTGCTCGCTTCTACGCATTTCTGAGATGAGGTGAACTTGATGACTTCGACTCGAACGACGCGCGACACGACCGGACTCGATCGTCTCGACGTTGACACTCATCCCGCACGCGATGCGGCAGCCTTCCGGCGGATTGTTGCCGCGCGCAACACCCTTGCAAACGCGGAGGACGAACTGCGAGCTGCAGTTCGCGCGGCCCGTGACGCGGGCGACTCCTGGACCATCATTGGTGCCGCTCTCGACATCTCTCGGCAGGCTGCCCAGCAGCGCTTTGGCCGTTGACCAGCGCTCCACTCGCGTGCTGCGCCGCCACTCACATGCGGCGAACCGACCTGCATGCGGTGATCAGGGTCTGCAGGTGGGCCAGACGCATGCAGGTGGACCAGACGCATGCAAGTGCTCTCGCCTGAGACACTGCAGATATGGCGGGTCGTGACCTGGCAGTGATCGCGGTGCCCTATGACTCCGGGGTGCTCGATCGTCGGATGGGCGCGGGGCCGCGGGCGCTGCTGCGGGCGGGTCTGGCGCACCGGCTGCAGGCTGCCGGGCATCGCGTCGATGTCACTGAGGTGCACCCGGCCGACGAATGGCGCAGCGAGTTGCAGACGGCGTTCGAGCTGCAACGGCTGGTCGCCGACCAGGTGGAGCAGGTCCGCGGTTTCCCGGTGGTGCTGGGTGGCAACTGCAACACCACCGTCGGCGTCGTCGCTGGGCTGATGCGCTCGACCGGCCGCGTCGGCGTGCTGTGGCTCGACGCCCACGGAGACTTCAACACTCCGGCAAGTGATCGCACGGGGTTCCTCGACGGGCAGGCGCTCGCGATCATGGTCGGCCGCTGCTGGCAGGAGGTGTCGCGCTGGCGGGCGACCGTGCCCGAGGAGCGGGTGATGCTGATCGGTGCGCGCGACCTCGGCCGGGCCGAGGAGCGGTCGCTGGCCGAGTCCGGCGTCTTGCACCTGAGGCCCGCGCAAGTGCGCGACCGTGCCGGCCTCGCGGCCGCCGTCTCGGGCTGGATGGCCGAGCTCGAGGGCGTGCACCTGCATCTCGACCTCGACGTTTTCGATCCATCGATCGCACCGGCCAATGCGTGGGCGGTGACCGACGGGCTGGTGCCGGACGATGTGCGCGCGCTGGTCGATGGGCTCACCGTGCCACTCACGTCGATGACGGTCGCGTCATACGACCCGTCCTTCGACCCGGCCGGGCACCTGAGCGAGGCGGTGCTGTCGTTGCTCGTCGATCTCCTTGAGACTTCGCCAGGCTCCCGGACATGACGTATTCGACTGCGCGACAACGGAAAGGGGCCACATGACATCCGGTGAGGACCGCGCGCGCCAGGCGTTAGAGAGCAGCGGGATCGAGCACACCATCACCCGGCACGGCCCGGTGAAGTCCCTGGAGGAGGCCGCCGCCGCCCGCGGCGTCGCGCCGGATCGGATCGTGAAGACGATGGTCGTGCGGCGCGGCGAGGACGACTATCTGTTCGTGCTCGTCCCTGGCGACAGGCAGATCTCGTGGCCGAAGCTTCGCGCCCTCCTTGGGGTGTCGCGGTTGTCGATGCCGGACGCCGCGACCGCGAAGGACGTGACCGGCTACGAGCGGGGCACGATCACGCCGTTCGGAGCCGAACGTGCCTGGCCGGTCGTCGCGGATGCGGCGGTCACCGGCACGATCTCGATCGGCGCGGGAGCGCATGGCGTCGCGGCAACCGTCGAGGCCGACGACGCCCTGCGGGTGCTCGACGCCACGGTCGCCGACGTGACCGAGCCGAGCGCTTCCAGTCAGTAAGGTCCTGACCTTCGCCGCACTGACGCGCTGCTGAAGCTGTGTCTGCGGGCCGACGAAATGTCCCCGCTCGAGCAGCAAATTGTGCCCGCTCGATCAGGCTTGCAGGTGGTGCTCGAGGTCGTCCATCGTGCGGGCGAACGCCGCGGCAAGGTCCACGTCGTACGCGTCGGCCAGCACCATCACCGACCACAGGCAGTCGGCGAGCTCGTGGGCCAGCGCCTCGCCGAGGTTCGCCCGGGCACGCACACCCGCCTTGCCCTGCACCAGCTTGGCCAGGTCGCCGACGTCACCGACGAAACCCAGGGCGATCTCCTCCGGCGTCCAACTGCGGCCATACCGCTCGGCCTCGACGCCGGCATACATTTCACGCACTCGGCGCGCCCGCGCGACCATCTGCTCGAAGTCACTCACCCGCCACACGCTAGCCCGACCGAGGTATGGCGGTCGTGGGCGCAACAGGTTTCAGGCTCTGCCGAGGATCCGGCCAGCGATCGGTTGACTTCGAGCGTGCTCTAACTTCTAGTTTGCTGTGCATGACAGCCGACGAAGAGCGCATCACCGTCGCGCAGATGAGCGCGGAGACCGGGGTGACAGCCCACACCCTGCGCTACTACGAGCGCGCCGGCCTGATCCGCCCCGTCGCACGCAACTCCGGCGGCCATCGTCGCTATTCGCGGGCGGATGTTGCGTGGGTGAGCTTTCTCCTGCGCCTTCGGGAAACGGGGATGCCGATCGCACAGATGCGCGAATATGCCGCACTTCGCGAGCGCGGACCGATCACCATCCAGCCGCGGCTGGAACTGCTGGAGGAGCATCAGGCGAGGCTTCGCGAGCAACTGGCCCGCATGCGCGCGCACGACAAGGCGCTGAGCGCCAAGATCGCGCTCTACCGCGACGACCGGGGCCAGGCGCAAACCCACGACGAGGAACAGGACCGTTGATCACCATGACCGAACGACAGCGACAGTTCGACAGCGGCATGGCCGTGCTCGACTCCATCGACGGGAAGGCGGGCACGGCGGTCATCGACGCGCTGGCGGACATTTCCCCCGAGCTCGCCCACCAGGTCGTCGCCTGGGGGTTCGGCGAAATCTACTCGCGCTCCGGCCTCACACCCCGCGACCGCCAACTCGTCACCCTCGGGATGCTGACCGCGCTCGGCGGCTGCGAGCCGCAACTCGACGTTCACGTCAACGCGGCGCTCAACGTCGGACTCACGCCGCACCAGATCGTCGAAGCGCTCCTGCACACGGCTGTCTACTGCGGGTTCCCGCGCGCCGTCTACTGCGGGTTCCCGCGCGCCCTCAACGCGACCTTCGCCGCGAAGCAGGTCTTCGCAGACCGCGAACTGCTGCCGATCAGCTAGCCCGACCGAGGTATGGCGGTCACGGGCGCGTCAGGTGCTGGGCCGGTGAAAAGCCCCCGCTCACGCGACGACAACTACTTAGTGGATGAGTTCGCGCCAGTTGTCCGGCACGCGGCCGGCTGGCGCGGGCACCGGCTGGTCGGTCGGGCGGCTGGAGGGCGGCGCGAGCTGCGGACCGCGCGCCATCTCGCCCGTGCCGTAGTCGTAGAACCAGTCCTCGCCCGGCTCGAAGCTGGTCATGATGCGGTGCCCGGTGTCCTTCGCGTGCGCGGTGGCGTGCTGCGAGGGTGAGGTGTCGCAGCAGCCGATGTGACCGCAGGCCGCGCACCGGCGCAGGTGCACCCACCAGCCGTCCGGGCTGGCCAGGCACTCCGCGCACCCGGTCCCGGACGGCGGGATCGAAGGGTCGATCTGGGCTGATTCGTTGTCCATAGCTGGCAGGTTACGCGCGGCTCCGCTTCACGACCGGGGTGCCGTATGCCGCCCGCCTCGGCCGAATGGCCGATGCCCTGACCGCAGAATCGGCCGCTCGACCGATTCGCGGGCACCCCCGCGATTCCTAGCGTCGAGGACATGACATCGACGCACTTTCATCCACATCCCAGCACGGCCCCGCACCGGGCATCCCGTGCCGTGCTGCAGGCCCGCGGCCTGCGCCACGCCTACGCCGACCGGCTCGTCCTGCACGGCATCGACTGTGACATTCCGGCCGGGCAGGCGATTGCCTTGATGGGCCCCTCCGGCTCCGGCAAGACCACCCTGCTGCACGCGCTCGCCGGCATCCTGCAAGCCGACGCCGGCTCGGTGACCTATCTCGCTGACCGGCCGGTGGAGGTCAACCGGCTCGGCACCGAGGCACGAGCAGCGTTGCGGCGCAAGGATTTTGGCCTGGTCTTCCAGTCCGGCCAGCTGCTCGGCGAACTCACCGCCGTCGAAAACGCCGCCCTCCCGCTCCTGCTCGCCGGCGTTGCGCCACGACAGGCCGAGGCGCAGGCGGCCGCCGTGCTGGGGTCCCTCGGTCTCGGCGGCCTCGAGCAGCGCCGCCCGGGTGAACTGTCCGGCGGCCAGCAGCAGCGCGTGGCCATCGCCCGCGCCCTGACCCCGCGCCCGGCGGTGATCTTCGCCGACGAGCCCACCGGCGCCCTCGACCGGCGCACCGGCCACGAGGTGATGACCGTGCTGCGCGACGCCCACCGCCAGATCGGCGCGGCCCTGGTGCTCGTCACCCACGACCCGGAGATGTCCGCTCGCTGCGACCAGGTGCTGCACCTGCGCGACGGCCGCATCGTCGGCGCGGAACTGGGAGCGGGCCGATGAGCGCCTCACTGCTCGCCCGCTCCCTCGCCCGCGGCGGCGGGCGACGTGACCGGCATACCGGATTGCTCGCCGTCCTCGCTGTCGGGATCGGTGTCGCCGTCCTGCTGCTCACCCTCGGCGCGAACGTCGCCCTGCTCGAACGCTCGGACCGCACGGCATGGACCCGTCCGGTCGCTGCAGCGAATCCGGTTGCGGTGCAAGCGACGTCGACCGCCTACCTGGCCGGTCAACCGGTCACGGTGGTGCGGCTCGCTGCCACGAGCACGGGTGCCACGCCGGCCCCGCCGGGACTGTCGGCCTTCCCGTCGCCCGGCTCGGTCTGGCTGTCGCCCGCGCTGGCGGCCGACCTCGCCGACCGGCCCGAGGCCAATCCGTTCGGCCCGGCCACCGGCCGCCTCGGCGGCGCCGGCCTGACCGGTCCCGACCAACGGGTCGCGGTGCTCGGCGTCCGCGCCGGCGACCCGTCGCTGCGCACCCCGGTCTGGCAGAACCAGCTCGCCGAGGCCGACTTCTCCGGCGCGGTCCCGATCCGGGATTTCACCGGTCGGCCCGCCGCGTCGAGTGACGCACTGCGGCAATACCTGACCCTCGGGCAGATCGCGGCCGTGCTCATCGTCGTGCCGATCCTCACCCTGCTCGGCGCGGCGGCCCGGCTGGGCGCCGGCCGTCGGGCCCAGCGGTTGGCCCGCCTGCGGCTGGCTGGGGGCTCGCGCCGCACCGTGCTCGGTGTCGCCGCCGTCGAGGCGGTCACTCTCGGTGTCACCGGCAGCGCTCTGGGTGCCCTGCTGTATGCCGCCGCGACGCCCGCGGTCGCTCACCTGCCCGTCGGCGGTTCGTCCTTCTTCGCCGGCCAGTTGTGGGTCGGTGTGGTCCCGCTCGTCGCGGTGCTCCTCGGCGCCACCGCGCTGTTCGCGGTCAGCATGGTCCTGCCCCTGCGGCGGGTGCTCGCCGATCCGCTCGGCGTGACCGAGCAGCAGCGCGACCGGATGCCGGTGTGGTGGCGGTTGCTCGCCGGGATTGCGGCCTTCGCCGGGTTCGCCTTGGTGACGCGTCGCAACGGCACCGAGTCGATGGCGGTCATTTTCGGCCTGGCGGCGGTCTTCGCCGTGATCGCCGCGCTCGGACCGGTGGTGGTGCACCTCCTCGGCTCCATCACCGTGCGGCGCGCCAAGCGTCGCGCCGACGCTGCCCGGCTGATCGCCGGACGACGGCTGTTGGACGACCCTCGCTCGTCCTTCCGAGCGGTGTCCGGCGTGGTGATGGCGAGCTTCATCGCCGGATTCTTCGCGCTCTTCGCGATCGGCAGCGGCGGGACCGTCTGGGGATCTGCCGACCGGCTGGAGGTCGCGGTCCCGGCGGCGACCGCGCAACACGACCTGCAGCGCGCCAGCGCGGCATTGCGGTCCGCCGGCCTGCCCGCCACGCTGCACGAGGTCGACGCGGGCTCGCTGCTGTTCGTCGACCAGGCGCGCGGAGACACGGCATACCTCGCGACGACCCTGCCCGCCGACCGGAAGGCGGCCAACCGGGTGCGGGCGACGCTCGCCGCGGCCCTGCCCGGCGCACCCGCCGCGACCGGTTCGGATGTCGGCGACCGGGAGGACCGGTTTGCCCGCGACTTCACCCGGGCCACCGCGGTCGTCCTGATCGTCGGGCTGCTCGTCGCCGCCGCCTCGGCCGGCATCACCGCGGCCGCGGGCGTCCTCGATCGGCGCGAGACCTACCGGCGGCTGTGGCACGCCGGCGTGCCCGTGCGGGTCCTGGACCGCAGCCGCGTCCTCGAGCACACCGCTCCCCTGGTCGGTTGCGCGGGCCTGGCGGCGCTGGCGGGGATCTTCGCCGCCGCACCGGTGACCGCGCAGCAGTCCTCGATCGGCTTCGGCGGCATCGCGTTGCTCACCGGGGCGCTCGCCGGGGGCTATCTCGCCAGCCGGATCGCGCTGGCGGCCAGCCGTCGCTTGCTCGCCAACGCGGCAACTCACTGAAAACCATTGGAAAACAAGGAGATTGATCATGAAAATGCGCCACCTGCTCATCCCACTGGCCGTCCCAGCGATCGCCGTCGGCGGTGCCCTCGGTGCCGAGAGCTACGCCAAGAGTTCGCTCACGACCGACCTGCGCAGCGAGCTCGCCCGAGTCGCGCCGGACGCGAAGGTGTCCAGCGTCGACCTGCGCGGCCGGCCCTATCTCGTCAGCCGCGCCGACAACACCGTGTCGACCGCGTATGTCGACGTGACCCCGACCGGCCGGATCGCCGAACGGACGCTGCTGGTGCAGAACCTGCGCCTCGAGGGCGGCCGGATCGAGCGCCTCACCAATCTGGTCACCGTGCCGTATGCCGATGGTGCGCGGGCCACGCCGGTGCTCACCGCCGAGGGCGCCTACACCGACCGCGGCACCGTCGACGGGCGGACGGTGACCTATGCCGCTCGCTGGGAGGGTGGCCGGCTCACCGTGTCGGCGAATCGCGGGCCCGCGCCGCAGCCGGTGACCGTGCAGGCGCCCCAGGGCTCACGGGTGGTCAACGTGTCGGCGACGAAGACCGGCGTGCTCGTCGAACTCGCCGCCGACAACGTGAGCGTGCCGCGCTCGTAGGCTGAACGCCATGGCTCGCCGGCTGCTCCCGTATGTCGTCGCGCTGCCGGCTGCGCTCGCGCTGCTGCTCGACGCCTTCGGCGCCGCACCGGGCTGGTGGCACCTGATCGCCGACCTGGTGGTCGTCCTCCTCGTGCTGCTGGCCGCTCGCTCACTGGTCGCGGGCGTGGGCCCGCCGCGAGCGGCGCTCGCCGGTGTCGTCGGGGTTGCAGCCGTGGTCGTGGCGCTCGTGGCGACCGCAGGGCTGTGGTTCACCGCGATCGCCTGGGGCCTGATCGTGCTGGCCGCCGCGCTCGCCGGCCGGCTCGACGGGCGGGCCGACCAGGCCCTGCTCGCCGGCGTCACCGCGGTCGCGGTGCTGCCACCGCTGGTGGCCGTGCCGGACGAGGGGCCGTTGCTCGCCATGGCGATGGCCACCGCGGTGACCGTCGCCATCTCGATCGGGCTGCTGGTGCGCTCGCACCGGATCGGCGCCGAGCAACTGCGCCGCACGGCCGTCGCCGAGGAGCGGGCCGGGATGGCGCGGGAGCTGCACGACCTGGTCGCGCACGAGGTGACCGGCATCGTCGTGCTCGCCCAAGCGGCCACGATGGCGACCGACGAACCGCAGACCGCCGAGGTGTTGCGACGGATCGAGCGCTCCGGCCAGACCGCCCTTGGGCAGGTCCGCTCGATGGTCCGCACCCTGCGCGCCGACGCCGGCGAGCTGGAGTTGCGACCGACGGGCAGCGGGGTCGCTGGGTTGCGTTCTCTCACAACGGATTTCGCCGCACAATCGACTGCCCGCGTCGTGACCGACCTGCCGGATGAGCTGACTGTCGAACCCGCCGTCGATGCCACCGTGCAACGCGTTGTCGCCGAGGCGCTGACCAATATCCGCCGGCACGCGGCCGGCGCGCGACAGGTCGAGGTGAGCGTCCGGCATACGGGAGGGCAGGTGCGCATCCGGGTGCGCAACGACGGCACCGGCACCGGCGGGCTGGGCGACGGCAGCGGGTTCGGGCTCGTCGGCCTGCGCGAACGGCTGGCCCTCGTCGGCGGCAGCGTGCACGCCGGACCGGACGGTGACGACGGCTGGCTGCTCACCGCGCAGGTGCCGGCATGATCCGGGTGCTGCTCGCTGATGACCAGGAGATGGTCCGGATGGGGTTCGCGATGATCCTGGACCGGGCCGGCGGCATCGAGGTCGTCGCCCAGTGCAGCGACGGGGCCGAGGCGGTCGAGGCGATTCGCCGGCTGCGACCCGATGTGTCGTTGCTCGACATCCGGATGCCGAAGCTGGACGGGCTGGCCGTCACCACCCAGGTCGCCGAGCTGACCCGGGTGGTGATCGTGACGACCTTCGACCACGACGACTATGTCGACGCGGCGCTCGCGAATGGCGCCACCGGCTTCCTGCTGAAGGACTCCGGCCCGGCGCTGCTGGTGGCCGCGGTGCGCGCAGCCGCGGCCGGCGACGCGCTGATCAGTCCCGAACTCACCGTGCGGCTGCTGGAGCGCACCCGCCGCTCCGGCTCGGCGACGACGGTGCCGGGCGTGGCCGACCTCACCGATCGTGAGCTCGACGTCGCCCGCCTGGTCGCGCGCGGGCGCACCAATGCCGAGATCGCAAGCGAACTGTTCATCTCGCTCGGCACCGTCAAGACCCACCTTGGCAACATCCAGTCCCGCCTCGGAGTGCGCAATCGCGTCGAGATCGCGGCGCGCATCTGGGAGGCGGGACTGGCGGGTGAGCGCTAGGCCGGCGAGGCGACCTTCTCCTCGTCGGTCCGGGCCGGGCCATGGTCGTCGTCGAGCATCGTGGTCTCGTCGAAGGGCAACCGTCCGCCGAGCACCTCGGCCATCCGGCCCCTGTCGAGGCCTCCGGTCCAGGCACCCACGACCACCGTCGCGACGGCGTTGCCGGCGAAGTTGGTGAGCGCACGGCATTCGGACATGAACCGGTCGATGCCGACGATCAGGCCGACGCCGTCGAGCAACTCCGGACGGTGCGCCTGCAGGCCGCCGGCGAGGGTCGCCATACCGGCTCCCGTCACGCCCGCCGCGCCCTTGGACGCGATGATCATGAACAGCAGCAACGAGATCTGCGCGCCGATCGACAGCGGCTTGCCCAGCGCGTCGGCGATGAAGATCGAGGCCATCGTCAGGTAGATCGCGGTGCCGTCCAGGTTGAAGGAGTAGCCGGTCGGCACGACGACGCCCACGGTCGGCTTGTCCACACCGGCGTGCTCCATCTTGGCGATGAGGCGCGGCAGCGCCGACTCCGAGGACGAGGTCGACAGGATCAACAGGAACTCGCGGCCGAGGTATTTCAGCAGCGACCAGACGTTCACACCGGTCACGACCTTGAGCACGGTGCCGAGGACCACGAAGACGAACAGGAACGAGGTGACATAGAAGCCGATGATCAGCACCGCCAGGCTCTTCAGCGCGTCCAGCCCGGTCGCGCCGACGACCGCGGCCATCGCGCCGAACGCACCGATCGGCGCGAGCCACATGATCATCGACAGAATGCGGAAGACCAGCCGCTGCAGGTGACCGATGCCGCGCAGGATCGGCTCGCCGGAGCGGCCCATGGCCTGCACCGCGAAGCCCGCGAGCAGCGCGACCAGCAGGGCTTGGAGCACCTCGCCCGAAGTGAGGCCGGAGAAGAGCGAGTCCGGGATGATCCCGAGCAGGAAGTCGGTGGTGCTGTTGCCCTCACCCGCCTGCGCGGCGCCCTTCTTGGCCGCCTCCGCGGTCAGGTGCAGGTTGGAACCGGGCTGCAACAGGTTGCCCACGACCAGACCGATCGCGAGGGCGAAGGTCGACATGACCAGGAAGTAGCCGAGCGCGAGACCGCCGACCTTGCCGACCTTGGCGGCGCTGCGCAGGCTGCCGATGCCGAGCACGATCGTGCAGAAGATCACCGGCTGGATCATCATCTTGATCAGGTTGACGAAGCCGGTGCCGAGCGGCTTGAGCTCCTTGGCGAAATCGGGGGCGACGAGGCCCACGATGACACCGAGGATCACCGCGACGATCACGGCGATGTAGAGGAAGTGCGTGCGATCGCGGCGCGGCGCCGCGGGGGTGACTGCCGTTGCGGACATGGTCGACTTCACTTTCTGACGGGGTTGCGCCGACCACTATGGCGGCGGCGTGTGAGGTCCGTCACCGTTTCGTTCGTAGAGTTCACGCCATGGCATCGCCCGGTCCGCAGCGCTCCCTCGCCCGTCAGTTCCTGGCGGTGCAGGTGGTCATCGTCGTGCTGATGGTCGCGGCCGGGCTGACCCTGGCCGTGCTCAACGCCCGCAGCAACGCCCGGTCCCGCGCGACCGAGCGTGCGCTCGCCGTCGCGGTCAGCGTGGCCGACTCCCCGCTCACCGCCAGTGCGCTGTCGAGTTCCGATCCCAGCGCGATCCTCCAGCCGTATGCCGAACGCGTGCGGCGTGACACCCACGTCGACTTCGTCGTGGTGATGGACCTGCAACACAAGCGCTTCACGCATCCGGACCCCGCTCAGATCGGCGGCCGGTTCCTCGGCGACGTGGGCAGCGCCCCGCAGGGCCGCGCCTTCGCCCAGGAATACACCGGCACCCTTGGCCCGTCGATGCGCGCGGTGGTGCCGGTCTTCGCCGGGGGCAAGGTCGTCGCGATGGTCGCGGTCGGCATCACCATCGAGGCAATCGACCGGCAGATCTGGCCGAGCGTGCTTGGCATCCTCGCCGCGGGTGCGATCGTGCTCGCGCTCGGCGTGACCGCGACGATCCTGGCGGCCCGGCGGTTGCGCCGGCAGACGCACGGCCTGAGCCGGGGTGAGCTGAGCCAGATGTATGAATTCCACCAGGCCGTGCTGCACGCGGTGCGCGAGGGCCTGCTGCTCGTCGACCCCCAGCACCGCGTGCAGCTCGCCAACGACGAGGCCCGCAAGCTGCTCGCCCTGCCCGAGGATGTGGTCGGCCGCCCGGTCGCCGAGCTCGGCCTGCCTCCCGCGCTGGTCCAGGCGGTCATCGGCGGCCAGACCGGGGAGGACGATGTCTACGTGCTCGGCGGCGCGGCCCTGGTCGTGTCCTCGAGTCCCGCGCACTGGCAAGGAGAGGAGGTGGGCTCGGTGGTCACCTTGCGCGATCGCACCGAACTGCAGACGGTCAGCGGGGAGCTCGACGTCGTGCGCAGCCTCACCGACGCCCTGCGCGCCCGCAACCACGAGTCCGCCAACCGGTTGCACACCGTGGTGTCGCTGATCGAGATGGGCCGGCCGCAGGACGCGGTCGACCTCGCCACCGAGGACTTGCAGGCCGCCCAGTTGCTCGCCGACGAGATGGTCGACGCGGTGCAGGACCCGGTGCTCGGGGCGCTGCTGCTGGGCAAGTCGGCCGAGGCCGCCGAACGCGGGCTCATGCTGGACCTCGACGCCGATGTCACCAGCGACCGGTGCGCCATCGACAGTCGCGATCTCATCACCGTCGCGGGCAATCTCATCGACAATGCCTTCGATGCCGCTCGCACCCAGGTGGCAGCCCAAATCGACTGGGACGCAACGGATCTCACGATCACGGTCGAGGACGACGGCCCCGGCATACCTGCGCAGGATGTGCAGCGGGTGCTACAGCGCGGCTGGTCGACCAAGGCCGGCCCGCCCGGCAGCCGCGGCATCGGGCTGGCGCTCGTCGCGCAGGTGGCGACCCGGCATGACGGCGAGGTGGCGATCGAGCGATCCGCGCTGGGTGGCGTCCGGCTCGTGGTGACACTGCGAGGTGGGCGATGACGGTTGCCGTGCTCGTCGTCGAGGACGACGAGCTCGCCGCGCAAGCACACGCGTCGCATGTCGGCCGCGTGCCCGGCTTCTCGTTGCACGGCGTCGCGCGCACGGCGAGCGAGGCGTTGCGGTTGCTGCCTGGTGCCGACCTGATTCTGCTCGACATGAACCTGCCCGACGAGCACGGATTGACTGTGCTGCAACGGATTCGGGCCTCCGGCTCGCAATGCGACGTCATCGCGGTGACGGCCGCCAGAGAGGCCTCGGTGGTGCGCTCGGCGGTGAGCCAGGGCGTCGTGGGTTATCTGCTCAAACCGTTCACCTTCGCCAGCTTCCGGGCCAAGCTCGAGCAGTATGCCGACTACCACCGCCAGCTGGCCGGCGTATCCGACAGCATCGGCCAGGGTGACGTGGACCGGTTGCTCGGCGCGCTGCGGCCGACCACCGCTCCGCCACCGAAAGGCATGAGCACCGAGACATTGCAGGAGGTTTCGGCGGCGCTCGAGGCGAGTGATGGGCCGCGTTCGGCGGCCGAGGTCGCCGAGCTCATCGGCGCTTCCCGGGTCACCGCGCGGCGCTATCTCGAATATCTCGCCGACAGCGGGGTGCTCGTGCGCAGTGCTCGGTATGGCGGCCCCGGCCGCCCCGAGATCCGCTACCGGCCGGCGGAGTCCTAGCCCTTGCACGTTTCGTCCTGAATACCCCCTAGGGGTATGGTTGACAGCATGACCACCACGCACGACGTCGAGTTGGACCTCACCGGCATGACCTGCGCCTCCTGCGCCAACCGGATCCAGCGCAAGCTCAACAAGGTCGACGGCGTCACCGCGACGGTCAACTACGCGACCGAGCGGGCGAGCGTGTCGTATGCCGCGCCGGTCACCACCGACCAACTCATCGAGGTGGTGCGGTCGGCCGGTTACGACGCCGCGCTGCCCGACACCTCGACCGAGGACGACACCGACCATGTCACCGGCCTGCGCCGCCGGTTCGTCGTCAGCGCCGCGCTCACCGTGCCGGTCGTGCTGATGGGGATGGTCATGGCGCTGCAGTTCCCCGGCTGGGGGTGGGTGTCGCTGGCCCTCACCGCGCCCGTCGTCTTTTGGGGCGGGTTGCCGTTCCACCGCGCGACCCTGGTCAACCTGCGCCACGGCGCGACCACGATGGACACCCTCGTCTCCCTCGGCACCGTCGCGGCCTTCGCCTGGTCGGTGTGGGCGCTCATCGGCGGCGGCCATCTCTACTTCGAGTCGGCCGCGGTGATCACCACCTTCCTGCTCGCCGGCCGCTGGTTCGAGGCCCGCGCCAAAAAGCGCGCCGGGTCCGCGCTGCACGCGCTGCTCGACCTGGGCGCCAAGGACGTCGCGGTCCTGCGCGACGGTGCCGAGGTCCGTATGCCGGTCGCCTCGCTGGCCGTCGGCGACCGGTTCGTCGTGCGGCCGGGCGAGAAGATCGCGACCGACGGCCGGGTCGTCGACGGGGCGTCGGCCGTCGACGCATCCCTGCTGACCGGCGAATCGGTGCCGGTCGACGTCGGTCCTGGTGACAGCGTCACCGGCGCCACGCTCAACACCGACGGCCGGCTGGTCGTCGAGGCCACCCGGGTCGGTGCGGACACCCAGCTGGCCCGCATCGCCCGCCTCGTGCAGGACGCCCAGAACGGCACCGCGCCGGTGCAACGGCTGGCCGACCGGACCTCGGGCATCTTCGTGCCCGTCGTGCTGGTCATCGCCGCGCTCACCCTGATCACCTGGCTGCTGCTCGGCCACGGCGCGTCCGCCGCCTTCACCGCCGCCGTCGCGGTGCTCATCGTCGCCTGCCCGTGCGCGCTCGGCCTCGCCACGCCGACCGCGCTCATGGTCGGCACCGGGCGTGGCGCGCAACTCGGCATCCTGATCGGCGGCCCTCAGGTGCTGGAGTCGACCCGCAAGGTCGACACCATCGTGCTCGACAAGACCGGCACGGTGACGACCGGCACGATGGCGCTGGCCGCCGCCCAACCGGCCGCCGGCGTCACCCGCGAAGAACTCCTGCGCCTGGCCGGAGCCGTTGAGGACGCCTCGGAACACCCTGTCGCACAAGCGATCTCGGCCGCTGCTCGCGAGCTCGGCGCGCTCCCACCGGTCACGGACTTCCGCAACACCCGCGGCGTCGGCGTCAGTGGCGAGGTCGAGGGTCACCAAATCACCGTCGGCCGGTCCCGGGGCACGGCCACGTCCAGCACCCCCGGCACCACCGTGACCGTCACCCGTGACGGCAGCACGATCGGCACCCTCACCGTCGCCGACGCGGTCAAGCCCACCAGCGCGGCAGCGATCGGCGAGCTCAAGACCCTTGGCCTCGACCCGATCCTGCTCACCGGAGACCAGCGGCAGGTCGCCGAGACGGTCGCCGAGCAGGTCGGCATACCTCAGGTGATCGCGGAGGTGATGCCCGAGGACAAGGTCGCCGCAGTGCGCGACCTGCAGGCGAAGGGCAAGGTCGTCGCGATGGTCGGCGACGGCGTCAACGACGCCGCAGCACTCGCGCAGGCCGACCTCGGCATCGCGATGGGCACCGGCACCGATGCCGCGATCGAGGCCTCCGATCTCACCCTTGTGCGTGGAGACCTGAGGGTGGCCGCCGATGCGATTTCGTTGTCCCGCAAGGTGTTACGCATCATCAAGAGCAATCTCTTCTGGGCCTTCGCCTACAACATCGCGGCGATCCCGCTCGCCGCTCTGGGGCTGCTCGACCCGATGATCGCCGGCGCCGCGATGGCGTTCTCGTCGGTTTTCGTGGTCGGCAACAGCCTGCGACTGCGCCGCTTCGACCCGACCGCACACAGGGCCTGAACCCGAGGCGTAGCGTGAAGGAGTGACGACTTCCCCCACTCCCCGCACCGTCGGCGAGCTGCGTGCGTCCGGGCACGAGCAGAAGCACCTGCCCGCCGAGATTCGTGACAACCTGCTGGCCGCCCTCTCCGAAGGGCGCGACCCCTGGCCGGGCCTGCACGGCTTCGACGACACCGTCATCCCGCAGCTGGAGCGGGCGCTGCTCGCCGGCCACGACATCGTCCTTCTCGGCGAGCGCGGCCAGGGCAAGACCCGCATCCTGCGCACCCTGGTGGGTCTGCTGGACGAATGGACGCCGATCATCGAGGGCTCCGAGATCGGCGAGCACCCCTATGACCCGGTCACCCACGCCAGCCAGCGCCGGGCCGCCGAACTCGGCGACGACCTGCCGATCACCTGGCGGCACCGTGACGAGCGGTATGCCGAGAAGCTCGCCACCCCGGACACCTCGGTGGCCGACCTCGTCGGCGATGTCGACCCGATGAAGGTCGCCGAGGGCCGCAGCCTGGGCGACCCGGAGACCATCCACTTCGGCCTGATTCCGCGCTCGCACCGCGGCATCGTGGCCATCAACGAGCTGCCCGACCTGGCCGAACGCATCCAGGTCGCGATGCTCAACGTGATGGAGGAGCGCGACATCCAGATTCGCGGCTACGTGCTGCGGCTGCCGCTCGACGTGCTGGTTGTGGCGAGCGCCAACCCGGAGGATTACACCAACCGTGGGCGCATCATCACCCCGCTGAAGGACCGCTTCGGCGCGGAGATCCGCACCCACTACCCGGTCGAACTCGACGACGAGGTCGCGGTCATCCGCCAGGAGGCCGACCTGGTCGCCGAGGTGCCCGACCCGATCGTGCAGATCCTGGCCCGGTTCACCCGTGGACTGCGCGAGTCCAACTCGGTCGACCAGCGCTCGGGCGTGTCCGCGCGGTTCTCGATCGCCGGCGCCGAGACGGTGGCCGCTGCCGCGCTGCACCGCGCGACCCGGGAGCACGAGCCCGAGGCCGTCGCCCGGGTCGTCGACCTCGAGACGGCCGTCGACGTGCTCGGCGGCAAGATCGAGTTCGAGGTCGGCGAGGAGGGCCGCGAGCGGGCGGTGCTGGAGCACCTGCTGCGCACCGCGACCGCCGACACCGTGCGCGAGCTCTTCCGCGGTCTCGACCTGGCTCCCCTGGTCGCCGCGTTCGACGGCAGCACCCTGGTCACGACCGGCTCGCAGGTCAGCGCCAAGGACTTCCTGTCCGGTCTCCCCTCGCTCGGCGGCTCGGATCTGTATGACGAGATCGCCGAGCGCATCGGGGCTCGCAACGACGGCGAACGCGCCTGCGCGATCGAGCTCGCCCTCGAGGGTCTCTACCTGATCCGCAAGATCAGCAAGGACAGCGGGAACGGCGAAACCGTTTACGGCTGAGGAGGATTCGCAGCATGAGTCCACGATCGACATACGGCCGGTATGCCGGGGGGCCCGATCCCCTCGCCCCACCGGTGGACCTCGCCGACGCGCTCGACGCGATCGGCGAGGAGGTGATGGCGGGGTACTCGCCGGAGCAGGCGATGCGCGAATACCTGCAGCGGGGCAGCGACAAGCAGCGCGGCCTCGACGACCTGATGCGCCAGGTGCAGGAGAAGCGCGCCGAGATGCTCGCCAAGCACAACCTGAACGGCACCCTGGAGCAGATCAAGCAGCTGCTCGACGAGGCGGTGCTGGACGAGCGCAAGCAGCTCGCGCGTGACCTGGACGACGACGCGCGGTTCGCCGAGATGCGGATGGAGAACCTGCCGTCCTCGCCGGCCGCCGCGGTGAGCGAACTGTCGGACTACCAGTGGCGGTCCTCGGACGCGCGCGAGAAGTTCGAGCAGATCAAGGACCTGCTCGGGCGCGAGCTGCTCGACCAGCGGTTCGCGGGCATGAAGCAGGCGCTGGAGAACGCCACCGACGCCGACCGCGAGCGGGTCGGCGAGATGCTGCGCGACCTCAACGAGTTGCTGGAGAAGCGGTCGCTCGGCGAGGACACCGACGCCGACTTCGCCGAGTTCATGGACAAGCACGGCGAGTTCTTCCCGGAGAACCCGAGCAACCTCGACGAGCTGCTCGACGCCATGGCACAGCGCGCGGCCGCGGCCCAGCGGATGCTCAACTCGATGACGCCCGAGCAGCGCGAGGAGTTGATGCAACTGTCGCAGCAGGCGTTCGGCTCCCCCGAGCTAATGGACCAGTTGAGCCAGCTGGACGCCAACCTGCAGATGCTGCGCCCCGGCGAGGACTGGGGCGGGTCGGAGCAGTTCGAGGGTGAGCAGGGCCTCGGGCTCGGCGACGGCACCGGCGCGCTGCAGGACATCGCCGACCTGGACCGGCTGTCCGAGCAGCTCGACCAGCAGCGCTCGGGTGCGCGGCTGGACGACATCGATGTGGACGCGATCAACCGGATGCTTGGCGAGGAGGCCGCGGTCGACGCGCGCACCCTGCAGGAGTTGGAGCGCGCGCTGCGCGAGAGCGGCTACCTCAAGCGCGGCTCGGACGGCTCACTTCGCTTGTCCCCCAAGGCGATGCGTCAACTCGGCAAGGCTCTGCTGCGCGACGTCGCCAAGCAGATGTCCTCGCGCACCGGCCAGCGGGATCTGCGCCGGGCGGGAGCCGCCGGCGAGCGCACCGGCGCCAGTCGGGAGTGGCAGTTCGGCGACACCGAACCGTGGGATGTGACCCGCACGATCACCAACGCGGTGCAGCGCACGGTCGCCGACGGTGGCGACCCGCGCTGGCTGCGGCTGGACATCCGTGACGTCGAGGTCACCGAGACCGAGGCCCGCACCCAGGCCGCGGTCGCGCTGCTGGTCGACACGTCATACTCGATGATCCGCGCGGACCGGTGGGTGCCGATGAAGCGCACCGCGCTCGCTCTGCACCAGCTGATCTCGACCCGCTTCCGCGGCGATCACCTGCAGCTCATCGGCTTCGGCCGGCATGCCGAGGTGATGGACATCGAGGAGCTCACCGCGCTGGAGGGCATGCACTTCAAGGGCACCAACCTGCACCACGGCCTACTCCTCGCGAACCGGCACTTCCGCAAGCACCCGTCGGCGCAGCCGGTGCTGCTCATCGTCACCGACGGTGAACCCACCGCTCACCTCGAGCGGGACGGCAACTCCTTCTTCGACTACCCGCCCCACCCGATGACGATCGCGCTCACCGTGCGCGAGCTGGAGGCGGCCGGTCGGTTGGGAGCCCAGACGACCTTCTTCCAGTTGGGCGACGACCCCGGCCTGGGGCGCTTCCTGCAGGACCTTGCCCGCCGGGTCGAGGGCCGCGTGGTCACGCCGGACTTGGACGACCTGGGGTCCGCGGTCGTGGGTTCCTATCTCGGGTCGCGCACGCGGTTCGGCGACGAGCCGGACCTCGGCTGGTCCGATTGGTATGGCGGCCGCGGCTTCTGGTCCGGGTCCTAACCCGGCCGCGGCTTGGGTTGCTCAGACCGGGTCGAACCGTTCCCGCGCGGCCGCCATCCTGGCGAGCGCGACGACCGAGATCGCCAGCACGGCGAGGCTCGTGACCTCGCCGAACAGCGCGATCGGAGTCGAGCGCAACTCCTCGTCATACACCGCGACACCGAGCGCGACGCTCGCGAGCGGGTCGACGGCCGCGGTCCCGCCCACGACGGCGGACAGGGCCCCGCGTTGCAGCGCGGCCTGGGCGAGGAAGAGGGCGCACGCACCGCACGCGATCCAGGCGTAGAGCTCCCAGCTCAGGATGAGGTGGATCGGGCCTTGCTGCAGCCGGTCCGAACAGGCCTTGATGAGGACAGCGGTCGCGGCATACAGCAGCCCGACGGCACAGCCGAGCAGGGCGCCGCGGCGACCGCGGTCGGCGTGCCGCGACCACCACAGGCACCCGAGCACGGCAAGCACGAGGATCGCCCCGGCGATGAACGCCCGGATGTGGTGCGCCGGCGAGACCGGATTGGGCGCGCTGGTCGCGCCGGAGACGACGAGAAAGCTGATCACCGAGGCGACCAGCACGATGCCGACGCCGCCCTCGCGCCAGGTGAGCGGCGTGCCCGAGATGAAGTGGGCGAAGATCAGCGCGAACAGCACGGTCACCGCGAGCATCGGCTGCACGACCGACAGGGCGCCGTAGTGCAGGGCGATCACCTGCATCGCGAGCGCGCCGATGTCGGACAGAATGCCGCCGAGCCACAGCGGGTGGCGGACGGTGGCCTTGAGGAACGCCCCGATCCGCCTCAGTGAGAAGGACACCTCCGGGGCGTCGCCCGCGCTGCGATGCTTGAGGGCCGTGGACAGCGCCGCGAGCATCATCGACGCCGTGGCGAAGCCGATGACGGCGGTGTAGTTCACGGACGGTCCTGTCGCAGAGCGGCTCGGGCCCGGACAAGCTACCGCGCCGACCTGCACGAACCCTGCTCCCCCGCCATACCGATTGCCGCCCTGTGTCACCCTGGCGGGCGTGGCTGCACATCGCGAACCCGAGTGGGTCGAACACGCCCTGTGGTGGCACGTCTATCCGTTGGGCTTCCTCGGCGCCGACACGACCGGGGCGGTCCGGTCCGGCTCCCGGACCCTGCGCGACCTGATCCCGTGGCTGGACTACGTGCAGGCCCTGGGCCTCAACGGGATCGCGCTCGGGCCGATCTTCGAGTCGGCGACCCACGGCTATGACACCCGCGACTACTTCCGGATCGACTCGCGGCTGGGGTCCGAGGAGGACTTCGCGGCCCTCGTCGCCGCCTGCCGCGAGCGTGGGCTGCGGATCCAGCTCGACGGGGTCTTCAACCACATCGCCGCCGACCACCCCGATGCCGGGGGGCTCACCACTGGGTCCTCCTTCGAGGGGCACGACCGGCTCGCCGAGCTGGACCACTCCTCACCGGACGTCGTCCGGCTCGTCCAGGACGTGATGGTGCACTGGCTCGCGCGCGGAGCCGACAGTTGGCGACTCGATGCGGCGTATGCCGTGCCGCCCGCCTTCTGGTCGCAGGTGCTGCCGGCCGTGCGCGAGCAGCATCCCGACGCCTACGTGATGGGCGAGGTCATCCACGGCGACTATCCGGCGATCGTCTCGTCGTCAGGGATGGACAGCGTGACGCAGTACGAGCTGTGGAAGGCGATCTGGAGCGGGCTGCGCGACCAGAACCTCTTCGAACTCGCGCACGCCCTGCAGCGACACAACACCTTCCTGGACACCTTCGTGCCGTGGACCTTCACCGGCAACCACGACGTCACCCGGCTGGCCACCCAGCTCGACGGCGACGCGCTGCTGCCGCACGCACTCGTCGTGCTGATGACGGTCGGCGGCACCCCGGCGATCTACTACGGCGACGAGCAGGCCTTCCGCGGGCTCAAGGAGGAGCGCGAAGGCGGGGACGACGCCATACGCCCGCAGTTCCCTTCTGCCCCAGGCGAACTCGCGGCCGAAGGTGAGTGGATGTATCGGTTGCACCAGGAGCTGATCGGGCTGCGCCGCCGCCACCCCTGGCTGCACCGGGCGCGGGTGGAGCAGCTCTCGCTGGCGAACACGACCTTCGCCTATCGCGCCGTCGGCGAGAACGAGTCGTTGATCGTCGCGCTGTCCATCGGCGACGATCCGATCACGGTGAGCGGTGGTGAGCTGTTGTGCGGCAATGCTGCTCAGCGTGGCGACCAGTTCGAGGTCGCCCCCGGCAACTGGGCCGTCCTCACCCCTCCCGCCGGTTGAGGAAGGCCGAGGGACGAGGCCGCCTCGAAACCCGGTGCACCAGGGAGAGCCGCACCCTCTTGCCGATTGCGCGCTCAGGCCACCAGTTCGGCCAGATGGCGGGAGGTAGGCGGCCCGCTGGAGGGATGCTCCGGCGGGCGCTGGGCGGCGGCGCCGCACGCGCCGAAGGCGCCGCTCCCGTTGGGGCGCATCCCGAAGTGGGCCGCCGCTCCCGCCACCCAGCCCCGCCAGCATGGTTTCGACGCGCTCCCCCGCTTCGCTCCTCCGCTTGCTCAACCAGCGAGGGAGGGGTCTGCTCAACCGGCGGGAGGGGGCCTTGCTCAACCAACGAAGTTGGGCGGGCTAGAGCTCTTCGTGAGTGTCGGGGTCGCCGCCGAAGAGGCGTCCATCGTCCTTGCCGAGCGCGGTGATCGCCGCGACCTCGTCGGCGCTCAACGAGAAACCACCGACGTCGAGGTTCTCGCGCTGCCGCTCCGGCGTCGAGGACTTCGGCAGCGGCAGCGAGCCGATCTCCACATGCCACCGCAGCACCACCTGAGCCGGCGAAACCCCATGCGCCTCAGCGATTTTCGCGACCACCGGCTCCTCATACGGCTTGTCCCGCTTGCCGAGCGGGCTCCACGCCTCAGTCTGGATGCCGAGGTCGCGGTGGACCTGCAGCATCTGCGTCTGCGGGAAGTAGGGGTGCAACTCGATCTGGTTCACGGCGGGCGTGACACCGGTCTCGTCGATGATGCGTTGCAGGTGCTCGGCGGTGAAATTGCTGACGCCGATGGTGCGCACCTGTCCGCGCTGCTGGGCGTCGACGAGCGCGCGCCAGGCTTCGCCATACAGTCCGCGGCTCGGGTTCGGCCAGTGGATCAGCGCCAGGTCCAGCACGTCGACGCCGAACGCCGTCGCGGAGTCGCGCAGCGACTGCCGGGCCAGGTCGTAGGCGTGGAAGCGGCCTGGGATCTTGGTCGTCAGGCGCACCTCGTCGCGCGGCAGCCCGGAGCGGCGCAGTGCCTCCCCGACCTCGCGTTCGTTCTCGTAGTTGACGGCGGAGTCGAGCAGTCGATACCCGACCTCGAGCGCGCTCACCATCGCGGCGATGCCGTCGTCGCCCTTGAGTGGATAGGTGCCGAAGCCGATCGCGGGCAGCGTCGTTCCGTCATTGAGGGTGTAGGTCGGCAAACTCATGTCTCCAGCCTGCCTCACCCCGGGGGCACGCGCGGCGTCAGCCGCCCACCCGAGAAGAGATAGCCCCGTCCGTCGGGCAGCCGGCCGAAGCTCAGCGGCTGCCAGTTCTGCTCCGGTCCCGATCTCGCGACGAATTGCTCACCGCTCGGTCGGACCTCGTATTCTTCGTAAGGCCGTTCGGCGATCGCCAGCCGCGCTCCCGTGGCCCGCAGCTCGAGCACGAGACCGTCGCCCCGTTCGACAAGATCGAAGGAGAGTCCGGCTCGTTCGTAGTGACCGAGCACGCCCCGATCGTACGAATCGCCTTGTGGCGCAGGCAGATCCGGCGCCTTTACCCGCCATATCTGCTCGTATGCCGCGTCGAGCACCTCGCGCGCCGCCGCGGCGGAGGTGTCGAGATTTATGAAGAGACACACCGCCTCGGGCGCGTCGGCGGCCACCCGCAGGAAGGCGCATTGCCCGATCGTCATGCCGTCGTGGCCGAAGAACTCGCGCCCGCCGATCGCGTAGATCCGCCAGCCGAGACCGACGTCGGTCGAGCCGTCGCTGGTCACCGGGATCGGCACCTGCGGCTCGAGCATAGAGGCGTATGCCGGAGCCCGACCCACCTCGAGCGCGAACCGCACCAGGTCCTGCGCACTCAGGCAGAGCAGCCCGGCCGGGCCCATGCTGCGCGGCAGCTGCCAGGTGTGAACCGGGCGCGGCGGCGTGCCGGTGTGGCCGACGGCGGCCGAGTGCAGGATCGCGTCCTCCGGGAGGGTGAAGGTGTGTTCCAGCCCGAGGGGTTCGGTGAACCGGCGGCGCACCGTCTCCTCCCAGGTCGTGCCGTCGAGCGTGGCGACCAGATGCCCGAGCAGCGCGAAGCCCGCATTGCAATACGAATAACCCGTGCCTGGCGCCGTGATCTGCTCGGCGCCAGCCAGGGTGGCGACATAGCGCGCCAGGGCATCGTCGCCTCGCCCGGTGTCGTCGAAGCGGTCGCCGTCGAGGCCACTGGTGTGGTTCAACAGCTGCCGCACGGTGATGCGGTCGTCGATCGGGGCATCGGGCACGAGCTCGCGGATCGATTGGTCGAGATCCAACCCCCCTTCCCCGGCCAGTTGCAGCACCTGGGTGGCGGTCCACGGCTTGGTGATGGATCCGGCGTGAAACATCGAATCCCGTTGCACCGCAGCGCCGGTCGCGGTGTTGAGCACGCCGTGCGTGTGCACCTCCAGCGAATCACCGCGGGCGATGCCGAGCACGGCGCCCGGCACACCGTGCCGATCGCCCGCAGCGGACAGCACCTCGGCGAGCGGGCTCGGACTCACAACTGGTGGGCGATCCGCTCGGCGGCTTCGTGCAAGGGCGCGAGCGCCTCGCTGACGACCGCATCAGTCATCCGGGTGAGCGGGCCAGAGACCGACAGCGCGAGCCGCCGACCCGGGGCCGGCACCGACACCGCGACGCAGCGCACCCCAAGCTCCTGCTCCTGCTCGTCGAGCGCATAACCCCGCTCACGGGTCGCGTCGAGCTCGGCGTGGAAGGCGTCCCGGTCGGTGATGGTGTGCTCGGTGCGGGACGGCATACCGGTGCGGTCGAGCAGCGCATCGACCTCGTCCGCGGTCATCGTCGCCATGATCGCCTTGCCGACGCCCGTGGCGTGCGGCAGCACCGCCCGCCCGACCTCGGTGAACATCCGCATCGAGTTGTGCGAGGGCATGACCTGACCGATGTAGACGACTCGGTCGCCGTCGAGTTGAGCGACATTGGCCGACTCCCCGAGCCGGCGCACGACCTCCTCCAGCTGCGGCCGGGCCCACCGTCCGACCATCTGCGAGGTGACGTCACCGAGGCGAATCAGCTTGGGCCCCAACGAATATTCCCGGTTCGCCTCCTGCCGGACATAGCCGAGGTCGACGAGCGTGCGCACGATCCGGTGGATGGTCGGCAGCGGCATCTGCGCCATGGTCGCCAGCTGCGAGAGCCCCACCACCCCGCCGGCGTCGGCCATGGTCTCCAGCACGACGAACGCGCGCCCGAGCGACTGCACGCCCTTGCTGCGGGTCTCTCGCGCCGCGGAAGTCTGCTCTTGCGTCACGGAACGAGTGTATGCCGGGCCAGCGGCACCTGACCGCCGATCCAGACTCCCCCCAGGTCGGCGTCGGTGCCGAGTGCGAAGACCTTGGCCAGCGCGTCCTCGGCGTCCTTGGCGTGCTCCAGCGCACCGGCCAGCACACCATCGCTCCGCGGCGACACCCAGACCGCGTCGAATTCCTTGCCCACCGACAGGTCGCCGACCTGGTGCAGCCCGAGTGCGTCGGCACCCGCGGCGGTGGCCAGGTGCAGCAGGTGGGCCGCGGTCAGCGGTTCACCCTGGTTGCCGAGCAGCTGCTGCATGAAGTAGGCCTGCAAGCCCTCCTTCAACAGCGACAGCCCGGTCCCGGCACCGACATCGCTGCCGAGCGCCACCCGCACGCCGGCCAGCCGGTGCCGGCGCAGCGGGAACAGTCCGCTGCCCAGCGCGCTATTGCTCGTCGGGCAGTGCGCCACGCTGGTGCGGCGCGCCGCGAGCAACCGCAGCTCGTCGTCACTGGGGTGCACGTTGTGCGCGAGCACCGTTGAGCCACCGAGCAATCCGTACTTCTCGTAGGTCGACACGTAGTCCGTGCCATGCAGTTCCCGCACCCGCTCCACCTCGACCGGGTTCTCGTTGACATGCGAGGTCACGAAAACATCCGGCCGGGCATAGGCGACCGCACCGCAGGCGTCCAGCAGCTCCGATGACGACGACAGCGAGAAGCGCGGCGTCACGGCATACCGCAGACCCGTGTCAGCCCAGGCGTCGGCGAGGGCGACGGCATCGTCATACGCCCGCTGCGGAGTGGTCAGCAGCGACTCGGGCAGCACACGATCGGCGACCACGAGACCCGTCGTGATCCGCAACCCGCTCTCGTGCACTGCGTCGGCGAAAGCCTCCATCGCCGGGCGGAAGTGCGCCCCGAAGACCAGCGCGCTCGTCGTGCCCGCGGCGACCAGCCCGCGCAGGATCTCCGCGCCGACGGCCCGGGCGTATGCCGGGTCGGCCATCCGCGCCTCCTCGGGGAGGGCGCACTTGTCGAGCCAGTCCAGCAACGGCATCCCGAGCGCGCCGATGACCCGCACCTGAGGCAGGTGCACGTGGGTGTCGACGAAGCCCGGCAGCAGCAGTCCAGGGCGCAGGTCGACGACCTCGGCGTCGGGATAGTCCCGAACGACGTCAGCGAATCCGCCTCTCGCACAAACGATTCCGTCGTGCTCAACGGCAATCCCGCCATCATGATCGACGCGCAGCGCACCTCCCGTGAACGGGTCGTCCGGAGTGTCCAGAACGGTCGCACGGAAGATCCTCATCGCTGGACCCGCTCGGCCTGCGGCCACAGCGCGGCTGTGAGCTCGGCCGCCACGCTCAGTGCGATCATCGCCGGCGCCTTGCCGCCGATCGCCGGGTCACCGATCGGAGTCCGTATGCCGTCCACGCGCGCCTCGTCGTGTCCCTGCTCGAGCAACGCCTTGCGGAAGCGTGACCACTTCGCCCGGGATCCGATCAGCCCGACGGATGCCAGGTGCTCGCACCTGAGCGCAGCGTCACAGATGGCGGCGTCTTCGGCGTGGTCGTGGGTGAGCACGAGCACGTGGGTGCCGGGCGGAACTTCGCCGAGCACCAGCTCGGGGACCGGCGAGTCGTGGGTCACCACCTGCGCGATCGCGTCGGTGACCGCGAAAGCTGCCGCCGCGTGCGGTCGCGAGTCGACCAGGTGCAGTTCCACCGGATGCCGGGCCAAGATGTGGGCGAGCTCCAGCCCGACATGGCCCATGCCGAAGATCGCAATCGACGGCCGGACCGGCACCGGCTCGAGCAGGATCGACACCTCTCCCCCGCAGCACTGCTGTCCGAACTCGCCAGATGCCTTGTCCGACAACGGAATCGTCAGGGTCTGGGGGTCCACCGAGCCGCCGGTGATGAGTTCGCGGGCGCGGCTGATCGCCACCTGCTCGAGGTTGCCGCCGCCGATCGAGTCCCAGGTCTCGTCGGTGCCGACCACCATCTTGGCGCCCGCCGCCCGAGGCGCATGGCCCCGCACGGCCGTCAGCGTGACCAGCACTGCGGGGCGACGCGCGGACCGCAGGTGACCGAGCGCGGCATACCAATCCATCTCAGACTCCGACAGTTTCGCGCTCGGAGTCCGGGTGCCGGTCGCCCGCGGTGCGCGCGTGATCGACCGCAACATCGTCGTCGGGCGTCCACCCACCGGCGCGCGCGGACTCGATCGCCCAATAGACGGCTTCGGGGGTCGCCGGCGAGGCGAGGTCGACGCACACCCCAGGAGCGCCGAAGGCCGCGGCGGCCTGGCGGAGTGCCTCGCGCACCGAGAAGGCCAGCATCAGCGGGGGCTCGCCGACCGCCTTGGAGCCGTAGACCGCGCCGTCCTCGTGCGCATCCTCGAGCAGCCGGACGTTGAACTCGGCCGGCACCTCCGAGAAGCTCGGCAGCTTGTAGGTCGAGGCGGCCTGGGTGGCAAGGCGACCACGGGTTGGCCGGTCGGAGGTGTCCCACCGCAGGTCCTCCAGGGTCAGCCAGCCCGCGCCCTGCACGAAGCCGCCCTCAACCTGGCCGATGTCCACCAGCGGCGACAGCGAGTCGCCCACGTCGTGCACGATGTCCACCCGCCGGGTCGTGTAGGCACCGGTGAGGCCGTCGACCTCGACCTCGGTCGCAGCCACGCCATAGGCGAAGTATTTGAACGGCGAGCCCTGCATCACCGAGGAGTCCCAGTGCAGCCCCTCGGTGCGGTAGTAACCGGCCGCTGACAGCTGAACCCGTTGGAAATAGGCGGCTTTCACCAGTTCGTCCCACTCGATCGTCGCCTTGGTGCCGAGCCCGCTGACCACGCCGTCGGCGAACCGGATGTCCGCCGCGGGCACGCCGAGCTTGCCGCTTGCCACCACTCGCAACCGCTCGATGATCTGCTCGCACGCGTTCTTCACCGCCCCGCCGTTGAGGTCGGCACCTGAGGATGCGGCGGTGGCCGAGGTGTTAGGCACCTTGTCGGTTCGGGTCGGCGCGAGCCGCACCTTCGACAGCGGCAGCCCGAGCGCGGTGGCGGCGACCTGCAGCATCTTGGTGTGCAGGCCCTGACCCATCTCGGTGCCGCCGTGGTTGATCAGCACCGACCCGTCCTTGTAGACGAGCACGAGCGCCCCACCCTGGTTGAACGCGGTGAGGTTGAAGGAGATCCCGAATTTCACCGGCGTGATCGCCAGGCCGCGCTTGATGTCTTCGTGGCTGTCGTTGAAGCGCTGGACCTCGGCGAGTCGCGTCTCCAGGTCGCCGTCGCGCCATACCTGCTCCCAACAGGTCGCGGCCCGGGAGGCATGCCGGACCGGCTGGCCGTATGGCGTGGACTGGCCGTCGGTGTAGAAATTGCGCCGACGCAGCTCGTGTGCCGGTATGCCGAGCGCGGGGGCGCAGCGCCCGAGGATGTCCTCGAAGACGAGCATCCCCTGCGGACCGCCGAAACCGCGGAAGGCGGTCTGGGAGGTCTTGTGGGTCTTGGCAATCCGCCCGAGGGCGCGGAATTCGGGGATCCAATAGGCGTTGTCCAGATGACACAGCGCCCGCGCGAGCACCGGCTCGGACAGGTCGAGACTCCAGCCACCGTCGGCGGTGATGGTCGTGTCCAGCGCCTGCACTCGGCCCTCGTCGTCGAAGCCGACGCGCCAGGTGGCGTGGAACCCATGCCGCTTGCCGGACATGGTCATGTCTTGAGTTCGGTTGAGCCGCAACCGAACTGGCCGACCGGTGAGGGTCGCACCAAGCGCCGCGATGGCGGCGAAACCGTGCGGCTGCATCTCCTTGCCGCCGAAACCGCCGCCCATCCGCAGGCATTGCACGGTCACCGCGTGACCCGGCACACCGAGGACGTGCGACACGATGTCCTGGGTCTCACTGGGGTGTTGGGTGCTGCTCTGGATGAAGATCTGGCCGTTCTCGTCGACCACCGCGAGCGAGCAGTGCGTCTCGAGATAGAAGTGCTCCTGACCGGCGAACTCGAACTCCCCGCTGAAGACGCGCGTCGCCCGGGCAAATCCCGCGGACACATCACCGCGCTCCATGAGGGGCTGAGCGCCCTGAAAGCTTTCTGCCGCAATGGCTTCGGGCACGGTCATCAGGGCTGGCAGTGGCTCGTAATCGACCTCGACCGCCGCCGCGCCGAGCCGGGCCGCTTCCAGGGTTTCGCCGAGCACCCAGCAGATCGCGTGGCCGTGGAACATCACCTCGTCGGGGAAGAGCGGCTCGTCGTGCTTGATCCCGGCGTCGTTGACCCCCGGGACATCGGCGGCGGTGAGCACCCGGACCACCCCGGGCACGCGCAGCGCGGGCTCGACGTCGAGCCGGGTCACCTTCGCGTGCGCGACGGTTGACTGCACCGGATGCGCGTGCAGTATGCCGGGGTGCCGCACGACCAGGTCGTCCGTGTAGAGCGCGCGCCCGGTCACATGCTGGCTGGCGGCCTCGTGTGGAATCTCTTGTCCGACAACGGGTTTGCTCGGACGTTCAGACAGGGAGCTCATGCGGTGGCCTCCTGGGGGCTTTCGTCGCGGTGCAACCGCAGCAGAGCGGTGCCGAGCATCGCCTTGCGGTATGCCGAGCTGGCGCGGTGGTCGTCCATCGGCGTGCCTTCCTCGCGCAGGACGCCCGCCGCCCGCACGAAGGTCTCCCGGGACCACGGTGATCCTTCGAGCGCGGCCTCAGTGGCTAGGGCGCGGATGGGCGTGGCGGCGACTCCGCCGAGGCCGATTCGGGCCTTGCTGATGACGCCGGCCTCTGTCTCAAGCGCGAGGCCGACCGCGACGCTCGAGATGTCGTCGAAGCGTCGCTTGGCGATCTTGTGGAAGGCGGTGATCGGGCTGAGCGGCAACGGGATCCGCGCGGCCTTGATGAGTTCGTCCGGCGCGCACACGGTCTGTCGATAACCGGTGAAGTAGTCGGCCAGGGGCACGGTGCGCTCACCACCTGGCCCGGCGAGCACCAGCGATGCTTCGAGCGCGAGCAGGGCCGGTGGAGTGTCACCGATCGGCGAACCGGTGCCGAGGTTGCCGCCGATGGTTGCGCCATTGCGGATCAACCGGGACGCGAACTGCGGAAACAGCTTGTCCAGCAACGGGATTCGACCCTCAAGCTGGCGTTCGATCTCCGACAACGTCAGCGCAGCACCGATCTGGATGGCGTCCTCGCCGATGGTGAGCTCGCGCAGTTCGTCGAGCCGGTCGATCCCGATGAGGTATGCCGCGCGCGACCCGCGCAGGTTGGCCTCCACTCCCCAGTCGGTCGAGCCGGCGACCAGCACCGCGTCGGGGTGGGCGCTCAGCGCAGCCAGTGCCTCATCGAGCGTGCCGGGGCGCAGGAAGGTCGCACCGTCGACCGTGACTTCAGCAGTCGGGTGAGCAGGGGCCGGCGCGGCACACCGCGCTGCGAACCGGTCGTCGGTCTCCGGCGACCCCAGGGCGAAGGCTGCGTCCCGGATCGGCCGATATCCGGTGCAGCGGCACAGGTTGCCCGAGAGGGAGTGGATGTCGAAACCGTTGGCACCGTGCTCGGCATCGCCCTCGCCATGCCCTTCGCGACCGGGGCGGTAGTACTCGGACGCCATACTGCAGATGAATCCCGGTGTGCAGTAACCACATTGGGAGCCACCACGCACGGCCATCTCATGCTGCACGGGGTGCAGCGCGTCCGGCTCACCCAGGCCCTCGGAGGTGACGACCTCCTGGCTGGCGAAGGCGACCGCCGGGGTGAGGCAGGCGTTGAGCGCGGTCCACCGGCTGGCCTGGTCACCGTCGGGCCGGACCACGAGCACTGAGCAGGCACCGCACTCGCCTTCGGCGCATCCCTCTTTCGCGCCGGTCAGGCCTTGGGAGCGGACAAAATCGAGCAGGGACATCCACGGTGGTGTGCCGTGCAGGCTGTAGCTGGTCCCGTTCACCGAGACCGTTGGGCTGTCGGTCATGTCCCTCCTCGCGCCACGCCCCACGACGGAGCGCATCCTTCATGCTGCACCCACCCGAAGGCCGGGTGGAAGCATGGTTGCGGGTGAGATCACGTGCCGGTTATCCATGCAGAACACCACGTGACGCCGACCACACTAACCGGCGATGGCCGCTAATGGAACCCTTATTCCTCTATGTGGAATCTCGGGTTCCCCACAGGATGATGTTCGCCCGATCCCCTGGCGCCACCGCACCGACAAGTGCCGCATCGAAGGTTGCCAGCCGAAATCCATGCCGAGCGGCGCAGTTGACGAGGTGGAAGTCGGTGACGAGTTGGTGACCGATCGTCACCGACACGTCGGATCGCGGTGCGCAGCGACGTCCTCGTCGGTCACGACAGTTGCAGGATCGCCGACGAGAACCGGAGAGCTGGCGTAGCTGACATTGACGAGTGCGCGGCCGTCCGATGACCCGCCGCCGGCGAGCCCTCGCAACGCCAGGTCGGACACCGCACGACCGAGCGAGGTGCCCTGCGAGCGTGCCAATGATCGGGCCGCCGCCAGCACCTTGTCGTCGAGATCGAGCGTCGTACGCATCGCAACATCATGGCATCAGATGCAGCCGACAACACCCGGTGCGCCACCCGCCCACGTGGGCGTTTTGCGCAGGTCGCGAGGCGCTCCGGGTGCACCAATGGGCGTTTTGCGCCGGTCGCGAGGCGCCCCAGGCGCACCAATCGCCCACGTGGGCGTTTTGCGCCGGTCGCGAGGCGCCCCAGGCGCACCAATCGCCCACTTGGGCGTTTTGCGCCGGTCGCGAGGCGCCCGACGCACCCGGCCCAGCCGACCCGTCAGACGAACTGGCGCGACAACGTCATATGCCGGTTGACGTCCTTGTAGAGCAGATAGCGGAAGCGGCCCGGCCCACCGGCATAACAGGCCTGCGGGCAGAAGGCCCGCAGCCACATGTAGTCGCCCTCCTGCACTTCGACCCAGTCGGTGTTGAGCAAGTAGACCGCCTTGCCCTCCAGCACGTAGAGCCCGTGCTCCATCACATGCGTCTCGGGGAAGGTGATCGCGCCGCCCGGCTCGAAGGTCACGATGTTGACGTGCATGTCGTGCCGGATGTCGGCCGGGTCGGTGAACCGCTGGGTGCACCACTTGCCATCGGTGTCCGGCATGGCGCCCAGCTCGACATCACGCTCGTGAGTCACGAATGCCGGGGGCACTTCGATGCCGTCGATCTGCTGATAGGCCTTGCGGATCCAGTGGAATGATGCCTTCGCGCCGGTGCCATTGCGCAGCGTCCACTGCGCACCCGGCGGCAGGAAGGCATAGCTGCCGGGCTCGAGCTCGTGCGCCGCCCCGTCCAGGGTCAGGGTGAGGCCGCCGTCGACGACGAAGAGCACCGCCTCGGCGCCCGGGTCGGTCTCCGGGCGGTCCGAGCCTCCGCCCGGTGACACCTCCACGATGTAGTGGCTGAAGGTCTCGGCGAAGCCGGACAGCGGGCGAGCAATCACCCACAGCCGCGTCTCGTCCCAGAAGGGCAGCAGCGAGGTGGTGATATCCGACAGCGTGCGCCGCGGGATCACGGCATACGCCTCGGTGAACATCGACCGGTCGGTCGTCAGCTCGGTCTGGGGCGGAAGGCCGCCGCGCGGCACGTAATACTGGTTCATCGGATTCCCTTCTGCGACAAGTGATCTCGAGCGATCGCCGCGCCGATGCGGCGCAGGAGCGGAGCCGGTCGGGTCATCGCCTCGTCCGGATCCGTGGTCTGGTCCAGGAGCGCATAAACATCCCGTATGCCGGCCGCCCGCCACTCCCGCTCGGGCAGGTCGACGGTGCCGCACACCGCGATCACCGGGACTTCTGCGTCGCGAGCAGCCGCGGCCACTGCGGCCGGTGCCTTGCCGTGCAGAGTCTGCCGGTCGAGTTTGCCCTCACCGGTCACGACGAGATCGGCTTCGGCGAGCGCGGCCGCAAAGCCGGTGAGCTCGAAGAGCATCGGCGCTCCCGGGGCGGTCGAGGCACCGAGCACCGCGATCAGCCCGAACCCCGCACCGCCGGCAGCACCCGCGCCGGCGTCGTCGCGATGGTCGGCTCCCGTCGCACCAGCCACGACGTCCGCCCAATGTGCGAGACCGCTGTCCAGCTCGCGGACCTGGTCGGCTGATGCGCCCTTCTGCGGGCCATAGACCGCCGCCGCCCCGCGCTCGCCGAGCAGCGGGTTGTCGACGTCACTGGCGACGATGATCTCGGCGCGGGCCAGCCCCGGATGCAGATCAGCGAGGTCGAGCGTTGCCACTGACCTGAGCGCAGCCCCACCAAAGGACGCATCAGATCCGTTGTCCGACAACGCTTTTGCCCCGAGCGCTTGCACCAGACCGAGGCCCCCGTCGGTGCAGGCGCTGCCGCCGATCCCGACCACGATGCGGCGACAACCGGCGTCGAGGGCTGCCGCGATCAACTCGCCGGTGCCCCGCGAGGTCGCACCCATCGGGTCCAGCGCATCACCCAGCAAGGCAATCCCCGATGCCTCCGCGAGCTCGACCACCGCCTCGTCGCCGCGACGCGCCCAGGTCGCCGTCACCGGCGCACCGACCGGCCCGGTGACCTCGGTGGTGACCTGCTCGAAGCCGGCCGCCACCGCAGCCGCGACCGTGCCGTCGCCACCGTCGGCCACCGGCACCGTCACCAGGCGCACCGACGCATCGACCGAGGCGATCCCCGCACTGACCGCTGCGGCCACCTCGACCGCGGTCAACGTGCCCTTGAACTTGTCGGGGGCCAGCAGCACCGTTCCCACGCCCCTCGTCGCGCCTCTGGCCATCGCTCCGGGCCTCACTGCGTTCGGGTCCTCGCTCCGGTCGGCGCTCACGCCCCTCGTCGCGCCTCTGGCCATCGCTCCGGGCCTCACTGCGTTCGGGTCCTCGCTCCGGTCGGCGCTCACGGCCACACCTCAGCTGCCCCGATAGGTCGAATAGCCGAACGGGTTGAGCAACACCGGCACGTGATAGTGCTGAGCGGGGTCGGCGATGGTGAAGACCACCACCACCTCCGGATAGAACGACTCGACACCGAGCCCGTCGAAATACGCCTTCGCGGCAAACCGCAACCGGTAGTCGCCCGCCTCCAACACCTCCGGCCCGATCGTGCCTACCCGGCCGTCGGCGTCGGTAACCCCTTGTCCCACAACCGAACCCGCTGCGTCCTCCAGTGTGATGGTCACGCCTGGCGCCGGCCGACCGCGCGAAGTGTCGAGAATGTGCGTGCTGAGCGTCCCCATGTCAGAGCATCCCTTCCAGTCGCAACAGCGCGATCTCACGCAGCTGGGCGACGGTCTCGGCGCGTTCGGTCGCGTCGTCGCTGTCGAGGCGGCGGTGCAGCTCCCCGAGGATCTCCGGGGCCGTGCGCCCGGCAGCACGGATGATGAACACCCGCCCGAACCTTTGCTCGTATGCCGCATTGCCGCGCGCGAGTGCCGACGTCACCCCATCGTCGGACGCATCGACGCCGGCCTGCTCGCGCGCTGAGTGCTCCGCCTGGTGGTGCGGCGAGGTGGCGCGTTCGCCGATCCGCGGGTGGCCGGCGAGCGCCTGGTCCAGCTCCTCGTCGCTCAACCGCTCGGCAGCGCCACCGGCCGCCGCAAGGAGAGCCGAGCGGTCGCCATACGGCCGGCCGGAGGCGACCTGATCGACCCACCGCGCGACCGGCAGGCACGCGGCCAGCCGGGCGCGCACCTCCCCGTCGGGCAGTGTGTCGAACGGGAGGGTCATGCGTCCAAGCCTCCCATCGAGAACCGGGCGCTGGCGATGGGGTTGGCGTCGGCGACCAGGTTGTCGAACCGGTGGCCGGCAATCTCGCCGATCTCGATGAGGGCGGTCGCGTGCTCCTGGGCCGGGGAATTCGCCAACCGCTGCCAGCCGTGCCGCAGCACCTGCGAGAAGGAATCGCGGTCGCGCACGCAGGTGACCAGCGGGAAGCCGAACCGGTCACGGTATTGCGTGGTGAGGTCGGCCAGCTCGTCGTGATCCTGCTGGTCCAGCCGGGTGAGCCCCGCGACCGACTGGTCGCGATAGGACTCGCTGTCCTCCCCGGCCTCGGTGACACTGTCCGCGCCGAGATCGGGATAGGACTCGATCAGCTGCCGCTGCTCGTCCTGCGAGCCGGCGAACAATGCCTCCTGGAACGCCCGGCGCAGATCGAGGGTGTCCTCGAAGGGCCGCAGGTCGTAGGCCCGCTCGACCGCCCAGGCGGAACCCTGGAACAACCCGCCGAAGGTGTCCACGAACTGCTCGCGCGACATCGCGTTGACCTCGCTGAGGCGCACCTGGCCACCCGGAGCACCCGCGACGGCCGGGCCACGGTTGGTGCCGATGTGATGGAAGACCAGGTTGAGGATGATCGCGGTGAGGCTGCCCAGCGTGATGCCGGAGCCGAAGATAATCTCCGCCCAGCTCGGCACCGCCTTGGCCACATCGGGCTGGGCGGTGACATACATCGCCAGGCCGACCGAGGTGCCGACGATGACGACATTGCGGTGGTCGTGGAAGTCCACGCGCGACAGGGTCTGGAAACCGACGACGGCGACCGTGGCGAACATCGCGAGCGCCGCGCCACCGAGCACCGGATGCGGTATGCCGGCCACGATCGCCCCCGCCTTGGGCAGCATGCCGATGACGATCATCAGCGCACCGGCGGTCGCCACGACCCACCGGCTCTTGACCCGGGTCAGCCGCACCAGGCCGACGTTCTCGGCGAAGCAGGTGTAGGGGAAGGAGTTGAAGACGCCACCGAGGGCCGTGGCCGCACCGTCGGCGCGCAAGGCGCGGGCGATGTCGGTGCGGCCCACCCGCTTCTCGACGATCTCACCGGTGGCGAAGACGTCGCCGGTGGTCTCGACCGCGGTGATGATCATGACGACGATCATCGAGATGATCGCGGCGATGGAGAACTGCGGCCAGCCGAAGTAGAACGGCGTGGTCACCCCGACCCAGGAGGACTGCGACACCTCGCTGAACTGGGCGTCGCCGAAGGCCCAGGCGACCGCGGTGCCGATGACCAGGCCGGCCAGCACCGCGACGGTCGCCATGAAGCCCTTGAAGATGCGCTGGATGGCGACGATCAGCGCGAGGGTGCCGAGCGCATACGCCATATTGCGCCAGCTCTCCGGACGACCGGCCGGCCCGGCGCCACCGACGGCGTCGCCAGCGGCGACCGGCAGCAGCGCCAGACCGATGATGCTGATGACCGAGCCGGTGACCACCGGCGGGAAGAAGCGGATGAGCTTGCTGAAGTAGGGCGCCACCAGGAAGGTGAACAGACCGGCGACGATCACCGCGCCGTAGATGGTGGTGAGCCCCTCGGTCCCGGACGCGGCGGCCGTGCCGATCGCGATCATCGGCGACACCGCGGTGAAGGTCACGCCCTGCAGCAGCGGCAGCCGCACGCCGATCTTCCAGATACCGACCGACTGCAGGATCGAGGCGATGCCGCAGGTGAACAGGTCGGCGTTGATCAGGTGGACCAATTGGGTCGGTGACAGCTTGAGCGCGTTGGCGAGCAGGATCGGCACGACGACCGCGCCGGCATAGAACGCCAGCACGTGCTGGAAGCCGTAGGCGAGCAGCTTCGGCGCGGGCAGCACCTCGTCGACCGGGTGCCGGGACTTCCTCGGCGCAACGGCAGATGCGGTCATGGGGGCCATCCTTCGCTTCGGCGCATTCCGTATTATGGAATGCTGTTCTGCTATCGCGGAATCATGACCCAGGTCACAGGCCCCGGTCAACCGTTTGCGTCCATCGACTTCGCAGCGCGCCTCGCTACATTGCCGCCCATGAACCACCTCGCCGTCCATCGTCATCTGCAGATCCGGATGGCGATCGCCGCTGTCTGCGGGCTGATTTTCGGGCTGCTCACGCCCACCCCACCCGACGCGGGCGGCCCGGTCTTCCGCGGCCTGGCCGGGTTCGTGCTCGCCACCCTCGTCTTCTGCTTGCCGCTGCTGTGGTGGATGGTTCACCTGGACGCCACCGAGACCCGCGAAAAGATCACCGGCCTCGACCCGACCCGCACCGAGATCGACGTCGTCGTGCTGGTCGTGTCCTTCGTGGCACTCGGAGCGATCGGGCTGATGCTCGCGCAGAGCAAGGCCAAGAGCGCGTCGATCGGCGCCACCAGCGAGGCCTTGCTCGCGGTGATCTCGGTCGCCGGCGCCTGGCTGATGCTGCACACGACCTATGCGCTGCGCTACGCCAAGCAGTGGTTCAACGCCCAGCCCGGATGCATCGATTTCAACACCGACGACCCGCCGATGATGTCGGACTTCGCCTACCTGTCCTTCACCCTCGGGATGACCTACCAGGTCAGCGACACTAACCTGAAGACACCGGCGGTGCGGCGCCTCGTCCTGCAGCACACCTTGTTGGCCTATCTGTTCGGCACGGTCATCATCGCGAGCACGATCAACCTCGTGGTGGGCCTGGCCGGCTAGGACAGCACCTGAAAAGAGCCGGAGGCCCTGTTGTCCACCGTCGTCCCCCAGGGCCCGAAGCCGGGCTACGACCGCAGCCGCGACGAATCACTGGCCGCGCGCCTGCGCGACATCTTCGGGATCCGCTGGCTGTCGCTGATCCTGGCGATCCTGCTCGTGCAGCTTGGGTTCATCGCCTCGTATGTCGGGGCCTTCCACGACCCGCGCCCGCAGCAGCTGCAGGTGACCGTCATCTCCAACCACAACTGGCAGGAGTACGTCGCCAACCAGCTGAACAAGATCTCCGGGCAACCGGTCTGGGCGTATGCCGAGTCCAACGAGACCACCGCGACCCAGGACCTGAAGTCCGGCAAGCGGCAGGGCGTCTACGTCTTCGACCCGCAGGGCGACACCGACAAGCTGCTGATCGCCACCTCGACGGGATCCTCCAATGCCGCCGCCATCGAGCTGATCTTCACCAAGGTCGCCGCCGACAAGGACCGCCAGCTGGTCGTGCAGGATGTCGCGCCCGTGCAAGCCGGTGACAACCGTGGGCTGACCGGCTTCTATCTCGTCGTCGGCTGGCTGGTCGGCGGTTACCTGATGGCCTCGATGGTCGGGGTGATCCGCGGCGGCCGCGCGCGCAACTGGCGACGGATGCTGTGGCGGCTGGTGCTGTGCGCCGGCTACGGGGTGGTCTCGGGCCTGCTCGGAGCGCTCATCGTGGACACCTGGCTGGGCGCGCTGACCGGTCACTTCTGGCAGCTGGCGCTGCTCGGCGCCGTCGTGTCGATGACCGCCTCGATCGTGACGATGGGCTTGTCCGCGGTCTTCGGCGTGATCGGCGTCGGCGTGTCGATCCTGCTGTTCGTCGTGCTCGGCAATCCCTCGGCCGGCGGCGCGTTCAACTACGGCCTGCTGCCGCAGCCGTGGCGGTTCATCGGGCAGTGGCTGCCCAACGGAGCGGGCGTCGACGCGGTGCGCAGCATCGTCTATCTCGACGGGGAAGGCCTCGGCTTCCACTACCTCGTGCTCGCCTGGTGGCTGGCCCTCGGCCTGTTGCTCTTCCTCGCGGCCGCCAACAACACCTACTGGGGCTTCCGACGGCCCGACCTCATCCCGGCCCGCTCCGGCGGTGCTCGCCACGCGACAGCCGACGGCCGCCACGCGGCGGCCGAGGACGACTGAGCGTGTGACAGCATCGACGGGTGGACTTGCCTGCTGCCGTCACCGATCGCACC
This sequence comes from Metallococcus carri, assembly GCF_011440275.1. Lineage (GTDB taxonomy): Bacteria > Actinomycetota > Actinomycetes > Actinomycetales > Dermatophilaceae > Metallococcus > Metallococcus carri. The sequence goes on along the minus strand of NZ_JAAOIV010000012.1, from coordinate 34,433 downwards.
ACGGCCCACCTGGCCATGCTCGAGCAACGGCTGCCCGGTTATCTCACCGGTCTCTACCTGCACGGCTCGCTGTGCTGGGGTGAGTTCTTCCCCGGCAGCGACATCGACTTCGTCGCCACCACCTCCCGTCGCCCCGGCGAGGCCGAAATCGCCACGCTCCGCACGATCCACGACGAACTCGCTGTGGGCACGGACGAGGCAACGCCGGCATACGACGGGTTCTATGTCCTGGAGTCCGATCTGGCGCTCGACCCGACCACGATCTCGGTGCAGCCGGGGGTGCTGGCCGGCGATTTCGCGGTCGCCCACCACGGCGACGCGAGCCTGGTGACCTGGCACGAACTGGCCGAACGCGGCATCACCGTCGCGGGCAAGCCGGCGAGCGAACTCGACATCTTCACCAATCTGCCTGTGCTGCAAGCGTTTTCGCGGGACAACCTGCAAACCTACTGGGCATCTGCGGCAGCCCGCGTGGCGGCCGAGCCCGACCTGTCACCGGCCGTAGGTGCGTGGTGTGTCCTGGGCATCACCCGGCTCGACCACCTGATCCGCGAGGGCAGCCTGACCTCGAAGTCAGGTGCTGGACGGTGGGCGCTCAACCACCTCGACCGGCGCCATCGACCGGTCATCGAGGATGCACTGGCCTGGCGCGAAGCGGGCCAGGAGCGACTGGAGCCGAGCGCTCGCGCCGTCGCGGTCGCCGACCTGATGTATGACGTGCTCGCGGCCTACGACATCACGCCGGAGCCCGATCACTGCTAGGGCTGCGGGGACGCGCTGGACGTCAGCGGCCGCGCATCCGCCGGCCGATGGCGAGCAGGACGACCCCGGCGACCAGCGCCACGGCATACCCGCTGGCGAAGACGGTCAAGACCGGCGCGGCGCTCGGTGCGGGACGGCCGACCATCGCCCAGAGGAGATAACCGAGGAAGGAAAGGAAGAGCACCGGCGACAGCACAATGACGCCGGTGAGGGTTCCTGCTCCCAAACTGCGCAGTCGTGCTCCCCTGCCGTCGGTGCCCGCTGGGGCACCACGGAGTGTGTCGGTCAGGGATGACGGCATCGGTTCGGGTGCTCCTACCCTCCCGATGCTGACGCAGCGGGATCGTCCGGGTGTGTGCAGGCCGAACCCTCTTATGAGGATTCTGTGGTCAGCCTAGCCACCCCCGTTGAACGATCAAGAGGGATTGCGCGATTACCGCCGATGTTGCGGTGACTTGGCGCCGAAGCGGCTGCGCCTCAGGTGGCGTCCTTGCCCCAGAGGCCGGTGAGGGAATCCTGCGATCCCGGCGCCGAATAGCTGCAGGTGCCGCCGCCCCACTGCTTGAGCGTGGCGTCCATCTGCAGCTTGGTCGCGCCGATGCCGGTGGCGGTGTCGATGTTGAACACGACATTCGTGCAGGAGTTCGGCGCGATCGGTGTCGTGGTCGTGGCCGTGTAGGTCACCGAGGTATTGGTGCCGGTGGGGTTGAGCGTCGTCCCGGTCGCCGGGTCGAGCACGTAGCCGGCCGGGGGCGCGGGCGTGATGACGATGTCCTTGTCGCCCGAGGTGTTGCCGGGCGCCTTCAAGGCCGTGAGCACGATGGTGTAGCTCGTGCCGGCCGGGATCGGCAGGGTGCCGTTGTTGCAGATCTGCAAGGTGAAGGTGCCGACCGTATGACCGTTGGTGCCATTGGTCGTGGTGGTCGAGGTGATCTTCAGATCGGTCGAGTAGTAGTTGCGGTCGGTCACCGAACAGGTCGCGGCCTGCGCGGCGCTGCCGGCGACCAGGAACGGTGCCGACCAGGCGATGCCGGCAGCTACCGTCCGGCGGCTGACCCCACGAGGCGTTTCCAAAGCTGTCACTGTGATCCCCTCCTGAGTGACGCAGCGGCCCCCGCGGTCGGGGGAAACCTACGCGAACGTAACAGTTCGGCTACGACCGCAATCCATACTTAAGGGTGAAAATTCCCTCCCGAGGGGTGGAGAGAAAAGTCGCTGTGAGGCGGCCGAAAACCGTCGGTCCCGGCCCCCTTCACGAGGGGCCGGGACCGCTGGTTCTGCGGGTCGAACGAGCCGATCAGAACGCGCTGGTGCCGTTCGGCGTGCCCAGACCGGTCGGGCCGTCCCAGCCGGTCTTGGCGGTGCACCAGCTGGCGCACGTGCCATTGCTGCCGCTGGTCACATCGAACAGGCCGCCCTGGTTGGAGTACGGAATCGAGTTCGCGTAGCCGGCGGTGTTGCCCGACAGTGCGTACACCGACGCGACGAGCGGCGAGGACAGCGAGGTGCCGCCATACTGCGCCCACGCCGACTGGGTGGAGCTCGTCGGGGCGTAGACCGCGAGACCGGTGTTCGGGTCGGCGACTGCGGAGACATCCGCCATCGCGCGGCCGGAGCAGTTGGTCATCGCCGTGGTCTGACCAGCCGGCGGCTGGTTCAGCGTGGTGCACCCGGAGCCGGCGCCGGACCAGGCCGACTCGGTCCAGCCACGGGTGTTGGACGCCGAGTAGAGCGAGGTGCCACCGACGGCGGTGACATAACCGGACGAGGCCGGGTAGCTGCCGCCCTGGTAGCCGTTGTCACCGGTCGAGGCGGTCACCGCGATGCCGGGGTGGTTGTAGTACTTGCCGTAGGTCGAGTCGGCTGCGTCGCCACCGCCGTAGCTGTTGGAGATCGCGACGACACCGGCCTGCTTGGCCGCGGTCTGCACCGCGGTCCCGAGGTCGGCGAAGGAGGCCGACTTGGCCTGCACCAGCATGATCTTGCAGCTCGGGCAGGCGGCCGAGACGGCGTCCAGGTCGAGCGCCTGCTCCTGCGCCCAGCCGACGTCGGTGCGCGGCAGGTTGGTGCCACCGTTCTGGTCCATGATCTTCAGGCAGCCGTTGGCCTGGGTGCAGGAGGACAGGCCCCACTGGTTGCGGTAGACGCCGAGGTCACGCTCGGCGTTGGGGTAGCCGTAGGCGTCGACGATGGCGACGGTGCGGCCGCCCGCGGACAGGCCGGCGAGCTTGTACGCGCTCTGGATGTCGTTCGGCGTCTTGCCGGAGATCGCCGACGGAGTGATCGGCTTGCCGTGCGGGTTGACCGCGGCTCCGGTGCTGCTCTGCAGCCGCACCGCATTACACGCGGCGGTGCCCGGCGCGGCCGTGCCGCAGACCCGGTGGTGCTGCACGCCGACACCCGCCGCTGCCGCGGTGGACACCGGCATCGCGCCGACGATGGCCGCCGCCGCGGTGGCGGCAGCGGTCAACAAGGAAAGCTTGCGCATGAATCGTGCTCCTCATCTCCGGCGTCGGGGGTGGCGCCGGTGACCGTCACTGTGGACCCGGATCCAGGCTCGTGGGGCAGACCTGTCGTATCCGCACCGATTCCTGACCGAAACCTGGCCGAGTTCCCAGGATGTCTTCAGCTTCGCGGGCCGCAGCGGCCACTCCTCCGGGCGCGGCCGGCGCTCATTAGGGTGACGCCCGTGACCGACTTGCCCGACTCCTCCGCCTACTACCGGCGGCTCGGACCGCACACCTATGCCCCGACGATCAACGCCCAAGGAGCCTGGCGCGACACCGAGCAGCACATGGCGCCGATCAGTGGCCTGATCACCCACGAGCTGTGCACGCACGAGCCGCGCGAGGACATGCAGATCGGGCGGATCACCTTCGAGATCCTCGGGATCATCCCCGCGGTCGAGACCTCGATCGAGGTCACCACGGTGCGCCCCGGCCGCACCATCGAGCTGCTGGAAGCGACCGCCAGCGCCGGTGGCCGGCCCGTCATCCGGGCGCGCGCCTGGCGTCTCTCGCGCCAGGACACCACGGCGTATGCCGGGTCCGAGCTGCCCGCGATGGACCCGCCGGATGCGGGTCGACCGGTGGACACCACCTCCGAATGGCCCGGCGGCTTCATCCGCACCCTGCGCACCCTGGAGCTGCCGGGCGGACGCGCTGGCCGCCGTCAGGTCTGGGTCCGCTCGGCGTGCACCCTGCTGGAGCAGGAGCCGGCGGCAGGACTCGCGGCATACGTCATGCTCGTGGACGGCGCGAACGGGATCGCCACCCGCATCCGGCCCAGCGAGCTGATGTTCCCCAATGTCGAGCTGTCGATCCACCTGCTGCGGCAGCCGGCCGGACCCTGGCTGGGACTGGACACCGCGGTCTCCTTCGGCCCCGGCGGCCTGGGGATCACCTCGACGACGCTCAACGACGAGGACGGCGCGTTCGGGCGAGCCGAGCAGGAACTCACCGTGCGCGAGTTCCCGAGCTGACCGGATGAGCGCCGCGGCACCGGCGGCTGTGGCAGGCTCGAGGCAACGACATTTCCGCGATTCGAGGAGGATCGAGCATGGGTTCAGTGGTGTGGAAGGTGCTGTCGCTGGTCGCGAACCTGCTGGCCGGCAAGGCCGCGACGACCGCGTCGCGCAAGGGCTGGCAGGTGGCGACGGGCAAGAGCGCGCCGGACAGCCCGCACGACCCGAAGGTCACCACCGGTGAGGCGGTGGCCTGGACCATCATCAGCGGCGCGCTCATCGCGGGCGTGCGGCTGTTCGCCCAGCGCAAGGCGATGAGCTTCTACACCAAATCGGCCGGCGCTCCGCCGCCCCCGGTGCAGAAGAAGCAGAAGAAGACCGCCTGACCGCGGGCGCTTCACTCGGCGCCGGCATCCCACGGGGTGCCGGCGCCGCGCTGTTCGTCGAACACCAGCCAGGTGCGGGTGTCCTGCACCCCGGCGATCGCCTGGATCCGCTCAAGCACCGTGGTGCGCAAGGTCGCGTTGTCGGGCGCGTGCACCTGCACGAGCACGTCGAACTCCGAGGCGAGCAGACTGATCGTGTCGAGATAGGGCAACTGCTGCAGCGCCGCACTGACCGAGCGCCAGGAGTTCTGCTCGATATTGATCGCCACGTATGCCGTGGTCGTCAGGCCGGCCGGACCGGGCGCCACCCGCGCGCCGAAGCCCTCGATCACGCCCCGCTGGACCAGCCGGTCGATCCGGGCGTAGGCGTTCGCGCGGGACAGGTGCAGCCGTTCGGCGAGCGCTCGCACCGAGACCCGCGCATCGACGGTGAGTATGCCGAGGATGCGCCGGTCGGTCTCGTCGAGCGCCGACCGTCCAGCCGAGGTGGACTTCAGGCCGACCGGCGTGGACGATTGGCCTCTCTTTGTGCTTGGCATGAGCCGATTGTCTCGCAATCGTCGCCGGAGTTGAGCCAGATGGGCCTCTCGTCCGACGATGGTGTGATGCAGAGCACAGCCAGGCAGGTGGGGGTCGAGCACCTGCTGCCGTCGCCCGAACCGGTCCGTCTGCTCGACGAGCACGGCACCCAGGTCCTCCCGTCGTCGGCCCGCCGTGACTACGTCATGCCTACGCCTGAGCGGCTGCGGGCGGTCTGGCGCGCGATGGTGATCGGCCGACGGCTGGACGCGCAGTCCACCGCGCTCACCAAGCAGGGCCGGCTTGCCGTCTATCCGTCGGCGCGCGGGCAGGAGGCCTGCCAGGTCGCGCCGGTGCTCTCGCTCGGGCCGGGTGACTGGCTCTTTCCCACCTACCGCGAGTCGATGGCGCTGTTCACCCGCGGCATCGACGAGGTCGAGGTGCTGTCGCTGCTGCGGGGTGACCGGCACTGCGGCTACGACCCGATGCGACACCGCACCGCTGCCCAATGCACTCCCCTCGCAACGCAATTGCCGCACGCGGCGGGCGCGGCATACGGGATGAAGCGCAGGGGCGAGGACGGTGTCGCGCTGGCCTTCGTCGGTGACGGGGGCACCAGCGAGGGCGACTTCCACGAGGGGCTGAATTTCGCGGCCGTCTTCGGCGCCCCGGTGGTCTTCTTCGTGCAGAACAACAACTACGCGATCAGCGTGCCCCTGTCGAAGCAGACCAAGGCGCCATCGTTGGCGTACAAGGGAATCGGCTACGGGATCAGCAGCGAGCAGGTCGACGGCAATGACGCCGCGGCGGTGCTGTCGGTGATGGACGTTGCGCTCGCACACTGCCGGTCGGGCAACGGCCCCTTCCTCATCGAGGCGCACACCTACCGCATGGAGGCGCACACCAACGCCGATGACGCCACCCGCTATCGCACCGGCGAGGAGGTGAGCACCTGGATCTCCCGCGACCCGGTGACCCGCCTCGAAGCCTGGTTGCGCGAGCGCGGCGTGATCGACGACGAGACCGTCGCGGCCGTCCAGGCCGAGGCAGAGGAGCAGGCCGCGTCGCTGCGCGACCGCATGCACGACGACGCGACCCTGCGGCCGATGTCGTTGTTCGACAACGTCTTTGCCACTCCGACGCCGCAGGTTCGGGCGGCCGAGGCGATGGTGCGCGCGGAGTCCGAGGCGGGTGAGCAGGCATGAGCGAGATCGAGACGGTCACCTTCGCCGCGGCGATCAACCGCGCACTTGGTGACTCGATGGCAGCCGACGACGACGTGCTGGTCTTCGGTGAGGACGTCGGCACCCTCGGTGGTGTCTTCCGGGTCACCGACGGCCTGGCGCAGCGGTTCGGTGAGGACCGGTGTTTCGACACCCCGCTCGCCGAGTCGGGCATCGTCGGCTTTGCGATCGGCTTGTGCCTCACCGGTTTTCGCCCGGTGGTGGAGATGCAGTTCGACGCCTTCGCCTATCCCGCCTTCGAGCAGATCGCCTCGCATGTCGCCAAGATGCGCAACCGCACCAGCGGTGCGGTCCACCTACCGATGGTGATCCGGGTGCCGTATGCCGGGGGCATCGGTGGCGTCGAGCATCACTGCGACTCCTCCGAGGGTTACTACGCGCACACCGCGGGGCTGAAGGTCGTCACCCCGGCCACGCCGGCCGACGCCTACAGCCTGCTGCGCGAAGCGATCGAGGATCCCGACCCGGTTGTCTTCATGGAGCCCAAGGTGAGCTACTGGACCAAGGGTGAGCTCACGCCGGCACCCGGCTTCGGCCAGGCGGTGGTGCGCCGCCCGGGCACCGAGGTCACCCTCGTCGCCTACGGGCCGAGCGTGCCGGTCGCGCTGAAGGCGGCCGAGGCTGCCGCCGAGGACGGCTATGACGTCGAGGTGATCGACCTGCGCACCCTCGTGCCGCTGGATGACGCCACCGTGATGGAGTCGGTCGCCCGCACCGGCCGGTGTGTCGTGGTGAGCGAGGCCTCCGGATTCGCAGGTGTCGCAGGCGAATTGGCGGCACGCATCAGCGAGCAGTCCTTCCACTCCCTCGCCGCGCCGGTGCTGCGAGTGAGCGGGCTGCCGATCCCCTATCCGGCACCGATGCTCGAGCACACCTACCTGCCGGGCGTGGACCGCATCCTCGATGCGATCGACCGGTTGCAGTGGCAGGACACCCCCGGTGACTTCAGCGTGGCTGCCCGATGAGCCGGGTCTTCACGTTGCCCGATCTCGGCGAGGGCCTGACTGAGGCCGAGATCGTTGAATGGCTGGTCGAGGAGTCCACCGCGGTCACCGTCGACCAGCACGTCGTGGTCGTCGAGACCGCCAAGGCCACCGTCGAACTGCCTTGTCCGTATGCCGGCACCGTCGCCACCCGGCACGGCGCCCCTGGCGATGTGATCGCGGTGGGCGCGCCGCTCGTCACCATCGCCGTCGACGGTGAGGCGGCTGCGTCTGCCGCGCAGGGAAATTCGGTGAGCACGGCCGGCGACCGCGGTCCGGCATACGCCGGGAGTGAGGGCGCGGGTGACGGCGGTTCGGGGAACGTCCTGATCGGCTACGGCACCGGCGGTGAGCGCACCCGGCGCCCGCGGGCACGCCGGGACGCCGAGCGCGCCCAGCGCAGCGAGGCACCCGTCGAACAGGCGGCGCCGCAGCCAATCGCGGACCCGGCGGAAGCGCCGCGCGTCATCTCGCCACTGGTGCGCAAGCTGGCTCAGCAGCACGGGCTCGACTTGGCGCGCCTGACCCCGGCATACGGGAAAGTGTTGCGGCGCAAGGACATCGACGACGCCATCGCGCTGGGCAGCCGCGCGACCGACACCGGTGACGAGCGCATCCCGCTGACCGGGGTGCGGCGCGCGATCGCCGACAAGCTCAGTCAGTCGCGTCGGGAGATCCCGGATGCGACGACCTGGGTCGACGTCGACGGCACCGCGCTGGTGCGCACCCGCGACGAGCTGCGGGCGGCCGGAGTAGAGAAGGTCGGTCTGCTGGCACTGCTCGCCCGGGTGAGTGTCGTTGGGCTGCAACGGTTTCCCGAGCTCAACGCCGAGGTCGACATGGCGTCGCAGGAGATCGTCCGGCACCGGGCAATCCACCTCGGTTTCGCGGTGCAGAGCCCGCGCGGGCTGGTGGTGCCGGTGGTGCGCAACGCCGGTGAGCTGACCACCTCGCAGCTCGGCGCGAAACTCGCCGAGTTGACCGCCAAGGCACGGGAGGGCACCCTGCAGCCGGCCGAGCTGACCGGGGGAACCTTCACGCTCAACAACTACGGCGTCTTCGGCGTCGACGGCTCCACGCCGATCCTCAACCACCCCCAGGCCGCGATGCTCGGCGTGGGTCGCCTGCTCGATCGCCCCTGGGTGGTCGACGGCGAGCTCACCGTGCGCACGATCACCCAGCTGTCGTTCACCTTCGACCACCGCGTCTGCGACGGTGGGTCGGCGGGAGGATTTCTTCGCTATGTCGCGGATCTGATCGAGGCGCCGGTGCGTCTGTTGGGAGAACTGTGACCGGGTCGCCCGGTCATGCACGTGGTTCTAGGATGCATGTCGGACACCGTCTCTCCGGGAGGAACACCATGACCGTCACCCTGCGCCGCGGCGCCGCTGCGATCGCGAGCAGCGCTCTGCTCATCGGCGGCCTGGCTGCCTGTGGCCAGAACGCCGTCAGCAAGTCCAGCGTGCAGAGCACGATCAAGAGCAAGCTCGCCGAGAAGGGTGTGTCGGCGAGCGATGTGAAATGCGAGAAAGACCTCAAGGCCGAGAAGGGCGCAACCACCGACTGCACCGCCAAGGTCAGCGGCTCCACCCAGAAGTTCAAGGTCGTGGTGGACTCGGTCAACGGCAAGACCGTCAACTACACCATCAAGAAGGGCTGACCTCGTCCAGCGATCGGGCGATCGGCACCCCCGGCCGGTAGGCCAGGTGCCGGTATGACGGTGCGTCCAGCACCGTGAGGTCGGCCCGTTTGCCGACCGCGATCACGCCGATGTCTTCGCGCCGCAGTGCGCGGGCGCTGCCCAGGGTGGCGGCGCGCACCGCTTCGAGCGGGGTGAGCCCCATCTCGCGCACCGCGAGCGCGATCATCAGCGGCATCGAGGACGAATAGCAGGTGCCCGGGTTGCAGTCGCTCGCCAGCGCGATGCTGACTCCGGCGTCGAGCAGCCGACGCCCCGAGGGATAGGGCGAGCGGGTCGAGAACTCCACCCCCGGCAGGAGGGTGGCGACGGTGTCCGACCCGGCGAGCGCCGCGATGTCGTCATCGGACAGATAGGTGCAGTGGTCGACGCTCGCGGCGCCGACCTCAACCGCCACCTGCACGCCCGGACCGTGGCCGATCTGGTTGCCGTGCAGGCGAATTCGCAGTCCCGCTGCCCGTCCGGCGGCCACGATGTGTCGGGTCTCGTCGGCGTCGAAGGCGTGCGGGCTGTGCGGCTCGCAGAAGACATCGATCCAGCGGGCGTGCGGTGCACAGGCACGCAGCATCGGGCCGGCGACGAGGTCGACATACGCCTCACGAGTGGCATCGCTGGGCACGACATGGGCTCCGAGATAGGTCGTCTCGGTCGTGAACTCCCGAGCGATCTTCAGAGCGCGCACCTCGTCGTCGATGGTGAGGCCGTAGCCGCTCTTGATCTCGACCGTCGTCGTGCCCTGGTGGTGCATCTCCTCCACCCGGTGCGCGACCAGGGCCCGCAACTCGTCGTCGCTCGCCGCGCGGGTCGCCGCGACGGTCGTCGCGATGCCGCCACCGTCATAGGGCTCACCGGTCATCCGCGCGGCGAACTCGGCGCTGCGGTCACCGGCGAACACCAGGTGACTGTGGCTGTCCACAAAACCGGGGATGACGGCGCGGCCGCCCAGGTCGATCGCCTCGTCGGCGGCAGGCGCCTGGGCGGCCGGTCCGACCCAGCCGATGGTGTCGCCGGCGAGGACGACGGCGGCGTCCTCGACGATCTCGCGCTCGGGGTCATTCGTCAGCAGTTCGGCAATGCCGGTGACCAGCGTGGTCGTCATACGTCCTCCCAGAACGGTGCGATGGCGTCATGCAACAGGCCGCCGATGTCGCCGAGGTGATGCCGCCCGTCAGTCACCACCGGCTCACCGTCGCGGATGACCGAACGGATGTCGGCGGCGGTCGCGCAGGTGATGATCTGAGCCGGGTCGGCGCCCGCGGTGCGGGGCGTGTCGAGCGCGATGGTGACCAGGTCGGCCGCCGCCCCTGGCGCGATGGCCCCGGCCTCCGGCCAGCCGATGGTGGCGTGCCGCGTCGCCATCGCCATCAGGTCGGCGGGTGCGAACCGGCCGCGTTCGTGCGAGGTCAGCCGCTCGTGCAGCTCGACGGCGCGAGCATCCTCCAGCAGGTCGATGACGGCATGCTGGTCGCTGCCGAGGGAGATGCGAACTCCGTTGTCGTACAGCGCTTTTGCTGGTCCGATGCCGTCCGCGAGATCCCGCTCGGTGGTGGGGCAGAAGCTCGCGACAGCATCGGCCTGAGCGAGCAGAGCGATGTCCCTGCTCGTGAGATGGGTGGCGTGCACCGCGGTGAAGCGCTCGGTGAGCAGGCCCGTCTGGTGCAGAAGCTCGACGGGTGTGCGGTCGTAGAACGCGAGGCTGGCGGTGTTTTCGGCCGGCTGCTCGGAGACATGGGCGTGCACCGGCCAGGTCGGGTCGATCACCTCGGCGGCACGCCGCAACTGCTCAGCCGGCACGGCCCGCACCGAGTGCAGGGCCGCACCCACGCGGAAACCCTCGTCCGGTCGCAGCTGCCCGGCGCGCGCGATCCAGCCGTCGACATCGCCGTCACCGAACCTGCGTTGCTGTGGGCCGAGCGGCTGGTGGCCGTCCGCGGTCAATCCGCCGGCGAGATAGCAGGTGTCCAGCAGCGTCAGCCGTATGCCGGCCTCGCGCGCCGCTTGCTGCAACGCGCGGCCCATCGCGTTGGGGTCGGCATAGGGCGTGCCGTCGGGCTGGTGGTGGACATAGTGGAATTCGCCGACCGAGGTGACCCCGGCCAGCGCCATCTCGGCATAGGTGGCACGGGCGAGGGCGAGGTAGTTGTCCGGATTGAGTTGGGCGGCAACGTGATACATCCGCTCTCGCCAGGTCCAGAAGGTGCCGCCGTCGCTGTGCGTGCGGCCCCGCAGCGCGCGGTGGAAGGCATGGCTGTGCGTATTGGCGAAGCCGGGCACGGTGATCCCGCGCAAGGGTGTCGACGACCCGGCCGGCTGGTCCGGCCGCACGTCGGTCACCCGGCCGTCCTCGATGTCGATCCGCACATTGCGCGCGACACCCGTTGGCAGCCAGGCGAATTCGCACCAGTAGGTCACGAGGCCAGCTCTCGCACGACCGTGGTGAGCGCGTCGACTCCGGCATGACAGTCGTCCTGCTCGGCGAATTCGTCCGGCGAGTGGGAGGTGCCAGTGGGGTTGCGCACGAAGAGCATCGCGGTCGGGACACCGGCGGCCGCCAGGATGCCGGCATCGTGACCGGCGCCGGTGCCGAGCATCGGCGTCTGCGGGCCGAGCAGGTCGCGCAGTCGGGTGCACAGGGCCTGGTCGAAACGCGTGGTGCCGGTCCATGATTCCTCGCGGAGGGTGCCGGGGAAACGCTCGTGCAGCGCGGTGACCAGGTCGCGCACCAGTCGTTCGTCGCTGCTGCGAGCGTCCAGCCAGGCCGAGACTCGGGAGGGAATGGCATTGACCCCGCCCGGTGTGACCTGCAGTTTGCCGACCGTTGCGACACAACGGTCTTCGCCGTCTCTCGCCTCCGCTTCTTCACGCGCCGCCAGGGCAAAGGCGGCTGCCTTGAGCATCGCGTCCTCCCGATCGACCAGCGCCGTCGTGCCGGCGTGGTCGGCGCGACCGGCGAAATCGGCCCGCCAGCGGCCATGCGGCCAAATGTCGGTGCCGACGGCCACCGCACTCGTCGCCGCGTCGAGGTTGGCGAGTGCCTTGCCCTGCTCGACGTGCAGCTCGACGAAGACCGCGACGCGGGCGAGGGCTTCGTGGTCGGGGCCCAGTTCGGCGGGATTGCGTCCGGCGCGCTGCCAGGCCTCGGCGAGTGAGAGGCCGTCGGCATCTTTGAGACCGCGAGCCCGGTCGGCCTCCAGTGCGCCGGTGATGATCCGCGAGCCCGCGCAGGCGATGCCGAAACGGGCGCCCTCCTCGTCACCGAAGTTGACCACTCCGATCGGGCGTTGCGGATGAAAACCGCTGTCCCGCAAGCGTTTCACTGCTGTCAACGACGAGACGACGCCAAGCGGTCCGTCATACGCACCGCCGTCCGGGACCGAGTCGAGGTGTGATCCGATCGCCAGGCCCGGCGCGGAGTCCGGGTCTCCCCACCAGGCCCACTGGTTGCCGGCGCGGTCCTCCACCAGGTCGAGCCCGAGCGCAGCGCATTCGCCGGCGAACCACTCGCGCAACGTGTGGTCGGTGTCGGTCCAGGCAAACCGCCGGTAGCCGCCGCTGTGCGCATCGCGGCCGACGGGCAGCAACTCCTCCCACATGCGATCGAAGTGCGCGCTGCTCACCGGATCCTCCTTGCCCATCGACTCATCCTCAATCGTGCGCTCTACTGGCTGGTATGGACGCCCGCGTGAGCTTTGTGACCCTGGCCGTCGCCGACCCGGACGGCTTTCGGTGGGAGGTCTGCTGGAATCCCGGCGAGGTCGGCCGCCTCGTGCTGCCTGAGGTGTCCCAGCAGGGGTGAGGACACCATCGGCTCAGCCTTCCTGCGGATAGATCGTGCGCTCCGGCGGCCGGGAGGTGGCCTTGGCCCAGGGATAGTAGATGAGCGCGGTGGCCACCAGCCCGACGATCCAGCTCACGTCCGCCCCGCCGAGCGCCTTGGTCACCGGTCCGGTGTACATCGACTGGGCGAGGAAGGGCACCTGCGCCGCAATCCCGATCAGGTAGCTGATCACACCGGCCGAGTTGATCGCGCCGTACCGGCCGGAGACGTCATACAACGCCGGAATGTCGACCCGCTCGCGCGAGACGAGGTAGAAGTCGACCAGGTTGATCGCGCTCCACGGGGTGAACACCATCAGCAACAACAGGACGAAGTTCTTGAAGTTCTGCAGGAAGTCGGCGGACGCGGCCAGGGCGATCACCACCGAGGCGGTGAGGAAGCCGAAGACGAAGGCGGCCCGCAACGCCGGCCGCACGACGGCCTGTCCCTTGAAACCGGTGGCCGTGGTGAGCATGGTCATCGCGCCGCCGTAGGCATTGAGGGTGTTGACCGTCAGCTTGCCGGTCACGATGACGACATAGATGACGAATGCCAGCAGACCGCCACCGGCGAGATCGCCGACGAAGCCGACCTGGTTGTCGAGGAAGGTCGATTTCGGGATCGAGGCCAGCAGGGCGCCGATCGCCATCGACCACATCGACCCCAGCACCGAGCCCCACAAGGTGGCGTGGAAGGTGCGCTCGGCCGAGGTGTCGGCCGGCAGGTAACGCGAGTAGTCCGCGACATACGGACCGAAGGTCAACTGCCAGCCGGCACCCAGCGAGATCGCGAGCAGGAAGGGCACGATCTCGAAGCTGGGGTGCGACAGCAGGCCGACCCCGTCGTGGTCGGTGAAGATCTTCAGGGTGACCCAGCCGAAGCCCAGGGCGCCGACGATGGAGGCGACCCGGCCGAGGCGATGGATCCAGCGGTAGCCGAAGACAGCGACGGCATACGTGAGAAGACCGAAGATGACGATGCCGACCCAGGTCGCATCGACCTGCAGGATGCGGTTGATCGCCTGCCCGGACAGCACGGTGCCGGTGGCCGCGAACCCGAGGTACATCAGCACGACCATGACCAGCAGCAGTGCCGCACCGACGACACCGAACTGAGCGCGGCTCGAAATCATCTGTGGCAGACCGAGTTTCGGGCCTTGTGCCGAGTGCAGCGCCATCACGGCGCCGCCGGCAAGGTTGCCGATCAGCAGCCCGATGATGGCCCACAACGCGTCCGCGCCGAAGATGACGGCGAGTGCGCCATCGACGACCGCGGTGATCTGCAGGTTGGCCCCGAACCACAGGGTGAACTGGCTGCTCGGGCGGCCGTGTCGTTCGCTCGGCGGGATGAAGTCGATGCTCCGCCGCTCCACCTGTGCCTTAGACATGGCGCATCGGAATCTGGACGTCGCGGTCACGGGCGACCTCGTCGGCCCGGTCGTAACCGGCGTCGACGTGGCGGATGACACCCATGCCCGGGTCATTGGTGAGCACGCGGGCGAGCTTCTGCGCGGCAAGTTCGGTGCCGTCGGCGAGGCTCACCTGGCCGGCGTGAATGGACCGGCCGATGCCGACCCCGCCGCCGTGGTGGATCGACACCCAGGACGCGCCCGAGGAGGTGTTGACCAGGGCGTTGAGCAGCGGCCAGTCGGCGATGGCGTCCGAGCCGTCGGCCATCGCCTCGGTCTCGCGGTAGGGCGAGGCGACCGAGCCGCAGTCGAGGTGGTCGCGGCCGATGACGATCGGGGCGCTGACCTCGCCGCGGGCGACCAGGTCGTTGAAGGCGAGGCCGGCCTTGTCCCGCTCGCCGTAACCGAGCCAGCAGATGCGCGCGGGCAGGCCCTCGAAGTGCACCTTCTCCCGGGCACCCTTGATCCAGCGATGCAGCCGCTCGTTGTCGGGGAAGAGGTCGAGCACGGCCTGGTCGGTGCGATAGATGTCCTTCTCGTCACCGGAGAGCGCGACCCAGCGGAACGGGCCCTTGCCCTCGCAGAAGAGCGGCCGGATGTACTTCGGGACGAAACCCTCGAAGTCGAAGGCCCGATCGAAGCCGCCCTTGCGGGCCTCGTCGCGGATCGAGTTGCCGTAGTCGAAGACCTCGACGCCCTTGTCCTGGAAGCCGACCATCGCCTCGACATGCTGAGCCATCGAGGCCTGCGCGCGGTCGGTGAACTCCTCCGGCTTCTTCTCGGCGTACTCGAACCACTCGTCCACGTCGATGCCGATCGGCAGATAGCTGAGCGGATCGTGGGCGCTGGTCTGGTCGGTGACGATGTCGATCGGCACCTCCCGGCGCAGCAACTCCGGGAAGACCTCGGCGGCATTGCCGACGACGCCGATCGACAGCGGCTTCTTGTCCCGCTTGGCCTGCAGCGCGAGCTCGACGCCCTTGTCGAGATCGTCCGCGACGACGTCGAGATAACCGTGGTCGACCCGGCGACGCAGCCGCTGGCCGTCGACGTCGACGATGAGGCAGACGCCGTCGTTGAGGGTGACCGCGAGCGGCTGGGCGCCGCCCATGCCGCCGCAGCCTCCGGTCAGGGTGAGGGTGCCGGCCAGCGTGCCGCCGAACTTGCGCTCGGCGATCGCGGCGAAGCACTCGTAGGTGCCCTGCAGGATGCCCTGGGTGCCGATGTAGATCCAGGAGCCGGCGGTCATCTGGCCGTACATCGTGAGGCCGAGTTGCTCGAGTCGGCGGAACTCCGGCCAGGTGGCCCAGTCCGGCACCAGGTTGGAGTTGGCGAGCAGCACCCGTGGCGCCCACTCGTGGGTCTGCATCACCCCGACCGGCCGGCCGGACTGCACGAGCATCGTCTCGTCCGGAGCGAGGGTGGTGAGCGTGCGCACCATCGCGTCGAACGACCGCCAGTCGCGCGCGGCGCGCCCGGTGCCGCCATACACGACCAGATCGTCGGGTCGCTCGGCGACTTCGGGGTCGAGGTTGTTCATCAGCATCCGCAGTGGGGCCTCCGTGGTCCAGCTGCGGGCGGTGAGCTGGGTGCCGCGCGGTGCGCGGACCGGTCGAGCGCCGTCCATGTCGAATCTCCTTGTGCCGTATGCCGATTCGCCCGCCTCACGCGGGCTCGTGGAACTAGTCGAGGGGGATGCCGGTGGCGGCAAGCACGCCGCCGTCGGTGATGAGGTCGTAGGCGCGCTCGATCTCGGGCGCGAGATAACGGTCCGGGCCGGGGCGCCCGGCGTCGAGGGATTGGAGGACCGAGGCGATGGGCGCGGACGGCTGGAGCGGGGCGCGCAACCGGATGCCACGGGCGGCGGTCAGCAACTCGATCGCGAGCACGCGCTGCAGCCCGTCGACGGCGCGGCGCAGCTTGCGGCCGGCGGCCCAGCCCATCGACACGTGGTCCTCCTGCATCGCGCTCGACGGGATCGAGTCGACGCTCGCCGGAGCCGCGAGTCGCTTGAGCTCACTGACGATTCCGGCTGCGGTGTACTGCGCGATCATGTGGCCGGAGTCGACGCCCGGGTCGTCGGCGAGGAAGGGCGGCAGGCCGTTGCTGCGCGCGACATCGAGGAAGCGGTCGGTGCGCCGCTCGCTGATCGAGGCGACATCGGCGATGGCGATGGCCAGGAAGTCGAGCACGTAGGCGACCGGTGCGCCATGGAAGTTGCCATTGGACTCGACCCGCCCGTCGAGGGTGACCACCGGGTTGTCGATCGCAGCGGCGAGCTCGCGCTCGGCGACAGCCGTGGCGTGCGCGAGTGTGTCGCGGGCGGCGCCGTGGACCTGGGGCGAGCAACGCAGCGAGTAGGCGTCCTGCACCCGGGTGCACGCCGACGGATCACGGTGGCTCTCGCGAATACCGCTGTCGGCCAACAGCTTTCGCAGGTTGGCGGCGCTGGTCGCCTGGCCGGGGTGAGGGCGCAGCCGGTGCAGGTCAGCGGCGAAGACATCGTCGGTGCCGAGCAGCCCGTCGACGCTCATCGCCGCGGTCACGTCCGCGGTGGCGAGCAGCATGCGCAGGTCATGGATCGCCAGGCACAGCATCCCGAGCATGCCGTCGGTGCCGTTGATGAGCGCCAGGCCCTCCTTCTCCTCCAGCACGACGGGCGTGATCCCAGCGGCGGCCAGAGCCTGGGCGGCGGGCACCTGGGCGCCGTCGCCGTCATACACCTCGCCCTCGCCCATCAGGGCGAGCGCGCAGTGCGCGAGGGGTGCGAGATCGCCTGAGCAGCCGAGGGATCCGTATTCGCGCACGCAGGGCGTGATGCCCGCGTTGAGCATCGCGACATAGGCGTCGAGGGTCTCGGGACGGATGCCGGTGCGGCCGGTGGCGAGCGTGGAGATGCGCAACAGCATCAGCGCGCGCACGACCTCACGCTCGACGGCGTCACCCGAGCCGGCGGCATGCGAGGCGACCAGGCCGTGCTGCAGCCGGCGGCGCTTGTCGGTCGGGATGTGCTTGGTGGCGAGGGCGCCGAAGCCGGTGGAGATGCCGTAGTGCGGCACCGGGTCGTTCGCCAGCTCCTCGATGATGCGGCGCGACCGCGCGACCTCTGCGCGGGACTCGGCCGACAACTCGATCGGCGCACCGTGCCGGGCCACGGCGACGACGTCCTCGATCGACACCGGGCCCACGCCGACGATGACAGCGCTCTGCGTGCTCATCCCTCCATCAGAGCGCTCCAGCGGTCGCCCGCCCAGCCCCGGGGTGCTGGTTTTGTCTCATATTTGAGACAGTGCCGGTATGACGAGCGCGCGGCATACGGTGAATCTGCTGCAGCTGCTAGCCCGCCGCGGGTCGCCGCAGCCGGGAGCAGTGATCGCCCGTGACCTCGGCCTGCCGCGCTCGTCCACCTATCGGCTGTTGGCAGTGCTGCGCGACGCCGGCTTCGTCACCCACGACGCCGATGACCGGCGCTGGGGGCTGGGGGTCGCGGCATACGAGCTCGGTTCGGCCTACACGCGGCAGGCGCCATTGCAACGGATCGCCCGGCCACCGCTCACCCGGCTGGTCGACCGGACGGGGCACAGCGCGCACCTCGCGGTGCTGCACGGACGCGACGTGCTCTATGTCATCGAGGAGCGCGCGCCGGGCCGACCGCTGCTCGTCACCGACGTCGGCGTGCGGCTCCCCGCGACGCTGACCGCGAGCGGGCTGGCGATGCTCGCGCAATTGCCCGTGGCACAGGTGCGGGCGCTATATCCCTCCCGCGCGGATTTCGTTGTGCGACATGGGGTTGGCCCGTCGTCGCTGACCGCGCTGCGGTCGGAGCTGGCACGCGTGCGGCAGCGCGGCCACGCGACCGAGGACGGCTCGGTCACGCCTGGACTCGCCTCGGTCGCGGTCGCCGCCTTCGACCACACCGGTCAGCCCGCCGCGGCCGTCGCCTGCACCTTCCCCACCGACACCGTCTCAGCCTCCGAACGGACGGCGCTCGTCGGCGAGGTTGCCGCCACCGCGGCCGAGATCGGACGGCGGCTCGGGCACCGGGGGTGACCACCTACGGTGGTGCGGTGAAGCGCGCGCCCGACTCATCCGTCATACCGCTGATCCTCGCCGGCCTGGCAATGCTTGGGCCGTTCTCGATCGACACGCCGTTCCCGGCCTTTGCCTTGATCCAGCACGAGTTCGGCGTGGGACAGGAGGCGACCCAGCAGCTGGTGTCGACCTACATGATCGCGTTCGCGGTGATGAGCATTTTCCACGGTCCGCTGTCGGACGCGCTCGGCCGCCGCACGGTGATGATCGGCGGCCTCGTGGTGTATGCCGTCGCGTCGGCCGGCGCCGCGCTCGCGCCCTCCTTCGCGCTGCTGCTCGTCTGCCGGGTGCTGCAAGGGCTGGCCGCGGGCGGCGGCGTCATCGTCAGCCGTGCGGTGGTGCGCGATCTCTATGACGGTGCCGAGGCGCAACGGCTGATGTCGCGGATCGTGATGATCTTCGGGCTCGCCCCGGCCATCGCTCCGGTCGTCGGCGGCTGGCTGGTGACCTTCGGGTCGTGGCGGGCGATCTTCTGGATGCTTGTCGCGATCGCCGCGCTGCTCATCGCTCTGGTGGTGCTGGTGCTGCCCGAGTCGCACCCCGTTGAGCGCCGAACTCCGTTGCAGGTCAAGGAAATTCTTGGTGGACTGGCCGAGGTGTCGAAGTCGGGAGCCTTCCACCGGGTGGCCTTCGCCGGTAGTGTCGCGTTCGGTGGTTACTTCCTCTACATCGGTGCTGCGGCGATCGTCGTGGTCGACCTCTTGCATCGTGGCGCGACGGACTTCTGGATGCTTTTCGTACCGATGATCGCCGGGATGGTCTGCGGGTCCTTCATCAGCGGCCGCGCCGCCGGCCGGATCTCGATGCTGCGCCTGGTCACCGGCGGCCTCGGCGTCGCCTTCGTTGCGGCCGTCGTCAACGTGATCCTCGCGTCCGTGCCGGCGACGGCCACCCTGCCGTATGCCGTGATCGGTCCCTCCCTGCTCGGCCTCGGCATCGGCTCGGTCTATCCGTCCATGCAACTCGCTGTGCTCGACATGTTCCCCCGGCACCGCGGGGCTGCGGCGTCGGGCGCGGCCTTCATCACGCTGATCCTCAACGCAATCGGCGCCGGTTTGTTGGCGCCCTTCTTCACCCGCTCGCTCGCGACGATGGCCTGGGCAGCCCTCGCGTATGTCGTTGTCGGCTCGGCGTTGTGGGCCTGGCATGTGACCGCGGTGCGCCGTTCGCGTCGGATCGTGGCAGCTGTGCAGCCTGGGTGAGTGGTTTCGACACGCTCCCCCGCTTCGCTCCTCCGCTGCTCAACCACCGAGGCTCTCTTCCGCTGCTCAACCGCCACGCCACTTGCATGCGGCTGCGGCGCATGCAGACCGTGGTCACCGCATGCGAGTGACGCGGCAGCATGCAAGTGGCCACGGTGCATGCGAGTGTGGCTGCCGGGTAGGTAGGCGCCGCGCCCAGTCGGCGGTTCAGGGAGCAGATCTACGGCCGCGGGTCATGTCGTGGCGCGGCGCCGGGCCGAACTCGTCCTCGAGGCCGGCCAGCAGCCGCGCGAGCAATCCGTCCAGGCGTCCCAGTTGATCGGGGGTCAGCGCGTCACCGAAGAGCCGGCTCTCCACCTGGGTGCGGGCCAGCGTCGCTGCGCCCCACCGCTGCATCCCGGTCGGGGTGAGCCGCACCGGTCGCTGGCGTCCGTCGGCACCCGGCACGTCCTCCACCAGTCCGGCCGAGCGCAATCGCTCCAGCCGCACGCTGACCGTGCCCGAGGTCAGCGCAAGTCGCTCGCCGATCTGGCCGGGGGTCAGCCCATCCGCCGCGCCGGCGCGCGCGAGCGCGGACAGGGCCTCCCAGTCGCCGATGCTCAGATCGTGCTCGGCCGCGACCACCGCGAGCACCCGATCGAACTGCCGGGCGATGCGGCCGATGCGCTGACGCACCGCCTCGACTCGGGCATCGACCTCCCCCGGAATGGCGGCCAGCCATTCGTCCAACTCGGCCGACAGCGAGTCGCGCGACGACGTCATACGGGGTCCTCTCTTGTTATCTCTTGAGTCTCAAGATATACCTGAACCATGAGCGACTCCACACCCGTCTGGTTCATCACTGGATCCAATACCGGCTTCGGCGACGCGATCGCTCGCGCTGCGCTCGCCTCGGGAGCACGCGTCGTCGCGACCGCACGGCGGCCCGAAACCATCCAACTCAGCGACGACAACATCCTCGCCCTGCATCTCGACGTCACCGACCCGGAGAGCATCGAGGCGGCCGTCGCAGCCGCCATCGAGCGGTTCGGGCGCATCGACGTGCTCGTCAACAACGCCGGGCACGGACTGGTCGGCGCGCTCGAAGAACTCTCCGAGAAGCAGATCGACGACGTCCTCGCGGTCAACCTGCGCGGCGTGATGCGGGTGACGCGGGCCGTGCTGCCGACGATGCGCGCCCAGCGGTCCGGCACGATCGTGCAGCTGTCGTCGGTCGGTGGCGTGATCGCCAACCCCGGTCACGCCATCTACGCGACCTCGAAGTTCGCGCTCGAAGGTATGTCGGAAGCCCTCGCCGGCGAGGTCGGCCCGCTCGGCATCAGGGTGCTGATCGTGGAGCCGGGACCATTCCGCACCGAGTTCGCCGGACGGTCGATGAGTTTCGCCGACCCGATCGAGGACTACGCGACGACGCCGGCTGGGGCGTTGCGGGCGCGCTTCCGTGACCAGAACGGCGTGCAGCCCAACGACCCCGAGCGCGCTGCGGCTTTGATCCTCGAAGCCGTCGCCGACCCCAACACACCGCTGCGAATCCCGTTGGGGCCAGAGGCGATCGACCGCATCCGCACCAAGCTCACCGGCCAGCTCGCCGATCTGGAGGCGTGGGCACCGAGAGGCGCCGACACCCGCTTCTGACCGGTCCGAAGCCGCGGTCATCACCAGCGATCGCGTCTGGCACGGGAGCGCACGTCTGGCACGCATGCGACCGCACCACTTGCATGCGGCCACACCACTTGCATGCGACCGCCGCACCTGCAGGCCGTGATCACGGCATGCCAGTGACGCTGGAGCATGCGAGTCACCACAACGCATGCGAGTGGAGCACCCCCCCCCCCGCCGGACCCGAGCCACCCCTGGGCGAGGCGTCAGACCGTGAGGAGCACCTTGCCGATGTGCTGGGAGGCGTTGAGGATGCGGTGCGCCTCGGCGGCGTCGGCGAGCGGCAGGGTCTGGTCGATGACCGGCCGCACCGCACCGGAGGCGATCAGCGGCCACAGCCGCTCGCGCACCTGCGACACGATGCGTGCCTTGTCAGCCAGGTCGCGGCCACGCAGTGATGTCGCGATCACCGAGCCGCGCTTGGCGAGCAGCTCACCGATGTTGAGCTCGCCCTCCCGGCCACCCTGCAGCCCGATGATGACCAGCCGGCCATCGGACGCAAGCGCAGAAACGTTGCGGGACAAGTACTTTGCCCCGATGACATCCAGGATGATGTCGGCTCCGCGACCGTCCGTTGCGGCCTTGATCTCCTCGACGAAATCCTGCTCGCGGTAGTTGATCAGGATGTCCGCGCCGAGCTGGCGGCACCGCTCCAGCTTTTCGGCCGAACCCGCCGTCACCGCCACCCGACCACCGAGCGCCTTGACCACCTGAATCGCCATCGTGCCGATGCCGCTCGAACCCCCGTGCAGCAGCACCGTGTCGCCACCGGTGAAACGGGCCGTCATCACGATGTTGGACCACACGGTGCAGGCCACCTCCGGCAGACCGGCCGCCTCGACGAGCGACACTCCGCTCGGGATCGGCAGCAGCTGCCCGGCCGGCACGGCGACCCGCTCGGCATACCCACCGCCGGCGAGGACGGCACACACCTCGTCGCCGATCGACCAGCCGGTCACGCCGTCGCCGACTTCGGCGATGCGGCCGCTGACCTCCAGTCCGGGCAGCTCCGAGGCGCCCTTCGGTGGCGGATAGAAGCCCTGCCGTTGCATCAGATCGGCCCGATTGACACCCGCCGCGGCGACATCAACGAGGACTTCTCCTTCTGCCACAGGCGGATCGGGCACCTCGGCGAGGGTCAGCACCGATTCGTCACCGAACTCCGGGATCGTGATCGCACGCATGCCTCCACGCTAATCAGCCGGGAACGCGCGCAGGTCACCGACGGTGTCGATGTCGTATGCCGCCCGCTCGTCCACGGTGACTTCGACCAGGTCCAGCGCGTCCCAGAGGCGGCGCATCGGCGCTCCGGAGACTTCGCTCGGCAGCGCGCGGCGGAGGGCGTCGGTGCGGTAGGCGGCGAGCAGCGGTTGCCGGCGGTCGGTCACCGCGATGGCGGCATTGGGCGAGTTGGGGGTGGTTTCGACTCGCTGCGCTCGCTCAACCAGCGAAGGACGCGCTCGACCAGCGACAGGTGGGTGGTCCTCAACCAGCGACAAGGGGGCGACGAGGACGGGGAGGGCGCGGCCGGCATACGGCATATCTCCCCCGAGCACGACGCAGACCGGGTCCTCGACGACCGCGAGTCCGGCCGCGAGCCCGGCGAGCGGGCCACCGAACGGCTCGGCTTCCTCCACCCACCGCACCGCACGCTGCACCGGACGCTCCGCCCCGACGCAGACGACCGGCCACGACGCCGGCACGCCGGCGAGCGTTGCATCCAGCACGGTGCGGCCGCCGGGCAGCCGTGCCGCGAGCTTGTCGGCGCCGAACCGCCTGGCCCGGCCGCCGCAGAGCACGATCGCCGTCACCATTCGCCCAGTGTGCTTGAGGCTCCGGCCCTGCGGTACGCCTATCCACCGGGCAGAATGGAGCGTATGCCGAGCACTGACGGACCGCAGCAGCCGCAAGACGAGCCCGACGACGGCCGCTTCGTCGTCATCACCCAGGACGGCATGGGCGCGGTGCCCAACGGCGACGACGAGGGCTCGGGCAAGAAGCTCGAGCGCCCCACCGAGCTCGTCGAGCAGCCCGCCAAGGTGATGCGGATCGGCTCGATGATCAAGCAGCTCCTGGAGGAGGTGCGCGAGGCCGGGCTCGACGAGGGCGGCCGCAAGCGCCTCGCCGATATCCACGCTCGCTCGATCGCCGAGCTCAAGGACGGGCTGGCGCCCGAGCTCGCCGAGGAGCTCGACCGGATCGTGTTGCCCTTCGGTGAGGAAGCGCCGTCGGACGCCGAATTGCGGATCGCCCAGGCTCAACTCGTCGGCTGGCTGGAGGGGCTGTTCCACGGCATCCAGACCGCGATCGTCGCCCAGCAGATGGCAGCGCAATCGCAACTGCAGGCGATGCGCCGCGGGCTGCCGAGCGGACAGGCACCGACCGGTGAGGAACCGCCGCAGGGCCCGACCGGTCAGTACCTCTAGGTCACTCGTAGAGCACGTAGTCCGGCGGCGGCGTCAGCGCGAGCACCTGCGCCGGCGTCATCAGCGGCGCCACCCGCTGGTCTTCGTCATAGAACAACTTGAAGCCCGGCCGGACGAACGACGGCGTCCCCGCCATCACGATGTCGTAGGCCTTGATCTTGTCCTTCATCTGGCCGATGCCGTCGACGCTCTTCACCAGCGCGACGCCGGTGCGCTCGCGCAGGTCTTGCTCGCCAGTGAGGATCGACCGGCGCAGCACGTGCACCACGAGGGCTTTCTGCGGCAGGTCGTTCGCCGTCACCAATCCTGACAGGTATGCCGCGACCTCGTCCACGGCGGCGCCTGTCGTGGTGCCGAACTCCCGACCCGGCACCTGCCCCGGGCCAATGGCCCACTCCGGGTCCAGCGCCAGGCCGACATGCGGTTCGAGCAGCCATTTCTCGAACTTCTTGGCCTCCTCCAGGAAGGTGGACCGGCCGGGTTGGATGTTCAGCAGCAACAGCGCGCCGACCTCCTTGGCCTTGGCGTTCCATTCCTCGACGATCGAGTCCGCCACCCGGGCGCGCCACATGCCGTCGACCCCGGGCTTGGGCTGCACCACGCAGGCGATGAGCTCCATGACGGGCAGGACCGGGCGAGCCGGCTCGGCATACGCCTTGATTTTGCTGAGCATCCCGGCGACCTCGTCGGACAGGTTGCCGACGCCGAGTTGGCCGAGGGCCGGCGCGCCCGGCAGCCCGCAGTAGCCGACCAGCCGGTGCTCGGGAAAGATCGTCCGGCCGCCGCCGGGCAGCGTGGCTTGTGGGACGGATGAGGTGCGGGAGGAGCTCGTTCCGCTGGACGAGCTCCTCCCGCTGCGCGCCGGGCCGGTGGAAGTCCCCCGACCGTCCCCGGGTTGCGACGAACAGGCAGCGAGTCCGAGAACTCCAGCCGCGCTGATCGCCGTCCGGCGCGAGATCATTGTGCCCACAAAATGTCCCCCATGTCCCACGCGTTTCACCCTAAAACGGGGCTGTCGCCCGCCCAAGCGCAAAGCCCTCGTGCAGCGTCACGATCTGATTACTGTCACGTTCTCGCGGTCGACCGGGCACCTGGACCGGCCGACCAGGCGGCCCCTCGCCGAGGCTGCATGATGGACTGAGGCGAGCGGACGCCATACCAACAAGGAGCATTGATGAGCCGGATCGGCAACCTGTATGGGCCCGACTTCACCTTCCTCGGGGTGCCGAAGGCGGACTTGGAGGACCCGGAGAGCTACGCGGGCGCCGATGTGGTGATCCTCGGTGCGCCCTTCGACGGCGGCACGAGCTATCGGTCGGGCGCGCGCTTCGGTCCGCAGGCGATCCGGGCGACCGACTACCTGCCGCACGACGGTTCGCGGCCCTCGCTCGCCTTGCGCACCGACGGTCTGCGCGATCTGAAGGTCGTCGACGTCGGTGACTTGGAGCTGTACTCCGGCGACATCGAGAAGTCGCTCGGCCAGATCCGCGCCGCCGTCGCTGCGATCACCGAGTCGGGGGCGCTGCCGCTCGTGCTGGGTGGCGACCACTCGGTCACCTATTCCGATGCATCCGGCGTCGCCGACGTGCTCGGTCAGGGCCGAATCTCGTTGATCCACTTCGATGCTCACGCCGACACCGGAGACGTCGAGTTCGGCTCGCTGTGGGGCCATGGCCAGCCGATGCGCCGGCTGATCGAGTCCGGCGCGGTGCGCGGTGACCGCTTCCTGCAGATCGGCCTGCGCGGCTACTGGCCCGGGCCGGAGACCCTCGACTGGATGGCCGGGCAGCAGATGCGCTCCTACGAGATGACCGAGGTCGGTCACCGCGGGCTCGAGACCTGCCTCACCGAAGCCTTCGACATCGCCAATGACGACACCGACGGCATCTTCTTGTCGGTCGACATCGACGTGTGCGACCCAGGACACGCGCCGGGCACCGGCACCCCCGAGCCGGGCGGGTTGTCGGCGCGTCAGCTGCTCGACTCGGTGCGCCGGATCTGCCTCGAGCAGCCGGTCGTCGGTTTCGACATCGTCGAGGTCGCGCCGCCCTACGACCACGCGGATATCACTGCGGCACTTGCCAATCGGGTCGTCCTCGAAGCGCTCAGCGCGATCGCTCGCCGTCGCTACGACGAGGCCCATGGCACCCGTTGGGATCCCGCCCAGCCGCTGCTGTCCGACCGGGTTGCGCCCGTGCCGGAGGGCGAGATGCGCGGTCACCAGCACTGATCGTCCGGCCTCGGGGTGCGCTGATCGCCCACTTGGGCGTTTTGTGTGGGTATGCCGGACCAGGTGCCGCACCGATCGCCCAGTTGGGCGTTTTGTGTGGGTATGCCGGCCCGGGCGCCCCACCGATCGCCCAGTTGGGCGTTTTGCGCGGGTCGGGTGCTGCTCACCTCCTGGGCGCCGCCCTCAGCCGTATGCCGCCCGCCGCCGGTCCGCGTGCACGAGCACGTCCACGTTGTCGCTGCGCTGCTCGGCGGTGCCGACACCCCGGGGCAGCGCGCGGACCTGAGGATCGGTGATCGATCGGTGCAGCACCTCGACCACTTCTGACCGGATCGACTGAAAGGGCCTGTCCCAGAAGGGTTCTATCGGGTCATCGACCGTGGGGAGCCCGACCTCAGCCTGCCTCTGGTGCAGGACGCGGAGGGCCTCGACCAGGCCAGCTTCCCGGTCTCGCCACTCCGGCGAGCGCAGGGCATTCGTCAGTGATTCGATAACAGCGCTGCCGTGCGGCAAGGTCGCGAGGATGGTGCCGAGCCACTTGGCATAGGGCGGCCACCGCCGCTCCAGCAGGTGCGCCAGATGCATCGCAATGTGCGCCAATCGCGTTGCGATCACTCGTGATCCGAGGTCGTCGCCGCGCTGGCCCGTCCGCCCGACGAAGGGCAACTCTTGAGCGAGACGCGCCCAGTCGGTCGCGACGGCATACCGCCAGATGTCGTCGGGGTACCACGCGAGGCGACGCCGCATCTGCGTCAGCTCGCCGTCGCTGTCGGCGAAGACCGGACCAGCAATGATCTCGAGGACAGCCTGACCGGTGAGCGAGAGCCAGTCGGCGAGTGCCAGCTCGCGCGTGGCGTCGATGCCGAGTCGCGACCGAGTGAACGCCGCAACCGTGTCGACGTCCGCGTGGTGCCACTCGCGCTGATCCCAGGTGACGGGGAAGCGTACGGGACGCCCGGCGAACGTCTCCGGCAACCGTGCTTGCATCTCGGCGTCGATCTCAGCGGTAAGTGCCTGTGGAACAAGGAGATTCAGCCGAAGACCAAAATCGTGATCCTGCGACATCTCATCGTCGGTACCGAGAACATCCGACCCCGAGCCGAGCCGGGCGGCAGCGTGCGGCAGACCCGGCCAGCGATCATCCAGCAGTGGGCGGACCACCTGGTCGTAGTACGCCTGTGACAGCTCAGCACCGGTCTGCACCTGCAGCATCGTGTCAGCATTCGGTGCCGCCGTCGCGCGGATAACGATGCAGCGCCGATCGCCCAGTTGGGCGTTTTGCGCTGGCACCCCAGCCCAACCGCCACACCGATCGCCCAGTTGGGCGTTTTGCGCGGGCGGGCTGCCCTGTGTCGGTGGGCCGCGGCAGGATGCGGCAGGTGAGCATCCACCGCCAGATCGCCGACCTCGTCCGCGGCCTTCCCGCCGACATACATCACCACTCGGCGGCGCTGGACTGGTTGGCGAGCACCGACGACATCTGGCGGCGCGAGAAGCCCCGCACGCCCGACCCGCACCTGGTCGCCTATGTGGTCCCCGTCGACCGTATGACGGGGCGGGTGCTGCTCGCCGACCATCGGCTCTCTGGTCTGCGGCTGCCTCCTGGCGGCCACGTCGAGCCTGGCGAACACCCGGTCGACACCGTGCGTCGAGAGACCGTGGAGGAGCTAGGCGTCGAGGCCCGGCTCGACGGTGACCGGCCGTTCTTCCTGACGATGACCGAGACGGTCGGCGACGCGAGCACCCGGCATACCGACGTGAGCTTGTGGTTCTCGATCGCGCTCGGGGAGAACGACCCGGTGACGCCCGACCCCCGCGAGTTCGACGGCGTGCGGTGGTGGTCCCGCGCGCAACTCGAGGCCGAGCCGGCCGACCGCTTCGACCCGTGGATGCGGGAGGCGGTCGGCCGGCTCGGCCTGTGAAAAGTCTTGCGGCAGAAGGTGATTCAGGCCTTGAGCGAGACCTCGTCCACCCAGAACTGGGTCGGGTTGCTCGCATCGTTGACGCCCTGGAACTTCAGCGTCACCGTCTGCCCGGCGTAGGCGGACAGGTCGACCGTGGTGCTGAAGAACGCGCCGCGCGGCGAGGTGTTCGACAGGCTGGTGAGCGTGGTGCCGTTGACCTGCACGTTGAGCCGGTCATAGACGGTCGTGGTCGAGGCATTGCTCGTCACATAGGTCTTGAAGGTCAGCGGGGCCGAGGTCACCCCGGCGGGGATCGTCACCTGCTGGGTCGCCGACTGGGTGGTCGAGACCGTGCCGCCGAGGGTGAGTGACTTCGTGCCCGCGGAGGCGTGGGTGGTGCTGATTGCGGCGCCGCTGCCGAGACTCCAGTAGGACGCGTTGTTTTCGAAGCTGCCGTTGACGATCCGCTCGGCGCCCGACGGTGCGCTCGACGAGGACGAGGTCGAAGACGAAGACGAGGTCGACGTCGAGGTCGAACCGGTCCCCGCCAGCCAGTCGGTGGCGTTGAGCGCGAGCGCCGCGTCGGTGCCCGCCGGGTCGTTCCAGCCGTCGTAGAGGGTGTTGCCCGACTGGCCGGTGCCGTCGTCGATCGGTGAGCTGTCGCCCCAGAAGGCCACCCGCCCGCTGCCGAAGGTGCTGGTCACGAAGGCCGCGCCGGTCGTGCCGCTCGCCGAATAGCCGGCACGGAAGAGCTCGCCACGCACGGCTGCGTTGCTCGATGGGCTGAGCGTCGCGGTGGTGCCATTGCGGATGATCGTGCTCTTCACCGCTCCGAACGGCCCGGCGATGATCGGGTCGCCAGCGGCCTTGGCGCCGATGACGTTCGGGTTTTCGTTGCTGATGTTGAGCACGTCGATCGAGAAGCCGAAGGGGTTGGTGGAGTCGACCGAGTTGTTGGTCATCAGGTCGTTGAGCACACCGACCGAGTCGATGCCGTCGTTGTTGCGGTCGGACTGGTCGTGATCGCTGACCATGAACAAGCCACCGCCGTTCTTGACGAACGTCATGATCGCGGTCTTCTCGGTCGCGGTGAACGCGATGTTGGGCTCGGGCAGCACGAACTCGTCATACTTCGAAAGGTCCTGGGCGTTGGACGCGTCGCCATACGTGATCCGCCCGCTGCTCGGCAAGGTGTTGAGCGCGTAGTTGCCGGTCTTCTGCAGGGCGACGCCCCACGCGGAGATGGCACCGGTCCAGCTGGTCTCGGAGGTGGGATTCGCGTTCTGCTGCAACGGATCCGGCTGCGAGGTCGAGATGATCCAGTCGGCGTTGCCGGCGGTCTCGGCCTTGGTGTTGTCGAAGAGCACACGCTTTTGCGTGGCGGCCTGAGCGTGCGGCGCCGGGACGGCGACGATGACGGTGACGCCGGCGGTGAGTGCGAGCGAGGTGAGGCCCGCGAGGAGTTTGGTCGATGGCATGCCGAGCAACGTAGGCGCGCCAGCGAAGCGGCGGGTGAACATCGGGCAAGGCTCCGGTCAGGATTGGTCAAAGCCTTCGGCGTTCGAGGTGAGCGCGGGAGCGGGCCAGGGGTCAGCCGAGCACCCGCCCCACCGGCGGCGGGCACTGGGTGGCCTGCACCGCCCGCAGGATCCGGCTGGTCGCACCGTCGATGTCGTCGAAGTGCGAGATCGGCAGCCAGTCGTATGACGTGGCCTCGCTCGCCAGCCGCACCACCGGCCGGTTGTCGCACACCACCCGGAAGACGATGTCGCAATGCCGCAGCCGGGTGTCGAAGGCCGTTGTCCAGATGCCGCCGGGATCGATGCGCAGCCCGGTCTCCTCGAGCACCTCCCGGGCCACGGCCTCGACCGGCTGTTCCCCCGCGTCGACCAGACCGCCCGGCAGCGACCACCCCTTGCGATGCGTCTGCCGCAGCGCCAGCAGCGTCGGGCCGTGCTCGATCAGCGCGATCGCGCCCAAGGTGTAGGTCGGCGCGACCAGCCGCACGATCTGCTGACTCGGCCGCGCGGGCAACCGACGGTAGGCGCGCATCGCGGCCCGCCGCACCGGCCCGGGCTGTGATGCCGACATCAGGTCCTCGCCTGCTGGTGACTGCGCACGGCCCGGATGGCGTTGTTGACCACGGCCGCCAACGGCACCGCGACGAACGCGCCGAAGGCTCCCGCCAGGATCGTCCCCGCGGTCACACACACCAGGATCGCCAGCGGGTGGATATCGACGGCCTTGCCCAGGATGATCGGGTTGAGCAGGTTGCCGAAGAGCTGCACCACCACCACGAGCACGATCGCCAGCACGATCGCGGTCGTCAGCCCCTGGGTGATGAACGCGACCAGGCACACCACCGCCCCGGCGATCAGCACCCCGACGAGCGGCACCAACGACCCGAGGAAGAGCAGCACGGCGAGCGGCACCACCAGCGGCAACCCCGCAATCATCATCGCGGGCACCATGGCCAGGGCGTTGATCGCCGCGAGCAGCACGAGCGAGCGCGTGTATGCCGTGAGCGTGCGCCAGGCGACCTGACCTGCCTCCATCGCGTGCGCGTGGGTCGGGCGCGGCAGAAAACGCACGAACCAGCGCCAGATCGACCCGTTGTCCAGCATCAGGAACAGCGTCGCGAAGACGCACAGGATCACCCCGGACAGGATGCCGATCGCCGAGGTCGCCGCCTGGAAGGCGCCGGTGATGATCTGGTGCTGGTGCTCGCTGAGGGTCTGCACCAGATCGACGCTGAAGCGGTCGGCCTGCTTGGGCGTCATCCGCAGCGGACCGTTGATCAGCCAGTTGCGGATCTCGTCGGCCGCGCCCTGCAGCTGACCGGTGAGCGAATCCTTGGCATAGGCGATCTGAGAGATAACGAACCAGCTCAGGTAACCGATCAC
The DNA here is from genome assembly GCF_011440275.1 of Metallococcus carri. Lineage (GTDB taxonomy): Bacteria > Actinomycetota > Actinomycetes > Actinomycetales > Dermatophilaceae > Metallococcus > Metallococcus carri. The sequence continues at coordinate 3,736 of NZ_JAAOIV010000012.1, read as the reverse complement.
CCCGATGCCGCCGATGAAGACGATCAGCACCGCCGGCGGCCGCGGCAGCCCGACCCGTTGCAGCAGCGCCACCATCGGTTGCAGCAGAGCGCAGATCATCACCGCGATGGTGATCGTCACGGTGACCAGGCCGATCCGGCTGAGCAGCACCACGATCGTCCACAGCCCACCGACGACGAGCATCAGGCACAGCGACCACCAGGCGGCGACCTGCACCCCGAAGCTCACGTGATCGAGCGCGTGGTCGCCTTCGGGCCGGTCGCCCCATGCGGGCAGGTCCTCCGAAGGCGCCGGATCGTCCGGTGGCGGAGTCGGTCGAGGTCGCAGTCCGCTCAGGCGGGCGGCGGCGGATCGGGCTTTCATCACCCCAAGTCTGCCGCGAGCGAGCGTCCGGCAGCACGTCCGGAGAAGATGCACCCGCCGAGGAAGGTCCCTTCGAGCGCGTTGTAGCCGTGCACGCCGCCGCCACCGAACCCGGCGGTCTCGCCGGCGGCATACAGCCCGGGGATCGGAGCACCCGATCCGTCGAGCGCGCGGGAGGCGAGGTCGGTCTGCACACCGCCGAGTGTCTTGCGGGTGAGCGTGTGCAACATGACGCCGATCAGCGGGCCGTGATCGGGGTCGAGGATCCGGTGCGGTGCGGTCACGCGAGCGAGCCGGTCACCGCGGTAGCGCCGCGCGTTGTGGATCGCTTGCACCGACGCGTCCTTGGTGAAGGGGTTGTCGATCTCCCGGTCCCGTGCACGGATCACCCGCTCGACCTCGCCGGCGTCGAGCAGCGGTGCCTCGGTCAGGTCGTTCATCTTGGCGACAAGTTCACCGATCGTGGCCGCGGTGACGAAGTCGGCGCCGTGGTCGATGAACGCCTGCACCGGGGCGGTCGGCCCCTTGCTGATCCGCTGTTTGAGGGTGAGCTTCATGTCCCGGTCGGTGATGTCCGGGTTCTGCTCCGAGCCCGACAGCGCGAACTCCTTGGCGGCCATCGTGGTCGTGAGCACGAACCAGGAGTGGTCGTATGCCGCGAGCTCGGGCTTCGTGCGCAGGTAGCGCAAGGTGCCGAGGGTGTCGTATGACGGCAGGTAGGGCGCCGGCAGGGGTCGGCCGAGCGCATCGAGCCACATGGGCGAGGGCGCGGACAGGATGCGGATCGCGTGGTCGGGCCAGACGGGATCCCAGTTGCGGATGCCTTCGACGTAATGCCACATGCGATCGCGGTTGACCAGCCGGGCGCCGGCCTGCTCGGTGATGCCCAGCATGCGGCCGTCGACATACGCCGGGACCCCGGTGATCATCTGCCGCGGCGGCCGGCCGAGACGCTCGGGCCAGAACTCGCGAACGATCTCGTGGTTGCCGCCGATGCCTCCGGCAGCGACGACGACAGCCTGCGCGGACAGCTCGAAGTCACCGACGACCTCACGGCTGCTCGCCACGCCTCGTTCGGACTCGTCCGGCGCAAGGACCGAGCCGCGCACTCCGGTGACCGCACCGTTGGTCACGACGAGTTCGTCAACGCGGTGGCGGTGGTAGAAGCGGACCAGCCTGCGTTGGGCTGCCTCGAGCGCGATGTCGACAAAGGGTCCGATGACGCCGGTGCCGGTCCCCCACGACACATGGAAGCGCGGCACCGAGTTGCCGTGTCCAGTGGCTCGTCCGTCACCGCGCTCCGCCCAGCCCACCAGCGGTGTGAAGCGAATTCCCTTGTCGCGCAGGTAGTTTCGCTTTTCGCCGGCCGCCCACTCGACATACGCCCGACCCCAGCGCTTGGCCCAGTGGTCCTGGTCGCCCTCGCCGTCGAGTCGGTCCCATTGCGCGCTGCCCTGCCAGTCCTGCCAGGCGAGTTCGATCGAGTCCTTGATGCCCATCCGGCGCTGCTCGGGGCTGTTGACCAGGAACATTCCACCGAAGCTCCACCAGGCCTGACCGCCAAGATTGGCGGCGTTCTCCTGGTCCACGACGGCCACCCGGTAGCCCTTGGCGACCAGCTCGGAGGTCGCCACCAGCCCGGCCAGCCCGGCTCCGACCACGATCACATCGGCGTCCACGCGCACTCCTTCGTCGGCATTGCGCACCAACCTACGGTGACGGGCGCTGTGCGAGCGCCCTTTCGGTCGGACAGGATGGCCGTATGTCGCTCACCCTCGCCGATGCGGTCGACCGGTTGTATGCCGGTGCTCCCGAGGAGTTCGTCGCGACCCGCAAGGAGTTGGCTGCGCAGGCACGGTCCGACGGGGACCGGGAGCTGGCCAAGGAGGTCTTGGCATTGCGGCGGCCGAGCACTGCGGCGCATCTGGTGAACATGCTCGCCCGCCGGACCGACCCACCCGGGCTGGCCAACCTCACCGAGGTCGGGGAGGGTTTGCGCTCGGCCCAGCACTCCCTCGACGCCCCGGCGATGAAGCAGTTCGCCGCTCAGCGCCAGCGAGTCATCGACCAGCTCCTGCGTGAGGCTGCGGACCTCGGCAGTGTCACCGGCAACGTTCGTGAGCAGTTGGTGCAGACCTTCACCGCGGCCATCGCCGACCCGGCAGCGCAGCAGGCCGTGACGAGCGGGCAACTGGTGAACCCGTTGTCCTACAGCGGTTTTGGTGAGGTCGACCTCGACGGAGCGGTTGCCGCTACCTTGCCGGAACGTCCACCGTCGACGTCGAGCTCAAGTTCAGGCAAGACGTCGGGCTCAGCCTCCGAGAAGACCTCTGGCTCCGGATCCGACAAGAAGAAGCGATCGCCACGATCGACGTCAGCAAAATCGGCATCGGCCCAGCCTTCCGCGACGTCGGCCGGGCGTGCAGCGAAGAAGCCGAGTCCGGCGAGGGTTGCGCAGGAGAGGGAACGCCAGCGCGTCGAGCAACTCGCTGCCCAGGCGGTGCAACGGGCTCAGGCCGACCTCGACCGGGCCGAGGCTGCCGTCGCGCGGGCACGCGCCACCCTCAAGGACGCCGAGGCGACCCGAGCGTTAGCACAGGATCGGCTGGAACGCGCGCAATCGGCATACGACACCGCAACCTCCCCTTCCGACTAAGCGTCCCCTCATCGTTGGTTGAGCAAGGCGCGAGCTTGCGAGCGCCGCGTCGAAACCACCCTCTCGATGCCCGCTGGTTGAGCGCCCTTCAATCGTTGGTTGAGCGCCGTCCTGAGCAGCGCGACGGAGGAGCGCGTGTCGAAGGGCAAGCGGAGGAGCGCAGCGGAGGAGCGCGTCGAAACCACGCGGACGAACGCGTTATCCACAACGCGAGCCGCGGCCGTCAGCACGCGATCCCACCCCACGCGATGCTTGATCGATGCCTTGGACCTACATGCTGCGCTGCGGTGACGGAAGCTACTACGTCGGTAGCACGCGCAACCTCGAGCAGCGCCTCGATCAGCACAGCAGCGGGCTCGGCTCGCGATACACCTCTACTCGGCTTCCCGTGGAACTCGTGTGGTGCATCGAATACGACAACGTGGGCGATGCGTACTGCATGGAGAAGCGCATCCAAGGGTGGAGCAGGGCGAAGCGCGAGGCGTTGATCGCCGGCGACTATGAGCGATTGCCGGCGTTGTCCCGGAACCACAGACGCGACCGATCCTGAGTCGCGGGTGGTTTCGACGCGCGTCGTCGCTGCGCTCCTCCGCTTGCTCAACCAGCTGTAAGTGTGTGGGTGGCTGGCCTGGGGCTGGCTGGCAGGGTAGGTGTTGGCTCTCGCGTGGTCTGTCTCATCAACCAGCTGACCCGGCCCGTGTGGTCGGTGTCTTTGCC
>NZ_JAAOIV010000011.1 GCF_011440275.1 Metallococcus carri | reverse complement strand
ACCAAGTGCGCGGCTTCCTGCCGGTACTTCGGGGTGTAACTCTTCCTCTTCGCACCCATGAGGGCATCCTTCCCTGCCAGGCCGAAACCTGACGATCAGGATGTCCACCGAACGGGGTCAACCTCACGCTCTCATGCTTCACGCGGTGGTGGTGTTTGCACAGTAGTTGCAGGTTGGCTGGGGTGGTGTGGCCTCGGGGCCAGGGGGTGACGTGGTCGGCTTCGCAGGCTCGGGCGGGGGTGTCGCAGGTGGGGAATCGGCAGTGTTGGTCTCGGATTTCGAGGAATCTGCGGATCCGGACCCCGGGCCGGTAGGCGTCGCTGCTGGTGTCGTGCAGGACGCCGGTGGTCGGGTCGGTCAGGGCGCGCACGAGGGTGGTGTCCAGGTCGCGGGTCAGGCGGGTGATCACCTCGGCGGGGATGTGCCCGATGCCGGGAATGGTCACATCGCCCAGGGCGCGGGTGCAGGTGGTGCCGGTGGCGCGGACGGGGACGTGGAAGACCAGGGTGGTGGTGACTTCGGCCTGGTTGGTGATCAGGTCGGCCAGGGCGTCCACGCGGTGTTCGGCCAACGGTTTTGGGGTGGTGGACATGTCCCGCAGGTGGTGGGCGTGTTCTTCGATGATGCCGTGCACGGTGGCGGCCAGTTCGCTGGGCAGGGTCGCGGTCATGCTGGTCAGCCCGTGGGTGTGGTGGGGGGTGAACCAGACCCCGAGTTCGCGGCGGCGTTCGCGGGTGGCGGCCTGGCGGGCGGCGCCGGTTTCCCATTTCAGCACCAGGGTGCGGGTGCGGCGGGCGGTTTGCCGGGTGGTCCAGCCGGTGATGCCGGCGCGGATGACGTCGTCTTCGACGACGGCGCAGGTGGCTGGGGAGGCGTTCAATAGTTCGTCACCGACAGCGCGGACTTGAGCCATCCCGACCTGGCCGTGGCCGGCCATCCGCAGCAGGCGTGGGGTGCGTTCGGCGGCGGTGACCGCGTCACTGAGCCGGCCGGAGGCGGTGCGCGGTGACCAGTTCAGCGCGGCGCCCAGGTCGGTGTCGGCGAACTCCTCGGCATGACCCAAGGGATGCTGGACCTCGGTGGTGTCACCGGTGACCGGGTCGATGGACTCTTCAATGGCGGCGTACCGGGCCATCGCGACCACCTGGGTGGCTTCGATCCGGTGCCGCAAGCCTTCACAGTCCCCGGCCAGGGTCGCGAAATCCTCCCGCGCCAGCCCGGTCGCGCCCTCGTCGTTGGCGAGCAGTTCGAAGGCCTCGCTGACCAGCCGGGCCGCGTCCGCGAGCAGACCGGCGGACCGGCTGGCGGGAGCGGTGACCGTGGCGGGCGACATACCTGATTGTATCTGTGTTCGAACGCCTGATTCAAGAGTTTCGGCGATCTTGTGGAGAACGTATTCGCCTGGGAGACAACACAACTGATGCCCATGCACTGTCAGTGCTCAGTGCTATAGAGCGGCCTCTTTCGCTCGTCCGATACGACCCATGGGCGCACACCGGACGTCGTGGCTACGGGTTGCTGGCGGCGAGCTCGACCTCGAAGCCGTCCGAGTTCGCCAAATACGCCGCGTAAGTCTGCGGAGCGCCCGCTACGACCACCTGGCCGCTCTCCCTGCCGAACGGATGACAAAAGGGCTCTGACCTGCGAGAACAGGTCAGAGTTCGCCTGGTCGGGCTGACAGGATTTGAACCTGCGACCCCTTGACCCCCAGTCAAGTGCGCTACCAAACTGCGCCACAGCCCGATGCCCCGGAGGGCGTCAAGAAGCCTAGCCGACCCCGCCGCCGCCGAAGAAATCGGGGGTTCGACGCGCTCAACCATCTAGGGCGAGGGCGTGCAGCTTGCGCACCGTGTCCCAGTTGCGAGCCGTGCCGGTCGCGCCAACCGCCTTCGACCCCAGCGCACGGATGACCTTCGCATCATGTATGCCGCGCGCCGTCCAGGTGTAGACCTCACGCCCGATGACGGCCCACTGCTCGTCGCCGAATTCGCCTGTCTCCAAACGCTTTTGCCCATCCGCCGACAACGGCGCGTCGAGGAAGGTCACCAGATAACACCGCGGATCGGCCGATGCCCCCGGCAGCGGATCCGCCGCGAGGACGGCGCCTAGTTCGGACACCGTCCGAGTGATCACCGGGATGTCCAGCGACCACTCCCCCGCGATCGCCGCCCGCACGTCGGCCGCCACGCGCGACCCCGACCGTCGCGACGACAGCAGGACGTTCCCGCTCTGCAGGAAGGTGCGCACCTCGGCATACCCGAGCTCGGTGAGCAGCTCGCGCAGGCGAGCCATCGGCACCTTGTTGCGCGCCCCGAGGTTGACGCCGCGCAACAACACGACGTGGGTCGGCATCAGCGGCGCCGCTTCTCCCGCACCCGCACCGACATCTCGATCGGCGTTCCCTCGAAGCCGAACTCCTCACGCAACCGGCGCTCCAGGAATCGCCGGTACTGCGCCTCGATGAACCCACTCGCGAACAGCACGAACCGCGGCGGCTGGGTGGACGCCTGAGTCGCGAAGAGGATGCGCGGCTGCTTGCCGCCGCGCACCGGATGCGGGTGTGCCGCAACGACTTCGCCGAAGAACGCGTTGAGCCGTCCGGTCGGGATCCGCTGGTCCCACGAGTCCAGCGAGACCTCCAGCGCCGGCACCAGCCGGTCGACATGGCGACCGGTCAGCGCCGAGATGTTGACCCGCGGCGCCCACTGCACCTGCACGAGTTCGCGTTCGATCTCGCGCTCGAGGTAGTAGCGGCGCTCCTCATCGAGCGTGTCCCACTTGTTGTAGGCGATCACGAGCGCGCGCCCGGACTCGATCACCTGCGAGATCACCCGCAGGTCCTGCTCGGCGATCGCGTGTTCGGCGTCGATCAGGACGACCGCGACCTCGGCCTTCTCGATCGCCGCCTGGGTGCGCAACGAGGCGTAGAAATCGGCGCCGCGCGTCTGGTGCACGCGACGGCGGATGCCCGCGGTGTCCACGAAGCGCCACATCTTGCCGCCGAGCTCGATCAGCTCATCGACCGGGTCGCGCGTCGTCCCGGCGACATTGTCGACCACCACGCGGTCCTCGCGCGCGAGCTTGTTGAGCAGCGAGGACTTGCCGACATTGGGTCGCCCGACGAGGGCGACGCGCCTGGGGCCGCCGCGCGGATAGGCGCCGGCCACCGAAGTGCGCTCAGGCAACACATCCAGCAATGCGTCGAGCACATCGCCCGATCCGCGGCCGTGCAACGCCGACACCGGCCACGGCTGCCCGAGGCCGAGCGACCAGAGCATCGCCGCCTCCGCCTCGCCGCGCAGATCGTCGACCTTGTTGGCCACCAGCACAACCGGCTTGCCCGAGCGCCGCAGCAGCTTCACCACGGCCTCGTCGGTGTCGGTCGCTCCGACCGTCGCGTCCACGACGAAGAGCACCGCGTCGGCGAGTTCGACTGCCACCTCTGCTTGTTCGGCCACGCGCAGGTGTATGCCGGACGCGTCCACCTCCCAGCCGCCGGTGTCCACCAGCGTGAACGGTCGCCCCGACCATTCGGCGTCATAGGCGACTCGGTCGCGCGTCACGCCCGGCACGTCCTCGACCACGGCCTCCCGCCGGCCGAGGATGCGGTTGACGAGCGTGGACTTGCCGACATTGGGCCGCCCGACGACCGCCACCACCGGCCGCACCGACGCCTCGTCGACGCGCTCACCACCGGCACCCTCCTCGCCCAGCAGTGCACGGTCCTCGTCGCTGAGCTCGAAGTCCTCCAGCCCGACCCGGAGCGCCCGCTCCACGGCCTCGTCGTCGCCAGGGGGCGTCGTCTCGTCAGTCATGCCCGCCATTGTCTCCGACCCCGGGCGCGAATCCCTAACCCGTATGCCGAGCGTTCTCGCCCGGGAACGTCAGCCCGGTCCCGCACCCGTATGCCGAGCGTCCTCGCCCGGGAGCGTCAGCCTGGTCCCTCACCCGTATGCCGAGCGTTCTCGCCCGGGAGCGTGAGTCCGGTCTCGCTGATCGCCGCTCGCACCTGCTCAGCAAGGCGCGTGCGCACCAATTCCGTTGCGAGTCGGAGACGTTCGCGACCGGTGACCCCGGCATACGGCGGGAGCTCGAAGGGTTCGCCGAAGACCACCCGGATGGGCGAGCGGGGACGCGGCCAGGAGTTCTTGCCGCGCCGGCCGCGGGTGCCGAGGGTCGCGGCGGGCACGATCGTGGCTCCGGTCTGCAGCGCCAGCCAGGCGGTGCCCTGCTGCGCGGCCGAGACCGCTCCCGCACCGCGCGTGCCTTCGGGGAAGATGCCGACCGCGTGGCCCCGGGTGAGCAACGACCGCGCGTCGGCCAGCGCCTGCCGGTCGCCGGTGTTCTGCGAGATCGGGATCTGGCCCACGCCGCGCAGCAACACGCCGACCACCGAGGTGAAATAGGCACGTTTGACCAGGAAGTGCACCGTGCGCGGCGCCAGGCAGAAGATCACCGGACCATCCAGGAAGCCGGTGTGGTTGGAGACGATCAGCACCGGGCCGGTCGCCGGAACCCGTTCTGGGTGAACGGCTTTGGCTTGATAGACGATCCGGGCGAGGTTGCGTCCGAAGACGTGCCCGGCATCGGCATACCGTCGCTCGAAGTCAGTCACTCCCTGCTCCTCGCGCGATCGCGAGCACTGCCTCCACCGATTCCTCGAAGTTCAATGTCGTGGTGTCCACCGTGACCACACCGTCGGCCGCGGTGTGAAACTGCGAGACGGTCGAGTCGATCCGGTCGCGGTCGACGATCTGGGAGCGCGTCGACTCCGCCTCGACCGCCAACTCCTTGGAGCGCCGCGCCATCCGCGCTTCCTCGGAAGCGGTCATCAGGATGCGCACCTGCGCATCGGGGGCGACGACCGTGGTGATATCGCGTCCTTCGGCCACGACTCCCCCTGTGGCAGAAGCGATTTGCTGCATCAGGGCGTGCTGCTTGTCGCGCATCAGCGCCCGCACCTGCAGGTTGGTCGCCACCTGCGAGACGGCCGCCGTGATCCGCCCCTCACGGATCTGCGCGTCGATCGCGCGGCCGCCGACCGACACCGACGGCGCCGCCGGGTCGGTGCCCATCTCGAGGGGATAGCTCGCCGCCTCCCGGGCCACCGCTGCCTGGTCGCTCAGGTCGATGCCCTGGTCGAGGCACCACCAGGTGAGCGCGCGGTACATCGCACCGGTGTCGAGATAGCCGACGCCCAGCGCGCGAGCCACGGCCTTCGACACGCTCGACTTGCCCGTGCCGGACGGTCCGTCGATCGCGATCATCAACGGCTGGTCACTCATGCACGCTCCATCCCTTGTGCGACAACACTTCTCGAAGGCGTTCGGCCACGGCCGGCAGCACCGACAGCTCGGCCAGGCCGACCTGGGCACCCACGCCGTGCTCGAGTCGGAGGTCCTCCAGGTTGATGCCGGCATCGCCGACATCCTGGAAGAGCCGGGCCAGCGCACCGGCCCGGTCGGGCACCACGGCGATCACCGTGGCGTATGCCGTCGGCGCACTGCCGTGCTTGCCGGGGATCCGCGCGTGTCCGAGTTGCCCGTCGGCGATCGCCTTCGCCACGACGCCCCTGGCACCGTCGGCGCGACTCTCGGCCCCGAGCGCCGACACCGCCTGCCGCACGGCGTCGAGGTCCGCGGCCATCCGGTCGAGCACCGGGGCCACCGCGGCGGCATTGCCCGCGAGGATCTGGGTCCACAACATCGGGTCGCTCTCGGCGATCCGGGTGACATCGCGAACTCCCTGACCGCACAACGCAAGTGCGTCATCGGGCAGGTCACGCAAGCGCGCCGCGACCAGGCTTGCCGCCACCTGCGGCAGATGCGACACGGCCGCCACCGCCTCGTCGTGCTCCTCGGCCCCCATCGTCACCGTCGCCGCCCCAGTGGCCCGCGCGATCTGCTCGACCTCCGCGGCCGCGCGCGGCGAACTCGCCGGCCCCGGGCACACCACCCAGGTGCGCCCTTCGAACAGATCCGCCCGTGCGGCGACCGCACCGGAGCGTTCGCGCCCGGCCATCGGGTGGGAGCCGACATACCGGGTCAGGTCTGCACCCGCCTCGGCGACGTCATCCAGCACCTTGGCCTTCATCGAGGCGACATCGGTGACCACTGCCGACGGGTATGCGGTCAGCTGGTCCACCACGACGGAGGCAGCGACATCCGGTGGCGCAGCGACCACGACGACATCGGGTGCAGCGTCAGCGGCCGAGGCCGGCATACCTGCTCCGAGATCGCGGGCGAGAGCGACCGCGGTCGGCGAAGCGTCACTCAGCGTGACCTGAAAACCCTTGCGGGACAACGCCATACCGATCGACGTGCCGATCAGCCCACATCCGACGACATGGACGCGCGTCCTCATAGACCGGCCGCCTTGTAGAGGCCTCCGACCTCCGCCTTGGTGAGCGGCCGGGTCTTGCCCGGGCGCAGCTCGCCGAGGTTGACCGGGCCGACATCGGTGCGCACGAGCGACTCGACGGGGTGGCCGACCTCCTCCAGCAGCCGCCGCACGACCCGGTTGCGGCCCTCGTGCAACACGATCTGCACCATCACCCAGCCGGGCCGCGAGTCGATCACCTTGAAGCCGTCGACCTTGACAACGCCGTCCTCGAGCTCGACCCCCTCGCGCAGCCGCCGGCCGAGCCCGCGCGCGACCGGCCCCGGCACGACCGCGACATAGGTCTTCGGGACGCCGTATGACGGGTGCTGCAGCCGGTTGGCCAACTCACCGTCGTTGGTGAGCAGCAACAGGCCCTCGGTGTCGGCGTCGAGGCGGCCGACGTGGAACAGCCGCTCCTTGCGCGCACCCAAGAAGTCGGCGACCGACTCGCGGCCCAGCTCGTCGCTCATGGTCGACACGACGCCCAGGGGTTTGTTGAACGCGAGGTAGACGCGCGACTCGTCCAGCACGACGCGCTCGCCGTCGACGTGCACGGTCTGGCGCACCGGGTCGACGCGCACGCCGAGTTCGCGCACCACCTGGCCGTCGACCTGCACCCGGCCCTGGCTGATCAGCACCTCGCAGGCGCGACGGCTGCCGACGCCGGCGGAGGCGAGCAGCTTCTGCAGGCGCACCCCTTCGGGATCGTGCACGTCGTGCGTCTCGGCCCCCTGGGCCGGCGCGGGCTGGTTGGACGGGCGGCGTCGGCCGCCGCGGCGTGGCTGGTTCATCCGTGTCCCTGCTCGATGAGTTCGTCGATGACGTCGGTGTCGGGGAGATAGGGCGCGAGCGCCGGCAGTTCGTCGAGGCTGCTCAGGCCGAGACGCTGCAGGAAATAGGGCGTCGTGCCGTAGAGCATCGCCCCTCCCTCGCCGTCGGCGCCGATCTCGGCGATCAGCCCGCGAGTGGTGAGCGTGCGGATCACGCCGTCGACATTGACCCCGCGCACCGCGCTCACCCGCGACCGCGAGATCGGCTGCCGGTAGGCGATCACCGCGAGGGTCTCGAGTGAGGCCTGGGTCAGCTTGGCCTGCTGGCCGCCCATCAGGAATTTCTCCACCGCCGGGGCATATTCGGGGCGGCTGTACATCCGCCAGCCCCCGTTGATCTCGCGGAGCATGAAGCCGCGGCTGGCGTCGGCATATCCCTGCTCGAGGTCGGTGAGGTGCGCGGTGACGTCGTCGACCTCGAGCTCGAGCGCGTCGGCGAGGTCAAGCGCGGTCACCGGCTGGTCGACGACCATCAGGATCGCCTCGATCGCGCCGCGCGCTCCCCCCGGCATCGCCTCGACGTCGAACGCCTCCGGGTCCTCGACCGGCACATCCAAGGTCGGGTCAGGCATCCTGCGCCTCCTCCTGTATGCCGGCCTCGGCCGGCTCGGTCTGTTCACTCACGTCCACGGGCGGCTCGTCCGGCTCGTCCGGCTCATCGAACTCGGCACCCACATCAATCGGCGCCTGGTCGTCACCGGTCCAGCGAACCGTCAACTCTCCCAACGCTTCTGGCTGCTCGAAGGCGATCGCGGATTCCTTGAACAGCTCCAGCAACGCCAAGAAGCGCGCCACGATCACCAGCGTCGACTCGGCGTCCCGCACCAGCTCCCGGAAGCCCGCGACCCGCTGCTCGCGCAACCGGCCGACGATCACCTCGGCCTGCTCGCGGACGCTGACTTGGGGAGCGTGCAGATGGGTCAGGCCGACGGTCGGCTCCGGCCGCGGGATCATCGCCTTGGCCGCGATCATGGCCAGCTGCTCGGGCGTGATGGTGATGACGAGCTCCGGCAGCAGGTTGGCGAACCGCTCCTCCAGGCCCGCCTGCCGCGCGGTGATGCGCCCGTGGGTCTCCATCCGCTCGGCGAAAGCACCCGCCACCTGCTTGAACGCGCGGTATTGCAGCAAGCGCGCGAAGAGCAGATCGCGCGCCTCGATGAGCGCCAGGTCTTCCTCGTCCTCGGGGCCGGACTGCGGCAGCAAGCGGGCCGCCTTGAGGTCGAGCAGGGTTGCCGCGATCAGCAGGAACTCCGAAGCTTGCCCCAGGTCCCAATCATCCTGCTGCTTCTGCGCCGCCCGGATGTGCGCGATGAACTCGTCGGTGACCTTGGCCAGCGCGATCTCGGTGACATCGAGCTTGTGCTTGGCGATCAGGCCGAGCAGCAGGTCGAACGGCCCGGAGAAGACCTCCAGATGCACCTCGAAGGGCGTGGAGGCGGCGCGCCGGGTGAGCACGCCGCCCGGAGTGGCGTCCTCGGGCGCGACCTCCGCAGCCGGCCCCTCCACGGCGGCACCCCCGTCCGCCGCTGCCGGCTGCTCCGGTGCGGGACCCCCGTCCGCCTCAGGCTGCGTCGCCGCGGGCAATGAGTTCACGAGCCAACTGACGGTAGGACTCGGCCGCGCCATGGCCGGAGGCATAGGAGGTGATCGGCTCGGCGGCCAAGGTCGCATCGGGGAATTTCACGGTGCGGTTGATCGTGGTGTGAAACACCTTGTCACCGAAGTGATCGACGACGGAACGTACGACGTCACGGCTGTGCAGCGTGCGCCCGTCATACATCGTGGCGAGAATGCCGTCGATCTCCAGGCGCGGGTTGAGCCGGTCGGTGACCTTCTCGATCGTCTCGACCAGCAGCGCAACGCCGCGCATCGCGAAGAACTCACACTCCAGCGGGATGATCACGCCGTGGGAGGCGGTGAGCGCGTTGACCGTGAGCAGGCCGAGCGAGGGCTGGCAGTCGATCAGGATGACGTCGTAGTCGTCGGCGACCGGTCGCAGCACCCGCGCCAGCACCATCTCGCGGGCGACCTCGCCGACCAGCTGCACCTCGGCGGCGGACAGGTCGATATTGGCGGGCAGCACGTCGAGGTTGTCGGTCGAGGTGTGCTGGATGACGTCGTGGATGTCGTGACCGCGCTCGACCAGCAGGTTGTAGATCGTGACGTCGAGGTCATTGCTGCGCACACCGAGGCCCACCGAGAGCGCGCCCTGCGGGTCGAAGTCGACCAGCAGCACCTTGCGGCCGTATTCGGCGAGCGCGGCGCCGAGGTTGATCGTGCTGGTCGTCTTGCCGACGCCGCCCTTTTGGTTGCACATCGCGATGATGCGGGCCGGCCCGTGTCCCTGCAGCGGTTTCGGGCTCGGGAAGGACGGCAGGGGGCGGCCGGTCGGGCCGAGTTGCGGCTGCTGGCTCACGGTTCTCCCGGGGTTGACGTCGGTCGGGCTCTCGCCGATCGCGCGTCAGTCTAAAGCCTCGCCTCTGCCGCCGCTGGGGGACGCTTCACCGAGCGCGGGGATGCGAGCTGGCGAAGACCTCGCGCAGCCGTTGCACCGTCACCATCGTGTAGATCTGCGTCGTGGTCACCGATGCGTGCCCGAGCAACTCCTGCACCACCCGCACGTCGGCCCCGCCCTCGAGCAGGTGCGTCGCGAAGCTGTGCCGCAGGGTGTGCGGGCTGAGATGCGCCTTGAGGCCGGCTCGCTCGGCGCAGGTCTGCAGCACCGCCCACACCGACTGCCGCGACAGCCGGCTGCCCCGTTGATTGAGGAAGAGCGCGGGCGTGCCCTTGCCGTTGATCGCGAGCGCGGGTCGCCCCCGCACGAGGTATGCCGTGACCGCCTCCTTGGCGTATCGCCCGAGCGGCAGCACCCGCTCCTTGTCACCCTTGCCGATGACGCGGACGCTGTCGGAATCGAGGTCGACGTCGTCCAGATCGAGCCCGGTGGCCTCGCTGACGCGCGCGCCCACGCCATACAGGATTTCCAGCAATGCCCTGTCCCGCAACGAGATTGCGGTGTCCCCCACGCTTGCTGCCGCGAGCAGACGCTCCACCTCATCGACGGCGATCGCCTTCGGCAGTCGGCGGCCGGGACTCGGCGGCGCGACCCCTGCGGCGGCGTCGGTGCTCGTGTCACCTTCGAGCGCGAGGAACTTGTGGAAGCCCCGGACCGCAACCAAGGTGCGCGCGGCCGAGCTCGCCGCGAGCGGCTGGTGCTCCTCGTCACCGGTGCGCAGCTGGGCCAGGAACTCACTCACCTGCTGCTCACCGATCGCCTCGGCACTGGTGATGCCGCGGGAGGCGAGGAATTCGGCATACCTGCTCAGATCGCGGGTATAGGCGGCGAGCGTGTTGCGGGAAGCACCCTTCTCGACGCGCAGGTGGTCCAGCCAGCCGCGGATCGACCGCTCCAAAGGGGTCACCTCGACAGTGTGCCCGGCCGGTTCCACTCGGACGGTAAGTTCGGCGGCATGTCAGGGGGACTCGTGCTGTATGCCGACCGCCGCGCCCGCCGCACGCGGCAGATCGTTTTCGACGTGGTCGTCGCAGGGTGGTTGCTGCTGTGGTGGTGGGTCGCGGTGCGGGTGCGCCACCAGACCGACGGTTCGCGCGCGAACGCGCTGGGGCTGTCGAAGAACGCCGACGGGATGGCGACGCAGTTGCGGGACGCCGGAGCTCGGCTGCGCAAGGTGCCGCTGGTCGGCGACACGCTGGATACGCCGTTCGTGAAGGCGTCCGGTCAGGCGCACGGCATGGCGCTGTCCGCGCAGGACCTCGCCGGCGGCGTCGACCGGCTCGGGCTGTTGCTCGGTGTGCTGGTGCCTGCCGTGCCGATGACCGTGGCGGTGCTGGTGTGGTGTTATCTGCGGTTGCGGTACGCGCGGGCGGCGGGAGCGGCACGGACCCTGTCCCGGCGGGACGGCGGCCGGGAGTTGCTCGCGCTCCGGGCGCTGCATTCGGCGGCGCCGGAGCGGTTGCTCGCCCTCGGCCCCGACCTCACCGAACGCTGGCGCGCGGGCGACGCCGACACCGTGGGCGCCCTCGCCGACCTCGAACTCGCCCGCCACGACCTCTCCCCGAAACGTCACTAAATCCCCGCGAAACGTCACTTATGCCTCGCGAAACGTCACTAAATCCCCGCGAAACGTCACTTATGCCTCGCGAAACGTCACTAAATCCCCGCGAAACGTCACTTATGCCTCGCGAAACGTCACTAAATCCCCGCGAAACGTCACTTATGCGCCGCGAAACGTCACCAGCGATCTGGTGCCGGATCAGCGGCGAGCGAGCGCTCCCCGACGCCGCTGCTCCACCTCTCGCTCGGTAATAGCCTCGTCGAGGCGCCGCAGCCAGCGCTCGCGCGCCAGCCCGGACAGGTCCGCCTTACGCACCACGATGACCAGCCAGCCTTGGCTTTTCAGCCAGGCCCGTCGTTGCTGGTCGTGGGCGTCACGATCAGGCCCGTGAAACTCCTCTCCGTCGTACTCGACGGCAATCAACAGATGCGGATAGGCGTTGTCCAGAACGTACGTCCCTCCGTTCGGCCGTGGCACCACGTGCTGTGCGACGGGTACGGGCAGGTCCCAGCCGACGATCGCCATACGGCAGAACGATTCACCGGTCGACTCGACCAGTGGATCGGCGATGCCGATGACTGTCCGGGCCTGACGCACACCGCGTCGGCCCGCGAACCGGGCGAGGACTCGGAGGAGCTCAGACTTCGTGACCAGTTCGCGATGCAGAAACTGCTCGACGGTCGCCAGCGCGCCGAACGGGCCCAGGCCACACGCGAGATCGACGGCGGTGCGCGCCGCGGTCGTCACTCGGAGACCGTGAATCGTCGTGATGTGGTCGTCCGGGATGGCGCGGACGCCGCCGTTGACGGCCCCAGCGCGCGGCCGAGCCGTCCCGGGTGGCACGACGCAATCGATCACGCCGCGGTAGATGTCATCCAATCCCCGGTATGCGTCGATCCCGTGGAGGTAGGACGCAGATCTGTCGCAGACGATGACACCCGAGGGCAGCACCAGCCCCAGCGCGGCCGCCCTCGCAGGGATGTCGTTCACGAGAGCCTTGGGCATCAGCAGCCCCCGCGCGACTCGAACCACGCGGCCGTCAGCCAGCGCTTGCTCGATGCTGACCCGACTTGCTCCACGCTGCCGAGCCATCGCTGTGGTCAACGGCCCCTGCCCGATCCAGTCCATGCCCGCAGCCTGCACCGATCGCACGGTGGTCCGCCGACGATCGCGCTCCGGTTGTGGATAACAGGCTGCGCCCTTCCATCCCCGATGACGTCTCGTGAGGATTTAGTGACGTTTCGCGAGGATCTAGCGACGTTTCGCGAGGATCTAGTGACGTTTCGCGGGGATTTACTGACGTTTCGGGGAAAGGGTTGGGTGGAGGTCGGTGGGGTCCGCGGGCAGCCAAGTCGCACGATCCGCAGGGACCTGCTCGCCGGTGCGGATGTCTTTCACCTGATCACCGGTCTGCGCACCGGATGCCGCCTTCACCTGGTCGCTGGACTCCCCAGCTGCACCCTCGCCAGCCGCGCCCTCGCCAGCCGCGCCCTCGCCAGGCGTGCCCACGCCAGCCGCGGCGGGGAACCAGACGAACGGTATGCCGCGCCGGTCGGCGAACTGGATCTGCTTGCCGAACTTCGCCGCTTTCGGAGCCACCAGCGTCGGTATGCCGCGCGCCCTCAGCGCAGCCGCCACCCGCATCGACTCCGGCCTGGTCTGTTCGTCCGTGACCGCCACCAGCACACAGACCGGGGTTTCCCGCGACGCGGTCAACCCCTGTTCGCCGATCAGCAGGCCCAGCAACCGGGACACGCCGATCGAGATGCCGACACCGGGATAGGTGCGTTTGCCGTCGGAGGCGAGCGCGTCATACCGCCCGCCGCCACCGACCGACGGGGTGCCTTCGGGCTGGTCGAGCAGCCGGATCTCGTAGACGGTGCCGGTGTAATAGTCCAGGCCGCGCGCGATCATCAGGTCGGCAAAGAGCAGCCCCGGCGCGTGCTCAGCCGCGGCGTCCATCACCGCCTTCAGCTGCGCGAGCCCCTCATCCAGCGTCGGGTGCGTCACCCCGAGCACCCGCACCCGCTCCACGAAACCGTCGTCCACCGAGTTGATCTGCGCCAGCGCGAGGCACTGCTCGGCCTGCGCCGCGGTGAGCCCCGCCTCGACCAGCATCGACCCCACCGCAGCCGCCGGCAGCTTGTCGAGCTTGTCGACGATCCGCAGCACGGCGGTCACATCGGAGATGCCCAGCCCGCGATAAAACCCCTCGGGGATCTTGCGGTTGTTGACGTGGATCCGGAACGCCGGCACCGGCAGCCGGGAGAACGCATCCGCCACCGCCAAAGGCAGCTCCACTTCGTAGTGGAAGGGCAACTCCCCCACGTCGACGATGTCGATATCGGCCTGGGTGAACTCGCGATAGCGCAGCCGTTGCGGCCGCTCACCACGCCAGGCCGGCTGGATCTGATAGCGCCGGAACGGGAAGTTCAGCTTGCCGGCGTTCTCCAGCACATACCGCGCAAAGGGCACCGTGAGGTCGAAGTGCAGCCCGAACTCCGCCTGTCCGCCCGCATCGGCCAACCGGCGCACGCCATAGATCTCCTTGTCGGCGTCCTCACCATTGCCCGCCAGGCGATCGACCGTCTCGACGGCACGCGTGTTGACCGAGGCGAAGCCGTGCAACTCGAACACCGCGCGCAGCGTGTCGAGGAAGTGTTGCTCGACGATCCGTTCGGCAGGCAGCCATTCCTGAAAGCCACTGATCGGGGTGACCTTGTCGGCCATGAAAGTCCTTACGTATCAAAGGTTTTGCAAATACGGGTTGGTCGCGCGCTCCCGGCCGATTGTGGTGCCGGGCCCGTGTCCGGGCAGCACGAGGGTCGGGTCGGCCATCGGCAGCACCACCTCGCGCAGAGACTTGTTCATCGCGTCCATGGAGCCGCCGGGCAGGTCGGTGCGGCCGATGGAGCCGGCGAAGAGCACGTCGCCCGTGAGCAGCGTCGAGGTGATCTCGACGTCATCGGGCAGGCCCTCCGGCACGTCGTCCAGCGCGAACATCACCGACCCCTCGGTATGCCCTGGCGCGTGATGGACCGATAGGCCGAGCCCGGCCAGGTCGAGCGTCTCGCCGTCGCGCACGTCCACGACCCGCTCCGGTTCGGTCCAGGTGACCTTCTTGCCGAACTGCTGCTCGAACATCGCGAGCAACGCCGGGTCGAGCGAGGACAGCGGGTCCGTCAGCCGGTAGCGGTCATCGCCGTGGATGTATGCCGCGAGCGTCCCCGCGCACACCGGCGTCACCGAGTAGACGTGGTCGACATGGCCATGGGTCAGCAGCACCGCCGACGGCCGCAGCCGCAGCCCGCTCAGCACCTCGCGCAGGTTCTCCTCGATGCCGATGCCGGGGTCGACGACGATGCATTCTTCGCCGGCCGCGGGGGCGAGCACATAACAGTTGGTCCCGAACGCGGCGGCAGGGAAGGACACGGCGAGCACGGTCGCGAGCCTAACGTCCCTTCCCTCCCCACCGAGACCGTGCTGCCTAGACTGGCGGGCGTATGCCGTCAGCCCGGCCCCCCAGCGCCGGTCGCCGAACCGAGGAGTCCCGTGTGCCGAAAGTCGTAGGACGCGCCGCAGCGCTTGCCGCCGTGGTCGCTCTCGGCGTGGCCGGCTGCGGGAAGTCCGACTCCGGCGACGGTGGCCCGGCCGCCACGGCCACGGCATCCGGGTCCGGCTATGCCTGCACCACGCCGCCCAAGGCTCCCGATGAGGCGCAGAGCCAGGCGCTGCCGGACAAGGCGAGCGCCGCGGGCAAGACCTTCGTCGCCACGGTGACGACCAATTGCGGCGACCTGGTGCTCGAGCTCGACGGCGCCAAAGCCCCCCAGACCGTCGCCTCCTTCCAGCAACTCGCCAAGAGTTATTGGAAGGACAGCCCGTGTCACCGGCTGACGACCAGCGGCATCTTCGTCCTGCAGTGCGGTGACCCGACCGGCACCGGCTCGGGCTCCCCCGGTTACGGCTTCGGCATCGAGAACGCACCCGCGAGCGGGCAGTACCCGCGCGGCACCCTCGCGATGGCTCGCACCAACGACCCGAACTCCAACGGTGGCCAGTTCTTCATCGTCTACAAGGACACCGAGCTACCCACCGACGGCGGCGGCTACTCCATCTTCGGCAAGGTCGTTTCCGGTATGCCGATCCTCGACTTCGTGGCCTCCCGCGGCACGCCGAGTGGCGACGGACCACCCGCCCAGCCGCTGTCCATCCTGAAGATCTCCGTCACTGAGAAGAAGGCCTAAGCCATGTCGACCGACGCTCCGAAGCCGACTCCACGCCCCGGCGTGCCGACCCCGGCCGCGATCAAGCCGCATGCGCCCGCCAAGCCGAACCTGCCGGCGAGCGAGACGGTGGTGCCGACGACCCCTGCGGCACAGAGCAATTCGGCGTCCTTCGGCCGGGTGGCCGACGACGGCACGGTCTTCGTGCGCACCCCTGACGGCGAACGCGAGGTCGGGTCCTATCCCGAGGCCACCCACGAGGAGGCGCTCGCCTATTTCGCCCGCAAGTATGACGAGCTCGCTGCGCACGCCACGCTCTTGCTGCAGCGCGTGGTGCAGACCGATCTGTCGACGCATGACGGAAACGAGGCGCTGAAGGCGCTGCGCCAGCAGGTGTCCGAGGCCCATGTCGTCGGCGACCTGGTGGCTCTGGACAACACCGTCGAGCAGATCGCGACCGCTCTCACCGCCAAGGGGCAGGTCGAGGCCGAGCAGAAGGCGGCCGCCCGAGCCGAGGCCGCGACCAAGCGCGAAGCAGTGGTGGCCGAGGCCGAGAGCATCGCCGCGCAGCCGGTCGAGAAGGTCCAGTGGAAGCAGAGCACGGCCCGCATGCGCGAGCTGCTCGATGAGTGGAAAGCCTTGCAGCGCAGCGGTGCTCGCCTGGACAAGGAAACTGAGAACGCTCTGTGGCAGCGGTTCAGCCACGCCCGCAACGGCTTCGACAAGACCCGCCGTGGTCATTTCGCCAAGCTCGACGAGAAGCACGCCGAGGCCAAGGCCACCAAGCAGCGGCTGATCGAGGAGGCCGAGAAGCTCAAGGACTCCACCGACTGGGGTGCCACCGCCGGTGCGTTCAAGCGCCTCATGGGCGAGTGGAAGCGCGCCGGTCGCGCCTCCCGCGCCGACGACGACAAGCTGTGGGCGAAGTTCAAGGCGGCCCAGGACGCCTTCTTCAACGCCAAGGACGAGGTCGTCGCGGCGGAGAACGCGCAGTTCGAGGAGAACCTCAAGGTCAAGGAGAGCCTGCTCAAGGAGGCCCAGGCCCTGCTGCCGGTGAAAAACCTCGGCCAGGCGAAGGCGGCGCTGCGGGAGATCCAGGACCGGTGGGAGGCGGCGGGCAAGGTCCCGCGCAAGGACATCGACCGGATGGAGCGCGGCATGCGCAAGGTCGAGCAGACCATCCGCGACGCCGAGCAGGACAAATGGCGCAAGACCGATCCCGAGCTCGCCGCCCGCGCGAACTCGATGGTCAGCCAGTTGGAGTCGGCGATCGCCGACCTGCAGCAGCAGATCTCCGACGCCGAGGCGAAGGGCGAGGAGCAGAAGGCCGCCAAGCTCAAGGACGATCTCACGGCACGGCAGGCCTGGCTGGACCAGGCCCAGGGCGGGCTGCGTGAGTTCGGGGGCCGTCGGTGACCGAAGCCGCCGACCGGCTGGTCGACTACCTCAACGCTTCTCCGTCGCCGTTCCACGCCTGCGAGACATCGGCAAAACTGTTGGACGACAACGGTTTTGCCCGTCTGCAGGAGTATGCCGAGTGGCCCACCGAGCCGGGCCGCTACTACCTCGTGCGGGGCGGCACGCTGATCGCGTGGAGCACCGAGCACAGCGACGGCCCGGCGACCGGCTTCCGGATCGTCGGCGCCCACACCGACTCCCCCAACCTACGGATCAAGCCGCGCCCCGACCACGACTCGCTCGCCTGGCAGTTGCTCGGCGTCGAGCCGTATGGCGGGCTGATCGTCAACAGCTGGCTCGATCGCGATCTGGGGTTGTCGGGTCGGGTCGCCCTGCGGGACGGCTCCGGCATACGGGAGGAATTGGTGCGCGTGGACGACCCGCTGCTGCGCGTCTCGCGGCTGGCGATCCACCTGGACCGCTCGATGAACGACGGCGAGCAGATCAACCGACAGTTCCAGCTGGAGCCACACTGGGGCCTGGACGGCAGCGCGCCGGCCTTTGCCGACTTCCTCGCCGACACCCTTGGCGTCACGGCCGAGGACGTCCTCGGCTGGGATGTGATGGCGCACGACCTGCAGCCGGCGACGCGGTTCGGCCACCGGGGCGAACTCGTCGCGGGCGCCCGTCAGGACAACCTGGCCACCTCGTGCGCCGGCACCTACGCGCTGATCGAGGCGGTCGACAAGGCTCCGGCCGCGCCGACGACCCAGCTGCTCGTGCTGTTCGACCACGAGGAGATCGGCAGCACCACCGACCGGGGCGCCGCCTCGTCGTTGCTGCCGACCGTGCTCGAGCGGATCACGACCAGCCTCGGCGGCAGCCGCGACGAGCTGCACCGCGCTCTGGCGCGCACGGTCATCGCCTCGGGCGATATGGCGCATGCGACGCACCCGAACTACGTCGACCGGCACGAGCCGCGTCATCTGATCGCGATGAACGGCGGGCCGGTGCTCAAGATCAATGTCAACGGCCGCTATGCCACCGACGCTCCGGGGGCGGCCGCCTTCCGTCTCGCGGGCCAGCAGGCCGGCGTGCCGGTGCAGGATTTCGTCACCCGCTCGGACCTGCCCTGCGGCTCGACCGTCGGCCCGATCACGAGCGCGCTCTCCGGCGCGACGACCGTCGACTTCGGTGCGCCCACCCTGTCGATGCATTCGATCCGCGAACTCACCGGCAGCGAGGACCAGCGGATGTATGCCGCGATCCTCGCCGCCTTCCTGTCCCCCGCCTGAGGTTCGCTCACGCCGGCCCGGGCAGGTGCGCCGACAGCTCGTCGGCCGACCGGATCGCCGGGATCCCGCCCGGCAGCAGCCAGAGCGCAGCGAGCGCACCGCCGATCGCAGCGATGACGAGCGTCGTGCCGGTGCCGGCGACGGCCGCGGACCACCCGCCGAGCAGCGCGCCCACCGGCCGGATGCCGTAGTTGATCGTCATATAGGCACCCGACACCCGCGAGCGCATCGAGTCGTGGGTGACCACGGTCTGGATCGCGTTGTTGTTGATGTCGAAGAGCATCACCCCGAAGCCGGAGACGAATTCCACCGCGGCGAGCACCCCCAGCCGGCCGGCCGCGCCCAGGTCAGCGGCCAGCGGCAGCGCGGCATACGGCAGGCCGAGGGCCACGCAGCCGAGCAGAATCGACCGGCCCGCTCCGATCAGGCGCGTCAACCGGCTGGCCAGCACCGAACCGACCAGCCCGCCGATCGCTCCGCCGCCGAGCGCCAGACCGATCTGCCCGGCCGACAGCGCGAGGTCGCGGGCGGCATACACCAGCAGCACGCCCTGCACCATGAACGAAAACAGGTTGAGCGTCGTGCTGCAGCGCAACGAATGCTGCAAATAGGGATGCCGCAGCAGGTAGGTCAGCCCGGAGCGGATCCGGCGCAGGAAGGGCTCGGGCGTGTCGTGCGCCGCCGCCGGCTCGTCCACCGGCACCGTGCGCAGCAGCACCGCCGAGACCAGGAAGCTCAGCCCGTCGACGAGCACCGTCACCGGCGCGGTGAGCACCTGCACCAGCCCTCCGGCGATCGGCGGACCCACGACGAACGAGATCGACCGCGTGCCGCTGGTCAGGCTGTTCGCCTCGACATAGCGTTCGCGCGGCACCAGCCGGGCGAAGAAGTTCGGGGCGGCGGTGCCGAAGACGACCCCGAGCAGGCCGCGCACGATCGCCACGGCATACAGGAAAGCGAGCGAGAGTGAGTCCAGCGCGAAGACCAGCGGCACGCTCAGCATCGCCGCGCCGCGCAGCAGGTCGGCGACGATCATCGCCTGGCGTTTGGAGCGCAGCCGGTCCACCCAGGTGCCGACGACCAGCCCTGCGGCGGACGGCACCCACGCGGCGGCGGTGAGCCCGGCGACCTGCGGCGCGCTCGCGTCGAGCGCGAGGATCGCGACCATCGGCAGCGCGAGTTCGCTGACCCGGTCCCCGAGGTCGGACACCGCTGACGCGCCCCAGAACCTCCCGAACCGCCCCTGCCGCCACAGCGGGCGGTCAGTCACGCGGCACCTCGCCATAGGGCAGGGCCATCCGGATGATCCGCACGGGGCGGGCGTCCGCGGGAGCCTCGCCGGCCTCTTCGCGCTGGACGTATGCCGACAGCGTCTCCTCCCACGCCCGCTCCAGAGCGGCAGTCTCGTCGGGGGTCAGCGACACCACGGAGTTCCAGCGGCTGGCGACGGCCCGCCACTGCGGCGACAACCGCGGCCGCACCTGCGCGCGCCACCTCGGCACCTGGTCGCGGTCGGCGTCCTCGATCACGTCGGTCAGCACGTTGGCGGCGTCGGGGTCCTCGGTCGCCTCGAACCGGAATCCCCGGCCGACCGCCTCCCACACCCGCTTGCGACCACCCGGCTGCTCGGCGGCGTCCTGCACCAGCCCGTGCTCGGCCAGATGCCGCAGGTGCCAACTCGCCACCGACGGTGAGACGCCGGCGTGTGGGGCCAGCTCGGTCGCGGTGCTCGGGCCCTGGGCCCGCAGCCGCTGCAGGATCGCCAGCCGGGCGGGATGCGCCAGCGCCCGCATCCCCTTGGCGTCGAGCTCGACATCGCCCATCCGGTTGGTCATGAGAGAACACTATCAATAGAACTCTCTCAATAGCCACGGCGAACCCATCACGCCAGGAGAAAAGAGGGTTGGTCAGTCGGCGCGGTGGCCGGACCCGGTCAGGCGATAGACGTCGTACACGCCGTCGACGGTGCGCACCGCCTTGATGATGTGGTCCAGGTGGCCGGAGTCGCCCATCTCAAAGGTGAACTTCGACATCGCGACCCGGTTGCCGGCCGTCGACAGCGTCGCGGACAGGATGTTGACGTGCTGGTCGGACAGCACTCGGGTGATATCGGACAGCAGCCCCTTGCGGTCGAGCGCCTCGACCTGCACCTGCACCATGAAGACGCTGGAGGCCGACGGCGCCCACGCCACCTCGATCAGCCGGTCCGGCTGCTGGCGCAATTGGTCGGCGTTGGTGCAATCGACCCGGTGCACCGACACGCCGTGGCCGGTGGTGACGAAGCCGAGGATCTCATCGCCCGGCATCGGCGTGCAGCAGCGGGCGAGCTTGACCCACACATCGTCGGCGCCGACCACGGTGACGCCGGGGTCGGTCCCGGTGCGGCCCGTGCGCGGGCGCACCGGCGCGGCGCTCGGCGTCTCCTCGTCGTCCTCCTCGACCGTGCCGGTGGCGGCCAGCAGTTGCCGCACGACATGTTCGGCGCTGATGTGGCCGTCGCCGACGGCGGCATACAGCGCGTCAATGTCGTGGTAGTTGAGCTTCGCGGCCACGGTGGACAGCAACTCGGCGGTGGTGAGCTTCTGGATGCCGGCGCCCTGGCGGCGCAGCGCCTTGGCGAGCTGGTCCTTGCCGGACTCGATCGCCTCCTCGCGCCGCTCCTTGGAGAACCACTGGCGGATCTTGTTGCGCGCCCGCGGGCTCTTGACGAAGTTCAGCCAGTCCCGGCTCGGGCCCGCGCCGTCGGCCTTGGAGGTCAGCACCTCCACCACATCGCCGTTCTCCAGCGGCGACTCCAGCGGCACCAGCCGGCCGTTGATCCGCGCGCCGATGGTGTGGTGGCCCACCTCGGTGTGCACCGAGTAGGCGAAGTCCACCGGCGTCGCGCCGACCGGCAGGCCGATCACCTCGCCCTTGGGCGTGAAGACGTAGACCTCCTGGCTGCCGACGTCGAAGCGCAGGTTGTCCAGGAATTCGTCGGGATCGGAGGTCTCGCGCTGCCACTCCAGCAGTTGCCGGAACCAGGCCATCTCATCGATCTGCCCGCCCGGCGCACCCGCCGGTATGCCGGTCGCGGCCGCCTTGGCGTCGTCCTTGTACTTCCAGTGCGCGGCGACACCGTATTCGGCCCGGCGGTGCATCGCGAAGGTGCGGATCTGGATCTCCACCGGCTTGCCCTGCGGGCCGATGACCGTCGTGTGCAAGGACTGGTACATGTTGAGCTTGGGGGTGGCGATGTAGTCCTTGAAGCGCCCGGGCACCGGCGACCACCGCGTGTGCAGGGTGCCGAGCACGGCATAGCAGTCGCGCACCGAGTCAACCAGCACCCGCAGCGCCACCAGGTCGTGGATGTCGGCGAACTCCCGGCCGCGCACGATCATCTTCTGGTAGACGGAGTAGTAGTGCTTCGGCCGGCCGGTCACCGTGGCATTGATCCGCGCCGAGCGCAGGTCGGCCTGCACCTGCTCGCGGACCAGGCCGAGATATTCCTCCCGCGCCGGGGCGCGGTCGGCGACCAGGCGCGCGATCTCGTCATACACCTTGGGATGCAAGGTGGCGAAGCACAGGTCCTCCAGCTCCCATTTGATGGTGTTCATGCCGAGCCGGTGGGCCAGCGGAGCGTAGATCTCCAGGGTTTCGGTGGCCTTGCGCTGCGCGGACTGCACCGAGACGTACTTCCAGGTGCGGGCGTTGTGCAGCCGGTCGGCGAGCTTGATGACCAGCACCCGGATGTCCTTGGCCATCGCCACGACCATCTTGCGCACGGTCTCGGCCTGGGCGGCCTCGCCGTAGGTCATCTTGTCCAGCTTGGTGACGCCGTCGACGAGCAGGGCGATCTCCTCGCCATACTCCGCGCGCAGTTCGCGCAGCGAATAGCCGGTGTCCTCGACGGTGTCGTGCAGCAGGGCCGCGGCGATCACCGGCGGCGTCATACCGAGTTCGGCGAGGATCGTCGCGACGGCGAGCGGATGGGTGATGTAGGGATCGCCGCTCTTGCGCAGCTGGCCCTCGTGCAGCCGCTCGGCGGTCGCATAGGCCCGCTCGATGACCGCCGTGTCGGCCTTGGGGTGCGTGTCGGTGACGGTGCGCAGCAGCGGCTGCAGCACGCGGTTCTCCGGCGGCCGCGGGCTGCCGAAGCGCACCAGCCGGGATCGCACTCCGCGGGCCGCCAGCTGGCCTGGGATGCGATCGCCGTCACTCATGAAGAGAGTCTAGAGCGGCCCTCAGACGGTCGCGACGGCGCTCACGCGATAACCGGACAAGGCGGTGCGCCCACCGAGGGCGCCGATCTCGAGCAGCACCTCGAAGGCCACCACCTGTGCGCCCGCCTCGGCGAGCAGACCCGCCGCCGCCGCGGCCGTGCCGCCGGTGGCCAGCACGTCGTCGACGAGCAACACCCGCGGGCTGTCTGCACACGAGTCGGCCGGGATCTCGATGGTCGCCGTGCCATATTCCAGGTCGTATGACGCCGTGCGCGTCGGCCCGGGCAGCTTGCCCGCCTTGCGGATCGGCAGGAAGCCGACGTCCAGGCGCTGCGCGAGCGGTGCACCCACGATGAAGCCGCGCGCCTCGATGCCAGCGACCAGGTCGAGTTGCCCGTTCCAACGCCCGGCGATCTCATCGAGCACCGCCCCGAACGCCGTCGGGTCGGCGAACAACGGATTGAGGTCCTTGAACAGCACGCCCGGCTCGGGGAAGTCGGGCACCTCGCGCACGTGCGCGAGCAGCACCTCGGCCGACACCGGCTCAGTCCTCGTCGCGCTTGGCCAGCGGGTGGATCTGCCGGGTGCGCGGGCGGTCCGTGCGCGCCTGCGCCGCGGCCTTCTCCCGCGCCGGCTCCATCACCCCGGACGCGGACTCCCCCGGCGTGTGCTCCTCCTCGTCCAGCGCGCTCGCCTGCTTGCGCTGGTATGCCGTGGCCTTGCGCTCGAGGTCCTTCATCGCCGGCTCGCGCGAGCGCAGGCTCACCAGGATCGGCGTGGCGATGAAGATCGAGGAATAGGTGCCCACCGCGATGCCGACGAAGAGCGCCAGCGCCAGGTCGAGCAGCGTGCCCGGACCGAGCAGGAAGATGCCGACCAGCAAGATCGCGGTGATCGGCAGCAGGGCCACCACCGAGGTGTTGATCGAGCGCACCAGCGTCTGGTTGACCGCGTAATTGGCCGCCTGGGCATAACTGCGCCGGCCGGAGGCCATCGCCTCGTCGGTGTTCTCGCGCACCTTGTCGAAGACGACGACGGTGTCGTAGATCGAGTAACCGAGGATGGTGAGGAAGCCGATGACGGTCGCCGGCGACACCTCGATGCCGGTGAGCGCGTAGACGCCGACGGTGAAGAACAGGTCGTGCACCAGCGCGATCAGCGCGGCCAGCGCCATCTTCCAGGTGCGGAAGTAGACCGCGAGCAGCACCGACAACAGCGCGAGGAAGACGAGCAGCGCGACGATCGCCTTCTGCCGCACCTGCTCACCCCAGGACGGACCGATGTATGACGAGGTCACCGTCGTCGGGCTGACCTTGAACTCCTTGGCGAGCGCGGTGCTCACCTGATCGGTGGCATCGGCCGAACCGGACTTGGGCTTTTCGACCTGCACCCGGACGGTGTTGGAGCCGATCTTGGTGACGATGACGTTCTCGCTGGACTTCAGCGCTGTCTGGGTGGCGGTCTTGGCCCGGGTGTCGTAGTCGGCCATATTGCTCACGCCGGGCACGCGGAACTCCGAACCACCGGTGAACTCCAGGCTGAAGTTCAGGCCGCGGCCGAACAGGCCGATGGCGGCGATGACGAGCAGCACCGCGGTGAGGGTGTACCACCGGCGGCGCTTGCCGATGAAGTCGATCTGCCGGCGACCGGAGTAGAGGTCGTTGCCGAACTGTGCGAAGGACGCCATATCAGACCGTGCCTCCCTGCGCCGCCGCCTGCTTGCGGTCGGCGATCGTGACCCGGCCGCGGCCGGCATACGTCGTGCCACGGGCGCCGAGGCGCTCGGGGTCCAGGCCGGACCACTTGTGTCCCCCGCCGAAGAACTTGGTGCGGGCGAGCATCGTCAGCACCGGGTGGGTGAACAGCATCACCACCACCAGGTCGACGAGCGTGGTGAGCCCGAGGGTGAAGGCGAAGGCCTTCACCGTGCTCTCGGACAGCACGTAGAGCACCGCTGCGGCGAGGAAGTTCACCGCGTCGGAGATGATGATCGTGCGCCGGGCGCGCGACCACCCCGTCTCCACCGCGGCCCGCAGTGGCCGCCCGGATCTGACCTCGTCGCGGACACGTTCGAAGTAGACGATGAAGCTGTCGGCGGTGATGCCGATCGCCACAATCAGACCGGTGACACCGGCCATGGTGAGGCGGAAGTTGTTGGCGAAGCCGAGGAAGGTCACCAGGCCGTAGGACATCACGCCGGCCACCAGCAGCGAGGCCACGGTGACCAGGCCGAGGGCGCGGTACTGCAGCAGGGAGTAGAACACCACCAGGAGCAGGCCGATGAGGCCGGCGATGATGCCCTTCTGCAGCTGGTCGATGCCGAGCTGGGGGCTGATCTGATCCGAGCTCAGCTCCTTGAAGGAGAACGGCAGCGCGCCGAACTTCAGCTGGTCGGCGAGGATCTTGGCCTCGGCTTCGGTGAACCCGCCGGTGATCTGGGCACGGCCGTCGGTGATCGGGTCATTGGTGCCCGGTGCGGAGATGATCTGGCCGTCGACAATGATCGCGAAGCGGTTCTGGTCGCCCTGCAGCCCGACCAGGCGCCGAGTGACATTGGCGAACTGCGTCTTGCCCTTGTCGTTGAAGGTCAGGTTGACCGCGATCTCACCGGTCTGGATGCCGGCGCTGTTCGTGGTCTGACCCCAGGTCGCGTCGGTAATGGTGTCGCCGCTGACCTCCGAGGGACCCATCAGGAAGGTCGCGCTCTTGTCCTTGGAGCAGCCGACGCTCGGCTCGTTGGCCGGGGCGCGGGCCGCGACCTCCTGCCAGGTGGAGGCGAGCGGGCCGAGCTTGGGGTTGGTGTTGGAGCAGCTGACCGTCTGCAGCAGCTGCTGGTAGGTCTCCCCGGTTTGGGCCAGGCCGGCGTCGATCCAGATGCGGCTGACCAGCTGGTTGGCCCAGGCCTGGTCGCTGGCATTGGCCGGCTTGCCGGGAGTGGTGCTCGGCGACGCCGAACCGGTGGCACCGGGCAGGGTGGGCGGCCCGCTGGGCGCGGCCGAGGTCGGAGCCGGAGTGGAGCTCGCGGCCGGAGCCGCGCTGCCGGAGCCGCTGCCGGTGGGAGTGCCGGTCGCGGCGGCGAAGGCCGCCGGGAAGGCGTCATTCTTGCCGGTCGAGCTGGGCGCAGCCTTGGCGCTCGAGCTCGGCGCCTTGACCGAGCTCGACGGCTTGGCGCTGGCCGAACCGGACGGCTTGGCCGTGCCGGTGCCCGTGGGCGCGCTCGTCGCGGGTGCACTGGGCGTGGCACCCGGCAGCGTCGGCGCCGGGGTCTGGTCGGCCTGCGGCTGCCCGGTCGCGATCACCGCACGGAACAGCAGCTGCGAGGACTGCGCCAGCGAGTCGAGGATCTGCTTGGAGGGATTGCCGGGGATCGAGACGACGATGTTCTCCGAGCCCAGCGTGGTCACCTCGGCCTCGGCGACGCCGGAACCGTCAACGCGGTTGCGGATGATGTTGACCGCCTGGTTGAGCTGGCCGGCGTTGACCGTCTGGCCCTTGCCGAGCTCCGGCTGCAGGATCACCTGCCGGCCGCCCTCGAGGTCGAGGCCGAGCTTGGGCGTCCACTGGCCCTTCGGGTTGCCCCAGGCGGCGCTCGCCCCGATCCCGGCGAAGAGGGCCGCGATCAGCACGAGCAGCAGGAACAGGGTGCGCCGTGGCTTGGCCGCGGGTGCGCGGCGAGCACGTGTAGCCAAGGGTCAGGCCTTCTGGTCGTCGGACGGGCGGTCGGTCGGCTCGGTCGGCGTGCTGGTGCCGTCCGCGGTGTTCTCGGTGAGCCGGCGCGGCACGATGGCGCGCCGGTCGAACCGCAGTTGGACGCCCGGCGCTGCCTCGATGACACCCTCGGACTCATCGAGTGCGACCAAGGTTCCGAGCAGGCCGGAGGTGGTGCTCACTTGGTCGCCGACCGCGATCTCGCGCTGGGCCGCGGCGAACTGCTTCTGCCGGCGGCGGCTGAACCAGAACATCACCGCCAGCAGCACCAGAGGCAACAGATAAAACAACGGGCTCAGAGTGGACTGCTGACCGCTGCTCGCGGCTGCCAAATGCTGCATTTCTAAAGTCCGTGCCTCACGTCGGGTTCAGATCGTTGCCGTCGGGAGAGTTTAGGTGAGGGAAGCCGCGACCCCAACCACACCCCTGCGGGCTAGGTCTGAAAGCGGCCCTCGCCCTCGCCCAACGGCAGCTGGGCGTAGCCCTGACTCGCCACCGGCGGGGTGAGCCCGAGATGCTCCCAGGCCATCGGCGAGGCGGCGCGCCCGCGCGGGGTGCGGATCAGGTAACCCTCGCGGACCAGATAGGGCTCGGCGACCGTCTCGACGGTGTCCGGTTCCTCGCCGACGGCGACCGCGAGCGTGGTGAGCCCCACCGGTCCCCCGCCGAACCGCCGGCACAGCGCGTCGAGCACGCCACGGTCGAGGCGGTCCAGGCCGCGCTCGTCCACGTCGAACAGTTCGAGCGCCGCCCGGGACGCCTGGTGGTCGACGATCCCCTCGGCGTGCACCTGGGCGTAATCGCGGACCCGGCGCAGCAGCCGGTTGGCGATGCGCGGCGTGCCCCGCGATCGTCCGGCGATCTCCTCGATGCCCTGCCGGGTGGTCTCGACCTCGAGCAGGGTCGCGCTGCGCGCGACGATCCGGGCGAGGTCCTCGGGCGCGTAGTAGTCCAGATGTCCGGTGAAGCCGAACCGGTCGCGCAGCGGCGCCGGCAGCAGCCCGGCCCGGGTGGTCGCGCCGACGACGGTGAAGGGCGGCAGTTCCAGCGGTATGGCGGTCGCGCCCGGCCCCTTGCCGACGACGACGTCGACCCGGAAGTCCTCCATCGCCAGGTAGAGCATCTCCTCGGCCGGGCGCGCCATCCGGTGGATCTCGTCGAGGAAGAGCACCTCCCCCTCGGCGAGGCTGGACAGGATGGCGGCGAGGTCACCGGCGTGCTGGATGGCCGGCCCGGAGGTGATCCGGATCGGCTGCTCGAGCTCGGCGGCGATGATCATCGCCAGGCTGGTCTTGCCCAGGCCCGGTGGTCCGGACAGCAGCACGTGGTCCGGCGGGGCGTCGCGGCGGCGGGCGGCTTCGAGCACCAGACCGAGCTGATCACGCACCCGCGGCTGCCCGGCGAAATCGGCCAGCCGCCGCGGGCGCAGCGCCGCCTCGAAATGCCGCTCGTCGTCGGCACCGCCCGGGTCGACGATCCGGGCGGTCGCGTCATAGGACTCGTCGTCGTAGTCAGTCATCGTCATCAATCATCGACCCGCCTCAACGACCCAGGTCACGCAGCGCCGCCCGCAGCAGCGCCGACACCTCGGTTGGCGCATCCGGCTGCTTCTCGATCCGCGCGACCGCGTCCTGCGCCTGCTTGGCCGACCAGCCCAGCCCCGTCAGCGCCTCGACCACCTGGGTGTTGCGCACCTCGGCGGCGGGCGCGGGCGGCTCGGCGGTCGCCGAGGCGACCGCACCCGGCATACCTGCGACCTTGTCCTTGAGTTCGAGCACGATCCGCTCGGCGCCCTTGCGGCCGATGCCCGGCACCTTGATGAGCGCCACCAGATCGCCGCCGCTGATCGCGGCGCGCAGCGTGTCCGGGTCGTGGACCGACAGCATCGCGAGGGCGATGCGCGGGCCGACGCCGCTCACGGTCTGCACCTGTTCGAACAGATCGCGCTCGGTCGCGCCGCCGAAGCCGTAGAGGGTGAGTGAGTCCTCGCGCACCACGAGCGTGGTGTGCAGGGTGAGTTCGGCGCTGGTGCGGGTGCTGCCCGAGGTGCCGGCGGTGGTGTGCACGAGCAGGCCGACGCCACCCACCTCGATCACGACGTGGTCGAGCCCGGTTGCCAGCACCGTCCCGCGGACCGAGGCGATCATCGGGCGTACCTGCGCACGCTGCGGTCGGCGGTCTGCGGCGTGGGCCGTCGCACCGTGGCTCCGGCGAGCCGCTCGGCCGCCCCGCCCCGCCATACATGACAGATGGCGAGGGCGAGCGCGTCCGCGGCGTCGGCCGGTTTGGGCGCGGTCTGCAGCCGCAGGATCCGGGTGACCATCGAGGTCACTTGGGCCTTGTCGGCGCGGCCGCTGCCGGTGACCGCGGCCTTGATCTCACTCGGCGTGTGCATCGCGAGCGGCAGCCCGCGGCGGGCGGCCGCGAGCATCGGCACGGCGGAGGCTTGAGCGGTGCCCATGATCCCCTTGATGTTGGCCTTGGCGAAGACGCGTTCGACGGCGACGACATCCGGCTCGTGATCGCTCATCCACTGGTCGATCTCGGTCTGCAGGGTCAGCAGGCGCTCGGCCGGGTCGTCGTGCACGGGCGTGCGGATGACGCCGACGGCGACCAGGCGGACCGGGTGGCCGATGCCGCCGTCGACCACGCCGATGCCGCATCGGGTCAGGCCCGGGTCGACGCCGAGAACGCGCACGCTTGGCTCCTCGCACAGATGTTCGGTTTCGTCCAGGACGATAACCGTCCGTCGGCGGCCCTCGCGGCAGGTGCGTCGGCGCGTTGCCGGCTACTCCTCGGTGAGGCGGTGCGCCTCCGGGTCGCCGTGCAGGGGCGGATAACGCCACTGCAGGCTGACCGTGCCCGCCTGCGGGTCGGCAACGAGGTCGATCCGGTGCGGGGTCTGGATCATCCGCAGCTGGGCCACGAACCGGCCCTGCTGCCAGCCGCCCCACGACATGAAGGGCACGCTCGCATCACCCTTCCAGGTGCCGCGAGCCCACTCCCCTCGGCCGACGGGCAGCTCCCAGCGCTGGTCCCCTGCCGCACACTCGAGGGCGTATGCCGAGCCGTTCGCGCGCACCCGCACGGATGTCACCGACCGTGCCGCGTCACCTCCGTCGCGGCTGAGTTCGACTGTGTCCGAACCGGATTCGTCATCGGCGGGTCCCTCAAGGCGCAGGTTGGCAAGGCGCTCGACCAGGGCGCGGTCGGCGGCTTCGCTGCCGGGGCGGTCGAAGGCCGGCAGCAGGTGGGTCCAGGCCTGGTCGAGCACACCCTGCATGTCCATCGTCTCGGCGGTCGTCACGACCAGCGCGTCATGCTGCGGCAGCACGATGCAGAACTGACCGTAGGCGCCGTCGCCGCGATAGCCGTGCGTGGCGATCCAGAACTGGAAGCCATAACCGCTGCCCCAGTCGATGGTCGGCGGCTCCACGCCGGGCCTGCGGTGCGCCGCGTCATTCGGCATCTGCACCCGGCTGGCCTGCTCGATCCAGGCGGGGTCGAGGATCTGCTGCCCCTGCCAGGTGCCCTGCTGCAGCAGGAGTTGACCGAAGCGGGCGACGGCCTCGGTCGACAGGTGCAGCCCGGAGAAGCCCGCGTCGTGCCCGTGACCGTCGGTGAGCCAGGCAGCCTCGGTGATGCCGAGCGGTGCGAACAGCCGCGGCCGCAGATAGTCCAGCACCCGCTGACCGGACGTCTGCTCGATGAGCCGCGCAACCGTATACGTGGCGAACTGGTTATAGGTGAACACCGTGCCGGGTTCGCGCTCGGGCGGCAGCGTGAAGAAATAACGCAGCCAGTCGGTGCCGGCCTCGGGGAAAGGGAAGGCCGGATCGTCGAGGTGACCGGTCGCCATACTCAAGCAGTGCCGCACGCGCAGCTCGCGCCAGTGCTCACCCAGATCGGCCGGCACCAGGTCGGGGAAATGGTCGACGATGCGGTCGTCCAGGCCGAAGCGTCCCTCGCCGATCGCGAGCCCAGCGGCCGCACTGACGAAGCTCTTGCTGAGTGAGTAGAGCAGGTTGGGTCGGTCGAGTTCGTATGGCGCCCAACGGGTTTCGGCGATGACCTCGCCACGGCGCAGGATCATCAGGGTGTGCAGTTCGGTGCCGGACGCCAGGACTGCGTCAACGAAGGCGGCGATGCCCGCGGCGTCGGTGTCGGCACTGCTCGGGGTCGCGCGGGCGAGGTCGGTCATGGCCGCAAACTACCCGGCCGCTGCTAGCGGGTCCGGAAAGATTTCCGCTGCACCACCTGACGAAATCGCCCGATGCACCGTAGTTTGAGTGGCCGGACGGTGCATCGGGGCACCTGCTGCCGAATGAGGTGAGGCGCTTGGACCTTGACGACGGTCGGCGCATGCACCTGTCCCCCTGGTCTCCCCCGGCTCTTCGGCCGCGGGATCCGGCCGCCTCATCGGCGGCCACCCATGTCGCACCACACCGCAGCGCGGACGCCGTGCTGCGCGGTGCTCGAAAGGTTGGAGAGCGACAATGAAGTGGTTGTTGGTGATCCTGGTCATCCTCGTGATCGCCGCGCTGATCTGGTGGTGGATGAACCGCAACAAGGCGCGCGACGGTGTCGCCGGGACCGACGCGGGCCACGACCGTGCCGGCGCCGCAGGTGACCGCGTGGGCGGAACCTCCGGCAGCGCTGGAGCCGCTGGTGTGACGGGCGCTGGTGCGGCTGGTGCTGGTGCGGCGGGTGCTGGCACCCGGCCGTATGACCAGGAGTCCGATATTCGTGCGGGCTCGACCGGTGACGGTGCTGGCGGGTACGACGCCGGTCGACATGACGATGGCGGGTATGCCGCCGGCCCGGCTGGCGACTCCAGCGGCCGGTACGACGCTGCCACCTCCACCGGTGACTCCAGCGAGGCTGGCAGGTATGACGCAGGCACCGCGGGTGACTCCAGCGGCACCCCGGCATACGACACGAACCGGCACAACGACCCCCAGGCCTACGGTGCGGACGCGACGACGGGCACGGCCAATGACCCGCGCCAGAGCTTTGCCGAGCCCGGCACGACGGGGACGACGGCCGCCGACACCGACTGGTCCGGCGACCCGAACACCGCGCCCGCTGGCACCACGGCCGGCAGTTCGCCCGACGGCATGCCCGAGGGCCGCCCGCAGGACGCTCCGTCGTGGGGTGACGGCACCGGCACGTCGACGACCGACTCGGCGTCGACCGGGACGGTCGGCTCGGGCAACACGGGGGCGACCTGGTCGTCCGCCGACGACCGAGCTGACACCTCCACCTCCGGTGGGTATGCCGGCGACAGCGCTTCGACGACTGCGCCCACGTCCGCACCCACGGCTGGAGCTCACGGCTCCGACTCCACGTCGACGCACACGTCCACTGATGCGAATTCCACTGGCAGCACTGCGGATTCGGCCCTCACGGGCTCGTCGGCCGATGCGGGTGCGGGCTCGTCGGCCGATGCGGGCGCGAGCTCGGGTGCGGGTTCGACGTGGTCGGCGAGCGATGACCGAGCCAGTTCCACGACCGGCACGAGCGCGACGACCGGCACCGGCGCAGGGCCGGTGGCTGGCTCATCCGACGCGTCTTCCTCGCCGGGTGCGACCGACGGGGGCGCGGTCGGCTCGGGTTCGTCGGACTCCTCCGGCTCGTCCGGTTGGGGTGGCGCGGCCACTGCTGGTGCGGCTGGCGCGGGCGCCGGTGCGGCCGCCGCAGGTGCCGCACACCGCCACGGCGACGACGGCGCCGAAACTGGATCAACGTCGGCCGGCTACGGCTCCGACAGCGGCACCGGGTCAACGGGTAGCTCGGATGCCGACCGGCATCCCGGCTCCTCCGCGTCGACCAGCTACGGCTCAACCGGCACGGGCACCGGCACCACCGCAGGCGCCGACACCCGCGACACGGGCACCGGCGCGCACGACGGCTCGTCGGCATACGGCTCCGGGTCGACCGCGGGCACTGGCACCGGCGGCTTGGGCGCGACCGGCAACGCGGCTGGTGGTGCGGGGCCGTTCGGTCCCGGGTCCGCCGAGCCGGCTGAGGACGGCTCGGGCCCAGCCGGCTGGGGCATCAAGGGCAACGCCGACTCGATGCTCTACCACACCCAGGAGTCGCCCTCTTACGGGCGCACGAAGGCCGAGGTGTGGTTCGAGACCGAGGACGCGGCCCAGGCTGCCGGCTTCCGGCGCTGGGACCACAAGCGCGGCTGATCCCCGTCCGCAGCACCGGTGGCCCGGCCCTCTCGTGGGGCCGGGCCACCGGTGTGTTCAGCCGGTCTGCGTTGCCAGGCCCGCGCCGAGCGGCGTCCGCGCATAGAGCACCGACCGGCCGCGCCGGGTCGCCGCCACCAGCCCCGAACGCTCCAGGATCTTCAGGTGCTCGTTCGCCGTCGACGGGGTCAGGTCCAGATGGCAGGCCAGCTGCGCGGTCGTCATCGGCAGGTCGAGCAGTTGTATGGCGGCCGCGCGGGTGCGCCCCATCAGTTCGGTCAGCGGCGAGGCCTGCGGATCGGGCGCATCACGCCACAGCATCCCCACGCCTCGCGGCGCGTAGGTCAGCGTCAAGGCATAGTCGGGCACGTTGAACAGCAACAAATCGGGCCAGCCGAAGGCACATGGCACGAGCACCACGCCGTGACCGGACTGGGTCGGGCCGTCCTTGCAGGAGTTCTCGATCGCCAGCCGGTCCTCGTCCATCCGCACCCGCGGATGCAGGGTGCCGAGCACCTTGGTGCCACCGCCGTCGGCGAGCAGGTCGAGACGCCAGGCGATATCGCTGTCGGCGAGCCCGCGCAGCCGGTCCCACACCCGCGACACGGTCAAACTCCAATAGTCGCGCAGCTCGTCAATCGCCTTGTCCCGCAACGCATCCGGGTCATCAAGACCGTCCGTCAAGATCTGCGCCGCAGCTTTGGTCGGCGACGCGGCGAGCAGCGTCTGCAGATCCTCGAGGACGACCTCAACGGGCACCTTCGCCACCGCCGTCAGCTCGGTCTCAAAGGCGTTGGATCGGCGTGATGGCGTCGGGGTGAGGAAGTCGGCCAGGTGACCCGACGGCGGGATGAGTGCGTCCAGCACCGGGAAACTCGCGCCCGCCCCGACGATCCGCTCCCGTGCAGTCGCCCGCCACGGCGCATGTAGCGCTCCCCCGGCTCCGTCACGCAGCACCCGCACGCTCGCCACCGTTTCCCAGAGCGGTGACGTCGCGAAGCGCAACCGCGCCAAATCGGCGGCCGCGACGAAGCGCACCGGGGTCGTCATACGACCGAGGGTAGACGCCGCCCCCGACAGCCTCTTCGATTCGGCCCTGCCCGAATGGTGGCCGCCCCCGCCTGGCCCCGTGCACCGTCGGTCGTATGACGACCTGCGCACCTTCGCTCACCGGCGCACCGCCCGACGGGGGCACCTGGTGGGGGCTTCCCTCCGGCTATTGGGTGCTGTGGACCGCCGTGCTGGTCAACCGGCTGGCGACCTTCATGGTGCCCTTCCTGACGCTCTACCTGACGACCACCCGCGGCCTGCCGGTCACCACCGCCGGGCTGATCGCCTCGCTGCTCGGTGCGGGCGCGATGGTGTCCGGACTCATCGGTGGCTGGTCCGCCGACCGGATCGGGCGCCGTTCCACCCTGCTTGCCGGGTACTTCCTGGCCGCCATCACCCTTGTCGCGCTGGCCCTGGCCACCACACTGCCTGCACTCATCATCGCGGCGATCGCGGTCGGGCTGAGCAGTGACCTGGCCCGGCCGGCGAGCCAGGCCCTGGTGGCCGACGTGGTGCCTGCACCGCTGCGCGCTCGTGCCTATTCGCTGTCGTTCTGGGCCGTCAACATCGGCTTCTCGCTGGCGACGCTGAGCGCCGGTGCACTCAGCCGCTACGGCTTCACCACGCTGCTGCTCATCGACGCATCGTCGGCCGCCATCGCCGGAATCTGGTTGTGGCTCAAGGCTCCTCGCATCGCTCTCCCCCGACCCACCGGCGAACGCGGCGGCTACCTATCGTCGCTGCGCACCGACCGCACGTTGCGGTTGCTCGTCGTCGCGGGCATCGCCTATTCCACCGTCTACCAGCAGGCCTACACCACGCTGCCCCTCACGATGTCGCGCCAGGGGCTGGGACCCGCGGCATACGGGGTGATCATCGCGATCAACGGTCTGGTCATCATCGCGCTGCAACCCTTCGCCGACCGGGTGCTCACGCTCGTGCGCCCGATCCACGCCTACGCCGGCGGCCTGCTCCTGCTTGGCCTCGGTTTCGGTGCGACGGCGCTCGCGGCGTCCGGCTGGTCGCACGCGCTGGTCGTCGTGAGCTGGAGCGTCGGCGAGGTCGTCTGCGCTGCGATGACCGGCGCTCTCTTCGCGGCCATCGCGCCAGCCCACCTGCGCGGTCGCTATATGGCGCTCAGCGGGTGGTGCTTCGCGATCGGTATGGCGGCCGGTCCGGTCCTCGGCACCGCGGTGCTCGCCGTCGCCGGCGCCGGCTGGCTGTGGACCGGGTGCGCCATCACCATGGCCGCGGTCGCCGCCACCACGCTGCTAATCAAGGACCCCCGCATCGGGCAAACCGATTGATAGACAAGGAGATTCGCATGACCTTCCTCGACCTCCATCACCCGGGTGACCCCGTCGTGCTGGTGAACGCCTGGGATGCCGGCAGCGCACGCACGATCGCCGACGCTGGCGCCGCAGCCATCGCCACCGGCAGCTGGTCGGTCGCCGCCGCCCACGGGTATGCCGACGGCGAGCAGCTGCCGCTCGACCTCACCCTGACGGTCGTGCGGGAGATCACCGCCGCGGTCGATCTGCCGGTCACCGTCGACCTGGAGCACGGCTACGGCGAGACGCCGGCGGATGTCGCGCGCTCGGTGGCGGCGGCCGTCGACGCCGGCGCGGTGGGCTGCAATCTTGAGGACGGGCTCGCGGGCGGGGGTCTGCGGGACCTGCCCGAGCAGTGCGACCGGCTCGCCGCGGCACGTGAGGCGGTCGGCGACCACTTCGTCCTCAATGCCCGCACCGACATCTTCCTGAACACCGACCCGGCGACCCACGACCACGCCAAGGTCACCGAGGCGCTCGACCGAGCCGAGGCCTTCACCGCCGCCGGTGCGTCGAGCCTGTTCGTGCCCGGCCTGACCGACGCCGAGCTGATCCGGCGGGTCGTCGCCGGATCGCCACTGCCGGTCAACGTGATGGCCTCCGACCCAGCGGATGTCGACGCCCTCGCCGCGCTCGGGGTGGCCAGGATCAGCTTCGGCCCCGCGCCCTACCTCGCAGCGGTGGCTGCCCTCGGCAGGTTCGCCGCGGCGGCATACGACCGATCGGCGTGAGACCCGGTCAGTCTTCGGCGTCGAGCGCGGCGAGCACCTCGTCCGGCACGTCACCGTTGGCGAAGACGTTCTGCACGTCGTCGCTGTCTTCGAGCGCGTCGATGACGCGGAACATCTTCTTGGCGCCGTCCTTGTCGAGCGGCACCTCGGTCGTCGGGCGCCACTGCGGCTCAGCCGAGTCGTAGTCGACGCCAGCGGCCTGCAGCGCCTGCCGCACGGCGACGAAATCCGTTGCCTCCGAGACGATTTCGAAGCTGTCACCGAGATCGTTGATCTCCTCGGCACCGGCGTCGAGGACGATCTCGAGCAGGTCGTCCTCGTCACGCCCGGCCTTGGGCACGATGACGACACCCTTGCGGTTGAACATGAACGCGACCGAACCGCTGTCCGCCATCGAGCCGCCGTTCTTCTGCAGGGCGGTGCGCACCTCAGCGACGGCGCGGTTCTTGTTGTCGGTCAGCACTTCGATGAGCAGCGCG
Source organism: Metallococcus carri (assembly GCF_011440275.1). GTDB lineage: Bacteria > Actinomycetota > Actinomycetes > Actinomycetales > Dermatophilaceae > Metallococcus > Metallococcus carri. The sequence continues at coordinate 121,427 of NZ_JAAOIV010000011.1, read as the reverse complement.
ACGCCACCCGGCGCATAACCCTCGTAGGTCAGCGCGAGGTACTCCGCGCCGCCGGCCTCGGCCCCCGAACCACGCTTGACCGCGCGGTCGATGTTGTCGTTGGGGACACTCGACTTCTTGGCCTTCTGGATCGCGTCGTAGAGCGTCGGGTTGCCGGCCGGGTCACCGCCACCGGAGCGCGCCGCGACCTCGATGTTCTTGATCAGCTTGGCGAACAACTTGCCGCGCTTGGCGTCGATCGCCGCCTTCTTGTGCTTGGTTGTCGCCCACTTGGAGTGACCGCTCATGTCTCCCTCAACGCTGCCGTTCGTGCCGTATGCCGACCGCCCATGCTACCGAGGGCGTCCGCGGCAGCCGTGGCGAGACCCGACACGCACACGTCAGGGGCGGGTCGTTCAATCTTCAATTCCCCCCTCGTGGGTCTCACGGACCGGCCTCGGTCCGCACTAGGTTGTGTGCGCATCCGTCATCACCGTCATCTGGGAGGACGCTTCAATGCCGTTCCTGGACAAGCCGTCATCGGTGGCCAAACCCGGCTACAGCCGATGGCTCATCCCGCCCGCAGCGCTCGCTGTGCACATGTCGATCGGACAGGTCTACGCCTTCTCGGTCTTCAAGACCTCGCTCGTGCACCGCTTCGGCTCCTCGCAGACCGCGGTCGCGTGGGTCTTCTCGCTCGCGATCGTCTGCCTCGGACTGTCCGCCGCCATCGGCGGTCGCTGGGTCGAGCGCAACGGACCCCGCCGAGCCATGCTCGTCTCGGCGATCTTCTGGTTCGCCGGCTTCCTCGTCGGCGCGCTCGGCATCGCGACCGGCCAGTTGATCCTGCTCTATCTCGGGTATGGCGTGCTCGGGGGTATCGGCCTCGGCATCGGTTACATCTCCCCGGTGTCCACGCTGATCAAGTGGTTCCCGGACCGGCCCGGCCTCGCCACCGGTATGGCGATCATGGGCTTCGGTGGCGGCGCGCTCGTCGCAGCCCCGCTGTCGAACCAGTTGCTGCGCACCTATGACAGCGGTTTCGACCCCAACGCCAAGGGCGCGGTCGCATCGACTCACGCCCTGGCGATGACCTTCGTGACGCTCGGCATCATCTACCTGATCTTCATGATGATCGGCGTGGCGCTGATGCGCCTGCCGCAGGGCTATGGCGGCCACGATGACGAGGTCACCCACCAGGCGGGCATGAGCGGCGCGCTCGTGCGGGCCAACGAGGCGATCAAGACGCGGCAGTTCTACCTGCTGTGGATCGTGCTCTTTTGCAATGTGACCGCGGGCATCGGCATCCTCGAGCAGGCCGCGCCGATGATCCAGGACTTCTTCCGCGACGGGAAGACCTCGGCGGTCTCCGCCGCGGTCGCCGCCGGATTCGTCGGCCTGCTGAGCGTGGGCAACATGCTCGGCCGGTTCACCTGGTCCACGACCTCCGACATCATCGGGCGCAAGCCGATGTACATGGTGTTCCTCGGCGTCGGCGCGGTGCTCTACCTGCTGCTCGCCACGGTCGGCCACAGCGCCACCGCGGTCTTCGTGCTCCTCGCGCTGTTCATCATCTCGTTCTACGGCGGCGGGTTCGCGACGGTCCCGGCATACCTCAAGGACCTCTACGGCACCCTCGAGGTCGGCGCGATCCACGGCCGGCTGCTCACCGCCTGGTCGGCCGCGGGCGTCGTCGGACCGCTCATCGTCAACGGCTACCTCGACGCGGCCGGCAAGCCCGGCAACCTCATCGCTGACGACTACAAGCCCGCCCTGTTCACCATGGTCGGTGTGCTCGTTGTTGGCTTCATCGCCAACCTGCTGATCAACCCGGTGAACTCCAAGTACTTCGACCCGATGGCGCACGCCGCGCCCGAGCAGCAAGAGGAGGCGAAGCTCGCATGACCGAGCGAAACCCCGACCCGGTGACCGCACCGAGCACCACCAGCCCCGCGCTGATTGCGCTCGCGTGGATCGTCGTCGCGATCCCGCTGCTCTACGGCCTGTGGCAGGCGATCCTCAAGGCCGCCAAGCTCTTCACCGGCTGAGCATCCGCACGAACATCGCGTGCACCCGGTGGTCGCCGGTGACCTCGGGGTGGAAGGACGTGGCGAGCAGGTTGCCCTGTCGCACCGCGACGGGGTGACCGCTCGCCTGCGCGAGCACCTCGACGCCGTCGCCGGTGCGCTCCACCCACGGCGCCCGGATGAACACCGCGCGCACCGTGCCGACATCGGTCATCTCCAGGTCGGTCTCGTAGGAGTCCACCTGACGGCCAAAAGCGTTGCGGCGCACCGTGATTCGCATGCCGCCCACCGTTTGCTGCTGCGGGTGGCCGTCGAGAATCTCGTCGGCCAGCAGGATCATGCCCGCGCACGAGCCGTATGCCGGCATACCGTCCGCGATCCGCGCGCGCAGCGGCTCCATCAGCTCGAAGGTGCGCAGCAGGCGGTCCATGGTGGTCGACTCGCCGCCGGGCAACACGATGGCGTCCACCTGCGCGAGCTCCTGTGGGCGGCGCACCGGCGCAGCATCGGCCCCTGCCTCGCGTAGCGCGGCGAGGTGCTCACGCACGTCCCCCTGCACCGCCAGGACGCCGATACGGGCCGTCATCGCGCGCCATTTCGGGACAGGGTCGATCTCACAATCAGCAAGCCTACGGCGCGGCCAGAGCCGACCGAGCGGCACGGCGCAGTTCGCGGACAACCCGTTGCACGACAAGGCGTTCCGCGCGAGCCGGGCGGGAGATGGCCACCACCCAGCGCTGCGCCTGGGCGCCCCGGATCGGCAGCGTCACCAAACCCTCGCGCGGGCGGGTGGTGAAGCGCGGCAACAGACCGACGCCTTCGCCAGCGATCACCAACGCCTCCACCAGGCGGTTGTCGCGCACGACATGCCGGATCTCCGCCGGCGCGCCGGTCACCTCTTCCACCTCGTGCAGCACCGAACGGAACGGATAGCCCTCGGGCACGGCGATCCAGCCGACGGCGACCAGATCGCGCGGCCGCACCCAGCGTCGGGTCGCGAGCGGGTGGCCGGCGGCCACCGCGAGGTCGATTGGCTCGCGGGCCAGCACCGTGCAGACCATCCCCTCGGCGCCCTCCGGGCGGCCGCTGACCAGGCTGTGGCCGATCACGATGTCGTGATCGCGGGCAAGCGTCGTATAACCCACCTCCGCGACATCGTCGTCGGTGAGGGAGATCTCGATCGGCTCGTCTCGCAGCGCCCGCAGCAGCCCCGGGATCAGCAACTCCCCCGCACTCGGCAGCACGGCGATACTGACCCGCCCCTCCGGCCGGCCGCGGAACTCGGCCAGCCGCGTCTCGGCACGCGCGATCGCGGTCTCGACCCCGTCCGCTTCGGCTGCGAGCAGCCGCCCGGCGTCGGTCAGCCGCACCCCGCGGCCATCGGGTTCGACCAGACGGCAACGCAATTCGCGCTCAGCGGTCCGCAACTGTTGCGAGACCGCTGACGGTGTGCGGTGGGTCGCCGCGGCCACCGCGCGCACGCTGCCTCGTTCGGCGAGCTCGCGCAGCAAGGTCAGATGCCGCGGGTCCATGTAGGAAGCCTAATCGGTGTGTTCAGATATGGGTGCTGGTCCTTCACAGTTGTGGACGCGACGCTGAGACCATGCCTGTCCGCCATCGACTGCTCGCAATCCTCGTCGCTGCCTGCTGGGGCGTGAACTTCCTGGCGATCCACGCATCGCTGGAGCAGTTCCCGCCCTTCCTGTGCTCGGCGATGCGGTGGACCCTGCTCGCGGTGCCGACGATCCTGTTCGTCCCGCGCCCCAAGGTGCCGGTCCGCTACCTGATGGGCTACGGCATCGGCTTCGGCATCCTGCAGTTCACCTTCCTCTACTGGGGCATGTCAGCCGGTATGCCGACCGGTCTCGCCTCGCTCGTGCTGCAGTGCTCCGCGCCGTTCACGGTGATCCTCGGTGCGGTGTTGCTGCACGAACCCACCAACCGGCGCAAGGCACTCGGTGTCGCCGTCGCGGTCGCGGGCCTGGCGATCGTCGGATCGGCGCGTGCGGGCGGTGCGACCTGGTGGCCCTTCGTGCTCACCGTGCTCGGCGGGCTGGGGTGGGCCCTGGGCAACCTCGCGTCCCGGCTTGCCGCACCCCCGAACCCGTTGCACCTCACGATGTGGATGAGCGTGGTGCCGCCCCTGCCGATGCTCGCGCTGTCGCTGATCGTCGAGGGGCCGCAACGCGACCTGACCGCCTTGCGCACCGCGGCGTCCGCCCCGTGGGCACTCGCCGGCCTCGCCTACACCTGCCTCATCGGCACGGTGCTTGGGAGCGGGTTGTGGACCTGGTTGATGGCCCGCCACCCAGCAAGCACGGTGGCGCCCTACTCGATGCTCGTGCCCGTCGTCGGACTGAGCACCGCGTGGGTAGTGCTGGACGAGCGGCCGTCGGTGGTCGAGCTGGTCGGAGCGGTCGTCGTGGTCGCCGGCGTGCTCTTCGCTTCGACCACTCGGCTGCGTCGCTCACGGGCGAGCCGGTCGATGCCGGCCGCGCTCGGGTCGCCGTCCCAGGGGCCCGCCTAGGATTCACGGGTGACGATCACCGTTCGTGAGCGAGTCGACGCCGACCTGCCCGTCCTCGAAGCGCTCCTCGCCGGACAGCAGCCCACCAGTCGATATCCGTTTCGCTGGCCGCTGCCCTTCCCAGCCGTCGAGTTCTTGCGCCGCGACACCGAGGAGCGCGCCTGGGTGGCCGAGGTCGACGGTGACGTCGCCGGCCACGTCGCCGTCACCACGGTCGTCGACGACGACTTCAGCCGCACCTGGTCCTCTGCCGTCGGGCGCCCGGTCGACGAACTCGGTTGTGTCTCAGTGCTTTTCGCCGGCATCGACTACCAGGGCATGGGCATCGGACGTGCCCTGCTCGACACCGCCGAGGATTACCTGCTCGCCCAGGGGCGCACGCCGGTGCTCGATGTGGTCCAGTCGCACAGCGCCGCCGCGGCCGTCTACGCCCATCGCGGGTGGCGGCTCGTCGGCACCGGGCGACCTGACTGGTTGCCCGACGACGAGCCCGACGTCCACCTGATGGTGCTCGACCGGTGAGCACCGCCAGCGGCATCGTCGTCGCCGGCCACGGCGTCGCGTCCGGGCAAGGCGACCACTCGCCATACCCCGCAGGTGCGATAGCGCTGCAGACGCCACACTTCGCGGCCCGCGGACTCGACCTGTCGCGCTACTGGCCGGGCACGGTCAATGTCGACGTCGCTCCCCTGCTGCCCGTATGGCGTTCCCCTCGCCTCACGCTTGCCGATGTGATGTGGACGAATCTCATTGCGGCAGAGACGTTTTCGTTCTTCGACTGCACCCTGACGCACCAGGGGACGGCATACGACGGGCTCGTCTATCGGCCGCACCCGGAGACCAAGCCGGCCCACCACCAGGCGCTCACCGTGCTCGAACTGCTACTCCCCCGCATCAAGGATCTGGCGTATGGCGCGCGGGTCGACGTGACCGTCCCCGACGAACAGATCGGCTTCACCCGACCCTGAGTTGCTCACAGGTCGATGACTTTGCGAAGCCCAGCATCGATCGCCTCCATCAAATGACGAGGAAGCTGACTTTCGCCATCGTCAAGACCGGAACGATCCACCGTCATCGGCTGGGAAACGTTGACGACCGAGTCCTTCGGCAATCCCGTGGCCAGTGCCGGCAGGAACACGTTGCCCGGATGCCGGGCGAGGGCGGTGTTAGACGTGATCGGCAGAACGACCACGGTAGAGATTCGCGAGGCGTTGTAGCGATCGGACTGCACGATCACCGCCGGTCGTCGCTTCGCGGGCGCACTGCCCTTGGGTTCGCCGAAGTCGACCCAGCAGATCTGGCCCCGCCGGATCACCATTCGTCCGAGGCCTCGACAAGCCTCGCATTCGCCGCGCTGCGCAACTCTGCCGACTCCTCGCCTGGTTGCCCGACAGCATCGATCGCTTCGTCGATCTGCGCTGTCAGGTCCCCACCGCTCAGCGTGTCCGCGTAGCGCTCGGCTGCCTGCCGATAGAACTCCGATCGCGTCATGTTGTGCCTACGCGCTACGTCATCGAAGCGTTCAGCGGCATCGTCCGGGAGGCTGATCGCAGTCTTCATGACAGCCAGGGTATAACTTTTCCACCACAGATTCACCCCGATGGTGGGCGGCGGCGCCGGCGGCTACCAGCCGCGCTCGGCGAACTGGATCGAACGCGCGGGCTCATCGACGTTGATGCCGACCATCGCTTCGCCGAGGCCGCGCGACACCTTGGCAATCACGTCGGGGTCGTCGTAGAACGTCGTCGCCTTGACGATCGCCTCGGCGCGCTGGGCCGGGTTGCCGGACTTGAAGATGCCCGAGCCGACGAAGACGCCCTCGGCGCCGAGCTGCATCATCATCGCCGCGTCGGCCGGGGTCGCAATGCCGCCGGCGGTGAACAGCACCACCGGCAGCTTGCCGAGCTCGGCGACCTCCTTGACCAGCTCGTAGGGCGCCTGCAGCTCCTTGGCCGCGACATACAGCTCGTCCTCGGGCAGCGACTGCAGCCGCCGGATCTCCTGGCGGATCGAGCGCATGTGCGTGGTGGCATTGGAGACATCACCGGTGCCGGCCTCGCCCTTGGAGCGGATCATCGCCGCGCCCTCGGTGATCCGGCGCAGCGCCTCGCCGAGGTTGGTCGCGCCGCACACGAAGGGGACGGTGAACTCCCACTTGTCGATGTGGTTGGCGTAGTCGGCCGGCGTCAGCACCTCCGACTCGTCGATGTAATCGACGCCGAGGCTCTGCAACACCTGCGCCTCGACGAAGTGGCCGATGCGCGCCTTGGCCATCACCGGAATCGAGACCGCCGAGATGATGCCCTCGATCATGTCCGGGTCGCTCATCCGCGACACACCGCCCTGCGCGCGGATGTCGGCCGGCACCCGCTCCAGCGCCATCACCGCGACCGCGCCGGCGTCCTCGGCGATCTTGGCCTGCTCGGCCGTGACGACGTCCATGATGACGCCGCCCTTCAACATCTCGGCCATGCCGCGCTTGACGCGGGCAGTGCCGGTGCGGTTGTCGTTGTCGGTGAGGGTCACGAGGATCGAGCTCCTTGCTGCGTGCGAACGGCGAAGAACCCCACCGTATGCCGCCCATCAGGCCACTAGGTGCCACCATCTAGCGTGTGACTTCTTCCTGCCACGGCAGGTTGTCGCCAGCGACGGCGCAGCACTTGCGATGATGGCGCTCGTGCGCCGACTCATTTATCCCGTGCCGCCCGTGACCTCCATCGCTCCCGGCGTCGAGGTCGTTCAGGCCGCCGCGCCCAGCGGGACCATCGCGCTGCTGCACAAACCGGCGGCGCCAGAGCAGCGCACGGTCGTCTACCTGCATGGCAACGGCAGCGACCTGGCGACCGTCCGCCCCCTCGTGGAGATCATCGGCCGCCGAGGTCTGGGTTTCGCCGCGATCGAATATCCCGGCTACGGCGTGCTGCGTGCAGAGAAGCCGAGCGAGCGGGCCATCTACGCCCGCGTCGCCGACAGCCTCGCCCACCTGCGCGACGCAGGCTGCGAGCCGCAGGACACCGTGCTCGTCGGCGAGTCCCTGGGTTCGGCCGTCGCGACCGAGATGGCCCACCGCGGGCTCGGTGGGCGCCTGGTGCTGCTGTCCGCCTTCACCTCGATGCCGGCCATGTTCAAGAACACCTTCCGCCCCTATCCCGCCCGGCTCGTCCCGGACAAGTTCGACACCCTCGCGAAGGCGAGCGCAATCGGCATACCCACGCTGTTGATCCATGGCGAGACTGACGCGCTGGTGCCGTCAGCGATGAGCGAGCAACTGGAGCACCGGTTCCCGAACGCCCGGCGCGAAATCATCCACGGCCGCGATCACGGCAACCTGTGGGCGCCACCGAGCCGCACGGCCGAGCTGGTGCGCGAGTTCGCGAGCGCGCGGTGACCCGCGACGCCACGGCCGCCGATCTCGAGCTCACCCTCGAGTGGACGTTGACCCCCGAGGGCGGCCTCGCCGGTGAGCTTCGAGCGGTGAATGTCGCCCTCGATGAGGTGCGGCTGCACGGCAAGCCGGTGCTCACCGTGCTCGCGGGCGGCCATGACGTCGAAGTGCCGACGATCGCGACAATGGAACTGCGCATCCCGCCGTATGCCGATCTCGCTCCCCTGGCCGTAGCCGCCGCCTCGGTCTCGTGGAGCGGGCATGCCGGCCCCGACCCGTCGGCGCTCATGCTGCGCCTCGGTGACGCCTATGCGGCGGTCGAGGTGTCCGGGCCGTTGCGGCCGACGCGGCGGGACGTGGGCAACCTGAGCAGCGGCTGGTGGACGACCCGGGACTGAGGTCCCTCAGACGCCGGTGAGATCGGGCCCGTTGTCGTCGAAGTCGACGACCTCCGGCAGGAGCGTGTGCCCGGCCAGCCGGAAGATGCGCACGAGCGGCTTGGTGCGCACCCGCTGCACATCGTGCACGGCGTCATTGTGGAAGCGGTGCGCCAGCTGCACCCGCTGAGCGGTCTGCTGCACCCGGCGCAAGACCTCCGTACCCTGGGCGGTGTCCGCCAACTCGACCACGACCTCCGGCACCAGCACCGCGCGCAAGGTCTCGGACAGCTCGGACTCGATCCGCGCCCGCCGGCGGTCGACGCCGTGGCGCTGCACCTCGGACCGCACCTCGGTGACATCGGATTCGTCCAGGGACGCGGCACATGCCTCGGTGAGCAGCATTGAACTCGCCGGGTCGAGCAAACCGGAGTTGGCCAACTCCAGCCCGGTCTCGGCCCGCCGGACGAGCTGGGCATCCAGGGCCGACACCGATCCTTCGACCCGCGCGTGCAGCCGGTCCAGTCGCGCCGCGGTGTAGGAGAGATACCACGCGATCACCGCAGCCACGGCCACCGCGATCGACACCCAGGTCCACACGCCCATCAGTTACCGCCCCTCCACCACCGGGTCGGGCGCGCGTCGACCGGCACACCGGCCCGCAGCGGGCTCGCCTCGAGCACCGTCTCGTAGACATTCACGATCTCGCCGGCCACCTTGTCCCAGTCGAACCGGCGAGCGCGCTCGGCTCCGCGTCGGGCCAGGTCGGCCCGGTCGGCTGGCGCGAGCAGCAGGTCGGTGAGCACCGCCGCCAGATCACGCGAGTCCTCGTTGACGAAGAGCGCACCGGCCCACCCGTCGTCGAGCACCGCGCGGAAGGCATGCAGGTCGCTCGCGACCACCGGGGCGCAGGCGCTCATCGCCTCGACCAGGATGATGCCGAAACTCTCACCGCCGGTGTTGGGCGCGACATAGGCGTCGACCGAGCGCAACAGACGCGCCTTGTCCTCGTCGCTCACCCGCCCGAGAAAGACGCACGCCTCACGCACCGCAGGTGACCGGCCGGCGAGCGCCACCTGCGGGTCACCAGGGCCAGCCACCAGCACCCGAAGGCGCGGAAACCGTTGCAGCAGAGCGGGAATCGCGTCGAGCAGCACCGGCAGCCCCTTGCGTGGCTCCTCGATCCGGCCGAGGAAGCCGAGCGTCGGCGCCTCGGGGTTGCCCTGCCATTCGGGACGGGGAGCGGCAGCCGCGAACCGGTCGGCATACACGCCATTAGGTATGACGACCGCGTCGCCGCCGATGTGTTCGCGCACGAACCGTCGGGCCTCGTCGGAGACGGCGATCCGGCCGGAGATCTTCTCCAGGCCGGGTTGCAGCGCTGGCCGGGAGGCGAGCAGCGCACGCGAACGGGTGCCGGAGGTGTGGAAGGTCGCGACCAGCGGACCCTCGACGGCCCACATGGCGAGCATCGACAGGCTGGGGCTCACCGGTTCGTGCACGTGGACCAGGTCGAAGCGCCCGTGCTCCACCCAGCGCGCCACCCGCGCTCCGGTGAGCGGGCCGAAGAGCAACCGCGCCACCGAGCCGTTATAGGGCACCGGCACCGCGCGACCCGCGCCGGTGACATAACCCGGGAGCGGGGTGTCCTCGTCGGCGGGCGCCAGCACATTGACCTCGTGGCCGTGGCCGAGCAGCCATTCGGCGAGATCGCGCACGTGCAGTTGCACTCCCCCGGGGACGTCGAAGGAGTAGGGGCTGACGATGCCGACCCTCACAGGTCCTCGCTGAAGATCCGCTGCATCATGTGCCAGTCCTGCGTGTGCGTGCGGATCCGCTCGCCGAGTCCGTCCACGCACGCCTGGGTCATCGCGCGCACCTGCTCGGCCCGGTCTCCGTCCGGCACGACGACGCGGTCACCGAAATGCGCCACCACGCGCGGCGCCGCCCGCCCGGGCACGTCCTCGTAGGTGATCGCGAGGGGGAACAGTGCCGCGCCGGTGTCCAGCGCGAGGCGGGCTGGGCCGGTGGCCGCCTTGATCTGCTGGCCGCACAGGGTCACCTCGACGCCGTGGCTGGTCAGGTCGCGGTCGGCCAGCAGCGGCACGAAAGCCCCGCGCCCCAGCGCCGCGCGCAGCGTCGGATAGGGGTCGACGCCCCCGGTGAGGGGCACGATCGTCATACCGAGAGATTCGCGGAAGGTGAGGAACTCGGTGAAGACCTCCTCCGGCTCGAGGCGTTCGGCGACCGTGGTGACCGGCGCGAAATGTGTGGTCGCCCAGGCGCCCGCGAGATCCCAGTTGCCCAGGTGACCGAGGAAGAGGATGAGCGGCTCACCACGCGCCACGATCGCGCGCGCCTCGGCGTCGGCACCGGTCAGCCGGATCCGCTCGTCAAGCTGCTCGGGGGTGTGCACCGACAGCCGGAAGGCGTCGCACCAGTAGCGCAGGTAGGAGCGCACGCCGGCGGCAACGAGGTCCTCGAGCGCGGCAGCGTCGAGCTCGGGCCGGATGCGCCGGTAGTTCTCCCGCATCCGCTGCACGGAGCGGCCGTCGCGCCGGTAGGTCGCCTTCGCCGCCGCGTCGAACAGGCGGTATGCCGTGCGCTCGGGCAGGCGCCGCACCAGGGACCAGGCGGCGCGATAGCCGAGGACTTCGAGCCGGTCGGTGCTGATCACGAGATCACAGGGGCTTGCCCAGCGCCTGACGCCGCACAGTGAGCATGCGTTGCAGCACGGTCACGAAGCTGGCGACCGCTAGCAGGGCGAGCACCACGGTCAGCACCACCTTGGGCAGGCCGAGGCCGACCAGGCCGGTGGTGACCAGGACCGCGACCAGGCGGTCGGCGCGTTCGGCGATGCCCACGTTGGCCGTCATACCGAGGCCTTCGGCGCGGGCCTTGGCGTAGGAGACCACGCTGCCGAGGATCAGGCAGGCCAGGGCCAATCCGGCCATCACCATGTCGTGGCCGCGGTAGCTGGCGTAATAAAGGACCAGGCCGCCGAAGATGGCGGCGTCGCCCACGCGGTCCAGCGTGGAATCCAGGTAGGCGCCCCACACGCTCGAGCGGCCCGACATCCGCGCCATGACGCCATCGATGGTGTCGGAGAAGACGAAGAGGGTGATGACGATCGTGCCCCAGAAGAATTCGCCGCGCGGGTAGAACCCGAGCGCGCCGAAGGCGACCCCGAGGGTGCCGATGGTCGTCACGACGTCCGGGCTGATGCCGAGCTTCAACAGCAGGCGCGCGACCGGCGTGAAGACTTTGGTGAAGAACGCACGGGCGTATCTGTTGAGCATGGTGGCGTCAGCCTACTGGTGCGTTCGGTTGCGGCTCAGGCGTCCCAGGCTTCGGCGATTCGCCGGCGGGTGTCCTCCAGCAGCGCGGGCAGTGCCTTGGTCTGGGCGATGATCGGCAGGAAGTTGGCGTCGCCACCCCAGCGCGGCACCACGTGCTGGTGCAGGTGCGCGGCCACTCCGGCACCGGCGACCGCGCCCTGGTTCATCCCGAGGTTGAACCCGTGCGGGTTGCTCGCGCGCTGGATCGCCCTGATCGCCTGCTTGGTCATCGCGGTGAACTCGGTCGTCTCATCGTCGGTCAGGTCGAGATAGAGCGGCACGTGCCGGTAGGGGCAGACCAGCAGGTGGCCGGGGTTGTAGGGGAAAAGGTTCATTACGACATAGCCGGTCTCGCCGCGGTGGACGATCAGCCCGTCCTCGTCGGATTTGCTCGGCGCGGTGCAGAACGGGCAGGCGCCGTCATCGTCGTCGTGGGGCTTGTCGGCCTCGATATAGGCCATCCGGTGCGGGGTCCAAAGGCGTTCGAACCCGTCGGGCACGCGCGCGAAGTCGGCCTCGTTCTCCACCATGGCGGCATCCTACGGGCGGGAATGCGTCGGCCTTCGCCGCCGTTGCCGCGAGTAGGCCATCGTTGTCGGGTGGCCGTCGTTTGTCGGGTGGCCATCGTTTGTCGGGTGGCCATCGTTTGTCGGGTGAAGGAGTGGTGCGATGCCGTTGCAGGGTGAGTACGCCGTCGAGAAGACCCCCTGGGTCGCCGAACAGTTGGCCAAGATCGATGAGACCGGCACGACCGAGTCGGTCGACGTCATGGGGATGCGCGTCGTGGTCTTCACCATGCGCGGCGCCAAGACCGGCAAGCTGCGCCGTGTGCCGTTGATGCGCGTCGAGCACGGCGGCTCCTATCTCGCGGTCGCCTCCAAGGGTGGCGCGCCCGAGAATCCCGCGTGGTTCAACAACATCGTGGCTCACCCTGAAGTTGACCTTCAGGACGGGACGGAGCACCACGAGCTGGTTGCCCGCCGGTTGAGCGGTGCCGAGCGTGCCGAGTGGTGGGAGCGGGCGGTCGCGGCATACCCGCCCTATGCGGAATACCAGACCAAGACCGATCGCGAGATCCCGCTCTTCGTGTGCGAGCCCCGCTGACCCGCCCTCCCTCGCTGGTCGAGTAAGGCGGGTGACGCCCCTCCTTTCGCCGGTCGAGTAAGGCGAGCGACGCCCCCTTTCGCTGGTCGAGTAAGGCGAGCGACGCCCCCTTTCGCTGGTCGAGTAAGGCGAGCGACGCCCCCTTTCGCTGGTCGAGTAAGGCGAGCGACGAAGGAGCCGCCGCATCGAGACCACCGCAGCTGGTTTCGACGCGGCCTCCTTCGTCGGCCTTGCTCAACCAACGAACGTTCACGCTGCTACGCGACACCCCTCAGCGCTGCAGTTGCATCAACCGTTCGTCGGCCGGGCCAAAACCGAGCCGCTCGTAGAGCGTGCGCGCCTTCGGCTCGGCATTCAGCTGATAGCGCGTGATGGCGTGCTCGTCGCCCCACCGCAGCATGGTCTTGAGCATCCGCTCGGCCGTCCCCTTGCCACGGTATGCCGGGCTCACGAACACCAGCTTCACGTGCAGCCAGCCGACCGTCGGCCGGGTCAGGCTCGGCAGCTTCTTCACCCAGGAGGTGACGACGAGCCCAACCGCCGTCCCGTCGTCGGCGAACGCCAGCCAGGTTGGCGTGCGCTCGAAATCGGCCAGCCACGCATCGGCATACTCGGTCAGAAAGCCGTCGCGACGCTCACCGCCATCCTCCAGATCGGCCTGCACGGTCAGCGCCGCGCATACGAAGGCGTGCTCCCGCTCGGCTGGCACGATCTGGATGCTCACGCGGGCATCGAAGCACGTCAGCCGCGGGTTTGTCCTCGCCCGCGCCGCATCAGCGGTGGTTGTGGGCCCCCGCGGCTCAGTTGTCGCCCGGCCGGGTCTCGTAGGCGCGACCCGACGGCGAAACCCAGGCGCACACCCCTTCCTTGGTCATCGTCACCCGCCAGTGCGTGGCGGTCTTGGCGCGATGGTGATGACGGCACAGCGCCTGCAGGTTGTGCACCGCGGTCGGCCCCTGCGGCCACGGCACGACATGGTCGAGGTCGCATCGGTGCGCCGGCACGGTGCAACCGGGGAACCGGCAGGTGACGTCGCGCTGGATCACGAGCCGCCGTATGTCGGCCGTGGGCGCGTAGGCGTCGGTGCGCAGCTCGAGGGTGGCGCCGGTGGCCGCATCGACCAGGGCGCGACCGAACCGCACGCCGAGCTTGTCGATCAGGCCGGTGACCACCTCCGCGTCGATGACCCCGACGCCCGGCACGGTCACCGGGCCGAAGGTCACGCCACCATCGACGCCCACGCCACCATCGACGCCCACGCCATCCCGATCACACGCGGGCGCTCCGGTGTCGCTTGCGCCATCCCAACCACGCGATTCCCCGTCCCCACTCACGTCTCCCGGTGGGGCCGAGCCATGCCCGAGCCGCCCCGCGCTGGCGCTCCCGTTCCCCGGCGGCGCCGAGTCGTGTTCCTCCCGGCGGGCGCCCGAGTTATCCGGCGGCGCCGAGCCACGCCCGACGCCTCCCGCATCGGCGCTCCCGTTCCCCGGCGGCGCCGAGCCACGTGCGTGCCCTTGGGCGGAGGCACTCGCATTCCTCGTCGGGGGCGAGCCCAGGCGCTTGCGCCATCGCTCGAGCTCACGCATCGCCTCGGCGAAACTCAGTGGTGGACCGAGCTGTGGCAGTCCGGCTCGCCGCAACTGCTCGCGCCGGTCCTCGTCGGTGAGCTTCGTGCGGCTGCCAGCCGATCTGCCCGTTGGAGGGCTCGTTGCAGGACCGCTGTCGGTCGAATCTCCCACGGCCGCAGGCACATTCGACGCATCAGCCGAACTCGGTGGATGTCCTGCCGCCCCACCCGTGGAGGTGTCCGGCCCAGCCGCAGCACCCGGACCAGCCGCCGCCGCTTGCCCGCATGAACCACGGCTCACCGGCACCTGGAAGATCAGCCGATAGTCGATCTGCGCGTTGTGATTGACCAGATCGTCCAACGCATCCGCCCGGTGCTGGCCGATGGTCTTGTCGCAGGTGGAGTCCGCTCGCAAGTGCTGCGCCAGCTCATCGACCGCGCCGTAGATGCGCGCCGCCTGCTCCGTCGGCAGCACGGCACGGAACTCGGTGAGACCACTGATCTGGTGACCGTTCACCCACACGCCAACCTCGTGACGCATCTCCCGCCGACGGGTCTCGCGGACCGCGTCCGACTCGAGCTCATGGATCAGCGCCCGCGCGCGCCGGGTGATCTTGCCGAGCGACCAGCCGGCGACTCCGGCCTTCCACAGCCGCCGCTGCACCGCCCGACGGGTCTGCTCGCTCGCAGTCTCGAGTTCGCGGGTGATGGCGTTGAGCCGCCAGACGTCCAGCTCCCCCTCGACAACCTTGGCGAGCAGCATCGGACAGGCCTGCACCGCGAGGGCCGCCTCATCGACGCGACGCGAAGCGGTCCGCGTGCCCCACCCCATCGCCGCCGCCAGGTCGGTGTCGGCGAACTCGGCCCGGTGTCCCATCGGCTGCTCCCCCACCGCCGTCTCGCCCGTGTCGGCATCGATGAGTTCGTCATCGACGGCCGCATAGCGAGCGATCGCGATCAGCTGCGCGGCCTGCACCGTGGCGAGCAGCCGCTGCGAGGCCCGGATCACGTCCTCCAACTCGCGCCGCGGATCGGCATCCACTCCGGTCGCACACTGAACTCCGGTCGCGGCCCCCTCGGGATGCAGCAGCGCGCGCGAGGCAGGGTGCGCGTCCGCGATCAACCGCTCGGTCGTCTCGCCCGTCATCAGCCGGGCACGGTCCAGCAACGCTGTTAAGTCAGCAGAGGCGCGCCTCGGCGAATCCTGTTGCGGCGCAACGGCTTCCACATCAGCGCGCGTCTCACCAAGCCCCAGCGAGGGCCCGTCGATGAGTCGCGTCGTTGCCATGAAAAGACTCTACGACCGACCACCGACAGACCTCCCCGGCACAACCTCGGGCCCGGCTGATCCGGCAGATCAAGCTCGCCCGGATAAGGTCCGCAGTGTGCGCATCCGGGTGAAGTCGATGGCGATCCTGCCCAATCCTGAGTTCACCGCCCACGCCGTCGCGGTGCACCCGCCGACGCCGGAAAGCCCGCACGGCTACCACCGCCTCATCGGCGGGAGCGTCGAACCCGGTGAGACCCACCGCGCCGCGATCGCCCGCGAGATCCGCGAAGAGCTCGGCGCCGAACTCACCGACGAGCACCTGCTCGGCGTCGTCGAGTCCATCTTCACCATCCGTGGTGCGCCGGGTCACGAGATCGTCTTCCTGTATGCCGGGCGCCTCACCCCGCCGATTCCGCCCCAGGGCACGACGCTCACCGAGGACGACGGCGCGCAGCACCCGGTGGTCTGGCGGTCCCTCAACGACGCCGACGAGCAACTCCCCCTCTACCCGGCCGACGCCGCGCGGTTCGTTCATCGCCTCCCCCGCACCGACCAGGACCGCCAGGCGGAGCGCGAGGCGACCGTGGCGGCATACGACCTCGATGCGGAGGCCTACGCGAGCGGCACTGGCGCGATTCCGGAGGACCTGCTGGCCGAGCTCGATCGGTTCGCCGGGCTCGTCGGCACCGGCGGCAGCGTTCTCGAGATCGGGTCCGGGCCCGGTCGCGATGCCGCCCTGCTCGAAGCCCGCGGGCTGGCCGTCGACCGCACCGACATCACGCCGGCCTTCGTCGACCGGATGCGCGCCGCGGGGCACAACGCCCGCGTGCTCGATCCGCTGCGCGATGATCTCGGTGGACCGTATGACGGCGCCTGGTGCGACGCCGTCCTGCTGCACCTGTCGCGCCCGGAGATGGCGATCGTGCTGCACAAGCTGCACCAGGCGATCCGGCCCGGCGGCCACCTCTACGCCGGCGTCAAGGAGGGCGACGGCGACGGCTGGACCCGCCACGGCAATGTCGCCGGCGCGCGGCACTTCACCTATTGGACCGAGCCGGCGCTGCGCGAGGTGCTGACGGCGGCCGGCTGGCGGGTCGACGAGGTCCACCGGGCACCTGGGCGCAGACTGCAGGAGACCTGGCTGAACGTGTTCTGCTCCCGCTGACGACGCCGACCAAAAAGAGACCGCCCCGACGGGCTGTTCAGCCGGTCGGGGCGGTCGACTCGCCGGGTGTCACCGCGTCAGTTCGCGAGAGCGCCGACGCCGTGGCCGCAGCGCCGACATCGCACCTCGGCGCGGCCGCGAGGACTGCAGCGCGGCCACCTGCTGCCGGCGAAGCGCAGCCTGTCGGCCGTGTTCCACCTGGGAGGGATAGGAGGTCAATTCGTACAACATGGGGATAGTTCCGATCGTCGAGCCGGAAACGGGCGCGACGCAGCGCACCGCAAACCGGCGAAAGGAGGAGAGTTGGAACTGCGACCGAGAAGGGTCAGCAGTCGGTGAGCGAGGCCGTGGCGAGCAGGACATCTGCGACGCCCATCGGGGCTTCGCCCACGACCTCGGTCGGGTTGATCGGGATCACATCGCCACCTCCTTCGCTCGAACTCACCCGGTCGACGACCGGAATCTGATGATCAGCTCCTGCTGATACGCCAACGCTAACGACCGCGGGAGAGCCCGAGCAACCGATTTATGTCGACGATCCCCGCCGAGTTCGATCGGGCCGGAAACCCTTGTCGCACAGGCACATTCACGTCATACCCACCGCTCGGGAAGCGGAGCCTCTGTCGCACACGGCCGAGTGATGCCAGGATCGTGACTACCGGGTCCCGCGCCGGTGGGACCACTTCGTGAAGGAGCCACATCATGGCGTCACGCCTCAACCCCTACCTCAACTTCGCCGACAACGCGGCCGAGGCCATGGCCTTCTACCAGAGCGTTTTCGGCGGCCAGCTGGACGTGATGAAGTTCGGTGACATGCCGAACAGCCCGGCCGAAGAGGCCGACAAGGTCATGCACTCGATGCTCACCACCGATGGCGGCTTCGCCCTCATGGGCGCCGACACCCCGAACGGCATGCAGCAGACCCCCAACGGCTCGGTCAGCCTCAGCGGCGACGACGCCAAGGAGCTCGAGGGCTACTGGACCAAGCTGTCCGACGGCGGTCAGGTGGGCGTGCCGCTGGAAAAGCAGATGTGGGGCGACGTCTTCGGCATGTGCACCGACAAGTATGGCGTCACCTGGCTGGTCAACATCAGCCAGCAGAGCTGACGCCCACGCCGACGACCGGGCCGCACCGGGTCAGGCCAGGGTCGGACTCGGTCAGGCCAGGTCGTCGGCGGTCGTGATCTGCGATCGGCTGTCGATTGCCTTGCGCACCAACGCAAGTGCCTCATCGACCGGCACTCCGTTGCGCTGTGACCCGTCGCGGAAGCGGAAGGACACCGCACCTGCCGCACGGTCGTCCTCACCAGCGATGAACACGAAGGGCACCTTCGACTTCGAGGCATTGCGGATCTTCTTGGGGAATCGGTCATCGGATTCGTCCAGTTCGACCCGCACCCCCGCGTCGCGCAGTTGCACGAGGACCGACCACAGGTAGTCGTTGTATTCCTCGGCCACCGGCACCCCGAGCACCTGCACCGGCGACAGCCACACCGGGAACGCCCCGGCGTAGTGCTCCACCAGCACGCCCATGAACCGCTCAATCGAGCCGAACTTGGCCGAGTGGATCATCACCGGCTGCTGCCGCGAGCCGTCGGCCGCCTGGTATTCCAGGCCGAATCGCTCCGGCTGGTTGAAGTCGTATTGCACCGTCGACATCTGCCAGGTGCGGCCGATCGCGTCGCGCGCCTGCACCGAGATCTTCGGCCCGTAGAACGCCGCGCCGCCCGGATCGGGCACCAGCTCGAGCCCGGTCTCGCGGGCCGCCTCCTCCAGGATCGCCGTTGCTTCATCCCACTGCTCGTCGGAGCCGATGAACTTGTCCTTCTTGTCGCCCTCGGTCTCGCGGGTCGACAGTTCCAGGTAGAAATCGTCCAGCCCGAAGTCGCGCAGCAGCGACAGCACGAACTTCAGCAGGTGCTTGATCTCGTCGGCCGCCTGCTCGGCGGTGACATAGGAGTGCGAGTCGTCCTGCGTCATACCGCGCACTCGGGTGAGACCGTGGACCACACCGGACTTCTCGTAGCGGTAGACCGAGCCGAACTCGAAGAAGCGCAATGGCAGCTCGCGATAGGAGCGGCCGCGCGAGGAGAAGATCAGGTTGTGCATCGGGCAGTTCATCGCCTTCAGCCGGTATTCCGCGCCCTCGAGCTCCATCGGCGGGAACATCGTGTCCGCGTAGTAGGGCAGGTGCCCGGAGGTGTGGAACAGCCCCGCCTTGGTGATGTGCGGCGTCCCGACATACTGGAAACCCTCCTCGATATGCCGCCGCCGGACGTAGTCCTCCATCTCGCGCTTGATCACGCCGCCGCGCGGGTGGAAGACCGGCAGCCCGGACCCGAGTTCGTCCGGGAAGGAGTAGAGGTCGAGCTCCACTCCGAGCTTGCGGTGGTCGCGCTTCTCGGCCTCGGCGAGCCGGTCGAGATAGGCCTTGAGTTCGTCCTTGGTCGCCCACGCCGTGCCGTAGATCCGCTGCAACTGCGGGTTCTTCTCCGAGCCGCGCCAGTATGCCGCCGCCGACCGCATCAGCTTGAACGCATTGCCCAGCACCTTGGTGGAGGGCACGTGCGGGCCGCGGCACAGGTCGCCCCAGGCGCGAGACCCGTCCCGGCGCAGGTTGTCGTAGATCGTGAGCTCGCCGGCGCCGACCTCGGCGGAGGCTCCCTCGGCCGCGTCGGCCGCCGCACCCTTGAGCCCGATGAGCTCCAATTTGTAAGGCTCCGAGGCGAGTTCGGCGCGCGCCTCGTCGTCGGTGACGACCCGGCGCTCGAAGGTCTGCCCCTCGTTGACGATGCGCTGCATCGCCTTCTCCAGCGCCTTGAGGTCCTCGGGTGTGAACGGGGTGTCCACGTCGAAGTCGTAGTAGAAGCCGTCGGTCACCGGCGGCCCGATGCCGAGTTTGGCGTCCGGGTTGACCTGCTGCACCGCCTGGGCGAGCACGTGCGCGGCCGAGTGCCGCAGGATCGCCAGGCCCTCCTCCTGGCCGAGGTCGACGGCCTCGACCGTCGCGCCATCCGGCACCTCACGGAACAGGTCCTGCAACTGCCCGTCAACCCGCATCGCCACGACCGACCGGTTGTCGCCGAACAGGTCGGTGCCGGTCGTCCCCTGCGCCACCTGCCGCGGTTCACCGGCGATGGTCAGCGTCACGTCTGCGGACACGGGGGACTCCTTCGAGCACGGGATCGGGTGGCCGCACACGGCATACGGCGTGGATCAGATTATCGGCCGGCCGCGAGACCGACTCACCCGGCGACGACAGCACGACGGCGGGCCCTGCGCACAGGGCCCGCCGTCGGTGAGTGCTGGCTGCGTTACTGCGGGTCGCGCAGGTTCGCGGTGCGGGTGCCGTCACCCGGCAGGCCCGTGGAATGAACGGTCGGGTCGTTCGGGTTCGTCGGACCGGTCGGGCCGCCGTAGCTGCCACCGGGCGTGGGCTTCTTGGCCTGCTTCTGGATCGCCTCCTCGGCCTTGTTGCTGGCCTTGGCGATCTTGTCGGCGTACTTGCCCTTGGTGACCTGGTTGACGGTGCCGCCGACGCGGTCGATGCCCGCGCGCACCTTGTCCGGGTTCTCCTGGGCGGCCTTCTTCGCCTTGGCGACGCCGTCGAGGGCAGCCTGCTTGGCCTGGGTGATGATGTCCTTGGCCTTGTCCGAGTTGCTCATTCGAGCCTCCTTCATTCGAGGGACCTCTCCCACCCCATCAACGATCCGAGGTCCCGGGTTGCTCCCAGCCTGCCAAGACCGAGGCCCGGATGGGTCCGATCAGGCCGTCGGATGGTCGGCGAGGATGTCGCGGCTGGCCTTCTCGCTCATCAGGTAGACCGCCGAGGCGATGAAGAATCCGGGGATATCAGGGAACACCGAGGCGTCCACGACCCGCAGACCCTCGACGCCCCGCACCCGCAGCTGACCGTCGACGACGGCCATCGGGTCACCATCGACACCGATCTTGGCGGTGCCGCATGCGTGGTGGCCCCACGCCTGGTCGCGCACGAAGGTCTCCAGCTGCGCCCGCTCGGTCGCCTCGTCACCGGGCACGAGTTCCCGCGCGACCGTGACCTCTTGCAGGTGGCCGACGATGTCGCGGGCGATCTCGATGCCGTCGACCACGCCGCGCAGGTCGCGCTCGTGACCCTCGCTGCCCTCGGTGAAATAGCGGAAGCGAATGTCCGGCGGTTGCGTCGGGTCGGCCGAGCGCAGCACGACCTCGCCCGCGCGGTTGGTGGTGTGCCCCTTGAGCACCAGGATCGACAACCGGTTGTGCGCCTGCACCGCGTCCTTGGCATAGCCCGGGTAATAACCGCGGAAGTCGATCGGTAGCGAGAAGATGATGAGATCCGAATCCTGCTGTGCCACAGAGGATTTCGCGATGATCGCGGCGAGACTTCCGTTGGTGCTGTAGGGCCCGAACTTCTCGTCGCGCCATTCCCGAAAGAGCGCGTCCCCCTGCTGCGGGTCCTTGGGCACATCCAGGTCGGCGCCCTCGAAGAGCGGATAGTCCTGCGTCAACTCCGACACCACCGACACCTCATAGCGGTCGTGCAGGTTCTGCCCGACGCCCGGCAGGTCGACGACCGGCTCGATGCCGAGCGCCCGCAACCGCTCCGCCGGGCCGATGCCGGACAGCATGAGCAGCTGTGGGGTGTTGAACGCTCCCCCGGCAACGATCACCTCCCGCCGCGCGCGAAAGGTCGTGCGCTCACTGTCCGTGTCGCTCGCCTGTTGCTCCGGCGAGGCACCGTATGCCGCCCGCCCGCTCACCGTCTCGACGCCCGTCGCCCGGCCGTCCTCGATCACCAGACGCGTCGCCAAGTGGTCCATCGCAAAGGCCAGCCGGCCGTCGGTGCGCTCGGCGACATCCAGCAGCCGCTCGCGCGACCCATTGCGGACGCCGTGCGACACGGCCACCGGGATGAACGCCATACCTTGGAAGTCGTCCGGGGTGTCCACGGCGTTCGGATCGCGCGGCAGGGAGATCGACTCCTCGATGCCGAAGCGGTCGCGCGCGGTCGCCTCCATCGCGCCGATGATGTCGAGGAACATCGGCTCGCGGCCACCGACGCGCGGGTCGGCGCGGGTGGTGCCGAGCCAGCCGTCGTGGCCGTGCTCGGCCTTGGCGTCGCGCTGCTCGGGCGAGTCACCGGGCAGCGGCTCGGCGTCCTGACCGGACCAGCGCTCCATCGCGGTGAAATGCTCGCGCATCCGCTGCGGTGACCAGCCGTCGTCGCCGGTCAGCTCGGCGAGGCGCTGCCAGTCGCTGTCGTGCGGATAGATCGTCACCATGGCGCTGACCGCGGTGCTGCCGCCAAGCGTGCTGCCGCGGGGATAGAGCACGCCGTCGCGGGACTCGACATACTTGCTGTCCCGCTGTTGCTGGGCGGTGTCGTCGGTATGCCGGACGTAGAAGTTCCAGGTCATCTCCCGGTCCTCGCTGGCGTAGGCCTGCATGATCGGGATGTCGTAGTAGGGGCAGTCGTGCAGGTTGCCCGCCTCGATGACCAGCACGCTGTGCCCGGCCAGGGCGAGATTGGCCGCGACCGGGCCACCACCCGCGCCCGAACCCACGACGACGAAGTCGTACTCCTGCTCCATCGGTCCACCTTTCCGTCGACGGTATGCCGAGCCTCGCCTTGCACCCTAGGCCGCGGCGACGACGTCTCGGCGCGATCAATCGGGTCCTGTCCCCGGTGAGTTCGACGGCTGTTGTTCACCCGAGCGGCACGCGGGCGCAAGGCTCGCGGAGAAGGCTCGAAGCTATGACGAATCTGGGGCGACGCGCCTTCCTGACCGGCATCACCGTTGCGGCGGGCACCGCGGCCACGAGCAGTCTCGGTGGTGCGCGCGCGAGCGCCGCGCCGGCCCTGGTGCGCACCGACCGGCTGACCTTGCCCTCCGGGGTGCAGACCGGTGACGTCACCACCAAGGAAGGGGTGCTGTGGGCCCGCTCCAGCGGACCCGGCCGGCTGATGGCCCAGGTGAGTAGCGGTCGGCATACCCGCCTGCTGCGCGGCGGCCTGGCGACCGACGCGACCGACCAGACGGCGCGGCTGCCGCTGCAGGGGCTCACGCCGGGTCGGGAGTACGACGCCGCGCTGTGGTTCGAGGACGAGAACGGCAACCGCGGCGAGGTGCAGCGCGCGCGGTTCGGCACCGCCTCGCACCAGCGCCGGGGCACCAGCTTCGTGTGGACCGGTGACACCTGTGGTCAGGGCTGGGGGATCAACCCCGACCTGGGCGGGATGACCGGCTACCGCGCGATGGCGCAGACGCGTCCGGACTTCTTCGTGCACGCGGGCGACACGATCTACGCCGACGGCCCGCTGCAGGCCACCGTCACCGAGCCGGACGGGAAGGTATGGCGCAATATCGTCACGCCCGAGGTGAGCAAGGTGGCCGAGTCGCTGACCGAGTTCCGCGGCCGGCACCGGTACAACCAGCTGGACCAGAACATTCGCGCGATGTATGCCGAGGTCCCGGTGCTCGCGCAGTGGGACGACCACGAGACGCACAACAACTGGTATCCGGGGCAGATCCTCACCGACGACCGGTACACCGAGCGGCGGGTGGACGTGCTTGCCGCCCGGGCGCGGCAGGCCTGGCAGGAGAACATGCCGATCGCGGTGCGCCGCACGACCACTGACGGCTTCGCACCCGAGCGGATCTACCGCAAGATCGCTCGCGGGCGGCACCTCGACGTCTTCCTGCTCGACATGCGCAGCTACAAGGACCCGAACACCGCGGGCACCGAGCCGCAGCTCACCCACATCCTCGGCCAGGAGCAGGCCGACTGGCTGATCCGTGAGGTGAGCCGGTCCACCGCTACCTGGAAGGTCATCTCCGCCGACCTGCCGCTCGGCCTCGTCGTGGCCGACGGCCCGGTCAACGAAGAGAGCCTGTCCAACCGCGACCCGGGCAAGCCGCTGGGCAAGGAGCTCGAGATCGCCCGGGTGCTCTCTGGCCTCAAGCGCAACCGGGTGCGCAATGTCGTCTGGATCACCGCCGACGTGCACTACTGCGCGGCGCACCACTACGCGCCCGAGCGGGCCGCGTTTACCGACTTCGACCCCTTCTGGGAGATCGTCGCCGGCCCGATCGCCGCCGGCAGCTTCGGGCCCAACGACCTGGACGCCACCTTCGGCCCGAAGGTCGTCTTCCAAAAGACCGCCGACTATCCCAACCAGTCCCCGCGCGGCGGCAACCAGTTCTTCGGCCACATCGCGATCGCCGACGACGGCCGCCTCACCGCCAGCCTGCGCAACAGCGCTGGTGCGGTGCTGTGGAGTCAGGACCTGGAGCCCCAGCGTCGCTGATCCGGCATGTGGTCAGCTCGTGATCGCGAAACCGCCGCCGGGCACGACGACCTGGGGTCCGCGGATCGACCCCCGCTGCGCGCCATCGGCGGTGTAGGCACGGCCGCTGCCTCCTGCCAGGCTCCCGGTCTGCCTCGTACGGGTCGTGCCGTTGACATACAGCACCGCATCACGTTGTGCCACACGGTGATAGCGCGCGGTGAGCACGGCCGGCTCGATCAGCAGGGCGTCCAGGTGCAGCTCACCGGTCGTGGTGATCTCGACCGCGACTGTGCCGGGTGGCAGTGGGGTCGGGAGGGGGAACGGTCGCAACAATCCGTCGGTCTCGACCACGCCGGTCTGGCGCAGCCCACCATTGGCGAGCGTGCCGAGCAGGTGGTGCCGACCGCGATCGTCGATCGCGGTGTAGGTGCTCGTGCCCTGGTCGCCGACCTGCCGCTCGATCACCGGATGCACCAACGCGCCATCGGCTCCGGTGACCGGCACGCGCACCGAACCTCCTTGTGGCACAACGACATACCCGCCCGCTGACCAGTTGGCCGCGCCCGTCCAGGCCGACGGTGGCGTGACCACGCGAGCGCCGCCGGCGAGCACGCCGGACTCCGCCTCCACTACCCGCAGCCCCCGCACAGTCGTAGCCGGTGATCGACCGGGCCAGTGCAGCCGCCGTCGGGTGCGCGTCGAGGGCCAGCATGGCCAGCAGGCCGTGGATGGTGGATTCCGCGCCGGAGTTGGGGTTGACCCGGCCGTCGAACTCGATGCCGTCGACCGTTGCGCCGGTCGCCGGGTCGTATGCCGGGCGCCCGCTCGGGTTGGCGCCGAAGAACCAGCCACCGGCCAGGCCGCCGAGTTGCAGGAAGCCCGCCGACCCGGTGAGGTCGGCGGCCGCCAGCAAGCCACTGACGCGACCCTCCGCGCCATACGCGATCTGCGCCTCACCCGGCATCGGCGACCAGGCGTTGTAGGGACCGCGGGAGGCGAGCAGCACCGGGGTGAACGACCCCACATCGGCCAGGGCGGCCTGGCGCAGACCGCCGTCACCGAGCACCGCGCTGGCCCGGCACAGCGCCTGCGGTGCCTCACCACCCCAGGCGTGCCAGAGGCTTTGCGAGTGCGTCCACGGCAACACGGCGCCGAACGGCCAGGTGCCGGTGCCACCGCTGCCCATCGCAGCGACACCCTCGGCATACTGCGACAGGGCCGTGCGGACCCGCGGCTGCGGATCGACGGTGGCGAAGGCGGCCAGGCCGAGCACGGCTTCGGCGGTCGCGTCGGCCCCGTCCTGGATCAACCAAGAGGGAACGCGCACGTCGTCGGCGATGTCCCATCGGCCATAGCGCGACAGGGAGCGTTGCTCGAGCGCGCCGAGAGCGAGCAGGAATCGTTCGCGCAGGAATCCGGCGAAGGCGGGATCTCTGGTGCGGAACGCGGCGTAGGCCTCCCCCAGCGCCCAGAGCAGCCGTGCGACCCAATAGGACTCGTCGCTGTCGGACGGATCGGGCAACTCGGTCGGCTGCGCGCTCGGCGTGAGCGTGCCGTCGGCCTGCAGCCACAGCACGACCAGTCCGGCGTAGGGCCCGGACGCGTCCTGCAGGAAGGTCAGGGTGCGCAACAGCTCGACCGCATCGCTGCGGCTCTGCGCGGATCCCGTTGTCTCCCAATCGCGCACGAAGACAACCGCAGCGCGGGCGATATCGTCGGCGTTGTAGGCACCCTGACCCCAGTGGCCGGTCACCGGGTCGTAGCTGCCGCCACCGACGCGCTTCCAGCCACCGCCAGGCAAGGCGTCGGCGTAGGTCCACGGCGCGCGCGCAACGGGGCGCTGCGCGACCTGCCAGGTGGTGTGCACCGCATCCGCTCGCAGCGGCACCTCGTCGAGCAGGAAGCGCAGGTGTGCCAGGTTGGTCAGCCGGCCCGGAGCGGCCTGGGCAGCATCGACGCCACCCCAGGTCGTCACCGCCGCCCCTGCGGCGACGGCCGTGCCCTGCAACAGGTGGCGTCGGCTGATCACGGCACCCTCACCTCCGACCAGCGGTCCTTGCCGGGTGTGAAGGTCGCCACGGCCAGCGTCGAATCGGACTGACCGTAGTAGGCAAACCAGCTGTCCTGGAAGAAGACCAGGCCCTCGACGAAGGTGACATTGGAAACGAGGCCATGGGTGTCCTCGTACGTCGTCGGCTCGATCCACGGCCGGGTGAGCTCGGCGAGGATCTCCGTCGGACGCGCCGGATCGATGAGCAGCTGGCCCGCGGTATAGCGCACCGTGCCGTCGGCGTTCTTGGTGGCGGCGTTGTGCACCAACAGGATCAGCCCGTCGTCGGTCACCAGCGGCTGCGGGCCGACCTCGACCAGGAAGTCGCTGAAGGTGCCCCGCCGCGGCGCCATGATCGGTGGCTCACTGTCGGGCGTGACCGGGGTCCAGTGCAGCAGGTCCGTCGAGGTCGCCAGCCAGATCGAGCCCTCGCCGAAATACATCAACCACTTCCCGTCCACCTGGACCGGCAGGATGCCGCCGGCCTTCGACCAGGGTCCGGGCCGGTCGTTGCCCTGGGGCTGGAAGGTGTCGAAGTCGGGGAAAAGCGGGCCGTGCTTGGTCCACTGCCGCAGATCGGTGGAGGTCGCAAGACACAGCAGCGCGTGCTCGCGATCCCAGCCGGTGTAGGTGAGGTAGTAGGTGCCGTCGATCTCGGTGACCCGCGGGTCCTCACACCCGAACCGGTCGTACTCCTCGCTCGGTGACAAGACCGGCTCGGCTTCCCGCTCGAAGGTGAATCCGTCTGTGCTCCAAGCCAATCCGACGTGCGAGATGATGTCGTCGGCGTGCGCGCGGTAGAGCAGCGCGACCTTGTCCTCGACGACGATCGCCGCGGGGTTGTAGACGCTGCCCGACTCCCAGGTGTCGCCCTGCGGGCTCATGATCGGGTTCTTGTCGTGCGGAGTGAACGGGCCGAGCGGGAAGGTCACGGGGCCGGTGGTCATCGTCTGGATTCCTTCGTCTGGTGCGGTCTGGTGTCGGGTCGATCAGTCACAGAAGGTGCGCGGACGCCGCGAGTTCGACGGCCCGCCCCTCAACGGCGGCCGTGGTGGCCGCCTCGGCGAGGGCAACCGCCTCAGCCGCGGTGGTCGCGTTGGACCGAGGCGCTCGGGACCGGCCCACCCGGCAGGCATGCAGGTCCTGCAAGGCCGCGGCGACGCTCGCGGCATACACCTGCTGTTTGGCGGGCTCTCCCCCGAGACTGAGCCGTATGCCGACGCGCCGGCTGGCCGCGAAACTCACCCCCCGGCCGCGCGCCACGGGTGCACCGCCGTCGGTGGAGGTGATGCGGACCGCGTCCGGTGGCGCTGCGTGCCCCGGGAGGTCGAGGAGGCCGGGCGTGCTGAGCAACACGCGGACAGCTCGCTCCCCCGCTTCGTCGGTGAAGACGTCGAGCTCGGCCTCCACCGGGATCCAGCCGGCAATCCGCGCCTCTGCCGAGCCGAGGTCGATGCGCATGAGTTGCCGCTCCGCCCGATGGGCATGCGTGAACGAATGCGTATGCGTGGCAAGGCAATCGCCGTGCAGCACGGTGGCCGAGACCAGGTCCGGTGCGGGCCACCCGCTGCGCCTCGTGGCCGCGGCGACCACACTCGTCGGCGCGACATCGACGAACATCCGGGCCGCGTCGAAGAAGTGCACTCCGTGCTCGATGAAGATGCCGCCCGAATCGTGCTCATCCCAGAACCAGTGATCGGCGGGCAGGCTCTCATCGGCCGCGTCGTTCTCGAAGAGGAAGCGCACCGGGCGCAGACCGAGCTCGTCCTGCACCGCACGCACCGCGGCGAGCAACGGGTTGTAGCGCAGCACGTGGTCGACGACCAGCACCCGGCCGGCGCCGATCGCGTTGTCCCGCAACGCATTCGCCTCGACCTGATTGCCGCCGAGGGGCTTTTCGCAGAAGACGTCCTTGCCCGCGGCCAAGGCACGCTGAGCAAGAGCGAAGTGGGTGTGCGGCGGAGTCACAATCGCGACGGCGTCGACATCCTCGTCCGCCAGCAGCTGTTCGACCGACCGCGCGGGAGCTATCGCAGCCCGTGAAAGCCGTTGCGCTGCAGCGGGATCGGCGTCGGCAACGGCCACCAGCTCGACGTCCGCTGCGGCAGCCGCGGCGCCGGCGACGAAGTGGCCGAAATTGCCCGCGCCCACCAGGGCAAGGCGGGTCCTCATCCCTTGACCGACCCGCCGACGACGCTCGCCACGAGGAAGCGCTGCAGGAAGACGTAGACCACGAGCAGTGGCGCCGCCACGATCAGGGTCGCAGCCGCCAGCAGGCTCCACTGGCTGGTGTAGGTGCCCTTGAAGGCAAACAGTCCCAGCGTCACCGGGGATTTCGCCTGGTCCGGCAACAGAATCGTGGCCAGGATGATGTCGTTCCAGACGCCGATCGCCTGCAGGATGAACACCGTCGCGAGCACCGGCTTGATCAGCGCCGGCAGGAAGGTGAACAGGTAGCGCAGGTAGCCGACGCCGTCCAATGCGGCGGCCTCGTCGAGCTCGCGCGGCACCGACTTGAGGTAGCCGGTGATGAGCAGCGGACCGACGCCGACGCCCGAGGCCAGGATGATGATGTAACCCAGCCGGGTGTCGTAGAGATTGAGCCGCAGCGCCAGCTGGAAGACCGTCACCAGGGTGTTGGGCAAGAACAACATGGCCGCGAAGACGGCATTCCACAGCTTGTTGTACTTGAGGTAGCCGCGCGCCACCGGGAAGCCGACCAGCAGGGACACGACCGTGCCGATGCCCGCGGCGGCGAAGGTGTAGAGCACGCTGTTGCCGATGTATGCCGCGAAGTTGCCCCGGTCCCAGGCCGTCGCGAAGTTGCCGATCTGCGGGAGTTTGACGATCCCGGTCGGGTTGGAGAAGAACTCGCTGTTGGACTTCAAGGCGGTGTTGACCAGGAACAGCAGCGGGTAGAGGTAGATCAGCACCACGACCGCCATCAGCGTGTAGAGCACGATCTTGCCGATCGGGCGCGGGCCCTTCCCGGGGTCGGCCGATCGCACCGGCGCGGCGCCACCGTCGGCCTCGAGGTCCGGCACCGGTGTGCTGTTGACCAGACTCATAGCGCGGTCTCCTTCCGGCGCAGGTAGGCCAGCGTCAGCAGGGAGACGATCATCACGATGACGAACTGCACCATCGAGATCGCGGCGGCATACCCCTGGGACAGCGCCGTGCCGCCCTGCGCACCGCCGAAGCCCTGGGTGAAGATCGCCAGCGACAGCACCTGGGTGGCCGGGTTGATCGGGCCGGTGAGCACGTAGATCAGCTGGTAGCTCTGCAGTGAGCCGATCATCGGGCTCGGGCTTTTTGTCGGCAACTGGGCCGGCGGCAAGGCGGCCGACCGTTCCCTTGACCGCACGCTGGCGGCGATGCTCGGCCTGCTCACGCTCGCGATGGTCACCTTCGCGCTCGTCGCCCCGTGGCGACTGCCTGCCGTGGTCGCACTCGTCGCCATGGGAGCCTTCGCCTTCGGCGCGGTGCCCGCGCTGCAGATGCGGATCATGAGGTATGCCGGGGCCGCGCCGACCCTCGCCTCCGGGTCGAACATCGCCGCCTTCAATGTCGGCAATGCGACGGGAGCGTGGATCGGGGGCCTGACGATCAGTGCCGGGCTGGGCTATGTCTCGACCCTCTGGGCCGGTGCCGCGATGGCGGGGGCGGCCCTGCTCACCGCCGTCGTCGCCAGCCGCGCCGACCGGCTGCCGAAGTGCACCGCCGAGCTGGACACCGCCAAGGCTCACGCTGGAGCAACGGCCTGACCGCGCACCTCGCGTCCGCAGATCCGCACCACCGCTCGTGCGCACACGCGGACGCACACCCGACCGAGCGCCGTGCGTCCGCAGATCTGCAGCACCGTTCGTGCGCACACGCGGACGCACGCCGGAGCACCGACCTGGCCGAAGTTCTGGCTCATCCGCAGGTCGGCACGTCCGCGGTGGGGAGTTCGATGCGATTGCTAGGGCGCAGGGGTCGGTCGCTTGGCAAAAGGCACGTCTCGCGAGACGTTAGGTCGGCGGTGCGTACGTAGATGATGGAGCGGTCCTTTTCCCGCATGATCATCGACCAACTGCGGTCTAGATCAACGACGTAGCCGACTTCCGAGGTGCTCTGCCTCGTGCCTGTGTCAACGATCCCGATACGCTCGGCGGGAAGGTACGGGCGCGTGAGCACGGGTGCGACGTTGTGCGTCAACAGGTAAAAGGAGAACAGTGCGATGCCAAGGACTGTTGCCATCAGCGGCGCACTCTCAGCGGTGTCCTCAGAGCCCTTCCCGAACAGGTAACCGCCAACGCCCATAGCTGCAGCGCATGGTAGAAGCACCCATGGGCTCCCAGTGCTTCGCCATCCACGAAGTACGAGGCAAGGACCATCAGCAGCCCGGCGCCTCCGAAGCAGCTGACCGCAGTGCTGATGCGGTCCTGGGCGACCGCAGAGGCGCCACGTGTCAGGTACGCGATGGTCGCGGCTGTTATCAGCACGGGTCCGAGGTTGAGCAGGACGCCAGTGAGCAATGTCAGGGGCGGTGTCGACCGGAGGAGGGCCAGTGCCGTCGCCGGCTGGTAGTGCGACACGAGGAGAGTGTCGAGCACCACGAGGACGGCGGCGAGCAACAAGCCCTTGTTGATGATCGATCCCCGCGAGTTATGCGCGATCGCCCAGACACCGTCCGTTAGACGCTCACGCTGCACCTCGCGCTTGAGGTCACGCCACTCTTGTTGCGTTGTGCCAGCTCTCATATTTCAAGGTGTACCCGCCGGCACCGACAGGGCGCCCGCGCAGCCCATCTGACCGGCGCGCTCGAACGGGTCGCCGGGCTCATGCGGTAGGTGGGTAATGGTGGGCTGCGAACCTCAGATATCCGCGTCATTCCGGGTGGACGTAAAGGGACTCGAACCCCTGACCTCTCGCGTGTGAAGCGAACGCTCTAACCAACTGAGCTATACGTCCGTGAGGCCGCGCCGACGGGCGGCGCTGCGAGGGATGATGCTAGCCGAGCGACCCCGGCCGGG
This sequence comes from Metallococcus carri, assembly GCF_011440275.1. Taxonomy (GTDB): domain Bacteria; phylum Actinomycetota; class Actinomycetes; order Actinomycetales; family Dermatophilaceae; genus Metallococcus; species Metallococcus carri. The sequence goes on along the minus strand of NZ_JAAOIV010000011.1, from coordinate 90,329 downwards.
ACCAATCGGGGCGGCTCACCGGTCGATGCCCGGCACCGCGTCCAGCCAGCCGGCCACCGGCTCGGGCGCGAAGCCGGGCACGCCGGTGAGGCTGAGCATCACCCAGAAGATGCCGAGCACCAGCGCGAAGGTGCCGAGCCCGACCAGGCCGGTCACCCACCATGGCTGCCGCTTCAGCCACATGTTCCAGGCGTGCAGCTTGCCCCGTCCCCAGCGCAAAAGCCTTGCGGCCCAGACGAATTCGGTCGCGAGGATGCCGAGACCGACGAAGACGATCAGCCAGCCCGGCCCCGGCGCGGGCACCGCGATCAGGCCACCTATGGTGACCGCCGCGCCGACGATCGCCACACCGATCCGATAGATCTGGTTGGGCAGGAAGTGCCCGTGCAGCTTGCGCCGCCACGCCCACCGATGCGAGGTCGGGCGCAGCGACTCTCGCTCCTGCGACTGGTCCTGCGTGTGGTCTGGCATCGTCGTCGACACGTCCTACTCCCCCGCTGCGCGCTCCTTGAACACCTCTGCCATCCGCCGGGTCAACGGTCCCGGCGCCGGCACCTCACGATCATCAACGCGCGAGACCGCCTGGACGTCCCGCGTCGAGGAGGTAATGAACACCTCGTCGCAGGACTGCAGCACCTCCAGCGGCATCGTCGCCTCCCGCACCGGCAGCCCGGCATCGCGTCCCCACTCGAGCACCAGGTCGCGCGTGATGCCCGGCAGCAGGCCGGATTCGACTGGCGGAGAAAGGATTTCGCCGTCCACCACGACGAAGATGTTGCTGCCCGTCCCCTCGCACAGCTCACCCCGGGTGTTGGCGAAGATCGCCTCCGTGCCCCCGCGTTCCTTCGCGTGAGCGAGCGCCACGACGTTTTCGGCGTATGACGTCGTCTTCAGTCCCGCGACCGCCGACCGTTCGTTGCGGGTCCAGGGCACGGTGCAGATCGCGGTGGTCGCGGGCGGCCGGGGCACCGGCCCGGCGAGCACGATGTAGGTCAGCCGATCGTCCAGCCGTTCCGAGCCGAGCGGACCCGCACCGGCGGTCACCGAATAGCGCACCCGACCGAAGTCCAGGCCGTCCGCGAGCACGGCCGCGATCCCCTGGTCGAGCAGATCGCGGTCGGCGGTGGGCAACCCCAGACCCTTGAGCGACCGGTCCAGCCGGTCGTGATGTCGCTGCAGCGCGAACACTTCGCCATCGACGACCTTGCAGGTCTCGAAGACGCCATCACCCACCGTCACGCCGTGGTCGAGCGCGCTGATGCTCGGCCGATCACCCACCAGCTCGCCGTCGACCCAGACCCGAATGTCCGCCATACCGGCCAGCCTAGGCAGTCTCCCGCCAACAGCGAAGGCCGCCGGAAACTCCGGCGGCCTTCGCACCATGGTGGGCGATACTGGGTTTGAACCAGTGACCTCTTCCGTGTCAGGGAAGCGCGCTACCGCTGCGCCAATCGCCCATGGTCGAGCATGGAGCGGACAACCGGGCTCGAACCGGCGACCTCAACCTTGGCAAGGTTGCGCTCTACCAACTGAGCTATGTCCGCCTTGCTGTCCGCCTCACGGGCGCGCAGCGGGGTAAACCATAGCTCACCGCCGCGCCCGATTCCATTCGGCCCCAGGGCGGCCACCCTTGACAGCGCCGGTGACCCGGCCCACACTCTTGTGGAATCTTGTTTTCAACATACGGAATCGACCCGAGGAGTGTTCTTCCATGACCACGGTGCTCACCGACAACCAGTACGGCAAGGCGGAGAACCGGGTTGTCCGGGTCAGCCGCGACACCGACCGGCACGACATCATCGACCTCAATGTCACCTCGCAGCTGCGCGGCGACTTCGACGCCGCGCACTACGAGGGCGACAACTCCCATGTCGTTGCGACCGACACCCAGAAGAACACGATCTTCGCCTTCGCTCGAGAGGAGATCACCTCACCCGAGGCCTTCCTGCTGAAGCTCGCCGATCACTTCACGTCCTCCTTCGACTGGGTGACCGGGGGCCGTTGGGCCGCAGAGGAATTCGGCTGGTCGCGGATCAATGACCACGACCACACCTTCGTCCGCTCCGCGCCCGAGACGCGCACCGCGGTGCTCGTGCGCGACGGTGACCGGGACACGATGATCAGCGGGTTCTACGGACTGACCGTGATGAAGACGACGGCGTCCGGCTTCGCGGGCTACCCCAAGGACAAGTACACGACGCTGCAGGAGACCGACGACCGCATCCTGGCCACCGACATCGCGACGCGCTGGGTCTACACCGGCACCGACCTGGACTTCGACGCGCTCTACGACGCGGTCAAGGCAACGATCCTCGACGGCTTCGGCAAGGAATACTCCAAGGCACTGCAGGAGACGCTCTTCCAGATGGCCTCGGCCGTGCTCGACAACCACCCGCAGGTCGAGCAGATCCGCTTCTCCTGCCCCAACAAGCACCACTTCCTGTCCGACCTGGCGTTCTGCGGGCTGGACAACCCCGGCGTCGTCTTCTATGCCGCCGACCGCCCGTACGGCCTGATCGAGGCCACCTTCGCGCGCGAGGGCTCATCCGCCTCGGCGGACGCGTGGACGGGCATCGCCGGCTTCTGCTGATCTTTCTCCCGTATGCCGCCCGCCGCACCTTGCGCGGCGGGCGGCCGCTTTGTCTGCCCGCGAGCAGGCGACGGCATACGCGAGGCCACCCACCTCGGCGAGCCGCCGGGACGACCGCACGAGACGACCAGCGAGACGACCGTTCAGGACGGGCCGCCGAGGTGGGGGCCGCTGCGCGCCGGCCCCGACCCACCGATGGTGAGAACCGCGGCGGGACTGAGCGACCAGTGGGACCGGTTGCGCAACGGGAACGCTCCAGCGCATTCCGTATCTCGGACTTTAGCTTCCACATTTCGGTACGGCAAGGGTTGACGCAGCCTCGCCCACGTCCTACCGTCCTTTCGTACCGCAAGAAGTGGTTTCCGCACTGCGAAAGTCAAGGGAGTCGCGAATGACGCGCTGGACCGTGAACTGCTCGATCCTGCTGACCGACCGCCCACTGCTCGAGCGACCGGCCGCCGCCAAGGCCGCCGGTTTCGACGCCGTGGAGTTCTGGTGGCCCTTCGCCGGCCCGACCCCCGCTTCCGCGGAGGTGGACGCCTTCTGCGCCGCCATCGAGCAGGCGGACGTGCAGCTGACCGGCCTCAACTTCTTCGCCGGTGACATGCCGGCCGGTGAGCGCGGCGTGCTGTCCGACCCCGCCCGGGGCGGCGAGTTCCGCGCCAACCTCCCGGTCGTCGTGTCCATCGCCGAGCGGCTCGGCACCCGCTGCTTCAACGCCCTCTACGGGCTGGTTCCGCCCGACGCAGACCGGTCGGCCGCCGAGGCCGAAGCCGCCCGCAACCTGCGGGCCGCGGCCGAAGCGGTCTCGGCGGTCGACGGCACCGTGTTGCTCGAGCCGGTATCGGGCGCGCCGGACTACCCGCTCGCGACGGCCGCCGACGCCCTCGCGGTCATCGACTCCCTCGGCACCGACCGCGTGCGACTGCTCGCGGACTTCTACCACCTGTCGGTCAACGGCGACGACGTTGCCGCGGTCATCGAGCAGCACGCTCCTGCTTTCGGTCACGTGCAGATCGCCGACAACCCCGGACGCGGTGCACCCGGCACCGGCAATCTGCCTCTCTCCCAGTGGATTTCGCGCACCGAGGAGCTCGGGTATGCCGGCCCGGTCGGCCTCGAGTACAAGGACGAGAGCGCCGACCCCTTCGCCTGGCTGCAGCGCTTCTGAAGCCCCTCGACCCTCTTCGAAAGGACATCACCATGGCTGACTCCAAGCCCAGCATCGCCGTCATCGGACTCGGCATCATGGGCGGCCCGATGGCCGCCAACCTCGTCAAGGCCGGCTACTCGGTCACCGGTTACAACCTGCACGCCGACAAGGTGCAGCAGCTCGTGGACGCCGGCGGCAAGGGAGCCGACAGCATCGCCGACGCGGTCAAGGACGCCGACGTGATCATCACGATGGTGCCCGACTCCCCCGACGTCGAGACCGTCGCGCTCGGCGAGGACGGCCTGATCGCCCACGCCACAAAGGGCGCCCTGTGGATCGACACCTCCTCGATCCGACCCGATGTCGCCGTCGAGGTGGCCAAGCAGGCGACCGACGCCGGTCTCGAGGCGCTCGATGCTCCGGTCTCCGGCGGCGAGAAGGGCGCCATCGAAGCCACCTTGTCGATCATGGTCGGTGGCGAGCCCGCCGCCTTCGAGCGCGCCAAGCCGGTGCTCGACGCCGTCGGTGGCACCGTCGTCCACGTCGGCCCCAGCGGGTCCGGCCAGACGGTCAAGGCCGCCAACCAGCTCATCGTCGCCGGCACCATCGAGCTGGTCGCCGAGGCGTTGGTCTTCCTCGAGGCGTATGGCGTCGACACCGACGCCGCCATCAAGGTGCTCGCCGGCGGCCTCGCCGGCAACCGGATCCTGGACAACAAGGCGGCCTCCATGGTCGCGCGCGAGTTCAACCCCGGCTTCCGGGTCGACCTGCACCACAAGGACATGGGCATCGTCACCTCGGCCGCGCGCGAGGCGGGCGTCGCCATACCCCTCGGTGCGGTGACCGCGCAGCTGATGGGCTCGCTGCGTCAGCTCGGCCACGGCGACCTCGACCACTCCGCGCTGCTGCTGCTCGTCGAGCAGCTGTCCGGCCGCACCAAGGACACGGACTGATGGCGCGGATGCGGGCGGTCGACGCGGCCGTCCTGATCCTGGCGAAGGAAGGCGCGACGCAGGCCTTCGGCCTGCCCGGTGCCGCGATCAACCCCCTGTATGCCGCGATGCGCGACCACGGCGGGATCTCGCACGTCCTCGCGCGGCATGTGGAAGCGGCCTCGCATATGGCCGAGGGCTTCACGCGCGCAGCACCCGGCAATATCGGCGTCTGCCTCGGCACCAGCGGCCCCGCCGGCACCGACATGATCACCGGTCTGTACTCCGCCTCCGCCGACTCGATCCCGATCTTGTGCATCACCGGCCAGGCGCCGATCACCAAGCTCGACAAGGAGGACTTCCAGGCGGTCGACATCGCCGCGATCGCCGCGCCGGTCGCCAAATGGGCGGTGACCGTCAAGGAAGCGGCGCAGGTGCCCGGCACCTTGCAGAAGGCCTTCTGGCTGATGCGCGAAGGCCGCCGCGGCCCGGTGCTGGTCGACATGCCGATCGACGTGCAGCTCACCGAGATCGAGTTCGACATCGACACCTACGACCCGCTTCCGGTCGCCCGGCCGGCGATGTCGCCGGCCCAGGCGGCCAAGGTGCTCGACCTGCTGGCTGCCGCCGAGCGACCGCTGATTGTCGCCGGTGGCGGCATCATCAACGCCGACGCCGCCGACGCGCTGGTCGAGCTCGCCGAGTTGCTCGGTGTGCCGGTCGTGCCGACCCTGATGGGCTGGGGCGTGATCCCGGACGACCACCCGCTGCACGCCGGCATGGTGGGCATCCAGACCTCGCACCGCTACGGCAACGAAACCTTCCTGGCGAGCGACTTCGTGCTGGGGATCGGCAACCGGTGGGCGAATCGGCATACCGGCTCCTTGGAGGTCTACACGGCCGGGCGCACCTTCGTGCATATCGACATCGAACCCACCCAGATCGGGCGGGTGTTCGCGCCGGACTACGGCGTCGTGTCCGACGCCGGTGCAGCCCTGGATGCCCTGCTCGCCGTGGCCCGGGAGCGCCGCGACCGGCACGAGCTGACCGACCGGGGCGTCTGGGCCAAGGAGTGCCAGCAGCGCAAGGCGACCCTGCAGCGCAAGACCCACTTCACCCAGGTGCCGATCAAACCGCAGCGCGTCTACGAGGAGATGAACCGCGCGTTCGGTCCGGACACCGTCTACGTCTCGACGATCGGGCTGTCGCAGATCGCCGGTGCGCAACTGCTGCACGTCTTCAAGCCGCGGCACTGGATCAACTGCGGCCAGGCCGGCCCGCTCGGCTGGACGCTGCCAGCAGCGCTCGGTGTGGCGACGGCGCGGCCCGAGGCCCCGGTGGTGGCGTTGTCGGGCGACTACGACTTCCAGTTCCTCATCGAGGAGCTGGCGGTCGGGGCGCAGTTCAACATCCCCTACGTGCACGTGCTGGTCAACAACAGCTATCTCGGGCTGATCCGGCAGGCGCAGCGCGGTTTCGACATGGCCTACCACGTGTCGCTCGGCTTCGACAACATCAACTCCCCGGACACCGAGGGATATGGCGTCGACCACGTCAAGGTGGTGGAAGGCTTGGGCTGCAAGGCGATTCGCGTGCACGAGCCTGACGATCTCGCCGACGCGTTCCGCGATGCGCAGCGCCTCGCCCGCGAGCATCGGGTGCCCGTGGTCGTCGAGGTCATCCTGGAGAAGATCACCAATATCTCCATGGGCGCCGCCGGGCTCGATGCGGTCAACGAGTTCGAGGCACTGGCCACCTCGGCCCAGGACGCGCCGACCGCGATCGCGCTGATGGAGCCGATGGGCACCACGGCCCTGGAGGCGACGGCCGCGCCCTGAGGGCCGCCTCACCCGCACGGGCGGGCGGCGCGAGAGACTATGGGTCTATGGCACGCCGAAACCCGCAGCCCGCGCCGCCGCCACGGGTGCAGTCGATCATGGTCACGCCCGGGCCACGGGTCACGGTGCCGTTCGGGACCATCCGGGTGCGCTACCTGTGGAGCGGTGCACCGGTCAGCTATCGCGTGGTCGCCACCCAGTGGCGCACGCCGACCCGCACGTCGGCGCCGGTCGAATGGGCCAATGTCGCCGCCCGGGTGGCACCACGCGGTGTGCTGCTCGCGGAGGACCAGGCCCATGTCTCGCAGCTGCTGCGCGGCGCCCGAGACGTGGCGACCGCCCTCAGCTACCAGACCGCGGGCGCCCAGCGACTCGCCGACGACTTCGCCGAGGCGCTGCGCAACCGTGACCTGCGCCGGCTGCGCCATCTGTCCGGCGTGGCCGACCAGTTGCTGCACGCGCCCCAGCAACCGCCGCGCGCCCGGACCCCACATGAGGAGTTGCAGGACGCCGCCAATCTGCTGCACCGAAGCGGCCGGGAGGAAGACGCCAGGGTCGTGATCGACCTGGCCGGTCGGGTCAACCACCTGCCGGTGCGCGACCAGGAGGCGGCGCGGCAGGCGGCGGCCGCCATACGGGATGCCTATCGGCACCTGGACCGCGTGCCCGCCGACCTCGCCGACCTGCCCGGCCCGGACGGGACGACTCCGCGCGAGGACGCGGCGAGTGTCGTGGACGCCTCGGTCGGTCACCTGCGCCGGGCCCGCACCGCAGCGACGACCTCCGACACCAATGCCTTGCGGGCGCTACGGCGCTATAGCGGTCAGTGGGCCGACAAGCCCGGGCCCCTCGACCTCGATCACTGACCACTCGCTGCCGAAGGAAAACCTCGTGCCCCCATCCCCCCGTGTCTGGCTGCCCGAACGTCGCCGCTCCGGAGCGGGCATCCTGGCCGCCGGGCTCACCGCGCTCGCGCTGATCACGGTCCGCGGCCCGTTCACAGCAATGACCGCGGCCGACATCTCGGTGGTCGCGCTGCTGGTCCACCTGGTGGTCTATCTGGCGATCACGCTGCTGGCCTTCTCCGCCGCCACCGAATCCGAGATCCGTGCCTGGGCGGAGCGCGACAGCCGCGGCACGGTGCTGCAGCGCTATGTCCTCGGCACCGCTCCCGGACCGGGCGCCTCGCTGTTCATCGCCACGGTCGCGCTGATCGTCGCCGTGCTCTGGCTGCCGGCGAACAACTCCCCCGCGCTGCAGGGACACCCGCGCGTGGCCGTGGGCGTCGCCTTGGTGGCGATCGCCTGGCTGTCGGTGCTGGTGTCGTTCGCGGTCACCTTCCACGCAGACAACATCCTCGAGGACGGCACGGCGCTCGCCTTCCCCGACGATGCCCGTCCGCGGTGGGCCGATTACATCTACTTCGCTGTGTCGGTCATGACGACCTTCGGCACGACCGACGTCACGGTGCAGTCCACCGACATGCGCCAGACCGTCTCCTTCAACGCCGTCATCGCGTTCGTCTTCAACACGGTGACGGTCGCCGCCCTGGTCTCCGCCGTCTCCGGCTGATCCGGTATGCCGCTGTCGGTCCCCTAGGCGCGCGCCTGGACGACCACATTGCCCCGCAGGTGACCGTCGGCCCGTCGGCCCGAGGTCGAGTCACAGGTGATGAGCGACAGCACCTTGCCTGGGTTCGCCGACTGCCAGATCCAGCGGTTCTGCTGGGCGGCGATCTGGGTCTTGCCGATGGAGACCGGCCCCCGGCTGACCGTGAACTGCGTGGCGCCGCCGCTCGCGTCCGTCACCGTGACGAGGTCACCGGGGCGCACCGACGCCAGCGCCGCGAAGGTGTCCGGCTGATCGCCCCAACTCACGTGTCCGGCCAGCACCGAGTTGTTCGTGCTGGTCGTGCCCGGCGTGGGCCAGCCCGGGGCGGCATACCACCCGACCACGCCCTTCGGCGGGTTGAGCACGCCGTTGGGAGCCTGGACCGGAATCACCGTGGCGGACACCAGGGACCGCCCACCCCGGGTGACCGCGATCTGCACGGGAGTGCCGCCCTTGCCGGCGCGCACCGCACCCCCGCCGCCGCTCTTCGGGCGGACCGACGAGGACGACGAGCTGGTCGAGCTGGCGGACGTCGAGGACTTCGAGGACTTCGACGGCGAGGCTTTGGAGGACGTCGAGGACCGGGCAGTCTTCGACGAGGTCGACGACGACGCCGCGGACGAACTCGAGCCCGTCGAGGTCGTCGGCGCAGCCGACGACGCGCTCCTCGAGCCGGACGAACTCGAGGCGGTGCTGGGACTGGCCGGGGTGGAGGCCGCGACCGCAGCATTGGACGACCAAGGCGTGTGCCCGTCGAAACCGTCGGCTGCGATGTAGACCCCCGTCCCGGCCAATCCGAGGCCGAGGACCATCGCCCCGGTCGCCCACGGGTGGCGTGGACGGCCGGGGCGATGGCGTGGTGCGTGCTTCGGCACCGGTGACCTACCTGATCGGATCAGTACCGGCCGCGGCGCACCCGTCCGGCGAGAACCGTCGCAGTGCCGCCGCCGATGATCAGCAACAGACCGGCAACGATGCCCATCGCGGACAGCGGGGACGACGGAGGCGGTCCATCGGTCTGCACCTCAGTCGGGATGCCTCCACCAGGGCCGGTGCTGGGCGGCGGAACCGCACCAGTCGTGCTCGAGGTCCAGGTCGAGGTCGACGTCGAGCTCGTCGGACCGGTCGTCGTCGGAGTCGGCGTCGAGGTGCCCGTCGGCGTGGACGTGCCGGTCGGCGTGGACGTCGTCGTCGACGTCGGGCCGCAGCCGCTCACCCAGAAGACCTTGGACTTGGTCATGTTGCCGTTGGAGTCATTGGTCGAGACCGTGACCTTGACGTGGTAACCCTGCTGAGAGTTCGGGTCACCGGTGAACGAGAGGGTGTAGTCCTCGCGGTGGTTGAGACCCGGGCCTCCCTTGAAGCTCGGGCTCTGGTCGCCAGTGACGTTGATGGAACCGTCGCTCGGCGACTGGATCTCGAAGGTCACATCCGAGGTGACGGTCGTGCCGTCGAAGCCGTACCACTCGACCGAGAAGTTGCAGCCCACGTGCGGGACGTTGTCTTTGGGCGAGGTGATGTCCTCGCCATTGACCTTGACGGTGCCGTTGTTGCCCGGCGCTGCGGCAGCGGACGACATGTTGACGCCGAGGAGCGCCATGGCTGCTGCCACCAGCGCGATCAGGACCACCCAAAGACGGCGGTCGGATGTGGATCTGGTCTGCATTCCTACCTCCCCTGTGGCACCCGATCGGATGCCAACTGAACTCGACACCGACCTTTGCCGGCGTCTCCCCCGAGTTCCCCGCAACGGTGTCCAGCCGTGAGCCACCCCCGCGACTGCGTTGCCAGGTGACGCTCAGCCTGCCCCAAAAAATGCGATCTGTATACCTTCTGCTGACCAGCCCTTTACTTCTTTCAGACACGCCCCAGCGGTGCATTAATTGGACGACCGTCGAAGGTGCCGCTTCACCCGGACGAACGCGCCGGGCAGGAAAGGTCGCAGGAGGGTCGCGACGCCGCGTGGTGACGCAGCTGCTGGTGGGCGATACTGGGTTTGAACCAGTGACCTCTTCCGTGTCAGGGAAGCGCGCTACCGCTGCGCCAATCGCCCGTGGAGGTGGCGACGGGATTTGAACCCGTGTAGACGGCTTTGCAGGCCGTTGCCTCGCCTCTCGGCCACGCCACCGAAGGCCTCACCTGGGGCAAGACCAGAGCGGACAACCGGGCTCGAACCGGCGACCTCAACCTTGGCAAGGTTGCGCTCTACCAACTGAGCTATGTCCGCCTGCGCGGGACCTTCCGGCGCCCGTGCGATGCATGAGACTAACCCATGCCGATCACGCGACTCCAATCGAGGGGTCGGGCGTGTCCCGCCGGGCGGCGAGGTGGTCTGGCGGGTCGTCCGAGCGCGATGGATCGTCGTCCTCGAGGGGCTCGTCGTCCTCCTCCGCGACCCCGGCCGGCTCGTCGTCCTCCCGGCCGCGGCGACGCGTCAGCTGCACGCCGGAGACGAGCAGGTCTTTCGCCCGCTCGCGCACGGGGATCTTCTGATCCATCGGCCACAGCCGGTTCACCGCGGCGTTCAGCGAAGCGCCGATCAGCACCGCGATGCCGATGAAGTACAACCAGATGAGCACCACGATCGTGGCGGCGAGCGGGCCGTAGATGCTCGTGCCGCCCACCGAATTGCCGAGCACCCAGCGCAGCACCATCGAGCTCAGCACCCACACCGCGAGGGTCAGCACGGCACCGGGCAGGTCACGCACCCACGGGGTGCGCACAGGAGTGGCGATGTAGAACAAGGTCGCCATACCCAGGATGGTGAGGCCGCCGACGAGGGGCCAGTAGAGCAACATCAGCGCCTGCAAGCCGCCGGGCAGCCACTCGCTGAGCAACTGGGGGCCGATGACGATCAACGGCAACACGATCGCTCCGAAGAGCAGCGACATGATGTAGAGGCTGAGGCTCAGCACCCGGGTGCGCACGATGCCGCGCTTGCCGCCCTGGCCGTACATGATCGAGATCGTGTCGAGCAGCACGTTGAGCGCACGTGATCCTGACCACAGCGACAGCACGAAACCGATCGAGATGACGTCGGGCCGACCGCCGTGCAAGGCGTCGGTGATCGTCGGCAGCAGCACCTCGCGCAGCGACTCCTCGGTGAGGAACTTCGCGGCATAGTTCTCGATCGCCTCGGTGACCCGGTTGACCGTGTTCGGGCCGAGCCAGCCGCCGAGATAGCCGACGCCACCGAGCAGCCCGAACACCAAGGGCGGGAAGGACAACAGGGCGAAGAAGCCGGCCTCGGCGGCCAGACCGGTGACGCGATATTGCAGGCAGATGCGCACCGTGGTGACGATGAGCCGGGCGAGCGCGACGGCGCCGGGCACGCGGGAGAGCACCTGCTTCAGCCACGGCTTCACACCGGGCCGACCGGGACCGCCGGACGCCCGGTCGGGTGCTGTGCCTTCGCTCACTGGCACCACGGTAGTGGTCAGACCATCCAGACCCGTGCACCACAATGGCGTGCCATGGACATCTGGCCCGGCCACCCCTATCCCCTGGGTGCCACCTATGACGGCACCGGCGTGAACTTCGCGATCTTCTCCGAGGTAGCCACCGGGGTGCAGTTGTGCCTCATCGACCCGCCGGCCAGTGAGGGCGGACCGCTGCGTGAGACCCGGGTCCCGCTGACCGAGGTGGACGGCCATGTGTGGCACGGCTACCTGCCCGGCATACAGCCCGGACAACGCTACGGCTACCGCATCGAGGGTCCCTTCGATCCGGCGAACGGCCACCGGTGCAATCCGGCCAAGCTGCTGCTCGACCCCTATGCCAAGGCGTTCGACGGGCAGATCGACGGCGACGAGTCGCTGTTCTCGTATCGCTTCGATGACCCGACGGCGTTCAACGACGCCGACTCGCTGGGCCACACGATGCTGTCGGTCGTCGTCAACCCCTTCTTCGACTGGGGTCACGACCGGCCGCCGCGGCACGAGTACCACGAGAGCGTCATCTACGAGACGCACGTCAAGGGCCTCACGATGACCCACCCGGACGTGCCCGAGGAGATCCGCGGGACGTATGCCGGCGTGGCGCACCCGGCCGTCATCCGGCACCTGCGCGAGCTGGGAGTGACGGCGGTCGAACTGCTGCCGGTGCACCAGTTCGTCCAGGACACCACGCTGGTCGACAAGGGCCTGTCGAACTACTGGGGTTACAACACCATCGGCTTCCTCGCCCCGCACAATGCCTATAGCGCCTCCGGCACCGACGGCCAGCAGGTGACCGAGTTCAAGGCGATGGTCAAGGCGCTGCACGCCGCCGGGATCGAGGTGATCCTCGATGTGGTCTACAACCACACCGCCGAGGGCAACGAGCTCGGCCCGACGCTCGCCTTCCGCGGCTTGGACAACGCGTCCTACTACCGGCTGGTGGATGACGACCGCAGCCACTACTACGACACGACCGGCACCGGGAACAGCCTGCTGATGCGCAGCCCGCACGTGCTGCAGCTGATCATGGACTCGCTGCGCTACTGGGTCACCGAAATGCACGTCGACGGTTTCCGGTTCGATCTGGCCGCGACGCTGGCGCGGCAGTTCCACGAGGTCGACCGGCTCTCGGCCTTCTTCGACCTGATTCAGCAGGACCCGATCGTGTCGCAGGTCAAGCTGATCGCCGAGCCCTGGGATCTCGGCGACGGCGGCTACCAGGTCGGCAACTTCCCGCCGCTGTGGACCGAGTGGAACGGCAAATACCGCGACACCGTGCGCGACTTCTGGCGCGGTCAACCGGCGACCCTCGGGGAATTCGCCTCCCGGCTCACCGGATCCAGCGACCTCTACGCCCACTCCGGCCGACGCCCGATCGCCTCGATCAACTTCGTGGTCGCGCACGACGGGTTCACCCTGCGCGATCTGGTGTCCTACAACGAGAAACACAACGAGGCCAACGGCGAGGGCGGCAACGACGGCGAGAGCTACAACCGCTCGTGGAACTGCGGGGTGGAGGGTCCCACCGACGACCCGGCGATTCAGACCTTGCGGCTGCAGCAGCAGCGCAACTTCATCACCACGCTGCTGCTCAGCCAGGGCGTGCCGATGCTGGCGCATGGTGACGAGCTCGGCCGCACGCAGGGCGGCAACAACAATGTCTACTGCCAGGACAACGAGATCTCGTGGATCGACTGGGATCTGTCCCAGGACGACCGCGACCTGCTCGCCTTCACCCAGCAGGTCATCGCCCTGCGCAGCGCCCACCCGACCTTCCGGCGCCGCCGGTTCTTCGTCGGCGACGCGCAACACGGTGGCACCGGCAATGGCGACATCGAGTGGTATCTGCCGACGGGCACGCCGATGGGCGAACTCGACTGGGCCAACGGCCTGGCCCGCTCGCTCATGGTGTTTCTCAACGGCGACCTGATCGAGGGTCCGGACGCGCACGGCCGGCCGGTGGTGGACGACCACTTCCTGTTGTTGTTCAACGGTGGGGACGAGGCGATGACCTTCACCGTGCCCGACCTGGAGGGGCGCGAGTGGGCCACCCGGCTCGACACCACGACGGCGACGGTCGGCGAATCGCCGGATCGCCACGCAGCCGGTGACCAGATCGAGGTGGCCGGCCGCTCGATCCAGGTGCTGCGCGCCCCGCGCGGCTGAGCGCGGCAGTCGCCGCGGCCGCTCAGGTCGCGGCGACGCGCTTCTGTTCGGCCTTCACATCGAAATCGGCCGGCGGCCAGTCCAACTGCAGCGAGCGCAGTTCATTCAGCAGGATCTGCTGCACCGCGAGCCGGGCGTACCACTTGCGGTCCGCGGGCACGACATACCAGGGAGCTTCGTCGGTGGAGGTGCGGTCGAGCACCGCTTGATAGGCCTCCAGGTAGCCGTCCCAGAACTCGCGCTCGGTCACATCGCCCGGGTTGTACTTCCAGTATTTGTCCGGACGGGCGAGCCGCTCGGACAGCCGCGCGCGCTGCTCATCGGAGGAGATGTGCAGCATCACCTTGACCACGTGTGTGCCGGCGTCGGTGACGCTCTGCTCGAAGGCGTTGATCTGCCCGTAGCGACGCCGCCACGTCGTCGGCGGCACGAGATTGTGCACCCGCACGATGAGCACGTCCTCGTAGTGCGAACGGTCGAAGACGCCGATCATGCCCGGCTTGGGCAACTGTTGGCGGATGCGCCACAGGAAGGGGCGACGCTTCTCCTCCGCGGTCGGTGCCTTGAAGGCATGCAGCGAAATCCCTTGTGGGTCAACCGAACCCACGACATGACGCATGATGCCGCCCTTGCCGGAGGTGTCCATCCCCTGCACGACGAGCAGGATCGAGGGACCATCGCCGTCGCGCCCGTTGGCGTAGAGCCGCTCCTGCAGGTCATCGATCTCTGCCCGTTGGTCGGCCATGACCTTCTCGGCATCGGCCTTCTTGCCCTTGAACCCCGGGGTGGCGTCGGTCGCCAGCTTGCTGAGCTCGAATCCCTCTGTCACCCGGAGCTTCTCGCTGATCTTGGCCGCGAGATCGTTCTTGCTGCGCTTCTTCTTCGCCATTGACCGATGGTCTCACGCAAGGATGGCGGACATGCGTGAACTGCTCCCGCGAAGCCGCCCTCTCACCGACGCGGACCTGCTCCAGCTGTATGCCGCCGTGCCCGCCGACCAGCCGCTCCTGCGGCTGAATTTCGTGACCACCGTTGACGGTTCGGCGCAGGGGCCCGACGGTTTGTCCGGCTCGATCAACACCGACGCCGACCATCTCGTCTTCGACCTGTTGCGCGCGTGGGCCGATGTCATCGTCATCGGCAGCGGCACCGTCGTGGCCGAGCGGTATGACGCCCCGCGGACTCCCGCTCGCTGGCAAGCCCTGCGCGCGGGCCGCCCGGCAGACCCGGCGATGGCCGTGTTGTCCCGCACCGGGACGCTGCCCGCGGGCATGGACACCCACGGCCGCGCAGACGTCTTCGTGATCGACACCGACACGGTCGGCGAGGCGGTCGGCATACTGCACGATCGCGACTACCGGCACATCCTGTGCGAGGGTGGCCCGACGATCGCGCGGGCGTTGCTCGAGGCCGGGCTCGTCGACGAGATCTGCTTGACCACCTCTCCCCTGCTGGTGCTCGGCGATGGTCCGCGTTTCGTCACCGCGCAGCAGTGGCAGCCCACCCCACTGCGGCTGGAGTCACTGATCGAGGAGGACGGCACGCTGATCGCCCGCTGGTCGGTCGAGCGGACCTGACCCGCGAGGCTCAGGGCACGAGCTGGGGCGCGCAGAACGCCCGGACCAACCGCTCCCACCGCTCGCTGTCGACATTCCACTCGCGACAGTGGCCGGCCAGATCGAAGGCTTCCAGCCGCACCAGGTCAGGGCGCTCGTGGGCGAGATCCTGCGACGGCCCGAAGGGCACGAAGTCGTCGTCGCGGGAATGGATGAGCAGCACCGGCTTGGTGAGATCGTCGGCCCGGGTCACCCAGTCGGCGCGGGCCAGGTCCAGCGGTTCGCCGAGGCCGACGGCGCGCCGGTGCAGGCGGCGGCTGCTCAGCAGCTTCTGACCGACCCGGCCGATCGGTGGCGGCAGGTGGTTCAGCCCGGCCTGGAAGGCCAGCACATTGCCCCAGTCAACGACCGGAGCGTCGAGCACCAGCCGGGAGACGAGCGCGGCGCGCGGCGACCGATCGGCCGTCTGCAGCACGGTCGCCCCACCCATCGACCAGCCGAAGAGCTGGACGTCTTCGGCTCCGTGCGCCTCGGCATAGGCGATCGCCGCATCGACGTCCTGCCATTCCGATAGACCGAGGTTGTAGAGCCCGTCCGGGGCCGCGGGGCAGCCGGGGTCGTTGCGGTAACTGACCGTGAGGGTGTTGATGCCGAGGGCGTCGAGGACCTCGACCGCGCGCAGGCATTCGGCCCGATGTGCGCCGCGTCCGTGCACGAGCACCGCCCAACGACGCGAGTCCAGGACGCGCGACTCCCAGGCCGGCATACCTCCGAGCGGACCATCGACCACGACGTCGGCGAGTTGCACGCCGAGCGACTGCGCGGGCGGCCCGGCATAGAAATACCCGTTGAAGCGCGCGGGGCCGACCGACAACTCGCCGAAGTCGACGCCGAGCAGCTCGCGGGTGACCTCCTTGCGCTCGACACTCATCACCTCGCCCAGCCGCACGTGCGCACTGCCGCCGGTGGCCCACAGGCCATAACGCCCGGGGGCGGTGGTGGCGGCGTCGGCGGCGAGGGTGACGGTCAGATCGGTGAACGACCGCACCGTCGTGTCGTCCGCCGGCGGCTCCGGGGTGACGACGCGGCGGGCGAAGTAGGCGGCCACACCCACCGCACCGATGCTCCCGGCGATGGCCCCGGACCCGGCGGTCGCCGCCGCCGTCAGCAGATGTCGCGCGCGCACGTCTCCATCGTCGCAGACAGGCAGCACAATGGCGGGCATGCCGTTCCCGTTTGCCACTCCGCTGACCCCCATGCTCGCCAAGGCCACGCCGAGCGTGCCGGCCGCCGACGCCGTCGAGGGCGGCTATCTCTACGAGCCGAAGTGGGACGGCTTCCGCTGCATCCTGCTCAAGGACGGCGACGACGTCGAGATCGCCTCCCGCGGGTCCAAGCCGCTCACCCGCTATTTCCCCGAGCTGGTCGAGGCGGCGCTCGAGTTCCTGCCCGCGCAGTGCGCCTACGACGGCGAAGTCGTCGTGCGCTCCGGTGAGCCGGGAGCCCAGCGGCTGGATTGGGAGGCGCTCGGGCAGCGCATCCACCCGGCTGCCTCGCGGGTCGCCAAACTGTCGGTCGAGACACCGGCCGAGATCATCTTCTTCGACGCCCTGTGGACCGGTGGCGAGTCGCTGCTGGACTCACCCTTCGAGGAGCGTCGCGCGCAGCTGCTGCGCAGCCTGTCCGGTATGCCGTCCGGCTCGCCCTTCCACATCACCCGCGTCACCGACGACGCCGCCGAGGCCACCGACTGGTTCGAACGCTTCGAGGGCGCGGGGCTGGACGGGGTGATCGCCAAGGCGAGGCGGTCGGCATACAGCCCGGGCAAGCGGACGATGCTGAAGATCAAGCACTCCCGGACCGCCGAGGCGGTGCTCATCGGATACCGAATCCATAAGAGCGGCAAGGGAGTTGGCTCTCTCCTGCTCGGGCTGTATGACGACGAGGGTCACCTGCGCAATGTCGGCGGGATCCTGGCGTTCACCGCCAAGCGGCGCGAGGAACTCATCGACGAACTCGCCGACCTGGTGGTCCGGGACGACGAGGGTGGTGCGGTGCGCGGTGAGACCGACCGGTCGCGGTTCAGCAGCAACAAGGATGTGTCCTTCGTGCGGTTGCGGCCCGAGCGCGTCGTCGAGGTGAAATTCGACCAGCTCGAGGGCGCGCGCTTCCGGCATGGCGTGGGCTTCCTGCGCTGGCGACCGGATCGGGAGCCGAGCTCGTGCACGCTCGATCAGGTCGAGCGGGCCCCGGCATACGACCTGGGGCAGGTGCTCGCCGACGAGAGTTAGCGGACGTGCTGTTGGCGCAGCGCTGCGACCAGAGCACCCTGCTCGCGGATGAGCTCTCGGCGGCGCGACCGGCAGGCCGGTGTCTGCTCGGCGAAGCGCAAGGTGCGCAACTCGTCCTCGGTCGCCGCCAGCTCGATGATGAGCGAACGGACGCTTCTGCTCGACATCAGGATCCCCGTCATGTCCCCCAACTTTCTCCGCCCTGCTAACAGTGTGGCAGGTCACTGCTTTCAACGGACTGTGAGCCGGGCGAAGTTCCGTCACCCCTCGATGCGGTTGCCGTGTTCGTCCCAGTGCGCGGCGACCTTCTTGCTCGGCTGCACCCGTGGTGGCTCACCTGGCATCTTGGGGTAGTCGGGCGGGAAGTTGAGCTCGCCGCCGGGCAGGGTCTGCCACAGCTCGAGCAGCGGATCGAGGGAGTAGGCCTGGTCGTTCATGTCCTGCCACGGGTCGCCGTCGGCGAGATAGTCCGGCACGGTGAACAGGTTGAACTCGGCTGGGTCCTTGACCTCGGCGATGGCCTCCCACGTCATCGGTGTGCTGACCGGTGCCCCCGGGCGCGGCCGCAGGCTCCAGGCGCTGGCGATGGTGCGGTCGCGGTTGTTCTGGTTGAAGTCCAAGAAGATCCGTTCACCCCGCTCCTCCTTCCACCACGAGGTGGTGACACCCTCGTCGCGACGTTCGAGCTCGCGGCCGAGACCGATGGCCGCGTGCCGCAGGTCCTCGAAGCTGTAGCGCGGCTCGATCCGCACATATATATGTATGCCGCGGTTGCCGCTGGTCTTGGGGTAGCCGCGCAGGCCCAACTCCTCGAGCAGTTCACGCGTCACGCCGGCCACCCGTTGCGCGTCGGCGAAGGTGGTGCCGGGCTGCGGGTCGAGGTCGAGGCGCAACTCATCGGGATGGTCCACATCGGGACGGCGCACCGGCCACGGGTGGAAGGTCAGTGCACCCATCTGCCCGGCCCACACCAGGGACGCCGGCTCGGTCGGGCACAGTTCGGCGGCGGTGCGGCCGCTCGGAAAGGTGACCTCGACCGTCTCGATGTAGTCGGGGGCGCCCTTGGGCAGCCGCTTCTGATAGAACCCGTCACCCTCGCGGTCCTGCGGCCCGGTCGCGAGGCGCATCCCCTCGCGCCAGCCGTCCGGCCACCGCTCCATCGCCGTCGGCCGCTCGCCGATCGCACGCATCAGGGCGTCGCCCACGGTGGCGAAATAGGTGCACACCTGCAGTTTGCTGACGGCCGGGGTGCGCTCGGTCGCCTCGTAGATCACCCGGTCCGGGCTGGACACGCGCACTTCTCGGTCTCCGACCGGCACCATCGCCGGGGTGCTCTTCGCCATACGGCCAAAGTAGTGGCGTTCGGCCGAAGTTCACGTGACCGCCACCGTGCCTCGCCGCGAATCCCACGTGCGCGCACTAGCGTGCCGGAGTCTCGTTCCGTCCGTCACCGCATCGAGAGGTCCCCCATGCCAGTCCTACGACGCGCCCTCGCGCTCAGTTGCGTGAGCGCGCTCGGTCTCGCGACCGCCGTCTCCCTTGCACCCGCAGCGCACGCCGCCTCGCCCGATCTCGTCGTCAACCAGGTGTATGGCGGCGGCGGCAACTCCGGCGCCCCCTACGCCAGTGACTATGTCGAACTGTTCAACCGCAGCACCAACGCTGTCGACCTCACCGGCTGGACCGTGCAGTACTGGTCGGCTTCCGGCACCACCGCTCAGAAGACCCCGTTGACCGGATCCATCGGCGCCGGTGGCCGCTTCCTCGTCAAGGAGGCCGACGGCGCCAACACCTCAGCGCAGCCCCTGCCCACCCCCGACGCGACCGGCACCATCCCGATGGCCGCCACCGGCGGCCGCGTGGCGATCGTGAACCCGGCCGGCACCGTCGTCGATCTGCTCGGCTGGGGTGCGGCCACTGCATCGGAGGGTGCACCCGCGGGCGCGACCAACAACTCGACCGCAGTCTTCCGCAGCAATGCCTGCATCGACACCGACAACAACGCCGCCGACTTCACGACCGGCACGCCGACGCCGCAGAACTCCACGACCGCTCCGGTCGACTGCAGCGGGGCCACGCCGCCCCCGGCCGGCACGCCGGCGACCATCGCCCAGATCCAGGGCGCCGCGCACATCTCGCCGATGAAGGGCCAGCAGGTCACCGACGTCAAGGGCGTTGTGATCGCCCGCAATTCCGGCGGCTTCTGGATGCAGTCGACCACCCCGGACAACGACCCCGCCACCAGCGAGGGCGTCTACGTCTACACCCGCACCGCGCCGGCCGCCGCCGTCGGCGACGCGGTGAGCGTCAACGCGACCGTGACCGAGTTCCGCCCCGGCGGCACCAGCGGCACCGACAACCTGACCACCACCGAACTGACCACCCCGACGGTCACCGTCACCAGCAGCGGCAACCCGCTGCCCGCGCCGGTGGTCATCGGCCAGGACCGCATCGCCCCGCAGCAGAATGTCGAGTCCGGCGACCCCGGTTCGGTCGAGAACACCGGCGTGCCCTTCGACCCGACGGTCGACGCCATCGACTTCGATGAGTCCATGGAGGGCATGCGGGTGGCGCTGAGCGACGCGCGCGCCGTCGGGCCGACGAACCTGAAGTATGGCGAGACCGCGGTCGTGCCCGGGCAGAATGTCACCGCGACCCAGTCGCCCCGGGGCGGCGTCCTCTACGGCAGCTACAGCCAGCCGAACTCGATGCGGCTGATCCTGGACGACGCACTCGTGCCCGCGGGCACCATCGGGACCGCGAATGTCGGTGATGTCTACCGCGGCCAGACCGTGGGCGTGCTCGACTATGCGTTCAGCAACTTCCGGGTGATGGTCACCCAGGCGGCACCGGTGCAAAGCGCCGGGCTACAGCGCGAGGTGACGGCGGCGGCCGCCGACGGCCAGCTGGCGATGTCGACCTTCAATGTCGAAAACCTCGCGCCGTCCGACCCGGACACCAAATACCAGCGCCTCGCCACCCAGATCGTGCGCAACCTGCAGGCGCCCGACATCATCGCCCTGGAGGAGATCCAGGACAACAGCGGTGCCGCCGACGATGGCACGGTGGACTCCACCACGACCAGTGACAAGTTGATCGCCGCGATCACCGCCGCCGGCGGTCCGGCATACCAGGCTCGGTGGGTCAACCCCGAGAACGACAAGGACGGCGGTCAGCCGGGCGGTAACATCCGCCAGGTCTTCATCTTCCGCACCGACCGGGGCGTGAGCTTCGTCGACAAGCCGGGCGGCACGGCCACCACCGCGACCACGGTCGTGGGCACCGGTGACAAGACCACCTTGTCGGTCTCCCCCGGACGCATCGACCCGACCAACAGCGCCTGGTCCAACTCGCGCAAGCCGCTGGTGGGCCAGTTCCGCTGGAACGGCAAGTCGGTCTTCGTCATCGCCAACCACTTCAACTCCAAGGGTGGTGACGACCCGTTGTTCGGTCGCTGGCAGCAGCCGCAGCGCAGCTCGGAGACCCAGCGCAACGCGCAGGCGCAGGTCGTGCGGTCCTTCGTGGACTCGTTGCTCAAGGCGGACGCCGGCGCGAATGTCGCGGTCGTGGGTGACCTCAACGACTTCGAGTTCAGCAAGACGGCCGACATCCTCGTCGGCAGCGGCACGACCGCGCTGACCGACCTGCCGCGCACGCTGCCGGCCAACGATCGCTACACCTACATCTACGAGGGCAACAGCCAGGTGCTCGACCACATCCTGATGAGCCCGAGCCTGGTGCGCGGCTTCTCCTCGGGCGCGACCTACGCCTACGACATCGTGCACACCAACAGCGAGTTCGCCGACCAGGACTCCGACCACGACCCGCAGGTCGTGCGCGTCCCGGTCCAAGCCACCCGCTGACGCACCACCTTCGCAGGGCCCGGTGGAATGATCCGCCGGGCCCTCGTCGTTGTGCGTGATGCCCCCTTTTCTGACGGACCGAAGGAGACACCGTGCCCGACTACCAGGTGACCAAGACCGACGAGCAGTGGCGCGAGGAGTTGTCGCCGCAGGAGTATGCCGTGCTGCGCGAGTCCGCGACCGAGCGTCCGTTCACGGGTGAATACACCGACACCGAGACCGAGGGTGTCTACTCCTGTCGCGCGTGCGGCGCCGAGCTCTTCCGCAGCACCACGAAGTTCCACAGCCACTGCGGCTGGCCATCGTTCTACGCGCCCAGCAAGGACGACAACGTCGAGCTG
Source organism: Metallococcus carri (assembly GCF_011440275.1). GTDB lineage: Bacteria > Actinomycetota > Actinomycetes > Actinomycetales > Dermatophilaceae > Metallococcus > Metallococcus carri. The sequence continues at coordinate 68,551 of NZ_JAAOIV010000011.1, read as the reverse complement.
ATCGAAGACCGTTCCAGCGGCATGGTGCGCACCGAAGTGCGTTGTGCCAGTTGCGGATCGCATCTCGGCCACGTCTTCGAGGGCGAGGGCTTCGACACCCCGACCGACCAGCGTTACTGCATCAACTCGGTGAGCCTGAAGCTCCAGCCAACGCAGTGACGACGTGCCGGGTCGCTCAGCGCAGGCGGCGCACCAGATCGCCGATCGGCGTGAGCGGCCCGGTGAAGAACGGCGTCTCCTCACGCACGTGCCGCCGGGCCTCGGTGGCGCGCAGATCCCGCATCAGATCGACGATCCGGTGCAGCTCGTTGGCCTCGAAGGCCAGCAGCCACTCATAGTCACCGAGCGCGAACGCCGGCACGGTGTTGGCGCGCACGTCCGGATAGTCGCGCGCGGCCAGGCCGTGGTCCTTGAGCATCGTGCGGCGCTCGGCGTCGGGCAGCAGATACCACTCGTAGGACCGCACGAACGGGTAGAGGCACAGATACTTCTTCGGCTCCGGGTCGACCAGGAAGTCCGGCACGTGCGACTTGTTGAACTCCGCCGGCCGGTGCACGGCGGCGTTGGACCAGAACGGCTCGAAGTAGCGGCCAAGATCGCTGGCGAGGAAGCCGTGATAGGCCGCCTGCAGTGGCTCGATTGTGGGCGCGTGCCACCAGATGAGCAGGTCCGCCTCGGCCCGCAGACCGCCGACGTCGTAGGTGCCGCGCACGATCACGTCCTGCGCTGACAACTCCTTGAAGAACCGCTCGGCGCCCGCGATCAGCTCCTCGCGGTCCTCGGGCAGGTCGCGAGCCGCGCGGAACACCGAATACATCGTGTAGCGCACCGTGTCATTGATCTCGTTGATCGCCTTCGCACCCGGTCGCAGCCGCTGCTCGTCACTCATGTTCTTGGCCGCGCCTCTGCCCTCGTCTGCGGGCCTCGCTCGTGCCTCGCTCGTGTCCTCAACTCGGTCGTCGCTCATGCCGTTTGCCGCGCCTCTGCCCTCGTCTGCGGGCCTCGCTCGTGCCTCGCTCGTGTCCTCAACTCGGTCGTCGCTCATGCTCATGTTCTCCATTGTCGTGGTCGACCGTCCCACCCTGGAGGGAGGTCAGAATGTGTTGCGCGGCCGTCCTGCCGGAGGCAATGCACGCCGGTATGCCGACTCCGTCATACGCCGCTCCGGCCAGGCGCACCGTGCCGTCCTCGGGCAGCGCGGCACGCGCGCGGGCGACTCGGTCGAGGTGGCCGACGGCATACTGCGGCAGCGCGCCGCCCCAGCGCTGGACGTGCACGGCCTTCGGTCGCGGGAGGTCAGCGCGCACAGCCTCGCCAAGCTCACGCGCCGCGAGGGCGGCGAGTTCCGCGTCGGAGCGTTGCAACACAGCAACCTCGCGGTGCCGACCGAGTGAGGCGCGCACGTAGAAGGTGTCCGGGGCCGAAGCCGCCAGCCACGGCCACTTGCGACTGCTGAAGGTCGACGCCTTCACCGAGCGACCGTCGACCGCCGGCACCAGGAAGCCGCTCGACTCCGGGAAGCGCTCGGCGACCGAGGCGTCATACCCGAAGGTGACGATCGCCATCGAGGCGTAGTCGATGGCGGCGAGTTCCGTTACGGCAGAAGGCGATAGCTCACCCAGCAGGCGAGCGGTCGGGGCCGCCGGAGTGGCCAGCACCACCGCGTCAGCGACGAGATAGTCGTCCGACCGCGTGGAGCCGGTGCGCAACCGCCAGCGGCCGTCCGCGCCGCGGGTGGCGTGCGTCACCGGAGCGTTGACCCGCAGGTGCACCCCGCGGTGTTCGAGGGCGAGCACAAGTTCGCCGGGCAGCCGACCGACGCCACCCTCGAGCCCGGCGAAGACCGGCGCCGGCGTCGCGCCGGGCGCGGGCTGTGCGGCTCGGGCCACCGAGGACAGCGGGGCGCCCTCGCTCGCCGCCGTGAAGAGGGCGGGCAGGCAGGCGCGGGCGGAGAGCAGCCGCGCGTGCCCGGCATACACCCCGCCGAGCAGCGGCTCGACCAGCCGGTCCACGACCGCAGGGCCGAAGGCGCGCGCGATCAGGTCGCCGAGTGACTCGTCGGCAGAGTGGGTGTGCACCGTGACCTCGTGCGCGGCCCGGTCGACCTCGGCTCCGGTGAGCAGTCCGCCCAAGGACCGCGGGTCTGACGGGACGCCCATCACGGTGCCCGAGGGCATCGGAGTGAGAACTCCCCTGCTCCAGATGTATGCCGGAAGCCGCTGGGGATGAACGGTATTCGCACCAGCTGCGGTGATGATCTCGCCGGTCTCCGGTCGGCGGGCGAGCATCGACTCCGCACCGACGTCCACCTGGTGGTCGCCGACCTGGGCGAGTCTGAGCTTGCCGCCGATGCGGTCGCTGCCCTCAAGCAGGTGCACCTCGTGGCCGCTGCCCGCGAGCTCGAGCGCGGCGGCCAGGCCGGTGATCCCGCCACCGACGACCGCGATGGTGCTCACGCCCACGTCCTCTCACCGATGCCTGCTACGACCGATCGTAGTAATGGAATCCGCACCACCCCGCGGCGGGATCCTCAGCCGATGCCGACCTCGATGGCCGCCTCCCGCAGCGGCGGCAGCGCAGTCGCTAATCGGTCCGGGGCGAGGGCGAAGGGTGTGCGCACATAGCGGTCCAGGCCGCGCCCATCGACCGCGAAGGCCGACCCGCTGTGCAGCGCCACCCCGCGCCGGCGGCCCGCAGCGACGAGGGCAGTCGATCGCGCCGCGGGCAGCGTCCACCACACAGCGAGTCCACCGCCCGGCGTCGTCGCGCTCCACCCGAGCGACCGGCCGAACTCCAGCAGCAGGTCACGCGATGCCGTGTACTGCGCTCGCGCCTCCGGCGGAACCGTGGGCTGGGAGCACAGCAACTCCACCAGGGTGAGTTGGTCGATGACCGGCGGCGCGAGGTCCAGCGCCCGGCGGGCGGTGGACAGCGCGGCGACGCGGCGTGGCGTGGTGCGGATCCACCCCATCCGCAGGCCGCCCCAGTAGGTCTTGCTCGCCGAACCGATCGTCACGACGTCACCGTCGAAGGCCGCGACCGGCGACACCTCCGGCCGCTCGTCGAGCCAGGTCTCGCAAAGGGTTTCGTCGACGATGCCGAGCACGTCGTGCCGTCGCCAGATCCGCGTGAGCCGCTCGCGATCGGCGTCGTTGAGCAATCGACCGGTCGGGTTCTGGAAGTCGGCGACGACCAGCATCGCCGAGACCGCGCCGCTCGCCGCGAGGCGCTCGATCTCCTCGAAGTCCGGACGTTCGGTGGCCGGGACCGACACCACTCGATGGCCAGCATTGCGCACTGCCGCAACGGAATTCGGATAACCAGGGGTCTCCAACAGCACCCTGCCACGCGCGACGGCGCCCTGCATCAGCAGGGCGGCAGCGGCCTGGGCTCCGCCGGTCACCAGGATCTGGTCCGGTGTCGTCGGCACTCCGCGCTCGGCATACCGATCAGCGATCGCCTGCCGCAGCTCCGGCAGCCCTTCGGCGAAATAGCCTGCGTCACAGGCGAATCGGGGCAGCTGCTCGGCCGCCGTGCGGACCGCCGCGGCCACCCCGGGCACCGGCGCCGGCGAGGCGCAGATGAGATCGTGCGGCACAGCCCCCGGATCACCGGCCGGTCCGATTGGCTCTCCGCCCCCGGCCGCCGGGCCACCCGGCACACTCACGACCGTGCCCGACCCACGGCGCGCCACGGCATACCCCGCATCGATCAGCTCGCCATACGCCTTGGTGACGGTCGTGCGTGAAACCCCCAGTGCGACAACAAGTTCGCGCTCGCTCGGCAGTCGCGTGCCGTCCAACACCCTGGCATCCCAGACCAGCGAGCGGATGCCGTCCGCGAGCGAGCGATAGCGCGGCACCGAGACATCGGCCGGCCCGAGCAACTCGGCGAGGCGGCGACCGGACAATCGGGTGGTCATGCGTCCACTCTCTCCGAAGTGGACCTTTTCGACAAGACCACTTCGCGAGGAGACTGGCTGCATGATGACCGAACGCCGCGCGCTCGCCAACCTCACCCCGCTGGACCAGCTGCGAGCCGGTGCCCTGCCCCGTCGACTCGCGCAACTCTTCGTCGGCCTCACGCTCTACGGCATCGCGATGGCTCTGATGGTGCGTGCGGGCATCGGGCTCGACCCGTGGGACGTCTTCCACGTCGGCGTCTCGCTGCACACGGGGTGGAGCCTCGGCCTGGCGGTGATCATCGTGAGCCTGCCGGTGCTGCTGCTCTGGGCGCCGCTGCGTCAGTGGCCGGGATTCGGCACCATCGCCAACGCGATTTGGATCGGCATCGCGACCAACATCGGGCTCGCGCTGATCCGGCCGATCCACGGGCTGGTGCTGCAGACCGCGATGTGCCTGCTCGCCGTCGTCATCAACGCGATCGGCGGCGCGCTCTACATCGGCAGCCAGCTCGGCCCTGGGCCGCGCGACGGACTGATGACCGGCATCCACCGTCGCACCGGTGTGAGTCTGCGCGCAGTCCGCACCGGCCTCGAACTCACCGTGCTCGTCATTGGCTGGCTGCTCGGCGGCGTCGTCGGCATCGGCACCCTGCTGTATGCCGTCCTGATCGGCCCGCTGGTGCAGTTCTTTCTGCCGTGGTGCATCGTCCCGCTGGCCCACCGGCGCGCGCCTGCTCCCCCGGTGGCCGAAACCGTCGCCCAACCCCTACACCCGTAGTAGAGCCCTCCGGTCGTTATAGCGACCACTTCACGGGGCTTCGGCGGGCGGCGCTCAGCCGGCGGAGAGTTCGTGCACCAGCGCGGTGACGCGGGTCAGCATGTCCGGGTCGGTCGAGGGCAGCACGCCGTGCCCGAGGTTGAAGATGTGACCGGGCGCGTGTGCGCCCGCCGCGAGGATCTCGCGCACCTTGGCCTCCAGCGGCTCCCACGGCGCGAAGAGCAGCGCCGGGTCGAGATTGCCCTGCAGTGCGTACTGCCCACCGAGCCGCGCGTTCGCCTCCTCGAGGCTGATCCGGTAATCGACACCGACCACGTCGGCACCGGCCGCACCCATCGACGCGAGCAACTCCCCCGTGCCAACACCGAAGTGGATCCGCGGCACCTCCAGGTCGGCGACGCCCGACAGCACCGCCGCCGAATGCTGCTGCACGTGCCGCTCGTAGTCCGGCCGTGACAGTGCGCCGACCCACGAGTCGAAGAGCTGTATGGCGGACGCGCCCGCCTCGATCTGCACCCGCAGGAAGGTCGTGGAGATGCGAGCAAGCTTGGCGCACAACGCATTCCAGGTGACGGGGTCGCCATACATCATGGCTTTGGTGTGTTCGTGGTTGCGCGACGGACCGCCCTCGACGAGATAGGAGGCGAGGGTGAACGGTGCCCCGGCGAAGCCGACGAGGGCCTTGTCACCGAGCTCAGCCACGGTGAGCCGCACGGCCTCGGCGATGTCGTCGATCACCGCGGGGTCGAGGTCGGGCAGTGCGTCCACATCGGCTCGCGTGCGCACCGGCGACGCGACCACCGGGCCGGTGCCGGGCACGATGTCGACGTCGATGCCGGCGGCCGCGAGCGGCACCACGATGTCGCTGAAGAAGACGGCCGCGTCGACATCGTGCCGGCGCACCGGCTGCAGGGTGATCTCGGCAACCAGCTCGGGGGTGCGGCAGGCCTGCAACATCGGGACGCCCTCACGGACCCGGCGGTATTCGGGCAACGACCGGCCCGCCTGACGCATGAACCAAACGGGAGTGTGCGACACGGGCAGGCCGCGAGCGGCACGAACGAGGAGACTCACGATCCCCGATCCTCCCACGGCCCGAGCAGGGCCCGAGCACGGCTCAGAGCTCCGCTCAGCTGCCCGCCTCAGAGCACGGTCAGCGCCACACCGACCAGCGCAAGCAGCACACCGACCAGCTGCACCCGCCGCAACCGCTCGTGCAGCAACACCCAGGCGAGCACCACCGTCACCACCGGATAGAGCGAGGAGAGCACCCCGACGACGCCGACCGCGCCGAGCCCGGACGCGATCGAGAACAGCGCATTGGCCAACAGGTCACCGCAGCCGGTGAGCCACAGCCCGGGCAGGTCGCGCCGGGCCGGCCGTCCGCCGCTCGGGCGACGCACCAGCAGCACCACGGCCAGCATCACCACGCTGGTCAGCCGCATCGCCCACAACGTGCCGACAATGTTGCTGCGCGCGCCCTGGTGCAGCGACACCATCGAGGTGCCGAAACCCGCGGCGGCGACGAGCGCGAGCAGCACCGGCATCCGGCCGACCGCGCCACTCAGCTCCGGCCCGGACGCCAGGATGATCCCGGCCAGCGCACAGCCGATCCCGGCCAGCGTCAGCGCTCCCAGCCGGTCCCCCGCGACCCACCCGGCCACCACCGGCAGGATCGCTCCGGTCGCCGCGATCGGCGACACCACGCCCATCGTCCCGCGGGCGAGCGCGGCGTAGAAGCTCGTCAGGGCGACCGTCCCGGCGACGCCACACAGGGCTCCCCACCCCAGCCAGGCACCTCCCGGCATACCGGATCTGACCAGGCGTGCGGCGAAGACGAGGGTCATCACGGCCAGCGCGCCCGCCTGACTGACGACCACGACCCGCACCGCGGCGATCCGCCGGGCGAAGATGCCCCCGGCATAGTCCGCGCTCCCCCACGACAGGGCCGCCGCGAGCGCGATGGCGACGGGCAGCACGGGCATGGGGCGCATCGTCGCAGATCGTCGACCTTCCTCGGCGCGCCCTCCCGGGTTCGAAGGGGTGTTCGACCTACGCTCGTCGGCGTGGGGACTTCGAAGATGAGCGGAGACGCCGGGTCCTTCTTCGCGAAGGCCGTCGCGGCACTGCATGGCGTGCGCCTGCGCCCGGAGATCCGGCTCGAGGAGGTGCCGGCGCCGGGACGCATCGCGCCCTATTCGCTGGCGCTGACCGCCGACGTGATCTCGACCCAGGACGGCGAGGACGAGCTCGCCTCCGGCCGCTTCGTGGTGTTGCACGACCCGACCGCGCCCGATCCCTGGGATGGCGTATGGCGGGTGGTCACCTTCGCGCGCGCCGCTCTCGATCCGGAGATGGGCACCGACCCGATGCTGTCCGATGTCGGCTGGAGCTGGCTCACCGACGCCTTGGCGGAGAACGGCTGCGCCTTCACCGCGCCGGCCGGCACCGTCACCACCGTGCTCTCGCAGGGTTACGGCAGCCTGTCCGACAATGGCGCGAGCGTCGACATGGAGGTGCGGGCCTCGTGGACCCCGACCACCGACGACCTCACCACGCACCTGCAGGCCTGGACGACCCTGCTGTGCACGATCGCGGGCCTTCCCCCGCTGCCCGAGGGCGTGGTGGCCCTGCCGGGGCAGCGTCGATGACCGACGCGCCCGACTATCCCCTGCTGTCGGCGCCGGCCGACGGCGTGCCCGACCTCATCGTCGACGAACGCGCGCTGCAACGGGCTGCCGACGCGATCGCGGCGGGCTCCGGTCCGGTCGCCTTGGACGCCGAGCGCGCCTCGGGATTCCGGTATGGCGGCCGCGCCTATCTGGTGCAATTGCGCCGCGAAGGTGTCGGCAATTTCCTCATCGACCCGATCGCCTGCCCCGACCTGACCCCGCTGAACGACGCCATCGGTGATGCCGAATGGGTGCTGCACGCCGCCACCCAGGACCTGCCCTGCCTGGCCGAGGTCGGGCTGCGCCCGGTGCGGCTGTTCGACACCGAGCTCGGCTCCCGGCTGGCCGGGCTGCCCCGCGTCGGGCTGGCGTCGGTGGTCGAGCACTACCTCGGGGTGACGCTCGCCAAGGAGCACTCCGCAGTGGACTGGTCCGAGCGGCCCCTGCCGCAACCCTGGCTGGTCTACGCCACCCTCGACGTCGAGCTGCTGGTGCCGGTGCGCGACCACCTGGCCGCCGACCTGGAGGCGCAGGGCAAGACCGAGATCGCGGCGCAGGAGTTCGACGCGCTCACCCGATTCACCGGCCCGCCGCAGCGCACCGACCCCTGGCGCCGCACCGGGGGCATGCACAAGGTGCGCGGCCGCCGGGCCATCGCCCGGGTCCGCGAGCTCTGGCTGGCCCGCGACGCCATCGCCGCGCATCGCGACATTGCCCCGGGGCGCGTCCTGCCCGATGCGCTGCTGGTCGAGATGGCGGTCGCCGATCCGAAGAATTCCGGTGAGCTGCTGGCGTTGCGCCAGCAAAACTCCCGCTCCGGCCGGCCCCACCCCTCGCTCGGGCGCTATCAGCGCGACTGGCTGAGTGCCCTGCACCGGGTGCGGGCCCTGCCCGAGGCCCAGTTGCCGCCGGCCACCGTGCGCAGCGACGCGCCGCCACCACCCAAGGCCTGGGCCGACCGGCACCCGGTCGCGGCAGCCCGGCTGACCGACGCGAGGGCGGCTCTGCAGCGCGAGTCCGAGGAGCGCGGCATACCGGTGGAAAATCTCCTCACGCCCGACTCGCTGCGTCGCGTCTTGTGGGAGGCGCCGGAAACGGTTGAGCCGCAATGGTTTTCCGACCGGCTCGTCGCCCTTGGCGCTCGACCCTGGCAGGTCGACCTGGCGCTGCCGATCCTGACGCGCACCGTCGCCGACCACCCTGCTACTGACGAGTAACTACATCGGTAGAGTGGGCCGCACCAACACGTCTCACCCTGGGAGGCCACGTGCCCCGCACACTCTCCGAGGTCGTCTTCGTCGACGGGGTCCGCACCCCATTCGGCAAGGCCGGTGACAAGGGCATCTACGCCCAGACCCGTGCCGACGACCTGGTCATCAAATGCATCCGTGAGCTGCTGCGCCGGCAGCCGAACCTGCCGCCGGAGCGGGTCGAGGAGGTCGCGATCGCGGCCACCACCCAGATCGGTGATCAGGGCCTGACCCTCGGCCGGGTCGCCGGGCTGCTCGCCGGCCTGCCGAAGAGCACGCCGGGCTATTCGGTCGACCGCATGTGCGCCGGCGCGATGACCGCGGTGACCAACACCGCGTCCTCGATCGCCTTCGGGTCCTACGAGATCGGCATCGCCGGCGGCGTCGAGCACATGGGCCGCCACCCGATGGGTGAGGGCGTCGACCCCAATCCGCGGATCGTCGCCGAGAAGCTCGTCGACCCCTCCGCGCTGGTCATGGGCCAGACCGCCGAAAACCTGCACGACCGCTTCCCCGCGATCACCAAGGAGCGCTGCGACGCCTTCGCGGTCGCCAGCCAGAACAAGCTGGAGCAGGCGTATGCCGACGGCAAGATCCAGCCCGACCTGATCACCGTCGCCACCCGCCACGACGAGCGCGGCTGGGGCCTGGCCACCGAGGACGAGCCGCCGCGCAAGGGCGTGCAACTGGACGACCTGGCCGATCTCAAGACGCCCTTCCGCGCGCACGGCAAGGTCACCGCGGGCAACGCCGCCGGCCTCAACGACGGCGCCACCGCCTGCCTGCTCGCCTCCGAGCGCGCGGCGGCCGACCTCGGCCTGCCGGTCGCGATGCGGCTGGTCACCTACTCCTTCGTGGGTGTCGAGCCGGAGGTCATGGGCATCGGACCGGTGCCCGCGACCGAGAAGGCTCTCGACCACGCCGGCCTCGACATCAGCGACATCGGCCTCTTCGAGCTCAACGAGGCCTTCGCCGTGCAGGTGCTCGCCTTCCTGGACCACTTCGGCATCGCCCAGGACGACCCGCGGGTCAACCCGTGGGGCGGCGCGATCGCCACCGGCCACCCGCTCGCGTCCTCCGGGGTGCGGCTGATGACCCAGCTCGCGCGCCAGTTCGCCGAGCAACCGCAGGTGCGCTACGGCCTCACCGCGATGTGCATCGGCATCGGCATGGGCGGCGCGGTGATCTGGGAGAACCCGCACCACGCCGACTACCAGCCCTCGATCAGCACGTCCTCGATCAGCACGTCCTCGATCAGCAAGGAGGAGGCCTCCGCATGAGCGAGGAGCAGACCTACACCGAGGTCGTCACCCACGTCCGCGCACAAGACATCCGGCTGCCCGCCGGCACCTTCGTGTTGCTGACCTTGGACAACGGTTTCGATCACACCAAACCCAATTCGTTCGGCGATCAGGGTCTGGCCGAACTCGCCGAGCAGCTCGACGCCGCCAAGGCTCGGGCCGAGGCCGGCGAGATCGTCGGGCTCGGCATCACCGGCAAGCCGTTCATCTTCGCCGTCGGCGCCGACCTCAAGGGCGTCGGCACGATCACCTCGCGCGAGGAGGCGCTGCGCGTCGCCCGCCAGGGCCACGACACCTTCAGCAAGATCAGCGAGCTGTCGGTGCCGACCTTCGCCTTCATCAACGGTGCCTCGATGGGCGGCGGTGTCGAGATCGCGCTGTATGCCGACCACCGCACCATCTCCTCCGACGTGCCGGCCTATGCCACGCCGGAGGTGTTCCTCGGCCTGGTCCCGGGCTGGGGCGGCACCTACCTGCTGCCGCGCCTGATCGGTGTCGAGAAGGCCTTGCAGCTGATCGTCACCAACCCGCTCAACAACAACCGGATGATCAAGGGCAAGGACGCCTTCGCCCTCGGCGTCGCCGAGCAGCTCTTCGAGCCGGTCACCTTCCTGGAGGATTCCCTGGCGTATGCCGGGGACGTCATCTCCGGCAAGGTCACCCCGAAGGCACCCGAGGTGGACACCGATGAGGCCTCCTGGAATGCCGCCGTCGATGCGGCCCAGACGGCCGCGGACCAGCGCACCGGCGGGGCGAGCCCGTCGGCATACCGCGCCTTGGAGTTGGTGCGGCAGGCACGCACGGCGACCCGCGAGGAGGCCTTCGAGGCCGAGAACCAGGCGCTCGCCGACCTGATCATGGGCGACGAACTGCGCGCCGGGCTCTACGCCTTCGACCTGGTGCAGCGCCGGGCCAAGCGGCCGGCGGGCGCGCCGGACAAGTCGCTCGCCCGGCCGGTGACCAAGGTCGGCATCGTCGGCGCGGGCCTGATGGCCAGTCAGCTGGCGCTGCTGTTCGCCCGCCAGCTGCGGGTGCCGGTCATCCTCACCGACCTCGATCAGGAGCGGGTGGACAAGGGCGTGGGCTATGTCCACGACGAGATCGACAAGCTGCTCGCCAAGGGCCGAGTGTCGCAGGACATGGCGAACGGGCTGAAGGCCCTGGTCACCGGGTCGACCAGCAAGGACGGCTTCGCCGACGCCGACTTCGTCATCGAGGCGGTCTTCGAGGAGATGGGCGTCAAGCAGAAGGTGTGGGCCGAGGTCGAGCAGGTCGTCGGCCCCGAGTGCGTGCTGGCGACCAACACCTCCTCGCTGTCGATCACCGAGATGGCGGCCGGGCTGCAGCACCCCGAGCGCGTGGTGGGCTTCCACTTCTTCAACCCGGTCGCGGTGATGCCGCTGCTGGAGATCATTCGCGGTGAGCGCACCGACGACGCCACGCTCGCGACCGCGTTCGCCACCGGCAAGTCGCTGAAGAAGACCTGCATCCTGGTGAAGAACTCCCCGTCCTTCGTGGTGAACCGGCTGCTCGGCCGGTTCATGGGTGAGGCCGGCAAGATCGCCGACGAGGGCACGCCCTTCGAGACCGTGGAGCGCGCCTTCGCCGGGGTCACGCCGATGCCGCCGTTCATGTTGATCTCGCTGGTCGGCCCGGCGATCGCGCTGCACAACAGCGAGACGCTGCACGCGGCCTTCCCCGAGCGGTTCTACGTCTCGCCCAACTTGGCCAAGGTGGTCGCGGCGAAGGCTGGCGGGTTCTACGGCGCCGACGGCAAGCCCGACGAGCAGGTGCTCGCGCTCTTCGACCCGCCGGCGCAACCGGTCGAGCTCAGCGAGGAGCAGGTGCGCGAGCGGGCGCTGGAGGCGCTCGCGGACGAGATCCGCCGCATGCTGGACGAGGGCGTCGTCGCCGCCGCGCAGGACATCGACCTGGCGATGATCACCGGCGCCGGCTTCCCGTTCTGGAATGGCGGCGTCACCCCGCTGCTCGACCGCACCGGCATCGCCGAGCGCGTCACGGGTGAGCGATTTCTCACCCCTGGGGTGGCCAGCGTTCCGGCCGGCTAGGGCTTAGGCTGGTCTGACGCCGCGCGAAACGCCGTGCCCCGACACGCTCGGGTGCACGGCGTTTCGTCATATCTCACATATGAGATACCGTTCTCGGCATGAGCGACGACTACCTGTCCCGGATCGGAGTGCTGATCCGAGACGCCCGTCGCCACAAGAACCTGACCCAAGCCGAGCTTGCGACCTCGCTGCGCACCAGTCAGAGCGCTGTCGCCCGCATCGAGCAAGGCAAACAGAACCTGACGTTGGAAACCCTCGCCCGCATCGGCGAGGCCCTGGACACTGAGGTGGTCACCGTGGCAGCTGCGACACCGACGAACTTGCGCATCGAAGGTGGGCGCAAGCTCTCCGGCGCGATCGACGTGCGTACTTCCAAGAACGCGGCGGTCGCGTGCCTGTGCGCCGCGCTGCTCAACAAGGGGCGCACGACCTTGCGCAACCTGGCGCGCATCGAGGAGGTGAACCGGATCACCGAGGTGCTCGACTCCATCGGGGTCAAGACCCGCTGGCTGCCGGGCACGAGCGATCTGGAAATCACCCCGACCGGTGAGCACGTCACGCTCGACACGATGGACGAGGCCGCGGCCCGGCGCACCCGCACGATCTTGATGTTCCTCGGTCCGCTGCTGCACGAGTTCGATGAGTTCAAGCTGCCCAACGCCGGCGGCTGCGACCTCGGCGAGCGCACCGTGGAGCCGCACCTGCAGGCGCTGAAGAACTGGGGTCTGGACGTGGTGGCCTCGCACGGCTACTACCACGCCACCGTCGACCGTTCAGTGAGCCCGACGCGTGCGGTCGTGCTGACCGAGCGCGGCGACACCGTCACCGAGAACGCGCTCTTCGCCGCGGCCCGCTACGACGGCACCACCACGATCCGCAACGCCAGCCCCAACTACATGGTCCAGGACCTGTGCTTCTTCCTGCAGGAGCTCGGCGTCGAGATCGAGGGCATCGGCTCCACCACGCTGACCGTCAAGGGCGTGCCGCAGATCAACAAGGACGTCGAGTACCACCCCTCCGAGGACCCGATCGAGGCGATGTCGCTGGTCGCGGCCGCCATCGTGACCCAGTCCGAGATCACCATCAACCGGGTGCCGATCGAGTTCATGGAGATGGAGCTCGCCCAGCTGGAGCTGATGGGTTTCACCTACGAGATGACCCCGGAGTACACCTCCTGCAACGGGCGCACCCGCCTGGTCGACCTCACCACCAAGCCGGGCCCGCTGCACGCGCCCAAGGACAAGATCCACCCGATGCCCTTCCCCGGCCTCAATATCGACAACCTGCCGTTCTTCGCGGTGATCGCCGCGATCGCCGAGGGCAGCACGACGATCCACGACTGGGTCTACGACAACCGGGCGATCTACCTGATCGACCTCAACGCGCTCGGCGCCAAGGTGCAGCTGATGGACCCGCACCGCGTCCTCATCGAAGGCCCGACCCGCTGGCGGCCGGCCGAGGTGATGTGCCCGCCGGCGCTGCGCCCGGGCGTGGTGATCCTGCTCGGCATGCTCGCCGCGCCAGGTGTGTCGGTGCTGCGCAACACCTACGTCATCAACCGCGGTTACGAGGAACTGGCTTCGCGCCTCAACGCGATTGGCGCCAAGATCGAGACCTTCCGCGACATCTGAGTCCGGTATGGCGATCACCGGCTTCTTCGAGCATCCGGGAGTCATCGCGATGGCTCACCGCGGGTTCTCCCGCGCGGGCCTGGAGAACTCGATGGAAGCCTTCGGGGCGGCAGTCGACCTCGGTTATCGGTATGTCGAAACTGACGTGCACGCCACCGCCGACGGCGTCTGCGTCGCCTTCCACGACGACACCCTCGACCGGGTGACCGATGGCACGGGGCGCCTGCGGGAGTTGCCGTGGGCCACCGTGCGGGAGGCCAAGATCGGTGGTGTGGCCGCCATACCTCGGCTGGACGATTTGTTCGAGCAGTGGCCGGACCTGCGGATCAACATCGACTGCAAGCACCCGAGCGCGATCGGTCCGCTCGTGGACGCGATCGAGCGGCACCGGGCGCACGAGCGAGTCTGTGTGGCGTCCTTCTCCGACCGGACCCGGCGCACGGTGTTGCGGCGGCTGTCCGCACCGGCCGCGACGTCGGCCGGGCAGACGCAGATCGCGGCCTTCGTGCTCGCCTCGCAGGCGCGCCTCGGCCACCTCGCCGCGACCACGCTGCAGGGCGTCGACTGCATCCAGGTGCCACCGAGCCACGCCCGCATCCCGATCGTCACGCGGGCCACCATCTCGGCCGCACACGCGGCCAGCGCCCAGGTGCATGTCTGGACCATCGACGAGCCATCGGAGATGCACGCCCTGCTCGACCTCGGCGTGGACGGCATACTCACCGATCGTGCCGATATGCTGAAAAACGTTCTCGTGCAACGCAATCAGTGGGCGTGATCTCGATCGTATGCCGCTCGCTCACCGCTCGACGGCGAGCTTGCCGGCCAGCCCGATCATCGCTAGTCCGCCGCCGGCTCGCAGACGCTGGATCCGCTGCGGACGTCGCTGGAACCACGAGCGGAGCGATCCGGCAGCGAACACCCACACGGTCTCGATCAGCACCTGCGCGATTCCGCCGGCCAGCCCGATGATGAGCATCTGCACCGTCGGGTGGGCGATTCGGTGGTCGACGAACTGCGGCAAGATCGCCATCAGCGAGACGATGCTCTTGGGGTTTGCGACGCCGACGAAGACGCCCTGGCGGACCGATGCCTGGGCTCCCACCGCGACCGTCGACTCCGTCGGTCCGAAGTCGATGCCACCGCGGGCCGATCTGATCGACTGGATGCCCAGCCACAAGAGATAACACGCGCCGGCGATCTTCACGACGAAGAACAGCTTCGCCGAGGTCGCGACGATCGCTCCGAGCCCAGCGAGCACCAGTGCCAGCAGGGCCATTCCGCCGAGGGCGTTGCCCAGCACGATCCACATCGCCGACCGGCGCCCGCGGGTGATGGCCCGGCTGGTCTCCAGCAGCACCGACGGCCCAGGGATCGCCGACAAAAGAGCCGAGAGCACCAGGAATCCGAGGACGAGGCCGGGGTTAACGGGCACCCAGCCAACCTACCGGCGTCATCGCCGGATTGAGCGTCCTCAGCTAGCGTCCAGTGCATCACTTGTGCACCTGGCCCCGAGGAGCCCCATGACCGCCGCCGCGGAACGTCACCAGCAGTTCGCCGCCACCTTCGCCTCGGTGATCGAGGCGACGACCGACTGGGACGCGCAATCCCCCGTGCCCGACTGGAAAGCCAAGGATGTCGTCGACCACCTCCTCGGCTGGCTGCCGCCGTTGGTGAGCGCCTGGTCCACAACCTCGCTGGCCGACGCATCCGGCGACACGGCCGCCGAGCGGTGGGCCGGTCGCGCCGCCGAGGTGCAGACCTTGCTGGACGACCCCGCCCGCAGCGCCGAGCCGGTCAGCACCGGACCGTTCGCCGGCCAACCGCTCGGCGACGTCATCGACCGGATCTACGTCTCGGACATCTTCATGCACACCTGGGACCTCGCCCGCGCCGGAGGCATCACGGTGCAGCTCGACCCGGACTTCGCCCGCCAGATGCTGGCCGGGATGCGCGAGATCGAGTCGGTGTTGCGCGAATCGGGTCAGTACGGTCCGGCCACCCACACCGACAGCACCGACCCGGTCGACCAGTTGATGGCCTTCGTCGGTCGACAGGTCTAGCCACAGCGTCCGCAGCAACGCACCACCGCTCGCGCCCAAACGCGGACACAACGGCCCCGCCGTGCGCAGCGTCCGCAGGAACGCACTACCCCTCGTGCGCATCTGCGGACACACGATCCACACGGCGTCACAGCGTCCGCAGTAACGCACTACCCCTCGCGCGCATCTGCGGACACAACGCCGCGAGCGTCAGCGGGACTCCGCGACGACCTCGGCGATCCAGTGCGTGATCGACGGACGCCACCGATCCCGTTCCGCAGCCGTGCTGCGCGACAGCGCACGCTGCCAGCCGAGGATCCGTCCGACCCGAGCGAGCAGCAAGGCATCCGGCACCACCGACAGCAATTCCGCCGTCGGTGCGACATCGGACCAGCAGGTCAGATAGGCCCGCAACAGCCGGGCATCACGGCCGGCGTCGTCGGGCAGGTCGAAATTGTTCGAGGGGTCGCGCAGCGCGATCAGCAAGGAGCACAACGGGTTGCCGACATACGCATCACCCCAGTCGAAGATCCGCGCCTCATGCCCGCCCGCGCTCGACCCGTCGGCGAAGACATTCCCCGAGTGCAGGTCGTCGTGCTGAATCGTGAGCGGCAGTCCGACGGCGTCGAGCCGTTCCGCCGCCGCGCGCAGCGCCGGCAGGCATTCCGGATGTATGCCGAGTTCATCCCACGCGGCCACCAGGTCGGCCGGCGCGAGGAGAGGCACCCCGCGCGCCACCAGTGCGTCGGTCACCTTGATCGACGCCCGCTGCAACCGCGCATAACGGCGCAGCATCCCCGACAACAGGCTGACGATCGTGTCGGCGGTCGCGACCTCGCGCAAGGTCGTGCCCTGGTCGGGCACCAGCAACCACTCGCGAGCAGGGTCCGCGGCCCACACCGGCGGCATCAGGTCGGGCGCGACATCGGTGAGCAGGTCGTAGACCGCGGTCTCGGAGGTGGCCTCCGGCACCGACGCCTTGCACCACACCCGCCCCTGCGAGGTCTCGGCCACCAGTTGGGTCGACCACGGCCGCACCCGCGGCTGCAAGGGTGTGGTCGGCACCCGGGTCACGCCGCGGGACGCGAGCGCCTGATCCATCCAGCGCACCGCCTCCCAGCGCCAGGCGTCGCTCGACCACACCTCGCTCGCCGGGCCAGCGAAAGCCGATCCCGGCAGTGCCTCCAGGGTCAACGGGTCAGGCAATGGGCCCGAGCCGACGCGACACCTCGGTGCTCACGACATCCGCGGTGAGGCCGATTTGCTCGAGCACCTGCGAGCGCGAGGCGTGCTCCGGGAAGGTCTTCGGCACGCCAAAACAATGCACCGGCTGGAACTGGCCGTCCTCGCGCAGGGCGTGCACCACCGCGGAGCCGATGCCGCCCTCGACCAGGTTGTCCTCGACCACGACGCAGTGGCGGGCCCGCCGAGCCAGATGCACCAGGTCGGGGCTCACCGGCAGCACCCAGCGGGGGTCGACGACCATCACCGAGTGGCCCTGGGCCTCGATCTTGTCGGCGGCGTCGAGCGCCAGCGGCGCCATCGCACCGACCGCGACGATCAGCACCTCCGGGTCGTCGCTGTCGCGCAGCACGTCGACCGCGCCCTCGCGGCGCACGGCGAGCAGCGGGTCGCCGACATCGCCCTTGGGGAACCTGATCACCGTCGGCGCGTCATCCACCTCGACCGCTTCGCGCAGCTGTGCCTTCACCTGCTCGCCATCGCGCGGGGCAGCGAGCCGCAGCCCGGGCACGATCGAGCAGATCGCCATATCCCACATGCCGTTGTGCGACGGGCCGTCCGAGCCGGTGATGCCCGCGCGATCGAGCACGAAGGTCACGCCCTGCTGGTGCAGCGCGCAGTCCATCAGCAACTGGTCGAACGCCCGGTTGAGGAAGGTGGAGTAGACCGCGACCACCGGGTGCAGCCCGGCATACGACATCCCGGAGGCCATGGTGACCGCATGCTGCTCGGCGATGCCCACGTCGACGACCCGGTCGGGATAGGCCTCGGCGAATTTGTCCAGTCCGACCGGGATCAGCATCGCCGCCGTCACCGCGACGATGTCGGGACGTTCGGCACCGAGGCGGACCATCTCCTCGGCGAATTCGTCGGTCCAGATGCGACCGGACACCTCGAAGGGCAGCCCGGTCTCGGGATTGATCTTGCCGATGCCGTGCATCCGGTCGGCGATATCGTCCAGCGCCGGCTGGTAGCCGCGGCCCTTCTCGGTGATGACGTGCACCAGGCACGGGCCGCCGAAGTCGCGAGCCCGCTGCAGCGCGTGCTCGACCGCCTGCTCGTCGTGCCCGTCGACCGGCCCGAGGTACTTCAGCCCGAGGTCTTCGAACATCCCCTCCTGCGGGGCGATGATGTCCTTGATCCCCTTCTTCACCCCGTGCAAGGTGCCGTATGCCGCGTTGCCCACCACCGGGGTCTGCTTGAGTCGCGACTTGCCCCAGCCGAGGACCTTCTCGTACTGCCGCGTCGTGCGCAGCACCGCCAGGTGCTCGGCCAGCCCGCCGATCGTCGGTGCGTAGGACCGCTCGTTGTCGTTGACGACGATGACCAGCGGCAGGTCCTTGTCGACCGCGATGTTGTTGAGGGCCTCCCAGGCCATCCCGCCGGTGAGTGCGCCGTCACCGATCACCGCGACGGTATGCCGGTCGTTCTCCCCCGCCACGCGACGCGCCTTGGCGATGCCGTGGGCCCAGGACAGCGACACCGAGGCGTGGCTGGACTCGACCACATCGTGCTTGGACTCCGCGCGGCTCGGGTAGCCGGACAGGCCGCCCTGCTTCTTCAGCTTGCTGAAGTCCTGCCGGCCGGTGAGCAGCTTGTGCACATAGGACTGGTGGCCGGTGTCGAAGACCAGCGTGTCGTGCGGGGAGTTGAAGACCCGGTGCATCGCGATGGTGAGTTCGACGACCCCGAGGTTAGGCCCCAGGTGTCCCCCGGTCTTGGAGACCGCTTGCACGAGGAACTCCCGGATCTCCTGCGCCAGCGCGTCCAGATCCTCGACCGGCACCTTCTTGACGTCGCTCGGGCCGGCGATTCTTGCAAGCAGTCCCACGGAGGTCGACTTCCTTTTCGATGACAACTCGTCCGAGTCTAAATGCTGGACACCGGTCACCGGGCCGGTCGCCCTGACCGGCATCGGCTCGATGCCGGTCAGGGCGGGATGCGCCGATCGTTACTTCTGGAAGGGCGTCTTGTATGCCGCCGCGTCGTCCGAGGTCTCCGGACCGGTGCCGATCATCTTCAGGCCGCCGGGCACCTTCGCCGGCTGGTAGACGAACATCGACCGGGTCGAGGGCTGGCCCGGCTTGGTGAAGTCCAGCGGCGGGGTCAGCCCCTGGGTGTCGACCGTGGTCTTGCGCACCGCCTTGAGCACGCCGGCCCGGGTCAGGTCACCGTCGGAGCAGGCCTGCTTGAGGATCGCGCCCCACACCAGACCGAAGGCGTAACCCTGCATCGGGCCGTAGGTCGGCGTCTGGTCCGGGTGCTCCTTGGTGAACTGCGCCGCGATCTCCTTGGCCTTGGGCAGGTCGGAGTTGAACGGCACCTGCAGCGCGTCGGTGGTGTACTGCCCACTGGTGAGCAGGCCGGCGACCGGGCTGGACAGCAACTGCGGGGTGTAGGTCGGACCGCTGCCGTAGATCGGCACCGTCATCCCCTGCGCCTTGGCGGTGCCGAGCGCCGATGCGGTCTGCGCCGGGGTGGTGGTGAGCAGGATCGCCTTGACGCCGGCGCCCTTGAGCTTGGTCACCGCCGAGGTGAGATCGCTCTGGGTCGAGGTGACCGTCGCCTCGACCAGCTTCATCTTGTGCTTGGAGGCGTAGTACTTCGAGCCGAGCGCGCCGTTCTTGCCGTATTCGGAATCGATGTAGATGTGGCCAATGGTGTCGCCGTCCTTGATCTTGCCCGCCTTCTGCAGGCGGCTCAGACCGTTGATCGACTCGATGTCATAGGTCGCGCCGACCATCACCACATTGGGCACGTCCAGGTTGCTCGAGGCCCACGAGGACGG
Source organism: Metallococcus carri (assembly GCF_011440275.1). GTDB lineage: Bacteria > Actinomycetota > Actinomycetes > Actinomycetales > Dermatophilaceae > Metallococcus > Metallococcus carri. The sequence goes on along the minus strand of NZ_JAAOIV010000011.1, from coordinate 48,874 downwards.
GATCGCGGCCATCTTGTCGGCCACCATGGACTTCTTCAGCGCTGCCAGGATCGGGGACCCCAGCAGCTGGATCATGCCGAGCTCTTTGGTCTTCATCTGGTTGTAGAGCGGCACCGCCTTCTCCGCGCTGTAGCCGGAGTCGCTGGTGATGATCTTGATCTGCCGGCCGCAGATGCCACCCTGCTTGTTCACGTCATCGGCCCACATCTGGTTGCCCTGGGTGATGCCGAGGCCGAGCACCTTGAACACGCCGGACAGGTCGGTGAGCGCACCGAGGGTGATCTCCTTGTCGGTCACGCCGACGTCGGTCTTGACGCCACCGTTGCCGCCGCCCGCGCCGGACCCGCCATTGGATCCGCCGTTGTTGGCCTTGGTGCTGCAGCCGGTGAGAGCCATCGTCACGGCCACGGCCGCGGTGGCCGCGGTCTTCGCCATCCTGCTAGAACGCATCGGGGTCTTCCTTTCACTGCCGACCGGGAGGGGCGCCCGGCCGTGGTCCGTGGGGGAACTCATCTGCGCACGAGCCGCACGATCCGCTGCCCGAGCCCGGCGAAACCCCGAGGCTCGAACATGATGATCAGCACGATCAAGGCACCGAAGATGAGATTGGTGATCACCACTGGGGTGAAGGCGGTGCCGCTCAGGCTGCCCGCCGAGGTGGAACCGTTGAGCAACGGCAGTAGTTGCGGCAGGCCGAAGACGATCGCCGCGCCGAGGATCGAACCACCCAGGCTGCCGAGGCCGCCGATGACGCACATCGCCAGATAGGAGATCGCCACCGTGGTGCCATAGGTGCCGAAGTCCACCGCCTCGTCCGGCTTCATCAGCCCGGAGTACCACCACACGACCATCACGCCGGCCAGCCCGGCATACGCGCTGGAGACGGCGAAGGCGGTCGCCTTCTGGCGCACCACCGAGACGCCCATGACCGTGGCCATCGCCTCGTTGTCCCGAACGGCGCGCCAGCCACGGCCGACCCGGCCGCTGAGCGCGCCGCGGCCGGCAACATAGGCCAGGGCGGTGAGCGCCGCGAACAGCCAGAACGACCGCTCGGCCGACCCGATCTCGACGTTGAGGACGTAGAGCGAGGGGTTCTGCTCACCGAAGTCGAAGCCGGGCAGCTTCAGCGACGGGGCGTAGCGCCCGCTCGAGGCGCTGCCGGCGATCGACGGGAGCTGGTTGGCCAGCCAGAAGCCGAGGAACACCAGGCTGAGGGAGGCCACCCCCAGGTAGATGCCGCGCAGTCGGCCCGAGATCGGCGCGAAGAGGGCACCGACCAGCCCGGTGGTGACCACGGCGAGCACGAGCGCGAGCAGGGTGGGCAGCCCGAAGCCGATGGTGTCCTTGTCGCCCGGGCTGGCGTAGACGGCATACGACACACCGCCGACGAGCACGAAGAAGGAATGCGCGAGCGAGAGTTGCCCGGCCTGCCCGATCAGCATCGTCAAGCCCATCGCGCCCACCGCGCCGGTGAAAACCCACATCAGCACCAGGAGGTACTGCGAGGACAGGTAGAGCGGGAGGAGGAAGACGACGACTCCGAGCGCGAGTGCGCCAATCGTCTTGAGCAGCAACGTCTTTCGCGCCCCTGCAGGGCGCGCCGTGATCGGTGCGGCAACGGTCTCAGACACGGAGCTGTTCCACCTTCCCGAAGAGTCCGGCCGGCCTGGCGAGCAGCACGACGAGCATCACCAGGTAGACCGCGACATTGGCGAAGTCGAGGCTGACGTATTGCGCCGCGATGGCGTTGGCCAGACCCACCACGAGGCCGCCGACCACCGAACCGCCGGGCGAGGTGAGCCCGCCGATGATCGCGGCGGGGAAGGCGGCGAAGGCGACCGTGTGGCTCGACAGCAAGCCGGAGCCGCCGCCGATGTCGTTGGTGGCGAGGAAGAGCACGGCGATGCCGGCCAGAGCACCACCGACCGCCCAGGCGCTCGCCGTCACCCGCCAGCTGCGGATGCCCATGAGCGCCGAAGCCTCGCGGTTTTCCGACTGCGCCCGCATCTCCAGGCCCCAGCTGGTGTAGCGGAAGGCGAGGAAGAACAGCCCGATCAGTATGGCGGCCACGACCAGGGCGACCACATAGGTGCGCGACACGGTGAGACCGAGCAGCTGCATCGCCTTGTTGTCGTAGGGGTCGCCGAGGAAGGGCGCGGCGGCGGTGCCGAGCCGGCGGGTGACCTCGGTGAGGATGATGACGTCGACGCCGATGGTGAGGATGGCGAGGCTGTCCGGAGAGGCGTTGCGCGAGTGGGCGAGCAGCACCCGCTCGATCAACAGGCCGGCGATCGCCGCGACCAGCACGCCGACCAGCGCGGCGACCAGCCACCCGAGATGCGGCTTGACCGCGAAGGCGACATAGCCGCCGATGAGGACGAGCGAACCGTGCGCGAAGTTGATGGTCTCGGTCGCTTTGTAGATGATCACGAAACCGAGGGCGAGCAGCGCGAAGACCGCCCCCTGCCCCAGGCCGTTGACGATCACCTGCAGGAAGGTGCTCACGGTGTCTCCTGCCTCTCGTCGTCGTCCGAGCCGAGGTAGGCGCGGATCACCTCGGGGTCCTTTTGCACCGCGGCCGGCACGTCATCGGCGAGGCGTCGGCCGAAGTCCAGCACCGTCACCCGGTCGGCGATGCCCATCACCAGGCCCATGTCGTGCTCGACCAGCAGGATCGAGATGCCAAGCTCATCGCGGATGTCGCGGATCAGCTCGGACATCTCGGCGGTCTCACTGGCGTTCATGCCCGCGGCCGGTTCGTCCAGCAGCAGGATCGTCGGTTCGACGGCCAGCGCCCGCGCAATATCGACGCGCTTCTGGTCGCCATAGGACAGCATCCCGGCCGGGCGGTGCAGGTGCTGCCCGACCCCGAGGAAGTCGCAAATCTCGGCCGCCCGGTCGGCGTGCCGGCGCTCGGATTTCATCGTCCAGGGCGCGCGGACGGCATACGACAAGAAGCCGCCCTTGGTGAGCGAATAGCGACCGAGCATGACGTTGTCGATCACCGTCGCGGAGTCGACGAGCGCGAGGTTCTGGAAGGCGCGACCGACGCCCAGCGAGGCGATCCGGTGACCGGGAACGCTGGCAAGGTCGTTGTCCCCCAACAGGATTCGCCCGGACGCCAGGGGGTAGATGCGGGTGATGGCGTTGAAGCAGGTCGACTTCCCGGCACCATTGGGCCCGATCAGCGCGTGGATGGTGCCGGGCGCGACGGTGAAGGACACGCTGTCGAGCGCGAGGATGCCGCCGAAGCGGACGCTGATGTCTTCGATCTGCAGGGGTTTGACGTTGCGGGTGGCGGCGGGCGGCGAGGCGGCAGCGGGCGTCGCGGTCACGGCGTCCACACTCCGAGCGGTCGACGTGCCCGAGCCCCTCGCCTCGCGGCGGTGGTCTCCTCCTCGGCCTGTCGCTCGGACTCGGCGTGACCACCGAGGTAGAGGCGCTGCACCTCGTCGGAGGCGGCGAGCTCGGCGGCGTCACCCTGCAGGGCCAACTCCCCGACCTCGAGCACCACCGCGAGGTCGGCGACCCGCAGCGCCATGGTGGCGTTCTGCTCGACGAGCAGCACCGCGGTGCCGGTGGCGTTGATGTCGCGCACGATGCTGCCGATCCGCGCGACCATCTGCGGCGCGAGGCCGAGCGAGGGCTCGTCGAGCAGCAGGATCTCCGGTGCGGACATCAGCGCCCGGCCGATGGCGAGCATCTGCTGCTCACCACCGGAGAGCAGGCCGGCCGGCTGGCCGGCTCGCTCCTTCAGGATCGGAAAGAGGGTGTGCACCCGCTCCATCGCCTCGGCGCGGGCGCTGGCCGGTGCGACCAGGCCGCCGGCGCGCAGGTTCTCCTCCACGCTCATCCGCCCGAAGATCTGCCGGCCCTCGGGCACCTGCAGCACGCGGTGCCGCACGATGCTGGCCGGCTTCAACCGGTCGAGCCGCTGGCCCTTCCAGGCGATCTGCCCCGCGGTGATCGAGCCACCGTGCAGGCCGAGCGTGCCGGAGATGGCGCGCAGCAGCGTGGACTTGCCGGCGCCATTGCTGCCGAGGACTGCGACGACCGAGCCCTCGGGCACGGTCAGGCTGACATCCCTCAGGGCACTGACCGAACGGCCATAACGCGCCGACAATTGTTCGACGGTGAGCATGCGACTCCTCGTGCGGGCGGACCAAAGCCGATGTGACCCCCATCACACGACGTGGCGCATACTGTGCTGGCGACTCACCGGTAACTGTCGGATGCGAAGCCGGTCGTGATCAATTCGTGATGATTCAACCGTTTCCGAGGATCACGCCCACCAGCGGCACGGCGATGGTGCTCAGAAGCAGCACCACGAGCGCCACCCCGATCAGCCGGCCGGCCGGATGACCGAAGTTGATCGTCGAGCCGATGCCGACCCGCTTGGGCACCATCAGCGCCGGATCGTCGGCGTTGACGTAGAACATCCCGGCCTTCCACAACCGGTCGTCGTCGGACCCATCCGTGGTCGTTCGTTGCGATTCGACGGCCCGCGCCTGGCTGGACGACACCACGATGATCAACGCCAAGGCGCCGAGGACGACACTCACGACCGTGGCAACCAGGCAGACGGTGAGCGCGGTCGGGTCGGCACCGAGCAGGATCACGACATTGGTCGCGGAGATGAGCAGCGCGAGCGCCAGATTGAGACCGGCGAGCCCGGTGACGGTGAGCCGCCGCACCTCCGCGCTCCCGGCGGCACCCCGCTGCGGCGTGCGCCAGACGAGCGCGCAGGCGCCGACCATGACCATGCCGAGCGCCACGGGCAACAGCAGGATCAGCACGACACCCGGGCCCTTGTCGGTCCAGCCGTCCGGCTGTCCGGCGCCGGTGAAATGCGTCGGCACCCGCTGGGGCAGATCCTCCCAGCGCAGCCACGCCACCACCAGCGCCACGACCGGGCCGATCAGGCTCGCCAGGAACAGGCCGATCGCCAGCCGCGGGACTGTGACCCCGCGTCGCCGCGCCATGTCAACCCCCTGCCGTGAATCCCGTTGCGGCACAGTCGATTCCGCCATGTATGGCGACCACGGACTGCCGCTGCACCTCAACCTACTGCTTTCCCGGCGGACGCTATAACAGCCGGAAGGCTCTACTACGGGTGTAGAAATGACGACGCCCCCGGCCGCTCAGGCAGGGAGCGTCGTCGTGGAGCGCGTGGCGGTTACTTCACCAGCGAGCGCAGCACGTACTGCAGGATGCCATCGTTGCGGAAGTAGTCGGCCTCACCCGGGGTGTCGATGCGCACGACCGCGTCGAACTCCACGGTCGAGCCGTCCTCCTTGGTGGCGGTGACCTTGACCGTCTTGGGCGTCGAGCCCTCGTTGAGCGCCGTGACCCCGGTGATGTCGAAGGTCTCGGTGCCGTCCAGCCCGAGGCTGTCGGCGGTCTCGCCCTTGGGGAACTGCAGCGGCAGCACGCCCATGCCGATCAGGTTGGAGCGGTGGATCCGCTCGAAGGACTCGGTGATCACGGCCTTCACCCCGAGCAGCCGGGTGCCCTTGGCCGCCCAGTCACGCGAGGAACCCGAGCCGTACTCCTTGCCACCGAGGACCACCAGCGGGGTGCCCTGCTTGGCGTAGTTCTCGGCCGCGTCGTAGATCGCCGCCTGCTCACCGCCCTGGGTGAAGTCGCGGGTGAAGCCGCCCTCGACGCCATCCAGCAGCTGGTTCTTCAGCCGGATGTTGGCGAAGGTGCCGCGCACCATCACCTCGTGGTTGCCGCGGCGCGAGCCGTAGGAGTTGAAGTCCTTGCGCTCCACCCCGTGCTCGGTGAGGTAGCGGCCCGCGGGGCTGTCGGCCTTGATCGAGCCGGCCGGGCTGATGTGGTCGGTGGTCACCGAGTCGCCCAGCTTGGCGAGCACCCGGGCCCCGGTGATGTCCTCGACGGGCGCGGGTTCCTTCGCCATACCGTCGAAGTACGGCGGCTTGCGCACGTAGGTCGACTCGCCGTCCCACTCGAAGGTGTCGCCCTCCGGCGTGGGCAGCGAGCGCCAGCGCTCGTCGCCGGCGAAGACATCGGCATAGTCCTTGACGAACAGGTCCTTGCTGATGGCCGAGGCGATCGTCGCCTCGATCTCGTCCGGGGCCGGCCAGATGTCCTTGAGGAAGACGTCATTGCCGGCGGTGTCCTTGCCGAGCGGGTCGGTGTCGAAGTCGAAGTTCATCGTCCCGGCGAGCGCGTAGGCGATCACCAGTGGCGGCGAGGCCAGGTAGTTCATCTTCACGTCGGGGTTGATGCGGCCTTCGAAGTTGCGGTTGCCCGAGAGCACCGAGACCACCGACAGGTCGTTGTCGTTGATGGCCTTGGAGATCTCGTCCTCGAGCGGGCCGGAGTTGCCGATGCAGGTGGTGCAGCCATAACCGACGAGGTAGAAGCCGAGCTTCTCCAGGTAGGGCCACAAACCCGCCTTGTCGTAGTAGCCGGTGACGACCTGCGAGCCGGGCGCCATCGAGGTCTTCACCCACGGGGGCACCGCCAAGCCCTTGTCGACGGCGTTCTTGGCGAGCAGCGCCGCGCCCATCATCACCGAGGGGTTGGAGGTGTTGGTGCAGGAGGTGATCGAGGCGATCACGACCGCGCCGTCCTTGAGCTCGAAGTCCTGGCCGTCCTTGCTGACCGTCGCACTGCGCAGGTCGCCGTCGACGCCGTAGTTCTTGATGTCGAGCTTGAACTGCTCCTTGGCCTCCGACACCACGATGCGGTCCTGGGGACGCTTCGGACCGGCGATCGAGGGCACGACGGTGGACAGGTCCAGCTCGATGTACTCGGAGTAACGCGGCTCGTTGCTGGCGTCATGCCACAGGCCCTGCGCCTTGGTGTAGGCCTCGACCAGGGCGACCTGCTCGTCGCTGCGGCCGGTAAGGCGCAGGTAGTCCAGGGTCACCTCGTCGATCGGGAAGATCGCACAGGTGGAGCCGAACTCGGGGCTCATGTTGCCGATCGTGGCGCGGTTGGCCAGCGGCACCGAGGCGACACCGTCGCCGTAGAACTCCACGAACTTGCCGACTACGCCGTGCTGGCGCAGCATCTGGGTGATGGTGAGCACGACATCGGTCGCGGTCGCGCCGGCCGGGATCTCGCCGGTGAGCTTGAAGCCGACGACGCGCGGGATGAGCATCGACACCGGCTGGCCGAGCATGGCGGCCTCGGCCTCGATGCCGCCGACGCCCCAGCCGAGCACGCCGAGACCGTTGACCATCGTGGTGTGGCTGTCGGTGCCGACGCAGGAGTCGGGATAGGCGACGCCGTCGCGGACCATCACGGTGCGGGCCAGGTGCTCGATGTTGACCTGGTGCACGATGCCGGTGCCCGGCGGGACGACCTTGAAGTCGTCGAAGGCCGTCTGGCCCCAGCGCAGGAACTGGTAGCGCTCCTTGTTGCGGCCGTATTCGATCTCGACGTTCTTCTCGAAGGCGTCCGGCCGGCCGAAGACGTCGATGATCACCGAGTGGTCGATGACCATCTCGGCGGGCGCGAGCGGGTTGATCTTCTTGGCGTCACCGCCGAGGTCGGCGACCGCCTCACGCATGGTGGCCAGGTCGACCACGCACGGCACACCGGTGAAGTCCTGCATGATCACGCGGGCCGGCGTGAACTGGATCTCGGTGTCCGGCTCGGCGTTCTCGTCCCACTGACCGAGCGCGTTGATGTGGTCCTTGGTGATATTCGCGCCGTCCTCGGTGCGCAGCAGGTTCTCCAGCAGCACCTTGAGGCTGAACGGCAGGTTCGCACTGCCCTCGACCTTGTCGATCCGGTAGATCTCGTAGGACTGGTCCCCGACCTGGAGGGTGTCCTTGGCGTCGAAACTATTGGTGCTGGGGCTCACGCCGACTCCTTCGTCACGTTTCACGGGCGATGGCGGCCCGCCGCCGTTTATCTTGATGTCAAGATAAATCTAACCACACGACGATCCGGTATGGCGGTCAGGTTCACCTAATCGTGTGGTCCGGCGGGCCCGGGCTGCAGGATCGCGATGCACTCGATGTGCTGGGTCATCGGGAAGGCGTCGAAGGCGCGCAGCGAACGCACCCAGTAGCCGTGCTCGGCGGCATACGCCAGGTCGCGGGCGAGCGCGGCGGGATCGCAGGCGACATACGCGATGGCGCGGGGCGCGGCGGCGGCGATCGCGGCGATGACCTCGCGACCGGCACCGGCGCGCGGCGGGTCGAGCACGACCAGGTCGGCGCTGAAGGACTCCTCCGCGAGCACCGCGGCGACATCGCCACCGAAGACCTCGGCCTGCGGCAGACCGGCGAGGTTCGCGCGGGCGTGCTCGACCGCGGTGGCGTCGCCCTCGACGCCGATCACCCGGCCGCGCTCCCCCACCGCGTCGGCGAGGAAGGCCGCGAACAGCCCGACGCCGCAGTAGAGATCGAGGGCACGTTCGCCCGGCTGCGGGTCGAGCCCCGCCAGCACGACGTCGACGAAGGTGGGTGCGGCACTTGGGTGCACCTGCCAGAAGCCCCGGGCATCGACGGTGAAGGCCCGCTCGCGCACCACCTCGGTGATCGGGGCGGGCTCGGTGTCGGGCAGTTCGACCACGGTCACCGAGCCGTCGGAGGCGACCGCGACATCGGCGCCGGTGACACCGGAGGCCATCGATTCGGCGAGCACGCCGGTGGCGGTGACCTGCGGGACCGCGATCAGGCAGTCCTCGATGGTGACGACATCGTGCGAGCGGTGCTTTCGCAAACCGAGCCGGCCGCGAGCACCTGTGGTGAGCTCCAGCCTTGTGCGCCAACGCAATCCGTCGTCGGTCTCGCTCGGCAGCGCCTCGACCTCACCGTCCCAGTCGAGGCCGGCCAGCCGGCGCAGCTGCTCCTGCACGACATGCGTCTTCAGCGCCCTGCCGTATGCCGGGGTCGCGTGCTGCCAATCGCAGCCGCCGCAGCGTCCGGGTCCGGCATACGGGCATGGGGGCTGGACCCGGTGTGGTGAGGCGGTCAGCACCTCGATCGCGTCGGCGCGCAGGAAGCGGGAGCCCTCGGAGCCGTCGGTGACCAGCGCGACGACCTGCTCGCCGGGCAGCGCGTGCCGCACGAACACCACGCGGCCCTCGTGCCGGGCGACGCAGTGGCCGCCGTGCGCGACCTCGCCGACCTCGAGGGTGAGGCGTTCGCCCTTGAGCGAGCGGCCCTGCTGGGTGCGCGACCTGGGCCGGCACCGGTCGCGACCGCGGCCGCTCATCGGCCCAGGCCGGTCGGGCGGCGGGGCGAGGGCGGCTGCGCCCACGGCTGCATGCCCTCGGACGACCGCAGCTGCCACGGCACGCTGGCGACCATGACGCCCGGCATGAAGTGCAACGCGGTCTTCAGCCGCAGCGCCGACTGGTTGTGCAGGATGTGCTCCCACCAGCGCCCGACGACATACTCCGGCACGTAGATGACGATGACATCGCGCGGGCTGTCCCGCCGGATCGACTTGACGTATTGCAGCACCGGCCGGGTGATCTCGCGGTAGGGCGAGGCGACCGACTTCAGCGTGACCGGTATGCCGCGACGGTCCCACTCCGCGCGCAGGGCCTCGGTGTCGTCGTGGTCGATGTCGACCGTCAACGCTTCCAGGATGGAGGGCCGGGTGGCCCGGGCATAGGCGAGCGCCCGCATCGTCGGCTTGTGCAGCTTGGACACCAGCACGATCGCGTGCACCCGCGAGGGCAGCAACTGCTGGAAGTCCTCGTCGTCGACGTCGAGCTCGGCCTTGACGTGCCGGTAATGCCGCTGGATGCCGAGCATGATCAGGTAGAGCACCACCATCGCCCCGACCGCGTAGCCCGCGCCGTGGGTGAACTTGGTGAGCAGCACGACCGCGAGCACGGTGCCGGACATCACCGCGCCGACGGCGTTGATCGCCCGCGAGCGCTGCATCCGCCGGCGCGCGCGGGTGTCGGTCTCGGCGGGCAGCAGCCGGTTCCAGTGCCGGATCATGCCGATCTGGCTGGTGGTGAACGAGACGAACACACCGACGATGTAGAGCTGGATCAGCCGGGTGGGCTCGGCGTCATACATCACGATCAGCAGCACCGCGACGCCGGCGAGGATCAGGATGCCGTTGGAGAACGCCAGGCGGTCGCCGCGGTTGTGCAGCTGTCGCGGCACCTAGCCGTCGCGGGCGAGGATCGAGGCGAGCACCGGGAAACCGTTGAAAGCGGTGTTGGCCGCGAGCACCAGGATGATGCCGGTCACGATCGAGATGTAGATCATGCCCGGGGTGAAGCCGGCGAAGACCGCCTTGGACAGCTGGCCGAGGACGGTGTCCTCTTGGTAGTTGACCACCGGCACGCCGTTCAGCAGCAGGTGGCCGGGCTTGTCCGGGTCCTGCATGCGGATGCCGGTCCACCGGGCGAGGGTGACGATCGAGATCAGCATCGTCACCGAGATCAGGCCCATCATCAGCAGCGTCGTCGCGGCGTTCTTGGACTTGGGCTTGCGGAAGGCCGGCACGCCATTGGAGATCGCCTCGACACCGGTGAGCGCCGCACACCCGCTGGAGAAGGCCCGCAGCAGCAGGAAGAGCATCGCCAGCTGGCCGAGGGTGTCCATCTCCGGTTGCGGGGCGAGGGTGTATTTCGCGCTCTCGGCCATCGGCAGGTCACCCGCGAGCTTGCGGTAGACACCGACCACGGCGAGCGCGATCACCCCGAGCATGAACAGATAGACCGGGACCGCGAAGAACGAGCCGGACTCGCGCACCCCTCGCAGGTTCATCGCGGTGAGCAGCACCACGACCACGATCGCGGCCTCCACCTCGTGCCCGTGCAGGAACTGCATCGAGGACGCGGCGTTCTGGATGCCCGAGGACACCGACACCGCGACCGTCAGCGTGTAGTCGACGAGCAGCGCCGAAGCGACCGTCAGCCCGGCCTTCGGCCCGAGGTTGACCGTCGCCACCTCGTAGTCGCCGCCGCCGGACGGATAGGCGTGCACGTTCTGCCGGTATGACGCCACGACCACAGCCATCACGAAGACCACAGCGGCAGTGATCTGCCACGAATGGGTGGCCGCGAACGCGCCCCCCGCCATACCGAGGGTGATGAGGATCTCGTCCGGCGCGTAGGCGACCGACGAGAGAGCGTCGCTGGCGAAGATCGGCAGGGCGAGCCGCTTGGGCAGCAATGTTTCGGCGAGCCGGTCGCTGCGCATGGCGCGGCCGACGAAGACGCGCTTCAGCGCTCTACCCGTGGCTGCTGACACGACCAGCGAGTGTAAGCGGCGGTGTGCCCCGGTTGCGAACTGCCGCCTCCGGTAGCGTCGCCTTCGTGCACTACGTGATCATGGGCTGCGGCCGCGTCGGCTCCACCCTCGCGCTCACCCTGCAGCAGCAGGGCCACGAGGTGGCGGTCATCGACCGGGACGAATCGGCCTTCCGGCGGCTCGGCACCGGCTTCGAAGGGCAACGGGTGACCGGGGTCGGATTCGACCGCGACACCCTCGTGCAGGCCGGCATCGAGCGGGCCTACGCCTTCGCCGCGGTGAGCAGCGGAGACAACTCCAACATCCTCGCCGCCCGGGTGGCGCGCGAGACCTTCGACGTCGAGCATGTCGTCGCGCGCATCTACGACCCGGGCCGCGCCGAGATCTACCAGCGCCTCGGCATCCCCACGGTCGCGACCGTGCGCTGGACCGCCGACCAGGTGTTGCGCCGGCTGGTGCCGGCCGGCGCGGTGCCGCTGCACACCGACGCCTCCGGCAAGGTCACGCTCACCGAGATCCCGCCGCACCTGAGCTGGGTCGGCACGCCGCTCGCCAAGCTCGAGCACGAGACCGGCATCCGGGTCGCCTATGTCACCCGGCTCGGCGAGGGCATCCTGCCCACCAAGGAGACCGTCTTCCAGGAGGGCGACCTGTTGCACTTCCTGGTGCCCACCGAGCGGATGAGTGAGATCGAGCAGGTGCTCGTCTCGCCTCGGCCCGCCGATTTCTAAGCCGCACAAGGGAGTTCGCAGGTCATGCGTGTCGTCATCGTCGGGGCCGGCAGCGTCGGCAAGTCCATCGGCCGGGAGTTGCTGCACAACGGCCACGAGGTGCTGTTCATCGACAAATATGCCGAGGAGGCTCGCTCGCGCTCGGTGCCGGAGGCCAGTTGGCTGCTCGCTGACGCCTGCGAGACCTCCAGCCTGCACGAAGCAGGCCTCGAGGACAGCGACGTGGTGGTCGCCGCCACCGGTGACGACAAGGTCAACCTGGTGGTCTCGCTGCTCGCCAAGACCGAATTCGGCGTCGGCCGCACGGTCGCGCGGGTGAGCAATCCCAAGAACGAGTGGATGTTCGATGAGTCCTGGGGGGTCGACGTCGCCGTGTCGACCCCGCGGATCATGACCGCGCTGGTCGAGGAGGCGGTGAGCGTCGGCGACCTAGTGCGCCTCTTCCAGTTCCAGCAGGGCAAGGCGACGATGGTCGAGATCACCGTGCCGGCCGACGGTCCGGTCGTCGGCAGCGCGGTCGGCTCGATCCAGCTGCCGCCCGACACCGTGCTGGTCGGGATTATCCGCGACGAGACCCCGATCGCCCCGAGCGCCGAGGACGCCATCGAGGCCTTCGACGAACTGCTCTTCCTCACCACGCCCGAGGCCGAGGCCGAACTCGGCGCGGTCTTCACCGGTAAGGGTGCCGACGAGGTGCGCACGGTGAGCGGCGAGGTCGGCTAGCGCCTCACTCCGCGGTCTTGGGCGGGTTGATCTCGTAGGACGGGTTGAACATCGTCGGGCTGCCCTTGCGCAGGGAGACCCGGCCCCGAACGGTCAGCATGACGCCGGGATGTATGCCGGCAATTCGCCTGCGCCCCAGCCAAATCACCGTCAGCGTGCGGTGCCCGTCATCGAGGTCGACGACCAGCGCCGGCGCTTCACCAGCACGCGGTCGCAGGCTGAGCGAGCGCACCGTGCCGGTGCACTGGCACAGCTGCCGGTCGATGAGTTGATCGGCCGGCACCGACCCGGCCTGGGCGGAGGTGGCTTGCAGCTCCTCGCGTTCGCGCTCGGAGCTGGGGCGCGACAGCCGGCGAAGCAGCCGCTGCACCGGGCCGGTCATCAGCGGACCTCGGTGATCTCCGGGCCGCGCTCGAAGGGCGAGGGCACCGACTGCTCGGCGTCGTCGGCCGACTCGACGGGGGCCTCGGTCTGCACGGCATCGGGAACGCGCAGGGGCAGCAGCTCCCGCGGTGCGCGAGCTTCCTTGCCGCGGGTGACGACGATATTGCGCACGAAGGTCACCATCTCCTCGGCCGCCTCGTCGGTCATCGCCGCCGCGCCGGACAGCACCGCCCGCAGGAACCAGCGCGGACCGTCGACGCCGACGAAACGCGCCGGCGAATAGGTGGTGCGGCCGTCCGGGCCCTGGGCGGGCATCCGCACGTGCAGCTCCCGGCCGAGGACCCCGTCATACTCGCTGGCGTCCCCCCGCTGGCCGGCGAGGTTGTCGGCGATCTCGTGGCGGATCTCCCGCCAGAGGCCGCGGCTCTTGGGCGCGGCGAAGGCCTGCAGCTGGCAGGCCGACTCGCCGTGGATGGCGGTCAGGCCGGTGATCTCCTGGCCGGTCTCGTCCACGTCCAGCCGCAGCTCCATCCCGGCGACCGGCACAATCGCGATCGCGCCGAAGTCGAGCCGCCCCTCGAGATCGTCGACCTCGCTGCGGTCGTAGGGCCCGTTGGACCGGTCGATCGCCGGGTCCGAGAGCTGGGTGCGGTCGGTGCTCGGGGCGTCCGACGCATCGGCCGTGGTCGCCGAATCGCTCCCGTCCGACACATCCGCCGCGGCCGAGGAGTCGGTCGCCTCCGCCGTGCTGGTCGAGGACTGCGCGACGACCTCGTCGCCGGACTCCTCGGTGGCCTGCTCGTCGGTGTCGACCTCGTGCGGTTCGACGTCGGCGGGCTCGTCCTGCTTGCGTCGGCGGAAGATCGCCACGTCCCTACACCTCGTTCTCGTCGGTCGTCAGTGCGTCACTCAGGCGACGCACTCGGTGCACACTGGCAGCCCGCCGACCTCCTTGGCCAACTGGCTGCGGTGGTGCACCAGGAAACACTTCGAACAGGTGAACTCGTCCGCCTGGCGCGGGATCACCGTGATCGCGAGCTCTTCGCCCGACAAATCGGCGCCCGGCAGCTCGAAGCCGTCGGCCTGTTCGGTCTCGTCCACATCCACGCTCGCACTCTTGTCGTTGCGGCGTGACTTCAACTCCTCGAGCGAGTCCTCGTTGAGGTCGTCGTCAGTCTTGCGAGGAGCGTCGTAATCGGTTGCCATGCTCGTCTTTCCTGTCCACTCGCCCCCGGGACGTTTACACGCCCCGGCCCCATGTCCTCGGTCTGCCGCGCCCAACGTGCACGCACGCGACATCGTGCCCAACCGAGCGGGGATTGTGCCTTATTCCCGTCCCACCCGTCGAGGCGGGGTCGAAACCGCCGACTACTGCAGCCGCAGCGCCGTGAGTGCCGCAACCGTCTCGGCCGCACCCGCAACCGTGAGTTCGCCACTCGCCGGACCACCGTCGGCACCGAGCACGACTCCCCCGGCCTCGGTGACCAACAATTGCCCGCCGAGGCGGTCCCAGGGGTTCAGACCCGACTCGAAATAGACGTCCAGGCGCCCCGCAGCGACCGCACACAGGTCGAGCGCGGCACTGCCCGCGCGGCGGATGTCGCGGACCACCGGCAGCAACTCGGCGACCACAGCACCCTGCCGGCGGCGCTTGTCCGCCGCATAACCGAAACCGGTGCCGAGCAGCGCCTGCGCCAGCGGCACCGGAGCGTTGACCGCCAGCCGCCAGGTGCGCTCGTCGCGGGTGCACCAGGCCCCCTCGCCCCGGGCGGCGTGGAAGAGCTCACGCGTCATCGGGTTCACGACCGCGGCCGCTACCGGTTCGAGCGACTCGGGAACCTGCGCGTCACCGGTGCAGGCGGCCACGGACACGGCATACGCCGGGATCTCGTAGAGATAGTTGACGGTCCCGTCGATCGGGTCGACCACCCAGGTGATCCCCGAGGTGCCCGCGCTGGAGGTGCCCTCCTCCCCCAGCAGCCCGTCGTCCGGCCGCAACTGCTCCAGGCGGCGGCGCAGCAGGTCCTCGCTGCGCCGGTCCATCTCGGTGACGACATCGGTCGCCGAAGTCTTGGTCGCGGCGACGCCCAGCTGGTCGGGGCGTTCGTCGACGATGAGGCGGGCGGCCTCCGTCGCGAGCTGGCACGCGACCTCGCGCAAGCTGTCCATCTCAGTCCTCCCCGCACGCGGCCGGCAGCGCCTCGCGCAGGTTGGGGCAGCAGCCGCGCCGGCAGATCGAGGGCATCGCCTCGCCGGGCCAGGCCGCCGGGGTGACGCTCTCGCCGCGCGCCTCGGCGGCGCGCTCCTCGACCAGGTCGATCAACCCGCTCACGAACTCCAGGTCGACGCCCACCGTCGGCACGCGTTCCATCCGCAGGCCGAGGCGGTCGGCCGTCGCGCGAGCCTCGGTGTCCAGGTCGTAGACGACCTCCATGTGGTCGCTCACGAAACCGATCGGCGCGACCACGACGTCGGTGATGCCCTGGGCGGCGAGCTTTTCCAGGTGGTCGTTGATATCCGGCTCCAGCCATGGCTGGCTCGGCGGCCCGGACCGGGAGCAGTAGACCAGCGCCGAGGACAGGTCGCGGTCCAAGGTGATGCCCGCCTCGTCGGCGATGACATGCGCGAGCTCGTCGTGCTGGTGCTCGTAGAGATTGCCCTCCTCGTCCCCGGGGCCGGAGGTGTCGTCCATCGCGGTCGGGATCGAGTGGGTGACAAAGACCAGCCGCAGCTTGGCGTCGTCGGGCTGGTCGATGCGGCGCACCGCCTCGGTGACCAGCCGGATGTTCGTGCGCGCGAAGGAGGGATGGGTGGCGTACTGGCGCACCTTGTCGACGCGCAGTTCGCGGCCCTCCTCCTGCAGTTCGGCGAGCGCCTCGGCGATGTTCTCGCGGTACTGCCGACAGGAGCTGTAGGACGCGTAGGCGCTGGTGGTCACCACCAGGATGCGGCGCATCCCGCGCTCGTGCGCGTCCCGCAGCGCATCGGTGAGGAAGGGCGCGGCATTGCGGTTGCCCCACAGCACTGGCGTGGACAGGCCGCGGCGCCGCAGCTCGCCGTGCATCGCCTCGACGAGCGCGCGGTTCTGGTCGTTGATCGGGCTCTTGCCGTCGAACAGGTAGTAGTGCTCGGCCACCTGCTCCAACCGGTCATCCGGTATGCCGCGCCCCTTGGTCACCTGCCGCAGGAACGGCATGACCTCCTCGCGGTTCTCCGGTCCGCCGAAGGACAGCAGCAGCACCGCGTCATATGGCGGGAGGGTCTCGTCGTCACCTTCGGGGGTTTCCGCCGGGTCGTATGCCGGCTCGGTCCGGTCCACATTCGCCAGCGGATCGGTCGTGGCGGCGGGGTCCTTCGCAGCGGGAGCCGAGGCCGACGGATCGGTCGAATCGGCAGTCGGGGAACTCATGAGCCTGATTCTCTCCCCTCCGAAGGACCGGTCTCCGGCCGGGCTGCTGCGATCGCGCGGCGCGCCGCATCCCGGGCCCGGAACGCGCGTGGCATCGTTGACGCTGGCAATCGAGTGAGAGGCGTGAAGTCGATGCGGGATCTACGGTTCGTCGGGGTGTCGGACGACGGCGGGTTCGTGCTGCTGGGGGACGACGAGGGTGCCGACTTCCGGGTGCCGTTGAACCCGGCGCTGCGCGAGGCGCTGCGCCCGGTGCGCCGCTCCTCCGGGCACGCGACCCAGGCGGAGCTGCCCGAGCAGGTGCGCCCGCGCGATGTGCAGGCGCTGCTGCGCGCCGGTTCGACCGCCGAGGAGGTCGCCGAGCGCACCGGCTGGCGGGTGGACAAGGTCGAGCGCTTCGAGTTCCCGATCCGCGCCGAGCGCGACCACGTCGCCCGCACCGCCCAGGCCCTGCCGCTGCAGTCGCGCACCGGCGGCCGCGACACCACCACGACCGTCGGCGAGCGTGTCACCGACCGCCTCACCCACCGCGGCGTGATCGCCGAGGAGGTCTCCTGGGACGCCTGGCGCACCGACGCCGGCTGGACCGTGCTGTGCCGCTTCCACGCCGGCGGCCGCGACCGCTCGGCAAGCTGGCGCTTCGATGCGGTCAGCGGCGCACTGCAGCCGCTGGATGACGAGAGCCGTTGGCTCAGCGAGGACGACCAGTCCGCCGGTCCCCTGCCGTCGGCCAAGGCGGCGCCGTCGACCGTCTATGACGTCGAGGCCGAGGGCGGCCTGGACCGGCCAGTGCGGGTGCGCCGTTCGCGCGGCGGCTCGCGGCGGCCGACCGCCATACCGCACGCGACCGTGACCGAGAGTGACCCACAGGAGGAGGCCGCCGCGGAGGCGAGCACCACTGCGAAGGTCGACCAGCCGGCCGAATCCGAGGACGCGGTCGACCTGGTCTCGGTGATGCGAGAGCGCTCGCGCAACCGCCGCCGCGGCCGGCGCACCGGCGGGCGCGAGGCCGCTGCCGATGCTCCGCCGCTCGGCTCGCATCCGCGCCCGGAGGAGCTCGAAGAAGCCGGTGAGCCGGTCGAGGAGCCAGCGCAGGTCAAGCCGTCGGTGGACGAGCTCGGTCACGACCCGGTGACCGGCACCGGCGATCTGTTCGCCGACCTGCCCGGCGCCGCCGGCGACGCTGAAGAGGCCGACCTCGAGGGGGTCGAGGTCGCCGTCGCGGATGCCGATGAGGTCGGCGCTGAGGACCAGCCGAGCGACCACGACGACCACGACGACCGCCACGACGACCGCCAGGACGACGACGCCGACGACGAGGTCGCGGTCCCCTCCCGCCCGAGTGCCGCCCGCAAGGGCCGCCCGTCGGTGCCAAGCTGGGACGACATCATGTTCGGCCGGCGCGGCTGAGGTCTATCACCACTCGGGTGGGGCGCTTCGTCCTTCCCGCATGACCTGACGCCGGTCGAAACCTTCGGTGGGTGAGTCGTGCACCGGGTCATGCCCGATGGTGCCACCGCGCACCGACCGGCCGCTGTGCCACAGCAGCACGAAGAACGCCCACACCACGAGCAAGACGGCGGCGAGGATCATGCCCACGTCGGCCCGGGTCGGGATGACCACCGCGACGATGCCGCCGAGCACCCAGGACAGCTGCAGCAGGGTCTCGGAACGGCCGAAGACGCTGGTGCGCATGTGGTCGGGCACCCGGTCCTGGATGAGCGAGTCCAGCGCGAGCTTGCCCAGCTGCTGACCGACGCCGGCCACCAGGCCGACGATGATGGCGCTGGTCAGCCCGAAGGAGATCGCGGCATACACCGCGACGACCGCGTCGGCGACGAGCGTGGCGAGCACGATCACCCGCGGTGAGGCGATCTTGAGCACCGCTCCCATGACGGTGCCGAGGCCGTTGCCGACCCCGGCCGCGCCGAGCACGAGGGCCAGCAGCAGCGCCTGCTTCTGCTCCCACCCGGCGAACGGGTGCTCGCGCATCAGGAAGGCCATGAACAGCATCAGGAAGCCCGACAGCCAGCGCAGGCCGGCGTTGGCGCGCAGCGCCGAGATGACATCGGCGGTGAGTGGCACCCGGCCCCGGCCCCGGCCGCGCATCGCGATGCCGCCGGACTCCCCCACGCTGGAGTCGACCCGTGGCGGCAGCATGATCGCCAGGATGGTGCCGATGGTGAACAGCACGAAGGCCACCCGCAGCGACCAGCTGGCGCCGCCGAGCTTGGTGGCCAGGCCGGCGAGACCACCGGCGACGATCGCACCGACCACGCCGGCCAGCGACATCCGCCCGTTGGCGGTCACCAGACTCATCCCCTCGGGCAACAGCCGGGGCGCGGCGGCCGAACGGGTCACCAGATAAGCCTTGGAGGAGACCAGCACGCACAGCGCAACGGGGAACAGCCAGGTCGAGTGATCCTCGACCGCCTGGGCGAGCACCCAGCACAAGAACGCGCGGATCGCGAGCGTGCCACCCAGGGCCCACCGGCGGCCGTGCCGGAAGCGGTCCAGCAACGGACCGACGAGCGGGGCGACGATCGCGAACGGCAGCATGGTGAGCAGCAGGAAGAGCAGCGTTTGGGTGCGCGCCTTGTCACCGGGCGCGGCGAAGAAGACCGTGCCGGCCAGCCCGATGGCGACCGCGGCGTCGCCAGCATTGCTGAAGGCGTGCACCTCGATCAGCCGGGACAGGCCGGACTCGCCGGCGCCCTGCGCGGAGCTGGCGCGGCGCGCCACCCGTCCGACCGCGCCGATGCCGTGCGCCATACCTCGCCCGGCCCGGCGGGTGCGCGAGGACGACTGGGGGTGGGAGGGTTCCGGGCCGGAGGGTCGACGCGGCAGGGGCCGCGTCCGCCGGCCACGCGTCCCCCCTGGGTGCCGCGGTGGATCCTCCATGGGGTCCATCATGCCGTGGGCTGCCGCCCCGGGAGCGGGCATAGATCCAGATCGAAGGGCAGCAGATCGGGGTCGGGTGACTGCTGCCGCGCGGCGTGCGAGGTCATCCGGCGCATGTGATGCCGCCGGCAGAGCACCTCGTATTCCACGACGCTCGGATCACCACCGGCGACATCGCCGACGACCACCTGGTCGCCCTCGACCACCATGTGGCCGTCGATCACCCGGGCGTTGTGGGTGGCCCGACGCCCGCACCAGCACAACGCTTCGACCTGCAGCACCTCGAGCCGGTCGGCGAGCTCGATCAGCCGCTGCGAGCCCGGGAAGAGCGCGGTGCGGAAGTCGGCGGTGATGCCGAACGCATAGACGTCGATATCGCATTCGTCGACGATCCGGGCCAGCTGGTCGACCTGCTCGGGCAGGTAGAACTGGGCCTCGTCGCAGATGAGGTACTGGATCGGGCGGCCGTGCGTGGCCTGTTGCACGACCAGGTCCCAGAAGTCGAGCTCGTCGGTGACCTCCAGCGCGTCCCGGGACAGACCGAGTCGCGAGGACAGCACGGCTTCGCCGGCCCGGTCATGTTTGGTGAGCACCAGCCCGGAGCGGCCGCGCGCCCGGTGGTTGTGGTCCATCTGCAGCGCAAGTGTCGACTTGCCGCAGTCCATCGTCCCGGAGAAGAAGACCAGCTCTGCCACAGCCGAAACCCTAGGCGTTGTGCAGGCTCAACACCGGCACGGCCACCTCGGCGCGCGTCATCGCGCCGTGCTGACCGATGAGCCCGCTGACCGACGGGGGCATCACCCGCGAATCCCATACGCCGATCGGGGCGTCCATCACCACGAGCAGGTCGCCGAGGCGGGGTGCGACCCGCTCGGTCACCGGCCCGAACCAGCCCGCGGCCACCGCTTCCTGCGTCGGTATGACGTGGGCCCGCTCCCCGAGCCTCGCGCGCCAGGTGGCCGCGACGTCGTCGACCGCGCCGGGTCGGCAGTACAACTGCAGGGAGCGCATCTCGCCACCGGCCAGCTCGATGCCGTCGGCCAGCTCGGCGTCGTGGGCGAGGTCCACCTGGGCCTCGAACGGGACGTCGACCATGCCGTGGTCGGCGGTGATGGTGAGTGAGGTGCCGCGGGGCAGCGAGCGCGCCAGCCGCTGCAGCCCGGCGTCGACCACCTCGAGCGCCTCGCCCCATTGCCAGGACGAGCAACCGAACTGGTGGCCGGTGCGGTCGACATCGCCCCAGTAGAGGTAGACCAGCGCCCGGCGGTCGGCCCGGAGCGCGGCCACGGCGAGGTCGACCCGGTCGGTGAAGGATGCCGCGGTGCGGAAGGTCCCGGCTCCCCGCAGCGCCGCCTCGGTCAGCCCGGAGCCCTGGAAATAGTCGGTGGCAACCATGGTGACCGGCACGCCGGCTCGCGAAACCCGTTCGAAGACAGTCGGTTCCGGCTGCCAGCGCCGAGGATCGGGGCCGTCCTCCCAGGACAGTTCGTTGAGCAGCCGGTCGGTGCCGGGCACCCGCACCTGGTAGCCGACCAGGCCGTGGCTGCCCGGCGGCAGCCCGGTGCCGAAGGTGCCCATGCTCGTTGCGGTGGTGGTCGGGAATCCGGCCGTCACCTCCCGGGCATCGGCGAGCAACCCCCGCAGGAAGGGTGCATGGCCGGACCGCGCGCGCAGCAGCTCCAGGCCCAGGCCGTCGACAAGCACGACCACCGCCTTGTCCACCGCGGGCGGTGATCTGCGGTCGAAACCGCGCACCCCCAGCGATCCGGCGACGCGCGGGAGCACGCCGGCGAGCCCGGCGTCGTCATACGCCGGGGCGGCGGGCAGGACGGCCACGGTCAGTGGCCGATGGCGGCACTGAGCGCGGCGGCGAAGGCCTGGGCCCGGTGCAGGATCTGGTCGCCGTCGGCGTCCGCGCTAATGCGCAAGGTGAGGTCGTCGCCGGTCACGGTGCCTTCGTAACCGTGGTCGGCCTCGCAGCTCGGGTCGGCGCACGCCGCCGGGAGCAGGTCGACCCGGCTGACCGCCCCCCAGCCGATGGTCAAGGTGATCTCGCGGCCGAGCTGGCCCGCCCGGTAGGACTCGGGGTCGGCGACGACGTGCACGAGCATGACGCCGCGCACCCCGCGCAGCGGGATCGACTCGGTGGTCGCGGTGGCCACCGATCCGCCCACCGGGCCGGGGTCGTCCATCGACGGGGTGTGATCGTCGGCGTGGGCGATGATCAGCCGGGTGTCGGTCAGCCCGAGGACGGTGATATGCCGGCGCACGTGCTCGCCGTCGAGGGTGGTCTCGGCGTGCACGAGATGCGCCCGCAGGGTCTGGTCGGCGAGCCCGGCCGCGACGACATCGGCGACGAGCAGCGGGTAGTAGCCCGCCTTCTCGATGTCGGCGATCAGGTCGCGGGGCAGGCCCGCGGAGGCCACGGAGCGCGTCGGAGACATGGTCGGCATTCTGACACCGACCGCCGACACGGGGTGGCGGTGGGCCGGATCAGGCGTCCACCGTCATCGTGCGGCGGTCGCTGTCGGAGCGGAAGGCCGGAGCGAGGTGCACGCTCGCGCCGAGCACGTCCGCGCCGTCGCGATGGCAGTTGACCGAGGTCAGTTCGATCGAGGCCAGCTCGGGGTGGTCATCGGCCAGCACGCTCACCCGCGCGATCAGGTCGGCGAGCGCGGCCCGGTCGGCCGGGCCGAGCCCGTCGCGGCCGTTGAGCAGCGGTGCAGCGCGCACCGACCCGATCAGGTCCAGCACGTCGCTCTCGCGCAACGGCGGGATGCGATAGCCGATGTCCCCCATCACCTCGGTCGGCGCGCCGGACAACCCGAAGCGCACCATCGGGCCGAAGAGTGGATCCTCACTGGAGGCGATCACGCAGGCGATGCCCGGCGTCGCCATCCGTTGCACGACATAGCGATCCGCGTGCAGGGGCACCAGCCGCGCGTCGAGGGCGGCATACGCCTGCCGCACGGCGGCGGCGTCGACGAGGTCGGTGCGCACCGCGGTCACCGGCTGGGTGCGGGCGATCGGTGACACCGACTTGAGCACGACCGGATAACCGAGCCGCTCGGCGGTCTCGACCGCCTCCTGCGCGGACTGCACGGGGAAGGAGGGCCAGACCTCGATCCCGTAGTGCCCCAACAGTTCTCGGGTCTCGTCCGCGGTCAGGGCGCGGCCACGGGGTGACCCGGCGAGGACCCGGTCGATGAGTTGCTCGGCCTTGGTGCGGCTGATCCCCTCGGGCGAGACGGGCTCGCCGCGGTCGCGGTCGCGCCACTGGCCGTATTGCGTCGCGGCGGCGAGCGCCCGGATGCCGTCCTCGGGCATCGCATAGGCCGGCACCGTCTGCCGGGTGCCGTCCGCCGCCCGCGCCGACAGGGCATCGGTCACGCCGCGGATGCCCAGGAAGGTGGTGATGCACGGCTTGCCCGAGTCCAGCGCTGCGATCGCCAGCGTCTGGGCGACCGCGACGCCGGCGAGCGCCCGCGGCGGGATGAACGCGGTGACGACCGAGTCCACGTCGGGATCCTCGAAGGCGGCCGACACGGCCTGGCGGAACTCCTCGGCGCTCGCCTCGGCCGGCAGGTTCACCGGGCCGTGACTCACCTGCAGTCCCCACGCGACACACGAGTCCGCGGCGAGCGCGCCGAGCGCATCGGAGTTGCCCACGATCGCGACCCGGTTGCCCCGAGGGATCGGCTGGTGCACGACCAGCTGGGCGATATCGAACAGCTGGTGGACGTTCTCGACGCGCATCACCCCGGCCTGGGCGAGCATCGCGGCGAAGGCTTCGGGCCGGGTCTGCGTCGCTCGCACCCGGTGTCCGGGCGGGACACCGTATGCCGACATCCCGGACTTCACGACGATCACCGGTTTGAGGGCGGCCAGGCGGCGGGCGATCCGGTTGAACTTGCGGGGGTTGCCCATCGACTCCAGATAGAGGCCCACCGCGGTGGTGGTGTCGTCGTCGATCCAGTGCTGCATGACGTCATTGCCGGACACGTCGACCCGGTTGCCGGCGGAGACGAAGTCGGAGATGCCCAGGCCACGCCGAGTCGCCGAGTCCAGCACCGCGATCGCGAGCGCACCGCTCTGGGAGAACAGCCCGAGCGAGCCGGCCGGCGGCATCTCGGGCGCGAGCGAGGCATTGAGGCGCACCTCGGGCCGGGTGTTGAGCACACCAAAGGAGTTGGGTCCGACGACGCGCAGACCGAGGCGGCGGGCGGTGCGCAGCAGTTCGTGCTGCAGCGCCGCGCCCTGCTCGCCGACTTCGGCGAAGCCGGCCGAGATCACCACGACGGCGCGCACCCCGTGGCCGGCGCAGTCGAG
Source organism: Metallococcus carri (assembly GCF_011440275.1). Classification (GTDB taxonomy): domain Bacteria; phylum Actinomycetota; class Actinomycetes; order Actinomycetales; family Dermatophilaceae; genus Metallococcus; species Metallococcus carri. Next base: position 25,190 of record NZ_JAAOIV010000011.1, on the reverse strand, counting down.
CAGCACGTCGTGCACCTCGCCGGCGGGCACCGCGATGACCGCGAGCTCGACGGGCTCAGGGATATCGCGCACCGAGGCGTAGACCGGGTGGTCCTCGATCTGCGCCGCCCCAGAGGAGCTCACGGCATACACCTGGCCGGTGAACCCGCCGCGCACCAGGTGGGTGAACAGATCGCGACCGGCCGAGCCGCGCGAGCGGCTGACGCCGACCACGGCCACCGAGGCCGGGTTGAGCAGGGCGCGCACGCTCTGGGACTCGGCGCGCTGCTCGCGCGCGACCCGCACGTCCTCGCTCTGGCGGGTGGCGCGGATCGGGAACGACAGGGAGATGACGCCGTCGTCGAAACCGTGCTCGACGAGATAACCGGCGTCGAGGAAGACGCCCATCATCTTGCGGTTCTGCGGCAGCACGTCGGCGACGAATTCCTTGACGCCGGCCTCGCGGCCGATGGCGGCCAGGTGTTCGAGCAGCACCGACCCGGCGCCGCGACCTTGGAAGCGGTCGGAGACATTGAAGGCCACTTCGGCGCGCGGGCCGTCCGGCCCGGCGAGGCGGTCGTAGCGAGCGATCGCGACGAGGTCACCGGCCGCGATCATCACCAGCGCGACGCGGGCGCGGTAGTCGACATGGGTGAAACGGTGAATGTCCTTGTCGGACAAGCGTTTCAGCGGTGCGAAGAAGCGCAGGTAGATCGACTCGTCGGACTGACCGGCGTGGAACTCCTGCAGCGCCGGACCGTCCGAGGGGCGGATCGGCCGGACCTGGGCGACCGATCCGTCGCGCAGCACGACGTCGGCCTCCCATGCACGTGGGTAGCCCGGAGGATCCTCGTCCGCAGCCATGCCGCCCAGCATGCCAGGTCAGGAGGTGGGATCCACGACCTTCCAGGTGCGTCCGCGGTCGGTGCTCCACCAGTAGCCGGCGGTGGTCCGCGGCACGGCATAGAACTCCGAGGAGCCCGGTGAGGCGGACCAGTCGAAACCACTGCTCGGCACCGGCGCCGCGCTCGTGGGCGGGGCGAAGCTGCGGCCGCCGTTGGCCGATACGACCAGCGCCCCGGCCGAACTCGCGCCCGTGGCCGAGCCGCTGCGCGGGCCGCCGGCCGTGGCGACCAGGTGGGCCTGGTCGGCCGCGGCGAGCGTCACCCGGCCGAGCCGCGGCATCGTGAGGGTGCGGTTGCCGGCCACGCTCCAGCGGTTGCCGGCGTCGGTGCTGCGCAGCACGCTGTAGGTCGTGGTGGTCGCCGTGGACGAGACCGCGCACAGGCCCCACATCAGCCGGCTGACGTTGCTGGCGAGCGCGATGCTCTCCAGCGGCGCGGTGCCGCAGCCCTGGGGCGAGGGGATGGTGTCGAGGTTGCCGTCCGGCGCGGGCACCAGCGGCGGGATCGGCGTGCCGGCCTTCTGCGGGATCGGGCTGACGACCGTGACGCCGTCCTGCACCGCCAGCAATGCCCCGCGCAAGGGCGTGCCGACATCGGCGGACGCGATCGTGGTGAGCGCCGCGCTGCCGGCCTGGGGGGTGGTCCGGCTGAGGTAGATCGGACCCCGGCATACGCCGGCGGAGCAGTCGTCGGCGCTGAGCACCATGACCTGGTTGCGCGACACCTCGAGGCCGAGCACCGCCTGCCCCGGATGGTCGACCTGCTGGAAGCTCGCGCCGCCGTCGGAGGTCACCCACAGGGCACCGCCGAAGGCATAGCCGATCTGCGGGGTGGCGAAGCGCACCTCGGTGACCGCGCGGTTGGGCTGGATGAGCGGGCGCGCCGAACCGACCGCCTGGGAGGTGTCGGTGCCGGCGAAGGTGTGCACCGAGCGCCAGGTCGAGCCGTTGTCGGCCGATCGCAGCAGGGTCGGGCAGACCTGCTGGCCGCAGACCGCCGAGCCGAGGTCGTAGAGCGTGCCGTTGCCCGCGTTGCTGACCGACCAGCTGGCGAAGGAGGACGGCACCGGACCCGGCACCTGGGTGCTATTGCTCGGCCCGGATGCGACCGACGCGGCGTAATCCGCGCTGCCGCTGATCTGCTGACCCGGTCGCACGCCACCGGTGCCGAAGGGATGCTGCTGCCACGACCACACGCCGAAGACCGCCACGGCGGCCGCCGCGCTCGCCGCGAGGAAGGACCGCAACCGATGATGCGATCGGCGCGGCCGGCGGCTGTGCACCACGCGTTGCCAGGTGAGATCGGTGGCCGGCTCCTCGCGCACCGCCGCTCGATGCTCGGCGAAGAAGTGGGCGACCGGGTCGTCGTCGTATGCCGGGCCGCGGCGATCGGGGGTCATCACGTTCCCTCCAGTCGGGCGGCGAGCTGCTTGCGGGCATCGAACAGGTCACGCTTGACGGCACCATCGGATTTGCCGAGCTGAGTGGCCACCTGGGCCACGGTCAGGTCAGCGTAATAATGCAGGAGCACCGGCAACCGCAGCCGCTCGGGCAGCGACTCGACCGCGTCGCGCACGGTGAGCCGGGTGGCGTGGTCGGTGGCGGGGGCGACCGGCTCGGGGTCGATCCGGCCGCCGCTCCACCGCCCGTAGGCGGCGGCTTCCCGGCCGCGGCGCCGCCAGTGGTCGCGCACCTGGTTGGCGACGGTGGTGTAGAGCCAGGCGCGCGGGTCGTCGACCGACTCCCAGTGGCGCAGCAGCTTGACGAAGGCCTCGGTCGCGAGGTCGTGGGCGAGGTCGCGGTCACTGAGCAGCGGGGTCGCCCAGCCGACCAGCCGCCCGAAATGGGCGTCGTAGACCTGGCGCACCGCGGTTTCCACCGAGTCCTCGCGTGCGACCACGATTCGTGTGCTCCCCATGTCTCGCGCCGTTACGGCTCGGGGGACGCGCAAGGTGGCGACCGTCATACCCTGCTGGACGCCCGAGGCGGGAACCTGGTTGGCCCGGCATTGCTCCCCCGAACAATGTGACCCCCGTTACATTCGGGCGTATGTCCTCCTCAGAGCCTATCTCCCCCACCGTCGCCGCCTTTCGCGCCATGCGGGATGCGCTGCTGGAGCATCGCACCGATCCGCGGGCCGCGCGGGCGGCCTGGCAGCCGCTGCCGGACGGGGAGTTCAACTGGGCGACCGACTGGTTCGACGCCCTCGCCGCCGACCCGCGTCATGCCGACCAGCCCGCGCTCGTGATCGTCTCCGAGTCCGGCCGGCAATCCCTGACGTATGCCGAACTGTCGGCCCGCTCCCAGCAGGTCGGCGCCTTCCTGGCCGCGCAGGGGGTGGCGCCGGGCGACCGGGTGCTGCTGATGCTCGGCAACCAGGTCGAGCTGTGGGAGACGATGCTCGCCTGCATCCGCATCGGGGCGGTGACCAGCCCGGCGACCACATTGCTCACCGCGGCCGACCTGCGCGATCGGATGAGTCGCGGCAACATCCGGCACGCCGTCGTGGGATCGGCGGTCACCTCGGTGTGGCGCACCGTCGAGGGGGATTTCACCCGGATCGCGGTCGGTGAGCCGGTCGAGGGCTGGACGGCATACGACGACGCGCGGTCCTTTGATGGCGAGCCGCCGCGGGTCGTGACCCGGGCGCACGACCCGATGCTGCTGTATTTCACCAGCGGCACCACTGCCAAGCCCAAGCTCGTGCTGCACACCCAGACCTCCTATCCGGTGGGGCATCTGTCGACGATGTACTGGATCGGCGCCGGGCCGGGCGATGTGCACCTCAACATCTCCTCCGCCGGCTGGGCCAAGCACGCGTGGAGCAATGTCTTTGCGCCGTGGAATGCCGGGGCCACCGTGCTCGTGGTCGACCAGCCGCGGTTCGACGCCGCCGCTCTGATCGAGCAGGTCGTGGCCGAGCGCGCGACGACCTTCTGCGCGCCGCCGACGGTCTATCGGATGCTCATCCAGGCCGATCTGGCCGCCTACCGAGAGCAGGTGTCGCTGCGCGAGATGGTCGGCGCGGGCGAGCCGCTCAATCCCGAGGTGATCGGGCAGGTCGAACGCGCGCTGGGCATCACGGTGCGCGACGGCTTCGGTCAGACCGAGACCACCTGCCAGGTCGGCAACACTCCCGGCCAGCCGGTGGTGCCGGGCTCGATGGGACAGCCGCTGCCCGGATATGACGTGGTGCTGGTCGATCCGGCGACCGGTGCCGAAGGGGACGAGGGCGAGTTGTGCCTGCGCCTCGACGGGCCCCTGGGACGGCCGGTCGGGCTGATGGTCGGTTATGAGGGCGACGAGGCCAAGACCGCCGAGGTGATGCGCGATGGCGTCTATCACACCGGCGATGTCGCCTCCCGTGACGCGGAGGGCAATATCACCTATGTCGGGCGCGCCGACGATGTCTTCAAGGCGTCCGACTACCGCATCTCCCCCTTCGAGCTGGAGTCGGTGCTCATCGAGCACCCGGCCGTCGCGGAGGCCGCGGTGGTCCCGTCCCCGGACCCGACCCGGCTCACGGTGCCCAAGGCGTATGTCGTTCTCACTGCTGCGAATTCACCGTCGCCGGAGCTGGCACGCGACATCCTGGCCTTCGCCCGCGAGCACCTCGCGCCCTACAAGCGGATCCGCCGGATCGAGTTCGCCGAGCTGCCCAAGACCATCTCCGGCAAGATCCGCCGGGTCGAGTTGCGCCAGCGCGAGGTGGACGCGCATGGCACCGGGGGTGACGACTCCTCGCGGGCGAGCGACCTCGAATACTGGGAGACCGACTTCCCCGACCTGAAGGGCTGAGGCCGATGCAGTTGCAGGATGCGATCCGCAAGCGGCGGATGGTGCGCCGGTTCGACGTCTCCCGGCCGGTGCCGCCCGAGCTCGTGGACCGCCTGCTCGAGCTGGCCGTGCGGGCGCCGAGTGCTGGTTTCAGCCAGGGCTGGGATTTCGTCGTGCTCACCGATCCCGTTGCGCGGCAACGGTTTTGGGACGCAGGTTCCGAGGATGGCATCCCCGACGCCTGGCTGCGCGGCGTGCAGGCGGCGCCGGTGCTGATTGTCTGCTGCTCGGACCGCACGACCTATCTCGATCGGTATGCCGAGCCGGACAAGCCCTGGCAGGACCGCGACGAGGCGCACTGGCCGGTGCCCTACTGGGATGTCGACACCGGCATGGCGGCCCTGATCATGCTGCTGGTCGCGGTGGACGAGGGCCTGGGCGGACTGTTCTTCGGGGTCCCGGTGGAGCGGCTCGATGCGGTGCGTGGGGCACTCGGCATACCGGCGGATCGCAACCTCGTCGGGGTGGTGGCCGTCGGTTATCCGGCCGAGCAACGCTCGTCGGGCAGCCCGCGCACCCGGCCCCGGCGCGAGCTGTCCGAGGTGGTGCACCGCGAGGGCTGGCAGACGCCGGGCCGGCGGATGGACCTCACCGGCGAGCGGCATCGCGGACCGATCCCCCGCCTCTGACCCCTTCACAGCATCCGTCGCGAGGGTGAGGATGAGGTCATGAAGAAGCTCATCAATGACCCCGCCGATGTCGTCGCGGAGGCGCTCAAGGGCGTCGCGGCGGCTCACCCCGACCGGTTGCGGGTAGACCACGAGCAGAAGATCGTCTATCGCAGGGACGCCCCTCGCCAGGGCAAGGTCGGTCTCATCTCCGGCGGTGGGTCGGGTCACGAGCCGATGCACGCCGGCTATGTGGGGCTCGGCATGCTCGACGCGGCGTGCTGCGGTGAGGTCTTCACCTCGCCCGTGCCCGATCAGATGATGGCCGCGACCACCGCGGTCGACGGCGGCGCGGGCGTGCTGCACATCGTGAAGAACTACACCGGTGACGTGATGAACTTCGAGATGGCCGCCGAGATGGCCGCGGCCGACTCCGGGGTGCGGGTCGAGTCGGTGGTCACCAATGACGATGTGGCAGTGACCGATTCGCTCTACACCGCCGGTCGGCGGGGTGTCGGGGTGACCGTCTTGCTGGAGAAGATCGTCGGCGCCGCGGCCGAGGAGGGCCGCGACCTCGACGCCGTGCTCGCCCTCGCCCAGCAGGTCAACGACAACGGCCGCTCGATGGGTATGGCGCTCACCTCGTGCACCGTGCCCGCCGCGGGCACACCGACCTTCGAGCTGGCCGACGACGAGATGGAGCTCGGCATCGGCATCCACGGCGAGCCGGGCCGCTCGACCGTCAAGCTGGCACCCGCTCGCGAGATCGCTCAGCAGCTCGTCGAGCCGGTGCTGGCCGATCACGACTTCACCGGTGCCCCGGCCATCGTCATGCTCAACGGCATGGGCGGCACCCCGCTCATCGAGCTCTACCTCATGTATGGCGAGGTGGCGCAGATCCTGCGCAAGTCCGGTGTCGAGGTGGCTCGCTGCCTCGTCGGCAACTACATCACCTCGCTGGAGATGGCGGGCTGCTCGGTGACGGTGCTGCGCGCCAGTGACGAACTGCTGAAGCTCTGGGACGCGCCGGTCAACACCACCGGCCTGCGGTGGGGCGTGTGATGGCAGCGATCAGCACCGAGCAGGCCGGGGCCTGGCTGGCCGATTACGCCCAGGTCATCGGTGAGAACGCCGCGATGCTCACCGACCTGGACCGGCAGACGGGTGACGCCGACCATGGTTCCAATATGGACCGGGGCATGAAAGCCGTTGCCGCACTTGATGTTTCGTCATTCGACTCGCCGGGGGCGCTGCTCAAGAAGGCCGGCATGACGCTGGTGTCCAATGTCGGCGGCGCCTCGGGACCGCTCTACGGCACCTTCTTCCTGCGCTTCGCGGGCGCGCTCGACGACGGCCCCGATGACGCTTCGGGGCTGCTCGGCGCGCTGCGGGCCGGCCTGGAGGGCATCGAGCAGCGCGGCAAGGCCGAGCGCGGTGACAAGACGATGATCGACGCGCTCGCGCCGGCCGTCGAGGCCTTCGAGACGCAGTCCGGTGCGGGCACGTCTGCGGCGCTGACTGCCGCCGCGAAGGCCGCGGCTCGGGGTCGCGACGAGGCCACCGATCTGATCGCGCGCAAGGGGCGGGCGTCCTATCTCGGTGAGCGATCGAAGGGCAAGCAGGACCCGGGCGCCACGAGCATGACCCTGCTGCTCGAGAGCGCCGCCCGCACGCTGGGGTCGGCGTGATCGGCATCGTCGTCGTCTCGCACAGCCGGGCGCTGGCAGAGGCGGCCGTCGCGCTCGCCGAGCAGATGGTGCCGCAGGAGTCGCGGCCTCAGCTTGCGGTCGCCGCGGGCGCTGCGGACGGCAGCTTCGGCACCGACGCGTCCGCGGTGGCTGCGGCCATCGAGCAGGTCGACTCCCCCGACGGTGTGCTCGTGCTGCTCGACCTCGGCAGCGCGGTCATGAGCGCCGAGATGGCCACCGAGTTCCTCGATCCCGCGATGGCCGAGCATGTGCGACTGAGCGGTGCGCCCTTGGTCGAGGGGCTGGTGGTTGCGCTGGTCACGGCGTCGACGGGAGCGACGCTGGACAAGGTCGAGTCGGAAGCACGAAATGCGTTGCAGGCCAAGGGAAAAGCGGTCGGCTGAGGTTGCGTCATACGAGATAGCTGCGGTCCAGGTCCGCGGTGCGCGCGGCTCCCGCGCAACCGGCCCAGTGCCGTATGTCGGCCGCGAACTCCTCCAGCACCTGTTGGACGCCGGCGGCTCCTGCGGTGCGCAGGCCCCACAGCACGGGGCGGCCGACGAAGGCCATCCGGGCGCCGAGGGCGAGGGCGGTGAGCGCGTCGAGACCATCCCGGACTCCGCCGTCGACCACCACCGGGATGTCGTCGTCGACCGCGTCCACGATCGACGGCAGCGCATCCGCGGTGGCGATCGCCCGGTCGAACTGCCGGCCGCCGTGGTTGCTGACCCAGATCCCGTCGGCCCCGTGGTCAACACAGGCGACCGCGTCGGCCGGGTGCAGCACGCCCTTGACGAGGATGGGCAGGTCACTGATCTCGCGCAACCAGTCGATGTCGGTGAGCGACAGCGCGGGGTCCTGGTCGATGAGCGGCCACGGGTCGGCTCCCGCGTCCAGGGCGAGGTGCTCGGCGATGTTGATGAGCGCGTCGTCATCGGTGATCGGCAGCGGCCGGGGGCCGGTCGCGGAGGCGCGGTAGCCGACATACGGGGTGTCTCCGGTGAGCACGAGAGCCGTCGCGCCATGGCGTTCCGCGCGCTGCACGAGCGCCTTGGTGACCGACCGCTCGTGCATCAGATAGACCTGGAACCACCACGGTCCGCCGATCGCGGCGGCGACGTCCTCGATCCGGCGAGTGGCGCGCGAGGAGAGCACGAACGGCACGCCGGCCGCGGCGGCTCCGGTCGCTGTCGCCACCTCGCCCCCGTCGTGCAGCAGGCGATGGAAGGCGGTGGGTGCGACGCCGAGCGGCATCCGCCAGTCACCCCACAGGCGGACGCCGGTGTCGATCCGCGACACATCGCGCAGCACCCGCGGCCGCCAGCGACGCGCCCGCCAGGCCTCGGGTGCCTCGGTGGCGACCAGGTCGTCACCACAGCCTCGCGTGAAATAGTGCGCGACGTCCGGATCCAGAGACTCGATCGCGCGAATCTCCTTGTCCTGCAACCACTTGCGCATTCACCCTCCTGACGGGTTCCGGTGGGCGCACCATCGGCCTACGATCGCCACCATGACACGACCGGTGCGCATTGGCGTCCAGATCCAGCCCCAGCATGCCTCCTACGACCAGATCCGGGACGCGGTGCGCCGCGCCGAGGACATGGGCGTGGACGTGATCTTCAACTGGGACCACTTCTTCCCGCTGTCGGGTGACCCGGAGGGCGCGCACTTCGAGTGCTGGACGATGCTCGCCGCGTGGGCTGAGCAGACCTCGCGGGTGCAGTTCGGAGCGCTGGTGAGCTGCAATAGCTACCGCAATCCGCAATTGCTCGCCGACATGGCGCGCACCGTCGACCACATCAGCGACGGACGCCTGATCCTCGGCATTGGCTCGGGTTGGTTCGAGCGTGATTACGACGAATACGGCTACGAGTTCGGCACCGCCGGCGGCCGCCTCGACGATCTCGCCGAGGCGCTCCCCCAGATCGAGCACCGCTGGGCCCAGCTCAACCCGAAGCCCGCGCACGACATACCGGTCATGATCGGCGGCGGCGGGGAGAAGAAGACCCTGCGGCTCGTCGCGCAGTATGCCGACATCTGGCACTCCTTCTCCGACGCCGCCACTTTGGAGCGCAAAATCGGTGTGCTGCAAGGACATTGCTCCGACGTCGGTCGGCCAGCGGACGAGATCGAGATCTCGGTCGGCGTGGGTGGCAAGGGCCGGGAGGGCCGCAGCCCCGATGCGCCCGAGGACGAGGGTGCGCCGCTGCGCGAGCTGGGCGCCAGCCTGTTCACGATGGGCGTGAGCGGACCCGACTACGACCTGGCGCCGCTCGAGCCCTGGCTGCGCTGGCGCGACGACCTCAACGCCTCCTGACCTCCCACGCGGGAGCGGTTACGGCAGGTAGTACGTCGGGTTCGGCAGCTTCACCGGCGTCAGTGCGTTGCCGCCGATCAGGTCGCTGAACTGGTCACCGAAGTTGGCCAGGATCGTGTAGCCGCCGCCGGAGGCCGACTGCACGTGCGCCCGAGTCTGCGACTTGTACTCGATCGTCGTGCACTTGGCCGTGGCACAGGTGATGTAGGACGGCTGCTGGCCGGCCGGCCACTTGGTGTAGTAGTCCGGCGCGGTGAAGCCGGTGTAGCCCACCTTGGCGAGGTTGCCGAGGGTCGCGGCCTTCTGGCTGGCCGACCGTCCGGTCAGGCCGATGATCGTGCAGCCGGCGTTGCTCGCGGCGTTCGCCAGCGCCACCATGCCGGGGGTCGCCGGGAAGCGCTGCTCCTGGACCCACACGTCCTGCAGGGCCGGGTCGAAGGTGAAGTGCATCGCCGCGTCCTCCATGTCGTAGGTCCACAGCGTGGTGTCGTCGGCGTCGAGCACGATCGCCGGCTTGGTGCCGGCGCGCGCGGTCGCGGTGCACGCCTTGGTGAGCACCGGCGTGATCTGGCCGGTGAGCTTGGTCAGCTCGGTGATGTAGGGCGAGCTGGTCTTGTCCGCGATCCCGCTCGAGCCCGCGCCGTAGTAGGTGCGGATGGTGGCCTTGGTCGAGTCGATATTGGGGATGCCCTCACCGTCCTCGGCGAGCCCGCTCGAGCCGTCCGGCTTCATCGTGAAGCGGGTCCGCGGCGCGAGCTGCGGCTCCTGCAACCCCGGCAGGTTCGGCGACGGCAGGTAGTAGGTCGGGTTGGGCAGCTTGAGGGTCGTGTTCGCATACCCGCCCTTCAGGTCGGAGAACTGGTCGCCGATGTTGAGGGCGATGTCATAACCCTGGGTCTCGATGTACTTGCGGGTGCCCGCCTTGTACTCCACCGTCGTGCACTTCACCGCCGCGCAGGAGATGTATGACGGCTGCTGGCTGGTGCCCTTGCCCGTCCACTTGGTGAAGAACCGGCCGGCAGTAAACCCGTCATACCCGACCTTGGTGAGGTTGCCCAAGGTGGCGGCCTTCTGGTCGTCGTTGCGGCCGGTGATGCCGAAGATCGTGAAGCCCATCGCCTGCGCCTTCTTCTGGAAGGCGACCATCGCCGGCACGGCCGGGAACCGCTGCTGCTGCACCCACACGTCCTGCAGCGCGGGGTCGAAGGTGAACCGCATCGCGGCGTCCTCCATGTCGTAGGTCCACAGCGTGGTGTCGTCGGCGTCGAAGACGATCGCGGGCTTCTTGCCGTGCTTCTGCGCCTGCTTGAGCAGCTTCGGCAGTTGCTGCTCCTGCTGGGCGATGATCCGGTTCATCTGTCGGATGTAGGGCGAGTCGGTCTTGTTGGCGATGCCGCCCGTGGCCGCGTAGTAGGTGCGCACGGTCGCCTTGACCGAGTCGATATTCGGTATGCCGGCGCCGTCGGGGAGCGTGCCGCTCGATCCGTCCGGCTGCATCGTGAACTGGGTCCGGGGCGCCAGGTTGCGGTCGCGGAAACGCTGCAGCTGCTTAGTGGCGGCGGTCGCCTGACCCTGGTCGGAAGGGTGCGCGCTGGCCGGTGCGGCATACGCGAGCGGGATGAGAGTGACGGCGGTGACGGTGAGCAAGCTGCCGCGTAGGCGGCGTGACGGAGTGGCCATTCTGGTGACGCTAGCCCCAGCAGGGCGGACACGCCAGGGTCCATCCGGGTTGTCACCCCTTGGTGCGACAAACTGGCGGGTGCACCACCCGGCATACGAGGAGATCCATGGCACCGCGCCGCCGCAAGGACGAACCGCTCGAACCCGACTTCGTGGAGAAGATCGTCGACATCGACGTCGGCGACGAGATGGAGACGGCATACCTCGAGTACGCCTATTCGGTCATCTACTCGCGCGCGCTGCCCGACGCGCGCGACGGGCTGAAGCCGGTGCAGCGGCGGATCCTGTTTGCGATGGACGAGATGCGGCTGCGCCCCGATCGCAATCACGTCAAGTGCTCGCGCGTGGTCGGCGAGGTGATGGGCAAGTACCACCCACACGGCGACCAGGCGATCTACGACACCCTCGTGCGGATGGCGCAGCCGTTCACCATGCGGCTGCCGCTGATCGACGGGCACGGCAACTTCGGTTCGCTCGATGACGGCCCGGCCGCGCCGCGCTACACCGAGGCCCGGCTCGCGCCGTCGGCGATGCTGATGACCGGCAGCCTCGATGAGGACACTGTCGACTTCATCCCCAACTACGACGATTCGGAGATGCAGCCGGCGGTGCTGCCGGCGGCCTTCCCCAACCTGCTCGTCAACGGCGCCGCCGGCATCGCGGTCGGTATGGCGACCAACATGCCCCCGCACAACCTCGGCGAGGTGATCGGCGCGGCCCGGCATCTGATCACCCACCCGGACTGCTCGCTGGACGACCTGATGAAGTTCGTCCCCGGCCCGGACCTGCCGCTCGGCGGTCAGATCGTTGGGCTGGAGGGCATCCGGGATGCCTATCTCACCGGCCGCGGGTCCTTCCGCACCCGCGCCACCTGCCGGATCGAGAATGTCACGCCTCGCAAGAAGGGCATCGTCGTCACCGAACTGCCCTATCTGGTCGGCCCGGAGAAGGTCGTCGACAAGATCAAGGATCTCTACCAGGCCAAGAAGATCCAGGGCATCTCCGACGTCAAGGACCTGTCCGACCGCACCAACGGCCTGCAGCTGGTCATCGAGATCAAGAACGGCTTCAACCCCGAGGCGGTGCTCGAGCAGCTCTACAAGCTGACCCCGTTGGAGGAGTCGTTCGGCATCAACAACGTCACCCTCGTCGAGGGCCAGCCGCGCACCCTCGGGCTGAAGGACCTGCTCAAGGTCTATGTCGACTTCCGCATCGACGTGGTGCGGCGGCGCACGCAGTTCCGCCTCGCCAAGAAGCGCGACCGGTTGCACCTGGTCGACGGCCTGCTGGTCGCGATCCTCGACATCGACGAGGTCATCCAGCTGATCCGCTCCTCCGACGACGCGGCGACCGCTCGCACCCGGTTGATGCAGGTCTTCGATCTGAGTGAGCGCCAGGCCGATTACATCCTGGAGCTGCAGCTGCGCCGGCTGACGAAGTTCTCCCGGATCGAGTTGGAGAAGGAAGCCGAGGAGTTGCGCCGCGAGATCGAGCAGCTGGAAGGCATCCTCGCCGACGAGAAGGTGTTGCGGAAGCTCGTGTCCGACGAGCTTGCCGCCGTCGCCAAGGAGCACGGGACGCCGCGCCGCACCGTGCTGCTGGAGTCGCCGTCGGCGCCCGCGACGACCGCCGCCACTCCGCTCGAGGTCACCGACGATCCGTGCTGGGTGCTGCTGTCCTCGACCGGCTTGCTCGCCCGCACGACGACGGCAGATCCGTTGTCGGACAGCGGAACTCGCCGCAAACACGACGCCGTCGTGTCCGCGGTCCGCACGACCGCGCGCGGGGAGTATGGCGTGGTCACCTCCAGCGGCAAACTCTTCCGGCTCGGCGCGGTCGACCTGCCGACGCTGCCGCCGACCAACGACTCCCCCACGCTGTCCGGCGGTGCGCCGCTCGCGGCCTATGTCGACCTGCCCGCCGGCGAACGCGTGCTCGCGCTGGTGTCGGTGACCGGCTCCGGCCCGGGACTCGCGCTCGGCACCGCGCAAGGCGTCGTCAAGCGGGTCAACCCCGACTTCCCCAAGGCGACCAACTTCGAGATCATCACGCTCAAGGACGGCGACGAGTTGGTCGGAGCGGTCGAACTCGCCTCTGGCACAGAGGAACTCGCCTTCGTGACCTCCGACGCGCAGCTGTTGCACTATGGCGCGGACAAGGTGCGCCCGCAGGGACGCGGCGGCGCAGGTATGGCAGGCGTGAAGCTCGCCTCGGGTGCCCGGGCGGTGTGGTTCGGCGCTCTCGACCCGGCCCGCGACAACGTCCTGGTCACCGTGGCCGGTTCCTCGGGGGCGCTCCCGGGGACCGGCGGCGGATCGATCAAGGTGACCGAGTTCTCGGCATACCCCGGGAAGGGACGCGCGACCGGAGGGGTGCGCTGTCAGCGGTTCCTGCGCGGAGAGGACGAGCTCGTCTTCGCGTGGGCGGGGCCGGCGCCCGCGCGCGGCGCTACCGCCGCAGGTGTCGCGATCGAACTGCCGGAGGCCGACACCCGCCGCGACGGCAGCGGGGTGCCGCTGGCCGGCGACCTAGCCGCGGTGGCCGGATCGCTGGCAGGATCTGAGGAGTGAACCTGCCCTGCTCACGCCAGTGGGACGACGCGGATCTGCCCGCGCCGGGGTCGGCCTCACGCGCGTCCTTCTGGGTAGCGCTGGAGCAGCCCGGTCCCTGGGGGCATGACGCCATCGCCACGTCACGGCTGGACAACCGGCTGGGGCCGCAGCTGGAGCGGGCCTGCTCGGAGGCCGGCGGTCGGCTGCTGCTGATCCGGCGCCCCGGTCGCCACGTCGCCCTGGACGGCCCGCACCAGGTGCTTGTGGCCGGTGGCCTCAATGGTGAGCCGTGGCTGGTCGAGGGCGCGCTCGATGACCCGTGGGCGCTGTTGCGGGCGCCCTTCGAGGAGTTGTGCGGTGCGGACCCCGACGCGCTCACGATGGCGCTGCCCGAACTCGAGGAGACCCGCGAGGCGGCCCTGTTGGTGTGTGCCAACGGTCGGCGCGATGTGTGTTGTGCAGTGCGCGGGCGGCCGATCGCGACGGCGGCTCATGCTGTGCACCCGGGCCGCGTGTGGGAGTGCTCGCACACCGGCGGCCACCGGTTCGCGCCGACCGCGGTGATGTTGCCGTCGGGGCAGACCTACGCGCGGCTGGACGAAGAGACCGCGGTCGAGGCCTTGGAAGCCGAGCGGCGCCGGGAGATCCCGTTGTCGCTCAACGACCTTCGCCATAACCGCGGCCGGTCATGCTTGGCACCTGGCGGTCAGGCGGCGGAGGCGGCCGTGCGCGAGCAGACTGGTGAGGTGTCGCTGCTGGCGCTCACCACTCGCCCCGACCGCGAGGCGGATCGCTGGATCGTGACCCACCGCGACGGCCGCACGTGGACCGTCGAGGTCGAGCAGCAGGACGGACCGATGTTGCAGAGCTCGTGCGCGAAGGACGCCGGCCGGTCAGGCTTCTGGAGCGCTTCGATCGTCGGCTGACAACGGCAGGTGCATCAGCCGCGGTATTGGCCTCGACCACGGCGTTGAACTGGATGCCGTGAAAGCCCCGCTCGCGGTGCCAGCGCACGACATACTCCCCGAGCAGTCGCCCGACTCCCCGTCCCCGGGCCGCCGGCCCGACCATGAAACTGGCGGTGCCGATGTGGTCGCCGTTGCCCGGCCGGTTCGGGCCCATCTTGGCCGTGCCGAGCACCTCCCCCGCGTCGACCGCGACCACGGGCTGCCCTGGCGGCTGCTGGAGCCACAACGCCTTGGCGGCGTCGTTGGTGAGGTCGAGTGGGTAGGCGTAGGTGTCGCCCGCCCCCACCACCGCCTCGACGATCGGCCAGATGCGCGGCCAGTCGGCCTCGGTCGCTGGGCGGATCTCGACGCTCACACCCCCACCTTGCCGTCGACCGACTCACGCACGAGGTCGGCGTGGCCGTTGTGGCGCGCGTATTCCTCGACCATGTGCACCAGGATCCAGCGCAGCGAGAAGTGCTGTCCGGAGCGCTTCTCGGCCCGGGCCGACATCTGATCGAGGTCACCACGCCGCAGTGCCGCGTCGAGCCGGCGGTCGGACTCGGCGATCATCCGGTCCCACAGCGCGAAGAGCTCCTCGGGGGTGTCGTCGGCGGCGCTGTGCCAGTCCCAGTCTTCGTCGGCCGACCAGTCGACCTCCGACCATGGGGCGATGGCCGCCTCGCCGTCGAGCACCTCGACGAACCAGTTCTCCTCGACATAAGCCATGTGCTTGACCAGGCCGCCGAGCGTGATGGGCGACGGGCCGCAGGTTTGGTTGAGGCCCGCGCTGTCGAGGCCAGAAGCCTTGTCCCGCAACGTTTCTCGGTGGAAGGTCAGCCAGCCGCGCAGCATCTCGACCTCGGAGGCGGACAGGGGCGGTTCGGTGCGCTCGCTCGTCATACCGACACCGTATGGCGGCCCACCGACAGCCGCGACCGTGTTCAGCCCTGGGCGGCGGCCGCCTTGGCCTGCGCCTTGGCGGCCTTCTTGAAGTCGCGCACCTTCTGCAACGAGTCCCCGTCGACGACATCCGCGACCGAGCGGAAGGATCCGGGCTCGGCATACGGGCCGATCGCCTCGCGCCAACCGTCGGGGGTGACCCCGAACTGCTTGCCGAGCAGCGCCGCGAAGATGCGGGCCTTCTGGTCGCCATAACCGGGCAGCGCCTTCAGCCGCTTGAGCAGTTCGTCGGTCGAACCGGCGGTGGTCCAGATCTTCGAGGCGTCACCGTCGTAGTCGTCGACGATCGTTTGGGCGAGTTGCTGCACCCGGCCGGCCATCGACTTGCCGTAACGATGGATCGCCGGCGGCGTCGACGCCAGCTCGGCGAACTGCGAAGGGTCTTGTGCCGCAATGACTTTGGGGTCGATCGTTCCCAGCCGGTCGAAGATCTTCGCCGGGCCACGGAAGGCATGCTCCATCGGGTACTGCTGGTCCAGGAGCATCCCGACCAACAGCGCGAACGGGTCGTCCGACAGCAGCTTGTCGGCAGCGGGCTCCTGGGCGATCTGCAGCGACACCATGGCAGCAGCCTAGACGGGTGTCTCAGCCCGGGTCTTAGACCGTCAGCCCACAAACTTCGGCCCGGGTCTTATGGAGGCGGACGGCGCCCCGCAGTTGAATTGAGTCATGCCGGAGGGGGGACGCCGGCGACAAGGGGATCACAGGGGGATGAGAGGCCCGGTGGCTTTGGGGGAAGCCACCGGGCCTCTCAATGTCCAGGCACATCGGGCAGCGTCGGGACCGACAGACCCTCGGTCTTGCCCACGAGCACCCCGCGCCGCACCGCCGAGGAGCCGAACCGCTCGCGCACCTCGTCCAGCGTCCCGTCCAAGGCACCGGGCACCTCATCGCCGAAGGGCAGCGGCAGCTGCACCGCACCCGAACCGTCGAGACCGCCGATCGACAAGCCCAGCAACGTGATGCCACGATCGGCGATCATCGGCCGCAACCCGAGCAGCAGCTCGCGGGCCACCCGCACGACCGTCTCGGTCGCGGTGGTTGGCCGCGGCAGCGTGTGCGAGCGGGTGACCGCCTCGAAGTCGGCGAACCGCACCCGCAGCGTCACCGTCCGCCCGGGTCGCCCGCCATCGCGGACCCGGCCCATCACCCGGTCGGCGATGCCGAGCAGGATCTGGTCGAGCTCGGCGTCGCTGCGCGGCCGCAGCCCCAGCGCACGTTGCGATCCGATCGAGCGCCTGCGCCGGCCGGTGGTCACCGGCCGCGGATCCTGCAGGTGCGCCAGCGCGAACAGGTGCCGACCGGACGCCTTGCCCACCGCCGCGTCGAGCGACGTGCGCTCCAACCGCGCCAACTCCCCTACCGTCCGTATGCCGCGCGCGTGCAGCTTCTCGGCGGTGACCTTGCCGACACCCCACAACCGCTCCACCGGCAAAGGATGCAGGAACTCCTCCTCGCCGTCCGGCTCCACGACGAGCAGGCCGTCCGGCTTGCACACCGCCGAGGCGATCTTGGCGAGGAACTTGGTGCGCGCCACCCCGACCGAGATCGGCAGCCCGACCTCGCCGCGCACCCGCGAGCGCACGATCTGGGCGATCATCTCCGGCGGCCCGACCAGCCGGCGCAGCCCGCCGACCTCAAGGAAGGCCTCGTCCACCGAGATGCCCTCGACGAGCGGGGTGATGGACCGGAACACCTCGAACACAGCCCGGCTGGCTTCGGCATACGCCTCGAACCGCATCGGCACCACGACCAGATCGGGGCACAACGCCCGGGCGGCACGCTCGCCCATCGCCCCGCGCACGCCATACGCCCGGGCTTCGTAGGAGGCGGCCATGACGATCCCGCCGCCGACCGCGATCGGCCGGCCGCGCAGTGAGGGGTCATCGCGCTGCTCCACCGACGCGTAGAACGAGTCGAGGTCGGCGTGCAGGATATTCGCCGCGGACACGAACATATGTTCGCACTATCGACCGACAGCCGCCACTATCGTGGGCGGTATGACCAACGAAGGTGACTTCGGCGAGACCGAACTCGACCCCCAAGAGCGTTTGGACGCTCAGATCAATCTGGACGACCCGCAGGACAGCGACGACGAACCGTGGACCCCGCCCGAGCGCCAGCCGCGCGGGTCGGAGTTCATCGGCCTGGAGGAGGAGGGCGAGACGATCGACCAGCGGATCGCCCAGGAGGAGCCCGAGGAGGGCACCGCCTACGGCCAGCCCGGACCGGAGGACCAGTTCGCCGACCCCGAGCAGCAGGACATGGAGGGCGGCGACGACCCGGACGCGATCCCGGCCGACCAGGACGTGCTCGGCGGTGAGTCCTATGCCGCGGAGGTCGACGAGGAGTTCACCACTGACGACACCGCGCCCGCCGAGGAGCAGGCGCTGCACTACGACGAGGAATAGGCCTCAGGCGTCGATGCGCTCGGTGTCGAGCTGGTCGGCCGAGGAGACCAGGAACTCCTTGCGCGGCGCGACATCCGAGCCCATCAACAATTCGAACACCGTCTCGGCGCGCTCGGCGTCAGCCAGCGTCACCCGGCGCAGCGTGCGGTGCCGCGGCTCCATCGTGGTCTCGGCGAGTTGGTCGGCGTCCATCTCACCCAGGCCCTTATAACGCTGCGGCTGTTTGATCGTGCGGCCCTTGCGCTGGAAGTCGCCGATCGTCTTGCGCATCTGATCCTCGGTGTAGGTGTAGATCACCTCGCCCTTGGCGCGCCCGGACGCCGCCACCTCGATGCGATGCAGCGGCGGCATGGCGGCATACACCCGGCCCGCCTCCACCAGCGGGCGCATGTAGCGGAAGAAGAGCGTGAGCAGCAGCGTGCGGATGTGCGCGCCGTCGACGTCGGCGTCGGTCATCAGGATGACCTTGCCGTAGCGGGCCAGATCGACGTCGAAGGTGCGACCTGACCCGGCACCGATCACCTGGATGATCGCGGCGCACTCGGCGTTTTTCAGCATGTCGCCGACCGACGCCTTCTGCACGTTGAGGATCTTGCCGCGGATCGGCAGCAGCGCTTGGTATTCGGAGTTGCGCGCGGCCATGCCGGTGCCGAGCGCGCTGTCGCCCTCGACGATGAACAACTCGGTGCGCGACACATCGGTCGAGCGGCAGTCCTTCAGCTTGCCCGGCAGCGAGGAGGACTCCAGCGCGGTCTTGCGCCGCTGGGTCTCCTTGTGCAACCGCGCGCTGATGCGCGACTTCATCTCCGCGACGACCTTGTCCAGCAGCAGCGCCGACTGCGCCTTGTCGTCACGCTTGGTCGAGGTCAGCCGGGCGGTGAGCTCGGTCTCGACCACCTTGGCCACGATCTGGCGCACCGCCGAGGTGCCGAGCACCTCCTTGGTCTGCCCCTCGAACTGCGGCTCGGCCAGCCGGACGGTGATGACCGCGGTCAGCCCGGCGAGGATGTCGTCCTTGTCGACCTTGTCATTGCCGACCTTCAGCCGGCGGGCGTTGACCTCCAGTTGCTTGCGGAACACCTTGAGCAGCGCCTGCTCGAAACCGGCCAGGTGGGTGCCGCCCTTGGGCGTGGCGATGATGTTGACGAAGGAGCGCACCTTGGTGTCATAGCCGGTGCCCCACCGCAGCGCAACGTCGACGCCGCACTCGCGCTCCACCTCGGTCGGGGTCATGTGTCCCTGGTCGTCCAGCACGGGGACCGTCTCGGTGAAGGTGCCGGTGCCCTCGAGCCGCCATACCTCGGTCACTGCGGGATCGGAGGCG
This sequence comes from Metallococcus carri, assembly GCF_011440275.1. GTDB lineage: Bacteria > Actinomycetota > Actinomycetes > Actinomycetales > Dermatophilaceae > Metallococcus > Metallococcus carri. Next base: position 5,980 of record NZ_JAAOIV010000011.1, on the reverse strand, counting down.
AGGAATTCGGTGAACTCGCTGATGCCGCCGTCGTGTTTGAAGGTCTCCTCGTGCGGGCCGTCGGCGCCCGGGGTGTTAGGCAGCCGCCGCTCGTCGCGGATCGCGAGCTCGAGTCCGGGGATCAGGAAGGAGGTCTGGCGGGCGCGACCGACGAGCCCCTCGTAGTCGAACTCGGCGTCCTTCATGAAGATGTGCGGGTCGGCCCAGTAGCGGGTGCGGGTGCCGGTCACGCCGCGCTTGGCCTTGCCGACCACACGCAGCTCGGAGCCGTTGACGAAGGGCTCGAAGGGCGCGTCCGGCCCCTCACCCTTGAAGATGCCCGGCTCACCACGCCGGAAGCTCATGCCGTAGGTCTTGCCCGCGCGGTCGACCTCGATGTCGAGGCGCGAGGACAGGGCGTTGACGACCGAGGCACCCACGCCGTGCAGACCACCGGACGCGGTATAGGACCCGCCGCCGAATTTGCCGCCCGCGTGCAGCTTGGTCATCGCGACCTCCACACCGGTCAACCCGGTGCGCGGCTCGATGTCGATCGGTATGCCGCGTCCGCGGTCGCGGACTTCCACCGACCCGTCACCGTGCAGGATCACGTCGATCCGCTCGCCCACACCCGCCAGAGCCTCGTCCACCGAGTTGTCGATGATCTCCCAGAGGCAGTGCATGAGGCCGCGGCCATCGGTCGAGCCGATGTACATGCCGGGGCGCTTGCGCACCGCCTCCAGGCCCTCGAGCACCTGCAGGTGCCGGGCGCTGTATTCGTCCTTGGACGCGGTGGAACGGGAAACCACGAATGCCACTCCTGCGGGTCGATGCCGGATCTTCAGCAGACTAATCGGGCGCACCGACATCGCCTCGCAGGCGTGGCCGAAAGGGTGAAACCGCGCCACGCGACACCAAATGTGCCCAGCGGGAATGCCCCCTCGTGCTTGACTGTTGCCACGTCCGACAGGTCGACGCGATGGGCGCCCGGAACAACGGAGCCGGACCACCCGTTCAGTCGTCCGAGCAGACGAATCACCCTTTGCCGAGGGACCCCGGCACCGACAGGTGCCGAACAGAGAGGATGGACCGCATGGCCACTGCACTCGCACCCACGCTGACCGCGACCGACCGCTGTGACCGTTGCGGCGCGCAGGCGTTCATCAAGGCCCGCCTCGACGGCGACATGGAACTTCTCTTCTGCGCCCACCACGGCCGCGCGCACCTGGACAAGCTGCGCTCGGTTGCCGTGGAGGTCATCGACGAGACCGACCGCTTGCACGACGAGGACTGACCTCACCAGACCGACTCAGGTGATGGGCCGGTCGGCACGCCATACCGCGCGTGCCGACCGGCCCTTCGTCACATCTAGGGCATCATGACCGCCGTGAACAACGACACCGTCACCGTGGTCTCGGGACTGATCATCGCGGCCGGCATCCTCGGCCTGATCGTGCCGATCCTGCCCGGCCTCGCCCTCACCCTGCTCGGCGTCCTGGTCTGGGCCGGCTCTCACGGCGGCACCACCGCGTGGGTGATCTTCGGCATCTGCGTGGTCATCGCGGCGGTCGGTTACGTGCTGCAGTACCGGCTGCCGAACCGGCGCCTGAAGACCGCCGGCGTGCCCGGCTGGTCCCGGCTCGCCGGAGTCGTGACCGCGGCGGTCGGCTTCTTCGTCGTGCCGGTCGTCGGGCTCTTCCTCGGTTTCGTGCTCGGGGTGTATGTCGCCGAGCAACTGCGGCTGCGCAACCCGGCGGCGGCCTGGACCTCGACCAAGGCGGCGGTGCGGGCGGTGCTGCACAGCGTGGGCATCGAACTCGCGGCGGCCTGCCTGGTGGCGGCGACCTGGGTGGTCGGGCTGATCGTCACCTGAGGACGACGCTGCCGGCCGGCGACTGCGTCAGGACAGTGAATCGCGGCGGCGGCGCTCCCACCGCGCCTCGAGCCGCTGCATGAAGGAGCCGGGCGTGCGCTCGGCTCGGCGTGATCGCGGGGTGGCGCGCAGCACCGTGCCGTCGTCCTGCACGGTGCCGAGCGAGGTCGTGCGACTGGCCGGCGCGAAGGCCCAGGCCGCCGCGGCCACCATCACCACGAAGCCCGCGACACCGAGCCAGATGAGTTCACTCATCACCCCGCCGAGCACCAGCCCCAGCCCGGCGAGCATGCCGATGGCACCGAGCAGCAAGCGACCGCGGTGGCGATCGGCCCACTGACCCCGCATCTGGGATGCGAACTTGGGGTCTTCGAGGGCAAGCGCGTGCTCCATTTCGTCGAGCATGCGCTGCTCGTGCTCAGAGAGCGGCACGGCGGCACCTCCGGGGTCATCGTGTGCGACGGGCGCAAGTGTCTTTCTCTTGAGGATAGGTCGCGATCGTCGCGCGTGGTAGCGGGGTCAACCATCAAATCCGTCCGGACCGCCGCGCGGGCGCCACGAGGGTCGGCGGAGCGACCCACCGGCCGAGCGGTTCACGCATCGGCAGCCCGAGCGCGGCGAGCACGAGCCCGAGGAAGGTCTCGGTCTGGCGGATCAGATCGTCGGCCTCGCGCGCGCTGGGCTCGGTCGCGCCGCGCTCGAAGGCGCTGCGCCGCCGGGCGGTGTCGGCGAAGAAGTCGGCCCACTCGGTGAGCTCCGGTGCGACCTTGGGCAGCACCTGCCAGACACTGCGTGGGCGCGAGCGCGGGGACGGCGTGCTGCGCGCCGCCAGCACGGCCGCCGCCGCGCGCAGCGCACCGATGTGCGCCAGCCGGTAGCGCTCGCACAGGTCAGGGGTGTGACATGCCTCGAGCAGGCAGCCACGGGCCCGTTCGACCAGGTCGAGGGCGGCTGGTGGGGCCGCGGCGGAGTGGGGCGAGCGAGACATCGGGGACCTCCTGGAGCCGTGAGCTTGGTCGAACGCGTGTTCGGACAAATCTCACGGTAGGACCGGCCACCGACAGGCCTCAGCCGCGCAGCCGCTCCCACACCTCGACGGTCGCGGTGGAGCGGTTCATCGTGATGAAGTGCACCCCGGGCGCACCTTCGTCGATCAGCCGCTGCGCGTGCTCGGTCGCGATGTCGATGCCCTCGCGGCGCACGGCGTCCTTGTCGTCCTTGACCGCCTCAATCCGCTCGATCACCTCGCGGGCGAGCGGCTGGCCGTTGAGCGCCGTCATCCGCTGCAGCTGGCCGTGCGCGGTCACCGGCATCAGGCCCGGAACGATCGGTATGGCGCGGCCCGATGCGGCAACCAGATCGCGCAACCGAAGGTAGGCGTCGACGTCAGTGACCATCTGGGTGATCGCAAAACTCGCTCCCGCATCGGCCTTGCGCACCAGCACCTCGGCGTCATGCTCGAGCGACGGCGACTCGGGGTGCTTGTCGGGGAAGGCCGCAACGCCGACGGTGAATTCCTCGGATTCGGCGACCAGCCGCACCAGGTCCTCGGCGTGGTCCAGCCCCTCGGGGTGCGGCGTCCAGGGCTGACCCAGCCCACCCGCGGGGTCGCCGCGCAGCGCGAGCACGTTGCGGATGCCGGCCCCGGCATACGCCCGCAGGACCTCGCGCAACTCGGCGACCGAGGAGCCCACGCAGGTCAGATGCGCCATGGTGCGCAACGAGGTCTCGTGCTCGATCCGCGAGGTGACCCGCACCGTCCGGTCGCGGGTGGTGCCCCCGGCGCCATAGGTGACCGAGATGAAGGCCGGCTGCACCGCTTCGACGCGCCGGATGCTGTCCCACAAGACCTCCTCGGCCGCGTCGTCCTTCGGCGGGAAGAACTCGAAGCTGAATGCGGTCTGCGATGCGGCCAGCAGGTCTGGGATGCTGGTGGCGGGCTGACGGACGACCCGAGAGCCTGGTGGTGACATGGGCCAGACCTTATAACCGGCCGGCCCCGCTCACCCGGAACGACCGACACATGGAAGGACGACCTGTGCCGCAGCCCCAGGGCCTGGACGATCTGCGCGTCCTGGTGCAACAGGTCCTCGACGAGCAGCAGCGTCGCCACCGCGAGGATCTCGCGCCGCTCGGGCCGCAGATGGCCTCGCTCACCGCTCCGATCGACGACCTGTTGCGTGGTGGCAAGCGGCTGCGCGCCGCCTTCTGCTACTGGGGATACCGGGCCGCGGGCGGCCCGCACGGCGAAGGCATCGTCCGGCTGGCGACCGCGATGGAGGTCTTCCAGGCCGCCGCTTTGCTGCATGACGACGTCATGGACCGCAGCGACACCAGGCGCGGTATGCCGTCCGCGCACCGTCGCCTCGGCGGGTTGCACGCCAGCGAGGGCTGGGACGGCGACAGCGAACGTTTCGGCGACGCCGGGGCAATCCTGGCCGGCGACCTATGCCTCAACTGGACCGACGAGCTCTTCGCGACCAGTGGCCTGCCGAGCGAGGAACTCGCCCGCGGCCGGCGCACCTTCGACCTGATGCGCACCCAGCTCATGGGCGGGCAATATCTCGACGTGCTGGAGTCGGTGCGGCCGTGGGAACAACTCGACACCAGCGAGCGCGTCGATCGGGCCCGCACCGTCATCCGGTTCAAGAGCGCCAAATACACCATCGAGCAACCGCTGCTCATCGGCGCCCAGAGCAGGGGCGTTGACCCGCAGACCGACGCCGCGCTGTCGGCATACGGCCTGGCGCTCGGGGAGGCCTTCCAGCTGCGCGACGACCTGCTCGGCGTCTTCGGTGACCCGGCACAGACCGGCAAGCCGGCCGGTGACGACCTGCGCGAAGGCAAGCGCACCGTGCTCGTGGCGCTCGCGCTGGACCGCAGCACCGCCGCCGATCTCGACCGCTTCAACACGCTCTTCGGGCGCGAGGACCTGACCGGTGCCGAGGTCGACTGGCTGCGGGACTGGTGCGTGCGCACCGGCGCGGTCGAGCGGGTGGAGCAACTGATCGACGAAGGTGCCGGGCGGGCCCGCGCCGCGCTCGACCCGTTGCGGCTGGACCCTGACGGCACGCGCGTGCTCGGTGAACTGATCGAGGTATGTGTGGCGCGCAGCGCCTGAAAAGCCTTGTCTACCAGGCGAGTTCGGAGGCTCGCTTGCGGACCTCGGCCTTGCGACCGAGCTGCAGCATGGTCATCGGCGAGCCGACCACCGGCAGCGTCTCGTCCGGCGTGAACAGCCAGGTGAGCGACTCCTCCGAGGAGAGCCCAGCATCGGCGAGCACCGTGATCGTGCCGAGCAGCGCGGGCAGGATCTGACCCTCCCGGACGAAGGCGGCGGGGATGCTGAGCGCGTCATTGGGGCCGATCCGGTGCGCCAGCAACTGGCCGTCGTCGATCATCGCGCGCACGTCGCGCTGTCGCACGCCGATCGCGTCGGCCACCTCCGGGATGCTCATCCAGGAGCCGACCAGGGTCTGCAGTCCGTTCACAACGACCAAGAGTGCCATGCCGACACTCCGAGCCGCTTCGGTGCCACCCTGTGACGGTTCCGTTACTTTGCAGGGCCATGGCACCCCCCGTCGCCGACCACGCCCCTCCGGCCAATGTGCACGCCGTCCACCAGCAGGCTGCTGCCGCCACCGCCACCACCTGGCGGTCCTACACGATCCGGCCGGGTGACACCCTGACCGCGATCGCCAAGGCGCACCGCACGACGGTGGCCGCGCTCGTCGCCCACAACAAGCTGAGCACGCCGGGGCGCATCCTCGCCGGCCAGCAGTTGCAGGTGCCGGTCGCCGCCCCGGCCAAGTCCAAGGCGCCGGCGCCTCGCCGTGCCCCCAACCCCAAGACGATCGCAAAGAAGACCACCACCCGCTCGGGCACGCCGTATGTCGTGCGCCGCGGCGACACGCTCATCGGGATCGCCCGCGCCCACCACACCTCCGCGGCAGCCCTGGCCAAGGCCAACCAGATCGGCAACCCCAACACGCTGCGCGCCGGTGAGGTTGACCCCGTTCGGTGGACATCCTGATCGTCAGGTTTCGGCCTGGCAGGGAAGGATGCCCTCATGGGTGCGAAGAGGAAGAGTTACACCCCGAAGTACCGGCAGGAAGCCGCGCACTTGGT
>NZ_JAAOIV010000010.1 GCF_011440275.1 Metallococcus carri | reverse complement strand
GCAAGCTGTTGCGCCGGCGCGGCATCCAGGCCGTCATCCCCGAACGCGATGATCAGATCGCCAACCGCAAGCGCCGCGGCGCCAAGGGTGGTCGCCCGGTCACCTACGACACCGAGGCCTACAAGCGTCGCAACGTCGTCGAGCGCGGATTCAACATCTTCAAGCAATGGCGCGCCTTGGCCACCCGCTACGACAAACTCGCCCTGACCTATCGCGGCGGCGTCGTCCTACGCGCCATCACCATCTGGCTCAAGGCTTTAAGAGACACGCCCTAGGAGGATCCCGATGCAGACCTACAACCTGCCCGACGTCGGCGAGGGACTGACCGAGGCCGAGATCGTGCAGTGGCACGTGAAGCCGGGCGACGCCGTGGCGGTGAACGACGTGGTCGCCGAGATCGAGACGGCCAAGTCGCTCGTGGAGCTGCCCTCGCCGTTCGCCGGAACGGTGTCGGAGCTGCTCGTGGCGGAGGGCGAGACCGTCGCCGTCGGCACGCCGATCCTGGCCGTGTCGGGCGAGTCGGACGTGCCCGCGCCCGAGGCGCCGCAGGCGCCGGCCGCCGAGTCTTCCACCGGGGCGTCGGACGCCGGCGGCTCGGTGCTCGTCGGCTACGGCACGGGCGGCGAGGTGCAGACCCGCCGGCGCAAGGCCCCGCGCGAGAAGACCGTCGCGGCCGCCGTGGGCGTGGTCGCCAAGCCGCCGATCCGCAAGCTCGCGCGCGACCTCGGCATCGAGCTGTCGGACGCGACCGCAACGGGAGCCGCCGGCGAGGTGACGCGCGACGACGTGCTGCGGCACGCCGAGCAGGCCAAGGTGTTCCGCAACCTCGAGACGCCGCAGTGGCCCGAGGAGCGCGAGCGACGCATCCCCGCCCCGCCGCGGGCGACGCCCCCGCGCCCCGCCGACGACCGCTACGAGGCGATCCCCGTCAAGGGCGTGCGCAAGGCGACCGCCAACGCGATCGTCGGATCCGCGTACACGGCCCCGCACGTCTCGGTGTGGACCGACGTCAACGCCAGCCGCACCATGGAGTTCGTGCAGCGGCTCAAGCAGCAGCCGCAGTTCGCCGACGTGCGCATCTCGCCGCTGCTCGTGTTCGCCAAGGCGCTGCTGTGGGCCGTGCAGCGCACGCCCGAGATCAACTCGGCGTGGATCGAGACCGAGGACGGCGCCGAGATCCAGGTGCGCGGCTACGTGAACCTGGGCATCGCGGCCGCGACCCCGCGCGGGCTGCTCGTCCCCAACATCAAGGACGCGCACGCGATGTCGACGCGCGAGCTCGCCGTCGCGCTGCAGAACCTCACGCAGACCGCGCGCGAGGGCAAGACCCGCCCCGAGGACCAGCAGGGCGGCACCATCACGATCACGAACATCGGCGTGTTCGGGATGGACGCCGGCACACCGATCATCAACCCGGGCGAGGCGGGCATCGTCGCGATGGGCGCGATCCGGCAGAAGCCCTGGGTGGTCGACGGCGAGGTGCGCCCGGCGTGGGTGACGACGGTGTCGGGATCGTTCGACCACCGCATCGTCGACGGCGACAAGATCAGCCGCTTCCTCGCCGACATCGCGGCCGTGCTCGAGGAGCCCGCGCTGCTGCTCGACTGAGCCGGATCGCGACCGGCGCCGGTCAGGAGCGGTCAGAAATCGCCGTCCTGAGCCTGCAGACACTTGATCCCGAGCCTGCGCCACATCTCGACCACCGAGTTGCGATCGTCGATCGCGGCGATCACGTGGAACCGGCTGCGCAGACGGGTGTCGAAGATCTCGAACTTCACTCGCGCGTCGCTGCGGCGGTCGCCGGCCGCGCGCATGTGCAGCTCGTCGAACGGCACCTCGTTGTCCGCCAGCCACGCGCGCGACTCCGCCTCGCAGCTGTCGTCTCGCCCCGTGAGGACGACGATCTTCACGCTGGGGGCCAGGAGGCTCACGAGCCGCTTCACGGCCGGGTCGACGCGATCCTCGCCCACCCGATGGAACTCATACGGTCCGCGCCGATCCATGTGCGCCAGCGTGCCGTCGAAGTCGACGATGACCGCCTCGGGCAGCCGCGGATCGGGCTCGTAGCGTTCGACGACGATCCGGTCGAGGGGCTCGGCGGCGAACTCGGGGGTGGTGGAGCTCACGACTGACCCTTCGTCTCGTCCGCGACCAGACGGGTCCTGCCGGCCTCGCGGGTAACGCGATATGGAACGCCGAGCTCCGGCACCATGACGACCGACTCGCCCGACACCGAGAAGCGCTCCGGGTTCTTGCTGTGCACCGGCCAGATCACGTCGGCGCCGATCTGCTCCGCGTAGTAGCGGACCTGGTTCGGGTAGCCGTGGCCGAAGAAGTTCTGCTGGAAGGTTGCGAAGTACCGGAAGCCGGCGAGGTCGACGATGCGGCGCAGATTCGCGAAGGCCGGATCGAAGGCGCCGATCGGCACGCCGTCAGCGTGGACGTAGAGGCCGTCCGCGTCGATGAGGTCGAAGAGCTGAGCGGAGTTCCGGTAGCTCACCTGCGCGAGGTACGCCGTCGGATTCGCCACGATGTCGGCCCAGTCAACCACCTCGGCCGCGTCGAGCAGCTCCCGCATCCACGCCGGGCGGTTCTCGTCGAGGTACCGCGCGAAATCGGGCACGGCGACGACCGGCGCCCGGCCGGTGAAGCGCCACATCAGATAGCCGGTCTCCGGCTCGAGCACGAGTCGTCGCCCGCAGGAGCGCGCGAGAGCGTCGAACTGCTCGATCTGATCCGCCTCCCGTTCGTAGAAGTTCACGACCGCCGCGCCCCGATGGGCCGGCAGCACCTGGCGGTACGCGTCGAACGCTTGCTCCGACGAGAGCATGCCGTCCGGCAGCTCGGGCGACGAGGCGATCTCGACCTCCGTCGTGCCGTAGACCATCCTGAGCGTGTCGTCCATGAGCGACGTCACGTCGATCAGCTGGAGGTCGACGTCCATCGCCGAGACCCGCTTCATCTCGTCCCACGTCAGCTCCGGCTCGCTGCTGTGGAGGGAGAGGTCGCCCGTGTAGTGGATCGTGCAGTCGGGGGCGCTGATCACGAAGCTGAAGTCCTGGTATGCCCCCGTGCTCGTGCGGATGGGCAGCACTTCGATCGCGCCCACTCGGATCCGCTCCTCCGGCTCGAACACCCGATAAGCCGTGTGGTGCGGGTGCACGCCCTGCCCGATGTCCTGCAGCGCGCGCTCGATGCGCAGCGCCGGCTCCGAGATGTACACCGGAACCGTGTTGTCCACGAATCCCATCGCCGACATGTGGTCGAGGTGCAGGTGCGACACCAGCACGGCCGTGTTGTGGCGGCCCTCGCGCGGCGGGTACAGGTCGGGCACGGCCGGCGCGGCGCCGGTGAGACGGGCGTCCTTCATCCACGCCGCGTGGCGACGTTCGACGACGCCGTCGTAGACGTCGAGGTCGGGGGTGTAGCCGGTGCCGATCTCGCAGATCACGCGATCGGTCCCGTGGACGATCTCGGCGACGACGCCGCCGACCGTGCCGATGCCGCCGTGGAGGGTGATTCGGGTGCTCGTCATGAGGCTGCTCCTTCTCTCGAGATGCGGATGCCGGGGAGTTCCGGCGCGGTCACTGCTTCATGCCCTGGGTCGAGACGCCGTTGATGATCTGCCGGCGCAGCAGCAGGAACACGATCACCATCGGGACGATCACCACGGCACTCGCCGCCATCAGCCGCTCGTAGCGCACACCGCCCTCGGTGATGAAGTTGTACAGGCCGATGGTCAGGGTGCGCTTCTCGGTCGTGTTGGTCACGAGCAGCGGCCACAGGAATGCGTTCCAGCTCGCGATCGCTGAGAGCACCGAGACGGTCACGAGGGAGGGCCGGTTCATGGGCACCACCACCCGCCAGAGGAACGCCCAGCTCGACGCGCCGTCGATCCGAGACGCGACGCGCAGGGTGGCCGGCACCTTGCGGAACGCGTTGGTCAGGATCAGCGTCGACAGGATGCTGGTGGTGAACGGCAGGATCTGCGCCACGAGGGTGTCGACGAGCCCCCACTGCACGACGGTGTCGTAGTTGACGACCACGAGCACCTCGAACGGCACCATCATGAAGGCGACGGCGAGCGCCAGGAGGGCGGTCTTGCCCGCGAAGTCGAAGAACGCGAGGGCGTACGCCGCGAGGACCGACGTGAGCAGCGACAGCAGCACGACGGACGCCGCGACGATGAACGTGTTCAGGAAGTACTGGTCGAAGCGCCCGGTCTCGAGGGCGAATGCGAAGTTGCCGAAGCGGAGCTCCGCCGGCAGCAGCTGCGGCGGCACGGTGGCGATCTCGGTCGGCGACTTGAAGGCAGACAGCAGCATCCAGATGAACGGGAACAGCATGATCGCGGACGCGGCGATGAGCGCCGCGTGCGACACGATGCGGTTGAGTGCCGACTCCCTCATGAGCGCCTCCTTCGTGTGCGCTGCAGGACCGCCTGCAGGAGCGTGAGCACGAGCACCGCGGCGAAGAGCAGGAGGGATGCCGCGGCCGCACGGCCCAGATCCCATTCGGCCGAGAGCTGCTCGTAGATGTAGTAGACGACGGTGTAGAGCGAGAACCCCGCACCCGGGCTGCCGTTGAAGAGTGGGAACAGCTCGCTGAACACCTTCGAGCTGTCGATGAGGTTCAGCACGGCGACGAGGCCGATCGTCGATCCCATCAGGGGCACCGTGATCCGGAAGAACCTCTGCACGACGGTCGCGCCGTCGATCCGGGCCGCCGTGTAGTACTGCTCGCCGATGGACTGCAGCGCGGCGACGAAGATGAGGATGGTGAATGGCAGGGCGCTCCAGACGCCGAAGATCACCAGCGCCGGCATGTTCCAGCGGGGATCGTTGAGCCAGTTCACCGGATCGAGTCCGATCGTCGACAGCAGGAAGTTCAGCAGCCCGTAGTCGGCGTTGTAGATGTACTTCCACACCATGCCGATGGCGACGGACGACGTGACCAGCGGAAGGAAGAGGGCTGTCTGGTAGAAGGGCCGGAGGAAGCGGATCCTCGCCAGCAGCGACGCGATCGCCAGACCGAGCGAGATCGTGACGGGCACGACGATCACCGTGTACAGGGCGGTGTTCCGCGCCGCGTTCCCGAAGTCCGGATCCCGCAGGACCGCCTCGAAGTTCGAGAGCCCGAACTGCGAGAACTCCCGGGTCAGGATGTTGTAGTCCTCCTGGAACGCCACGATCAGCAGGTAGACGATGGGGTACACCGTGAAGATCGCGGTCCCGACGAGGAACGGCAGCAGGTACGCCGTTGCGCGGGGCCATGACCGACGGTTCGCGGTCATCGGATGCGCCGACCCGACTCGGCGTCGAAGACGTGCACTCCGTCGGCGTCGAAGCCGATCGGAACCTCGGTGCCCACGAGCGACCGGTCGACCTCGCGCCGCGAGACGAGCGCGCTGAGGCGCGCGTCGCCGAGGCGCACGTCCGCGTACACATCGCGGCCGACGTACTGGAGGTCCTCGACCCGCGCGCGTGCCCGCGGGGCGGTCGACGCGAGCGTGACCGTCTCGGATCGGACGCCGACGATCGCCGCATCCACCGTGAGGCCGGCGGGGGCGATGCCCTGCACGATCGTGCCGTCGGCGAGCGTCAGATCGCCGTCGTCGATGCGCCCCCGCAGCTGGTTGATGGGAGGGTTCCCGAGGAACGTCGCGGCGAACAGCTCCGCCGGGTCGTCATACAGCTCCTGCGGATCGGCGAAGTGCACCAGCCGCCCTCGGTTCATCAGCATGGTGCGATCCGAGATGCTCATCGCCTCGTCCTGATCGTGGGTGACGAACACGGTCGTCACCTTGGCCTCGCGCTGGATGCGCTGCAGCTCGACGCGCATCTCGAGGCGCAGCCGGGCGTCGAGATTGCTCAGCGGCTCGTCGAGCAGCAGCAGGCTCGGGTTCTTCACGAGCGCCCTGGCGATGGCGACCCGCTGCTGCTGGCCGCCGGACAGCTCGGCGGGGCGCCGATCCAGGTAGGGGCCCACCTGCACCAGGTCGGCGGCCTCGCGCACACGCCGTCGTCGTTCGGCCCTCGGCACCCGCTCGATCGCGAGGGGGAACTCGATGTTCTTGGCCACGGTGAGGTGGGGATAGAGGGCGTAGTTCTGGAAGACGAACCCGACGCCTCGCTTCTCCGCCGGGACCTTCGTGACGTCGACGCCGTCGAAGAGGATCGTGCCGGCCGTCGGCGCGATGATGCCGCCGAGCATGTTGAGCATGGTGGTCTTTCCGCATCCCGATGGTCCGAGGATGCAGATGAACTCGCCGTCCTCGATGGTCGCGGAGACCCCCTCGACCGCTGGGGCGCTCCCGAAGGTGCGCCCCAGCTCGCGGATCTCAATCCGCATCGACGAGCTCCACGACGATCGCTTCGTCGAGCACGCGCCCGTCCGGCGCCTCCTCGAACTCCAGGCCGAGCAGCCGAGCGAGCGTCGGTGCGAGGTCGATCAGGCTCGCCTGGGCGATCTGGGCCCCCTTCCGCACGCCCGGGCCATGCAGCAGCGAGAGCGTCGGCACCGTGACCGGGAGGCCGCCGTGGTTGCCCCGCAGCCCCGAGTAGCCCTCGTCGGCCGCGTCGACATACGCGCTCTCGGCGCGCCACGAGGTCTCGAACGCGAGTCCGTCCTCACCGCAGACGACGTAGTCGAACGGGCCGACGAGCCCGTGCTCCTGCGCCGCCTGCTCCTTGGTGAACAGGTGCGCCAGCCCGTACGAGCCCGCCTCGACCAGCTCGCGGAGCCACGTCTCAACGGCGTCGCGCGTCTCGCTGTCGTCGGGGTCGCGCAGCTGGATCCAGGCGGACTGCCCGGCCGAGTGGGCGTACGCCTTCCAGTCGACGATCGCGCCGTCGCCGTCGAGCTCAAGGAACCCCGCGTCGCGCAGCAGGGCGTTGAGGTACAGCACGCCGGAGACGTCCTGGATCCCGTGGTCGCCGGCGATCGCGATCACCGTCTGGTCGAGGTCGCCCCAGCGGCTCAGCGCGCCGAGGAGCACACCGAGCTGCTGGTCGTGCCGACGCAGCTCCTCCTCCGCCTGCGGGGAGTTCCGGCCGTGACGGTGCCGAGCGCTGTCGAGGTCGCACAGCTTCACGAGCAGCACGTCCGGCTGCCCGAAGTCGCGGATCAGATCGGGTGTGACGGCCATCGTGAACGCATCGAGCGAGCGGTTCTCGCCCATCAGGTGGTAGCCGTAGCGCCAGAAGTACTCGTCGAGGTGCGCGTCCGTCGCGTGTCCGCGCACGTACGGCTCCGGCTCCCAGCCCGTGTAGTGATACGGCACGATCATCGGCAGCACGGCGTCGAGCGGTGCGCCGCCGGTGATGGGCCAGCTGATCGCCCCGGTGGTGAGTCCCGCCTTGGCGGCGATGTCGAGCAGCGTCTCGACCTGGATCAGCGAGTACTGGTTGAACCAGGCACGGTCGACCTCACCCGCCTTGACGTCCTCGTTGTTGTGGATGCCGTGCCGGCCCGGGTTGCAGCCGGTGATGATCGAGGTGTGGTTGGGGTAGGTGAGGCTCGGGAACACGGGCAGCGTCTCGCGCATCACCGTGCCCTCGGCGATCAGCCGGCCGAAGTTCGGGAGCCGGGTGAGCAGCTCGTAGTCGTCGGCCGACAGGGCGTCGACGCAGAGGATCAGCGCCTTCGGTCGCCGCCCCGCCTCGGGGGTGGTCTGGGTCATGACGGACGCGCTCATTCGGCCATCGCCCGGTTCGTCTCGGTCTCTGCGGCCTCGAGCGCGGTCGCGATGTCGCTCTCGCCCAGCAGGATCTGCTGCGCCGCGCGATCGAGCGAGCTGCGCGCCGTCTCGCTGCCGGTGACCGCGGGGATGTAACCCACGTTCTCGAGGCTCTCTGCGAGCGCCCCCATCACTGGGTTCTCCTCCATGAACTGCACGAACTCGGGGGTCTGCTGCGCCTCGAGCGAGGCGGGAACCGATCCGTAGTCGATCGACGACTGGGCGGCGACCTCCGGGGTCATGGTGAGCCACTTGTAGTAGGTGTAGGCCACGAGGTTCTCCTCGGGCGTCGTGTCGAACACCATGCCGAAGCCGCCCCACGAGTTCACGTAGGGGGTGCCGCCCTCCTGCGGCACCGGCGCCACGCCCACCTCGAACTTGTCTCCGACGGCGTCGGCGACGAACTCGAATCCCGCGCTCGATCCGATGTACGAGTACACCGCCTCGGCGCCGAACGGGTTGGAGAAGTACTGGTCCTCGCCCACGAGCCGGTACACGCCGTCCTCGTACAGCGACTGCAGGTCCTCGAAGACCGCGGTGGTCGTGTCGGAGTTGATCGTCGAGGTCATCGACTCCGGATCGACGAGCGAGCCGCCGCGCTGCATCACCTGCAGCAGCACCCCGTCGACGACGGAGTCGAATCCGAACGCCGGCTTGCCGGTCTCCTCGGTGATGGCGCGGCTGTTCTCGGCGAGCTCGGTCCAGGTCTGCGGTACGTCCAGCCCGAGCTGGTCGTACATGGTCTTGTTGTAGAAGAGGACCTCGCCGGTGCGCGCCTGCGGGAAGAGGTAGAGGCGGTCGTCCCACTGCGACGCCTCCGCGTACACGCCGGGCATGATCTTGTCTTCGAAGTCGGGGATCCCGATCTCCTCGTCCTCGACGTAGGGCGTGAAGTCCACGAGGAAGCCGTCGTCGATGTACGACGACGCGATGTTCGGGTAGCCGCTGATCATGTTCGGGCCCGTGCCGTTGCGGACGGCCTGCTGCACCTTCGAGTCGAAGTCGGTGAGCGGCTGCGCCTGCGCCTCGATCCGCATGTTCTCGTGCTCGGCGTTGAACTGCGCGATCTGCGCCTCGAGCGCCTCTTGGTGGTGCCCGGTGAGGGTGTGCCACATGGTGACGGTCGTCTCCTCCGTCACCTCGGTGACGAGCTCCGCGCCGTCGTCGCCGGTCTCATCGGCGGGGCCGGCACCGCAGGCCGTCAGGGTCAGGACCAGTGCAAGTGCACCGGTGAGAAGGACAGGCTTCCTCGGCATGGCTGCGACTCCAGGTTCATCTCGTGAGGTGCCCGCGCGGCGCAGGTCGCGAGATCGCGTGAGCCGGCTCCGGGCGCAGGTGGGCTTGCGAGATAGACCGTAAGTTGTCTAGATGAATCGAGCGCGGCGTTGGGCTGAACGTCCTCTGAACGTCCCGCCGGCCCGTCCTCCCGTGTGGGTCGTGCGCGGCTACCGGTCGCGCGTCGGGCGGTCGAGGTAGTTGACCGTGTACGCCACCCGATCCCCGCGCATGCGCCGCACGACGTAGTACACGGGTGAGCCGTGCTCGTCGTGCGAGACGCCGTCGCGGATGAGCAGCGGCGCACCGACGGTCACTCCCAGCTGGGAGGCGATGGCCGGATCGGCGGCATCGGCCCGGAATCGCCGCCACGAGTAGTACGCGGTGACGTCGAACTCCGACTGCAGCCGCATCCCCATCGTCTCGCCGTCGTCCCAGCCGTCGGCGATCCCCGGGAACCGGTCGCCGTCGATCCAGTAGTCGCACACGGCGTAGAGAGTCTCGTCGGACTCGAGCAGCGTCGCGATCCGGAA
The DNA here is from genome assembly GCF_011440275.1 of Metallococcus carri. Lineage (GTDB taxonomy): Bacteria > Actinomycetota > Actinomycetes > Actinomycetales > Dermatophilaceae > Metallococcus > Metallococcus carri. Next base: position 177,013 of record NZ_JAAOIV010000010.1, on the reverse strand, counting down.
GAGCCGCGAGGCAGGCACCGACAGCAGCGCGGCGGCCTGCGCATCGGCGTCCGGGGTGACCGACAGCAGCCGCTCGTGCACGTGGCCGACGGCGGGGTGAGCGGTCGCGCGCAGGCTCCCGTGGTCGACATCGTCGTCCGACGCCATCGACACCTCGAGCAGCGGCACGGGGTTGGCGACGTACGTGCCGCTGCCCTGCCGGGTGTCGACGAGCCCGATGATGCGCAGCTGCGTGATCGCCTGACGGACGGTGAGCCGATTGACGTCGAACTCCGCGGCGAGCGCCGCCTCGGTGGGGATGCGCTCGCCCGGAACCCACTCTCCGCCCTGTATCCGATCCCTCAGCGCCTCGGCGACCTGCCGGTAGCGGTACGCCGGCTCGCGGGAATCGGGCATCGTGCTCCTCCGTCTGCGGATCGATCGGTTCCGGAGCGCGCAATGGGGGAGCCCCGCTTCGGCAGGCGCGTCTCGCGCGCGCGCCGGTCGAAGCTTCCACGGTGTCCGCTCGCTTTGTCAAGCGTGGGGGATCGGGATCGCGACCGGCGCCGGCGTCCGGGGCCGGTCGATCCGGTGTCCGTGGCCTTCCGTAGGCTCGACGCGTGACCTTGAGGTGTCCCATGAGCACCGGGAACATCGGCGCATCGCCCGCTTGCCCGGGCCCGACGAGCACGACCAGCGGCAGCCCGCGGCCGTCGACGAGGTGATGGATCTTCGTACTCAATCCGCCGCGGGACCGGCCGATCGCATGGTCAGACGGTTCCTCGCGCAGATTCTTGTAACTCGATAGAGCCCCCCGTGTCGCGGGGAGGTTCGTGGCGTGCTGATGCGCACGGTTGATGGTCGAGTCGACGCTGACTGCCCAGTCGATCTCGCCAGCTGCGTCCGCGTCGGCGAGGATCTCCGCGTAGATCCGATCCCAGGTGCCGTCGCCGCTGAAGCGGCGGTGTCGCTTCCATACTGTCTGCCACGGTCCGAACTCCGCCGGCAGATCCCGCCACGGCGACCCCGTCCGGAACCGCCACACGATCCCCTCCAGCACCCGCCGATGCTCCTGGAACGGCCGACCACCCTTCGCCGAGGCCGCCGGCATCAACGGCTCGATCCGAGCCCAAGCAGCATCCGAAAGAGTACGAGTACGCGGCACCCAACCAGCCTGCCCTCAACCGCCACCCAAAGTTAGGAGACACGCCCTAGTTCGCTCGAACAGTTCCTTCTGGCTGACTACTCGCACATTGATGAGCGAATGGTCGAGCGCCGTTTGAGTCCCGGATGCGAGCTGCCACGTTGCTGTGTCCTCGGCACTGCTCAAGGACTCAACGAAGGAGCTGGTGATGGTGGCATCGCGGAACACCTCTTCTTGATAGCGTGCCGACTCCTGATGGACTGATTCAGGAAGGTTCGTGTCTCCGCCATAGAGCGCTCGAAGCCCTTGGATAATCGTGCTCTTACCCGAACCGCGACTGCCGATGACGACCGTGATGCGTGGATCGAACTCAACCTCGAGCGTACTGCTGGAAGTTGACAGTCCTTCCAGCCGGATGGACCTTACATACGCATGTTTGACGCCGTCGGGGTCACCCGCCAGGCGTGTGTCCCAATCGCAGAATATCCGTGCCTCGTGATCGAGGAGTGCCTGGCGCAGGGAGGCCAGGTCTGGCTTATGCATACGGACCCACGTGTGACGCTCAAGTTGCTCGGGCGAGTATGCGTCTGAGGTGGAGACGTACGCCATCCGATGGACCGCCGGGAAGTTGTCGAGCTCACGGGCACGGAACTTCGAGTTGAATCCGCTTTCGCTCTTGCCGTTCGGTGCACCAACGTCAACTGCCTCCAGTCGATCGTGGTGAAGGCAACGCCACTTGATCGAACTTTCTTTGATCGAGTCACCGCTTGCAACACCGTTCTCCGTGAGGATGTGAGGCGCGATCGCGAGAGTGTCCTCAGGCAAGCTGTCAAGAATGTCAATCATCGACCTATGACTCGGCAGATGCTGCCCTTGGTCGTTGAAGGCTGGGTGATCCTTCGAGAAGTCGGCCGCTTTCATCCACTCATTGGTGAGTTGCTGGATGTCGGCATCAGGGTCTCCGAGTAGAAGAAGGTGAACTCCATCCGAGCCCGTGCCGGTGCTCAGCTCCATACCCGGGAACATGACCAGGCCTGCGGTACGAGCTGCTGTCCGCACTTCCTCCAACATCGCCGTCGAGTTGTGATCCGTGACTGCAAAGACCTCGATGCCCGCTTCCTTGATGAGAGCGACGTAGCTCGCTGCCGCCGTTGCCCTCCCCTCGGGTGTGAGGAGGTCCGCTCCGGGGAGCTTGAACCCACCCATTGGGCTGGCGACCTGGAAGTCGGTGCGGTACCACCGGGAGTCACCCGATGGTAGATCAACGGGTGCTTCTGCCATTGCCGGCCTCGCTCTCTGGCGGTGCTCGGCTGGGCGGATCGCCTAGATCGTCATGGAGTCATGTCACCAACAATCATGGCCTGCGCCTCCACCTCCCAGGAACTCGACACGCCAGGACCGCTGACGGCCGGCGTTCCAGCGAGGATGTCCTTGAGGGTTGTCCCAAAACGGCCGCGTAGCGGCGTCAGATAGTCCATGTGGTATTCGCTGCAATCCCCCTTACATTTTCTCGCAGTAATGCTCGCCTGATCTGGGACTCACGCGACACCGCTATGCATGAAGGTCGGATGGGCCTCGATAGCGAAGTTCGACGACATTGGCAGGGCTGGCCCCGGCGACTGTGAGCAAGCCGCGCCGATTCGGATTGAGCGGTTCCTCAAGCAGACCGGCCCGTCGACCGTCAGCGGCCTGGAGAATGGTCTCCCCGTTCGCAAGGGACACAGCCCGATACGGCGTCCCACTACTCGGCTGATGATCGGGGAGCCAGGCCACTGCGGCATCCTCGATCGTGTTGATCCAGGTCCTCTCCGGCGCAGCAGTGCTACGGCCGATGAAACCGACCCAGAGATCGTAAGATGACACAGTCGGCCAGTGCGAGTCGCCTGCGCGTCGCCGGACCTCCTCCGAGTTCATCCACTGGTGAAGCTCCGACACGGTCGTGAAGGCGCCATCTCCGGCAGTGACCGCGGCGAGAGCACCGGCTCGGGAAGAGAATCCGGCCTGCATGAGCAGCGCGGCCGAACGGTTCAGCGTCCCTGTTTCTAGCGCCGCAACTGCGAGTCCGTGCTGGTCGGTGAGGAGCGCCCAAAGATCGCCGAGAGGCTCTTCGTGGGCGGTCGCTCGGACCCGGACCGCTTCCAGCGCCCATGGCAGCCTGTACGCCAGCGAGTCCTCAATGAACTCCAGCGTGTCCGTGACCTCCTCCCCCGCTATCTGCGAGGGGTCCTCGCCGCGAAGCCAACCAGCGAGGACGCCTTCCCAATGTGGAGGAAGAGCGCGGGGCGCGAAGGGGTGAATGCCGAATGCGATCCTGGCGAAGCTCGTTAGGGCATCGATTGCGGCATCGGGGTCGCCGATTCGGATGTCCTCGTCTGCGTCGCGCAGATACTGCTCCAAGATGCTGGCGTGCTCATCGAGTTGGCGTCCGGTCTCGAGACCGACCCCCGCAAGGAAGTACCCTCGGCGCTGGGCCGCAGTTGACTGGCTCCAGAGGAAGCGCGCACGCGCGGTCAGACCGGCTCGAAGCGCTGTCTGAACGGGCTCCTGCCGTCGAACCAAGCTCCTAGCCCAAAGGGACGAGGCGAGCACGTCATCGAGAGCCCCCTCGACTCCGTCCTCCGCAACCGCGGAATCGTTGAGCAGACTGAGGAGGGCGTTGTCGAGGCTAGCGAGCTGCGAGCGCCACGCAGTTCGGGAACGCTCAGCTTCCTCCTCGCTCTCGGCTACAACTTCTGGGTAATCCCACGCCGCTGTACCGGCGACGTATTCCAGCAGCGCGTCCAGGTTCCGGAGACCGTGCTTAGCCTGCATCCGGGCGAACAGGTTCACCACCAGTTGCAGTAGGCCGCTTTCCATGTCGCGCAGAGCCGTGTCCTCGACCAGCTGCCTCCAATTCCGCCTCCCTCGGGACACATCCTTGAAGATTGGGTGGACGACGAGGCCGACGGAGTCCACGAACGCTCGGCCGGCTCTGCCGACGATGTTGCGAAACTCAGACGCCTTGATCAGTTCCCGGTTGCGCCAGAGGCTGTGCATTACGAGCGCACTGGCCGAGAGGTTGAGTCCCTGGGTGAGGGTCGGTGAAGAGACCGTAACCTTCAGCGCTCCTCGCTGTAGCAGCCTTTCAACCTCTCGTCGGTAGGGTGCGGGCAGCGATCCGTGATGAATCGCTACACCGAGTCTCAGACAGGCGAGGATCGGGTGATCTCGGCCGAACCATTCCTCTCCGATCGTGATGGCGGAGGCGAGGTCGCCCGGATCTCCTTCGAAGACACTCCCGAGTGCTCCGCGGGCATGAAGGTCGACGATGACTTTGGCAAAGGCGTTCACCGATGACTTGAGTGGGCAGAAGATCAGGACGGTCTGCCCCTCGTCGACGAGCCGCCAGGCGGTAGCCAGCGTCAGCTCCTGCGGATCCTTGGGGAAGGGCGTCGTCCTGCGACCGATCGGTGGAACGAAGGGTTCGAGGAACCGGGGCACGAAGGGCTCCTCGTCTCCCACGATGATGCTCAGGCGGGCTCGATCGCCTTGCCAAATCACTTCGCCATAGCGAAGTTTCGTCGGCCGCCACGAGCTCGCGATGAGACCGTCGGGTTGGTCATCGGTGAGCCAGTTGACGAAGTCCTCGACTTCGTCTCCGTCTGGCAGGATCGCCGAGAGGCAGATTATACGTCTGGTGGCCGCATCCTCACGGCGCAGCAGTCGTTGTACCTGAACTTCGTATCGGACCTCACGTTCATCCGCCCCGATCATGTGCCCCTCGTCGAGGACGACAAGCCCTACGTCGTCGAGGAGTGTTGGGTCGTTGCGCAGGGCGAAGTCGAGCTTCTCGGGAGTGGCGACGACGATGTCCCTCTCTCGCAGCAAATCCTCGTCGGCGCTGCTGGCCCCGATCGCGCCGTAGAGGGATGTGACGGTCTTCCCCAGAGGGGTGAAGGTGCGTTGCAGGGCCGTTTCGGTCTGGGCTGACAGCGCCCGCAATGGGGTTACGAACACAACCCGCCGGCCCTCGGCTAGGCACGCGAGGATGCAAAGTTCGGCAATCCGGGTCTTGCCGGCGCTCGTCGGGAGAGACAACACCAGGTTCTCGCTGGTGTTCAGTACCCGCTCTGCGGCGGCGAGCTGCGACGGCCATAGGTCGATCTCCGAGCGTCGCCTCCGGAAGAGGGATGCGATGAACGTCGCACGCAGCCGTGCCCAGTCGCCGCCATCACCGTCGATGGGACTGTCCGGGAGCAGGCGATGGAAACTGGCCTCCCAGAGGCCGCGGAGTAGGTGAATCGCAAGTCGATGGCACCACCACTGCGGAACCATGTTCAGTTCGCTGGCGGCTCCTAGACCGACCTGCAGTGTACTGAGGGCCTCATCCAGCAGCGCTTGCTCGCCCCGCTCGAACGCAAGCAGCGCCATGCTGATCGCACCGACGAACGCGTCCGTCAGTGCGAGGTCGACGACGTCGATAACATCGGTGTCGCCGCTGTCAGCGTCCTGGTCCTCATCGCTCGTGGGCTCGAAGAGCCCGCGCAACGTCTCAACCAGGTTGGCGTCTGCTGCCACGTCCTCCTCGCGGTGGCTCAGGATGAGCGCGTCCAGGGTGTCGAGTTCTCTGCGGATGATGTGGATGAGGGATCGCTCGCCAATCGTGACTTCACCGGAATCGAGCGCTGTCTGAAGCAGCGAGTATGCCCGCGCGGAGTAACTGCCGAGGTGGTAGGCGGCTGCGGCGACGACACGGTGGAAGCCCCGTTCGCGCGAGTTAGGTCCTCTGGCGACGACTGATTCGATGGCTGTGGCTGCGCCCTCGAAGGCGCGTTGGGCGAGGCTTCGCGACCCATTCGCCTCCACGAGACGTAGCCCCAGGCCCAGGAGCGAATAGCCGTAGGAGAGAAGGTCGTAGCTGAGCAGCTGATCGAACGCGGGCGAGCCCTCGGGCAGGACGCCGTCACGCCATATCATCGACCGGGCTTCGCCGCGCGCGAGAAGCTGTTCGCGAAAGCCGGGGGTGGTCGCCTCCTCGATCGCGGCCTCAATGTTCTCAACTGTCTCGGGCATTGGCGATCGCTTTCGAGTACACGTTCGCGATGAACGCTTGATGCTCTGAGACCTGCAGGCCGACGGCGAGGCGCTTTACGCCGCCTCGATATGCGGTCGTGTTTGTCCGAAGGAGGTTGCGTGGGTCGTTGCCCGTGAAGGTGAAGAGCAGTTGCACCACCTGCCGTTGGCTGATCCCTGTAGTCAGTTGAGCGTCGTCGACAAGGTTCGCCAATGCATGCTCGCCGAGTTCGTGAAGTCGGTCAGCGACGAAGCTGAGAGCGTGAGGCGATGGGCGTCCTCGATCGCGTCTGAGCGCAAGGTCCGCGTCTATGACCGTCGCCGTTCCGAGCGTCGCACGGCTCTTGGCTTCGCCCTTCAGCAATTCGAGCGATCCGTTGGTGGCCGCGCGCACCCCAACCAGGTCATCGCCACGCATCGACATCTCGCGGTGGTCCTTCCACCGCAGGCGTTCTACGACTCGAAACCCCAGCTCAAGCGCCGCGTACTGCGCTCCGAGAATCTCTCCGAGGTCGCCTGAGCGGGTGCGCTTGCTTGTAGGGAGCTTCCCTTCCAGGTATTCGGCCGCAGCAGGCTTCCCCAGATCGGCGAGGATCGCGGCGACGCGGTCCGGACCCGTGTACTGGTTCGGGATCTGTGACGCAGCCCAGTCGACCCCCGACCCGATGGTCGCCGGCGGGGCAACCATGTGCACCATCGCGTGCCGCCTCAGCGGCTCGCGCGTGGAAGTCGTCCACGAAGAAAGCGGTGCCATCCCTCAATCGTGGCAGAAGCTCAGCTACTGAACTCAAACCATCCCATTGCCTCCGAAGCAAAGCGGCGCTCCGCGAAGGGGACAACTAGATCCTGAACCCGCCGGGTTAGGAACTGTTTGACTCTAGGTAGGCGAGGACGCTGCGCATCGCGAGGATCGCCTGTGTGGCGTCGGGTTGCTCGACCCGCGTGTCGCCCTCATGGACGGCGATATGGCGCTTCCCGTACAGCGCATCACCCGCAGCCGCGACGTCAGCAGGAGCATCAGCAAGCCGGCGCTTCACATCCGACCCACGTCCGCCGCACGCCGTCTCCACAGCAAGTCGCGCGGCGAGCACGGCCTCGCGGTAGCGGCCCGTGTCGAAGTGCGTCTGTGCGGTACGTGCGTGCGCCTCGGGCGCTGACTCATCCGCGAGCTCACGGAACGCGTCCCTATATGCGGTGTCGGGTGTCGGGCCAAGCAGATAAGTGAGCTCGGCGCCGTCGTTGAAGAGCAACACGTCGTAGGAGTCCGTGGCCGCACCTCCGGAAACCAGCACGTAGTCGTCAAAGCCGTCCTTCTGGTAGATGTTCGGCATGTGCTTGTCGGCACCTGTGAACTGCGGACTGCTGAGGAATGTGAGCAAGTGGTCCTGGTTCTTGCCGTACATCTCAATCTTCCGGCCCGTGACCTTCTGGCGAAGACGTAGACCAAGGCCTTCGTCATCGAAGGGGTACTCCTCGATGTAGGCCCACACGGATGTCGGAGGAGATGCGACGTCCGCCTTCACGATGTGAACCTTCACCGAGAAGCCCTCGAACGCCACAGCGATCTCTTGAGCGCCCTGTTTCACGATCGGCGCGGAGATAGCGATGTACTCTGTGCGACTCCGCGGCTCAACGAGCCCGCCTCCATGCGCGTAGCAGTCGTGCAACAGGTTCGACAGCGGAGCGAATGACCTGAGCATCTGGTTATCAGTCAGAACTCGCACGAGCCGTTTGGTCGACTTCTCGCGAAGACGGAGGTCAGGCGCGCCGACCGCATTCTCGAACCGCTCGACGTAGCACTTGACGATGCCGGAACTCTGGGCACTACGAGCAGTCACGCTCGCTGCCCGAGCATCTCGCCGGGTCTTCGAGCTTGATCGGCTCATCCCCAGTCCTCCGTCTCACGGCTGCCGAATCCCATCACCGTTGGGCGACGTCGTTGCCTTTCCGGAGAGCCGTCATCTGGCGCGCTACTCCTCGACCTCGGCGACACCAGTCCAGCCCTATTCGGGTGAAGGATCGGTGACAAGCTTCAATGTCGGCCTGGGATCGTCGATACCCAGGACTTCGCGCACACGTGCCGGGTGCCATCGCAGCTCGCGGGCGAGGTCTATCTGCGCGAAGCCGATTTGATCGGCAAGCCGGGCAGCCTCGGCCAACATCGACGGCACCTCTCCCGGATATGCGTTCACCGGCTCAGGGGCGTCCAGTGAGGAGCTGCGCAGCTGGTTCAGCTTCTGGTAACCGCGACGGATCGAAGCGTCGGAGACCGTACCGGTCTCTTTCATCCGTAGCAGCAGCGAGTCCACCGACACACCCCAATGCCGCGAGAGCTCATCGAGCCGGGAGAGGTTCACCGTCCGCGGCAGCAGGTTCACAATCTGGGAACGTGGAGTCAGGAGCTCAGCAGCGAACTGATCGGCTTCTCGCTCCTGCTGCTGATCGCCCGGTACTGCTTCTCCGTGCAGCAGCAGATGACCCAACTCGTGGGCAACCGTGAACCGGTAGACGAACACCGACTTTGCACGTTCGGGCGTCACCACGATGACCGGGCGAGCCAAGCGAGACGTCGAGAACGCGCCCACCCGGGCGACATCGGCGTTCGCCAACGTCAGCAGGCTCACGACGATCCCGTGCGATTCCGTCAGCGCGACTAGGTGCTTGACCGGCTTCACGCCCAGACCCCAATGTTCGCGAAGCGCCTGCGCTGCGGAAACCGGATCTGCTTGCTGCCGATCCACCACCGGCAAGTCGACATTGGGGAACCGGACCTTCTTCTCCAGCGCGAAGGTGAGCTCCCACACCTGCTCGATGAAAGCGATCGCCTTGGACCGATCCCGGGCCGTGGTCGAGCGCAGGCTCCGGAAATGCGCCTCCGAGCCGTCGACCCGGCCGATCGGTCGCCCCGTGGCGAAGTAGTCCACCGGAACATCGAGCTCGCGCGCGAGCACCGGCAATACATCGCGACGCGGTGTTACCACTCGCGACTCGTACTGGCCAATCGCCGCAGGCGTAACCCCAACTAGCTCGGCAAGCCTCGCCTTCGACAAGCCAGCCGCGAAACGCGCCTGAGTCAGACGGGCCGGATCGAACGCATCCGCGACGGCATCGAGATCGGGACGGTCGGTTACTCCGAGCAGAGAGAAGAGGGTGTCACGGTCGTCCATCAGCCTCTCCGTCCACCTCGTCGCCCTTCACCCCCAGATCCGGGCGCGGGATCGGCCCGTCGAAGAACGACTCGTCCGTCAGGTCCACATCCACCAGGGAGCCCGCGCCTACTTCGAGCAGAGATTCCATCGACGCGAAGGTGAGGTAGCCATCGCTCCCCAGCGTCGCCTCACCCCAGTCGACGCTGTAGAGCGCGAACGGGTTGCTCGCATACGGCACGACAACCACGCGGGAGTGGGTTGACAGCGCCTCCTCGAGCGCCTTGCTCTCGGCGTCGAGCAGCTCCCGCTCTTCCTCGGTCAACTCGGGGTGCTCGAACTCGATGTCCAGACGCTGCTGGGTCGATTCGCGCTGCTCACCGAACAGGGAGACCCGAGTGTCCGAGACGGCGAACGGGCGCGAGCCGATGTCCGTGGACCGCTCCCGCGCGAACCGCCACGGGAACAGGATCACACCGTTGAATGCGACCAGCTTGTATCCCCGGCGCGGAACGATCTCGGCCGAGGGCAGGCGCCCGAGCACCGTCACGAACTCGTCCAAACACTTCCGCCAGATCTGGCCATACACGCCGGTGTGCTTCATATCAGCCTCGGCCTGCGCGTTCACCATCTTCTCGTGGCAGTCGCGGATGATGGCAGAGATCTGCTCTCGCACCAGCACGCCGTCGGCTCCCAGCGTCCGCAGCGCCCACGCGCGCCCCTCGTCGATCGCCATGGTGGGCTCCCTTCATTCGGATACCCCAAACATAGCACATCGCTTTAGTTTTCGACGCCAAACGATCACGCGGAGCTGTCGCGTTTTGCGACGCGGGGTTTATTGGGGTCAGAGATGCCACGTGGTATTGCCGCTGCCGGTGCCACCGCTGACGACGAAGGCCACCCGAGCGCCGACGATGCGGCGCAGCAGGTCTGCGGTGGCTGCGTCGAGGGCACCGGCCCGGGCGAGTTCGGCCAGGCTGAACCGCTCGACCTGCGGGACGCGCAAGGAGATGTGCGCACCGCCCTCGACCAGCGGCGGCAACACCGCGTGCAGACGCACGCCCCCGGGCAGCAGCCCGTCGACGCATGGTGTCGCATCGTCCAGGCGGCGCCCGGCCACCTGCGCCAGGCGCACCGCGAGCCGGCGCGCCTCATCGACACCCATCGTCACGTCGGCCGGCTCGAGCCCTCCCCCTCGGTCGACCCACACGCCCGCGCCACCATTGACGAGCACATCGGTCACCTCTCCCGAGTCGATCAGCGGCTGCAACGGGCCGGCGCCGAGCACCGCCGCGCTGAACTCCTGCCGCAGGCGAGCCACACCGCCTGCTCCGAGCACACCGGCCTGGCCCTCGACCACGCCCTGCACCCGGTCCGGTGTCGGCATCTCGCCCGCCCGGATGTGTTGCCACATCGACCCCGCCAGCCCGGTCACGCCGCCTGCCTTCCGGCACCGTCGAGCAGGTCGAGCAGACCGTCCGCGGCGCGGCCGAGCCGTGAGCGGCGGCCGTCACCGGGGATCCGCCCCCGCTGCACCGACCGCCAATCGGCGCGGCGCACCACGACCTCCTCGAAGACCGCGAGCTCCTCCTCCCACTCCGGATCGGCGTCACCGGCCGTCGGCACGGTGAGCAGCACCGCACCCGGGGCGGCCGCGCCGGCGGCATACGCCGCAGTGAGCTCGGGAACCCGGTCGGAGGTGACGATCGCGACCGGATCGTCGGGGGCGCGCAGCGGAGTCAGCCACGACGGATCGCCCGCGCGCACCACGACCACGGCCGGGCGACCACGCACCGCAGCCAGCACCTCACCCGCGAGCGGCGGCTCGATCGGCGCCGGCAGGCCGCGCGGATGCGACAGCACGGCCACGCCGCCGGCGGCCGGGAGCCGGGACACCAGCGCGTCGCCGTCGAGCGCGCCCTCGGCCCCGACGAACGCGTCCCACCGCACGCCCGGCAGGTGCTCCAGGCCGAGCCAGACATCCAGCGGTCCCTGCCACGCGGCGAGGTCGACGGCGACGACGGCATCACCCCGGGCTGCGGCGCGGCCGACGACGGCGGCGGTGACGAGCGCCGCTTCGGCGGCACCGACGACGAACAGGATCGGATCGGTCATGCCCTCCATCGCACGCCGTGGGGCACCCAGGTCGCCAGCGTGCCGACGCCGCCTGTGGAGGACCGGACCTTCGGTCATCGGGGGCCTGTGGACAAACCGGGCACAAGCCGAAGGCCCCGCTGGGGGGACAGCGGGGCCTTCTGCGCTACGGGCTCCAGGGGGGGGTTGGGAGCCGTGGCGCCGCGCTCTACCCCCGAGGGGGAGCGGCGATGTCACAAGTTTCGGGGGCCCGCTGCCCGTGTGTAAACACGGATCGCCGAATCCATACCTTCTTCTTACTTTGGCATGCCAATCCGGCTCTGGCGGAGGGCCCGGACACAGACGAGGACACAGACGAGGGCACCTCGGCGGACCGAGGTGCCCTCTCGCCGCAACACCTGGCTGGTGACCATGCGTGCATCCTCATGGTTGTCGCCGAACGACAAGCGTCCGGACGAACCGTCCACTCTGTGAACTGCCCTCGCGTGGGTGCCTGCTGGTTGTTGCGGTGGTTCGTGCCGGGTGCGAAACCCGTGGCTACAGGTCTACTCCTTCGAGCCGCCGCCCACAAGACCCTGACCCGACAGTCGCCCCGCCAGGACCGCGTCGGCGATGGCGGTCCCCTCGGCGGCACCGGCGGCATACCCGCCGGCGCAGTGCAGGATCCACTGCCGCACGCCCTCTCCTCCGCCGAGGTGATAGCCCGCGAGCGAGCCGAGGTATGCCGGACCCGCTCGTTCGTGCCCGACCTCGGGCACGGCGACGCCGGTCGGGTCGAGGCCGCCGCCCCACAACAGCGCACGCTCCGCGGCGCGCGCGACGAGCAGGTTGCCGCGCACGAACGGGCGCACCGTGGCCAGTTCGGCGTGCACGACCGCGGCGACCAGCGCGACCGGCTGGTCGGCGGCGGCGTGGATCAGGTCGATGACCTGCTGCAGGCGCTGGCCGGCTTCGACGGCGTCGGGAGGCGCACCGAGTTCGGCGAGTTCGGGCGAACGCTCACCGACCAGACGCGGGCGGCCGACGGTCGCGGGGTCGTCGTCCGCGGCGCTGGCGGCGACATGCAGGCGGGCGAGTGCCTGGGCCGGAGCGGACCGGAAGGTCGCCTGCACGGCTTCGGTCTCCGCAGTCACCCGGATCGCGGCCGCGACCGCGCGGTCGACCGGATCGTCAGCGTCCACCGGCTGCCCGAACCGCTGCCGCACCAGGTCGAGCGGCAGCGTGGCACCCTCGAGGGCGGCGCTCGCCCGCGCGCCGCGCACCCTCGACTCGGCGGCGGCCTCGGCGGTGCGGCGGCGCAGCGCGGCATGCCACCGCAACTGCGTGCAGGCCTGCCGGGCTTCCTCCACGGCGTCCTCCACCTGGGGCAGGCGGCGCAGGGCGGCGACGGCGTTCACGATCTGGGACATCGCCGTCAATCTAGACCGCTCGTCCGACCAGACCGACCGCCTGTCCCGTCCGGTGATTGCGCATCACACACCTGACAGGATGGAGTGAGCCAGAACACATCTCGACGCGCGCGATGGAGGTCGCCATGACGCCCAGCAACGAGGCACTCGCCAACCTGCTCACGGAGGACCGGGACTTCCCGCCAGACCCCGCCTTCACCGAGCAGGCCAATGGCACGCAGGAGTTGTTCGCCGAGGCCGACGCCGACCGGGACGCCTTCTGGGCCAAGCAGGCCCGCGAGCGCATCACCTGGAGCAAGGACTTCGACACCGTCCTCGACTGGAGCAACGCGCCCTTCGCCCAATGGTTCGTCGGTGGCGAGCTCAACGCGGCATACAACTGCGTGGACCGGCACGTCGAGGCGGGCAACGGCGACCGGGTCGCGATCCATTTCGTCGGCGAGCCGGGCGACACCCGCGATATCACGTATGCCGAGCTGCTCACCGAGGTCAAGAAGGCCGCCAATGTGCTCACGTCGTTGGGGGTGAACAAGGGCGACCGGGTGGCGATCTATATGCCGATGCTGCCCGAAACCATCGTGGCGATGCTGGCCTGCGCCCGGATCGGCGCGCCGCACTCGGTGATCTTCGGTGGCTTCTCCTCCGACGCGATCCGCTCGCGCGTGGCCGACGCCGACGCGCGCGTCGTCATCACCGCCGACGGCCAGAACCGCCGCGGCAAGCCGGCGCCGCTCAAGGCCGCGGTCGACGAGGCCGTCACTGGCGACTCACCCGTTGAGCATGTTCTCGTCGTCAAGCGCACCGGCCAGGACGTCGCGTGGGATGACCAGCGGGACATCTGGTGGGACGAGGCGCTGAGCAAGGCCGACGCCGAGCACGAGGCCGTGCCGGTCGACTCCGAGCACCCGCTGTTCATCCTCTACACCTCCGGCACGACCGGGAAGCCGAAGGGCATCCTGCACACGACGGGCGGCTATCTCACCCAGGCGGCCTACACCAACTCCGTCGTGCACGACCTGCACCCGGAGTCCGATGTCTACTGGTGCACCGCCGACGTCGGCTGGGTCACCGGCCACTCCTACATCGTCTACGGGCCGATGGCCAATGGTGCGACCCAGGTGATGTACGAAGGCACGCCCGACACCCCGGACCAGGGCCGCTGGTGGGACATCGTGCAGAAGTACAAGGTGTCGATCCTCTACACCGCGCCGACGGCGATCCGCACCTACATGAAGTGGGGCAAGGAGATCCCGGAGAAATACGACCTCACCAGCCTGCGCCTGCTCGGCAGTGTCGGTGAGCCGATCAACCCCGAGGCCTGGGTCTGGTATCGCGAGGTCATCGGCGGCGGCAAGACCCCGGTGGTCGACACCTGGTGGCAGACCGAGACCGGCGCGATCATGATCTCGGCGCTGCCGGGCGTGACGACGCTCAAGCCGGGGTCGGCCCAGGCCGCCATACCGGGCATCTCGGTGAAGGTCGTCGACGACGCGGGTCAGCCGGTGCAGAAGGGTCAGGGCGGTTACCTGATCATCGACCAGCCGTGGCCGTCGATGCTGCGCGGCATCTGGGGCGATGACGAGCGGTACAAGGAGACCTACTGGTCGCGCTGGCCGGACATCTACTTCGCCGGTGACGGCGCCAAGCTCGATGACGACGGCAACATCTGGGTGCTCGGCCGCGTCGACGACGTGATGAACGTCAGCGGTCACCGGTTGTCGACCACCGAGATCGAGTCGTCGCTGGTGTCGCACCCGAAGGTTGCCGAGGCCGCGGTCGTTGGCGCCACCGATGAGACGACCGGTCAGGCCGTGTGTGCCTTCGTCATCCTGCGCGGCGACGCCCAGCAGGAGGACGGCGAAGACTTGGTCACCGAGCTGCGCAACCACGTGGCCAAGCAGATCAGCCCGATCGCCAAGCCGCGCCAGGTGATGATCGTCGCCGAGCTGCCGAAGACGCGCTCGGGCAAGATCATGCGCCGCTTGCTGCGCGATGTCGCCGAGCACCGCGAGGTCGGCGATGTCACCACGCTCGCCGACTCCTCGGTGATGGACCTGATCCAGCAGGGCATGGACGACGACAAGAAGTAGCGCTCGACGTCGGCGGGTCGGGTGGCTTCGGCCGCCCGGCCCGCCGAAGTTTTCACCGCCCGTATGCCGGGTCGCCGCCCGGCGCGTCCGCGTCAACCAGCGGCCGCGACACGCCGAAGCAACGCCCCTGCCCGGCGCGTCGGCGTCAACCAGCGGCCGCGACACGCCGAAGCAACGCCTCTCCCCGGCGCGTCAGCGTCAACCAGCGGCCGCGACGCGCCGAAACAACGCCTCTCCCCGGCGCGTCATCGTCACCCAGCGGCCGCGACACGCCGGGCACTGCCAAAACCAGGCCGCAACGCCTGACGCCTCAGCCGATCCGAGCCCGGCGTCAGCACCACCGGCCCGTTTCACGCCGCAACCCCTGACACCTCAGCCGATCCGCGCCCAGCGTCAGCACCACCGGCCCGTTTCACGCCGCAACCCCTGACACCCATGCCCATCCGCGCCCAGCGTCAGCACTCCAAGCACCTGCTCACCTGGCCCAAGGGCCGGCATACTGGAGGGCGGTGTTGGCGACCACCAACACTGCCCACGTGATCGCGTATCTCGTTGGCAACAGGAGGAATCCGGCCAGCACACTCCCCCCAAGCACCAGCACCTTCACGGCAACGGCTGCCGCCGGCAGGTCGAAGGTCGCCTTCGGCGCGGCGAACGACCCCCACAGCGTGATCGCCGCGCCGACGACCAGCACCACCCATATCAATCGCAGCGGCAGGCTGGGTCCGCGCTGCCACGCCCAGGTGCCGAGCAGACCGATCGCGAGCACCTCGACGAAGAAGGCGCCGACGTCGTTGGCAGTCATCTGCGTCAGGCCGCCTGCCGAGTGATCCGGAAGACCGGGTGCGCCGGGATGATCGCTTCGAGCTCGGCGTCGGTCGAACGCGCGGTCACTCCCTCGGGGAAGAAGCGCCCGACCTCCCAGGCCCACTTGCGCAGGTAGTGCCGCATCACCGGCACCGCGTCCACACCGCACACCTCGGTGATGTCGTATGGCGTCCGCGTGCGTCCGAGACGCATTGCCACCTCACCGTGGTGGCGAGCGTTGCGGACCCACTGCGTCTGACCACGGGGTGCGACGAGATAGGTGCAGCCGTCCACCGTCACCGGGTTGACCGGCGTGCTGAACTCCTTGCCGCTGACGCGGCCCCGCACCACCAGCTCCTGCGCTCCGAACGCGCTGATCCCCATGTGGGACAACGACTTCACCAATGTGTTCATGATCCGGGTCACCCGGTCGATCGCGATGCTCATCCCAAGCCTTTCAAAAAGTGAGAGCGGTGCTCTCTCTTTACTCAGTTGACCATGCACACCTCAGCAAATCAAGAGCAGTGCTCTCACTTGTGAGCGTCGCTCTGGTCTACTGGGTTCCATGCCCACCCCGCGCCAGGTCGCCCACGCCGAGGCCCACGCACGCATCCTCGAAGCAGGACGACGCCAGCTCGCCGAGCACGGCGCCGACGGGCTGTCGCTGCGAGCCGTCGCCCGCGACGTCGGGATGGTCTCCTCTGCCGTCTACCGCTATGTCGCCAGTCGCGACGACCTGCTGACCGCGCTCATCATCGAGGCGTATGACGCCGTCGGCTCCGCGGTCGAGACCGCCGCCGCAGCGCGGACCACGCCTGGTCGCCGCTTCGTCCGCGCGGCGCACGCCATCCGCGACTGGGGTCGAGACCACCCGCACGAATATGCGCTGCTCTACGGCACACCAGTCCCCGGATACGAGGCCCCGGAGTCGACGATCGCGCCCGCGGCACGCGTGCCGGCCACCCTCGCCACCCTGGTCGCGGCCGCGGAGGCGGCCGGCACGCTCGACCCGCCGGCTCCGAGCCGAATCCCGCGCGACCTGGCCGGCCAACTCCGCTCGACGGTCGGTCAACTCGGGCTGAATCTCTCGCCGGCGGCGATGCTCGCCCTGCTCCACGGCTGGTCGGCGATCTACGGGTTCGTGAGCTTCGAGCTCACCGGGCAGCTCAAGGGCACCTTCGACCCGGCGGACGCGGCAGCGGCATACGAGTTCGGCGCGATCGCCCGCACGGTCGGCTTCACCGACGCCTGAGACGATCGTGTTGACTCACGGCAACGAGACGATTCGGCCGGGGCCCGCCGGAGTCGATAGGATCGAGACTGGTGAGCCGGGAAGTCTGGTCGGCATGTCCCATTCCCGACCCCCTCTGCCCGAGGAGGCCACATGCGCTCGCCCGCCCCCCGCCTTTTCAGCCGCTCCGACTGGCCCGAAGTCCAGCGCGTCACCGCGTTGCTGCGCCAAGAGACCGTCGGTGGCGCACTGCTGCTGCTCGCCACCGTGCTCGCTCTCATCTGGGCGAACTCCCCCTGGCGCGACGGTTACGACGACCTCGCCAACCTGCACTTCGGCATCGCCTCGCTCGGCCTCGACCTGTCGGTCTCACACTGGGCCAGCGACGGCCTGCTTGCGATCTTCTTCTTCGTCGTCGGCCTCGAACTCAAACACGAATTCCTGCACGGCGACCTGCGCGATCCGGCCAAGGCCACCGTGCCCGTGGTCGCCGCCGTCGCCGGCGTCGCTCTTCCCGCCCTGCTGTATGCCGGAACGCAGCTCGCCTTGGGCGGTCAACTCAAGGGCTGGGCGATCCCCACGGCGACCGACATCGCGTTCGCGCTCGCCGTGCTCGCGGTGATCGGCACCCACCTGCCCTCGGCCCTGCGATCGTTCCTGCTGACGCTCGCCGTGGTCGACGACCTGATCGCCATCACGATCATCGCGATCTTCTACAGCGAGGGCATCGACCTGCGGTTGCTGGGTCTGGCGGTGGTGGGCCTGGTGGTCTTCCGGCTGATGGCCAAGACCCGGCGTATCCCGCCGATCCTGCTCATCGTGCCGGGCCTGGTCACCTGGGCGCTGGTGCTGAACTCCGGCGTGCACGCCACCATCGCCGGTGTCGCGCTGGGTCTGCTGGTGCCCTCCCGCAAACGCGAGGGCGAGACCGAGGGGCTGGCCGACCGGATCGAGCACCGCGTGCGCCCGCTGTCGGCCGGTGTCGCCGTGCCGGTCTTCGCCTTCTTCGCCGCGGGCGTCACCGTGGTCGGCGGCGGCTTCGGCGACACCGTGAAGGACCCGGTGACCATCGGCATCGTCGTCGGCCTGGTGCTGGGCAAGCTCGTCGGCATCTTCGCCGGCACCTATCTCACCGCGCGGTTCACCCGCGCCGAGCTGGACGACGACCTCGCCTGGATGGACGTCGTGGGCATCGCTCTGCTCGCCGGCATCGGGTTCACCGTGTCGTTGCTGATCGGCGAACTCGCCTTCGGTGAGGGCAGCGTCACCGACGACCACGTCAAGGTCGGCGTGCTCGCCGCCTCACTCGTCGCGGCGGTCCTGGCGGCCGTCGTGCTGCGCACGCGCAATGCGGCATACCGCCGGATCGAGGAGACCGAGACCCGTGACGACGACCACGACGGCATCCCAGATTGCTATCAGGCCACTCGCGCCCCCGGTGGCTCGCTAAGGTAGCGGGCGAACCGCGGCGCTTCGGCGCCGTCACGACGGACCGTTAAGGAGTGCACATGGCCCGCGATAACGAGCGCACGCTCGGCCAACTCGTCGCCGACGCATCGGGTGACCTTTCCTCGATCGTCAAGGGCGAGATCCAGCTCGCGAAGCTCGAGATCCAGGCTGACGTCGCCAAGGGCGGCAAGGGGGCCGGGCTGCTGGCCGGCGCCGGGCTCTTCGGCCTCTTCGCCCTCGGGTTCTTCCTCACCACCGCCGCGTGGGGACTCGTCGCCGCGGGTCTGCCGACCTGGCTGGGCTTCCTGATCGTCGCCGTCGTGCTGCTGATCATCACCATCGTGCTGGCCCTGCTCGGCAAGAGCGCGCTCAGCAAGGTGCGCGGCAAGCCCGAGCGCACGATCGCCAACGCCCAGAAGACCGTCTCGGCGCTCAAGCCGCCGAAGGCCAGCTGAGCCAACGCTTCCAACACCCGGGCGAGTGCCACCGCGGCACTCACCCGGGTGTTGTCGTCAGCGCAGGAAGCGATCGGGCACCTGACGTCGGTCGTCGGTGTCCCAGGGGCGCTCGTAACCCGACAGGTGCAGCAGCGCGTCGAGCACGATCGCGGTGAACCCCCACACGTAGAGCCCGTCGATCTCGAAGGCCGGCGCGGCGAACCCACGCCGCGGATGGGTCGCGGTGAACCGATGCGCCGGATCGGCCAAGGCGGCCAGCGACACCCGCTCGACCCGCGCCACCTCGGCCGGGTCGCGCACACCGAGCGGGTGCGGGTCCGGCCACCAGGCCGCCACCGGCACCACGCGAAAACCGGTGACACTCAACGGAATCGCCGGCAGCGTGCCGATGACCTCGACGGCCGAGCGCTCCAGCCCGGTCTCCTCCCACGCCTCGCGCAGCGCGGTGTCGGCGTCGTCGGCGTCCCCCGCGTCGACCGTGCCGCCCGGGAAGGACACCTGCCCGGCATGCTGGCGCAGGGTCGCCGACCGCTCGGTCAACACGACATCCTCGCCACCGCCGGTGTGCGGACCGAAGAGCAACAGCACCGCCGAATGCCGCCCCTCGATCGGCCCGAAACCAGCGAAGAAGCCACCCTCGCGGGCGGCATGAGCGGGCAGGTCGGCGAGCCACCCCGGGACCGGGGCAGCCGTCATACGGCGTCCTCGCGCAGCCGGGCGAGCTCGTCCTCGCGACCGGGCGCGAGCTCGAATTTCAGCAGCTTGCGCGCCGTGGTCTCGTCGGTCTCGCCGTCGCCGTATGACGGACACCAGCGCGCGACGGGGCAGGCTCCGCAGGCAGGGCGCTTGGCGTGGCAGATGCGCCGGCCGTGGAAGATCAGCACATGGCTGAGCATCGTCCAATCCTTGCGCGGGAACATCGACCCGATGGCCGCCTCGATCTTGACCGGGTCGGTCTCGGTGGTCCAGCCGAGCCGGCGCACCAGCCGGGCGAAGTGGGTGTCGACGGTCAGGCCGGGGATGTCAAAAGCGTTGCCCAACACCACATTCGCGGTCTTGCGACCCACCCCGGGCAGCGTCACCAGGTCGGTCAAGCGGGGCGGGACCTGGCCGTCATACCGCTCCACCAGCGCGGCGCCGAGTTGCTGCACCGAGTTCGCCTTGGCCCGGAAGAAGCCGGTCGGTCGCAGCAGATTTTCCAGCTCCGTGCGGTCCGCTCCGGCGAGCGCCGCCGCGTCGGGATAGCGGGCGAAGAGCACCGGCGTCACCTTGTTGACCCCGACGTCGGTGGTCTGGGCCGACAGGATCGTCGCGACGAGCAGTTGCAGCGGCGTCTCGAAGTCGAGTTCGCAATGCGCGTAGGGGTAGAAATCGAGCAGAGTCCGGTAGGTGCGGCGAGCCCGGCGAGTGCGCGCCACCGGGGTCTCCGTCGCCAGGTCGAGACGCTTCACGCCGGCCACGATAGGCGAGGTGGCCGACATCACGTTGCGCGCGTGGCAGGATGCTGGTCGTGGACACCGAAGCCGTGCGCCGAGCGCCCTTGTTTGCCGCCTTGACCGACGATGACGCCGAGGCCTTGCTGGCCAGCATGCAGTCACGCACGATCCACCGCGGTGAGGAACTGTTCCACGAGGGCGAGAAGGGCGAATCCCTCTACGTCATCACCGACGGCAAGGTGAAGCTCGGCCGCACCTCCCCCGACGGCCGGGAGAACCTGCTGGCCATCCTCGGCACCGGCGAGATGCTCGGCGAGCTCAGCCTGTTCGACCCGGGCCCGCGCACCGCGACCGCGACGGCCGTGGCCAACACCGAGCTCGTCGGCCTCGGCCACGAGGCGATGGCGGACTTCCTCAAGACCCGGCCCGAGGTGGCGATGACGATGCTCGGCGCCTTGGCGCGCCGCCTGCGCCGCACCAACGAGGCACTCGGCGACCTGGTCTTCACCGACGTGCCGGGCCGCGTCGCCAAGGCGCTGATCGACCTGTCGCAGCGATTCGGTCAGCCGGTCGACGACGGGGTCCTGGTCGGGCACGACCTCACCCAGGAGGAGCTCGCCCAGCTGGTCGGCGCCTCCCGCGAAACCGTCAACAAGGCGCTCGCTGACTTCTCCGCCCGCGGGTGGATCAAGCTCGAGGCGCGCGCGGTCACTCTGCTGGACGTGGAGCGGCTGCAGCGCCGGGCTCGCTGAGATAGTCCAGCTGCGCCTGCACGGTCGCCTTGGCGGCCGGCCAGACCGACCGGGGCACCTCGGCATACACCCGCTCGACGACCGCCTGCGCCACATCCGGGGCGTCCTGCGCTCCTTCTCGCAGCGCCGTGCGCACCTGCTCCAGCCGGTCGCGCCGATGTGAGATGTATGCCGACAGCACGGCCTTCGCGTCCTCGTGCACCGGGCCGTGTCCCGGCCCGAGACGCAAGGGCGCGGCCTGCGCCGCCTCGAGCAGCAGGTCGAGCGAGGCCAGGTAGGGGCGCAGCGCACCGTCGGGATGGGCGACGATCGAGGTGCCGCGCCCGAGCACGGTGTCGCCGGTGAGCATCAGGCGCTCCGCAGCCCAGACGAAGGACACCGAGTCGGCGGTGTGCCCCGGGGTGAGCAGCACCCGGATCGTGATGTCGCCCACCTCGATCCGCTCCTCGTGGACGAAGGGGCGACCCCGCCCGGCGCCGCGGATCGGCGCACCGGTGAGCGTGGCCCAGCGGTCGGCCGATTCGGCGTGGTCGTGGTGGTGATGGGTGAGCAGGGTGAGGGCGATCCGGGCGCCGAGCTCGTCGGCATACCGCAGCACCCGCTGCAGGTGGTCCTCGTCGAGCGGGCCGGGGTCGATGACGACCGCTTCGTTCGTGGAGGGTGAGTGCAGCACCCAGGTGTTGGTGCCCTCGAGGGTCATCGGTCCCGGGTTGGGGCACAACACGACCGTGGCGCGCTCGCTCACGCGGCCTCCGGTCCAGGGGGTGTCACTCACCAGCGTTCTCCGTTCGCAGCACGACATCCTCGCCGCGCAGGTCCGCCACGGGCATGATCGTCGGCACCGGCTCGCGGTGGCGAACGAAGTCCGCCACCGAGGACGCCCCCACCAGCCGGCGCAGCTGGGTCACCGTCGGGGGCAGCATCGCGGCTTCGCCGGCCTCGGCCTGGGCGAGCAGCCGCTCCGGGTCCACCCATTCGGCCAGGTCGGTCTCGCTGGTCGCGTCGTCGGCGATCTGCCCCTGCGGCATCACCGCGGCGAAGAACCAGGTGTCATAGCGCCGGGGCTCGAATTCGGGAGTGATCCAGTGGTCCTGCAGCGCCAGCAGGTCGGCGCGCAGCCGCAGCCCCCGAGCGGCGAGAAACTCGGCAAAGGACAGCTCGCGGGCGACCAGCGCCTCCCGGGCGGCCGGCCAGTCGGCGGCCGGGGCGGCCACCGCCGTCGGCGAGCCCGCGAGCAGCACTCCGGTCTCCTCGAAGACCTCCCTGGCCGCAGCCATCACCAGCTCCGCGGCGGTCGCCGCAGGCACCTCCATCCGGGCCGCCCAGGCCGGTGGCTCCGGCCCCACCCAGTCACTGGCTCCCGCATCACGCGGGTCGACGCCACCCCCGGGGAAGACCCACATCGACGGCGCGAACGCCATCGAGGACACCCGGCGCAGCATGAAAACCTCTGTGCCACAGGGTGTTTCGGCATCGCGCACCAGCATCACCGTCGACGCTGGCCGCGGCGGTGGTCCGGTGGGGCGCCCAGCCGCCAGCCAGGCACGGGCCGACTCGGCGAGCGCCCCCCGGACCACGACTTCCGGCATACCTCAGGAGACGCTGCAGGTGATTTCGACCTCGACCGGCGCGTCGAGCGGCAGCACCGCCACGCCCACCGCGGAGCGGGCGTGCTGGCCCTTGTCGCCGAAGGCCTGCGCGATGAGCTCGGAGGCGCCGTTGATGACACCCGGCTGACCGGTGAACGACGGGTCGCTCGCGACGAAGCCGACCACCTTGATCACCCGGACGGTGTCGAGGTCGTCCACGATGCTCTTGACCGCGGCGATCGCGTTGAGCGCGCAGGTGCGGGCGTGCTTGGACGCGTCCTCCTGCGACACCTCGGCGCCGACCTTGCCGGTGGCGGCGAGTTCGCCGTCGATCATCGGCAGCTGGCCGGAGGTCATCACCAGGTTGCCGTCCCGGATCACCGGCACATAGGCGGCGACGGGCGCGGCGACCGCGGGGATGCTCAGCCCAAGCTCAGCGAGCCGGTCCTCGACCTGCGACATCACTGACCGCCCTTGGGTCGCTTGAGGTAGGCCACCAGGTTGCCGCTGTCGCCGCTCAGCACCTGCACGAGCTCCCAGCCGTCCTCGCCCCACTGGTCGAGGATCTGCTTGGTCGCGTGCACGATCAGGGGCACGGTCGCGTACTCCCACTTGGTCACGTCGTTCTCCTTCGTCGAGGTCGTATGCCGCAACGGTAGTGCGGTCAGCGCGTGGGGTTGAAGGGGCGCAGCTGCTCCGGCACCACGCCAGTCACCATCTGCTCGGCGAGCAGCTTGCCCGACAGCGGCCCGAGGGTGATGCCCCACATGCCGTGCCCACCGTTGACATAGACATTGGGCACCTTGGTCGCGCCGATGAGCGGCAACCCGTCGACGGTGACCGGCCGCGAACCCACCCACACATCGCGCGGGTCATCCCAGTCGACCCCGGACAGCAACGGCGTCGCGGAGCGGACGATCGCGTCCACCCGGTCGGGGTTGAGCGGGTCCTCGGTGCCGGCGAACTCCATCGTGCCGCCGACGCGCAGGCGATCGCCATACGGCGTGCAGGCGACCCGCTCGTAGGGGAAGTAGACCGGGCAGGGCACCGGCCGGGCGGATGCCTCGGTGACCGCCACCGAGAACGAGTAACCGCGCCCGGCCCGCAAGGGCACCCTGACGCCGCACGGCTTGGCCAGGGTCGGCAGCCACGCGCCGGTCGCGATGACCACCGCGTCGCCGGAGATCGGTTCGCCGCTCACCATCTCGACGGTGACACCGTGCGGGCCGTGCCGCAGCGCGCGGGCGTTGGACCCGATGACCATCCGCCCGCCGCGCTGCTCGACCGCGGAGGCGAGGGCTTCGACATACGCGCCCGGATCGATATAGCGCTGGCCGCCGAGCCGGATCGCCCGCTCGACGTCGGCGCTGACGATCGGCAGTTCGGCGCGCAGCGTGGCGTTGTCGACCTCGGTCGCCTCAAGCTCCAGACCGGCCTCGTGGATCAGCTCGATCTCGTGCTCCAGACCGGCGGCGTCCGCGGCGCGCCGGAAGGCCGCCATGATCGGCGCGTCATGCGAAACCGCTTGCACGCCACCGGTTTCCAGCTCGTCGTAGGCGCTGATCGCCAGCCGGTTGACGGGCACGAATTTGTCCATCGTGCGCTTCCACTGACCCGGGGTGCAGCGGCGCGCGAAGCCGAGCATGAAGGACGCCAGGTGGCGGTCCGGGGTGAGCGGCACGAAGAGCGGCGAGTTGGGGTCGAGCACCGCCTTGAGGCCGTATTTGAGGACCGAGGGGTCCGAGAGCGGCACGCACAGCCCGGGCGAGATCCAGCCGGCGTTGCCCCACGAGCTGCCCGCGGCGATGCTCGAGCGCTCGACGACCGTCACCTCGACGCCACGCTCCTGCAGGAACCACGCGGTCGACAGACCGACCATTCCGCCGCCGATGACCACCACGTGGGCAGCACCGCTGCCCTGCACCGGACGCAATGGCGTCTGACGCATCCTCGCCTCCTAGGCTCGCAAGCAATTGATCGGGCCATGCCTAGGCCCGTGCCGACGGTACGCGCAAGTAGGAGGTCCGATGACCGACAGGGTCACCCGGCGACCGGACGAGACGATCTCCTACGGCGCCTTCGCCGACCAGGTGTATGACGTCCGCCTGCC
This sequence comes from Metallococcus carri, assembly GCF_011440275.1. GTDB lineage: Bacteria > Actinomycetota > Actinomycetes > Actinomycetales > Dermatophilaceae > Metallococcus > Metallococcus carri. The sequence continues at coordinate 152,267 of NZ_JAAOIV010000010.1, read as the reverse complement.
TCGCGTGCCCGCCCTCGGCGCCCTCGTCATCGTGGTGCACGGCGGGTTCTGGAAGCCGGCATACGACCGCAGTCATGCCGCGGCGCAGGCGGAGGGTTTCGCCGAGGCCGGCTTCCACGTGGCCGTGCCGGAATACCGGCGGGCCCGGCGGGCCGGCTGGCCGCACCTGGCCGCCGACCTGCGCGCCGCGTTGGCCACCATCCGCTCCCACCCGCACCTGCCGGAGCGGGCTGTGCTCGTCGGTCATTCGGCGGGCGGCCAACTCGTGGCGTGGGCGTTGCACCAGCGCATCGCGGCCGGCCTCGCCGGTGCGGTCTCTCTCGGCGGCTGCCTCGACCTGGCGCTGTGCCGTGAGCTCGACCTCGGCAATGGCGCGGTCGAGGCACTCTTCGGTGGCCCGACCCCGGCGGACGCCGACCCGCTGCTCCTTGGCGCCGCACCTGCGCCGGTGATCGCTCTGCACGGGGATCGCGACGAGCAAGTGCCGGTCGAGGTGTCGCGCAGCTACCACCGCGCGGTGCCGGGCAGCACCCTGCGTGAGCTGCCCGGCGTCGACCACTACGCACCGATCGACCCACGCACCGAGGCCTTCGTCACATCCCTCGACGCCGTCCGCTCGCTGCTCGCCATTTAGCCTGACCGGTATGACGTGGGACGGGGTGCGGCTGCACATCGTGACGGGCAAGGGTGGCACCGGCAAGACGACGGTCGCCGCCGCACTGGCGACCGCGCTCGCCGCGCAGGGGCAGCACGTCCTGGTGGCCGAGGTGGAAGGCCGGCAGGGGTTGTGCCAGGTCTTCGACGTGCCACCGCTCGGTGAGCGGGAGGTCCGCGTCGCCCGCGGGCTGGACGGCGGCCAGGTGTGGGGCCTGTCGGTCGACGCCAAGGTCGCCTTCGCCGAATACCTGCGGATGTTCTACAAGCTCGGGCTGGCCGGCAGTGTGCTCGACCGGTTCGGCGTGGTCGACTTCGCCACCACCCTGGCGCCCGGCGTGCGGGATGTGCTGCTGCTCGGCCGGGTTTATGAAGCGGTCCGCCGCCGCACCGGCCGCCGCGGCGCGCAGGACCAGCAGATCTATGACGCGGTCGTGCTCGACGCGCCGCCGACCGGGCGGGTCGGCAAATTCCTCAATGTGTCCGAGGAGGTCGCCCACCTGGCCAAGGCCGGGCCGGTGAAATCGCAAGCGGACGACATGATGGCGCTGCTGCGCGGCCCCGCGACGCGGGTCCACCTGGTCACCTTGCTCGAGGAGATGCCCGTGCAGGAGACCGTCGAGGCGGCCGACGAGCTGCGCGGCCTCGGTTTGCGACTCGGCGAGCTCTTCGTCAACGCCGAGCGGGCGCCGCTGCTGCGCCCCGAGGCCCTGGACATGCTCGCCGACGACAGCGCCATCGCCCCGCTCGAAGAGGACCTGCGCACGGCCGGCCTGCGCGTCGGGCCCACCCTCGTCGGCGGACTCACCCAGGGCGGCCTGGACCTGCGCGACCGGCTGGCGCTGCAGGACGAGCAGCGCTCCGCGCTCGATGCCCTCGGTATGCCGACCTGCCACCTGCCGCTGTTGCCCGCCGGGATCGAGGCGGGCGGTCTCGGGACGCTCGCGACCGTCATCCGGGAGGAGATGCGATGACCGACCTGCAGATCGGCGCCCTGATCGACGACCCCAACCTGCGCACGATCGTGTGCTGCGGCGCCGGGGGTGTCGGCAAGACCACCACCGCCGCGGCCATCGCGGTCCGGGCCGCCGAGTCCGGCCGCTCGGTCGCCGTGCTCACCATCGACCCGGCCAAGCGGCTCGCGCAGGCGATCGGGCTGGAGCAACTCGGCAACGAGCCGGCCCAGGTGACCGCGATCGACCCCGCCAATGGCGGCCGCCTCGACGCGATGATGCTCGACATGAAGCGCACCTTCGATGAGGTGGTGCTGCGGCATGCGGAGCCGGCCAAGGCCCAGCAGATCCTGGCCAACCCCTTCTACCAAGCGGTCTCCAGCTCGTTCGCGGGCACGCAGGAATATATGGCGATGGAGCGGCTCGGACAGTTACACGCCGAGCGGGCCGCGGACGGGTCACCGCGTTGGGACCTGATCGTGGTGGACACCCCGCCCTCGCGGTCGGCGCTGGACTTCCTGGACGCACCGCAACGGCTCGGCAGCTTCCTCGACGGCAAGGTGATCCGGCTGCTCGGGGCACCGGCCCGGCGCGGTGGGCGCGCCTACCTCAAGGCCGTCAACGTCGGCGTCAGCTCGGTGACTGCGGTGATGTCCAAGATCATCGGTGGCGACATGTTGCGCGACGCGCAGGCCTTCGTGGCCGCGCTCGACACGATGTTCGGCGGCTTCCGCGAGCGCGCCGATGCGACCTATGCCCTGCTCGCCGATCGCAGCACGGCCTTCGTCGTGGTCGCCACCCCGGAGCGCGATGCGCTGCGCGAGGCGGCGTTCTTCGTGGACCGACTAGATCAGGACGGTATGCCGCTCGCCGGCGTGGTGCTCAACCGCGTGCAGATGACCTATGTCCCGTCCCTGTCGGCGGGCCGGGCGCTCGCCGCGGCCGAGACACTGACCGAACAGGCCGGTCGCCCGCGCGGTTGGCAGCCCAGCGACACCGCGGACCTGCTGACCTTGCACGCGACGGTGACCGAACTCGGCATACGGCATGCGCAGTTGATCGAGTCGTTCAGCGCGTCGCACCCGGACATCGCGACCGTGCAGGTCGCAGCGGCCTCGCACGATGTGTCGGACGTGGCCGACCTGCGCCAGATGGGCGCCGAACTGGCCGGCTGAGCCGACCTGCGCCAGATGGGCGCCGAACTGGCCGGCTGAGCCGACCAGTCAGACCGCGTCGTCCAACCGGCCGAAGTCGTCGGCGCGCGCGGCCTTGAACAGCTTGGTCCAGGACTGCACGTCGGGCCGGCGCCGCAGCAGCGCTCGCCGCTCACGCTCGGTCATCCCACCCCAGACGCCGTATTCGGTCCGGTTGTCGAGGGCGTCGGCGAGGCACTCGGCCACGACCGGGCAGCGCTGACACACCATCTTGGCCGTCTGCTGGGCGGCTCCTTTGGCGAAAAGTTCATCGGGCGACCCGGCCCGGCAGTGGGCTCGTGCGGCCCAGTGCTCGTCCCAGATCTGGGTGGTCAGCACCTCGCTCATAGGGCGCACCTTCCTTGCTCTCGCTTGGCGCCGTTCCCGCAGGTCCGACACCTCCCCGCCTAACTGAATGAGACGTAGGTTACAAGACTTGGACGGTTGTATAAACCCCCGAGTAGCAAAAAGTTTGCAGCGATCTGCGGTAGGGGCCCGACGCCGCGTCCCGGCGCGGCATTCGGCGGTGACCGGCCGCCCCAGCAACCCGGGTTACCCTGGTTTTCATGCGTGCTGCGTCCCGAATCGCCAACGTGCTGACCCTGCTCGGTGCGTTCGTGGCGGTCTCCATGGTTATGGGCCTGCTGAGCGCCGGGCTGCTGATTCCCACCATCGGCGCGGCCGGCCAGGCGACCAACAACAGCATCAAGATGTTCAACGACATGCCGAGCAGCTTCAAGATGAACCCGCTCGCGCAGCAGTCGCGCATCCTGGCCGCGGACGGCTCGGTGATCGGGACGCCGTTCAACGAGAACCGCATCGTGGTGCCGCTGGCCAAGATCGCGCCGGTCATGCGCAACGCCCAGGTCGCCATCGAGGACGAGCGGTTCTACGAGCACGGTGGTGTCGACCCGCGCGGCCTGCTGCGCGCGATCACCTCCAATGTGTTCAGCGGTGGCACGCAGGGCGCCTCGACCCTCACCCAGCAGTACGTCAAGGTCGCGCTGCAGAACCAGGCGCTGGCCGAGGGCAACAAGACCGGCGCGGCAGACGCGGTCGCCCGACAGGGCATGCAGGGGTACGTGCGCAAGCTGCAGCAGCTGAAGTACGCCGTCACGATGGAGCAGAAGTACACCAAGGACCAGATCCTCGAGGGCTACCTGAACTTGGTCTACTACGGCGACCAGCAGTACGGCATACAGGCGGCGGCGATCCACTACTTCGGCGTGAACGCCTCGCAGCTGACCCTGCCGCAGGCCGCGACGCTCGCCGGGGTGGTCAACGCGCCGGGTGTCACCGACCCGATCAACAACCCCGAGGCGGCGACCCAGCGGCGCAATGTGGTGCTGGCGAAGATGTACCAGCAGAAGATGATCAGCTACCAGCAGATGGTTGACGCCCAGTCGACCAAGATGGCGACCAAGCCGACCTACGTCAGCAGTTCCTGCGCCGCCTCGAAGTACCCCTACTTCTGTTACTACGTCTACGACTGGCTGCTGCAGCAGCCGGGCCTCGGCAAGACGCCGAAGCTGCGGGAGGCGGCGCTGAAGAGCGGTGGCCTGACCATCCAGACCAGCTTCGACCCGAAGCTCGCGGACATGATGAACGCCAAGATCCGCGCCAAGGTGCCGGCGGGCAACTCCGCCGACGTGCAGTCCGCGGGCGTGATCATCCAGCCGGGCACGGGTCTGGTGCTTGCCACCGCGCAGAACACCGACTACAGCAACAACGCGGGCAAGGGGAAGTCGGCGATCAACTTCGTCACCCCGATCTCGCAGGGCGGTGGCCAGGGCTTCGCCTACGGCTCGACCGCCAAGACCTTCGCGGTGATCGCGGCGCTCGAGAGCGGCATGGGGGTGAACTCCAAGATCACCCTGCCGAAGATGGACATGGAGATGGACGGCTCCACGCCGCTGCAGACCCGCACCTTCACCAACAAGGACTTCCCCGGCAAGTGCGGCCTCGGGCGCAACGAGAAGTGGAAGGTCCCCAACGACTTCCCCGTGCCCGCCGGGCCGATGGAGCTCGGCAAGGCGACCGCCGAGTCGGTCAACGTCGCCTTCGCCCAGCTCGTGTCCAATGTCGGGGCCTGCAAGGTGCACGACACGACCGTGAAGATGGGCCTGGTCAACGGGTATGGCGACTCGGTCGGCCGCACTCCCTCCGACATCACGCTCGGCAGCTCCGATGTCACCGCGCTGTCGATGGCCAATGCTTATGCGACCCTCGCCGCGCAGGGCAAGGCCTGCACGCCGCGGCCGGTGAAGTCGATGGTCGACGGCACCGGCCAGCAGATCCCGATCGCCGGCACCGCGTGCAAGCAGGTGATCAGCAAGGACGTCGCCAACGCCACGACCAAGGTGCTCGAGCAGGTGCTCGGCCCGGATCCGCTCGCAACAGCCGCCAAATCCGGCCTCGCCGGTGGGCGCCCGTCGGCGGGCAAGACCGGCACCGTCGACGGCGCCACGCAGACCTGGTTCGTGGGCTACACCCCGCAGCTGGCCACCTCGATCTGGGTGGGCCACCTGAACTCCCAGGCCAAGCTGAAGGACGTCAAGCTCGGCAGCACCTTCTACAAGGGCTACATCTTCGGTGGCACGCTCGCCGCGCCGATCTGGAAGTCGGTGATGGACGAGGCGCTCAAGGGCAAGCCCAAGGTGAAGTTCACCGAGCCGTCGGACAAGCTGCTCAACGGTGACCAGATCAAGGTCCCGAATGTCGTCGGACAGAGCCCTGACACCGCGGTGAAGCTGCTGCAGGCCGCCGGTTTCAAGGGCACGGTCGGCCCGGCACAGGACTCCACGATGTGGGGCGGGCTGGTCATGGGCTCCAACCCCAGCGTCGGCAGCCGCGCGCCGAAAGGGTCGACGGTGACCGTTTTCCCTAGCACCGGGCGGCCGCCCTACGTGCCGCCGCCCGCGCCGGCCCCGACGGTGACCCAGGCGCCCCCGCCCAGGACCGCGCCGCCGCCGAAGCCGAAGCCGACGGTCAAACCAAAGCCGACCCCGACTCCGACGCCGAAGCCGACCCCCACGCCGAAGCCGACCCCCACGGCGACCGCCACCCCGACCCCGACCGCGACGGCGAGCCCGCCGACCAAGCCGGTGCCGCCGGGCAAGTCCAAGAAGGGCTGAGGACTCCCTCGGGGGACAATGTCGCCATGACGCTCAAGCAGACCCTCCAGTCCGACCTCACCGCGGCGATCAAGGGGCGCGACCAAGTGCGCGCCGGCACGCTGCGGATGGCTCTCGCAGCCGTCACCAACGCCGAGGTCGCCGGTGACGCCGCCAAGGAGCTCACCGACGCCGAAACGCTCGCAGTGCTCACCAAGGAGGCCAAGAAGCGTCGCGAGGCCGCCGAGGCGTATGACGGCGCCGGCCGCGCCGAGCTGGCCGACAAGGAGCGGGCCGAGCTCGGGGTGCTGGAAACCTATCTGCCGCAACAGCTTTCGCAGGACGAGTTGCGGCAGCTGGTGGCCGAGGCGATCGCCGAGACCGGCGCGTCCTCCCCGGCCGGCATGGGTCAGGTGATGAAGGTGCTGCAGCCCAAGATCGCCGGGCGGGCCGACGGCCGTCAGGTGGCCGACGCGGTCAAGCGCGCCCTCGCCAACTAGTGCACAACGCCACCAAGGCAGGTCTCGGCCTGGTCGGAGCGGGCGCCGCCTGCCTCGGTTGGGCCTCCCTCGTCGAGCGCAACTGGTATGCCGTCCGCCGCGCGACCGTGCCCGTCCTTCCCGCGGGTGCCGACCCGGTGACGGTGCTGCACCTCAGCGACCTGCACCTGGTCCCCCGCCAAGAGCGCCGCATCCAGTGGGTGCGCGAACTCGCCTGTCTCGCACCGGATTTCGTGATCAACACCGGCGACAACTGCTCGGACCTCAACGCCGTGCCCGCCGTGCTGCACGCGATGGAGCCCTTGCTGGACCGGCCGGGCGCGTTCGTCTTCGGCTCGAACGACTACTGGGCGCCGATGTTCAAGAACCCGGCGAAGTACTTCAAGACCTCGCATCGCAAGGGCGCCGACATGGGTGTGCCGGAGCTGCCCTGGCGCGAACTTCGCGCCGGTCTGGTCGGTGGCGGATGGACCGACCTCAACAATCGTCGGGCACGAATCTCGTTGGGGGGCATACGAACTCAGCTGCTCGGTCTCGACGACCCGCATCTCGGGTATGACGACCTCGACACCCTTGCCGAGCCAGCCACGGACGCCGAGCTGACGCTGGGAGTCGTGCACGCGCCATACCTGCGCGCCTTGGACGCGCTCACCGCGGCAGGTGCGGATCTCGTGCTCGCCGGGCACACGCACGGTGGGCAGCTCGCGGTGCCGCTGTATGGCGCGCTGGTCACCAACTGCGACCTCGGCACCGACCGGGCGAAGGGGCTGTCCCGGTGGTGGCCGGGGGCGGACAACGCGCCGTCGGCGGCCGCTCCGGACGGCGCCGGGTGGCTCAACGTGTCAGCGGGGTTGGGGCACAACAAGTACACGCCGGTGCGCTTCGCCTGCCGCCCCGAGGCCTCGCTGCTGACGCTCGTTGCGCGGTAGTTGAACCCGATTGGGAGTTCCGCTGGGTGCCGGGTAGAGTTTCTCCTCGCTGCGCGCGCTCATGCCACAAGCGAGAGTTCGCGCAGGCCACGGGGTGTGGCGCAGCTTGGTAGCGCGCTTCGTTCGGGACGAAGAGGTCGCAGGTTCAAATCCTGTCACCCCGACCAGTTAGAAAACCGGCTCTGACCTGCGGAAACGCAGTCAGGGCCGGTTTTGCTTTGCCCCTCGCGGGCATAAGTGGGGCACAACGGCACCGGCTGCGGACAGGAAAGACCCCCGCGAGGCTGCAACCTCCGGGGGCCTGACGACAGCAATCCAGAGGTGCTGACGTGGCTCCAAGAGTAGCCGCCACCGCTCCACCCGCCAAGGGTGTCGAGCTTCGGCAGGGCGCACGCCCTGTCACCTCATGTCGCCACCTGTCTCGCTCTGCCGTAGTCGAGACAGGCGGTGGTTCATCGCCGGCCGGCTAACACCACACCGACAGCGGCTGCGTGGCATCCCGCCCGAGCACTGTCCGCGCCGCTGCCTTCTGCGGCCGCGCCGTCCCCCTCCCCAACAGGAACGTCTGCGCCCGTACGGATCGAAACGGGTGGGCCGACCAGTCCTCGGTGCCGTCCCGGGTTAGAGCCGGAACTGCACCCTGCCCGAGTTCGGTGGCGTCACGCGGTCCAAGGCAGACCCGGGCGCGGACGACTGACCCTCGTACGGCGTCCCGAACACATCCCGGTCCTGGGGCAAGCGAGTCATACCCGTAGCCCGTCCCCGGCCAAGCCATACGCGACCACGCGACCGACGCGGTCTCCCGGGGACCCACAACCCTGCGCGGGTTGGGGTCCCCCTACCTTCACCCCGCTCCCGTGCTCCCTCTGCGGTCTCTACTCCGCGGCTCGGCGCAGGACGTCGAGGAGCGTCGACATCTTCGCCCGGCTCAAGATCCGCGGCCGTCGCGCTTCAAGACACTGATCGAGCAACTCGAACAAGAAGACCTCATCATCCGTCTCCAACACGACACCGCGAGCAGCACCGAGAATCACTTGCAGCTCAGCGAGATTCGGTGTGTACGGCCCAACGCCCATCCGGTGGTCGACCTTCCGGAGGACGAACGGCAGGTCGATAACGCGCTCCTCGTCCTCCCAGCGGCATGCCGCGCATACCCACTTCCGCCCGCCTCGCTTGTCGGGCAGCTTGTAGATCCGATCCCCGACCGACGTCGGCGCTCCGCAGAGTGCACACACGTTGTCGAACCGCGACTTGATGCCGTAGCGAACGATCGGTTCCATGCGCATGATGCTGCCCTATTAGTGGGGCAGACTTTCGTGCCCAACTCGCGTGACATCGATGCGTGCCGACGCGACGAGATCAAGTGGACCCTGACCAACAAAAACGCTGGGCCGAATCACGTCGACGAGTCGGTGCCAACGTCCGCCGGCTGCGGTTGGAGCGGGGGCTGACGCAGGAGGCACTGGCGCTCGAGTCTGGCCTCAGTCGGAACCAGTTGATCGAGCTCGAGCACGGGCGGCGAGGGGTGCTGTTCGAGCGGCTGGAAGACCTCGCCGTAGTCCTACAGGTCGAACCAGGCACATTCCTCCTTCGAAAAGCGTGAACCGCTAACCAGCCGCCCACTGCAGCATTGCTCCAGCCTCCTGCCTGCAGTGGACGACAAGTTCGCCACGAAACACGTGGTCGACGCCGCGCGCGGTCACCTCCCACGAGCAACGAAATGACGAAGGCATCGGCTGATGGTCGTGGGCGATGGCGTGCTCGTTGTGAGCATGGTGGTCCTCGTCAGCAAAGACAACAAAACCTTCACCCGTCGCCATTCGGCCTCGAGGAGGAAGGTCTCCCACAGACCACGCCACCACGCACCCCTCGTCGGTTCGCTCAACGTCGATGGCTGTTGCCCATGGGTCCAAGCCTGCCTGTCGCACTCGAGCCACGGCAAAGTTCGGAGGTTTGAACAGCTGCATCTGGCCAAACCTCGCCGGTCGATCAGGTAGCACCGTGAAAGGATCGAATGCTCCGCCATGGTCGCAGTAGTCCGCGTCCGAAGTTGCCAGCACAGTCAGCCCCGCCGGCAGGTTCACCCGGACACGGACGCTGTCGAGGTACCGGTCCGACGTGTTCTGGAGCACGAAGGTCCCAGGACTCAACTCGTGGCGGAGGAAATCCTGGGCGACCTCCGGAAGGTTGCGCTGACAACTGACGACCCAGCCTTGAACCTCAGCCCGGAACTCATTCGGTGAACGACTGTCAGCGAGGGCAGTTCGTTGCTGCATGAAGCCCTGGAGGCCGCTTGCGTACCCCCCGGGCGGCGAGGGGGCTGGAATCGACGCGACCAACTCGCTGGCGACAGTACAGACCATCCCGTCGATGAGTTCGGTGACGCTGGCGCGACTGACCCGATCGAATCCGCCGGAGTAAGACACATCCAGCTTCGCCCCGTTATCTGGCGACTTGGCACGGCGAGATTCCAGCTGAGACAGGTCGTGACTCGTTGCGGGTCGCGTCTTGCCGGGCACGCGTACGAGAACATCTCCGTCACGCACGGAAAGCTTGGACTCGCTATCTGAGTAGTCCTTGCGCACAGCGTGGATCCGATCACCCCAGCAAGGCGGGCTGACGATGATCGCCAGCACCAGTCCGTCCGAATGGCGGATGAATTGGTGGTCCCAGTCCGGCCCGTCGTCGCCGATGTACGCCTGCACGCTGTCGCGCAGAGTCGCGCCATCAATCTCGTCGACGCCCACGAGACCCTCAGACTGGTCGACCCCTACAAACACAACGCCGGCGCCGCCGAGGTGCCGTTCTGCAACATCCGGCATCCGGTTGGCCATGCCAAGCACTGCGCGGCAAAGGACAACGGCTGCGCGCTTGCGCGCCGACGAGCTTTCAAACGTGAGGCGTCCCTTGAGCTCGAGGTAGTCGACTTCCGCCAGATCGCCAAGTTGCAGCGTGTAGTCAATGAGCGCGAGCCAACCCGTCGTGCCGGTCGGTAGTTTCGAAAGGTCCACGTCCATGGACCGATTCTTCATCACACCGGTGACAGCGACCGCCGATGCATCCGGAAGTCGACGCGGTCGCCGAGGCACGGGTCCTCAAGTCCCACACAGCTCTTGCATTCTCGGTCAGCGCGCATTTCGCTGATGCGTATCGTGCGCCGCCCTTCCTACTCTTCGCGAGCCCGGATCCGGTCCGCGAGGGCCACGATCCCGGCGCGAACCGGAGCCCACCGACCCCCGCCGAACTTGCCCACCTGCTCCCGTTTCGCCAGCGCTGACACGACGGTCGCGACGGCTTCCGGGTCGGCCAGAACTGCAGCCGTCAGCGCCCGCCTATCGGCAGCACTCGTCTGGTCTCCACGCTGACCCGGCGACACCGGTGCTGGCTTCGCATCGGCATTCGAGGTGGCCCCCGCACCCTCGCCCCCACTCCCTCGCCGCGGCTGTTTCGGTACGTCGATCATGCGGATCTCGACCGCGGCTTCACGTGCACCGCGACGCACCACTGCGGCCTCGTTGCGGCACCTCGTCGAGCACCACACAGGTCGGCGACCACGCCCGTGGTAGATCACCGGTCCGCCGCAACGCGGACACTTCCGTATCGCCTCGTCGGTCATCGCGGCTCCTCCGTCACGTTGTCGAGCAGCCGGTCGCGATGCTCCTCCATCGCCCGTTGCCGTTCCGGGAACCGAGCCGCCCGCTCATCGAGCACCTTGTCGTGGTCGTCGAAGTCTTCGATGCGGATGCGCAGTTCCTTGCCGATCGAAATCAAGATCAGGAGCAGCTCAGGCAAGCTCGGCTGAACCTCGCCGTCCTCGATCGCCGCGACGGTCTCGACCGGCACCTGGGCGGCCGCGGCCACCTCGCTCAGATCGAGTCCGCGGGCCTTCCGTGCACGCCGCAGAAGGTTCCCTGCCAGCGACTCGATGTCGCGCGCAGTCGTCGGTCCAGCCACCCGTTCGAGCCCTTCCAACATCGCGATCGCCTCTCTGCAGACCCTTCCGTTTCGCATCATCGAAACGCACGCGCGCCGACAATGCAAGAGGTGTGTGGGACTTCGACTTTCGCGTTTCGAGAGGAGGTACGCAGCCTGCGAGGCTGACGCGCTGGCGTACATCGCCGTACGGCCCGAGAATCCGGCAAATCGAACGGCCTCCGCAGTAATCTGCGAACACTATGAATGCGCATCAGGGGGACGACGCTCGGCTTGCCGCCGAGGCACGGGCGCGGGTGTTGATCGATCGCCAGCTGACCGACGCCGGCTGGGTCGTCCAGGACAAGAAGGCGCTGAATCTGTTCGCCGCGCAGGGCGTCGCCTGCCGCGAGGTCACGATGAAGTCCGGGCACGGTCGCGCCGACTACCTGCTGTATGTCGACCAGCGCGTCGTCGGTGTGGTCGAGGCCAAGCCGCAGGGCACGACCCTCAGCGGCGTCGAGTGGCAATCAGCGATGTACGCCGAGGGTCTGCCTGCCGACGTACGACTGAAGGCACTCACCCGCGACGGTCGGTTGCCGTTCGTGTTCGAGGCGAGCGGTTCCGAAACCCACTTCACCAACGGCTACGACCCGGACGCGCGGTCGCGGCAGGTGTTCGCGTTTCCACAGCCGGCAACGCTCGCCCGGATCATCCGCGACGCCGAAGCCGACGATGAAGCACCGACCTGGCGGGCGAAGGTGCGCAACCTGCCCGGCCTCGACACGTCCGCGTTACGGCCAGCGCAGATCACCGCGATCACCGGCGTCGAGCAATCGCTGGCCGCGCAGCATTTCGACCGATCCCTGGTGCAGATGGCGACCGGCGCGGGCAAGACGTACACCGCGGTGACGCTGGCCTACCGGCTGCTGAAGTTCGGCGGGTTCCGGCGGATCCTGTTCCTGGTTGACCGCAACAACCTCGCCGACCAGACGATCGCCGAGTTCCAGAACTACCGCACACCCGGCGACGGCCGCCGCTTCACCGAGATCTACAACGTCGACAAGCTCACCCGCGCCGGCATGGCGGCCAGCAGCAACGTCGTCATCTCGACCATCCAGCGCGTCTACAAGGGGCTGCAGGGCGAGGACGTCAGCGCCGAGGACGACCCAGGCCTGGACGACTTCGTGCCCGACTCCCCCGTCACCGTCGCTTACAGCGCAACGCTGCCGCCGGAGACGTTCGACCTGGTCGTCGTCGACGAGGCACACCGATCCATCTACGGCGTGTGGCGCGGGGTGCTGGAGTACTTCGACGCCCACGTCGTCGGCCTCACCGCGACACCGGGCAAGCAGACGTTCGCGTTCTTCCGGCAGAACCTGGTCTCCGAGTACACCTACCCACAGTCGGTCGCGGACCGGGTGAACGTCGACTTCGACGTCTACCGGATCCGTACGGAGATCTCCGAACGCGGAGGACGGATCGACGCCGAGACCGTCGTGCCAAAGGTCGATCGACGCACCCGCAAACAGCGACTGGAAGCGCTGGACGAGGACCTGGAGTACACGAACAAGCAACTCGACCGCGCGGTCACTGCCAAGTCGCAGATCCGGCTCGTGCTTGAGACCTTCCGAGACCGCCTGTTCACCGAGATCTTCCCGGGCCGCTCGACCGTGCCAAAGACACTGATCTTCGCCAAGGACGACGCGCACGCCGAGGAGATCGTCACGACCGTCCGCGAGGTATTCGGCAAGGGCAACGACTTCGCCGCGAAGATCACCTACAACGCCCGCGACCCGAAGGGGCAGTTGCAGGCGTTCCGCACCTCCCCGAGCCTGCGCATCGCGGTGACCGTCGACATGATCGCCACCGGCACCGATGTGAAGCCGCTGGAGTGCGTGTTCTTCATGCGCGACGTGCGCTCGGCGCAGTACTTCGAGCAGATGAAGGGCCGCGGCGCCCGCACCATCGCTCCCGCCGACTTCCAGTCCGTCACGCCGGACGCGTCCGGCAAGGACCGGTTCGTCATCGTCGACGCCGTCGGCGTCACCGAGCACGACTTCGTCGACCCGCCGCTGAACCGCGAGAAGGGCGTCTCGCTCAAGAAGCTCCTCGACAAGGCCGCCACGCTCTCCCTGACCGAGGACGAAACCGCCACTCTCGCCTCACGATTGGCCAAGCTCGAGCTCGACCTCACCCCTGCCGAACGGGATGAGCTGGACGACGTCGCCGGCGGGGCTGTACGCGACATCGTGCGCGGGCTTGTCGACGCGGTTGACCCCGACGTCCAGGCGGCCGCGACCTCGTCGATTGAGCCGGGCGACGAGGGAGCCCGTGTCGAAATCATCCAGCAACTCCTGGATCAGGCAACGAAGCCTCTGGCTGCGAACCCCGAACTCCGCGCACGAATCCTCGAACTACGCGCCACCCACGACCGAGTCATCGACGAGGTCAACGCCGACACGCTCCTCTCGGCCAGCGGCGTCGTCGACACCAGCCGCGCCCGATCGGTCGTCGAGTCGTGGCAGGCGTATCTCGAGCAGCACCGGGACGAGATCACCGCCATCCAGTTGCTCGGCGAAGCCCGGGAACGGCGGATCAGCTTCACCGACATCCAGGAACTCGCCGACCGGATCAGCCGGCCACCGCACAACTGGACCACGGACTTCATCTGGGCTGCGTACGAAACCATCGACGTGGGCCGGGTGCGCCACAGCGACCGGCACACCCTCACCGACCTGGTGTCCCTGCTGCGCTATACCGTCGGCGTCGACGACGAACTCGTTCCGTACGCCGACCGCGTGCGTGAACGGTACGCCGCCTGGCTCGTCCAACAGGACCAAGCGGGCACGAAATTCACTGAGACACAAAGGTGGTGGCTGGACCGAATGGTCGAAGTGATTGCGAACTCCGCCGGCATCACCGCCGAAGACCTCGACGAAGCGCCGTTCACCGAGCGTGGCGGAGTGGACGGTGCCCTGCGCGACCTCGGCGACCAGGCAGCCGACCTGTTGGAGAACCTGAACGCGGAGCTCACGGCGTGAGCGAAGTGCCGGCTGGCTGGTCCGAATCAGCCCTGGGCGACGTCTGCGATGTGGTCTCAGGCGCTACCCCAAAGACGGGGGTGGCCGAATTCTGGGGCGGCGACATCGCGTGGCTGACCCCAGCCGACATGTCACGCGATCGATCGCAGACGCTCCACGGTGGAGAGCGAGGGCTGACTGAGGCTGGGCTCCGCTCCTGCAGTGCGCGGCTCGTCCCGCCGGGGTCTGTCATCGTCAGCTCTCGTGCACCCGTTGGCTATGTCGCCATCGCGGGCCGCGAGATGTGCACGAATCAGGGCTGCAAGACAGCCGTCCCACCTGAGTTCATTGAGCCTAAGTACCTCTATTGGCACATGCTGGCTGCGAAGCCCGATCTGGAGTCGCGTGCGAGTGGAACGACATTCAAGGAGATCTCGGCGAAGCGATTCGCAGAGACTCGCTTGCGTTGGCCCGACCGCTCGGAGCAGCGGAGGATCGTCGAAGTCCTCGAAGACCACCTCTCCCGTCTCGACGCAGCAGCGGATTATGTATCCGCCGCAACGGCTCGCCTGTCGAACCTTGATGAGGCCTCGCTCCGGCAGCAACTGGCACACGTCGCCTTCGAACAAGTTCCCTTCGGCGAGGCGCTGTCCATTCCGCTATCGAACGGGCGCTCCGTGCCAACCCGGGAGGGCGGGTTTCCGGTTCTCCGGCTGACAGCACTGCAACCGGCCGGCGTCGACCTGAGCGCACGGAAGGGAGGCGCTTGGTCTGAAGATGACGCGAGACCATTCCTCGTCGCAAAGGACGACTACCTAATTGCGCGCGGCAACGGCAGCATCCGCCTCGTCGGACGAGGATCCCTCGTCCGCAGCGATCCTGACCCAATTGCGTTCCCTGACACCGCAATTCGGGCGCGACCCAATGAGGCGACCCTGTCGACCGAATACCTGGACCTCGTGTGGAACTCCCGATCGGTGCGTCGCCAAATCGAGTCGATGGCCCGTACAACCGCAGGGATCTACAAGGTCAATCAGAAGCAGCTGGCGAGCGTGCTACTGCCAGTGCCTTCCCTTCGGGACCAGGCCGCGATAACCGAGCGACTGACTGAGTCGCGTGAACAAGCCGCGGGCTTGGCCAACTCCATCGCACTCGCGCAGAGGCGGACCTTGTCGCTCCGGCGCTCCATCCTGGCCGCAGCATTCTGCGGGAAGCTGACTGGACGCCATACCGACGACGAAGCGGTCGAGGAACTCGCGGAGGCCATGGCGTGAACGGCAAGCAGGTGAAGCTCTTCCTCGTCGACGGCACACCTGGCGGCCTGACCACGGCCGAGATCACCAACTGGACCGGCCATGTCCTCTCTGCGCGCCGCTCTGACCTGGCTGACTTGCTCCGTCGCGAAGAGGCCGAGCGCACCGGCGTCTATCTCCTGCTTGGCGAGGACGAGACCGCGGTCGGCGATACCCGCTGCTACATCGGCGAGGCCGACGTCGTCGCCACTCGGCTGCGTAGCCACGCCAAGGAGAAATCCTTCTGGAACCGGATCGTCGTGATCACCTCCAAGGACACCAACTTGACCAAGTCACACGGGAGGTACCTCGAGTCCCGACTGATCGAGTTGGCTGCCAAAGCCGGCCGCGTCACCCTTGAGAACGGCACCGCCCCACCGGTCTGCCGCCTCCCCGAGGCCGACGCGTCCGACATGGAGTATTTCCTCGGCCAACTCCAGATCGTGCTGCCTGTGTTGGGGGTCAACGCGATTCGCGTGCGCGCCACCCGGGCTGACGCCACACCCGCCGCGCCAAAGGAGTCGCCGATCTTCACGCTGAAGAGCGCACGCCAAGGCGTGGACGCGTCTGCCCAGCAGGTCGACGGCGAGTTCATCATGTTGAGTGGTTCAGTCGTCGTACCCGAGTGGCACGGGGTGGGCAAGGCGGCGAGCACCCAGAAGGCGTACGCAAGCTATCGCGCGCAGCACGAGGGGCTGTTGGCCGACGGATCGATCGTCGTCGAGAACGGCGCGGGCCGCGTCACCCGGGACATCGTCTTCTCCTCCCCCTCGACCGCTGGTGCGATCGCTTTGGGCCGCTCGTGCAACGGGCGTGTCGAATGGGTGTCCGCCGAGGGATCGTTCGGCGTGTGGGAGAGCCGAGGCGTCGAATGACCCCTTCGACCGCAGCCGCTAATCGCGATTGCCGGTGCCATGGCTTGGTCTGACATCAGCCCCGCCGTCAGGAGCATCCTCAACGCGGCCGTCGAGCGCCAATTGGTGGTCCAGGTTCGTGGCATCGCCTACTCGTGCTGGAGATGCGCTCTGTCCAACGAGGTCCCCCTACTCATTCATCTGAAGGGGTATGACCGGCCGGACGAGTACATGCGCACGGTCGCATCGGAACCGATCGTCGCGTACGCAAAGGACTTACTCACCCTCGTCGGCCATCCTGCGGCCACGTCCATCAAGCCTCGACGGAGTCGAACGGCGCAGCAGCGATACCTGTCGCTCGGCTGCCTGAAGTGCGACGCACTGTTCGGATCGTTCCCGCTCGAGGAGGAGGCAACGAGTGTGCTGGCCTCAGACGGCGTCCCCTCCCTTCCGATCCTGGCGGAACTGACACGCCCGGAGCTCGAGTGGCACGCCCTCGAACTCACATAATCCACCTCTTCGACGGCTGTAGAGTTGGGCGACCATATCCCCCGGGCCTCTCAACGATGCGCATCGGGGGATCTTCTCTTCGATGACCGCCGCACGGGACTTCGTCGGTGGTCGTCAGTAGATTGATGAGATCCGGTATCGGTAGGAGGTGGCGACGATGACCCGTGAGATCGAGATCCGGCTGATTGGCCACGCCAGCCCCGACGGCTCCTTGCCTGCCGCCGACGCCCTTGGCCTAATCGCCTCGTTCAAGGACATCACGTATCGCCTCACCCGAGCGGTCGCCGACCGCCCTGGCCTCGGACGAACCGACGCCACGCTCGAAAAGCTGGCGACGGTACAGGTTGCGTTCCGCCCTGGCAGCACCCGCGTCGTCTTCGTTGTCGGCGACGAGGCCGCCCTGGTCGATCCCGTGGCGAAAGGGGTCGACGAGGCATTTTGGTCGATCGTTAACGGCCTTGAGAAGAACCTCCGGCCACAAGACATCTCGGACACGGTTGCCGATTCAGTCGACGACCTCGTCGTCGCGCTCCGGAGAGCAGCCCCTCAAGCGGAGTTCGCTGTGCCCGGCCACCCGCCCGTACGCTTCCGCACCTCAGCGCTGAGTCGTGACCCTTGGCGAAGATCTGCGCACGAAGACGTTGGCGAGACGGTGCTGCATGGCCTGCTCGAGATGGTTGATCTGCATTCGTCTCGCTTCCGCCTACGCGACGTCGCCGGCAACGCGATCGACCTTCACCACGTGGCTGACGCGAAGCTGGCCGCTCACCTCGTTGGAGAGCAGGTCACCGTGACCGGCGTGCTCGCCGTCGGCCGCGGCACACAGCACCACCGCATGGACGGCGCAACCGTTGAGGCTACGAAGCCCATTGAGGAGCGGTTGGCCATCAGCCCAAGGCGACGTCTCGAGGTGCTGCTCTCCGAGGCCCGCTCGCACGCGGCCCCACCTCCCATGGACATCTCCGATGAGGAGCTTGCAGAGTTCTTGGCCGACATCCGTGGCTGACGATGTCGTCCTCGTGGACACCGACGTCTGGAGTTGCGTCGTCCTGACCCCTCGTGACCGAGATCCGCGCGTAGCCGGCTGGCGCCGCCTGATGCTTGGCAAGCAAGTCGTTATCTCGGCTCAGACAGAAGGCGAGATCCGATTCGGTGCCCTCTCCCGAGGCTGGGGGCCGGCCAAGATCGCCGACCTCAATGCGAACTTCGGCAGGACGCCGACTCTGCCTTTCACGCCGGAAACCGTCCTCGCGTTCGCGACCTTGCGTGACGCGTGCAAGCGCAGCGGCCATCCGCTCGCTGACAAGCAACACATGGGCGATGCGTGGGTCGCAGCGACAGCAATTGCACATGACCTGCCACTGCTGGCCGGCGACGGCATCTACAAGGACGCACCGAACATCCGCCTCCTGGAGGAGAGCAATGACTGACTCGCGCCGCTTGGTCGACAAGCTCTGGTCGTATTGCGACGTCCTGCGCGACGACGGCGTCGGTGTCATCGAATACACCGAACAACTGACCTACCTCCTGTTCCTCAAGATGGCGCACGAGCGCGCGACCCGGAAGCTGCGCCCGGAGCAGATCGTGCCCGAGGAATACTCGTGGCAGAAGCTGCTCGACGCCCAAGGTGACCAGCTCGAGTTCGAGTACACCCGCATCCTCGTCGGCCTCGCCCGCGAGGACGGTGTCATCGGCACGATCTTCCGCAAGGCGCAGAACCGCATCCAGGACCCGGCGAAGCTGCGCCGGCTCGTCGTCGACCTGATCGACAAGGAGAACTGGTCGCAGTCCGGCACCGATATCAAGGGCGACGCGTACGAGGAACTGCTGTCCAAGGGTGCGTCAGACAAGGGATCCGGGGCGGGTCAGTACTTCACGCCTCGGGCCCTAATCCAGGCGATCGTTGACGTCATCCGTCCCACCGTCGCCGACACGGTCGTCGACCCCGCCTGCGGCACGGGTGGGTTCCTTCTGGTTGCGCATGACCATGCTTCCCGTGGCGCCGAGTCGATGACGCCGACCCAGCGGGACCACCTGCGCGACAGTTTTGCTTCCGGTTACGAACTCGTGGACGGCACAGCGCGATTGGCCGCCATGAACCTCCTTCTGCACGGCATGGGCGCCTCGAATGGCGACTCGCTGATCGAGGTGCGTGACTCGCTCATTGCCGATCCGGGCCGACGCTGGTCGGTCGTACTCTCCAACCCACCGTTTGGGCGGAAGTCATCGCTGACGATGGTCGGCGCCGACGGCCGGGAGATCCGGGAAGACCGCGAAATCGAGCGCCAGGATTTTGTCGCGACAACCAGCAACAAGCAGCTCAACTTCGTCCAGCACATCGCGACGATCCTCGATACCAACGGACGCGCCGCAGTGGTGCTACCCGACAACGTGCTCTTCGAGGGCGGTGCCGGTGAGACGATCCGCCGCAAACTGCTAGCCGACTTCGACCTGCACACGATGCTGCGACTGCCGACCGGGATCTTCTACGCCCAGGGTGTGAAGGCCAACGTGCTGTTCTTCGACAAGAAGGTCGCCCGGCCAGGGCAGCCGTGGACCGAGCAGCTCTGGGTCTACGACCTGCGCACCAATAAGCACTTCACCCTCAAGCAGAACCCGCTGCGCCGGACCGACCTCGACGAGTTCGTTGCCGCATACACCGCGACTGAGCGGGTCGAGTCCGAGCGCTGGAAGTCGTTCACGTATGACGAGATCGTCGCCCGTGACAAGGCCAACCTCGACATCACCTGGTTGAAGGACGACTCTCTCGAAGACCTCGACAACCTGCCGTCACCGGACGTCATCGCCCGCGAGATCGTCGAGGACCTCACTGCTGCCCTGGCCGAGTTCGAGGCAGTAGCAACGGCTTTGGAGGAGCAGCTGCGCGGCTAGTTGATCTGGCCGTCAGCGATCCGCCGGATCCAATCGGGCACCGTCTGCCCGATCTTCGCGCTGGCAGCGACGTAGACCCGTGCCGCCGCCACCTTGTTCGCCCGGGACACGGCCGCGCGGGGACGCATGGGCACCAAGGTCGATTTCGAGCGGCCAATCATGTGTCCTCGCGACGGTCGAAGTCCACTCCATGATCTTTGTTCCCGGGTGTGACCGCCAGAGGCGCGATCTGACCCTTTGGGGAAGTGTGACGAACACTCCCAAGTCCCGCCGCCAGTTCGAATCCCTCGCCGACGCCGCCGATCGCACCGGCCTCAGCATCCGCACTTTCCGCAGGCGAATCGCCGCCGGGGAGCTGCCCGCCTACCGCAGCGGGACCCGGGTCCTGCGGGTCGATCCTGCCGACGTCGACCGACTCATGGTCCTGGTCCCGACCGCATAGCAGGCGCGGATGGCCGCGTGAATCGGCCTGGACGCGTTCTACCGCCCGGAACGAGGGCGTCCAGGCATAGGAGGAAGCGGGGAACGGCGGCTGATGATCGAGTCGAAGCCGAACGAGAGCGGACTGGACGAAGCTGCCAGCTGGACCGCGAGTATGCGCGGCGCGACGCGTCAGTACGCTGCGGCCTGTGTCGATCGACTGGGGAGACGCCCCGACCTGGGTGACGGCGGTGCCGACCGCTCTCGCGTTCTTGGTGGCTGCCTTCAGTTACAAGAGCAGCGTCAAGGACCGGCGGTCTGCGCAGGCGCGGCGGGTGTACGCCACAAGCACAGTACTGGGCTCCTACGGTGCGGGCGACCAGGTTCCGTCGAGCAACGTCGAAGGCGGTCCGGGCTCCCACTTCGGGTCTCTGCTCTCATATCTGACGCTTGGGTCGGACCATCGGGGAAACCAGATCTACCTCGCGCAGGTGAACATCATCGTCGTGACGGTCACCCTCCACAACGGAAGCGACGAGCCGATCAACGCCTGGCTAGTGCAGTTCGAGCGACCGACGGGCGGGAGCTTCCCCGCTGTTGGCGCGCCGTTAGGCGCCACCAACCCGGGCGAGAAGGCGACGTTCACCACAGCGGTCCCCACCGACCTACCAGCAAATTCGGTGCCCATCCTGATACCAGCCATCTACTTCAAGGATTCCGCCGACAGGTGGTGGATGCGCCGCGTTAACGAGTCGGTGCGAAGGGTGAAGAAGAACGTTCCCAGGGCGTAATTCGAAGCGCGGACGGGGAGCTGTCGCATCCGCAGCCGACGCGACCCCCAGGGAAGGTCCGGCTAACTCACCTACCTCGTCGTTTTCGCACGCCATGACGGTGGTGCCGTGCATGATGAGGGCGTGGACGCGCTCGAACTCACCGTGGACAGCGGACGTCCCGTCACCAGCGCGGGGCGGTTCTTCCAGCTGGGCCACGACCTGCTCGCGCTCCTGGATGAACTCTCCGAAACGCCTCTTGACTGGCGCATCACGAGGGTATGGACCGGCTCTGTCGGCGTGGCGGTCGCTCCCCCAGAGGACAAGGCGGACGAAGTGCGGGTACTCCGGTTGGTTGTGGCAGGTCTTGGCCTGGCCAACTCCGGCGAGCGCCCATCCGCCGACGAGTGGAGCCCCGACGCGGTCAAGGCTGCCCACCGCTTCGTGGAGGACGGCCGTGCGGCGGACAACGAAGCCGATTGGGTGCCGCCACAACTCGCCCTCGTGAGCGACAAGCCACGGCTTCGTTCCGTCGTCCAGCTCACGCCTGGCCTGAGCGAGAACCTTCAGCGCATGCAGCCCTTCGAGCGCAAGATGTTCGGGGCGGTGCGCGGAGAACTCGTCGGGCTCAACGTCTCCCGGGGTAACCGTGCGTCCCTTCGCCTCCCGAACAGGCGAATCGTGCGCGTCGGGTTCGACACGGTGCTGCGCGACGACCTCAAGAACGCCCTGTATGCCCAGGTCGAACTCAGCGGCGAGGTAAAGCAGGACGACGACGGGCGAGTGTTCCACATCAAGGCAGACGCGTTGCGCACGCTGGTCAAGGCGGACGTGCGCTGGGACCAGCTGTACGGGGCCGACCCAGACTTCATTGCTGGTGTTCCGGTCGATGAGTGGCTGAAGGTGCACCGTGGTGACGCCTAAGCGGCGGTTCTTGCTCGACGCGTCGGCGCTAATCGGCGTGGTTCTCGGGGAGCCTGAGTTCGCCTGCCTTGAGTCGCTGATCGACGCGATCCGACGTGACGAGGTGACCCTGGTCGAGTCGACGGCGATGCTGGTTGAGGCACGTCCGAGACACCGGAACGACACCCCCCAGCAAGCCGCCGCCCGGAAGACCGTGCGCGCGCTCTTAGAATCCCAGACCACGGAGCTGGTCGATGTCTCCGCGCCACTCGCGCGCAAGGCTGGCGAGCTGGCCAGTGAGCTCGGCATGGACACCTGGGACGCCGTGCACCTTGCAACGGCGATCCTCAGCAACGTGGACCACCTCATTGTCCGCGACGGCAGGTTTCCGCCAGGCAAGTTCGAGGGCGTTGAGGTCTCCGGACCGTTCGATATCGACGAGGGCAAACTCAAGTTCGACGGCGAGTAGGAACCTAGATGCAAGGCAACGCCGCGAGACGGCGTCGTCGATTGGCTCACTTCTTCGCGATCTTGGCGTCCCGCCCCCGCGCCGCATGCTGATAGCGATCGGCGGCGCCGGCACTGAGGTGACCCAGGCGGTCTTGAGTCTCTTTGCCCGTGGCACCCGCCCTCACAGCGAGCACCGCGCCGCTGTGCCGGAGGTCGTGGACCCGCATACTAGGTCGGCCGACGGCGTTGCGCGCCTTGATCCAGTGCCGTCGAACAGTGTTCGAGCCCACCTGACGACTCGGATCCTTGATCGCGTGGAACAGCAGACCGTCCGCCCCCGGCGCAGCAAACTGCTCGATCCGGGCGTCGCTGCCGCTCCCCGTGACCGCGGCAGCTCGGACATCTGGACTTAGAAGTAGTCCAGGTGGCAGACGATGTAGAGGTACTGCACGTCGCCGCTCGAGGGCAGGCCGGCTGTGGCGCCGGGCGGACGGTGAGCGTTCTGATAGTTGGACCACGCTCGCAGTTGCGACCGAAATCGCAGACATTCGGCGTCGGTCGGCGAGTCGTACTTCGCCGGTGAGCGTGGGGAAGGCGGGCCACCGAGGGCAAATCCGTCGCGATCGCGAGCAATGCACGGATCAATCGTGAGTCCGTATGGACCCGGGTAGGTCGAGCAACGCGTGGGCCTCGAGGTGGCAGAGGCCGATCTTGACCTCGTGCGCGTCGCCGTCGGCGGAGTGGCGGGCGGCGTCGTCGGCCGGCTACTCGTCACCACGTCGGTGGTTGGTTGCGCGGACGTCAAAGTCGGCGTCGCCGCGGGTTGAGAGCTGCCCGTCGACGAAGGACTCGCGGCGGTGTATGCACTGGACGACGATTCAGACATAGTGTCGTTCGAGCATCCCGTGACCGCCACTGCGAGAAGCAAGGCACATGAAGTGAGGGCCACGCCCCCCGATCGCGCTGGTCTCCCCATCCTCGGACTCTAGCGCCGCGAAGGGTGCACCACGTCAGCGAAGCCGGGTCGGGGAGGATGGGCGGTATGCCGGAGGAGCCGCTGCCGCACCCGATCACGGGTCAGCCATTCGGTTCTCCGGTGGCGCCAGGGGCGGGCTGGCCGGGCGACCCTGCGGACGCCAAAACCCCAGTCGCCGAAGACGCCGCGGACGTCGCCCACCTGGCCGCCGCTGCCTCGGACATCGCGGAGCTCGACGCCCGCATCACCGTCTGCCGCGCCTGCCCACGCCTCATCGCCTGGCGGGAGGACGTCGCCATACAGAAGCGGAAATCGTATGCCGCACAACCATATTGGGGACGACCCGCAGCAGGTTTCGGCGACGCACACCCGCAGACGCTCATCGTCGGGCTCGCCCCGGCGGCCCATGGGGCCAACCGCACCGGCCGGATGTTCACCGGCGACCGCTCCGGCGACTGGCTGTATGCCGCCCTCCACCGCGCCGGCTATGCCAACCAGCCCGACGCCACCCACGCTGGCGACGGCCTGCATCTCACCGGACTGCGCATCGTCGCCGCCGTGCGGTGCGCACCACCGGACAACAAGCCCACCACCCTCGAGAAGGCCACCTGCGCCCCCTGGCTGGACCGCGAGCTGCAGCTGGCCGCACCCACCCTGCGCTCGATCCTCGCGCTCGGCTCGATCGGGTGGGATGCCACACTCGCCGCCGCCCGCCGCCTCGGCTGGGACGTGCCCTCTCCCAAGCCCCGCTTCGGTCACGCGACGATCGCCGAAATCCGTTGCGGCACAAGGACAATCCGACTCGTCGGCAGCTACCACGTCAGTCAGCAGAACACCTTCACCGGCAAGCTCACCGAGCAGATGCTCGACGACGCCTTCGCTCTGCTACGACCCTGAACGCAAGAGCGAAAGTCTCCCAGTCGGCATACTGACAACGTTCAGAAATCCGACTCAGACTCGGCGGTTGTGAGCCTCACTGGCACCGCCCTTCCGGTCGTCCTGTTCCTGGCCGCGGTCATTCTCTTCGCGGCGTTGGTCTTCGGGCTGCCCCGCCTGCCCCGCGAGTGGCAGCGGGTCGTCCAGCGGGCCGTCGCCGCCGTCCTGCTCAATGTCACCGTGGTGACCCTCGCGGCCACCCTGCTCAACGACCAATACGCGTTCTACGTCAGTTGGTCGGACCTCTTGGGCGTGCGATCCGCGGTCACGACCGCCAAGGGCGGCGGCACCGCCCAGCAGGCAGCGAGCGCCTCGGTCCAGGGCGTCGGCCTGCGAAAGGACCACACGCCGGCGACCCTGCCGCCGCTGCCCTTCCCCGGAAGCCGCCTGCAGACCTACACCGTCACCGGTCCCCGCAGCGGCATCAGCACCAAGGTGATGGTCTATCTGCCCGAGGGGTACGACCCGAAACAACGCCGGACCTACCCGGTGATTCTCGCGTTGCACGGCTTCCCCGGCCACCCGCAGTCGCTCTTCGCCGGCGTCCACTTCGACCGACAGGTCGACGCCGCGGTGGCGATGCACAAACTCGCCGCACCCATCGTCGTCGTGCCCGAGATCAACTCCCCCGCCGATGTCGACACCGAATGCGTCAACGCCCCCGGCGGGCTGCAGACCGAGACCTGGCTCGCGGCCGACATACCGCAGTGGGTCGTCAGCCACTTTCGGGTGCAAACGGCGCGCACCTCCTGGGCCACCTTCGGCTACTCGTTCGGCGGCTGGTGCTCGGCGATGCTCGGCATCAAGCACCCGGACATCTTCGGCGGTTCGATCGTCATGCAGGGCTACTTCCGTCCCGACTTCGACGTGAGCTACGAGCCCTTCAAGCCCGGCTCGGCCGCGTGGAACGGCTACGACCTGGTGAAACTCGCCCGCCAGCGCCCGCCGGCACTCGCCCTGTGGGTGCTCGCCAGCAAACAGGACGGTCTGAGCTATCCGTCCACCGCCGCGCTGGTGAAATATGCCCGCCGGCCCCTGTCGATCACCGCGGTGCTGCTCAAGACCGGTGGCCACCGTGGCTCGGTGTGGGTGCCGCGCACCCCCGAAGCGCTGGACTGGCTCGGCCGCTCGCTACCCGGCTTCCAGTCCACCGCCCGCGCGACTCAGCCGCGCCTGGGCGGCAGCGGCACAAAGAAGGAGACCCTGCGCCGATAGTCGTCGTATGCCGGGTCGCCCGCTCGCATCCGTTCCGCGCGTCGCGCGCCGGTCGCGATCACCAGGAAGTAGGTCATGGCCAGCGGTGACGGCCAGGTCCACGCGCCCGGTTTCGCCGCCGCCGCAACGCCGTAGACACCGCTCCAGAAGCACGCGTCACCGAAATAGTTGGGGTGCCTTGACCAGGCCCACAACCCCTCGTCCATCACCGGCCCATGGTCGGCGCGCCGACGCCACCGCATCTTCTGCTCGTCGGCCAGCGCCTCCACCACGCCTCCCCCGAGCATTAGCGCTGCACCCACGCCGGTCAGCGCGCCACGGCGACCTCGAGGCGGCCCGCTCACCGCCGCCACCTGGATCGGCAGCGAGATGAACCACTGCGCAAACCCTTGTGTCACAAAGACTTTGACGATGCGTTCGCGCTCAGAGAGTCCGTCGAGCAGCTCGGCATACCGCGGGTCCTCGCCGCGGCCACGGGAGGCGCGCACCACATGCCACGCCAACCGGGCGCCCCACGCCGTCGTCCCCGCCGCGAGCAGGGCGCGTCGCGTGCGGTCGCCGCGCCCGAGGGCGAGCCCGCACCAGGAGACCGCGGCGAGCCCGGGACCCCATACGACGTCCACGACATTGGCTCGGCCGGTGACCCGGGATGCGGCATACGTCCCGGCTTGGAGCGCGGTGACCGCAGCGGCAGCCGCCGCAGTCACCGCGCCGAATCCCCTTGGCATTACTTGGATTTCGCGACCCGGATCAGCTTGCGGTTGACGAACTCGCCCATGCCGTCGGCCGCCAGCTCGCGACCGAAACCGGAGTTCTTCACGCCGCCGAAGGGCAGGCCCGGCAAGGTCGTGCCGTGCTCGTTGACATAGGCCATGCCGACGTCCAGCCGGTCGGCGACCTCGGCGGCCTTCTCCGGGTCGTCGCTCCACACCGATCCGGACAGGCCGTATGCCGACTCGTTCGCCTGCTTGATCGCCTCGTCGACATCGGTCATCCGGTAGACCATCGCGACCGGGCCGAAAAGTTCCTCCGACCAGGCCCTCATCTCGGGGGTGATGTCGGTGAGCACCGTCGGCGGGTAGAACGCACCCGGCCCGTCAGCGACCTTGCCGCCGGTGCGCACCGTGGCGCCCTTGTCGATCGCGTCCTGCACCTGCTCGGCGAGGGTGTCGCGCGCGGTCACCGAGGACATCGGACCCATCCGGGTCGCGGCGTCGGCCGGGTCACCCGTGGTGAGCTTCTCCACCTGCGCGGTCAGCTCGTCGACGAACTGGTCATAGATCGCGTCGGCGACGAACATCCGCTTCGGGGAGTTGCAGGCCTGACCGGAGTTCATCATCCGGCCCCGCGCGGCGGCCTTGGCGACGCCGGCCACGTCGGCGGCGTCGAGCACGATGAAGGGATCGGAGCCGCCGAGCTCGAGCACGGCCTTCTTGAGGTTCTCGCCGGCGAGTTTGGCCACGGCGGTGCCGGCCCGCTCGCTGCCGGTGAGTGAGACGCCCTGCACCCGCGGGTCGGCGATGGCCTGGGCGATCACGTCGTGCGGAGCAAAGACGTTGACATAGGCGCCCTTCGGCAGCCCGGCCTCGGTGAAGATCTGCTCCATCAGCAGCGCCGAGGCCGCACAGATCTCCGCGTGCTTGAGCAGGATCGTGTTGCCTAGCATCAGATTCGGCGCCGCGAAGCGGGCCACCTGGTAGTACGGGAAGTTCCAGGGCATCACCCCGAGCAGCACCCCGATCGGCTCCTTGCGCACCACGGAGCGCTGCGCCCCCTGGGCCGGCAACTCCTCATCGGCCAGCAGGCCGGGACCGTTGTCGGCATACCACTGGTAGATCATCGCCGACAGCTGCACCTCGCCGAGGGCTTCCTTGGTGGGCTTGCCCATCTCCTTGGTGGCCGCCGCCGCGAGCTCCTCCGCGCGCTCGCCATACAGCTGGGCCACCTTGGCCAGAATCGCCGCGCGGTCCTGTGGGGAGGTCGAGCGCCAGGTCTCGTATGCCGACTCCGCTCGCCCGATCGCGTCGTCCATGCCGGCCTTGTCCAGGTCGTCGAAGACCTGCTCGACCTCGCCCGTCGTGGGGTTCTCGGTGCGGTAATTGACCACGTCGACTCCTTCGTCGTTGGCTGCTTGGCTCCAACCTAAACGAGAGGTGATCCACGTCACGAGAAAGGTTCCCCTCGGCGCCTCGAACCTGGCAGGCTCGGACCCATGAAGAGCACGATGCAGGCGCCCCCGTTGCTGATCTCCACCCTGTTGAAATACGGCACCACCGTCCACGGCCGCTCCGAAGTGCGCACCTGGACCGGTAACGGTGCCCGGGTGACGACCTACGCGGAGGTCGGCAAGCAGGCCGCCCAGCTCGCAAATGCGTTGCGGCAGTTGGGGATTGACGGTGACCAGCGAGTGGCGACGTTCATGTGGAACAACGCCGAGCACCTCACCGCATATCTCGCCGTGCCCTCGATGGGCGCCGTCCTGCACGCGCTCAACATCCGACTCTTCGGCGAGCAGCTCGCCTACACCGCCAATCACGGCGGCAGCGAGATCGTCATCGTCGACAACACCCTCGCCGAGCCGTTCAGCAAGCTGCTCGGCCACCTGCCGAAGATCCGCCACGTCATCGTCAGCGGCGAGATCAGCGACGAGGTGCGCGACGCCCTCGCCGCCCCAGAGCACGTGGAGAAGGTGCACGACTACGCCGAGCTGCTGGCCGGTCAGCCGGACACCTTCGACTGGCCCGAGGACATCGACGAGAACGACGCCTCGTCGCTCTGCTACACCTCCGGCACGACCGGCAACCCCAAGGGCGTGGCCTACTCGCACCGGAGCAACTACATCCACGCGCTCAGCACCGGGCTCACGCTGGGCTTCACCGCCCACGACCGGCTGCTCATCGTCGTGCCGCTCTTTCACGCCAACGCCTGGGGTTTCCCCTATATCGCCATGCTGTCCGGCGCCTCGCTGGTGATGCCGGACCGCTACCTGCAGGCCGAACCGCTCGCGGCCATGATCCAGTCGGAGAAGGTCACCGGTGGTGCGGGCGTGCCAACCATCTGGAACGACCTGCTGCGCTATATCGACAGCAACGAGGTCGACACCTCCAGCGTGCGCCGGATGATGGTCGGTGGGTCCGCCGCGCCGATGTCGATGCTCAAGGCCTACCAGGACAAGCACAACATCGAGATCATCTCCGGCTGGGGGATGACCGAGACCTCGCCCGTCGGCTCGCTCGCGATCCCGCCGTCGTATGCCGAGCCCGGCACCGAGGAGTACTGGCGCTACCGCGTCGCGGCCGGCCGGTTGCTGCCCGGCTTCGAGGGTCGGCTCATCGGGCCGGACGGGAGCGAGCAGCCCAAGGACGGCGAGAGCGTCGGCGAACTTGAGGTGCGTGGCGCATGGATCACCGCGTCATACCTCAACACCGAATCCGACTCCGAAGCCGATGTTGCGGATCGAGCGAGCAAGTTCGCCGAGGGCGGCTGGTTCCGCACCGGCGACGTCGGGGCGGTGACCGCCGATGGCTTCCTCTACCTCACCGATCGCTCCAAGGACGTCATCAAGTCCGGCGGTGAGTGGATCAGCTCGGTCGAGCTGGAGAACGAGTTGATGGCCCACGAGGACGTCGTCGAGGCGTCGGTCGTCGGCATACCGGATGACAAGTGGGGCGAGCGCCCGCTCGCGAATGTCGTTGTGCGCGAAGGCGCGACGCTCACCCCTGAAGAACTGAGGACCTTCCTCGCCGACAAGATCGCCCGCTGGCAGCTGCCCGACAAGTGGGCCTTCATCGACGAGGTGCCCAAGACCAGCGTCGGCAAGTTCGACAAGAAGGTGCTGCGTCAGCGTTACGCCGACGGCGAGCTGGAGGTGCAGACCGCCGCGAAGGACTGACGGCGCCGGCCGTCGGTGGTTTCGACTCGCTCCGCTCGCTCAACCAACGAGGGGAGGGCGCTCGCTCAACCAACGAGGGGAGGGCGCTCGATCAACCAACGAGGTAGAAACCTTGAACCTGAATCCAGGTTCACCTACCGTCGGCATGGTGAAGCTCAAGGACTCCACTGCCATCGTCACCGGCGCCGCTGGCGGCATCGGTGCCGCCCTCGCGCGCCGCTTCCTGACGGAGGGCGCCCGGGTGGTCATCACCGACCTGGACGCGAGCCGTCTGCACACCCAGGCCGAGCGGCTGCGCGGTCGATACGGCCAGCGGGTCGCTGAGCTGGCCGGCAACGCGGCCGACACCCAGGTGATCGAGGCCCTGGTCGAACTCGCCGAGACCCGTTTCGGCCCGGTCGAGCTGTATGCCGCCAACGCCGGCGTCGGTGCCGGCCGCGGGCTGGAGTCCAGCGAGGACGACTGGCACCTCAGCCTCGAGGTCAACCTCATGGCTCATGTCCGTGCCGCGAAAGTCCTTGTGCCGCAATGGGTTGAGCGAGGCCGAGGCTACTTCCTCAGCACCGCGTCCGCGGCCGGGCTGCTGACCCAGATCGGTTCGCCGACCTATGCCGCGAGCAAGCACGCGGCCGTCGCCTTCTCGGAGTGGTTGTCGGTGACCTATGGCGACCGCGGGGTCCGGGTCAGCTGTCTGTGCCCGATGGGAGTCGACACCGACCTGCTGCGCTCCGGCGGCCACGACAGCGTGCAGATGCGCGCGGTGACGACAGCCGGCCGGGTGCTGACCACTGACGAGGTGGCCGAGGTCGTCATGGCCGGCATCGACGCCGAGCGCTTCCTGATCCTGCCGCACGCCGAGGTGCTCGACATGTGGCGCCAGAAGACCACCGATTACGACCGTTGGCTGCGCGGCATGCGGCGCTACCAGCAGACTCTGCTCGACGACCAAAAGGACTGAGACACAGTGGATTTCGCACCCGACGCGACGACCAAGGACTACCTCAAGCGCGTCAACGCGTTCATGGACGAGCGCGTCTACCCGGCCGAGGCGACCTACGAGGAACAGATGGCGAAGTCGGGCAACCCGCACTTCCAGCCGCCAATCCTGGAGGAGCTCAAGGCCGACGCGCGTGAGCGCGGGCTGTGGAACCTCTTCCACCCGCACAAGGAGTGGGGTCCGGGCCTGACCAACCTGCAGTACGCCCCGCTCGCCGAGGTCATGGGCCGCTCCATCCACATCGCGCCCGAGGCGATGAACTGCAGCGCTCCCGACACCGGCAACATGGAAGTGCTCACGCTCTTCGGCACCGACGAGCACAAGGAGAAGTGGCTGAAACCCTTGCTGGCCGGTGAGATTCGGTCGGCCTTCGCGATGACCGAGCCGGCCGTGGCGAGCTCAGACGCCCGCAATATCGAGCTGCGGATGGAGTCCGACGGCGACGAATATGTCCTCAACGGCCGCAAGTGGTGGACCTCCAACGCCCTGCACCAGAACTGCAAGGTGCTCATCGTCATGGGCAAGACCGATCCGGACGGCCCGCCGCACCGCCAGCAGTCGATGATGGTCGTCCCGCTCGACACCCCCGGCGTCACCGTGCTGCGCAACCTGCCGGTCTTCGGGTATGCCGACCGCGAGGGCCACGGCGAGGTCGTCTTCGAGGACGTCCGAGTGCCCAAGAGCGCGCTGCTCGCCGGCGAGGGGGACGGCTTCATGATCGCCCAATCCCGGCTCGGACCGGGGCGGATCCACCACTGCATGCGCGCCATCGGGGTCGCCGAACGCGCCCTCGACCTGATGATCGACCGGGCCGCCTCGCGCACCACCTTCGGTCAGCCGATCGCCTCCCGTGGCAACATCCAGGACTGGATCGCCGAGGCACGCATCGAGATCGAGCAGCTGCGCCTACTCACCCTCAAGGCCGCCTGGATGATGGACACCGTCGGCAACAAGGTGGCGCGCACCGAGATCGCCGCGATCAAGGTCGCCGCCCCGACCATGGCGCTGAAGATCATCGACCGCGCGATCCAGGTGCACGGTGGCGCTGGCGTCTCGAACGACTTCCCCCTCGCCCAGATGTATGCCGGGATGCGCACGCTGCGACTCGCCGACGGGCCCGACGAGGTGCACAAGATGACGATCGCGCGGTGGGAGCTGCAGCGGCGCGCCGAGAAGACCGGTGCCACCCGATGAGTGATATCGCCGTCGACCTCGACCGGCTCGCCGAATGGTCCGCAGGCCAAGGCCTCACGCTGCGAAAGCCCTTGTCCGCCAACCGAATCGGCATGGGCCAGTCCAACCTGACCTATCTGGTGACCGATGCCGACGGCACCCGCGTCGTGGTCCGCCGACCTCCGCGCGGCACGCTGCTGCAGTCGGCTCACGACGTCGGGCGTGAGTTCCGGATCATGTCCGCCCTGCAGGACACCCCGGTGCCGGTGCCCACGACCATCGGCACGGCTCAGCCCGGTGAGATCGAGGACGACGTGCCCGTCGTCGTCATGGGCTTCACCGAAGGCCTGGTGCTCAACGAACCGGGCGACACCGACGGGGTGCCCCTCGATGTGCGGCACGCGATCGGCATCGATATGGCGCGCACCCTCGCCAAGGTGCACGCGGTCGACCTGCAGCAGGTGGGCCTGGACGACCTGGCCAGCCACTCGCCCTACGGGCCACGCCAGCTGAAGCGGTGGACCACGCAACTCGAGGGCAGCCGCACCCGCGACCTGCCCGAGCTGGACCGGCTCACTCAGGTGTTGCAGGCCAATGTGCCGAGCGACGACACGATCACCTTGGTGCACGGCGATTTTCACCTGCGCAATGTGATCCTCGACCCGGACACCGGTGCGGTACGGGCGGCGGTGGACTGGGAGCTGTCGACACTCGGTGACCCCCTCGCCGACCTCGGCAGCCTGCTCGCGTACTGGCCGCAACGCGGTGACGGTCCGTCCTATCTGTTCGACGCGGCCGCCGAGCCCGGCTTCCCGAGCCGGGACGAGCTCACTGCGGCATACCTCGAGGCGAGCGGGCGGGACGGCGCCACCGTGCCCTTCTGGCACGCGCTCGGACTGTGGAAGATCGCGGTGATCATCGAGGGCGTGCGCAAGCGCGCCATGGACAATCCGTCCAACGCCGCCAAGGGCGGGCCACCGCCCGCGCAGATGGTCGACCTGCTGGTGCAGCGCGCCTGGCGGGTGGTGGACGAGGCGGGGTTGCGGGCATGACCGACCGCGCTCCCTCGCTCGTCGACGCCGCGCTGTTGCGCGAGCCGCCCGCGACCGCCCGGGGCATCCGCACCCGGGCCACCCTCGTCGCCGCGGCCCGCACGGTCTTCGAACGCGACGGCTTCCTCGCCGCCCGGCTCACCGATATCACCGCAGAGGCGCACTGCTCGATCGGCACCTTCTACACCTATTTCGCGAGCAAGGAGGAGGTCTTCGCCGCGGTCCTGCAAGAGGCACAGGACGACATGATGCACCCGGGGATGCCGCACGTCGAGGACAGCGACGAGCACCCGGAGCAGTTGCTCGCCGCGAGCCACCGCGCCTACCTCACGGCATACAAGCGCAATGCCAAGCTGATGCAACTGCTGGAGCAGGTGGCCACCATCGACCCGCAGTTCGCCCGGCTGCGACGCCGCCGGGCGCGGGCCTTCATCGACCGCAACGCCCGGCATATCGCCGCGCTGCAGGAGCGCGGGATGGTCGACCCGACCCTCGACCCGCAA
The DNA here is from genome assembly GCF_011440275.1 of Metallococcus carri. Lineage (GTDB taxonomy): Bacteria > Actinomycetota > Actinomycetes > Actinomycetales > Dermatophilaceae > Metallococcus > Metallococcus carri. The sequence continues at coordinate 119,155 of NZ_JAAOIV010000010.1, read as the reverse complement.
CTCACCTCGGCCTGCCTGTCGGCGATGGTCAGCCGGATGGCCTATCACGTCTTCGTGTTGGGTGATCGCTACACGATGAACGACCTGGTCGACACACTCACCCGGGTGTGGGTCGGCGCCCTGCGCCTGTCGCCGCCTCCGTCGGCGTAGCGTCGAGATCCCACCGAGCAGAACAGGAGCACCACCCGTGAAGTTTCGTTACCTCGGCAACAGCGGCCTGAAGATCTCCGAGATCACCTACGGCAACTGGCTCACCCACGGCTCCCAGGTCGAGAACGACCAGGCCGTGCGCTGTGTGCGGGCCGCGCTCGATGCCGGCATCACGACCTTCGACACCGCTGACGTCTACGCCAACACCGCCGCGGAGACTGTGCTCGGCAACGCGCTCGCCAGTGAGCGCCGTGAGTCGGTGGAGATCTTCACCAAGGTCTACTTCCCGACCGGCCCCGGTGGTCCCAACGACACGGGCCTGTCGCGCAAGCACATCCTGGAGTCGATCGAGGGCTCGCTGCGGCGGCTGCGCACCGACCACGTCGACCTCTACCAGGCGCACCGGTTCGACTACGAGACGCCGCTCGAGGAGACGATGCAGGCCTTCGCCGATGTCGTGCGGCAGGGCAAGGCGCTCTACATCGGGGTCAGCGAGTGGACCGCCGAGCAACTCAAGGAGGGGCATGCGCTGGCGAAAGACCTTGGCGTGCAACTGATTTCGAACCAGCCGCAGTACTCCATGCTGTGGCGGGTCATCGAGGATCAGGTGGTGCCGATGTCCGAGGCGCTCGGCATCTCCCAGATCGTCTGGTCGCCCGTCGCCCAGGGCATCCTCACCGGCAAATACAAGGCGGGCGGCAAACTGCCCGAAGGCAGTCGCGCCACCGACGAGAAGGGCGGCGCGGACATGATCAAGCGGTTCCTGGAGCCCAAGACCCTGCGCGCCGTGCAGAAGCTCAAGCCGATCGCCGAGGGTCTCGACCTCACGATGGCGCAGCTCGCGGTCGCTTGGGTGCTGCAGAACCCGAATGTCGCCTCGGCGATCATCGGCGCCTCCCGGCCCGAGCAGGTCACCGACAACGCCCAGGCCTCCGGCGTCACTCTCGATCAGGACACGCTCGCCGCGATCGACAAGGCCCTCGGCAAGATCCCCGAGACCGACCCCAGCCTCACCAAGTCCCCCGCGCGCCGGCTCACCTGAGCCCACCTGGGGGCATCGCCGTCACCGGGTCTGCGGGTTAGACGGCGGTGCCACCAGGTGCAGCGGGCTCGGCCGCGCCGTCCACCACACCGGTGTCGGCCACCGTGCGGCCGCGGCGCTTGAGCCGGCCTTCGACATACTCCGCGATCTTGCCGATGCTGTAGTTGAGCAGGATGTAGATCAGCGCGATGACGAAGATCGTCGGGACGATATTGGCCGGACCGACCGAGGACGTCTTGCCGTTGTAGAGCAGCTCACCGTAGAGCACGTTGTAGCCGAGCGCGGTGTCCTTCAGGACCACCACGAGCTGGCTGATCAGCGCCGGCAGCATCGCGGTGATCGCCTGCGGCAGCAACACGATCCGCAAGGTCTCCGAGGGACGCAGACCGATTGACAGACCGGCCTCCCGCTGGCCCTTGGGCAACTGGTCGACACCGGAGCGGATGACCTCGCAGACCACCGCGGAGTTGTAGAGCACCAGCCCGGTGACGGTGGCGTAGAGCGGGGCGACCTCACTGTCGACCACATTGGAGGTCGACAGATAGCCGTAGCTGAACAGCATCATCAGCAGCACGGGAATGGCCCGGAAGATCTCGACCCAGACCGAGGCGATCCACCGCAGCGGACCGATCTCCGACATCCGCGCGAGAGCGAGCAGGCCACCGAGCAGACCGGCGAGCAGGATGCTGATCAGCGCAGCCTTGATCGTGCCCCACAGGCCGGGCAGCAGATAGCTGGTCCAGGTCGAGGACTGCAAGAACGGCTTCCACATCGCCGAGGTCAGCTGGTTCTTGTCGGCGAGACGCTGGAAGATGACCCACGCGATCGCGAGCACCACCAGCACGCCGACGCCCGTCAGGATCAGGTGCCGCCGGCGGGCCTTCGGGCCCGGTGCGTCGAACAGAACGCCCGCGCTCATCGCTTCACCGCCAATCGCTTGCCGAGCCAGGAGACCGCCAGGCCGACCGGCAGGGTCAGCACGACGAAGGCGAGCGCGGTCAGCACGAACGCCTGGTTGAGCAGCCCCGGATCGTCCTCGGTGACCTTGGCGAGCATTGCCGCCATCTCGGCCACACCGATGGTCACCGCGACCGTGGTGTTCTTGGTGAGCGCGATCAGCGTGTTGCCGAGCGGCACGACCGCACCACGAAAGGCCTGCGGCAGGATCACTTCCTTCAGCGACTGCCCGAAGGTCAACCCGATCGAGCGCGCCGCCTCGGCCTGCCCGAGCGGGATGGTGTTGACGCCCGAGCGCAGCGCCTCACACACATAGCTCGCGTGGTAAACCGTCAGGCCGAGCACCGCGAGCCGGAAGTTGTTGGTGTTGAAGAAGTCCGGCGACTTGCTGTTGGCCATCACCACGCCGAGCTTGGCCCACAACACCAGGTTGCTCGCCAGGATGATCAGCGTCAGCGGGGTGTTGCGGAAGATGTTGACATAGGACGTCCCGAGGAAGCGCAGCATCGGCACCGGTGACAGCCGCAGCACCGCGACGATGGTGCCGAGGATCAGGCTGCCGACCGCCGCACCGAGGGTCAGTTTGATCGTCATCCAGAACGCCGACCAGAAACTGAACTGATCGAAAAGCGTTGACATGCAGGCCTCTTCGGACTCGAAGGAGAAGGTGAGGTATGCCGGCCGGCGAGGCGACCGGCATACCTCACCTCACAGGGATCAGGAGCAGGCGTCCTGCTTCGGCGGGTTCAGCGAAGTGTTGAACTTGTAGTTGCTGCCGAGGTTTTCCTGCAGCGCCTTCTTCCACGAACCGTCGTCGATCATCGCCTTGATCGCCTCGTTGACCTTCTGGCAGGTGGCGGTGTCACCCTTCTTGAGGCCGACGCCATACTTCTCCTCCGAGAAGGTGCCGCCCACCAGCTTGAACTTGCCCTTGTAGGCATCCTGGTTGGCGTAGCCGGCCAGGATCGTGTCGTCGGTGGTCATCGCGTCGATCACGCCGTCCGCGAGCGCCGAGGCGCAGTTGGAGTAGGTGTCGTAGTTCTGCGGCACCAGGGCCGGCTGCTTCTTCTTCAGGTTGTCGACCGAGGTGGAGCCGGTGACCGAGCAGACCTTCTTGCCCTTGAGTGCGTCGACGCTATTGATCGGGCTGTCGGCCTTGACCAGAACCGACTGTCCCGCAACGAAATACGGGCCGGCGAAGGACACGACCGCCTGGCGCTTGGCGGTGATCGAGTAGGTCGCGAAGATCATCTTCACGGTGCCGGCCTGCAGCATCTTCTCGCGCTGCTTGGAGGGCGACTCGACCCATTCGATCTGGTCGGGCTTGTATCCCATCTTGCCGGCCACATAGGTCGCGACCGCGACGTCGAAGCCGGTGTACTTGTTGCCGTCCTTGAAGCCCAGGCCGGGCTGGTCGTACTTGATGCCGATCTTGACCTTGTTCCCGGATCCGGACGACGAGCCGCCACCGCACGCGGCCAGGCCGAGCGGCATGGCGACGGCGAGGGCGATGGCCGCGGTGTTGCGCAACTTCATGGTTTCTCCTTGGTGACGGTTCAGTGAGTGAGGATCTTGGACAGGAAGTCCTTCGCCCGGTCGGTGCGCGGGTTGTTGAAGAACTCCTCGGGGGTGGCGTCTTCGAGGATCTCGCCGTCGGCCATGAAGACCACGCGGTCGGCCGCGCGACGCGCGAAGCCCATCTCGTGCGTGACCACGATCATCGTCATGCCCTCCTTGGCCAGGCCGGACATGACGTCGAGCACCTCGTTGATCATCTCGGGGTCGAGCGCCGAGGTCGGCTCATCGAAGAGCATCACCTTGGGCTGCATGGCCAGCGAGCGGGCGATGGCGACGCGCTGCTGCTGACCACCCGACAGCTGGGCGGGATATTTGTTCGCCTGCTTCTCCACGCCGACCCGCTGAAGCAACTGCTGGGCGAGCTCCTCGGCCTTCTTCTTGTCCATCTTGCGCACCTTGATCGGACCGAGGGTCACGTTGTCGAGGATCGTCTTGTGCGCGAACAGGTTGAAGGACTGGAAGACCATGCCGACATCGGCGCGCAGCTCCGCGAGCGACTTGCCCTCCTGGGGCAGCGGCTTGCCGTCGATGGTGATGCTGCCGTCCTCGAAGGTCTCCAGCCGGTTGATGGTGCGGCACAGCGTCGACTTGCCCGAACCCGACGGGCCGAGCACGACGACGACCTCGCCGCGACCGACGGTGAGGTTGATGTCCTTCAGCACGTGCAGGTCGCCGTAATGCTTGTTCAGGCCCGAGACGACGACCAGCGGGTCGCGACCATCGGATGTCGGCTGCGTCATGGCGCAAACCGTAAACTCCAGACCAGGATTTGTTAAGTCAAAGCCCCGGGTGCGACCTAATCGTTAGCTCGCCGAGAGCCGTCATCGGCCGCGCGGCACAATGGTGCGCATGGCCTCCCGCAACTCCGCCCTCGATGCTCTGAGCGGCCTCGACTCGCTCATCGACGCCGACGACCGCGACCTGATGTCCATGATCCGCAAGTTCGCCGATGACCACCTGCGACCCAACCTGCCGGAGTGGTTCGACCAGGGCGTGGTCCCGGCTCGTGACCTCGCCCGGGAGTTCGGCAAGCTCGGCCTGCTCGGTATGCATCTGGAGGGTTACGGCTGTGGTGGCTCCTCAGCCACCAGCTACGGACTGGCCTGCCATGAGCTGGAAGCCGCCGACTCCGGCATACGGTCGCTCGTGTCGGTGCAGGGCTCGCTGGCGATGACCGCGATCCACAAGTTCGGCTCCGAGGAGCAGAAGACCGAGTGGCTGCCGCGGATGGCGGCCGGTGAGGCGCTCGGCTGTTTCGGGCTCACCGAGCCCGACTTCGGGTCCGACCCGGGCGGCATGCGCACCCGCGCCAAGCGCGATGGTGACGACTGGGTGCTCAACGGCACCAAGATGTGGATCACCAATGGTTCGGTTGCCGACGTCGCGGTGGTGTGGGCGCAGACCGATGACGGTGGCCGTGACCGCATCCGCGGGTTCGTCGTGCCAACGGACAGCAAGGGCTTCGAAGGCCGCGAGATCAAGCAGAAGATGTCGCTGCGCGCCTCGGTCACCGCCGAACTGTCGTTCACCGACCTGCGGTTGCCCGGTGACGCGGTGCTGCCGGAGGTCTCCGGCCTGCGCGGCCCGTTGTCCTGCCTCGCCGAAGCGCGCTTCGGAATCGTCTTCGGCGCCATGGGTGCCGCCCGCGACTGTCTGGAAACTGCCCTGGCGTATGCCGAGTCGCGGCGCGTTTTCGGCGAACCGCTCGCCGGTTATCAGCTCACCCAGGCCAAGCTCGCCGACATGGCCGTCGAGTATGTGAAGGGGATGCTGCTCGCGCTGCACCTTGGCCGGCTCAAGGACGGTCCGGGCGTGAGCAACGAGCAGGTCTCCGTGGGCAAGCTGAACAACTGCCGCGAGGCCATCGCCATCGCCCGCGAGGCGCGCACGATCCTGGCAGCCAACGGCATCAGCCTGGAGTACCCGGTGATCCGGCACGAGAACAATCTCGAGTCGGTGCTGACCTACGAGGGCACCTCGGAGGTGCACCAGCTGATCATCGGTCAGGCTCTCACCGGCGCCAACGCCTTCCGCTGAGCTGACCGGGCGGCGGTGTGATGGCCCAGGCCGTCACACCGCTGGCCGCTCATTTCGCCGACGCGCTCGAGGGGGTGCGGGCACCCCGGATGAGCGCAGCAAGTTGCGGCACCACCTCGGGATCGGCGTCGAGCGCGCGCTCCAGGTCCAGTACCTCACGCGGAGTCAGTCGCAGCGAGTGGTCTTCGGCCAGCACCTTGCGGGCGCGGTCGAGCGCTGCGCCAAGGATGAACGAGGTCAGATCTTGGTCCTGAACCTCTGCGGCCGCCTTGAGCGTCTCCAGGGTGGCGGCTGAGCATCGCAGGTTCAGCCGATCAGTCTTGGTGGACATGAGGTCTCCTTCGTCTGCGCCTACTGTACGCACCTCGTACGTACACCGCATCTTCAATCACGACAGCGGTCGCTCGACCCTTCGGGCCAAGCCCGCGCCAGCGGCACCCTCGCCGACCAAAAATCTCCATTGTGGCGACCTTTTCGGGCCAAGCCCGCGCCAGCGGCGCCCTCGCCGAGCAAAAGTCTCCATTGTGGCGACTTTCGGGGACTCGGCCGGAGTCCGATGCGCGGGCTACCCCGAAATCCGGCTCTTCACCGACTCAGCGGTACCCCGGGGCGGGGATCACGGAGGAGGACGAGCTCGTTCCCTAAGCCTGGGCTGCCAGCTCCGCGAGATGGAGCAGGGTGAGCGCCGAGCCGCGGCGCAGGTTGTCGCAGCACAGGAACAACTCGAGCGAGTGCGGGAAGTCGGCCGGCTGCCGCACCCGGCCGACGAAGACCGGATCGGCGCCGACGACATCGGCCGGCGTCGGCCACTCGTCGTGCAGCGGGTCATCGAGCAGCACCACCCCGTTGGACGCCTCGGTGAGCGCGCGCACCGCATCCTCGCGGTGAATGCGTCGCTCGAAGGTGAGGTGCATCGACACCGAATGCGTCGTCACGACCGGCACCTGCACGCAGGTTGTCGTCATCCGCAGTTCGGGCAGCTCGAGCAACGTGCGCACCTCGTCGCGCACCCGCAGTTCGCTGCCGGACCAGCGGCCGTCGCCCTCGTCACCGACCCACGGGATCACGTTGAACGCCACCGGCGCCGGGAACGGCGACTCACCTTCCAGGTCAGACAGATAGCGCCGCACGTCACCGGGCCGCTGACCGACCGCACGATTGCCGGCGAGCTGGGTGGCCTCGTCATACAGCCGGTGCACCCCGCCGACGCCTGCGTCCGAGACCGCCTGCAAGGTGGTGGCGATGACCTCGGTGAGCCGCCAGTTCTCGTGCAAGGTGCGCAGCGCGCCGACCATCATCAGGGTGCTCGCGCCGGCGCCCGCGACGATGGGGGCGCCGCTCAGCGCATCGGGGTTGATGTCGGGTGCCACCAACGGCACACCCGGCAGAGCCGAGGACGCGCCGGAGTTGTCGATCACCCGCGCCCCCGTCGTCGCGGCGAGCGGCACCCACTCGGCCGCGACCGGCGCCGGCACGGCGAAGACCGCCACGTCGACCCCGACGAAATTCTCCCGCGCGAGCGGCAGGATCACCCCGCCATCACCGAACAGATCGGCCGACTGACCAGCAGACCGGTCCGAGGCGATCAGCCGCACCTCCGACCACAGTGACGCCCGGGTCGGCAGCATCGACCGCAGCACCTGCCCGACGACGCCGGTGGCGCCGACGACGGCTAGGACCGGGCGCGATGAGGCCATCAGGCGCCTGTGGCCAGGACCTCGGCGATCTGCACCGTGTTGAGTGCCGCGCCCTTGCGCAGGTTGTCATTGGCGACGAACAGCACCAGCCCCTTGCCGTCCGACACCGACTGGTCCTGCCGGATCCGCCCGACGTATGACGGGTCCGCGCCCGCCGCTTCCAGCGGCGTGGGGACGTCGACCAGCTGCACGCCAGCGGCATCCGCCAGCAGGGCGCGCGCCTCATCCGGGGTGATCGCTTCGTCGAATTCGGCGTGGATGGCCAGCGAATGGCCGGTGAAGACCGGCACGCGCACGCAGGTGCCGGCTACGGCGAGATCGGGCAGGTCGAGGATCTTGCGCGACTCGTTGCGCAGCTTCTGCTCCTCGTCGGTCTCACCGGAGCCGTCGTCGGCCAGATTGCCCGCGAGGGCCACCACGTTGAACGCGATCGGCGCGACATACTTCTCCGGCGGCCCGAGCTTGACCGCCTGGCCGTCGTGCGCGAGGCGCTCCATGTCCTCGCCCGCACCCTGGCGGATCTGACCGGACAGCTCCGCCACGCCGGCCAGCCCCGAACCGGACACGGCCTGGTAGGTCGCGACCGTCATACGGCGCAGGCCCTTGGCGTCCGAGAGCGGCTTGAGCACCGGCATCGCGGCCATCGTCGTGCAGTTGGGGTTGGCGATGATCCCCTTCGGCGTCTGCCGAGCCCGCTGCGGGTTGACCTCGGTGACCACCAGCGGGACGTCGGGGTCCATCCGCCAGGCCGAGGAGTTGTCGATCACCGTGACGCCCGCCGCGGCGAACTTGGGCGCCAACGCCTTGGACGTGCTGCCGCCCGCGGAGAAGATCGCGATGTCCAGTCCGGTCGGGTCGGCGGTTTCGGCGTCCTCGACGGTGATCGTGCGGCCCTGCCATTCGATCGTGCGCCCGGCCGACCGGGCCGAGGCGAACAGTCGCAGCTCACCGACCGGGAAGTTGCGCTCGGCGAGCAGGCGCAGCACCACGCCGCCCACCTGCCCGGTCGCCCCGACCACACCGACGTTCATCGTCTTCTGGGCGCTCATCGACCTGAACCCCCGTACACGACCGCTTCACCCTCACTCGAATCCAGGCCGAACGCCGTGTGCACCGCGCGCACCGCGTCGTCCAGCTGGTCGTCGGCGGTCACCACCGACACCCGGATCTCGGAGGTCGAAATCATCTCGATGTTGATGCCCTGCTCGGCGAGCGCCCGGAACAGCGTCGCGCTCACCCCCGGGTGGCTGCGCATGCCGGACCCGATGAGCGACAGCTTGCCGACTTGGTCATCGAACTGCAGCTGGTCGAAGCCGATGCGCTCCTTGGCGGCCTGCAGCGTCTCGACGGCGCGCTGCGCATCCGCCTTGGGCAGCGTGAACGACACATCGGTCAAGCCGGTCTCCAGCGCCGAGACGTTCTGCACGATCATGTCGATATTGATCTGCGCCTGGGCGATCTCGGTGAAGATCTCCGCCGCGATGCCGGGCTTGTCCTTGACCCCGACGACGGTGATCTTGGCCTCGCTGCGGTCGTGTGCGACGCCGGCGATGATCGGGTCTTCCACGGCTTCTCCTTCGAGCTTCTTGTCGGTGACCCAGGTGCCCTCGTGGTGGCTGAACGAGGACCGCACGTGGATCGGCATGTCGAACCGGCGGGCGTATTCCACGCACCGCAGCATCAGGATTTTGGCGCCCGAGGCCGCCATCTCCTGCATCTCCTCGTTGCTGATGCGATTGATCTTGCGCGCGGTCGGCACGATCCGCGGGTCGGCGGTGAAGACGCCGTCCACGTCGGTGTAGATCTCGCACACGTCAGCCCCGAGAGCCGCGGCGAGCGCGACCGCCGTCGTATCGGAGGCACCGCGGCCGAGCGTGGTGATCTCCTTGGTCGACTGGCTGACGCCCTGGAAGCCGGCCACGATCACGATGTGCCCGGCGTCGAGCGCCTCGCGCACCCGGCCCGGCGTGATGTCGATGATCCGCGCCTTGCCGTGCACGTCGTCGGTGATTACACCGGCTTGCGAGCCGGTGTAGGAGCGGGCCGAGTGCCCGAGATTGGCGATCGCCATCGACACCAGCGCGGCGGAGATGCGCTCGCCCGCGGTGAGCAGCATGTCGAGCTCACGCTGGGGTGGCGCCGGGCTCACTGCGGCGGCCAGATCGTGCAGCTCGTCGGTGGTGTCACCCATCGCCGAGACAACGACGCACACCTGGTTGCCCGCCTTGCGGGTGTCGACGATGCGACGCGCGACCCGCTTGATGCTGTCGGCGTCGGCGACGGACGAACCGCCGTACTTCTGAACGACAAGACTCAACGTTCGATCTCCGGGAGATGCGGATGTATGGCGGACGCCCGGTCGGCGTCGCACCCGGCCGCATCATCGTAACGACGCCCACTTGCTGAGATGGCCGCCGACCGGCATACGGACCGGGGTGTGGTCAGTTGGCAACCGTGAAGCGCGCCTGGCGGTGAGCCGGCCGCTCCACCTCGTCCACGAGCGCCACAGCGAAGTCCTCCGCACTGATCCGCTCGCCGGCCGGGACATCCAGCTCGGTCGCGTAGCTCCCGGTGCGAGTGCCGGGAGCGATCTCCGGCGCCGGGCAGAGCAGCGTCCAGTCGAGTCCCGACGAATTCCGGTAGAGGTCTAGCACGGCGGCGAAGGTGTCGGCCTCCGGCTTGTACTCCAGTGGGAAGCCTTCGGTCTGACGCAGTTCACGATCCCCCGCCCGCAGGGAGCCGGCGCCCCCGACGACGAGGAGGCGACCCGCGGGTTGCGCCTCGATGAGCGCGCGGTGCGACGCGATCGTGGGCTCGTGGCTGCTGCCGTCACGCGGTGGCGAGACCGACACGACAGTGGCGTCGGACGCGGCCATCTGCTCGGCCACGGCCCGGGTGTCCTGTAGGTCGATCGCGAGACCTTGCGCCCCGCCGACACTCGCGCCACTGCGCGATCCGGCCACGACCTGATGTCCGCGCGAGACGGCCTCGGCCACGACACGCTGACCGATCATTCCCGTAGCGCCGATCACGGTGATTTTCATTGGGAGCCTCCTGAAGGCAGTCGGTGTCTGAGGCCGCGATAGTATTCAGCAGAAACCAAGTACCTCAACGTAACTAAGGAGTTCGGCGTGCCGTCCTTTGATGTCCTCCAGGCGGCGTGCCCGTCGCGCAGCGTGCTGCGCCACCTGACCGACCGATGGACGCCGATGGTCGTTGCCGTGCTGTCCGATGGGCCGGCCCGGTTCGGGCAGATCCGCGGCCGCGTCGAAGGGGTCACCGCGAAGGTTCTCACCGAGACCTTGCGCTCGATGGAACGCGACGGCCTGGTGACCCGCACCGCGCAAGCGACCATGCCACCGCGAGTGGATTACGAGCTCACGCCGCTCGGTCGCACGCTGGTGACGCCGCTCGCCGCCGTGCGTAGCTGGGCCGAGCAACACGCCGAACAGGTGCTCGAGGCTCGCGCCAGGTATGACGACACCGTGGACTGAACACACCGTGACGGTTGGGTAAGTTCGGCGTGAAGATGCGATGATCGGTGGAGTATGTCGAGTAACGCCGAGACTGTCGGGGGCGCAGCAGGGCTCGTCACTGACCGCCAGAAGCCTGGGCGGGCGGTGCTTCCGCTGCGAATCCGCGCCTATCGAGTACCTCGTTGGTGGCACGAGGTACTCATCTTGCTGTTCCTCGACATCTGCTACGAGAAGCTGCGCAATCTCGTGCCCGCTCAAAAGCAGGTCGCCATCAACCGTGGCGAGAAGGTCCTGGAAGTCACCCAACACATGGGCTTGTCCTTCGAGCCGGTGATGAACCACTGGGTCGCGAGCAACCCGGTGATCGCCCATCTGGCGAACTATTACTACACGGTCTTCCATCTGCCGATGACGGCCGGGGTGCTCATCTGGATTTTCTGGAAGCACCCGCGCCTTTATCGCTCGATCCGTTCGGCGCTGGTCATCACCACCGCGATCGCGCTGGTGAGCTTCTATGTGTTGCCGATGGCGCCGCCGCGGCTGCTGCCGTCGGGGCAGTTCGTCGACGTCAGCCACCTCTACCCGACGTGGGGTTCGTGGAGTTCGCCGACGGTGGCCGAACACTCCAACCAGTACGCCGCCATGCCCAGCCTGCATGTGGCCTGGGCACTGTGGTGCGGCCTGGTGGTCTTCAATGTCGCCAAGACCAAATGGGTGCGCATCGCCGGTCTGATCTACCCGCTGCTGACCTTCCTGGTCGTGGTCGGCACCGCCAACCACTTCGCGATCGACGCGGTCGCCGGCGGCCTGGTGATCACCATTTCCTTCGGCGTGGTCTGGGCGCTCTACGGCCACTCCGCCTTCCAGTCCGCGCTCACCCGCGAAGAGCTCACGCTGACCTCCACCCCGCCTCGAGTGGGTGTGCGCACGGCGGCGTCTCAGTTCGTCCGTCGGTAGATCGTCATCCCGTCGATCCGGGCAATCGGCGTGTAATCGCGGGCGACCAGCCGCGCCAGCTCCGGCATCGAACTCATCGGATAGCTGTCGTATTGCCGCAGCCGTGCGGTCGAGGTGTCGACGATCACGGCCGGCGGGTGCGCTCGCAGTGCCGCCAGAAAGTGCTCGCGGGCCCGCGACGGCACCCCGGCATACGTGGTCGGTCCGGGTGCGCGATTGCCCGACCGCCCGGTGACCAGGTCCGCGGTGACGAACCCGCCGGCGGGCATCCGGTTGGCTTGCCAGAAGAGTTCGGGCAGATTGCCCCACACCAGCACCCGGTCCTGCGGCTCGGTCTGCGCGGCGACGAAAGCCGCGACCCGGCTCGCGTCCGGATAGTCGCGCACCAGGCCGGGCGCGAACGCCACCCCCACCGCCACCAGCGCAGGTATGCCGACCGCGGCCGCCGTGAGTGCCCGCGCGCGGCTGACCAGGCGGGCGCCGACCGGGGCAGCGATGACCGCGAGCGGTGGAATCGCCTGCAGGAAGTAATGACCGTAGAAGCGCCAGCCGGCGACGAAGGCAACCAGCGCGGTCAGCGTCCACACCCACAGGTCGCGCACCTCCCGGTCGCGCCAGCGTCGCGCCGCCAGCACCAACAAGGCCCCGTGCGCAACCAGCACCTGCAGGCCGAGATTGCCGGCCAGACCTTTGGCGAGCTCGGCCGCATCGGGAGCGGAGGACACGAAGCCCCCGTTGCCGGCGAAGACCCAATAGAGCATCGCGGCGGGGTCGCCGCTCAGCGCCAGCACCGCGCACGCCCCGGCCGCCGCACCGAGCAGGTATGCCGCCAGGTCTCGCGGGCGGCGCGCCGTCGACCAGAGCGCGGCCAGACCGCCGAGGATCCAGGTCTGCCGGCAGCCGACTGCGAGCGCGAGCAGGACGCCACCGAGCAGCGCCGGCCGGACTCCCGGGCGACGGGCGAGCACCATCGCGGCCGCGCCGAAGGGCAACGCGAAGTGGGCGAAATTCGCCGCCTGGCCGTTGGTCGGGGTGAAGGCCACCGATCCGGCGAGCACCAGCCCGGCCGCCCACACCCGCGCGGCCCGCGTCCTGAGGCTGACGTCCGAGGCGACCACGAGCGCGGCCAGGCCCACCGCCAGGGCCGCGAGCAGATGCACCCAGCGCAGGTCGGTGCCGCCGGTGAGGTCGAAGACCCCGCGATAGATCCACGGCGGCACCGGCGGCTTGCGGTCGATGGCATCGGTGTAGAGCGTGCCGCCGTGCTGCAGCGTGATCGCCTGCTCGGCCAGCACCGCCTCGTCAGGGTCGAACAGCTCGTAGACCAGCCCCGGCAGATGGGTCAGCACGACCACGGCGAGGACGCTCCCCACGAAGAGCCGGCCGAACGGCCGCCCCGTCATACGGTGTCTCCGTGATCGTTTATGCCCACCGTGGCGCGCACGGCCCAGGCCGCCCGGAGAACTCCGCGGCCGCGTTGGCGGCCGCCGCCGACGAGGGGTGGGGCGTCGAATCCGACATCCGCCGCAGCCGCGACGGCGTGCCGGTGCTGATGCACGATCCGCTGATGTGGCGCCGCGGGCCGGTGTGGCCACGGGTGATGTCGGCCCGGCAGCTGGCTCGACACGAGGTGCCCACGCTGGCGAGCGTGCTCGAGCGGCCGGGCGTGCCGCTGTGCCTGGACCTGAAGGTGGTCGGGGTCTTCGACGCCGTGGTCGCGCTGGTGCGCGAGCTCAGTGCCACCGACCGGGTGCGGCTGGTGCATGACGACCTGGACGTGCTGGCGCAGCTGCACCAGCGCGCGCCCGACCTCCGGCTCATCCACGAGGCGCCGGTGTCGAGCATCGGCGAGCACCCGGCATACCTGCACAATCTCGCGCGGATCGGCGTGACCGGGCAGAACACCGGCGCGGACTGGTGGACGCGCGACGCGGTGCGCGCCGCCCACGACCTCGGCATCGAGGCGCACGGTTCGCTGGTGAACGACGCGCAGCGGCTGGCGCACGGACGGGCGGTCGGCCTGGACGGGCTGTGCACCGACCGGCTCGACCTGGCCGCCGAGCATGCTCAGGGGTGCAGCGCGTCGAACTCCGCCTCGGCGGCGGCGTCGTCGTCGACGTCCAGGCGCAGGTGACCCAGGATCGTCTGCACCACCCGCAGCACGGCGGAGGCCCGCACGCCCCATTCGGACAGATAGCTGAACTGCCACCACCACAGCGCCTCGACCTGACGGCCGGCGTCGAAATGAGCCAGGCCGTGCTCGAGCGCGGCGACGATGCCGGTGAGATCGTCCGACAGCGACCCGCGAGCCAGCTCGACCGAGGTGACCGGGTCGACGAGGTCGGTGTAGTCGTCGAGGCCCTCCAGCACATTGGCGAGCGCCTGGCGCAAGGGGTCCTGGTCGGCCTCGGGGCCGGGGTCGGGCTCGAACCGCTCGGCCGGCACGATGTCCTGCACCGCGCCGAGCCGGGCGCCGGTGGACTGCAGCTGCGCGGTGATGAGCAGCAGCAAGGGCAGGGCGGTCTCCGGCTCGCTGCCAGCGGCAATCTCGCGGACCGCGGTGACGAAAGCCTTTGAGCCCTGGGCGGTTTCGACGGCAAGGCCGCCCCAGTCGTTGATCACCTCAGACATGCTGCAGCACCTTCCGTCCCTCGATCGCACGCCCGAGGGTGACCTCGTCGGCATACTCCAGATCGCCCCCGACGGGCAGCCCGGACGCGAGCCGGCTGACCGTCACGCCCACGTCGCGCAGTTGGCGGATGAGGTATGCCGCGGTCGCCTCGCCCCGGATATTCGGATTGGTGGCGATGAGCACCTCGTCGATGTTCTCGTCGGTGAGCCGGCGCAGGAGCTCCATGACGTGCAGGTCGTTCGGGCCGATGCCCTCCATCGGGTCGATGGCGCCGCCGAGCACGTGGTAGCGGCCCTTGAACTCGCGCGCCTTCTCCATCGCCATGACGTCCTTGGGCTCCTCGACGACGCACAGCAGCCGGGCGTCGCGGCGCGGGTCGGCGCAGATGCGGCATTCGGGACCTTCGGCGACATTGAAGCAGCGCTCGCAGAAGCGCACCTTGGCCTTGACGACCTTGAGCACTTCGGCCAGCCGCTCGACATCGGCCGGGTCGGCGGCCAACAGGTGGAAGGCGATCCGCTGCGCCGATTTCGGGCCGATGCCGGGCAGCCTGCCGAGCTCGTCGATCAGGTCCTGGACCACGCCTTCATACACGCGCTCCAGGCTACGGCCTCGCGGTGACGGCGTGGGTCAGGGCGTCAGTGGGCGCGTTCGTTGTACCCGTCGGCGCGCTCCTGGCCAGACAGCGCCGCGATCGCGTCCATCACCTCGTCGGTGAGTTCGCGGCGGGCGCGGCCGGTCGGCATACCGTCGAAGCGGCCTTCGACCTGGATGGGGGCACCGAAGCTGACCGTGAACGGTGCGCGAGTCAGGCGGTTGGTGCCGACCGGCTGGACGTTCTGGGTGCCGATCAACCCGACCGGCACGATCGGGACGCCCGCGGTGAGTGCGAGGTGGGCGACGCCGGTGCGGCCGCGGTAGAGGCGGCCGTCACGCGACCGGGTGCCCTCGGGGTAAATGCCGAACGCTCGTCCTTCGCGCAGCACCTGCAGGGCGATCTCCAGCGAGTGCTGCGCGGCCTTGGAGTCGTCCCGGTCGACCGGCACCATGCCCATCGAGGTGAACCACGCGCGGGTCGCCGTGCCCTTGATGCCGGTGCCGGTGAAGTAGTCGGATTTGGCCAGGAAGACGACCTGCCGCGGAGCGACCATCGGGATCACCAGACTGTCCACGAAGGACAGGTGGTTGGCGGCGAGCAGCACTCCCCCGGTCGCGGGGATGTTGTCGACCCCGTGCACGGTGGCGCGCAGATAGGTCCGCGCGAGGGGACCGACCACCATCCGGGTCGTGAGGTAGAGCATCATTCGCGCCGATCGTCGATCACCTGGGCGCCGAGCACCTCGGACAGCACGGGCAGGCCGACCGCGCCGAGGTCGTCGACGGTTTCGTCGTCGAGCGAACCCTCTTCGTCTGGGCCTTCGCCGTATGCCGAGTGCTCCGGTGCCGCGGCAGGGGGCGTCTGTCGGTCACTGCGGGCGGGTGGCGTTTCGCGAGGATCTGGTGACGTTTCGCGAGGATTTGGTGACGCTTCGCGGGGATTTAGTGACGTTTCGCGAGGATTTGGTGACGTTTCGCGGGGATTTAGTGACGCTTCGCGCGGATCTGGTGACGTTTCGCGGGCCCAGGCGGGGGCGTCGGTGGCCGGGGCTTCGGTCCAGGCTGGGGCGACGTCCGCACCGCGACCTACTTCGTTCGAGCCGCGACCTGCTGCGTCCGCGCCGCGACCTGCCTGATCCGAGCCGCCGCCCTGCTCGGCGCGCGCCGGCACAGGATCACCGTCGGTGTCGTCGGGCGCCGACGGACCCGAGCGAGCGGCCGGTGAGTCAGCGCTGGAGCGCACGCCGTTCGGCATACCGACGCGGTCGCGCCAGCCACCCTGCCTGGGCGTGGCTTCGGCCGAACGTTCCTGCGGCGCGGCTTGGGCGCGCGAGCTCTCGCCCCACCCGCTGGAGGATTGCTCGGGCTGCTGCGCCGGCGCCGGGCCGTCACCGCTGCGGGCGGCCACCCGCACGTCGAGGCCGAGCGCCTCGTTGACCGCCTGCCGGATCACTTCGGGGTTGGGGTCGGTCGAGATGCGTTCGGCCAGGCCCGCGCTGCTCGCGCCGAGCGTCAGCACCTGGCCGTCGAAGGCCACGACATGCGCGTGCTGGCTGAGCAGGCTCCAGGTCACCTTGCGGATGCGGCCGATCCGCTCGAGGATCTGCGGCCACTCCCGGCGCAGCTCATCGACCCCAAGACCACCGCGCGTCGGAACCGGTGCGACCGGCTCGTCGGTCACCGGCTCGGGACCGGGCATATCCCGCGGGCCACCGGACGGGGCGACCGCGGTGTCGGGCGACGGCTCGGGCCGATCGGGTGCGCTCGGGCGTTGCTCCTGCGAGGCGGCCGGCTCGGTGCCGGTGGGCTCCTGCGCCGCCGGTGGCCGTGACTCGCGCTGCGGCGATGGCGGCTGCGCGGGCTGCGAGTGGTCGGGCTGCGGCTGCTGCGGTTGGCGGGCCGGGTCGGGCTGAGTGCGAGCCGGCGCCGATGTCGATTGGCTGCGGTCGGAGATGTCGAGACGTCGCTCGACGCGGTCGAGGCGAGCGGCATACCCGTGCTCACCGGAGGCAGCCGGCAGCAGGATCCGCGCGCAGATGAGTTCGAGTTGCAGACGCGGGCTGGTCGCGCCGGTCATCTCGGTGAGACCGGTGTTGGCGATATCCGCCGCACGGGACAGCTCGCCGGGACCGAAGGCACCCGCCTGGGTGCGCATGCGGTCGAGCTGGTCCTCGGGCACGCCGCGCAACACCGCGGCCGCACCGTCGCGCACCGCGGCTACGACGATCAGATCACGCAGTCGCTCCAGCAAGTCTTCGACGAAGCGGCGCGGGTCGTGCCCGGACTCGACGACCTTGTCGATCTGCTGGAAGACACTGGCGCCGTCGCCCGCGGCGAGGGCGTCCACCGTGGCGTCCAGGAGCGCACCGTCGGTGAACCCGAGCAGGGCCGCGGCTCCGGCATACGTCACTCCGTCCTCACCGGACCCGGCGATCAGCTGGTCGAGCACGGACAGCGAGTCACGCACCGACCCGCCACCCGCGCGGGTGACGAAGGACAGCACGCCCGGCTCGACCGCGACGCCCTCGCTCGCGCACAGCTGCTCCATGTAGTCCGCGAGGCGCTGCGGAGGCACCAGCCGGAAGGGGTAGTGGTGGGTGCGCGAGCGGATCGTGCCGATGACCTTCTCCGGCTCGGTGGTCGCGAAGATGAACTTCACGTGCTCCGGGGGCTCTTCGACGATCTTGAGCAGGGCGTTGAAGCCCTGGCTGGTGACCATGTGGGCTTCGTCGATGATGTAGATCTTGTAGCGGCTCTGAGCCGGTCCGTATGACGCCCGCTCGCGCAGGTCGCGCGCGTCGTCGACACCGCCGTGGCTGGCCGCGTCGATCTCGATCACGTCGACGGTGCCAGAACCGTTGCGGGACAACGCGATACACGACTCGCAGGTGCCGCACGGGGTGGGCGTGGGGCCCTGCTCGCAGTTGAGGCAGCGGGCGAGGATGCGGGCGCTGGTGGTTTTGCCGCAGCCGCGCGGACCGCTGAAGAGATAGGCGTGGTTGACCCGGCCGGTGCGCAGCGCCTGCATCAGGGGTTCGGTGACATGCTCCTGCCCGATGACGTCGGCAAAGGTCTCCGGCCGGTAGCGGCGGTACAGGGCGGTGCTCACCCCCAGAACTCTAGGCGGGTGGCCCGACATCCGGCAGGGGCACCTGTTGACGGCGCACTTCGTGGGCGCACTGAGAGACGGGGTCCCCGCGAAGTATTCGGAGGAGCGCAGCGGGGGAGAAACTTCGTGGGCGCGCTGAGAGACCGAGGTCCCCGCGAAGTATCGGAGCGACGAAGGAGCGGAGAACTTCGTGGGCGCACTGAGAGACGGGGTCCCCGCGAAGTATCGGAGCGACGAAGGAGCGGAGAACTTCGTGGGGTGTAAGGACCCCTCGCGCACCTGGAAGAGCTCACCTGCCCTTGCTGCATTCCTGCCCTGGGGGAGTTCAGTGAGGTACCACCGCACGAGGGGTCTGCACCCAGGATAGATCACCGCGCGCCGCGACTCGAACCGGAGCCGGCGTCGGCCATCGACCTCATTTTGGGCGGCCGCGCCGCGTCGGGGTACGATCTCGGGCGCGCCAGGAGGATTCGCATAGTGGCCTAGTGCGCACGATTGGAAATCGTGTTGGGGATGAAACCCCTCGCGGGTTCAAATCCCGCATCCTCCGCCAGCCAAGAACCGACCCGAGCAGGTATGCCGGGTCGGCTCTTGCCTTGTGCGCGCACGTCGCCTTGGGTGGGCACCGGACGGCGCCCGCGTCGGCATACGCCATAACGATCTGGACCGACTGGTGGGTGATATTCGGTTCGCCCGCGCGCGCGAGGTAACGTCACGGTGACCCGCCCGCCTCACGACCTTCCCAGGCCTATGACGTCGAGTTCCCTTCGCACCGCCGCGGCTGCCTGCGCCGTGGCGATTGTGCTGCCCGCGCTGGCGGCCTGCGGCGGCGACGCCAAGCCCACGAAGACCTCCAGCCAGGTCTGCCCCACCAGCCTGCCGAAGCCGTCGATGAAGATCCCGCTGTCGTTGGTCTACCTCAACGTCTACAACGCGAGCAGCACCGCGGGCCTGGCGTCCAGCGCGTCCGCCGAGCTGAGCTGGCGCGGGGCGCACGTGCTGAAAACCGGCAACGACCCCAACCCGGACGAGCGCCCGACGCCGCGCGCGGCCGAGATCCGCTACGGCAAGGGTGGCCGGCAGATCGCGCTGACCCTCGCCGGCCAGGTGCAGAACGCCGTGCTCTACGACGACGGCCGCACCAACCCGACCGTCGACCTCGTGCTCGGCGACTCCTTCAAACTCGTGCCTCTGCCCCCACCACCGCCGGCGCAGGTGAAGGTGAACGTCTACAACACGACCTACCGCGCGGGGCTGTCCGGCCAGGTCGCCGGGCTGCTCAAGAGCCGCGGGTTCACCATCGGTCGCAACGGCAACGATCCGCTCGCCACCTTCCTGCCCGACGACGTCGCGATCATCCGGTATGGCGAGCACGGCGAGCCTGCCGCTCGACGAGTTGGGTTGCAGCTCAAGGGAGCTCGCCTGGTGAAAGACGGCCGCAAGGACACCTCGGTGGACCTGGTGCTCGGCAACAAATATGCCGACCTCGTCCCCACCGCGCAGGCCACGCCGACCCCGGTGCCGTCACCGACCAAGCCGGCCGGCTGCAAGTAGTCCGCCCAGCACGAGCCGGGCCGGGGCGCGCGAGGCGACCCGGCTGCGGCATACGGCAGGAAAGTCAGCGGCGGCGGCGGGCGGTCCCGAAGATGCTGCGGGTGATCTCGCGGCCGAGGGCGGTGCCGGCCGAGCGCATCATCGATTTGAACGCGGTGGACTGCACGACCTGCTGCACCATCCCCGGCTCGGGCTTGGCGGCCTGGGCCGGCGGCTGGGCGGGAGCGGGCGCCGCTGGGTCACCCGGGGCCGGCGCGGGTGCCCCCTGCAGCTTGGCGTTGAGCATCTCGTATGCCGATTCGCGGTCGACGGCCTGACCGTATTTGCCCTGCAGCGAGGACGCCGAGACGATCTGGTCCACCGTCGCCTCCGGTGAAGGCGCCATCAGCGAGCGCGGCGCGATCATCCGGGTCCACGCGACCGGGGTCGGCGCACCCGACTCGGACAGCACGGTGACGACGGCCTCGCCGATGCCGAGCTGGGTGAGCAACTGGGTGAGGTCGTAGTCGCTCTTGGGGAAGGTCGACACCGTCGCCTTGAGCGCCTTGGCGTCGTCCGGGGTGAAGGCGCGCAGCGCGTGCTGCACCCGGTTGCCGAGCTGAGCCAGGATGTCGTTCGGGACGTCCTTGGGGGTCTGGGTGACGAAGAAGATGCCGACGCCCTTGGAGCGGATCAGCCGCACGGTCTGCTCGATCGACTGCAGGAACGCCGTCGACGCGTCGTTGAAGAGCAGGTGCGCCTCGTCGAAGAAGAAGACCAGCTTGGGCTTGTCGACGTCACCGACCTCGGGCAGGTCGTGGAAGAGGTCGGCCAGCAGCCACATCAGGAAGGTCGAGAAGAGCGCCGGCTTGTCCTGCACTCCCGGCAACTCCAGGCAGGTGATGACGCCCTTGCCGTCCGGGGTCGTGCGCAGCAGGTCGGCGGTGTCGAACTCGGGCTCGCCGATGAACACATCCGCACCCTGGTCGCTGAAGGCGATGAGCTGACGCAGGATGACGCCCGCGGTGGCCGAGGACAGCCCACCGAGGCCCTTGAGGTCGGCCTTGCCCTCGTCCGAGGTCAGGTAACCGATGACCGCCTGCAGGTCCTTGAGGTCGAGCAGCGTGAGCCCGCGGCTGTCGGCATAGTGGAAGATCAGCCCGAGGCTGGACTCTTGAGTTTCGTTGAGCCCCAACACTTTTGACAGCAAGGTCGGGCCGAAGGACGTGATCGTCGCCCGCACCGGCACACCCTTGCCCTGGCCGCCGAGGGACAGGAACTCGGTGCTGAAGGCTTGCGGCTGCCAGTCCTCACCGATGTCCTTGGCGCGCGCGGTGATCTTGTCGTTCGGCTCACCGGCGGTGGCGATGCCGGACAAGTCACCCTTGATGTCGGCGAGGAAGACCGGCACGCCATTGCTCGCCAGTTGCTCGGCCATCAGCTGCAGGGTCTTGGTCTTGCCGGTGCCGGTCGCGCCGGCGACCAGGCCGTGCCGGTTCATCATCGACAGCGGCAGACGCACCTTCGCGTCGGGATAGGCCGTCCCGTCGGCCACGGCGGCGCCGAGGTCGAGGGCTGCACCGTTGAATCCGTAACCGCTCTTGATCGTCTCGATCTGGCTGGGGGCTGTGGAATCACTCACGGTCGGGAGAATAGACCGCTGCGCCTGCCGGACGCATCGGCTCGCGCAGGTAGCATGCCTCGCGTGATCTTCAAGGCCGTCGGCGAGTCGCGCCCCTACCCGGACCACGGGTTGGAGAGCAACGAGCAGTGGAAGTCGATCACGCCGCGTCAGGTCCGGCTCGACGAGCTCACCACCACGCGCCGGACCCTCGACCTGGCCTCTTTGCTGTCGGAGGACTCCACCTATTACGGCGACATCTTCGCTCACGTGGTGTCCTGGCACGGCGAGCTCTACCTCGAGGACGGTCTGCACCGGGCGGTGCGAGCAGCGCTCCAGCAACGGTCGACGATGCACGCTCGCGTGCTCACCCTCTAGGCCGTCATGAAGTACGCGCAGGAGACCGGCCTCAGCCACGCGCGCAAACGTCGCCAGCGCCGGTCGATCACCATCTTGATCATCGTCGCCGTGCTTGTCGGCGGTGGATTCGGGTATGCCGTGGCCTACACGGCCGGTCTCGTTCCCGGGAGCGCCCTGCCGACCGTGCCGGCCAGCTGCAAGGTGACCCCGACGAAGTCGCCGCAGGCGGCCGCGGTGCTCAATGTCTACAACGCGGCCAAGGCGCAGGGCCGGGCCGGTGAGACCGGTCGCGCGCTGTCCTCGCGCGGCTTCCAGGTCGGGGTGGTGAGCAACGACCCCTACAAGATGAAGCTCACCGGCTTCGGTCAGATCCGCTTCGGTCCGAAGGGCGCGGCCTTCGCCAAGCAATACGTCCAGCCGCTCGCGTCGCAGGCGACGCTGATGCAGGACGGCCGCGACGACACCTCGGTCGACCTCGTCCTCGGCGACCAGTTCGCGCCGATCCCGTCCATGTCCCCGACGCCGTCGCCCACCATCCCCGGCTGCTGACTCGTTTTGGCGGCGCCAATCCCCGTCAGGTATGGTCTCCGGCGGTGGCGTGTCCGAGCGGCCTAAGGAGAACGCCTCGAAAGCGTTTGTGGGTTAACCCCCACCGAGGGTTCAAATCCCTCCGCCACCGCCACGCGAAATCCGCGTGAGAACCCGCTGTTCGCACCCATTGCGAAGCGCGGGATCTCACGCGGATTTCTCTGTCGGTGGCGACCCCGGCGCGTCGCACCGGCATACCTGGCAGGCTGCTCGCCGTGGACCTCAACGCCGACGTCGGCGAGTCCTTCGGACCGTGGGCCCTCGGGGACGACCAGGCCCTGATGCCGCTCATCACCTCCGCCAATGTCGCCTGCGGATTCCACGCGGGCGACCCGGCCACGCTCGTGCGCACCTGCCGCGCGGCCGTCGAGCACGGCGTCATCATCGGTGCGGCCGTCGGCTACCGCGACCTGGCCGGCTTCGGCCGACGCTTCCTCGACGTCTCCCCTGAAGACCTGTATGCCGATGTGCTCTACCAACTCGGCGCGCTCGCCGGGCTCGCCCGCGTCGCCGGGTCGGTGCTGCGCTATGTCAAACCGCACGGAGCCCTCGCCAGCGCCGTCGTCGACCACGAGGTGCAGGCGTCCGCCATCGTGACCGCGATCCGCGACTTCGACCGGGAGCTTGCGGTCCTCGGCCAGGGTGGCTCGATGCTGCACGAACTTGCCGAGGAAGCCGGATTGCGCACAGTGCGAGAGGGTTTCGCCGACCGCGGCTACCTGCCGAGCGGGAGGCTGGTGCCGCGCGGCGACGCCGGATCGGTGCTGCAGGACCCCGACCAGATCGCCGCTCGCGCCGTCCGCCTGGCGACCGAAGGCACCATCGTCGCGGTCACCGGCGACTTGGTCGACCTCACCATCGACTCGATCTGCCTGCACAGCGATTCGCCGAGTGTCGTCGCGGTCGCGCGGCAGGTGCGCACCCTGCTCGACGCCGAAGGAGTCCCCGTCGCGCCCTTCGCCAGCTGAGACCGCCCGCAGCGACGCGGGGGTGACAGCACGGCGCCATACACTGCGCTGGTGTCCGAGCAAGAAGTGCATCACCGCAGCGAGGCCGACGAACTCGTCACCGCGCTCCTCACCGCATCACGGGTGCTGGTCGGGGTGTCGGCACGGTCGCTCGCCGGCGTCGCCGACACACTCACCGTCACCCAGTTCCGCTGCCTGGTCGTGCTGTCCAACACCGGCACGGTCCGCCTCAACCAGTTGGCCGACGCCCTCGGCGTCAACGCGTCCACGGCCCTGCGCACCGTCGACCGGCTGATCGCCCAGGATCTGGTGGACCGCAAGGAGAATCCCGCCAACCGGCGCGAGGTGCTGATCACCCTCACCCCGACCGGCGCGGCCGTCGTGCACGATGTCACCGAGCGCCGCCGAGCCGACATCGGCGGCATCGTGCGACGTATGCCGGTCACCCGGCGCCGCGAACTCATCCGCGCCTTGCGCACGTTCAGCGATGCGGCGGGTGAGCCGGAGGCCGCGCCGAGCACGCCCTGGTGAACGCCTTCAATCCTCGGCGCGTGACCGCCGGCGGGCCCGGAAGAACTCAGTGAGCAGCTGAGCACATTCGGCGTTGCGCACTCCACCCTCGACCACCAGTTTGTGCGGGCTGCGGTTGGTCGCCACGACATCCCACGCGCTGCCGCACGCGCCCGCCTTGGCGTCCCACGCACCGAAGACCACCCGCCCGATCCGCGCCTGCATCACCGCTCCGGTGCACATCAGGCACGGCTCCAAGGTGACCACCAGCGTGCACCCGTCCAACCGGTAGTTGCCGTGCGTGGCCGCGGCGTCCCGGATCGCGACGATCTCGGCGTGCGCCAGCGGGTCCGCACCCTCGACCCGGCGGTTGCGACCGCGGCCGATCACCACGCCCTCGGCATCCAACACCACCGCTCCGACCGGCACGTCATCGTGCGCGAGCGCGGCCCGGGCCTCTTCGAGCGCGAGGCCCATCCATTCGGCATACAAGGGGGTCGCGGCAGGCACCCGTAGAGTGTCCGCCATGCGCGTCGAGGTCGCCAATCATCCGCTGATCGCCCACAAGCTCACCTACCTGCGGGACAAGCGGACCGACAGCCCCACCTTCCGGCGGTTGACCGAGGAGCTGGTGACCCTGCTGGCCTACGAGGCGACCCGCGATGTGCGCGTCGAACCGTTCGCCATCGAGACGCCGGTGGCGGCGACGCAGGGCATCAAACTCAGCTCGCCCAAGCCGCTCATCGTGCCGATCCTGCGCGCCGGTCTGGGCATGCTCGAGGGCATGGTGCGGCTGCTGCCGAGCGCGGAGGTCGGTTTCCTCGGCATGCAGCGCAACGAGGAGACGCTCGAAGCGATCACCTACGCCAACCGGCTGCCGGACGATCTGTCCGGTCGCCAGTGCTATGTCATCGACCCGATGCTCGCCACCGGCGGCACCCTGGCGATGGCGATCCGCTACCTGGTCGAGCGGGGCGCCGATGACATCACCGCCGTCACCCTGCTCGCCGCGCCTGAAGGCATCGAGGCGGTCGACCGGGCCCTGTCCGATCTGTCCGTGCCGATCACCCTGGTCACCGGCGCGATCGACGAACATCTCAACGAGCAGGGCTATATCGTGCCGGGGCTCGGCGACGCGGGCGATCGCCTCTACGGCGTCGTCTGAGGTATGCCGTCCGCGGCTGCGGGTGCGGTCATCCGGCCCATCGAGCGAACGTCCCGCGCGAGCAGCGTCGCCAGGCAGACCACGCCGAACATCGGGCCGGCGATCTGCAGGACTTGCTGCGGCGAGTACACGGCGGCGAGCCAGCCGAAGATCAAGGTGCCGGCCGGCAGGGCCATATAGGACCCGAGCATGTCGTAGCTCGTCACCCGGGAGAAGACCTTGGGTGGGATGCGCTCCATCATCGCGAGCATCCACCCGGCGTTGAACAGTTCCATGCCGGCACCGGAGATCACGAAGAGCGGGACCAGCAACTGCGGCCGGGGGTCAGCGCCCAAGAAGTACAGGGGGACCGCGACGGTCGAGATGCCGAGGACGCCGAAGCGCAGGGGCCGGGTGATCCGCACTCGCAGCAGCGCCAGGCCCATGAGCAGCATGCCGGCCGACTCCGCGGCCAGGGCCCAGCCCCAGCCGGGGATGCCCAGGCGCGGGTCGTTCTTGGCGATCGTTGGGCCGAGCACCGCCATCGCACCGACCTGGATCGCATTGGCCAGGCTGGCCGCCGCGACGACGACCCACAACCAGGTGCGCGAGCTGAACTCCGACCAGCCGGCGCGCAGGTCGCGCAGCATCGACTCACCGCTGGCTTCGGCGGGTGGCAGCCGCACACCGAGCAGCAACAGCACTGACACCACGGTCAGGCCGGCGTCGAAGACGAACGACCACGCCGGTCCACCCGCAGCGACGAGCAGCGCGCCGAGCACGGGGCCGATGAGCTGAGTTCCGTTGCGGGTCAACGACATCAGCGCGTTGGCCTGCTGCAGGAGTGAGGTGGGGACGATCTGCTGGACGATGCCCATGGATGCCGGCATCGCGAAGGCCGAGGCGGCGCCGGTGGCCGCGCCGAGCAGAGCGAGCAGGGGCACGGTGGCGGTGTCGGTGAACAGCGTCAGCGCGAAGATGCTGAGCACCACCACGTTGACCACGCGGGTGCCCTGCAGCAGCACCCGGCGGTTCATCCGGTCCGCGACGACGCCGCCGAGCATCACGCACAGCACGTTGGCACCCATCTCGGCGGCCATCACCAGGCCCAGTGACGAGGCGCGATTGCTCACATGCAGCACCGCGAAGGCCAACGCCACCGGCGTCATCATGCTGCCGACGACATTGGTGAGCGTTGCTAAGTAGTAGCGGCGGAAGTTGGTGTGCCGCAATGCGTCCAGCGCGCGCGGAGCGGCCCCTGGCTGCTCCGTCTCCTTTGCTTCCGCCGCTGACACAGGCCAAGCAAACCCACGGCGGGGGTCGGGGTCAAGGAGTTTGCGACACACCCAGACGAGAACTTTACCTAGTCACATCAGTCACTCCTGGCACAATGAGCAGCAGCATCGTGCCCGCATGTCATCCAGCCTCGTCGGAGGAAGTCCCCCATGGCCACCGAGAAGATCAAGAAGATCGTCATCTGGGTGGCGTTCGCGTTCCTCCTCTACGCGATCTTCACCAACCCGGAAAAGTCCGCCGGCGTCGTGCACTCCATTTGGGAGCTGCTGGCGAGCGGTGTGTCGAATATGGGCCGCTTCTTCAGGTCCATCGTCAACGGGTAGTCAGTGACCGACCTGATCGACCGGCACGGTGCCGAAGCGTTCGCGCCGATCCTGGTCGACGACGAGCGGCTCGTGCTCGTCCTGCGCCAGCACTGGATGCGGTTGCTCGGCACCGGATTCGCGTGGTTCGTCGCGCTCGTGCTCACCATCTGGATCGGCGTCGTCACTCCGGAGTCCCTTGGTTTCTGGTCCGATCTGGCCTGGTGGGTGCTGTTCGCGATGGCGCTGTATGCCGTGGTCGTCGTCCTCAACTGGCGCCACGACTGGTTCGTCGCGACCGACAAACGACTGATGCTGCGCTACGGCCTGGTTTTCCGGCGCACCGCGATGATGCCGCTCGGCAAGGTCACCGACATGTCCTTCGACAAGCCGCCGGTCGGGCGTGCCTTCGGTTTCGGCTCTTTCGTGCTGGAGAGCGCCGGCCAGGATCAGGCATTGCGCGAGATCACCTACATCCCGCACGCGGACGCGGCATACCGCCGGATCTGCGAGGAACTCTTCGGCTCGCCCGACCCGCGCCCGCATCCGGTGCAGATGGAGGCGGTCGGCCGAGCGAAGGGGCGCCGGTTCACCCCCGAGGGGGCGACCGCGCCGAGCGATGGTCGGGACGACACCGACGTGCCGCTGATGACCCTCGGCAGCTACCTCGACAGGGCGCTGCCGAACTCCGGCGGGCGGATGCGCCGGCGGGTACTGCGCGGACCGGCACCGGCCGACCCGCCGCCAGCTGCGGACGATGCCGACAAAGAGCCGGAGGACGGGCCCTTCGACAGCCCCTGGATCGTCAGCCACGAGGACAGCTCCCCACCACAACAGGTGCGGCGGGAGCGCGAGGAGGACTGACCGTCATACTTGCTCGTGATCCACGACAGACAGCAGGAGAGCGAGCTATGACCGTCCGGCCCATCACGATCATCGGGCACAAGGCGCTGCACCAGCCGACCAAGCGGGTCAAGGAGATCACCGACGACATCCGCACGCTGGTGGCCGACATGTTCGAGACGATGGAGGCCGCGAAGGGCGTCGGCCTGGCAGCCAATCAGGTGGGTGTGCGGCACCGGCTGTTCGTGATGGATTGTCCGACCGAGGACGACGGCGACGACAACGTGCGTGCGGCGATCATCAACCCCGTGCTCGAGCGTGGGCCGGTGCCGGTGGGCGAGCCGCCGGAGGAGGACGGTGCCGAGGGCTGCCTGTCGGTGCCTGGCGAACACTTCCCGACCGCGCGCGCTCACTGGGCGCGGGTGACCGGCCTCGACCTGGACGGCAACCCGATCGTCGTCGAGGGCACCGGCCTCATCGCCCGCTGCCTGCAGCATGAGACCGACCACCTCGACGGCAAGCTCTATCTCGACCGGCTCACCCCGACCCAGCGCACGATCTCGCGCCAGGCGGTCAAGGAGCGCGGCTGGGAGGCCGCCCACATCACCAAATGGGATCCCGCGACCCAGACTGCGGACAAGGTCTGACATGCGCGCCGAGCCGATCGCCGCACCGCACGCCTTCCATGCCGAGGGGCCGGTCTGGTTCACCGAATGGGGCGGGCTGAAGTATGTCGACCTGCTCGCCGGTGACGTCTTGACCGTGCGAGACGACGGTGGCGTCGATCGGGTGCATGTCGGCACGATCGCCGCCGCGATCCGGCCGCGTGGTGGGGGCGGGGCCATCGTCGCGCTCGAGCGTGGGATCGCCCTGTCGGACGACTACTCGCTGCGCGAACTGCGCACTCTGCCGCCGCTGTGGGACGACACATCGGTGCGGTTCAACGACGGCGGCTGTGACCCGGCCGGCAACTTCTGGGTCGGTTCGATGGCCTACGACCAGCGCACCGGCGGCGGCACCCTGTGGCAGGTCACGCCCGACGCGACGTCGACGCCGCGGGTCACCGATGTGACGATCTCCAATGGCATCGGCTGGTCGCCGGACGGGCGCACCGCGTTCTACATCGACACTCCGACGCGCACCATCTGGGCCTTCGACTGGTCGCCGGAGACCGGTCTCACCGGGCGGCGCCCCTGGGTGCGGCTGGACGACTCGGTCAAGGGATCGCCCGACGGTTTGTGGGTCGATGCCGAAGGCGGCGTGTGGGTCGCGCTCTACGGCGGCTCGGCCGTGCACCGCTACGACTCCGGTGGCGTGCTGAGCGAGGTGGTCGACTTACCGTGCACCAATGTCACCGCCTGCACCTTCGGCGACCGGGATAACCAGACCCTCTTCATCACCACCTCACGCGAGGGCCTGGCGCCCTATGACCAGCCGCTCGCGGGCGCCGTATTCTCTTGTCGCCCAGGCGTTTACGGTATGCCGACCCTTCCGTTCGCGGGCTAACCCACCCCACCCCCGACCCGGTGGTTGAGTAAGGCGCGAGCTTGCGAGCGCCGCATCGAAACCGGTTGAGCGCCGCCCTGAGCGAGCGATGGCCTGAGCGAGCGCAGCGAGTCGAAGGGTAAGGCGCGAGCTTGCGAGCGCCGCATCGAAACCAAGACGCCCTGCGCTCAGCGGTCGAGCGTCAACTCCTTGGCCCGGGCGTACTGCGTGCGCAGCCGCTCTACCACGGATCGCGCATCCACTGGGGCGGCATACTCCTGCGCTCCGTCGACGGCCCACGTCGGCGGCTCCGGCTGGCCCGACAGCACCCAGGCGGCCTGACGCGCCATACCGAGAGCGACATACTCGGCTTCGGCCGGGACGGTCACGGTGCTGCCGAACACCGAGGGGGCGACCTGCCGGACAGCCGCCGACCGCGCGCCCCCACCGATCAGCGACACGCGGTCGACGATCGTGCCCTGAGCGACCATCGCGTCCAGGCCATCGGCCAGCGCGAGCAGCATCCCCTCGACCGCGGCCCGGGCCAGGTGCTGCGGCGTCGAGGTCGCCAGGGTCAGGCCGTGGACTGCTCCGGTCGCGTGCGGTTTGTTCGGCGTGCGCTCGCCCTCCAGATAGGGCACCAACACCAACCCGTCCGCCCCGGACGGAGCGGCCAGCGCGAGTGCCGACAGCCGGTCGTGGTCGACGCCGAGGAGCGCTCCGGCGGCGTCGAGCACCCGCGCCGCGTTGAGCGTGACCGCGAGAGGGAGGAACTGCCCGGTGGCGTCGGCGAATCCGGCCACCGAGCCGGAGGGATCAGCGGCCGGCCTGCGGCTGATGGCTGAGACCACACCGGAGGTGCCGATGGAAATGGCGACATCACCGGCCGTCATCCCCAGACCAAGGGCGGCCGCCGCGTTGTCACCGCCACCCGGGCCGACCAGCGCGCTCGAATTCCCTTGGTAGGCAAGGGTTCCGCCGGCTTCTGCGAGTCCGAGGACGGTCGGCACTGCCACCTGGCGGCCGAGCGCGCGCTCGAGGAGATCCACGCGGTACTCCCCCGACACCGGTGACCAATAGCCGGTGCCGGAGGCGTCCGATCGGTCGGTGAACAGGCTGTCCAGCGACGCCGCGCCGGTGAGCTTCCAGCTCAGCCAGTCGTGCGGCAGCGCGACCGCCGCGACCTTGGCGGCGTTGTCCGGCTCGTGCTCGGCCAACCAGCGCAGTTTGGTGACCGTCAGCGACGCCGGGGGCACCGTCCCGATCACCTCGGCCCAGAACTGCGCTCCCAACTCGTCGACGAGATCGGCGGCGGCGCCGGCGGAGCTGGTGTCATTCCACAGCATCGCCGGGCGCACCACCTGCCCGCGCTCGTCGAGCGCGACCATCCCGTGCTGCTGCCCACCGACACTGATCGCCTCGACGTCATCAAGTCCGCCGGCAGCAGCGATCGCCTCCTGCAGGGCCGACCACCACGCCGATGGATCCACCTGGGTGCCATCGGGATGCCCGGCCCGTCCCTCGCGGACGATCCGCCCGGTCTCGGCGTCACAGATGACCACCTTGCAGGACTGGGTGGACGAATCCACACCGGCGACCAGCGGCATACCCGACTCCCTTCCGCCTGCCTCAGCGAGCGCCGAGCGCGTGCTCGACCGCGAGCTGGTTGAGCTTGACGAAGGCGTAGTGCCGCTCGCCCAGCGCGTCGGCGTCCACCTGCTCGAAGGCCGACTCGTCGGCCAGCAGGTCCGCGAGGGTCTCCCCTTCCCCGAGGGTCGGCTGAGCCAGGTCGAGTATGCCGCTCGCCTCCCAGGCGGCCGTGACCTCCGGGTCAGCGCGGTATGCCGCCGCCCGCTCCTTGAGCAGCAGGTAGGTGGACATATTCGCCGCGGCGGATTCCCACACACCGTCGATCCCTTCGGTGCGTGACGGCTTGTAGTCGAAATGCCGGGGGCCGTCATACCGCGGGCCACCGTTGGGGAAACCGTTCTCGATCAGGTCGACGGTGAAGAACGCCGACAGCAGGTCGCCGTGACCGAAGACCAGGTCCTGGTCGTACTTGATCGAGCGCTGCCCATTGAGGTCGATGTGGAACAGCTTGCCTTGCCACAACGCCTGCGCGATCCCGGTCGTGTAGTTCAGGCCGGCCATCTGCTCGTGCCCGGTCTCGGGGTTGACGCCGACGATGTCGCCGTGGTCGAGCCGGGCGATGAAGGCGAGAGCGTGACCGACCGTGGGCAAGAAGATGTCGCCGCGCGGTTCGTTGGGCTTGGGCTCGATCGCGATCCGCAGCCCGTAGCCCTTCTCCTTGATGTATGCCGCCACCGTGTCCACGCCTTCGGCGTAGCGGTCGAGTGCGGCGTTGACGTCCTTGGCGCCGTCATACTCCGCCCCTTCGCGGCCACCCCACATGACGAAGGTCTGAGCGCCGAGTTCGGCGGCCAGGTCGACATTGCGCAGCACCTTGCGCAAGCCGTAGCGCCGCACCTGGCGGTCATTGCTGGTGAACGCGCCGTCCTTGAAGATCGGGTGGCTGAAGGTGTTGGTGGTGATCATCGGGACGACGAGCCCGGTCTCCTTGAGCATCGCGGTGAAGTCCGCAACGATCCGGTCGCGCTCAGCGGCCGAAGCGCCGAAGGGCACCAGGTCGTCGTCGTGGAAGGTCACGCCATACGCCCCGAGCTCGGCGAGGGTGCGAGCCGACTCGATCGGGTCCAGGTGCGGACGGGTGGCGTCGCCGAATTGGTCACGAGCCTCCCAGCCGACGGTCCACAGGCCGAAGGAGAATTTGTCGTCCGCAGTAGGCTTCTTCGCCGGATTGGTGGTCATTCGGGCTCCATCTCGTGGTCGCGCCAATGTGTTGCGCCGGATTTGTTCGTCCGATAAACATATGGTGACGCCGACGAGAGGGTCAAGAGTGCCGAACCGCGTGGACCGGGCCGCCGGACCAGCTCGCCCCACCACCGCGCGCACCGCCGTGCGCCAGGCGTCGCTGCGCGAACACAACCTGTCCCTTGTGCTGCGCGCGGTGCTGGAATCGCCGCAACCGCCCACCCGCGCCCGCATCTCCGCCGACCTCGGACTGACCCGGGCCACGGTCTCCGGCCTGGTCGATCTGCTGATCGAGGCGCAACTCATCGAAGAGCTCGCGCCCGTCGTGGTCAGGGGTGCCGGCCGGCCCGGCGTTCCGCTGACCGCCACGACCGCCCGAGCCGTCGCCATCGGCGTCGAGGTGCAGGTCGACCAGATCACCGTCGGCATCACCGACATCGGCGGCCGGAGCATCGTCGATCAGACGGTGGCCGGCAACTTCCGGCACAGCGATCCCGCGGCCGTGGTCGAGGTCGTGCACAACCTGGCCACACCACTGCTCGACAACGTCCGCCATAAGGGCGCTCGACTGCTGGGCGCGGGCTTCTCGGTCCCCGGCCTCATCCGGCGCGGCAGCGGCGAGGTGCGCTTCGCGCCCAACCTGCACTGGGATTCGGTCGACCTGATCCGGATGATCGCCGACCGCCCGCAGTGGAACGACCTGCACTACTGCCTGGGCAATGACGCCGACGTCAGCGCCGTTGCCGAGTCGTGGGCCAGGGCCACGGCGCGCGGGCGCCCGACCACGAGCGAGAGCTTCATCTATCTGTCCGGTGGTGTCGGCATCGGCGGGTCGATGATCATTCAGGGCCAACTCTTGGAGGGCCAGCACGGCTGGAGCGGCGAGATCGGGCACATGTGCGTCGATCCCGCGGGGCCGCCCTGCACCTGTGGCGCGCGCGGCTGTCTGGAGCAGTTCGCGGGCCGCGACGCGATCTTCCGGGCCGCCGGCCTCGACCTGACCGACGAGCTGCCGGCCCTGATCGCCGCCCTCGAGGCCGGCGATCCGGCCGCGCGCACCGCCATCGACAACGCGGCGAGCACGCTGGGCATCGCGCTGGCCAATGCCATCAACCTGCTGGACGTCGATCGCGTCGTGATCGGTGGATTCCTCGAGGTGCTGCACCCTTACCTGCGTCGTGGGATCGAGCGCGAGCTGTTCACCCGGGTCGTCGCCTCCCGGTGGAGCCCGTTGCTCGTCGAAGCCGGTCAGCTCGGCGGCCGCGCCTCGGTGACCGGCGCTGCCCGCCTCGTCATCGACCAGGTGATCGCCGACCCGACGGGCTGGCTGTCGGCGTCCTGACCCGAGCCACGCTTGGGCGCCAGAACATTCTGCGCTCGCCCTCTTGCCTGTGACTGTGCTCACATAATATGTTCACTGGCACAACAAATAGGCCCGACGGCCTGTGGCGCTGCTCCGACGCAGCCGGAGAAAGGGACCCGCATGACCCGGAAGTTGACCTCGCTGATCGCCGCAGGAGGCGCCGCCGCCCTGATGTTCACCACGGCGGCGTGCAGCAGCAGCCGCGACGGCGGTGGCAGTGGCGCCGGCACCAACGCGAGCGGCGGGAGTGGCGGCGCGACGATCAGCAAGAGCTCCCTCATCGGCATCTCGATGCCGACCAAGAGCCTCGAGCGGTGGAACCGAGACGGTGCCAACCTGGTCCAGAAGCTGAAGTCGATGGGCTACACCAAGACGAGCCTGCAGTATGCCGACAACAAGACCGAGCAGCAGAGCAGCCAGATCCAGAACATGATCAACCAGGGCGCCAAGATCCTGGTCATCGCCGCGGTCGACGGCACCGCGCTCACTCCGGTGCTGCAGACGGCGGCCAACAAGGGCGTGAAGGTCATCGCCTACGACCGGCTGATCAACGGCAGCAAGAATGTCGACTACTACGCGACCTTCGACAACTACAAGGTCGGCCAGCTGCAGGGCAACTTCATCAAGAGCAAGATCGGCAGCACGAAGGTCAACCTGGAGGCCTTCGCCGGATCGCCCGACGACAACAACGCCAAGTTCTTCTTCTCCGGCGCCTGGGATGTGCTCAACCCGCTGATCAAGTCCGGCCAGATCACCGTGCCGTCCAAGAAGGCCCCGGCGACCAACGACGGCTGGAAGTCCATCGGCATCCAGGGTTGGACCTCGGACGCGGCGCAGAGCGAGATGCAAAACCGTCTCAACTCGTTCTACGGCGGCGGCAAGAAGGTGAATGTCGTTCTCTCCCCGAACGATTCGCTGGCCCTGGGTATCGCGCAGGCCCTCGCGGCGGCGGGCTACAAGCCCGGCGCGTCATACCCCGTGCTGACCGGGCAGGACGCCGACTTGGCGAACGTCAAGAACATCATCGCGGGCAAGCAGTCGATGACCGTCTGGAAGGACACCCGCGCTCTCGGCAACGAGGTCGCCAAGATGGTCGACCAGATCGCCACCGGCGCGAAGGTGGACGTCAACGACGAGAAGACCTACAACAACGGCATCAAGGTGGTTCCGACCTATCTGTTGGCGCCGGTCGTCGTCACCAAGGACGACATCAAGGCCAAGCTCGTCGACTCCGGCTTCTACCAGGCCTCCGAGCTGGGTCTGTGAGCACGGCGATCGCGTGGAGCCCTGCGGCGCCGCGGCCCGGTCGGCCTCCACGCGATCGTCCGGCTCGATGGATGGAAGGAATGTCCGCCAGATGAAGGACACGAGCGCGCCGACCGGGGACACGATCCTGGAGATGCTCAACATCACCAAGACCTTTCCCGGAGTGAAGGCGCTGAGCGATGTCACCTTCCGGGTGCGTCGCGGCGAGGTGCACGCGATCTGCGGGGAGAACGGTGCCGGCAAGTCGACCTTGATGAAGGTGCTGTCCGGCGTCTACCCGCATGGGTCGTATGACGGGGACATCCGCTTCGACGGACGCCCGGCGCACTTCAAGGGCATTCGCGACAGCGAGGCCGAAGGCATTGTCATCATCCACCAGGAGCTGGCGTTGTCCCCGCATCTGTCGATCGCGGAGAACATCTTCCTCGGCAACGAGCGGGCCACGCGGGGCGTCATCAACTGGCACCGCACCAACAGCGAGGCCACCAAGCTGCTGCGCCGCGTGGGGCTGAAGGACGGCCCGGACACCAAGATCAACGACATCGGCGTCGGCAAGCAGCAGCTGGTCGAGATCGCCAAGGCGCTGTCCAAGGACGTCAAGCTGCTCATCCTCGACGAGCCGACCGCGGCCCTCAACGATGACGACAGCGCACACCTGCTCGGCCTCATCCGCAATCTGCGCGACGAGGGCATCACCTGCATCATCATCAGCCACAAGCTCAACGAGATCGCGGCGATCGCCGACTCGACGACTGTGATCCGTGATGGGTTGACGATCGAGACCCTGGACATGCACCGCAACCCGCCGGTGACCGAGGACGAGATCATCCGGCTGATGGTGGGTCGCAGCCTCGACCACCGCTATCCCGACCACCAGCCCAACACCGGCGGTGCCGAGGTGCTGCGCCTGCAGGACTGGACCGTGCACTCGCCGCTGGACCCGGGCCGCACGGTCGTCGACCGAGCGAATATCACCGTGCACGCCGGTGAGATCGTCGGCATCGCCGGCCTCATGGGTGCCGGACGCACCGAACTGGCGATGAGTGTCTTCGGCAAGACCTATGGGTCCCGAATCTCCGGGCAGGTCTATATCGAGGGCAAACCGGTGCGCATCAACAACGTCACGGATGCGATCAAGGCGGGCCTGGCCTACGCCTCGGAGGACCGAAAACGCTACGGGCTCAACCTGATCGACGACATCAAGCACAACACCACGGCCGCGGCGTTACGCAAGATCAGCCGCAGCGTCGGGGTCGTCAACCAGGCGGGCGAATACCAGATCGCCGAGGACTACCGGCGCAAGCTGAACACCAAGACGCCCACCGTCGACGTCGGCGTCGGCAAGCTGTCCGGCGGCAACCAGCAGAAGGTCGTCCTCGCCCGGTGGATGTTCACCGATCCGAAGGTGCTGATCCTGGACGAGCCCACGCGCGGCATCGACGTCGGCGCGAAGTACGAGATCTACACCCACATCAATGCCCTGGCCGATGCCGGCAAGGGCGTGCTGGTCATCTCCTCCGAGCTGCCCGAACTGCTCGGAATCTGCGACCGCATCTATGCCCTGTCCCAGGGCCGCATCACCGGTGAGGTGTCGCGGGCCGACGCTACCCAGGAACGACTCATGCACTACATGACCATGGAGAAGGAGACGGCGGCCCGATGAGCGAGACTCCCGTCCCGGCCGGCGCGACCGGCGTAGGCCTCACCAAGCTCACCCCGGGCGCCGATCCGGGTGACCGCGGTGACACCGACCGGATCAAGAAGGGCAACCTTCGCGAGTACGGCATCATCGGCGCGCTGATCGCGATCATCCTGCTGTTCGAGGTGTTGACCGGCGGCAAGCTGCTGCAACCGGACAATGTCTCCAGCCTGATCCAGCAGAACGCCTACGTGATGATCCTGGCGATCGGCATGGTGATGGTGATCGTCGCGGGCCATATCGACCTGTCGGTCGGCTCGGTCGTCGCGTTCATCGGCGGCGTCCTCGCCATCGCGATGATGGACTGGAAGTTGCCCTGGCTACTCGCGGTGCTCATCGGCATCGCGCTGGGCGCCGTCATCGGAGCGTGGCAGGGCTTCTGGGTCGCGTATGTCGGGGTGCCCGCCTTCATCGTCACCCTCGCCGGAATGCTGATCTTCCGTGGTCTGACGATCGTGATCATCGGCGAGACCATCGGTGGACTGCCGGACGGCTTCCAGCAGATCTCCAATGGCGGCATCCTCGGCTGGCTGGGCTACCTCGGCCAGATCGACGTGTTCACCTTGCTGCTCGGCGTGGTGGCCGCGATCGGTTATGTGCTCAGTCAGTTCCGCACGCGTGCCACGCTGCGCAAGCACGACCTGATGCTCGAACCCGCTGGCGCCTTCTACGGCAAGCTGGTCGTGGTGACGGCCCTGGTGCTGTTCTTCTCCTGGGTGCTGTCCCGCTCGGCCATCGGCACGCCATACGTCTTGATCATCGTCGGCATCCTGATCGCGGCCTACACCTTCCTCATGGGCCGCACGATCTTCGGTCGCCATATCTATGCGATCGGCGGCAATGTGCACGCGGCTGTGCTCTCCGGCGTCAACGTCAAGAAGGTCAACTTCTGGATCTTCGTGAACATGGGAGTGCTCGCCGCGATCGCGGCCGCGGTGACCACCTCGCGCGCCGGTGCCGGCGTCGCGGCAGCCGGCACCAACTACGAGTTGGACGCGATCGCCGCCTGCTTCATCGGTGGCACCGCGGTCACCGGCGGCGTCGGCAAGGTCTCGGGCGCAATCATCGGTGCGCTGATCATGGGCGTGCTGAACATGGGCCTGTCGATCATGGCGGTCGACCCGGCCTGGCAGCAGGCGATCAAGGGTCTGGTGCTGCTCGCCGCCGTCGCGTTCGACCTGATCAACAAGCGACGCGTGACCAGCTGACCCTCGGCGGTGCTGGTCAGCAATTCCGCACCAGCGAGCTGCCACGGCCGCGATCGTATGCCGCCTCCTCCGCTCGCCAACCAGCGTCGGTCGGCGATTTCGTCTGGATCGGGTGACCGGGTAGACTCCTCAGTCGTTGCCCACGCGGGCAGCAAGCACCCGTAGCTCAACGGATAGAGCATCTGACTACGGATCAGAAGGTTTGGGGTTCGAATCCCTACGGGTGCGCGTACTGAGTTGAGACAGTGCACGAAAGGCTCCGACCGATGGGTCGGGGCCTTTCGCATATGCTCGGCATCGACCCACACCAGCGTCCGCATCCGCGCACCACCGCTCGTGCGCACCTGCGGACACACCGCGCCCAGCGCACACCAGCGTCCGCACCCGCGCAGCAGCGCTCGTGCGCATCTGCGGACACGCGCAGCTAGCCGGCGTCCGCCGCGGCAAGGAAGGCGTCGATCTCCGCGCTCGTCGGCGCCGTCGTCGGACCCTTGCGGGTCACCTTGATCGCGCCACCCGCATTAGCCCGGCGGCAGGCCGCCACCCACTCCACGCCGCGCGCCCGCGACGCGAGCAACACCCCGGTGTGGGTGTCGCCGGCACCGTTGGTGTCGACCGCGCGCTGCGGGAAGCCCGCCACCTCGGTCAGCTCACCGGCCACCAACACGACGCAGCCGCGCTCGCCATCGCGCACCACGACCACCGCATCGGCAGGCAGGCGAGACGCCACCGCTCGCGCCGAGGCCGCCCAGTCGGTCTCACCCGTCAGCGCCGTTGCCTCGTCGGTGTTGGAGGTCCACACCGTTGTCCGAGCGAGAATGGCCTCAACCACCTCGGCCGGCAGACTCGCGAAAACATCCCCCGGGTCCAGCACCACCTCGACACCGCGCGGCAACCCAATCAGCCACTCCTGCAACGGTTTTCGCGTCGGATCCAACAACGTGTAACCGCTCACGCAGACCAGGTCACCCGCGACCGGAGCCGACGTCCCCAGCGATGCCGGAGTGATCTGCCGCTCGGCGCCACGCGTCGTCACGAAGGTCCGCTCCGCGCTCGGCTCGACCATGACGACACAGATCCCCGTGTCGACATCGGGCACCGCAGGGCTGGACAACGCGATGCGTTCGGCGGCCAGCACCGATCGGATCAGGTCCCCGTTCGCTCCCGTGCCGACCGACCCGGCGTGCACCGCGGCGGCACCGTTGCGTGCCGCGGCCAGCAGGATGGTCACCGCTCCCCCGGCATACCGGTGATAGGACGACGCCATCGCGTTCCCGCCCCGCTCCGGCAGCGCCGCGATCTCGACGACCTCGTCGACTAAGGCCTGCGCGGTGTGGATCACCCGTGGCTGGCTCATGCGCGAAAGAACTCCTGTATGACGGCGTAGCCCTCACGCTCATACAGCGCTCGCGCTCGCGGATTGGTGCCAAACACGTTGAGCGACAACAGATTCACGCCACGAGCAGCCATCTCCGCCGCACCGAGGCGCAGCATCTGGGTGCCATAACCGCCGCCCCGCAGGGACGCGTTCACCTCGATGTCATAGATGAAGCCGCGCGCCGGGCGCTGCTGGATCCACAGCACGCCGACCTCCTGCTCCCCCTCGTGCGCGGTCCACAACAGCATCCCCTCGGTCGCGACACCATCGGGCAGCAAGTCGGCGGTCTGTCGCTGCGCATCCGCTTGTGCCGCAGCGCGATTCGGGTAGCGCCCGGTGCCGAAGATCGAGCCCGCATAGTGCTCGATCATCCCAGCCGACCACTCGGCATACCGCTCGGCAGTCATCGGCCGCAGCGCGACGCCACCCGATGAGGCAGCAGACGATGACACCTCAAGCGTCATGTTCGTCGAGACGAGTTCGCCACACAGCGCGTCGTGCACCCACGAGGTCAGCGCATCCCCCCGCAATCGCCGATAGCTCAACGGCCGCGGCAACGCAGCGACCGCCGACTCGACCGCCTCCGGTGGCATGTCGAGCGCACCGAGCACCGCACCATGCGGGCGGGCACCCCACCAGACCCACCCGCCCGAGCCGGGCACCCGGCATACCTGCGAGTCGGCGGGCAGCGGGTCCGGCACCTCCGCCGACACCATCTGCTCGATCTCCGCAGGGAGGTAGTCCCCCGTCGCCGCGAGACCGGAGCGCAGGCAGGCGACGACCTTCGGGCGCCAGGCAGCCGGATCGGTCACCGGTTCGAGCACAGCCCACTCTCCTTCGCTTCCACTGACCGGCATTCTGCTGCAGACCAGCGACGTCCGCACGGCACAATGAAGCCCGTGAATCTGCGCGAAGCCGTGATCTGCGAACCCGTCCGCACCCCGATCGGCCGGTATGGCGGTGTCCTCAAGGAGGTCTCCGCTGCCGAGCTCGGCGCCACCGTCGTGCGCGGCATCCTCGATCGCACCGGCCTCGACCCGATGCTCATCGAGGACATCGTGGTCGGCCACGGCAATGGCACCGCGGATGCTCCCGCGCTCGGCCGGGTCATCGGCCTCGATGCGGGGCTGCCGATCGAGGTGCCCGGCTACCACCTCGACCGCCGCTGTGGCTCCGGGCTGCAGGCGGTCATCAACGCGGCGATGGCGGTGCAGACCGGCGCGCAAGACCTCGTCCTCGCCGGTGGCGTGGAGTCGATGAGCAATGCAGTCTTCTATTCCGGCGATATGCGTTGGGGCGCAAGCAGATCCGGCGTCACCATGCACGACCAGCTCGCTCGCGGACGGGTCACCGCGGGCGGCAAGAACTACCCCGTGCCCGGCGGCATGATCGAGACGGCCGAGAACCTGCGCCGCGAGCACAGCATCAGCCGCGAGGACCAGGACGCACTCGCCGTCGAGTCGCACCGCCGCGCCGTCGAGGCCCAACGCTCGGGTGCCTTCGCGCAGGAGATCGTCCCGGTGACGATCAACACCCGCAAGGGCGAGGTCGTCGTCGACACCGACGAGCACCCGCGCGCGGACACCACGCTCGAGTCGCTCGCCGCGCTCAAGCCGATCATGGCCAAGCAAGACCCCGAAGCAACCGTCACCGCCGGCAACGCCAGCGGTCAAAACGACGCCGCCGCTCTCGCAATCGTCACCACTCCCGAGGTCGCCGAGCGCGAAGGCCTCACTCCTCTCGTGCGGCTCGCCGGCTGGGCCGTTGCCGGGGTCGCGCCCGCGACCATGGGCATCGGTCCGGTGCCGGCCACCGCCAAGGTGCTTGAGAGCCTCGGACTCACCCTCGCCGACATGGACCTGATCGAGCTCAACGAGGCCTTCGCAGCCCAGGCCCTGTCGGTGATGAAGGTCTGGGGGTTCACCGACGCGGACCGCGAGCGCACCAATGTGCTCGGCTCCGGCATCTCCCTCGGACACCCGATCGGCGCGACCGGCGGCCGGATGCTCGCCACCCTTGCGCGCCAGTTGCACGCCCGCGGCGGACGTTTCGGCCTCGAAACGATGTGTATCGGCGGCGGGCAAGGTCTGGCGGCGGTGTTCGAGCGTTTAGGTTGAGTCCTATGCCGAGCTGGAGAGGTCGAGGAATCAACCCCACGTGGGTGCTGTCACCGCGCGCACCCTCGGCACCCGAGCACGCCCTGCAACCCTCGCGCGAGGAGCCCGAACGTCCTGCCGAGGCCACCGTCGTCGAGCGCGCGATCTATCGCGACGGCCGCAAGCTGGAGAACCCGCACACCATCCGCGAGGCGATCCGCCGGCTCACCGACGAGAAGGTCCACGACACCCGCACGATGGCCTGGATCGGGATGGCGCATCCCAACGCCCGGCAGATCCAGGAGATGGCGCACACCTTCGACCTGCACCCGCTGGCGGTCGAGGACGCGATCGTCGCCCACCAGCGACCCAAGATCGAGCGCTATGGCAACACCCTGTTCGTCGTGCTGCGCGCCGCGGCCTACGACGATGCGACCGAGACGGTCAACTTCGGCGAGATCCACCTGTTCGTCGGCCCCGACTTCGTGGTCACCGTGCGGCACAGCGACCAGCCCGAGCTGCGCCCCGTGCGCCAGCGGCTGGAGGCCGACCCCGATCTGCTCGCCCTCGGGCCGGAGGCCGTCCTGTATGGCGTGCTCGACCACATCGTCGATGGTTACGCGCCGGTGGTCGCTGGTCTGGAGAACGACATCGACGAGATCGAGACCCAGGTCTTCGAGTCCGACCCGCAGGTGTCCCGGCGCATCTACGAGCTGTCGCGCGAGGTGATGGAGCTGCAGCGCGCCACCCGTCCGGTGAAGGTCATCATCGACTCGCTCACCCACGGCTTCGAGAAATACGGCACGGCCGAGGAGTTGCAGAACAACCTGCGCGATGTGGCCGACCACGCTGAGAGCGTCGTCGAGCGCGTGGACGGCTTCCGGCAGGCGCTGACCGACATACTCACCCTCAACGCGACCTTGGTCGCGCAGACCCAGAACGAGGAGATGAAGCGGATGGCCGAGCTCGCCCACGTGCAGGGCGAGCAGGTCAAGAAGGCGTCCTCCTGGGCGGCCATCTTGTTCACCCCGACCGTCATCGCCGGCATCTACGGCATGAACTTCGAGCGTATGCCGGAGCTCGCCTGGCGCTACGGCTATGGGTTCGCGCTGCTGCTGATGTTCACCGTCTCGACCACGATGTACATCGTCTTCCGCCGCAAGAACTGGCTCTAAATCCCACGACATCCAGCGCGCGCGAATGTTCGCTAATGTGCGATTCGCGTGGTCCACGTTGTCTTGACGTCAAACGATCTGCCAACCCGACAACCCCTCGCCATGGATGTGATCCAGGTCACAATCCGCTCCCGCCGCTCGGTTCGTAGCCTGCCGACACCCCGGCGTACGTTCGATGGGTCGCCCGTCGCCCGGGCGGGACCACCGGCCGAGCGCGAGCCGCCCCGGTGGGACACGAGCCATCTGCAGCGAGGTCCGCATCCATGACCACTGACACCACTGTTGCCCCGGCCGAGGCCGGCACCACCCACGAGGGACTGGCCGCCTGGGTCGCCGAGGTCGCGGCGATGACGACGCCGGACCGGATCCACTGGGTGACGGGGTCGGACGAGGAATGGAAGGAACTCACCGACAAGCTCGTCGAGGCGGGCACCTTCACCCGGTTGGACGAGGCCAAGAAGCCCAACAGCTTCTATGCCGCCTCCTCCCCGCAGGATGTCGCGCGGGTCGAGGACCGCACCTTCATCTGCAGCCGCGAGGAGAAGGACTCCGGCCCCACCAACAACTGGATGGACCCGGAGAAGATGAAGGACCTCATGCGCGGGCTGTATGCCGGCTGCATGAAGGGCCGCACGATGTACGTCATCCCGTTCGTGATGGGACACCTCGAGGCCGAGAAGCCGATGTTCGGCGTCGAGATCACCGACAGCGAGTATGTCGTGGTCTCGATGCGGGTCATGGCGCGCACCGGCCGCAAGGTGCTCGACCGGATCGAGGAACTCGGCGACGCCGCCAACTACGTGCCCGCCCTGCACTCGCTCGGCGCCCCGCTGGGCGACGGCGAGCAGGATGTCGCCTGGCCGTGCAATGAGGAGAAGTACATCGTGCAGTTCCCCGAGGAGCGCACGATCTGGAGCTACGGCTCCGGCTACGGCGGCAACGCGCTGCTCGGCAAGAAGTGCTACAGCCTGCGGATCGCCTCGGTGATGGCCCGCGACGAGGGCTGGCTGGCCGAGCACATGCTGATCCTCAAGCTCATCTCGCCCGAGCAGCAGGTCTACTACGTCGCCGCTGCCTTCCCCAGCGCCTGCGGCAAGACCAACCTGGCGATGCTCGAGCCGACCATCCCCGGCTGGAAGGTCGAGACGCTCGGCGACGACATCGCCTGGATGCGCTTCGGCAAGGACGGCCGGCTGTATGCCGTCAACCCCGAGTTCGGCTTCTTCGGGGTGGCCCCGGGCACCAACGAGCACACCAACCCCAACGCGATGAAGACCATCAACAAGGGCAACTCGGTCTTCACCAATGTGGCGCTCACCGACGACGGCGACGTGTGGTGGGAGGGCCTGGAGAACCCGCCGGCGCACGCCACCTCGTGGAAGGGCGAGGACTGGACGCCGGACTCCGAGGAGCTCTCGTCGCACCCGAACAGCCGCTACTGCACCCCGATCGAGCAGTGCGACATCCTCGCCGAGGAGTATGCCGACC
Organism: Metallococcus carri; assembly: GCF_011440275.1. Taxonomy (GTDB): domain Bacteria; phylum Actinomycetota; class Actinomycetes; order Actinomycetales; family Dermatophilaceae; genus Metallococcus; species Metallococcus carri. Next base: position 75,768 of record NZ_JAAOIV010000010.1, on the reverse strand, counting down.
CGGCGGGCGTGCCGATCTCGGCGATCCTGTTCGGTGGCCGCCGCAAGACGACGGTGCCGCTGGTGACCGAATCGCGCGACTGGACCCATGGCACCTTCATGGGCGCGACGCTCTCCTCCGAGACGACCGCAGCCGCGACCGGTCAGGTCGGCGTGGTGCGCCGCGACCCGATGGCGATGCTGCCGTTCATCGGTTACAACGCCGGTGACTACTTCCAGCACTGGATCAACATCGGCAAGGACGCCGACGCGACCAAGCTGCCGCGCATCTTCTATGTCAACTGGTTCCGCCGGGACGACGAGGGTGACTTCCTGTGGCCGGGCTTCGGCGAGAACAGCCGGGTGCTCAAGTGGGTCATCGAGCGCCTCGAGGGCAAGGCCGCCGCGGTCGAGACCCCGATCGGCCACGTGCCGACCCCGGAGTCGCTCGACATCGAGGGGCTGGACATGACGCCCGAGCAGGTCCAGGCCGCGCTCAAGGTCGACCCCGAGGAGTGGAAGGCCGAGATCCCGCAGATCGAGGAGTGGTTCGCCAAATTCGGCGACCAGCTGCCGACCCAGCTGCAGATCGAACTCGACACCCTCAAGTCGCGCCTCGGTCTCTGACCCCACCGAAGCGGCGCCCCGGGACCAACACGGACCCGGGGCGCCGCTGTCAGCCGGCCGAGGTGGCGTAGGCGCGCCCCTGCTCGCGGTCCAGGATCGTCTCGCGTTTGTTCTTCAGCACGAAGATGTAGACCAGCAGCGACGCCGCGACACAGGCCGTGACATAGCCGATGAAACCCGTGACATGACCGCCCTTCTTGGCCGCCTCGTAGATCACCGGTGCGGTGCCGCCGAAGGCCGAGTTGGCGAGCGCGTAGCCGACGCCGACACCGAGCGCGCGCACCCGCGCAGGGAACAGCTCGGCCTTCACGATCGCGTTGATCGAGGTGTAGCCGGTGAGGATCACGTAGCTGATCGCGAGCATCCCGAAGGACGCCATCGGCGTGTGGATCTTCGGCAGATAGGTCACCACGACGTAGGTCCAGACCAGAGCGCAGACACCGAAGTAGATCAACAGCGGCTTGCGGCCGATCTTGTCGCTGATCAGCCCGCCGATCGGTTGCAGCGCCATCAGCAGGATGAGCGCCGACAGGTTGACCCAACTGGAGGTGAGGCCTTGCCCCTTGTAGGCCGCCTTGACCGTCGCCGGGCCGTTCACGCTGTAGACGTAGAACGCGATCGTGCCACCCATGGTGACCAGGAAGCAGATGAGCAGCGCCTTGGGATAGGTGGTGAGCAACGTCCGCAGCGAACCCGATTGACGGTCGACGCTCTCCAGCGCTTCCTTCGACAGTGACTCATCCATCGTCGAGCGCAACCAGAACACCGTCACCGCCGCGAGGCCGCCGAGGGCGAACGCGATCCGCCAGCCGAAGGAGCTCATCTGCTGGTCGTCGAGGAACACCTGCAGGATCAGCAGGGTCAGCTGGGCGAGCGCGTGGCCGCCGACCAGCGTGACGTATTGGAAGGAGGAGAAGAAGCCGCGCCGCTCTCGGGTGGCGGCCTCGGACATGTAGGTCGCCGATGTGCCGTATTCACCGCCGGTGGCGAAGCCCTGCACCAATCGGCACAACACCAGCAGCACGATGGCGAGGCCGCCGATGGCGTCGTGCGTCGGGGTCAGCGCGATGACCGTGGACGCGAGCGCCATCAGCGACACACTGAACACGAGGGCGGGGCGGCGGCCGCGGCGGTCGGCATACCGCCCGAAGAACCACGAACCCACCGGCCGCATCACGAAGGTGACCGCGAAGATCGCCATCGTGTAGACGGTCGCGTTGGGTTCGTCGCCACCGAAGAAGGTCGGTTCGAAGTAGGTGGCGAACACCGTGTAGACGTAAACGTCGTACCACTCGACCAGGTTGCCGGACGAGCCCTTCAAGGTGTTGAGGACAGCCCGGCGGGTGGAGGTCGCGGACAGCTCCGGTCGGTCGTAGGTGACGGCACTCATAGCTGGTCAATCTAGGACCCGGCCGCCGGTCGGGGCGAGGCCTCGCCGACCGAGGGCGCGAAAAACTCCTGCCTCGGTCGGGCAACCTTTCGGGCCGGCATACGTCCTGACAGCATGAGCACGCACACCCTGCGGCACGGAAGGAGGGCGGACACCACCGTGTCGTCCCAGGTTGATCTGGCCGAGCTCTACCGCGAGCACCAGCTGCCGATGGTCCGGCTGGCGCGGTTGCTCGTCGACGACCTGGCAAGCGCCGAGGATGTGGTGCAGGACGCCTTCCTCGGTCTGCACCGCAATGCCGGGGGTCTGCGTGACCCGCAGGCGGCCCTGGGTTATCTGCGCCGGTCGGTCATTAACAACGCCCGCTCCGCGCTGCGCCATCGCCGCACGGTCCGAGCCCACCTCAAGGTCGCCGAGCCCGACCTCGGTCCGCCTGCGGACGCGCCCGTGCTGCTCGCCGAGGAGCACAGCCAGGTGCTGCAGGCGGTCCGCGCGCTGCCGCCACGGCAGCGCGAGGTGCTGGTCCTGCGCTATTGGTCCGAGCTCACCGAGGCGCAGATCGCCGATGCGCTCGGCATCCGCCCCGGCACCGTGAAATCTCAAGCGAGCCGCGCTCTCGACGCGCTCGCCCGTGTCCTGGAGGAGCAGGTATGACGCACGAAGACCTCGAGCAGCGGTTGCGGTCGGCGTTCGCCGCCCAGGCCGATGAGGTGACCCCGAACTCCCTCGATCAGCGCAAGCAGCGTGACACCCTTTTCGCGCTGCAGCGGCGCCCGCAGTCCGGCCGGCGCCGCGCGCTCGCCGCCGGCGTGGCCGCGGTCGCCGCCGCGGGCATCGCCGGCACCGCGGTGGCCCTGAGCGGCGGTGGACCGGTCGGCAATGCCGCACTCGGCTCGCCGAGCTCCACGGCCGGCGGCGGCAACACCCCGGACTGGGCCTCGATGAAGGTGCAGCCCTCCAGCCCCTCGCCCACCACCGTCGGCAAGTTGTCGGTCACCGGGCCGGAGTCGGCGACCGGCAAGGGCCCGCTCGCCAAGGCGACGATGACCCCGCAGTTCGCGATGACCGGCAAACAGCTCACGGTCACCGTGACGCTCGATGACCCACAGGGACAGAAGGTGCAGTTCGTGCAGGTCATGGTCGACCCGGACACGAGCGGGATGATGACGCCGAACAACATCCAGCGGTGCATGACTCAGTCCACCAAGCAGGGCCTCAAGGTCACGCTGAAGCAGCCCCCGGTGACCATCGAGGACCCCGGCACGCACGTGCTGCGCATCGTCGCCCGCGTCTGCGGCAGCGAACCCACGCCCTATGAGGTGGTCTGGAATGGCACGGTCAACGCGCGCTGACCGCCTCGACGGCGGCGCCCCGGCAGCCGCAGCTGCCGGGGCGCCGGTCGCTATCAGCCGGGTGTAGCAGGTCCTACTGCTTGGCGTCCGCCTCGGACACCGCGTCCTCGGGCGACTCGTCCTCCTTGGCCCAGTCGAGCGTGCGCTGGACGGCCTTGTTCCACTTGCCGTAGAGCCGCTTGCGCTCGGCCTCGTCCATCTGCGGCTCCCACCGCTTGTCCTCGGCCCACTGCTTGCGCAGCTCGTCCTCGTCCTTCCAGAAGCCGACCGCGAGGCCCGCGGCATACGCCGCACCGAGAGCGGTCGTCTCGTTGATGACCGGGCGGATCACCGGCACGCCGAGGATGTCGGCCTGGAACTGCATCAGCGTGTCGTTGACGACCATGCCGCCGTCGACCTTCAGCTCGGTGAGGTCGACCCCGGAGTCGGCGTTCATCGCGTCCATCACCTCGCGGCTCTGGAATGCGGTCGCCTCCAGCGCCGCGCGAGCGATGTGACCCTTGTTGGCGAACCGGGTCAGACCGACGATCGCGCCGCGGGCGTCCGAGCGCCAGTGCGGAGCGAACAGACCCGAGAACGCCGGGACGATGTAGACATCGCCGTTGTCCTCGACGCCCTTGGCGAGGTCCTCGACCTCCGGCGCGGCCTTGATCAGGTTGAGGTTGTCCCGCAGCCACTGCACCAGCGAGCCGGTGACCGCGATCGACCCCTCGAGCGCATAGATCGGCTTGTTGTCACCGATCTTGTAACAGACGGTGGTGAGCAGGCCGTTCTTGCTCATCACCTTCTCCTCGCCGGTGTTGAGCAGCATGAAGTTGCCGGTGCCATAGGTGTTCTTGGCGGTGCCCGGCTCGAAGCACACCTGGCCGAAGGTGGCCGCCTGCTGGTCACCGAGGATGCCGGCGACCGGCACACCGGCCAGCACGCCGCGCTCGCGGACCTTGCCGTAGACCTCGGAGGAGGACTTGATCTCCGGGAGCATCGACATCGGGATGCCCATGTCCTTGGCGATCGACTCGTCCCACTGCAACGAGTCCAGGTCCATCAGCATGGTGCGCGAGGCGTTGGTGACATCGGTGACGTGCACGCCCCCGTCCTTGCCACCGGTCATATTCCACAGCACCCAGGTGTCCATATTGCCGAAGAGCAGGTCGCCCTTCTCGGCCTTCTCCTTGGCGCCGTCGACATTCTCAAGGATCCACTTGACCTTGGGGCCGGAGAAATAGGTGGCGAGCGGCAGGCCGACCTTGTCCTTGTACTTCTCCGCGCCGTCCTTGCCCCCCAGCTCGTCGACGATCTTGTCGGTGCGGGTGTCCTGCCAGACAATCGCGTTGTAGACCGCCTCCCCGGTGGTCTTGTCCCACACCACCGCGGTCTCGCGCTGGTTGGTGATGCCGACGGCGGCGATATCGGAGGCGGACAGGTCGGCCTTGGCCAGCGCCTCGGCGCAGACCTTGCGAGTGTTCTCCCAGACCTCGGCGGGGTTGTGCTCGACCCAGCCCGCCTTGGGGAAGATCTGCTCGTGCTCCATCTGGGCGACGGCCTTCACCTTGCCGTCGTGGTCGAAAATCATGCACCGCGTGCTCGTGGTGCCCTGGTCGATCGCTGCGATGTACTGCTGGCTGCTCATTGCCTTCTCATCTCGTATGGCGGGTGGTGGGCTGGTCGGGAACGGAACCGGCCCGCCTCAGGCGAGGCGGGCCGGCATACGGTCAACTGATGTACAGGTTCGCGACGACCGCGGCGATGACGCCGCCGACGAGCGGGCCGACAACCGGCACCCAGGCGTACCCCCAGTTGCTGTCGTCCTTGTGCGGGATCGGCAGGACGGCGTGCGCGATGCGTGGACCGAGGTCGCGGGCCGGGTTGATGGCATATCCGGTCGGGCCACCGAGGCTCGCGCCGATGCCGACGACCAGCAGGGCGACGGCCAACGGGCCGAGCCCGGACGGGGTCTTGGCAAAGGCCAGGATGACGAAGACCAGCACGAAGGTGCCGATGATCTCGGTGACGAGGTTCCACGCCGTCGACTTGATCTGCGGGCCGGTCGAGAAGACGCCGAGCGAGCCGGCCTCGCCGCGCTCGTCGAACTGCTTCTTGTAGGCGGCCCAGCACAGCACGGCACCGAGGAAGGCGCCGACCATCTCCGCGGCGAGGTAGACGAGCGTCGAGGTGACGGTGACATCGACGCCCTTGGCGTAAGTCACGCTGCCGTCCATCAGGTTCGAGGTCAGCAGGCCGATGGTCACTGCCGGGTTGAGGTGCGCGCCCGACTTGTAGGCCGCGAACACGCCGGCGAAGACCGCGATCCCCCAGCCGAAGTTCACCAGCAGGAACCCACCATCGGTGCCGTTGTTGCGCGGCAGCGCCACATTGGCCACCACGCCGCAACCGAGGAGCAGCAGGAGCATCGTCCCGAGCACCTCGCTCACAAATACTGATCCGAGACTCATCGAGGGTTCCCTCCCAGGAGCGATGCGAGGTGCCGATCACCCCGTCGTGACATGCGCATGTTCTATCAAAGTCCGCATTGCCGCCAACACCGCTACTCGAAGGTAACTTCAACGCGGGGTAAAATTTCTACAAATGTAGTAGATGGAGACCTGGGGGATGCGCCAACTAGGCTGGCCAAGGAACCCCGCCGGAAAGGACTGCCCGCCATGGTGATGCAACCGTTCAGTTCCACGCTCGGCCCGAAAGAGCACGCGCAGGCGTGGACGGAGCTCGGCGAGCGCGAGTTCGACGTGCTCGTGATCGGCGGCGGCGTCACCGGAGCGGGCGCCGCGCTGGACGCCGCGACCCGCGGGCTGCGCACCGGCCTGGTCGAGGCGCGCGACTTCGCCAGCGGCACCTCCTCGCGCAGCAGCAAACTCTTCCACGGCGGGCTGCGCTATCTGGAACAGATGAACTTCAGCCTGGTCGCCGAGGCGCTGCACGAGCGCGAACTTATGCTGACGACCATCGCCCCGCACCTGGTGCACCCGGTCGCCTTCCTCTATCCCCTCTCGCACCGCGGTTGGGAGCGGCCGTATGTCGCCACCGGGCTGTCGATGTACGACCAGATGGGCGGCGCCCGGTCGGTGCCGCGGCAAAAGCACCTCACCCGTGGCGGTGCGCTGAAGATGTTCCCCGGCCTCAAGGCCGACGCCCTGGTCGGCGCCGTGCGCTATTACGACGCGCAGGCCGACGACGCCCGCCATACGATGACGGTCGCGCGGACCGCCGCCCACTACGGCGCGGTCGTGCGCAGTTCGACCGAGGTCGTCGAGATGATCACCGAGGCCGACCGGGTGGTCGGCGTCGTCGTGCGCGATGTCGAGACCGGCGAGCGCCAGAAGGTCCGCGCCCGCGTCGTGATCAACGCGACGGGCGTGTGGACCGACGACCTGCAGCGGATGACCGGCGGCCGCGGCCGCTTCCGGGTGCGCGCGTCCAAGGGCGTGCACATCCTGGTGCCCCGCGACCGGATCGCCGGTGAGGTCGGGCTGATCCTGCGCACCGAGAAGTCCGTCCTCTTCGTCATCCCGTGGGGCCAGCAGTGGCTGATCGGCACGACCGACACCGACTGGAATCTCGACCTGGCCCACCCGTCGGCCACCGCGAGCGACATCCAGTACATCCTCGATCACGTCAACACCGTGCTCGCCAGCCCGATCACCAAGGACGACATCCTCGGGGTGTATGCCGGGCTGCGCCCGCTGCTCGCCGGGGAGTCCGAGCAAACCTCCCAGCTGTCGCGCGAGCACGCCGTGGCGCGCCCGCAACCGGGGCTGGTGTCGATCGCCGGCGGGAAGTACACGACCTACCGAGTGATGGCGCAGGACGCGGTCAACGCCGCGGCCAAGGACCTCGGCGACATCCGCGAGTCGGTCACCGACCGCACGCCGCTGATCGGCGCCGACGGTTATCAGGCCATGCTCAACCTCAAGCACGAGCTCGCCGCCGAGAGCGGGCTGCCGGAGTGGCGGATCGAGCACCTGCTCGGCCGCTATGGCTCCAAGCTGCACGAGGTGCTGGCGCTGGCGAGCGAGGACCCGAGCCTGCTCGAGCCGGTGAAATCGGCCGAGAAGTATCTGCGGGCCGAGCTGAAGTATGCCGTCACCCACGAGGGCGCCCTGCACATCGCCGACGTGCTCACCCGACGCACCCGCATGTCGATCGAGACCAAGCACCGTGGGGTCGACGCCGTGCAGGAAACCGCCGACATCATGGCTGCCGTGCTCGGCTGGGATGAGGCGACCAAGCAGCGCGAGATCGATGCCTATGTCGAGCGCGTGCGCGCCGAGCGCGCGTCGCAGGAGTTGGAGACCGACGAAGAGAGTGACGCCGCCCGGCGGAAGGCACCGGAGACCCGGCCGGGTCTGCGGCAGGTGGTCGCCACCCGCTGATCAGCGGGCGTAGATCTCGGCGTAGATCTGCTCGATATCCGCCGCGGACGGCACGACCGGGTTGTTGTCCGGCGACCCGGACGCGAGCGCCTGCTGTGCCATCAGTGGCACGAGCTCGTCCCACCGCGCTCGGTCGATGCCGTAGGTCTGCGGCGTGGGCACGTCGAGCTCCTCGCGCAGCGCGCGCAGATAGTCCACCAGGCCCTGGGCCTGGGCGGTGGTCGTGTCCGCGCTGACGCCGAGCGCGGCGGCAGCCGCGGCATACCGCTCAGGGGCGCCGTCGATGCTGTAGGCGGTGACCGCCGGGAAGAGCATCGCATTGGACAGGCCGTGGGCGACGTGGAAGTGCGCGCCGATCGGGCGGCTCATGCCGTGGACGAGGGCAACGCTGGAGTTGGAGAAGGCCATGCCGGCCTGGGTGGCCGCCACCATCATGGTTTCCCGCGCGGCCCGGTCGGCGCCGTCGTGATAGGCGGTGCGCAGGCTGCGTCCGATCGCGGTGATCGCGGCGAGCGCCAGCCCGTCGGAGAAGGCGTTGGCCTTGCGGCTCACGTAGGCCTCGATGGCATGGGTGAGGGCGTCGATGCCGGTGTCGGCGGTCAGCCGGGGCGGCATCGACAAGGTCAGCTCGACGTCGATGATCGACGCGATCGGCAAGAACGACAGGCCCGGACACAGCATCTTCTCGTCGTTGTCACTGTCGCTGATGACGGTGAACTGGGTGACCTCCGACCCGCTGCCCGCGGTGGTCGGTATGGCGATGATCGGCAGCGCCGGCCCCGAATAGGTCTGCGGCGCCTTGTAATCGCGCATCTGCCCGCCCTGGGTGCCGAGCACCGCGAGGGCCTTGGCGGTGTCCATCGGGCTGCCCCCACCGAAGCCGATCACCGCATCGGCCCGGTGCGCCTGCACCGCCTCGACGCCAGCCTTCAGCGAGTCGGTGGTGGGATCGGGCACCGTCCCGTCGAACAAGCTCGGCTCGACGCCGGCGTCGCGCAGCACCTGCAGGATGCGCTCGGCGGCGCCGGTCGAGACCAGATAGGCGTCAGTCACCAGCAGGGGCCGCCGCACGCCCAGCTGTGCGACGACCTCCCCGATGTCGTTGACGGCGCCGGCGCCGATCCGGGCGAAGCGGGGCAGAGCGATCTGTGCGGTCATGCGGTACCTCCTGCGGCGGAGCGGTCAGTCGACGGTGTGGTGCATGTCCTCGAGCTCGACACCGTTGGTCTCGCGAACCCAGCGCTTCACGAAAACGAACGAGAGGAGCGCGAACCCGGCATACAGCCCGTAGGCGAGACCGAGCGACAGGTCGCGCAGGCTCGGGAAGGTCTCGGTGATGATCCAGTTGGCGACCCACTGGGCGGCCGCGGCCACCGACAGGGCGGAGGCGCGGATGCGGTTGGGGAAGGTCTCGCCGAGCAGCACCCACACGACCGGGCCCCACGACATACCGAAGGCGATGACGAAGAGGTTCGCGGCGATGAGGGCGACCGGGCCCTGCCAGCTGTTGAGGTGCGGGGTGCCGTTCACGACCGGGGCGGTGGCGAAGACGAAGGCCATCACCGCGAGCGAAATGGTCATGCCCGCGGATCCGACCAGCAGCAGCGGCTTGCGGCCGAATTTGTCGATGGTCGCGATCGCGATGAGCGTGGTGAGCACGTTGATGATCGAGCTGATCAGCGAGATCAAGAAGGCCTGCGACTGGTCGAAGCCGACCGCCTGCCACAGGATGTTGGAGTAGTAGAAGATCACGTTGATGCCGACGAACTGCTGGAACACCGACAGCAGGATGCCGACCCAGACGATCGGGGCGAGGCCGAAGGCCGGACCCTTGAGGTCGCGGATCGAGGGCTTGCGCTCCGACTTGAGGGTCTGCCGGATCTGCACGATCTTGACGTCCAGGCCGCGGGTGCCGAGCAGACCGCCGAGCACCCGGCGGGCCTGGTCGATGCGGCCCTGGCTGATCAGGAAGCGCGGCGACTCGGGGATCGTGAAGGCGAGCACGCCGTAGACCACGGCCGGGATCGCCATCATCAAGAACATCCACCGCCAGGCCGGCTGCCCCAGCCACAACACCGCGTCGGCCGAGCCGGCGATCTTCTGCAGGGTGTAGTTGACCAAGAAGGCCAGGAAGATGCCGGTCACGATCGCGAGCTGCTGCAGCGAGCCGAGCCGGCCGCGCACGTGCGCCGGTGAGATCTCGGCGATATAGGCCGGGGCGATCACCGAGGCGAGGCCCACCCCGAGTCCGCCGAGGATGCGGCCGAGCACGACCACCCACAACGCCGGGGCGAAGCCGGTGACGATCGCGCTGATCAGGAAGAGCACCGCCGCGACCTTCATCGTCGTCAGGCGGCCGAACCGGTCGGCGATGCGGCCGGCCAGCATCGCACCCACCGCAGCGCCGAGCAGGGCGGAGGCCACCGCGAACCCCAGGCTGACTGAGTCGACGTGGAACCGCTTGGCGATCGAGTCGTTCGCGCCGTTGATGACCGAGGAGTCGTAGCCGAACAACAGTCCGCCGAGGGCGGCGACCGCCGCGATGCGCAGCGGGACATGTGCCGTGCTGCCCTCGTCGTAGATGGACGGTTCGTCGGCGACCGCGCCATGCTCGCTCATCATCACTCCCTCACCAGCCGAAATTCGTTGCCAGGGCGGGCTCACGCACCTCGTGGTCGACGCGGCGCCCGGGCCTGGGTCCTGCACAGTGCATCCGACCGTAGACCTGTCAGCTGGACGCGGCGCGCATTGCTCCCTCTCGTTTTGCGAGATGTGCCCGTATGCCGGGTCGGGGAGTCACTCGCCGCCCTCGATGGCGTCACCGCCCAGCCGGGCCCGGTCGGCTGCCCGGTGCCCAGATGCCCACCCTTCGGCGTCGTAGCTGGTGCGCAGCCGCTGCGACACGGTCTGGGGGAAGAGCTCCTCGAGCCGCTCGTCCACGGCTGCCGATCGCGCATCCAGGACCCGCACCAGCTCGCGTCGTCCAGCCGAGTCTCGTTGCCCCGCAATGGTTTCGGCCTCGGCCTCAGCCGCTTCGGTAAGCCGCTCACCGATGCGGGCGGCATACGCCTGCAGGAAGGACCGGCGGAAGGTGCGCGTGCGCGAGCGACCCACCCGGTCGGTGCGGCTGCCCTCTCGCGTCATCGCCTGGGTGGCCTGCACGAGCAGCGAGGTGAACAGCGTCTCGGTCGCGCCGACGTCTCCGGCGTGCCCGACCACCGTGCTGAACCCGAGGGCCTTGGCCCAGACGGTGCGGCATCGGTTCGCGTCAGCGACCGCACCGAGCAGCATGACCTTCTCGGTCTCGTAGGGGTTGTCGATGCCGATGCGGCGGGCGATCGGTGCGTCGGCCCGCTCCGGGTGCGTCGCCGCGAGCAGCGCCGCGTCGATGCTGTGCCGGGCCATCAGCGACTGCGCGCCGGCGGTGAAGGTCTCCGCCTCGGCCGGATAGGTGGTGGACTCGGCCTTGGCGAGCAGCGCCCGCACCCGCGCCAGGATGCGCTGGTCGACCTCGACGGCGGCCTGGGCTCGCGGGCGCGCCGTGCCCGGGAGCGGGCCGATCGCTTCGAGGGCGGGCAGCCGGGAGAGCAGGTGCACCACCTGCATCGCCGCGGTGGTGAGCTCCCACGCCGTCACCCGCGCGGCTCGAGCGTCGAGGAAAGTCTGGTCCGGTGACCACCAGACTGTCGCCCCGATCTCGTCGAGCTGGCCGGCCCAGGTGGGGTCGACGGTGACCGGTGCGTAGGCCCGCAGTTCGTCGGCGATCGCATCGGCCACCAGCGACTGCTCGAGCGTGCCGAGCGTGCGCCGCGCATAACGGTGCAGATCTGCGGGCTGCCAGCCGGAGGTCCACGCCTGGGTGACCCGCTCGCGGATCGTCCCGCGGATGGTGGCGTGCACGATCCGCCGGGCGCCCGCGTCGTCGCCGAGCGAGACGATCAGGGCGACCGCGTCATCGCAGGCGTCGCTGCGGGCGGCGGCCAACGCCTGCACGGCGCCCCACACGGCGGTGCTGGTCAGGTCCTGCAGCCGGTGGCGACTGTGACGATTGCTGCTCACGGGGGACCTCTCGGGCGTGGACGGGATGACCCGACCAGCGTGCGGCATCACCCCGCGATGGCGCTGGGCGCCCTGTGGACAACGTCCGCGGCGGCACACGCTCCGGCATACTCCACAGGATCTCCACAGAAACGGCCTAGCTTTGGCCCAACTGTGCCAACCAGACTGGGGGCATGACCGCCACGCCTGCCCTCACCCGTGTCGACGGCTCGCCCGTCCGTGTCCTCGTCGTCGACGACGAGGCCAACCTCACCGAGTTGTTGAGTATGGCGCTGCGCTACGAGGGCTGGGACATCCAGACGGCCGCGTCGGGGCACGCTGCGGTGCGGGCCGCCAAGGAGTTCAAGCCCGACGCGGTGGTGCTGGACATGATGCTGCCGGACTTCGACGGCATGGAGGTGCTGCGCCGCATCCGCAGCGGCGACCCGAGCCTGCCGGTGCTCTTCCTGACCGCCCGCGATGCCGTCGAGGACCGCGTGGCGGGGCTGACCGCCGGTGGCGACGATTATGTGACCAAGCCGTTCAGTCTCGAGGAGGTCGTGGCCCGGGTGCGGGCATTGCTGCGGCGGTCGGTGCAGTTGGTGGAGGAGTCTTCCTCGGTGCTCGTCGTCGGCGACCTGACCCTCGACGAGGACAGCCACGAGGTCACCCGCGGTGGTGTCGAAATCTCCCTGACCGCAACGGAATTCGAGCTGCTGCGCTATCTCATGCGCAACCCGCGCCGGGTGCTGTCCAAGGCGCAGATCCTCGACCGGGTGTGGAACTACGACTTCGGCGGACAGGCCAATGTGGTCGAGCTCTACATCTCCTATCTGCGCAAGAAGATCGACGCCGGCCGTGAGCCGATGATCCACACCATGCGGGGCGCCGGATACGTCCTCAAGCCCGCGACGTGAGCCCACCCGCCACCGGCCAGGGCCGCGGTGGCGTCGGCCGGCTGGCGGCGCTGCATCCCCGGCACTGGACCCTCCAGGCCCGGCTGGTCACCTCGATCCTGCTGCTGTTCACCCTCGTCACCGCGGCCATCGGCGGGCTGACGCTCTACCGCGTTTACATCACCCAGATGAGCCAGATCAACGCCCAACTCGGCGCGGCGACCGCCGCGGCCCGATCCGGCGCGCCGGGCCCCCAGGACCGCACCATCGGCGGTGGCGGCGACTCGCTGCATCTGGACATCAACGCTGCGAGCGGCAAGCCGGTCGTCCTGGTGTTCCAGGACGGCTCGCGCCAGACCCAGGCGATGATCACCAAGCTGGGCAAGACCTACACGATGTCCAATTCGACCGTCGCCACCCTGCAGGAGGCCGACCTCGGCGACTCTCCACGCACCGTCGACCTCGGCGCGGACGGCACCTTCCGGGTGGTGGTCTTCCAGCAGACCGAGCATTTCAACAACGGCGATGTGCGGGTCATCTCCTATTACGGGCTGCCGCTCGCGCCGGTCACCAAGACCGTCGCGGACACCGCGCTGGCGATCCTGCTGCTCAGCATCGGCGGCATCATCCTCGCCGGCCTGGCCACCGGCGCCCTGGTCGGCAGCGCGACCAGCCCGCTGCGCCGGGTCGCCGCGACCGCGACGCGGGTCTCCCAGCTGCCGCTGTCCAGCGGTGAAGTCCGCATGCACGAGCGGGTGCCCGCCGAGGACACCGACCGGCATACCGAAGTAGGGCAGGTGGGTGCCGCGCTCAACGACCTGCTCGACCACATCGACAGCGCCCTGCGCGCTCGCCAGGCGAGCGAGACCCAGGTGCGGCAGTTCGTCGCGGACGCCTCGCACGAGTTGCGCACTCCGCTCGCCTCGATTCGCGGGTATGCCGAGTTGTCTCGCCGCGAGCGCGAACCGGTGCCGACCGGGGTGTCCCATGCGCTGGGGAGGATCGAGTCGGAGGCCGAGCGGATGACCGCACTGGTGGAGGATCTGCTGCTGCTCGCCCGGCTCGACTCCGGCCGCCCGCTGGATGCTCGCCCGGTCGACGTCACCCGGGTGCTGGTCGAGACGCTGAGCGATGCCCAGGCCGCCGGCCCGGATCACCAGTGGAAGCTCGACCTGCCCGACGAAGCCGTCGAGATCATCGGTGACGAGGCGCGACTGCGGCAGGTGACGATCAACCTGCTGGCCAACGCGCGCCGGCATACCCCTGCCGGCACCACGATCACTGCGGGCGTGCGCACCGAGGGTGACCGGGCCCGGATCACGGTGTCCGACAACGGTCCTGGCATCCAGCCGGACCTGCTGCCGCGCATCTTCGAGCGGTTCACCCGCGGCGACTCGGCCCGCACCCGCACCGAGGGCTCGACCGGCCTCGGGCTGTCCATCGTGCAGGCGGTGACGAGCGCCCACCACGGGACGGTCGAGGTGGAGTCCCGACCGGGTCTGACCAGGTTCACCATCACCCTGCCGGTGCGTCCACCAGCACCTGAGACGATGACCGGGTGACCGCCACCTCGGGACGACGACATCTTGGTCGTCAACTGTTCAGGTTCGCCGTCATCGGCGTCGGCAGCACCGTCTTCAGCCTGGTGCTCTTCGCGGTGCTGAAGACCTGGTTGTCCAACCAGCCGGCCAATGCCCTCGCGCTCATCATCTCGACGGTGCTCAACACCGCCGCCAACCGGCATTTCACCTTCGACGCCGGTGGCCAGGAGGGGCACTTCGGGGTGCAGGTGCGCAGCCTGGTGTTGCTCGGAATCACTTGGGCCGCAACGGCTTTGGGGCTCGCGGTGCTCGACCACTACCACCCGAGCGCGGGCACCGGCGCCGCGACGCTGACCATGGCGGTCGGCAGCGCGATCGCCACCGCGATCCGCTTCGTGCTGCTGCGCAAGTGGTTCGCCCCGACCCCTGAGCTCACCGCCGAGCTCGAGTGAACGACGAAGGGCCGGCTCGCACGACGAGCCAGCCCTTCGACAGATGGCGGAGGCGGCGGGATTTGAACCCGCGATGGGGTTTTAGCCCCAAACCCGCTTAGCAGGCGGGCGCCATAGACCGGACTAGGCGACGCCTCCATCGATCGCACACACCGATGCAGCTTTCGGTTTGGTAACCGGGGTGCGGTGTTGCACCATGTGGTGATCGATCAGGAAGGCTACCCGTTGATCGGAGACCTTCCCAAACCGGGGCTCCGGCAACGGCGCCGTGGACCTCGGACCACCCCTGGGGGGAAGTGGTCCACTGAGAAGCACCGGACCGGGTCCGGTGGAAGAGGCTGGCAGATGACCGAGGACGACCGGGTCGCGCACCCGGACGGGACGAGCGCGCCCGAAGCACGGCCCGGTCATACCCGGTTGGAGCTGCGCTCGCTGCGCACCGATCAGCTGCGGCGCGCCCTGCTGCTCACCGGTCTCAGCACGATCTGGCCGGGGCTCGGCCTCAGCCTCACCCGCCGGCGGCGCACGCTCGGCCTGGTGATCGTCACCCTCGCCGTGCTCGGCGTCATCCTGCTCGGCATCGTGCTGATGAGCGGCGGCGTCATCGAAGGCGCCGCCCAGCTCGCCACCCGCCGCGGTCTCACGCTGCTGCTGATCGGCTTGATCGTCGGCGCGATCATGTGGATCGGCGGCATCCTGCTGACCGCCCGGGAGACCAGCGGCCGCCGCTGGAGCGACCGGATGCGCTGGGGGCACCGTGCCTTCACCGCCCTCATGGTGGTGCTGGTCGCGATTCCGTCGGTGCAGGCGATCCGTTATGTGCTGATCACCCAGTCGACCTACGACAAGATCTACGAACCGCGGTATGGCGGCCGCGGCGGCCCACCGAGCGGGCCCGGCAATGGCGCGGACCCCTGGGCCGCCATACCCCGGGTGAACGTCCTGCTCATCGGCTCCGATGCCGGACCCGACCGCACCGGCGTGCGCACCGACTCGGTGATGGTCGTCAGCGTCGACACCCGCACCGGTGACAGCACCCTGGTGTCGATCCCCCGCAACCTGCAGAACGTGCCGTTCCCCAAGACCAACCCGCTGAACAAGATCTACCCCAAGGGTTACGACTGTGGCACCGAATGCCTGATGGACGCGGTGTGGGAGGAAGCGGCGCGCACCCGCAAGAATCTCTTCCCCGCGGACGAGGCCTATCCCGGATGGGACACCACCCGCGAGGTCGTCAGCGAGATCACCGGGCTGAAGATCGACTACTCGCTCGTGGTCAACCTGCAGGGTTTCCGCAGCCTGGTCGACGCGATGGGCGGAGTCTGGATCAACGTCCAGCCGGACCCGGGCTCGCCCTACGACGGCATACCGATCGGCGGTGAGATCCGCAATGGTTACGTGCGGCCCGGCTCGGTGACCGGCATCATCAAGCCCGGTTACCAGAAGCTCAACGGTGAGAAGGCCTTGTGGTACTCACGCAGCCGCGTCGGCGCCGCCGACGGCGACGTGAGCCGGATGCGGCGGCAGCGGTGCATGGTCAACGCGCTGATCTCGCAGGCCAATCCCTTCACGATGGTCACCAAGTTCACCGACATCATGGCCGTCGCCTCCGACAACGTGCTGATGGACATCCCGCAAGACGACCTGCCAGCCTTCGCCACTCTGGTCAACACGATGAAGAAGGGCAACGTCCGCAGCGTCAATATCAACTCGATCACCAATGTCGGCCGGCCCAATTTCCCCAAGATCCAGGCCGTGGTGAAGCAGGCGCTCGCCACTCCGCACGACGACAAGGCGCCCACCCCCAGCAAGACCGGTTCGCCGACGTCGAGCCCGACCTCCAGCCCCACCTCGTCGCCGACGAGCAGCACCACGACCACGCTCGAGCCGATCACCAACACCGCCGAAAGCTGCTGACCCACACCGCACGACCGCACCACTTGGGAGACCTCCACCATGAGCGCACGTGCCGTTCTCAGCACCACCGCCGCCGGATTGCTGGTGGCAGCCGGCGTCGGTGGATACATGCTGTGGGACCAGCGCGCGCAGACGACCCAGCAGGACGACGCCGCTCGCGCCGCGGCCACCGCGTTCGCGCGGGCCTGGTCGGCCCGCACTCTCGATCAGGCGCCGTATGTCGGCACCTCGCCGCAGGCGGCCGCCAGCAACTTCGCGACCGCCACCCGGGCGCTCGGCAGCGGTCGCATCCAGACCGCGGTCGGCGAGGTGAAGCGCTCGGGCACCAACGCGACCGCGCAGATCTCGGTGCGCTGGACGCTGCCCGGTGGTGCCGTCTTCTCCTGGACCGATCCGGTCGCGCTCACCACCAGCAGCACCGGCAGCTGGGGTGTGCAGGTGCAGCAACGCTCCCTGTGGCATCCCAAGCTGCAGGCCAATGACGCCTTCACCCTCTCCACCCAAGCCGGCAAGCGCGGCGAGATCCGGGGCAAGGGCGGCGCCGGGCTGATGACCAACCAAACCGTGCACGACGTGCAGCTCGACCTCGGCACCGCGACCATCGCCTCGGCGCGCGCGGTCGAGAGCATCACCGGGGTAAGCGGCCTGGTCGCCAAGAAACAAGCCGGCGGCAAGGGCGTCGTGCCCGTGGTCACCTACCGCGATGACGACTACCAGGAGCGCAAACGGACGCTGACCTCGCTGCCGGGGGTCGTCGTCGCCGACCGCCAGCAACCGCTCGCGCCCACCCGCACCTTCGGTCAGCCCTTCCTCGGCCAGGTCGGCGCGGTGACCGCCGAACAACTGAAGAAGGACCCGAAACTCACCGCCGGGGTGTATGTCGGCCAGGGCGGCCTGCAGGGGCAGTATGACGCGCTCATGCGGCCCACGGCCGGGGTCGTGGTCAGCACCCGAGCCCAGCCCAGCCTGACCCTGTTCAACTCCGGCGCGAAGGACGGCAGCAACCTCGCCACGACCCTCGATCCGGCGGTGCAGGCCGCCGCCGAGGCCGCCCTCACCAAGCTCGGCACCGACAAGGTCGCCGCGATCGTCGCCATCGACGTCCCGACCGGCAACGTGCTCGCGGTGGCGAACGGACCGGCATACGGCATCGAACGCGCGGTGACCGGGCACTACGCCCCGGGCTCGACGCTCAAGGTGGTCACCGCCTACGAACTGATGAAGAAGGGCCTGTCCCCCTCCGCCAAGGTCGCCTGCCCGCAGGAGGTGACCGTCGACGGGCTGAAGATCCGCAACTTCGAGGGCGAGACCCTCGGTGACCCGACCTTCGCCGAGGACTTCGCCCACTCGTGCAATACGGCCTTCGTCGGCGCCGGCAAGAATCTCGGCAACGGCGATCTGCGCGACGCCGCCCTCGCGTTCGGCATCGGCGGCGACTGGGCCAAACAGACCGGCGTCAACGGGGCGTATGCCGGGAGCGTCCCCGTCGCGACCTCGCTGACCGACAAGGCGGCCAGCTTGTTCGGCCAGGCGCGCACTCAGACCTCCCCGCTGGCGCTGGCGGCGATGGCCGGCACGGTGGCGCGCGGTTCGTTCGTGCCGCCGGCGATCGTGACCAACCCGGCTCCGGGCGGTGCCCGCACGCCCAAGGCGCTCGACCCCGCGGTCACCGCCAACCTCAAGTCGATGATGCGGCTCACCGTGACCGATGGCACCGCCACGCTGCTCGGTGACACCTCCGGCGGCGATGTCTATGCCAAGACCGGCACCGCCGAGTTCAACGAGGGCGGCAAGGCGGGCGCGAATGCCTGGCTGGCCGGCTGGCAGGGCACTATCGCCTTCGCGGTGCTGGTGGCAGACGTGCCGGCCGGCCAGGGTGGTGGCACGGTCGCGGCGCCGGTGGCCCGCGACTTTCTCAACGACCTCGCCAACAACCCCTGAGCACAAAACACCCCCGACCTGACGGCCGGGGGTGTCTCGCTGGTGAAAGTCTTAGGCGTTCACCATCTCCAGTGGGTCAGACCGGGACGACGTTGGTCGCCTGCGGACCCTTGTCACCCTGGGTGATCTCGAACTCGACGCGCTGCGCCTCCTCCAAGGACCGGTAGCCCTGGGACTGGATGGCCGAGTAGTGAACGAAGACGTCCGGGCCACCGCCGTCCTGGGCGATGAAGCCGAAGCCCTTTTCAGCGTTGAACCACTTGACGGTTCCCTGTGCCATGGGATGTAACTCTCAATCTGTGAAGCGGCTTCGGACGCCGCCGGTGTGCGACGCCCGATCGTTGCAACGAGTCGCTCCCTTGAGACGCGAAGAGGCCCGCCTGCGCGGGCCTCAACGTACCTGTGAACTGCCACTGCAACGGGTAGGACGGTAGCACGGTCAGCGGTTAACGCGCGGTGTCGCCCAGGTAGCAGTTGAGTCAGGATTTGGTCAAGAACTGGACCCGCTAAACCGTTGGGCCGCAACGGTTTAGCAAGCCAGGATCAATAAAGCGCCAGGCTGTTGTAGTTGGGCGGCGACATCCGCGGGTTGGTCTCCCAGCCCGGATTCGATCCGGCATACCACCGCAATTGCTGCTCGGTCATCCGGTGCACGATGCTCGCCGACGATTGCGCGATCGGGTCCATCACCAGGAAGTAGGTGCCGTCCCAGCCGACCACCGCGATCCAGTGCGAGGCCGGACCGGAGACGTAGGTCTTCCACGGCAGTCGGTAGGCGTCGCCGCCCGCGATCGACATCACGCCCTGCTTGGTGAGCATGACCGTGTCGGAGATCCCGTTGTGCACCCCGCGGATGCCGTACTTCGCGAATCCCGTTGTCAGCTCTGGGATTTCGCTGCCCATCGCGTTGCGCTCCGGAGTGTTGGGCAGGCCCATCGCCCAGTAGCGGAAGTCGGTGACCGAGTTGGTGCGCAGGCTGGTGTTCCAGTACCAGTTGCGCGGCCACAGCCCCTTCGCCAGCAGGATCATCACCGCCGACGTCGGACCGCAGTTGGTCCACTGCGCCGACCCGGTGCCATATTGCATCAGCGGGTAGAGCGGTCCGCGGGTGCGCGCGGCGAACAGCGTGCGCCAGGTGTAGTAGCCCACGTAATTCGCCGCGCCGATCGCGTGACCGGTCTGGAAGGCCTGCACGTAGCTGTCGGTCACGGCGCCGTAGTTGGTGCTGAGTTTGGGCGCGTAGTAGTAATCCTCGAAGTGATAACCGTGCTTGCGCAGCAGCGTCTGCACCGCGTAGGTGAGATACGAGTTCGCGCCATACCCGACATTCGGCGTGAGCTTGGCCAGCGTGGCCGGGTCACCGACACCGGTGCGCGGCAGCCCGTGAGACCCCTGGAAGACGCTGCAGGCGGCCGAGGTGGACGCGCCGAACGAGCCCTCCCAGTTCGTCGAGATGCCCTGGTTGTAGAGCAGGTACTGCAACGCCCGCACGTCCTGCCACGGCGACCCGCTCTGGACGGTCGGGAAACCGGTGGCGTAGTGGTTGGGAGCGGTCGCCATGGTGGTGGCGGCGAGGCTCTCGCGGGAGTTCACCCCGTAGGGCATCATCTGCCGCGGTGGAGGCGGCGTGGAGCCCGGAACGATCCGGTACTGCGGCGGCACCGCACCCGAACCCAGTGCGCCCGCGCCGTCCCCGGCAGCCCGGGCTGTCGGCGCTAACAGCGCCGTCGTCGTTGATGCGGCGCCGAGCGCGACGAAGCCTCGGCGTGAGAGTGCGGCCATGATGAATCCCCTTGGTGTTGTGACGAATTCCAGTCCCCCGACGGAATAGCTCGCCCGAGAACGGTACCAAGCGGGTCGGGGCGATGTCGCCGGCTGGAAAGCTGTGAGGCCGGAGAGACCCGTCATACAGCGTCGAGGTCTAGGTTGCGTTGAGGACGGGTCGCTGCCCGATCAGCAGCCTGTTGACCACTACCGGAGAACGGAGAAGTGATGAAGCTGAGTGATTTCCAGTGGTCCGACATGATCGTCAAGATCGTGGCGGCCGTGGTCATCCTCGTGGTGACCGCGTTCATCGCGAAGATCGTCAAGAAGGTATTGACCAAGCAGCTCGCGAAGATCAAGGTGCTCGACCGTCATTCCGGATCCGGCGACACTCTCGCCGAGTCCCTCGGAGCGATCGCATCCCTGATCATCTGGCTGCTCGGGTTGATGGCCATCCTCAACCTCTTCGCCTTGACCGACGTGCTGCAACCGCTGCAGAACCTGCTGAGCAGCCTCCTTGGTGCGCTGCCCAATGTGATCGGTGCCGGCCTGGTGCTGTTCATCGGGTTCGTGCTGGCCAAGATCGTGCGCGAGCTCACCGTGACCGCCCTCCAGGCGGCCAATGTCGACCGATTTGCCGACCGCCTCGGCCACTCGGCCGCGCGCGAGTTGGACGGGACGAACCAGCGCCGTGGCGCTGACGGACGCCCGCTGGCCAGCGGTCAGCCGGGTCAGCCCGGCCACGGTCAGCCTGTCCAGGGTCAGCCTGGCCAGGGTCAGCCCGGCCAGGGTTCGCACCCGGTGCAGGGCGGCCAGGGCGGCAAGGCGCCCCTGCAGATTTCCACCATGGTCGGCCAGATCGTCTACGCCGTCGTGCTGCTGGTCGTGGCGATCGCCGCGCTGCAGTTGCTCGGGATCAAGGCGATCTCCGAGCCGGCGACGAACATGCTGCAGCTGATCCTGGACGCCATCCCGCTGATCATCGGCGCCGGCATCCTGCTCGCGATCGGCGTGGTGATCGCCCGTTTCGTCGGCTCGATCCTGGAGAGCCTGCTGAACGGCCTCGACATCGACAACGCCTTCAGCAAGCTGGGCGTCGACAGCACGAAGACCGACGTGGCCTCGATCATCACCCGCGTGGTGCAGATCGCGATCATCCTGTTCTTCGCGGTCGCGGCGACCAACCTGCTGGGCTTCCCGCAGATCACCTCGATGCTCAACACGATCCTCGCCATCGGCGGCCGGGTCGTCTTCGGTGCGGTCGTGATCGTGGCGGGCGTCTTCATCGCCAACCTGGTGGCCAGCTTCGTGAGCGGCCGGACCGCCCAGGTGGTGCGGGTTGCCACGATCGTGCTGTTCGTCGCGATCGGCCTGAAGTACATGGGCCTGGCGGACTCGGTCGTCAACCTCGCCTTCGGCGCGGTCGTCGTCGGTGGCGCCGCCGCCGCGGCGCTCGCCTTCGGGCTCGGTGGTCGTGAGGCCGCCGCGCGTCAGCTCAACAAGATGCAGAACGAGTCGGCGAACACCGACACCAGCCCGCGGGTCTGACCCAGGGATCGTCTGCACCGACGGGTGCCGCATCAGCCTTCGGGCCGGTGCGGCACCCGCTTTTTGTGCCGTATGCCGGCCGCTCCCCCTGACACCGCTTCCCCTGACACCACGCCCACGAGCACCCCAACGTCAGCACCACCGGCCCATCACCGGCCGCTTCCCCTGACACGGCGCCCGCGACCACGACACCGTCAGCACCAGCAGCCCATCACCGGCCGCTCCCCCTGACACCACGCCCACGACCACGACACCGTCAGCACCAGCAGCCCATCACCGGCCGCTCCCCCTGACACCACGCCCACGACCACGACACCGTCAGCGCCACCGGCCCATCACCGGCCGCTTCCCCTGACACCACGCCCACGGCCATCCCGCCGTCCGTGCCACCGGCCCGTGCTGGCGGTGATTCGTGCGCTGGGCGACGGACGCCACCTGGGGCACCCCACAGCGTCCGCACCTGGGGTGCCATGACTGCGCTGGGCGACGGACCCCGGGCACGCTCGTCTCCAGCGTCCGCACGTGGGGTGCCATAACTGCGTCGAAGCACGGACGTCGGGCGCGCTCGGCTTCAGCGTCCGCACGTAGTGACGCGATTCCTGCGCTGGAGCACGGACCCCGGGCACGCTCGTCTTCTGCGTCCGCACGTGGGGTGCCATAACTGCGTTGAAGCACGGACGCCACCTGGGCCACGGACGCCACCTGGGCCACGGCGCAGCGTCCGCAGCGGAGGGTGGTCTCGATGCGGCGGCTCCTTCGTCGCCGCCTTACTCGACCAACGAAAGGGTGGTGCGGCGGTGCGGGCCTAGAGTGCGAGCGCCGGGACGAGCGATCCCCCGCGGCCGCGTGAAAGAGCGGAGGGCGTGGGATTCGAACCCACGAAGCCGGGGTAACCGACTTAGCGGTTTTCAAGACCGCCGCACTAGGCCACTATGCGAGCCCTCCTGGTGGAGCGGTCAACGGTAGCGCGCCGCTCAGCCCGAAGATTGCCACGGTCGGCCCGCCGTGTCTGCTCTCGCTCCGACCCGACTGGGCCCGTCGCCGCGATCAGCCCATCAGCCCAGACACCGGGCCCGTCGCGGCGATCAGCGATGGCGCGCCGCCCGGACGACGCGCGACGGCGGGTAATGTCGGTGGCCGAACGAGAGGAGGGCCCGATGGGCAAATTGTCCTTCCTGGCTGGATTCGCTGCGGGCTATGTGGTCGGCGCGCGTGCCGGCGAGGAGCGGTACGAGCAGATCAAGCTGCAGGCCGGCAAGGCGTGGCAGCACCCGGCCGTGCAGTCGAAGGTGAATGACGCGACCGCGCAGATCAAGCAGCGCGGCCCCGAGGTCGCCGCCGCCGCAGGTCAGGCCGCGATCAAGGGCGCGGGCACTGCTGCCAAGAGCGCCGTCAGCGCCGGCTACCAAGCCGCGACGACGAAGAACAAGGGGCCGGTCGTCAAGGGGTCGCTGGCCGACCCGGTGACCTCGGCCGATGTCGAGGGCACCCACCCCGACGCAGACACCGACAGCGGCGACACCAAGCTGACCGACGGCCCGTCGGTTTGACCAGCGAGCCATTCGGCATACGGTGGCGATATGGTCCGACACCGCCGAGAGTTCCCGCAATTCCGCGGGAATCTGTGGTGGACTGACCAGCGGATCGGGTCTTCCCGGACCACGAGATAAGTGAGAGCACGGGCGCGCAAGCGTCCGACCGACGAACCACAGATGAGGACTTTTCATGAACCGCACTGACCTGGCCAGCACGATTGCCCAGCGCACGGGCGTGAGCGTCAAGGACGCGAACGCGGTGCTCGGTGGCCTCAACGACGTCATCCTCGAGGCGGTCGGCCGCGGCGAGAAGATCCAGCTCCCCGGCCTGCTCACCATTGAGCGGGTCAAGCGCGCCGCGCGCACCGGTCGCAACCCGCAGACCGGCGAGGAGATCCAGATCGCCGCGTCGAACGCCGCCAAGGTGACCGCGGGCTCCAAGCTCAAGGCTGCCGCCAAGGGCTGAGCACCCACCCACGCACGAGGGCCCGCGACCGAATTCGGTCGCGGGCCCTCGTGCGTGGCGCTCAGATGTATAGCGCTGGATCGCTCCACGGGTCGTAACTCACCGGCATCCGCACCGTCGCCGGCACCCCAACGGCCACAGCCTGGGCGGGCACGTCCTTGACCACGACGGCATTGGCGCCCACCTGCGCGCCTGCGCCGATCTCGACCGGGCCGAGGATGCGAGCGCCGGCGCCAACGGTCACACCGTCGCGCAATGTCGGGTGGCGCTTGACCTTCTGCAAGGTGCGGCCACCGAGGTTGACCCCGTTGTAGAGCATGACGTCGTCGCCGATCTCGGCGGTCTCACCGATCACGACACCCATGCCGTGGTCGATGAAGAACCGCTTGCCGATCTGCGCGCCAGGGTGGATCTCCACGCCCGTCGCCGCGCGAGAGGCCTGCGACACCAGCCGCGCCGGCAACCGCCAGCGGCCGCCGCGCTGCCACATGCGGTGCGACACGCGGTGCATCCACAGCGCGTGCAGCCCCGGTGACGCGAGCGCCATCTCCAGCCGGGAGTCGACCGCGGGATCGCGGGCGATCGCGGCGTCGATGTCCTCCCGCACGTCGGCGACGGCCCGCCGCACCCGCGCACGCACAGTGCGACGGGACGCGGTCCCAGAGTCCAGCAACGCCATACCTGCTCCCATGATCAGTCGAGAATGCCCTCGAACAGGATCGTCGACAGATAGCGCTCACCAAAACTGGGGAGCACCACCACGATGGTCTTGCCCTTGTTCTCGGGGCGGCGGGCGACCTGGTCGGTGGCCGCGAGCGCAGCGCCGGAGGAGATGCCGACGAGCAGGCCCTCCTGGGTGGCGGCCTTGCGCGCCCACTCCACCGCGGTCTGCGCGTTGATGTCGATGACCTCGTCGTAGATGTTGCGGTCCAGGATGTCCGGCACGAAGTTGGCGCCGATGCCCTGGATCTTGTGCGGGCCGGGCTGGCCGCCGTTGAGGATCGCCGACTCCTCCGGCTCGACGGCGATCATCTGCACCTCGGGCTTGCGCTCCTTCAGCACCTGGCCGACGCCGGTGATGGTGCCGCCGGTGCCGATGCCGGACACGACGATGTCGACCTTGCCGTCGGTGTCGCGCCAGATCTCCTCGGCGGTCGTCGCGCGGTGCACTTCGGGGTTGGCCTCGTTCGCGAACTGCCGGGCGAGGATGCCGCCGCGCTCCTTGGCGAGCTCCTCCGCCTTGGCGACCGCGCCCTTCATGCCCTCCGCACCAGGGGTGAGGACGAGCTCGGCGCCATACGCCTTGAGCAGCGCCTTGCGCTCGTTCGACATGGTCTCGGGCATCGCGAGCACGACCTTGTAGCCCTTGGCAGCGCCGACCATGGCGAGCGCGATGCCGGTGTTGCCGGACGTCGCTTCGACGATCGTGCCCCCGGGCTTGAGCTCACCGGACTTCTCGGCCGCCTTGACGATCGCGGCGCCGATGCGGTCCTTGACCGAGGCCGCCGGGTTGTTGAACTCGAGCTTGCCGGCGATGGTGACGTCCGGCGCGTCGATGATCCGGTTGATGCGAACCAGCGGGGTGTTGCCGATGGACTCGGTGACGTCGGAGTAAATGGGCACGAGGGTTAACCGCCTTAGCTGTCGAGTCGGTGGCCTGCCGTCGCCGATGGCAACGGCTGGCCATTTATGTCTATTCCAACATCGCGTTATGCAGCCCGCAACTCCGTCTCATCAGGTATGCCGGATGGGCTGGCTGGCGTGACCGAGGTCGCCGGGCCGTCGTCTGCCGGAACCCGCGGCCGTCGTATGCCGCACGCCGCGGGTTGCCCGTATGCCGGATGGGCGCGGCTGCGGCTACTCATCAGTAGGGGCTAGCTAGACTCGCGGCATGTCCGCGCTCCAGATCGTCGCCGCCGTCATCACCCTCGGCATCACGCTCGTCGGCATCGTGATGGTGGTCCCGGCCATCCGCCGGTTCATCGCCACCTTCAAGCTCGGCCGCGCCGAGAACCGCGGCGATCACAAGGGCGAGCGCACGGTCACGCTGCTGCGCGAGTTCCTCGGGCACACCCGGATGGCGCGCCTGCCGGTCGTCGCCGCCGCCCACTGGGTCACGATGATCTCCTTCATCGTGCTGTCGCTGGCGGTGCTGCAGTCCTACTTCCAGATCTGGGATCCGACCTTCGCGCTGCCGATCATCGGCCACTTCTTCCTCTGGGAGTGGGTCAACGAGTTGCTCGGCTGGATCGGCCTGATCGGCATCGTCTGGCTGATCTGGAACCGCCGCAAGAACCACCCGGCGCGCGCAGCCGGGCTCGACGGCCGCCGCTCACGTTTCTTCGGCTCGATGTTCTGGCAGGCCTATTTTGTCGAGATCGTCATCCTGGTCGAGATCCTGTG
The DNA here is from genome assembly GCF_011440275.1 of Metallococcus carri. Lineage (GTDB taxonomy): Bacteria > Actinomycetota > Actinomycetes > Actinomycetales > Dermatophilaceae > Metallococcus > Metallococcus carri. Next base: position 49,532 of record NZ_JAAOIV010000010.1, on the reverse strand, counting down.
CGTGCTGACGCTGCGCTTCTTCGAGTACGCCCTGGACAAGACCGGCACCGGCGAGCACGCCACCCCGTTGCACTACCCGCTGACCTTCTTCATCGGCCAGGGCCTCACCGGGCTCGGGGCGCCGACCCTGAAGAACCTCATCGTGCTGATCTCGCTGATCAAGATCGTGACCGCGATGGTGTGGCTGATCACGATCTCGCGCAACGTCACGATGGGTGTGGCCTGGCACCGCTTCCTCGCCTTCTTCAACATCTTCTTCAAGCGGTATGCCGACGGGCGCACCTCCCTAGGCCCGCTGCAGCCGATGATCGTCGACGGCAAGCCGGTGACGATGGAATCGGTCGAGGAGATGGACGAGGAGACGACCTTCGGCGTCGGCCAGGTGCAGGAGTTCACCTGGAAGGGCCTGCTCGACTTCTCCACCTGCACCGAATGCGGCCGCTGCCAGAGCCAGTGCCCGGCGTGGAACACCGACAAGCCGCTCTCGCCGAAGCTGCTGATGATGACGCTGCGCGACAACGCCGCGGCGAAGGCGCCCTTCCTCACCGCGGGCCAGGAGGTCCCGGACGCGCTCAACGCCGCGCTCATCGGGGACACGGGATACGCGCTCGACGCGCCCCTCACGGCATACAACCCGCATGGCCCGGACGCGGTCATCGACCAGGACGTGCTGTGGAGCTGCACCACCTGCGGCGCGTGCGTCGAGCAGTGCCCGGTGGACATCGAGCATGTCGACCACATCGTCGACATGCGCCGCTATCAGACGCTGATCGAATCGGCGTTCCCCTCCGAGCTGGGCGGGCTGTTCAAGAAGCTGGAGTCCAAAGGCAACCCGTGGGGTATGTCGGCCCGGGCGCGCCTGGACTGGGCGAAGAATCTGCCTTTCGAGGTCAAGGTCTTCGGCCAGGACGTGGAGCATCTGTCCGAGGTCGACTACCTGTTCTGGGTGGGTTGCGCCGGGGCCTACGAGGACCGGGCGAAGAAGACCACTCAGGCGGTCGCGGAGCTGCTCAACACCGCCGGCGTGACCTTCGCGGTGCTGGGTGACGGCGAGTCGTGCACGGGTGATTCGGCACGGCGCGCGGGCAACGAACTGCTCTTCCAAGCGCTCGCGTCGCAGAATGTCGAGACGCTGAACGAGGCCGGCGCGACCAAGATCGTGGTGACCTGCGCGCACTGTTTCAACACGCTGAAGAACGAATACCCCCAGCTCGGCGGCGACTACGAGGTCGTGCACCACACCCAGCTGCTCAACCGGTTGGTGCGGGAGAAGAAGCTGGTCCCGGTCGCGCGTCCGGACGACGCGTCGACCGCGGGCGCTGCCTCCACCGCCGGGTCGGTGACCTATCACGACCCGTGTTATCTCGGCCGGCACAACGGCGTCTACGCGCCGCCGCGAGAGTTGATCGGTGCGCTGCCGGGTGTGGAGTACAAGGAGATGGAGCGCTCGGGCGAGAAGTCCTTCTGCTGTGGTGCCGGTGGTGCGCGCATGTGGATGGAGGAGAAGCTCGGCACCCGGATCAACCTGGACCGCACGTCCGAGGCGGTGGCGACCGGTGCGGACCGGATCGCGATCGGCTGCCCGTTCTGCCGGGTGATGCTGAGCGACGGGCTCACCGCTCAGCAGTCCGACGGCGATGCCCGGCCCGAGGTCGAGGTGGTGGACGTGGCGAATATGTTGCTGGCTGCTGTCCGCCGCGGCGAGGGCTGAAGCGGAGGACCCGAGCGAGCTTGCGAGCGAGGCCCGGAGCGAAGCCCGAGCGCGGCAAATAGGGCGCCGCAGCGAGGGCGCTTGAGTTCTCAGCCGAGGGTGTCGCGCCAGTGCTCGTCGGCGCGGGAGGTGCGGCTCGCGCCATACACCCGCAGGAGTTCGGCGATGGCGGGGAAGTCGCGCTCGATGAGGCGAGCGGCGTCGAGGTAGTCAGCGGCGTCGGCGACCTGGCGGAAGAGCTCCTGGACGCGGCGGCCGCCGACAGGTGAGCCGCCACCCGGCAGGGGTGCGACCACGCGGGCGCCGGTGGACCAGGTGTCGGAGTTGGCGGCGATGCGGGCGATGGCGGCTTCCACCCCGCCGGCCGGGATGCGACCGGCCGCGACATCATCGCTGAGGGCGCGCAACTGGGCCAGCCGGCTGTGCGCGATCGGGTTGCCGATCTTGACCCGGCGGCCGCTCACGAGGTGGGACATCATCGGCGCGGACAGGCCGAGCACCTGCGCGATGGCGCCCTGGGTGAGGCCGAGGCGAGTGCCGATCTGTTCGACGACGGCCGACAGCGGTGCGCCGTAGAGCCGCTCCTGGCTCTGCTTGTGTGCGCTGCTGTCCTCGCTCATCTTCCGTGTCCTCCCGCTCACCGGATGCCGGGCTCAGCCTAAAACAGTCGTTGACGAACGGAAACCGATCCCCTCGGTCCTGCGTCCATGGTTTACGAACGGAATCTGCCGTTCGATCCCCAGACCGGTGAACCTCGCAGGTCCCCTTGCCACTTTCAGCGAGGCTCACCCCACCCGGTGGGGGTCACGGGTCCCTCTTCCCACTGCCCGTGGCCCCCACCCTCCGTCGCGCGTGAAGCGGTTGTGCACAGGCGCCGTCTCGGCGTAGTCCGAGTTGTCCACAACGGGTGTTTCTCCCGCTGGCGGCCGGGCGACGGGATTCCTACCGTCATCGACATGTCCGATGACGTTCTCGCCCTTCGCGCCGCGGCCCGCTCGGCCGGCCGGCTCGCTCGCGACGCGCGCCATGCGGCCGGGCTCGTCGCGGCGGCTGACGGGGTCCGCTGGCGCAGCGCTGGCGCCGATCAATACCGAGCGCGGCTGGCCGAGCAACGACGTGATCTGCTCGATCGCGCCGACACCCTGGACGATCTGTCGGGTGCCCTGCTGCGTCACGCCCGGCAGGTCGAGCACAACCTGTCGCTGGTCAAGAGCGGGCTGAGTGTGGTCGCTCCGGTGGTCGGCCCGAGCGGGGTGCTGTGGTGAGGCGGGCGTTGTCCCACCGCGAGCGCGAATCGATCGCCGCGCTCCTGCGCTCCGGTATGCCGATCGCCTGCTGCTCGATCTCCACGCCCGCCTTCGCGCGTCTGGTCCTCGTCGGTGTGGCTGCCGGGGATCCGGTCGTCCTCGACAGCCGCTCCCCCTCCCCTGCGCCGCCGAACGCTCGCCTGCGCGACACGATGTTCGGCGAGATCGCCGCGGCGGGTGAGGCGGCCGGCATACCGCTGCGGCGTGGGGGCTCAGGACGCGATCGCGGCCTGCTCGTGGGTGACGCGCTCGTGCTGGCCGAGGAGATTCGGGTGGGCGGCGCGGTCGACGCGGTGCTCGAGGTCTCCGGATTGCCGACCGTGCCGTCCTGGCTGGAGGAGATGGCCTGGGGCGGGTCGACACAGGTGACGCTCGGGCTGCGCAGCGCCCACCGCCTGGAGGTGATCGCGACATTGATCGGGACCCGTGGCGGCTGGGGTCAGCTGGTCGTCGAGGACGGGGCGCTGCGCTTCGAGGGTCTGGGGCGGGCGCAACTGCAGGCAGCCTGCGCACAGCTGGAACGGGCGGTGGCGCGCACGGATCGTGATGAGCGATCGGCGTAGCGGCGGCGCGTGGTCGGTCGCCGCCGACTGCATCGACCTGCGCACCACCGCCGGGCGGCTGGACCGGGCGGCTGACAGTGCCAACGACTGTTTCGCCGGAGTCGTCGTGCTGGCCGGGAGCCTGCCCGCGGACACCGCGGTGGTGTCGCCCGGCTCGGCACTGGAAGTCGGCCGCCTGGTCGGCAGTCTCAGTGTGGGCTCACGCAGCCTCGCCGGGCTGGGCATGCGGACCACCCTCACCGCCCGCAGCCTGCGCTGGAGCGCGACGGCGTATGAACGCGCCGACCAGTTGCGCACCGGCACGAGAGCCACCCTGCGCTGGGCCGCGGCACCGGTCGTCGGTCCAGCCGTCCTGGGCGGCGTGGGCGTCGCCTGGGTGGGCGGCTACGCCGACGGTGGAGTGCCGGGTGGAAATGCCCGCGCCATGGCCACGCTGACCGAACTGCTTCGCGAACATCCCGAACTCACCTACGAGGTGCTCGACCTGGCGCGGCTGATCGTTCCGGGAGTGCTCGCCGAGGGACGCAACCTCTTCGAGGCACAGGTCGTCTCGGTCGTGGCGGTGGGCATGCAGTTCGGGGTGTTGCGCGACGATCGACCGCTCACCGTGCGGCCGGTCACGCCCTACGCTCGGCCGGTCACGCGCAGCGGCCGTCCGCTCACCATCGCCGGCTACCTCGACGAGCAGGGCGCGCTCGAAAGCGATCGCGCCGGGTCGACCGACAGCCGGGTGCGGGTGCACCGCATCGTCAAACCGGACGGCAGCGCCGGGTGGGTGGTGCAGGTGCCGGGTACCCAGGACTGGTCGATGACCGGGTCCTCCACGCCGTCGGACGGCACAGCCAACCTGCGCACCATGGCCGCTCTGCCGAGCACCCTCTATCCGGCGATCGAGACCGCCCTGCGCACAGCGATGCGACAGGCCGGCGTACCTCCGGGCCGGGAGCCGGTGATGCTCGTCGGCCACAGCCAGGGCGGGATCGTCGCCACGCGACTCGCGCAGGATCAGCGGTTCCGATCGACCTTCCGGGTGACCTCGGTGGTGACCGCCGGGTCGCCGGTGTCGCGGATGGCGCTGCCGCCGAGTGTGACGTCCTTCGACGTGGCGCACTCCACTGACGTCGTGCCGCGCACCGATGCCGCCGACTCACCCGATGTGCTGAACCGCTACGCCTACGACCTCGACCCCACCCCCGAGCCGGGCGACGAGAGCGACCTGTTCGCGGTCCACGGTGCGCGCAGGTATGCCGCGTCCGCCCGGCGAGTCGCCGATCCGTCGAGCACCGACCCCAATGTCGTCGCGTTCTACGGCCAGGGCGCGGCCTTCTTCGACCCCTCCGGCACCGCGACCGACACGGTCTACGACTTCAGCCTGCAGCGGCCACCCGCCCCGCCACCACAGCCGCCCTAGCCGTCAGGTCGCGCGGCCGGCGGCCTCGGCATCGGCGGAATCGGCATCGACCGCAGCCCCTTCGAATTGCGCTCGGTGCAGCCGGGCGTAGGCACCACCTGCCGCCAGCAAGGAGGCGTGGTCGCCCTGCTCGACGATGCGGCCGTGCTCCATCACCACGATCACGTTGGCGTCGCGGATCGTCGACAGCCGGTGCGCGATGACAAAACTGGTGCGGTCGGTGCGCAAGGCCGCCATCGCCTGCTGCAGCAACAACTCGGTGCGGGTGTCGACCGACGACGTGGCCTCATCGAGGATCAGCAGGCTCGGGTTGGCGACGAACGCCCGAGCGATGGTGATCAGCTGCCGCTCGCCGGCGGAGATGTTGGTGCCGTCCTCGTCGATGATCGTGTCGTAGCCGTCCGGCAGCGAGTGCACGAACCGGTCGACATAGGTGGCCCGGGCTGCCTCCATCACCTGCTGCGGTGTCGCCTTCGCGTTGCCGTAGGCGATGTTGTCGTAGATCGTGCCGTGGAACAGCCAGGTGTCTTGCAGCACCATCCCGATCCGCGACCGCAGCGCCGACCGTGGGATGTCGCGAATGTCCTGACCGTCCAACAGGATTCGCCCCGAGTCGACGTCGTAGAAGCGCATCAGCAGGTTGACCAGCGTCGTCTTGCCCGCGCCGGTCGGACCCACGATCGCAACCGTCGACCCCGGCTCGACCTCGAGGGTGAGGTGCTCGATCAGCGGCACACCCTCGGCATACCCGAAGGAGACGTCCTCGAAGCTCACCCGCCCGCCCCGCGGCTGCGGTATGCCGTCCGCGTCGGCCGGCTCCTCGGGCTGGTCCAGCACCGCGAAAACCCGCTCGGCCGAGGCGACACCCGACTGCAGCAGGTTGACCATCGAGGCGAGCTGGGTGATCGGCTGGGTGAACTGGCGCGAGTACTGCACGAAGGCGGTGACATCGCCGAGCGACAGATTGCCCGAGGCGACCTGCAGGCCGCCGAGCACGCACACCACGACATATTGCAGGTTGCCGACGAACATCATGATCGGCATCACCAGGCTGCTCACGAACTGCGCCCGCCAGCTCAGCGTCATGAGTTCGTCGTTCTTGGCGGCGAAGGCGGCCTGCACCTGCGGGCCGCGTCCGAACACCTTGACCAGTTCGTGCGCGGAGTAGGTCTCCTCGATCTGCGCGTTGAGCTCGCCGGTGTTCTTCCACTGCTGCACGAACATCCCCTGCGAGCGCTTCATCACCCGGCCGGTCACCAGCATGACGATCGGTATGGCGAGCATCGCGACCAGCGTCAACCACCAGGAGATGGTGAACATCATGACGACCACGCCGATCGCGGTGAGCCCGTTGACGAGCAGCTGACTCATCGTCTGCTGCATCGACTGGCCGACATTGTCGATGTCATTGGTGACCCGCGAGAGCAGCTCACCGCGCGGCTGCCCGTCGAGATAGCGCAGCGGCAACCGGTGCACCTTGGTCTCCACGTCGCGGCGCAGGTCGCGCACGGTGAGCTGGACGATCCGGTTGAGCAGTCTGGCTTGCACGAGCTGCGCCAGCGCCGCCACCAGATAACAACCAAGGGCCAGCAGCAGGATCCGGCCGACCGCCCCGAAGTCGATCGGCGCCTTCGCACCGCGCGGCCGTGGATGCATCAGACCCGAGTAGATCTCGTCGACCGCGTGACCGAGGATCTTCGGCCCGGCGACGTTGAGGGCCACGCTGCACACCGTTAGCACCAGGATCACGGCGAGCGTGGCCCGATGCGGCCGCAGCCGGCCGAGCACGCGTCGCGCCGAGCCCTTGAAGTCGTGCGATTTCTCGGCGGCACCGATGCCCATCATCGGTCCGCCTTGCCGGCGTATCGGCCCCCGCCCAGGAGGGGTGCTCATCGATCGGGGTCCTCGCGAAGTATCGAGCGCCAGCGAGAACTTCGTGGGGTGATCATCGGTCGGGGTCCTCGCGAAGTATCGAGCGCCAGCGAGAACTTCGTGGGGTGATCATACGGACGCTCCGAGCTGGGAGTCGACGATCTCGGCATACTCCGGGCAGGTCACCAACAAGTCGGTATGCCGCCCTCGTCCCACCACCCGGCCGTCGTCCAGGACCAGAATCTCGTCGGCGACCATGATCGTCGAAACGCGTTGTGCCACAAGGAAAACCGTGGACCTGCTGGTCCATGGCCGCAGCGCCGCACGCAGCCGCTGGTCGGTCGCGAGGTCGAGAGCGGAGAAGCTGTCGTCGAACAGGTAGATCGACGCGCGCGACACCAGCGCTCGAGCGATGCACAACCGCTGGCGCTGACCGCCGGAGAAGTTCGAGCCGCCCTGACTGACCGGCGCCTCCAAGCCACCGTCGAGCTCGGAGACGAAATCGCGAGCCTGGGCAATCTCGAGCGCTGCCCACAGGTCGGCGTCATTCGCGTCCGGATTGCCATAGCGCAGGTTGGACGCGATGGTCCCGGTGAACAGATAGGAGCGCTGCGGCACGATGCCGATGTGACCCCACAGCACTTCGGGGTCGAGGTGGCGCACGTCCACGCCGTCGATGAGCACCTGCCCGGCGGTCGCGTCGAAAAGACGAGCGACGAGCGAGACCAGAGTGGACTTGCCCGACCCGGTCGAGCCGATGATCGCGATCGTCTGGCCGGGCTCGGCATGCAGTGAAACATCTTGCAGCACAGGCAGATCCGCTCCCGGATAGGTCATCGACACCTGGTCGAAGTCGACGACCCCGGTGAGCGCGGCCGGGCGCACGGCGTTGGCCGACGCGGTGACCGACGGTGCGGTCTGCAGCACCTCGGTGATGCGCTCGGCCGACACCGTCGCCCGGGGCAGCATCATCACCATGAAGGTCGCCATCATCACCGACATCAGGATCTGCACCAGATAGGTCATATAGGCCGTCACCGAGCCGATCTGCATGGTGCCGTCCTGCGCGAGGTGGCCGCCGAACCACCACACGGCCACGGTCGACACATTCATCACGGTCATCACGACCGGAAACAGCGAGGTCATCAGCCGGCCGGTGTAGAGCGCGGCCGCGGTGAGATCGGCATTCGCGTCGGCGAACCGCTGTTGCTCGCGCTCCTCGCGCACGAACGCCCGGATGACGCGCACTCCGCTCAGGTGCTCGCGCATGACCCGGTTGACCACGTCCAGCCGCGCTTGCATCTGCCGGAAGCCCGGCACCATCTTGCGCACGATCAGCGCGACCGCGACGGCCAGGACGCCCACCGCAGCGAGGATGAGCCAGGACAGGCGCACGCTCTCGGTGAGTGCCATCGCGACACCACCGATCATCATGAACGGCGCCGCCACCATCAGGGTCGCGCCCATCAGCACGATCTGCTGCACCTGCTGCACGTCGTTGGTGGTGCGGGTGATGAGCGACGGGGCGCCGAGCGTGTTCATCTCCCGGGCGGAGAAGCTGCCGACCTTCGCGAAGAGTTCGCCGCGCACGTCCCGCCCGAACCCCATCGCCACCTGGGCACCACACCAGGCCGCACCGATCGAGCCACACACCTGCAGCACGGTGATCGCCAGCATCAGGCCGCCGACGCGCCAGATGTATGCCGTGTCGCCCGTGGCAATCCCGCGATCAATGATGTCGGCGTTGAGGCTCGGCAGGCTCAGCGACGCTGCGACGCTGACCAACTGCAGGACCAGCACTCCCGTGACCAACCGTGGATAGCGGCGTAATCGCCGCAGCACCAGTCCTTGCAGCACCTATCGACCTCCCCGTCCCGAGCCTTGGAGCCCGTCACACCTTAGGCGTGACGGGCTCCGGAGGGGAATGAGATTTGTCAGGGGTCAGGCCAGGCCGTTGTCCTTCAGGAAGGTCGTGGCCACCTGGCCGGCGTCCTTCTTGTCGACGACGACCTGCTTGACCATCTCGGCCAGGTTGTCGGTGGTGAGCTTGCCCTGCACCGAGTTGAGCACCTGCTGCACCTGCGGGGTGGCCTTGGCCTTGGTGATCAGCGGCACCACATTGTCCGAGCCGAAGACATGCTTAGGGTCCTCCAGCACCACGAAGCCGTCGCTCTTGATCGACGGGTCGGTGGTGAAGATATTGGCGGCGTTGACCTGGCCGTTCTTCAGCGCCTGCACCAGCGCGTTGCCCTTCAGCGGGCGGAAGGTCTTGGGCGCCAGGTTGTAGGCCGACTTCAGACCCGGCAGCCCCTGCTCACGCTTCTGGAACTCCGGCGGCGCGCCGAAGATGACCTTGTCGCTCTGCTTGGCCAGGTCGGCGATCGTCTTGAGGTTCCATTTGGTGGCGGTCTCCTTGGTGACCGCGACCGAGTTGGCGTCCTGCGCCTGCGCCGGGTTGAGGATCTGCAGCTTCGCCGGCAGCTTGGCCTTGAGCGCAGTCGCGACCGACTGCGCGTCCTTCTGGGTGGCGCTCTTGTCGTAGAAGGTGAGCAGCGAGTAGGCGTATTCGGGGACCACGTCGACCGAGCCGTCGTTCAGCGCCTTGAGGTAGACCTCGCGGGCGCCGATCGGGTCGCCGGTGCTCGCCTTGACGCCCTTGGCGTTGAGCGCGCCCGCGTAGATCGCGGCGAGCAGCTGGGACTCGGGGAAGTCGGCGGCGCCCACCTTGAGGGTGCCGGCCGCGGCGCTGGAGTTGCCTCCGCCGCCGGAGCCGCTGCTCATCGGGTTGCTGCCGCCGCCGCACGCCGTGAGGCCGAGCGCGGTCGCAGCGGTGAGGGAGAGGCAGATCATGCGCTTCATGTCGGTTCCTGTCCTGGTGGATGTGCGAGTGGTCAAGCGGTCGGTCGTGATGCGGTCGCCCGCGGTATGCCGGTGCGCGCGCGTCTGCGCCGACGGCCGGTCAGCCCTGGTGACACGACCAAGCGTTGCAGCAGCGCGAGCATTCCGTCGACGAGCAGGGCCAGCACCGCGACGAGCACGGCGCCGCCGGCCATCTGGGCGTAGTCGGCGCTGGCCAGCCCGTCGATCAGGTAGCGGCCAAGACCTCCCACGCTCAGCACCGCGGCGATCGTCCAGGTGGCGATGACCTGCAGGGAAGCGCTGCGCAGACCCGACAGGATCAGCGGCAGGGCGATCGGCAGTTCGACCTTGCGCAACACCTCGCCACCGGTCATCCCCATCCCGCGGGCGGCGTCGCGCACGGCCGGGTCGACCTCGTGGACCCCGGCATACGCCCCGGCGAGCAGCGGGGGGATCGCGAGGATGACCAGCACGATGGTCGGCGGGATCGTGAAGGCGAGGGTGCTGCCGCTGAACATGCCCGACATCCACATCGCGACCGCGAAGAGCAGACCGAGGCTCGGCACGGCGCGGGCCGCGTTGGCGACGCTGATCAGCCAGCGGCCGCGGCCGGCGTGCGCGATCCACGCCCCGAGCGGCCAGGCGATGGCGGCGGCGATGACGAGCACGAGCAGGCAGGCCCAGATGTGCTCCCACAGCCGGGTCGGTATGCCGCCGGCCCCCGACCACTGGGCGGGTGCGGTCAGCCAGGTCCAGATCGAGGTGATCATCCGTGCACCACCCGCTGCCACGGCGTGAGCAGGCGTTCGGCCAGCTGGATCAGCAGGTCGAAGACCAGCGCGAGGATCAGGCAGCTCACGATGCCGGTCCAGATCTCGCCGTTGTCGTAGTTCTGGTAGCCGTCGGTGAGGAAGAAACCGAGATTGGGTATGCCGAGCAGCGAGGCGACGCTGACGATCGCGACATTGCTCACCGCGGCGACCCGCAGCCCCGCGGCGATCACCGGCACGGCGAGCGGCAGGTCCACCGCGAGGAACCGGCGGACCGGCGAATAGCCCATCGCGGTCGCGGCGGCGACGGTGTCACGCGGCACGGCGGACAGCCCGTCGACGACGGTGCGCACGAGCAGCGCGAGGGTGTAGATCGTCATCGCCACAATGACGTTGAGCGGGTCCAGGATGCGGGTGCCGAGGATCAGCGGCATGAGGATGAACAGCGCGAGGGATGGGATGGTGTAGAGCAATCCCGAGCCCCCGACCAGCCAGGGCGAGGCCTTCGGGAACCGGCGAGCCAGCCAGCCGACCGGCACCGCGATAAGCAGCCCGAGCACCAGCGGCACCCCGGCCAGCCAGGCATGCTGCCCGGCCCGCTGCAAGATTTCGGGGAAGTGATTGAGCGCGTAATTCACCCGCGCTCCTTGCCCAGCCGTATGCCGCCGCTCGCCTCGTCGTCAGACCGCGGCCGGTCGGTTTGCTCGATGGCGGTGAGCACCTCGTGCGCGCGCACCGTGCCGACCAGCCGGCCCTCGTGGTCGACGAGCACCCCGCGGCGCGCCGGCGAGGACAGCGCGGCGTCGAGGCTGGCGCGCAGCGGACCGTCGACGCGGGCCACCGTGCCACCGCGGTGCAGGCTGTCGGCCTCGATCGGGCCGGTGAGGCGCGCGGGCTCGACCCAGCCCTGCGGCCGGCCGTCCTGCACGACGAGCAGCCACCGATCGGAGGTGGCGGCGCGGGCCTGGTCGACACTTGCGCCGAGCTCGATGGTCGGCTCGGAGGCGAGCGGCAACGAGGGCGTGTCGGCGAAGGACAGCGCGCGATAACCGCGATCGCGCCCCACGAAGTCGGCCACGAAATCGTCGGCTGGATCAGCGAGCAGGGCGGCGGGCTGCGCGACTTGAGCGAGGCGACCGCCGACCCGCATCACCGCGACCTGGTCGCCGAGTTTGATCGCCTCGTCGATGTCGTGGGTGACGAAAACGATGGTCTTGCCCAGCTCCCCTTGCAGCTTGAGGAATTCGTCCTGCAATTGCTCGCGCACCACTGGGTCGACGGCGCTGAACGGCTCGTCCATCAGCATGATCGGCGGATCGGCTGCCAGCGCCCGGGCGACACCGACGCGCTGCTGCTGACCACCGGACAGTTGGGCGGGATAACGACTGGCGAAATTGCCGGGCAGACCGACGAGTTCGAGCACCTCGTGGGCGCGCGCCCGGGCCTTGCGCTTGTCCCAGCCGTTGAGCAGCGGCACGGTGGCGACATTGTCGACCACCGTGCGATGCGGGAACAGACCGGCATGCTGGATCACATAGCCGATGCCCCGGCGCAATTTCGCCGCCGGCTGGTCGCGGATGTCGCGGCCGTCGATGGTGACCCGCCCACTGGTGAGCTCGATCATCCGGTTGATCATCCGCAGCGAGGTTGTCTTGCCACACCCGGACGGTCCGACGAGGCAGGTGATGGCGCCGTCGGGGAACTCCAGATCGAGATGGTCCACCGCAATGGAGTCGTCATACTTCTTGGTCACGCCCTCGAAGCGGATCATTCGGCAAACCTAACAGCGCTGACCGACACGATCGGTGCGATGCGCCGGGCTTTACCTAGAAAGCTGACAGCAGGTGCTCAGCAAGGAAGTCCGAGACCGTATGCCGCCACAGTGACGCGCGCCATAAGAGCATGTGGCTGCCGATGACCGATTCGTAGTGCGCTTCGCCGCCTGCGGTGTTGATCCGGCGCACCAGATCGCGTGAGGCGCGGGCGTTGGTCGACAGGTCTTGTCGGCCGTGCACCACCAGCGTCGGGGTGCTGAGGAAGCGGTGCTCGTCATACCCGTCGGCGAGCCACGGCGCGAGGGCGACGAGCGCGGACACCTCCGGCCGAGCGACCAACTCGAAGGCGGTGCGGCCGCCCATCGAGTGGCCCACCAGGCCGATCGGCCGGCCGGGGAACTGCTGCCGGATGCGCATCAGCGCCCAGTGCGCGTCGGCGACCGGCGAGCGGATCGGTTCGTTCCAGCCGCGCACGGCGTTGGCGAGGCGCACGACGCCGATGTCGGGTGCATCGCGATGGATCTGCCGGCCGAGCGGGCGCAGCAGTGCCTGAGCGGGTTCCCAGTCGCGGGCGGGCTCCAGACCCTGGACTTCGCCGCCGTGCAGCATGAGCACGATCGCGCGCGGCGAGCGAACGTTGGGAAAGACCAGCCGCGGCCGGGCGGCCCCGATGCCGGGACCGACCTCCAACCGCCCCATCTAGACGTCCGAGCGATGGAAATTCTTGAAGGACCGGCTCGCGGTCGGTCCGCGCTGGCCCTGGTAGTGCGAGCCGTATTTCGCACTGCCGTAAGGGTTTTCCGACGGGCTGGACAGCTGGAAGAAGCACAGCTGGCCGATCTTCATGCCCGGCCACAGCTTGATCGGCAGGGTCGCCACATTGGACAGCTCGAGGGTCACATGGCCACTGAAGCCCGGGTCGACGAAGCCCGCGGTCGCATGGGTGAGCAGCCCGAGTCGGCCGAGGCTCGACTTGCCCTCGACCCGCGCCGCCACGTCGTCCGGCAGGGTCACCTGCTCGTAGGTCGAGCCGAGCACGAACTCCCCCGGATGCAGCACGAAGGGCTCGTCCGCGGCCACCTCGACCAGGCGGGTCAGCTCCTCCTGATCCTCGGCCGGGTCGATATAGGGGTATTTGTGGTTGTCGAACAGGCGGAAGAAGCGGTCCAGCCGGATGTCGATGCTGGACGGCTGGATCATCGACGGTTCCCACGGATCCAGCCGGACCCGGCCGGCGTCGATCTGCGCCAGGATGTCGCGGTCGGAGAGCAGCACGGGGCCAACCTACTCGGCTGCGGCGTCCCGCGCGGCGAGCAGGTGCTGCAGCGTGCCGAGGCGTCGATAGGGGTCGGTGCGCATTCCGCCTCTGCGCGCTGGACCAGTCCAGCTCAGCTGCTTATCCGCCGGAGGCGTGAATCTCGTTGCTAACCTCATCGCGCATCCGCACGAAGGCCGGCAGGCTGCGCATCTGCCCGACGGGCATATCCGCATCCATCGTGGACAGGAAGTCGACCGGCTTGTCGTAGACCACATGCCCCGGCCGCGCGCTCATCACCAACACCCGACTGCCGAGGAAGATCGCCTCCTCGACGCTGTGGGTGATGAAGAAGATCGTCTTGCCGGTGTTGCGCCAGATCGTCAGCAGCTCGGCCTGCAGCCGCTCGCGGGTGAGCGCGTCGAGCGCGCCGAACGGCTCGTCCATCAAGATGATGTCGGGGTCGTTCGTCAGCACCCGCGCGATCTGGGCGCGCTGCTGCATGCCGCCGCTCAATTCATACGGACGCCGGTCGAGGAAGTCACCGAGACCGACCATGTCGAGATAGGTCTTGGCCTGCGCCTCGCGTTCGGCCTTGGCCACCCGGCGCAGCTTCGGCCCGAGCTCGACGTTTTTGCGGACCGTCATCCACGGATAGAGGTTCGGCTGCTGGAAGACCACACCGCGCTCCGCACTCGGCCCGCGCACCTCCTGGCCGCCGAGGGTGATGCGGCCGTCCGACGGCCGTAAGAAGCCGGCGATCAGTTGCAGCAGTGTCGTCTTGCCACACCCGGAAGGCCCTGCGAGACAGACGAATTCGCCCGGCTCGATGGTCAGGTTGATGTCCTCGAGGGCCGTCACCCGCTGACCCTTGGTGGCGTACTGGTGCGTGACGTCCTCGATCACCACCCGCCGGTCATGCTGGCTGGTCTCGGCGGCCGCGGCGCTCACTTGACCGCACCTGCCGGGCCCGCGTCGACCGCGCCGGTGTAGGTGGTGGCGGGGCTCACCGCGTCGATTCCGCCCTGCTTGAGCAGGAAGCCCGCGGTGGAGTTCAGGTCCTGCCCGAGCTTGCCACCGAGCCAGTTCTTGGACGCCTGCTCCGACGCCGGCAGGTAGGTGTAGCCAGAGAATTGCTTCTGCACGTCCGCGGACGAGATGCCGAGCTCGGCCGCCATACTGTCGGCCGCCTTGCCCGGGTCGCTCTTGATCTGCTTGACCGCCGCGTCCTGGCAAGCCGCCCAGACCTTCATGAACGCCGCGTTCTTGGACAGGAAGCTCGTGGTCGCCGCTTCCAGGTCGTATGTCGGTTTGCCCGCCTTGGCGGTGTCCTCGGACGACATCACCGCGTGACCGCCCTTGAGCAGCTGGGTCAGCGTGGGGTCCCACACCCGGGCGGCGTCGATCTGGCTGCCGGACCACGCCGCAGGCATCTTGTCGGGGTCGAGGTTGACCAGCGTGACGTCGCTGTCGTTGAGCCCGGCCTGGTCGAGCGCCTGCAGCAGGCTGTAGTGCGAGGTCGAGCCGAAGGGCACGGCGATCTTCTTGCCCTTCAAGTCCTTGATCGTCTTCACCGCAGGGTTCTTGGCGACGAGGGACTCCGCCTTGCCGATGACGTCCTGGATCCAGACGACCTTGATGCTCATCTGCTTGTTAAGCGGTGCCGACATGCCCTTGGTGGCCGGGCTGGACCCGATCAGGGAGATGTCGGCGCTGCCGGACCCGAAGGCCTGCAGGACGGCAGCACCCGAGGGATATTGCGTCCACTTGATCGTGGCCTTGGGCAGGCAGCTTTCCAGCCACTTGTTGTCCTTGACCACCAGGTCGCCATTCGGGATCGCCTGATAACCGATCTTGATCGTGCCGGTGACCTTGTCGTCCGGGGTGACCGGGCAGGCCGAGCCGCTGCCGGTGCTCCCACCGGAGGACTGCTGCGGCACGGTCGCCGGGCTGATGCTGCACCCGGCGAGCAGGAACGCGGTGAGGGCGGCGGCGCCGAGTCCGGCGTGGGAGGTGAAACGCGACATGTCTGCTCCTAGTGAGAGAGGGAGGGAAGGGTCAGGCCTTGCCGCGCCACGGGACGACGAGGTTCTCGATGCCCTTGACCAACAGGTCGAGCAGGATCGCCGCGATGCCGATGACGATGATGCAGGCGATGGTCAACGGGGTCTGCAGTTCGGTGCCCGAGATATAGGCGAGGTAGCCGATGCCGGGGTTGCCGGCGTTGAGCTCGGCGGCAACCACCGTCGTCCAGGCGAAGCCGATGGCGATCCGGATGCCGTTGAGGATGTCCGGCGCGGTCGAGGGGAGGATGACGTAACGCCATACATCCAAGAAGTTTCCGCCGAGAGATTTCACCGCGTTGATGCGGTCGGCCCGCACGGAGCGCACGCCATTGATCGTCGCCATCGTGATCGGCGGGAAGGCGGCGAGGAAGAGCAGCCAGACCTTCGACAGGTCACCGATGCCGAACCAGACGATCAGGATGCCGATGTAACCCAGCGGCGGCAGCGCGCGCAGGAAGTTCAGGTAGGGCTCGACGATCAGCCCGATCGGCTTGATCGTGGCCATCAAGAAGCCGAGCAGCGGCGCGAGCAAGATCGCGCAGCCGACCCCGATGGCCATCCGCTGCAGGCTCGCCAGCAGGTGCTGCCACAGGTAGTAGCCCTGCTCGCCGGCAACGAGGCGGGAGGACCCTTCGGAGACCGGGTGGATCGAGTTCGCGCGCACGAAGGCGTCCCACACGGCGCCGGGCGAGGGCAGGTAGAGCGGCTTGATCCAGCCGGCTGCGGTGACCAGCCACCAGAGGAGCAGCACGACCACGAGGCTCGCGATCCGTATGCCGTACCGCTGGGCCGCGGCCCGACGACGGGCGCGCCGCTCCCGGTCAACGGTGCGTTGCTCGGCCAGTGCTGCTTTGCTCGGCCCCGCCGGCGGAGCGGCAGTGGTGGTCGGCGTAGAACTCATCGGGCGTCCTTTCGGGCGGCGCCCACCCCGCGGACGGGGCGGTGTTCGCTGCCGGATATCGTGTGGATGCCGTGTGGTCTGGCAACAGTGCCAGTTCGTGCATGGTTGAGGGTGCCAGCAATCGTGACGCGTTTACCGCGCGGTTACAATCGCCTCGGCACCCACGCCATGCGGGCGTAGTTCAATGGCAGAACATCAGCTTCCCAAGCTGAATACGCGAGTTCGATTCTCGTCGCCCGCTCCATGAATGCCCCGTCTTCGGGGGTTGAGGAAGCGCGGCGCGCAAAACGCCCACTTGGGCGATCCGCGCCACTCCAGCCGGTCGCCACCAGCACAAAACGCCCAGTTGGGCGATCCGCGCCACTCCAAGCGGTCGCCACCAGCACAAAACGCCCACTTGGGCGATCTGCGCGTCCCAGATGGCCGGAGCGCCTGACCGTTGCCGCTCGTCGAGGCCGACGTCAGGGATTCCGGCACCCCGCGGGGGCGGTTTCGACGCGGACTCGGGGGCGGTTTCGACGCGCGTCGTCGCTGCGCTCCTCCGCTTGCTCAACCATCGGAGGGGGCGGGGCCGAGGAGGCGGGCGAGTTCGTCGATGGCGCGGACATAGCCCTGTGCACCCTCCCCCGCGATCTGCAGGTCGGCGACATCGGCGACATACGAATGCCGTCGAAACCCTTCTCGCTCATGGATATTCGACAGGTGCACCTCGATCACAGGCCCGCGCACCAACTCCAACGCATCGCGGATCGCCACCGACGTGTGCGTGTATGCCGCGGGGTTGATCACCACCCCGACCGCCTGCAGCCGCCACTCCTGGATCCAGTCGACGAGCTCACCCTCGTGATTGGACTGCCGCCACTCGACCGCGAACCCACGCGGCTCGGCCGCCCCGCGCACCATCGCCTCGATGTCCGCCAGGGTCGTCGTGCCGTACTGGTCCGGGTCGCGCTCACCCAGCAGGTTGAGGTTGGGACCGTTGAGCACCAGCACCGTTCGCGTCACCCGGACACCGTAGCCGCGCCGATCCAGTCCACGACTAACGACGATCAGATCGGGCAAGCCGTATGCCGAGCCGCGCTCGGCGGACACATCCGCCCACGCCCGGCGCGACCGCCGGTGCGGAATGCTGGGTGGATGACGGCGGCGGCCATGCGACGGATCGGGATCATCGGCGGGATGAGCTGGGAGTCCACGGCGCACTATTACCGGTTGCTCAACGAGGGCGTTCGGGACCGTCTCGGTGGCCTGCACTCGGCCCGGCTGCTCGTGGCCAATGTCGACTTCGCACCCATCGAGGCGATGCAGGCCGCGGGTGACTGGGCGGCCGCCGGGCGGGCGCTAGCCGACGAGGCGAGGGCGCTGCAGGCCGGTGGAGCGGACCTGCTGCTCATTGCGACGAACACCATGCACAAGGTCTACGACGCGGTCGCCGACGCGGTCGACGTGCCGGTGCTGCACCTTGGCGACGTCACCGCCGCAGCGATCCGCGGCGCCGGGCTCGAGCGCATCGGGCTGCTCGCGACGGCATACACGATGGAGCAGGACTTCTATCGCGACCGCCTGTCCCAGCACGGTGTGATCTCACTGGTGCCGGCACCGAAAGACCGCGACGAGGTGCAGCGGATCATCTACGCCGAGCTGTGCGTCGGACGGTTCGAGCCTGCTTCGCACCGTGAACTCGTCAGGGTCGCCGAGACGCTCGTCGCCCAGGGTGCGCAGGGGATCGTCCTGGGCTGCACCGAGCTTGAGCTGAGCGTGCGCCCCGGCGACCTTGAGGTGCCGGTCTTCGCGACGACCGCCCTGCACTGCGCCGCCGCACTTGAGGTCGCCCTGGCCAGCGACGACAAGCCTCAGGCGGAGTAGGTGCCGCTGATGACCGCCCGGCCGACCGCCTTGAATGCCAGGTTGAAGTTCACCACCGCGGGCGAGGCGTCCTTCGGCACACCGAGCGACTCCTCGCCCACGGCATACACGGCGAAGTAGTAGCGGTGGTCGAAGGGCTCACCCTCGGGCGGCGCGGCGCCTTCGAAACCGAGCGCCCCGCCGTCAGTCTTGACGTGAAAAGCGTTGCCCGGCAACGACTTTGACGGGTCTCCGGCTCCTGCCTCGAGCGAGGTGACATCGGCGGGCAGGTCGACCAGCACCCAGTGCCAATAGCCGGACGGGGTCGGGGCGTCGGGGTCGAAGCAGGTCACGACATACGACTTGGTGCCTTCGGGCGCACCGGACCACGACAGCTGGGGCGAGGTGTTGCCGCCGGAGGCGACCTGGCCCTCCTTGAGGCGCTCGCCGTCGGTGACGTCGTCGCTGCTCAGCGTGAAAGACGGCAGCTGCGGGAGAAGGTCGTAAGGGTTCGGGCCCTGGGGGCGCTGCAGATTCGTCATACCGATCACTGTGCCATCGAAGCCTCGCGCGCACGGCAGTCCGCGCACACTCCGAGCAGAGCGGCGTGATCAGGGGCGAGCAGGAAGCCGGTCTCGCGCTCGACCCGCGCCCGCAGCGGGTCGAGCCACTGCACCGGTATGTCGACGACGGCCTGACAGCGCGCGCACTGCAGGTGGGCGTGGGCATGCTCACGACCGCGCAGGTGGTAGATCGTGCCGCCGTCGGGCACATGCGTGTGCGAGATGACGCCGAGTTCGGCGAGCGACTGCAGGGTGCGATAGACGGTCGCCCGGTGGACCTGCTCAAGCTGGCCGGCGACCCGCTCTGCGTCCAGGTGTGCCTCCGCGGCGGCCAGCACTTCGAGCACCGCCCGCCGCGCAGGCGTTACCCGCTCACCGGCGGCGCGCAACTGCGCGACCGCCGACTCGACCGCCCGTTCGTCCGCCACCCAGCCATTGTGAACCGGCCGGAAGCTTGCGCAGAACTACTGCCGAGTAGCATCCTTGTTACTGAGCAGTAGAACTTTCCGGTAGAGACGCGGTCCCGGGGGCCGCCGGAGCGAGGAACGATGAGCCACTACAAGAGCAACCTGCGCGACCTGGAGTTCAATCTCTTCGAGGTCTTCGGGCGTGAGGAGGTCCTCGGGCACGGGCCGTATGCCGACCTCGACACCGACACCGCGCGCGAGATGCTCAAGGAGATGTCCCGGCTGGCCGAGCAGGACCTGGCCGCGAGCTTCGTCGACGGCGACCGCACCCCGCCGGTCTACGACCCGGCGACCACCGAGGTGCAGATCCCCGAGGCCTTCAAGAAGAGCTACCAGGCCTACCGTGACAGCGGCTTTTGGAGCGTCGACGTCAACGAGGAGCTCGGCGGCACCGTCGCCCCGCCCTCGCTGAAGTGGGCGATGAACGAGATGGTCCTCGGCGCCAACCCGGCCATCGCGATGTATGCCGCGTCCTACTCCTTCGGCCGGCTGCTCTACCTGCTCGGCACCGACGAGCAGAAGAAGCTCGCCCAGCACATCGTCGACCAGGGCTGGCACTGCACGATGGTGTTGACCGAGCCGGACGCCGGCTCCGACGTCGGCGCCGGCCGCACCAAGGCCGTGCAGCAGCCCGACGGCACCTGGCACATCACCGGCGTCAAGCGGTTCATCACCTCGGCCGAGTCGGACATGGTCGACAACATCATCCACTTCGTGCTCGCCCGCCCCGAGGGTGCCGGCCCGGGCACCAAGGGCTTGTCACTGTTCATCGTGCCCAAGTTCCACGTCGACCTTGAGACCGGCGAGCTCGGCGAGCGTAATGGCGTCTACACGACCAATGTCGAGAAGAAGATGGGCTTGAAGGTGTCGACCACCTGCGAGCTCACCTTCGGCGACAAGGAGCCGGCCGTCGGCACCCTGCTCGGCGACGTGCACGACGGCATCGCGCAGATGTTCCGCGTCATCGAGCACGCGCGAATGCTGGTGGGCACCAAGGCGATTGCAACCTTGTCGAGCGGTTATCTCAACGCGCTCGACTACGCCAAGAACCGCGTCCAGGGCGCCGACATGACCACCCCGGCCAAGGACGCACCGCGCGTCACCATCACCCACCACCCGGACGTGCGCCGCAGCCTGATGCTGCAGAAGGCGTATGCCGAGGGCCTGCGTGCGCTGGTGCTCTACACCGCCTGCCAGCAGGACACGGTGGACGCGGAGTTCCTCGCCACCGGCGCGGAGCAGCCGGCCGAGGGGTCGACCGCGGCGATGGCGGTGCGGCTCAACGACCTGCTCCTGCCGATCGTCAAGGGCGTCGGCTCCGAGCGCGCGTGGGTGCTGCTCGGCACCGAGTCGCTGCAGACCTTCGGTGGCTCGGGCTTCCTGCAGGAGTACCCGATCGAGCAGTACGTGCGCGACGCCAAGATCGACACGCTCTACGAAGGCACGACCGCCATCCAGAGCCTCGACTTCTTCTTCCGCAAGATCCTGCGCGACCAGTTCGTCGCGATCGGCGCCCTCGCCGAGCAGATCCTGCAGACCGTCAAGGGCGGCGCCGGCAACGACAGCCTGCAGACCGAGCGCGAATTGCTCGGCACCGCAATGGAGAACGTCCAGGGCATGCTGGAAAACCTCGGCATGACCGCGATGAACTCCACCCAGGGCGACCCGACGTCGATCTACAAGGTCGGCCTCAACTCCAGCCGCTTCCTGCTCGCCGCGGGAGACCTGGTGATCGGCTGGCTGTTGCTGCGCCAGGCCGAGGTGGCCCAGGCGCGCCTCGATGCCGGTGACGCCGGCAAGGACGATGCGTTCTACACCGGCAAGGTCGCCGCGGCGAAGTTCTTCGCCCAGACCGTGCTGCCCCGGCTCGCCGCCGAGCGCGCGATCGTGGAGAGCACCGACCTGTCACTGATGGAACTGCCCGAAGAGGCCTTCTAAGGCTCGGGGGACGCGCCGGGATTCCCGGTGTATGGCGAGGGGCCGGGTTCCGTGCGGAACCCGGCCCCTTCGTCATACCCGCACCAAAACTCTCCATCATGGCGACGTTGAGAGCGGACCGCCGGGTTCAGCGCACCAAAAGTCTCCACAATGGCGACTTCCTCGGTGGACCACATCGAAAGGGCACTCGGCCCCTTCGTCATACCGCTCAGTCCTCCGGGGATTGTTCACCGGACCGGCGCGTGCTCCGGCGCCGCCCGACCGGCTTGTCCGGCACCTCCTGCAGCGACAACGCCGGCGCCTGGAGGTAGCCCTTGCGCTTGCCGGTGGCGGTGACACCGGCCGGTTCGTCGACCGGTGCGCGGCGGCGGCGGATCTCGTAAGCACCGAGGATCAGGGCGAGGGTCAGCAGCGACAGCCAGAACTGGCTGCGGGTGTCGCGGATGAACGCCATCGCGAGGATCACGACGAACATCAGCGCGATGGTGAGATAGCTGAGGCCGGGGAAGAGCCACATCTTCAGCCGCACCTGGTCGGTGCCGCGGGTGCGCTCCAGGTCGCGCCGCAGCACCACCTGCGCGAGGGCGATCGCCAGGTAGACGAACAGCGCCACCGCGCCGTAGCTGTTGATGAGGAAGGCGAAGACCTTGTCCGGCGACAGGTAGGCCGCGATCACCGACACGAAGCCCAGCACGGTGCCGGCGAGGATGGCCCGGCGCGGCACGCCGCTGCTCGACAGCTTGGTGAACGCCTGCGGAGCATCCCCGTGCCGGGTGAGGGCGAAGAGCATCCGCGAGCTGGTGTAGAGCGCCGAGTTGAGGCAGGACAACACCGCGGTCAGCACGATGAGGTTCATGATCGTGGTCACGCCGGGGATGTTGAGGACGCGCAGCGTCGCGGCATACGGGCTGACGCTGACGCCCTGGGCGTTCCACGCCTGCACGGACACGACGATGAAGATCGACCCGACGTAGAAGGTGACCACGCGCACGATGATCGAGCGCAATGCCTTGTGGATCGCGGTCTCGGGCTCCTCGGACTCCGCTGCGGCGATCGTCACGATCTCGGCGCCGGTGTAGAACGCCACGCACGGCACGACCGCCGCGAGCACCGCACCCCAGCCGAGCGGCGCGAACCCGCTGTGGTTGACCAGATTGCCCAGGCCCGGTGTCGAGTGCGGCCACGCGCCGGTGATCCACAGGATGCCGGCCAGCAGGAACAGGATGATCGCGACGACCTTGATCGAGGAGAACCAGTACTCGAACTCGCCGTAGGAACGCGCCGAGACCATGTTGGTGCCGGTCAACACGATCATCAGCCCGAGACTGAAGACCCACAGCGGCACCCCTGGCGCCCACAGCTGCAGGATCCGCGCGCCGGCCACGGCCTCGACGGCCACGACGATCACGAAGAAATACCAATACATCCAGCCGACCGCGAATCCGCCTCTGGCGCCGAGGGATTCGCGGGCGTAGATGTAGAACGAGCCGAGCGCGGGACGGTTCACCGCCATCTCGGCGAGCATCCGCATGATCAGCACGGTGATCATGCCGGCGATCAGGAAGGACACGATCGCCGCCGGGCCCGCCTGCGAGATGACCACGCCGGAGCCGACGAACAGCCCGGCGCCGATCACCCCGCCGAGGGCGATCAGGTTCATGTGTCGTTGCTTCAGGCCCTTGCCGAGGCCACTGTCCTCGGGGTTGTCGCTGACCCGCTGGTGTTCTTCGGTCGCGGTCATGTCTGCCTTCCGTATGGCGGCCGGTCTCCTTCGCGAACGCATCCGCCTCGTTGCGTTCGTGGGGTGCCAAGGATTCGGGCGGCCGGCGTATGCCGGCCGCCCGAATGCTGGTCAGACGTAGTCCTGGTACTTCTTCAACAAGCGCACCGGCTTGGCCAGCGCGTCCCGACGGAACGGGTCACCCAACTCGCGGGTGCACATGATCTCGATGACCGTGGTCTTGCCCTCGTTCATCTGGGCGTCGATGGCGGCCTTGAGCGCCGGACCGACCTGGTCGAGCTGGTCGACCCGCACGCCCTCGGCACCCATGGACTGGGCGACCTCGGCGAAGTTGGGGTTGTCCAGCTCGCCGGCCACGAAGCGCCGGTTGTAGAAGTCGACCTGGTTCTTCTTCTCCGCGCCCCACTGCCGGTTGTGGAACACCACCGCGGTGACGGGGATGTCGTGCCGGACGGCGGTCATGATCTCCACCATGCTCATCGCCCACGCGCCGTCCCCGGCATACGCGATGGCCGGCCGGTCAGGCGCGGCGGCCTTGGCACCGATGATCGTCGGGAGTGCGTACCCGCAGTTGCCGAAGCTCATCGGCGCGAAGAACGAGCGCGGCTCCTCAAAGCGCAGATAGGAGTGGGCAACCGAGTTGATATTGCCGATGTCGGTCGACACCATCACGTGCTCGGGCATCGCCTTCTCCAGCTCCCGCAGCACCTGGCGCGGGTGCAGCCAGTTGCCGTCCTCCTGCTCGGCCTCGGCGATCATGTCGAGGCTGAAGTCGTCGAGCTCGTGGGTCCAGCCGTCCAACTCCTGCTCCCACGCCTGCTTCTCGGCGGCGATCCGCTGCGCCCGCTCGGCCTTGGTGGCGTCGGAGGCGAGCTCGCGGTCCTTGAGCCGCTCGAGCAGCGCCTCAGCGGCCTGCTTGGCGTCGCCGCAGATGCCGACCGAGATCTTCTTGACCAGGCCGAGCATGGTGTGGTCGGCGTCGACCTGGATGATCTTGGCGTCCTTGGGCCAGTAGTCCATGCCGTGCTGCGGCAGCGTGCCGAACGGGCCGAGCCGGGTGCCGAGCGCGAGCACGACATCGGCCTCGCTGATCAGCTTCATGCCGGCCTTGGAGCCCTGGTAGCCGAGCGGGCCGCACCACTGCGGGTGGCTCGCGGGGAAGCTGTCGTTGTGCTGGTAGGAGTTGACGACCGGGGCGCCGAGCCGCTCGGCGAGCGCGATGCACTCGGCCACACCGTCGGCCATCACCACGCCACCACCGGAGACGATCACCGGGTTTTTGGCCTGGGCGAGCAGCTCGGCGGCCTCGTCGAGACTCTTGCTGCCGCCGGGGCCCCGGTCGAGCACCTGCGGCTGCGGGATCTCGGTCTCGAGCTCGCCATAGAAGAAGTCGCGCGGGATGTTGAGCTGGGTCGGACCCATCTCGGACTTGGCCCGGTCGAAGCAGCGCGCAGTCAGCTCGGCCATCCGCTTGGGGTTGTTGACATGCCCCTGGTATTTGGTGAACTCGGCGAACATCGGCAGCTGGTGGGCCTCCTGGAAGCCGCCGAGGCCGATGCCCATCGAGCCGGTCTCCGGGGTGACGATGACGACCGGGCTGTGCGCCCAGAAGGCCGCCGCGATCGCGGTGACGCAGTTGCTGATGCCCGGGCCGTTCTGGCCGATGCAGACGCCGTGCTTGCCGCTCACCCGCGCATAACCGTCGGCCATGTGCGCGGCACCCTGCTCGTGCACGACCGGGATCAGCCGGATGCCGGCCGGCGCGAAGATGTCCATCGCATCCATGAAGGCCGACCCCATGATGCCGAAGATCGTGGTGACGCCGTTGGCGACCATGGTCTCCACGAAGGCTTCCGAGGGCGTCATCTTCTGCACGCCGGACTGCTCGCCGTCGCGCCCGGTCACCTGGGTCCGCTGGACCTCTTCCTCGACCTGTTCTGCGAGATCGGTCATGTCGTGCCTCCTTCGAGATTGGCCCACGCGTTCCGTTTTTTGAGACGCCAGGTCTAGATTTATGAGACGATGCCGTGACAGTATGGCGAGCGTCACAGTCACGTCAAGGGTCTGTTCTGCTTTTCGGGACGTGACGTATCTTTTTCCGACATCTGGGCCTGGAGGTGCCGTATGACGAGCTCGGTCCCGCTCTCGCCGACCACGCCGGTCGACGGTGACACTCCGGCCCTGCGGTTGTTCTCGCTGCTGGAGCTCATCGCCGCCAAGGATCATTTCGTCTCCCTGCAGGGGCTGGTCGAGGAGACCGGCATCGCCAAGCCGACGCTGCACCGGATGCTGCACCAGCTGGAAGCCGGTGGCCTGATCGCGCGGCAGGCCGACGGGCGCAGCTTCGGCACCGGTGCCCGCGTGCGCCGGTTCGCCGAAGACCTGATGCTCAACACCGTGCAGCACGGCGCCCGGCATGCGGTGCTGCGACACCTGGTCGACCAGCTCGGCGAGACCTGCAATGTCACCGCGCTCGCCAGCAACGAGGTGATCTATCTGGACCGGGTGGAGACCTCCGCGCCGCTGCGTTTCCTCCTGCGGCCGGGCTCACGGGTGCCGGCGCACGCCTCGGCCAGCGGCAAGATGATCCTGTCGCAGATGACGCCGGCTGCCCGCCGCACGCTGCTCTCGCACACCCCGCTCACCCGGTTCACCGGCAACACCATCACCGACCTCGAGGCTTTCGAGGAGGAGATGAAAACCGTTGCGACACAGGGCTTTGCGGTGGACCGTGAGGAATACATGAGCGGCCTTTTCTGCATCGCAGTGCTGGTCCCGACCGACCAGGGCCGCTCCAATATGTGCGTGGCGACGCAGGCTCCGGTGTTGCGCCTCGGCGAGGATCGAGTCGCAGAGATGCTGCCCGCGCTGCGGACCGCCGCCGCGGCCATCGCCGATATCGACAAGGAGGGGAGCCGGTGACCGACCTGCGCGAGCTCACTCCGACCACGACCGTCTCGGCGCGCGAGGCCTTCGGCATCGACACCGACCTGATGGTGCCGGCCTTCGAGCAGGCTGAGGAGCATGTGCCTGAGGTCGACCCGGCATACCTGTTCGACCACGACACCACGCTGGCGCTGCTCGCCGGATTCGCGCGCAACCGGCGGGTGCTCGTGCAGGGGCTGCACGGCACCGGCAAGTCCACGCATGTCGAGCAGGTCGCCGCGCGGCTGCGGTGGCCGTGCGTGCGGGTCAACCTCGACGGTCACCTCACCCGGCTGGACCTGATCGGCCGCGACACCGTCGTCGTCGAGGAGGGCCGACAGGTCACCCGCTTCGTCGAGGGCATCGTGCCGTGGTCGTTGCAGCGCCCGGTGGCCCTGCTGCTCGACGAATATGACGCCGGCCGGCCGGACGTGATGTTCGTGCTGCAGCGACTGCTCGAGCGCGACGGCAAGCTCACCCTGATGGACCAGTCCACGGTGCTGCGCCCGCACCCGGCCTTCCGGATGTTCGCCACCTCCAACACCGTCGGCCTCGGCGACACGCTCGGGCTCTATCACGGCGCCAACCGCCTCAACCACGCCCAGCTCGACCGGTGGAATATCGTCACCACGCTGGACTATCTCGAGCCGGATCGCGAGGTGGCGATCGTCACCGCGCGGGTTCCGGAACTCGCCGACCGGGGTGACCTGGTGCGGCGGATGGTCGAGGTCGCCGCGCTCACCCGGCGCGGCTTCGCCGCCGGTGACATCTCCGCGTTGATGTCGCCGCGCACGGTCATCACCTGGGCGGAGAACATCGCGATCTTCGGCGACATCGCCACCGCCTTCCGGCTCACCTTCGTCAACAAATGCGCGCAGGACGAGCGCGAGCTGGTCGCCGAGTATTACCAGCGCTGCTTCGACGACGAGCTCGCGACCCCGGCCGCCCGTCCGGCATGAGCGCGGTGGCCGAGGCCGTCGACAGTGCGGCGATCAGCCTCCAGGAGCATCGGGAAAACCTTTGTGCCGCAACGGTTCGGGCACTGTCTGGGCGGGTCGACGTGCGCTATCGAGGGCATCGGCTGGACGTGGACGGAGCGCCGACGATCTGCCAGGCCCCGCACCTGGCCGGCGTGCTGCCCGCCGACGACCCGGCTGCCGCGCGCGGAGTCGCCGATGCCACCGCACTGCGGCTGCTGTGCAGCGACGCCGGGTTGCACCGGGAGCTGATGCCGGCCCACCCGCTCGCCCGGGTGATCTTCGAGTTCGCCGAGCAGATGCGCAGCGAATCTGCCTGTCCCCCAAGCCTTCCCGGGTCACGTCGCAATCTCAATGCCGCCTTCGAGCACTGGTATGCCGGGGCCCTCTCCGCCGGCCTTACCGAGTCCGAGATCGGCCAGCAGCTGCTGGTGATCTTCCTGGTGCTGCGCTCCCGGGTGGCGGGGTGGCCGCTCACGCCGCACCAGGAGGATCTGTGCGAAGCCACCTGGTTCGGGCTCGCCACCGACCTCGGTGGCCCGGTGCGCCGGATGCGTCGCCTGCGCCACGACCAGCGGGCGTATGCCGCCGAGGCGCTCACCGTGGCGACTTATCTCGCCGACCAGCTCGCCCCGGGCGATGACCCCGCCGACCTGGAGGAGCAGGAGCAGCAGGTCCGCGAACTCGGCTCGATCCCGCTCGTCGGGTCGGCCGGTGACCACGCGGCCGGCTCCACCGGTGTCGGGCAGGCCGGTGGCAGCGGTGCCCCGGCATACCGGATCTTCACGACCGCGCACGACCGCACCCAGGCGGCGCGCGAGCTCGGCCGCCCGCTGCAGGTGCGGCGCTGGCGTGAGCAACTCGGTGGGATCCCGCGGCCGATGCAACCGGCTGCGATCGCCCGAGCGCTCGCGCCGGCCCTGCTCACGCCACGGTCGGCGGGTTGGGAGTCCGCCGTGCCCGAGGGTCTGCTCGACACCCGTCAGCTCACCCGGCTGATCACCAGCCCGGGTGCGACCGATGTTTTCCGATCTCCAGCCGACCAGCCCCGTGCCGACGCCACCGTGACGCTCCTGCTCGACTGCTCAGGGTCGATGCGTCGGCATGCTGAAACCGTTGCGGCACTGTGTGATTCGCTCGGTCACGGCCTCAGTCTGCTCGGCGTTCCGGTCGAGGTGCTCGGCTTCACGACGACCGACTGGCACGCCGCCGCCGCGGTGAAGGACTGGCGGGCGGCCGGGTCACCGCAGCTGCCCGGCCGGCTCGGCGGTCGACGTCACCTAATCTTCAAAGACGCCGCGACACCCTGGCAACAAGGCCATGCCGGGTTGGGGGTGCTGCTGCGCCAGGACCTCTACAAGGAGGGGCTCGACGGCGAGGCGGTGGACTGGGCCGCACGGCGGCTCATCGCCCGGCCTGAGCCGCGCAAGCTGCTGGTGGTGATCTCCGACGGCGGGCCGATGGAGGTGGCGACGCACCAGACGATGGGGCCGGGCTATCTCGACCGGCACCTCGCCGAGGTCGTCGACCGGGTGGAGCGCGGTGGCGTGATCGACATCGTCGGGGTGGGCACCGACGCCGACCTCACCGCCTTCTACCGGCAGTGCCGGGCACTCCCCTTCGAGGGCGGGCTGACCGCGCCGCTCATGCGTGGGCTGGTCGAGGTGATCGCACGGACTGCAATGCACCGATCAGTGCGACATTGACGATGTCATCGACCTCGCAACCGCGGGACAGGTCGTTCATCGGTTGCGAAAGTCCTTGCAGCACAGGACCATACGCCGCGGCGCCGCCAATGCGCTGAGCGATCTTGTAACCGATGTTGCCGGCGGCCAGGTTAGGGAAGACGAACACATTCGCATGTCCGGCCACCGGCGAGTCGGGCGCCTTGCTCCGGGCGACCTCGGGCACGAAGGCCGCGTCGAACTGCAGCTCGCCCTCGACCGCCAGGTCTGGATCCTGTTGTCGGACAAGCTCGGTCGCAGCCTGCACGAGTGCGACATCCGCATGCTCGGCGCTGCCGAGCGTGCTGAAGGACAGCATCGCCACCGAGGGCTCGTCACCGGTCAGCGCCGCGTAGGTGCCCGCCGTGCTCCGCGCGATCGCCGCCAAGCCGGCGGCATCCGGCGTGGGCACTACGGCGCAGTCGGCGAAGGCCACGGTGCGCTCATCGCGCAGCCGCAGCACGAAACAACTCGACAGCAGCGGTATGCCGGAAGCCAGCCCGAGCACATGCAACCCAGCGCGGATCACCTCACCCGAGGGATGCAACGCGCCGGCCACCGCCGACCCGGCCCGCCCCGCCTTGACCAAGGCCGCGGCGAGATAGAGCGGGTCGGACAGCTTGCTGGCGCGCTGGTCACCGCTCCACTGACGGCGGTCGGCCAGCTCGTTCAGCACCGGTGCGGTGTGGTCGCGCGCCTCCGCCAGCGTGATGGTCTCGACCGATGTCGACGCACCCGCATCGTCGTCGGTGAGCAGCAGGACGTCAATCCCCTTGTCCGCCAACCGGTTTGCCGCGGCACGCACTCGCGGGTCATCGCTCTCGGCGAGCACCACGGCGCCGGGTGCGCGCGCGGTGAGCGCGCGCACCCAGTCGTCGGTGAGGGAGCCGCTCACGCCAGGACGGCCGCGATCGGGGTGTAGTCCATGCCGTGCGCCTGCGCGACGGCCTCGTTGGTGACCAGGCCCTCGAAGGTGTTGAGCCCTGGATAGAGGGAGGCGTCGTCACGCAAGGCCTGCTGCCAACCCTTGTCCGCGAGCGCCACGGCATACGGGAGGGTGACATTCGTGAGGGCATAGGTCGAGGTGTTCGCGACCGCGCCGGGCATATTGGCCACGCAGTAGAAGATGCTGTTGTGCACCGGGAAGGTCGGCTCGGCGTGCGTGGTCGGGCGCGAGTCCTCGAAGCAGCCACCCTGGTCGATGGCGATGTCGACGAGCACGCTGCCCGGCTTCATCCGGCTGACCATCTCGTTGGTGACCAGGCGCGGTGCGCGCGCACCGGCGACGAGCACCGCACCGATGACCAGGTCGGCCTCGACCACGGCCGCGTCGATGTCGAACTTGTTGGCGGCCATGGTCTTGACCCGGCCGTTGTAGCGGCGGTCCAGCGCGCGCAGCTTGTCGACATTGGTGTCGAAGACGGTGACATCGGCCCACATCCCGACCGCCATCGCGATCGCGTTCATGCCGGAGACGCCCGCGCCGAGCACGACGACCTTGGCCGGGGCGACGCCGGAGACACCGCCGAGCAGCAGGCCGCGACCGCCCTGGGCCTTCATCAGGTGGTGCGCGCCGACCTGCGGCGCAAGACAACCGGCGACCTCGCTCATCGGGTAGAGCAGCGGCAGCGAGCCGTCGGCATTCTGCACCGTCTCGTAGGCGATGCCGGTGGTGCCCCCGGCGATCAGCGCGTCGGTGCACGGCCGGCTCGCGGCGAGGTGCAGATAGGTGAACAACGTCAGGTCCTTGCGCAGGAAGCCGTATTCGGACTCGATCGGCTCCTTGACCTTCAGCACCATCTCGGCGTCGCCCCACGCCGCCTCGGCGGTCGGGACGATGCGGGCGCCGGCGGCGACATACTCCTCGTCGGTGATCGAGGAGCCGAGTCCGGCACCCTGCTGGATCAGCACCTCGTGGCCGTGCTCGACCAGTTCGTGCACTCCGGACGGGGTCGCGGCGACGCGATATTCGTGGTTCTTGACTTCGGCTGGGACACCGATGCGCATGAGTGAATCGCTTTCTGCGGGAAGGGTTTTGGTGGTCTCGGGTCAGCCGCGGACGTGAGCGTCCACGGCGGCGAGGGTGGCGTCGACGCCACGGAAGAGGTCGTCGAGGACCTCGCGGTCGGAGACCAGCGGCGGGGAGAGCATCAGCATGGTGGCGCCGCGGTCGTCGGGCCGGGTGATGAGCCCGACCTCGCGCATCGCCTGCGGCATCACCTGCCGGACCAGCTCGACGCTCTGCTGTTCGGTGAGCTCGCGGCCGGACTCGCGGTCACCGGTGAGCTCGATCGCGTAGAAGTAGCCGGTGCCGCGCCATTCGCGCACGCTCGGGTGGGCCGCGACCATCGCGTCGAGCTGCTGCTGGAAGTAGCCCTCGTTGCCGCGGACGTTGTCGAGCACGCGCTCGTCCCGCAGGGCGGCCAGATTGGTGGCGGCGACCGCGGTGGCGACCGGGTGACCGCCCCAGGTCGCACCGTGGGTGAAGATGCCGGCCTGCGGGGAGTCCATCAATTGCTGAGCCAGTGCACCGCGGATGAGCACACCACCGAGCGGCGCATAGCCCGACGTCGAGCCCTTGGCGAAGGTGATCAGGTCGGGCACGACGCCATACTTGGCCGAACCGAACCACTCACCGAGGCGGCCGTAGGCGCAGATGACCTCGTCGGCGACCAGCAGCAGTTCGTATCGGTCGGCGATCCGGCGCAGTTCCTGCCAGTAGCCCTCCGGCGGCACGAGGGCGCCGCGGGAGTTCTGCACCGGCTCGGCGAAGATCGCCGCGACATTCTCGGCGCCCTCGGCCTCGATCATCTCGACCAGCCGCTTCAGGCTGGGCAGGTCGGCGGCGGTGCCGCCCTCGGGGATCGTCTCGCCGATGGTGTTGGGGAAATGCCGGGTGCCGGGCATCAACTGGCCGAAGGGCGCCTTGTATTTCTCGATGCCGGTCACCGCGAGCGCCCCGAGCGTGGTGCCGTGGTAGGCCATCTCGCGCGAGAAGATGATCTGCTTGTCCGGCTTGCCCTGACCGACCCAGTACTGCCGGATGAACTTGATCGCCGACTCGACCGCCTCGGAGCCAGAGTTGACGAAGAAGACCGTGTCGAGGTCGCCGGGGGCGAGTTCGGCGATCGTCGTCGCCGCCTCGACCGCTGCCGGGTGTGCCGCACCCCAGTTGGTCCAGTAGGCCAGGGTCTCCATCTGCTTCATCGCCGCGGCAGGGATGTCCGAGCGGCCGTGACCGATGTTGACGCAGAACAGGCCGGCGAGCCCGTCCAGCCAGCGGCGACCGGACTCGTCATACAGATAACAACCCTCGCCGCGCACGATGACGGGCAGGTTGTCGCTGCGCCAGACCTCGCCGCGGGTGAAGTGCGGGAAGAGGTGCTGCTGGGCAAGGGTGCGGGTGTCGACCACGGCGGCCTCCGATGTGGTGTGGCTCACGGACTCGTCCACTATCTGGGCCACATCTGGTCCGGCCAAGGACCAGATTCCGTATGATCGATGGGTCCAGGGGGAGAGGGAGAGGTCGGATGGCGATCCCGCTTGCTCGGCTGGACCGCGACAGCGTGGAGCCGCTCTACCGTCAGCTGCGGCGAGCGATCGAGTATGCCGTCACCAACGGGCTGGTCGACACCACGCAGCCGCTGCCCAGCTCGCGCCAGCTGGCCGCGGATTTCGCGGTGTCGCGCAACACGGCCAACCTCGCCTATCAGGAGCTCGTCGCCGAAGGCATCGTGACCGCCCGGCCGCGCCGGGGGCTGTTCGTCAACGAGTCGGTGAGCGCCGTCCTGCAAGCCGGCGACCGGGAAGGATCGACCGGCATCGACTGGTCCTCGCGGATGCGCACCTTCGCCGACAGCGACCTGCCGCAGATCGAGAAGGTGCTCGACTGGAACACCTATCCCTATCCCTTTCTCGCTGGGCAGGTCGACCCGCAGACCTTCCCGATGCGCGGGTGGCTGCGTGCGCTGCGCGAGTCGATGTATCACCCGCACGTCTACCCCGCGCTGCAGGACAGTCTGGGCGCCGACGACCCGCTGCTCGTCGACGTCATCCGCCGGCAGCTGTTGCCGCCGCGGGGCATCGAGGCGCGACCGGAGGAAATCCTGGTCACCGTCGGCTCGCAACACGGGCTGAACCTCGTCGCCCGGTTGCTGCTCAACGACCGCAGCACCGTGGCGATGGAGCAGCCGGGCTATCCCGACGCGCGGCACATCTTCGCGCGCGCCGGGGTGCGGTTCGCCGACCTGCCCGTCGACGGCGACGGCGCGGTGCCGCCGGACGATCTGACCGGCATCGACCTGGCGCATCTGACACCCAGTCACCAGTCTCCGACGAACGTCACCCTGTCGATGGAGCGGCGAATTCGCTTGGTGCACATGGCTTCTGAGGCCGGCACGATCCTCGTGGAGGACGACTACGACTCGGAGTTCCGGTATGCCGGACGCCCCTCCCCCGCGCTCAAGGCGCTGGACCGCACGGGGGACGTGATCTATCTCGGGACCTTCTCCAAGTTCCTATCACCGGGCCTGCGCCTGGGGTATGTCGTGGCCCATCCCGATCTCGTCCGGGAGCTGCGTCAAATGCGGCGGTATGAGTTGCGGCATCCGCCGGGTCAGTTGCAGCGGGCGATGGCGCTGTTCATCGACAACGGCGACTATCACCGGGCGCTGCGTCGGCACCGAGATCGCTTGCAGCACAAGTGGATCAGCATGACCGAAGCGGTGGCCGAGAACTTTCCGTTCGAGGTGGGGCCCTTTCCGCCGGGTGGGGTGAGCCTGTGGATCGAGGGGCCCAAGGGGCTGGACGGCCGCGAGGTGGCGGCGCGTGCGCAGGAGCAGGGAGTGCTGATCGAGCAGGGGGCGCTGTTCTTCCACCCGTCGCGGCGGCGGCACCAGCGCTATCTGCGGTTGGGCTACAGCGCGATTCCCCAGCGGTCGATCACCGAAGGCATCCGCCGCCTCGGTGTGGTCCTGCGCGATCACCTGGGCTGAGGCATCGAGCGCGACTCGGCGTGGCGCCTCCACCTCTCCGCGGCCACCAATTCCGTGGCAGCACCGGACGTTGGATGCCTCGGCGGGAGAAACCGGCGGCCGCCATACGTCACCATCGCTTACCCTGCCCGCGAAAGTCTCCACAATGTCCGGCTTTCGGCCGCTGCCATGCCCGCACCAAAAGTCTCCACACTGGCGACTTCCCCGACCCCGAACCGCCATACCCGCACCAAAAGTCTCCAGAATGTCGGCTGCCTCGGGGTGAAGAACGCCGCGGCAGGGCTCGCCGGGTTTCGACGCGCGTCGTCGCTGCGCTCCTCCGCTCGCTCAACCGACGAGGGGAGCGCGTCGTCGCTGCGCTCCTCCGCTCGCCCTTCGACTCGCTCAGGACGGCGCGCAACCGACGAGGGGAGCGCGTCGTCGCTGCGCTCCTCCGCGCGCTCAACCGACGAGGGTCACGGCTGGCGGCGGGAGGCGAGGTAGTCGTTGTAGGCGCGCAGCTCGGCGTCGTCGTCGCGGTCGGCTTGCCGGGCTGATCGGCGCGCATCGGCCTGGTCGCGCCGGTACCACTCGGCCGCGAGCAACATTGCGAGCATCAACGTCGGCAGCTCGCCGGCACCCCACGCGACCGTGCCCGCGCGTTGTTGATCCACGAGCGGGTCGGGCACCCACGGCAGCTGCACCAGCGTGAAGAATTCGCCGCCGAGCAAGGCCGTGCCGGTCATCATCGCCACTCCGAAGAACGCGTGGAAGGCGATGGTCACCAGCAGCACCAGCATCCGCACGGGAGGCGCCCACTTCGCCGGGCCGGGGTCGATGCCCACGAGCGATCCGGCATACAGATATCCGGAGAGCAGGAAGTGGACGATCATCGACAGGTGCCCGGTGTGGGTGCGCAACGAGAACTCGAACCAGGGCGTGTAGTAGAAGGCGATCAGCGTGCCCAGCACGATGACGGCGGAAATGACCGGGTTGCTCAGCACTGCCATCGGCCGCGAGTGCACCAGCCCGAGCACAATCTCCCGCGGGCCGAGGGTGTGGTCGGTGCGCTTGGGCACCGCGCGCGTCATCAGCGTGACCACCCCGCCACGCACCAGGAAGATCGGCACGAGCATCGAGATCACCATGTGCTGGCCCATGTGCGCCGAGAACATCACCCGGCCGTAGATCGCCGGGCCGCCCGAGACCATCCAGGCGAAGATCACCCAGCCGACCACCCAACTGATCGTGCGGATCACCGGCCAGTGGTCACCGCGCCGGCGCAGCCGCAGCACCCAGCCGAGATAGACCCCGACCGCCACGACCGCGAGCGTGGTCATCAACCACTGCGGCTGCCAGCCGAAGGCATAGCGTTCGGGCGTGATCGGCGCCGGCGTCGGGTAGCCGGTCAGGTCGAAGGCGGGATCCGCTCCGGTGATCGGCGGTGCCTCGTCGGGGGCCGACCGTGCGAGCGCCGTCGCCAACCCGATCGCGACGGCCATGACGAGCACCTCGACGAAGGCCAGCCGGGCGAAGGCGGCGCGCTTGGGTTCGCTCTCGGCCAGGCGGGCTACGAACCGGCGCCGGTGCTCCCACGCGATCGCCCCCAGCACCACGAAGGCCACCACCTTGAGCAAGAGGACCACGCCGTATGCCGACCCGAGCGCGGCCCAGTCGTCCAGGCGCAGGGTCGCTTGGAGCAGGCCGGACAGGCCCACGATGGGGTAGCACCAGGTCGCAACCTTCGAGAAGCGCTGCACAGTAATGGCGGCACCCTTGCCGAGGTGACGCCACAGCAGCATGATCGCGGCCAGCCCACCTGCCCAGACCGTCACCGCGCCGAGATGCAACAGCAGCGAGTCCACCGCCGTCTCGTGATCGGTGGACCCGGCGGCATGTCCGGTCAGCGCCAGCGGATAGAGGGCGAGAAGTCCGCCGAAGAAGGCCCACGCCATACCGCCTCGATCGGGGCGCACGGCCAGCCAAGCGGCGAGTGCGAGCGCAGCCAGGGAGGTGATCGCGGGGGCGCGCAGCACCTCGAGCTGCCAGGTGCCATCCCACCAGCCCGACCAGAATCCGCTCGAACCGAGCGGCTGCCCGGCGACCAAGGCATAGGCGAAGAGTCCGCCGACCAACCCGGCGACACCCCAGATCAACGCGGCCCAGCGCGCCAGCCGGGCGCAGCGAGCGCGCCGGTCGGTGCGCGCGGCTTCCGGCACGAGGAAGCCACCGACGAGCAGTGCTCCGATGGTGAGGGCGGCGGCCAGGTCGTGCACGGTCCGCACGAGGGGCTGGCCCCAGCGCACGATCGGCCCTGGGTCGGCGAGCAGCAGCGCCGCAGCCGCACCATTGGCGGCCAGGGTCACCAGGCAGACGACCACGCCGATCGCGAGCGCGGCGCCCGCGATCGCACGACTGGAGGGCAATCGGGATGAGGGGAGGCTCACCCTCTTGAGCGTACGCGGCAGTCCTCGCCGCATCGTCGGGTGCCGTTAGCGTGGGCAGTATGCCGACCCGCCCCCAGCCCCCATCCGAGCTTGCCGACCTGATCGAGGCGTGGACCAACACCGCTCAAGCGGTGCTCGACCTGGGGATCACTGCCAAGGATGAAGATTTCGACCTGCAGACGCAGTGTCCGGGCTGGACGGTGAAGGACCAGATCTCGCATGTCGTCGGTGTGGAGCGCATGCTCGCCGGCCTGCCGGAAGAAGCGGTCGAGGTGCCGGACTATCCCTGGCTGCTGTCGGAGCTGGGTCGCGGCATCGAGGCGTCGGTCGAGGTGCGCCGCTCCCGCAGCGGGGCGGAGGTCGTCGCCGAATGGCAGGACGTGCTGCCGCTGCGCACGGCTCAGATCCACGGTTATCTCGCCGACCCGGAGCAGGACGTGCCGGGCCCCTTCGGCCTCGGATCGCCTCAGGAGATCCTCGGCTTCCGCGTCATCGACGTGTGGTGTCACGAGCAGGATCTGCGCAATGCCCTGAACCACCCGGGCAATCTGGATTCGCCGGCCGCGGCGCTGTTCACCAAGCTGGTGCTCGACGCGCTGCCGCGTGTCGTGGCCCGCACGGCGGCCCTGCCGGTCGGCACCACGGTGATCATCGAGGTGACCGGGCCGGTGCAGGCGCGCCGCGGCGTGCGGGTCATCGAAGGCGAGGACGGGCGCCCACGGGGTGAGGCGTTGTTCTCCGGTGACGCGCTGACCGCGGGGCACGAGACCGACGAAGCGACGACAATCCGGCTGTCCACCGAAGAACTCACCCGGCGCGGTGCCGGGCGGGTGGCGGTGGACGAGCTGCGCTACAGCGTGGAGGGTGACGAGGATGTCGCCCGGCGCGTGCTCGACGCCCTGGCGATCACGCCGTAACCACCCGCTCGCGCGGCGATAACTGCCCACTCGCGCGGGAGGTGAGGGACGTCATACGGCGTCAGTTTGCTTGTATGCCGCACGCATCCATATAGTTGCGTGTTGCACGCATCCGAACCCACCGAAGTCCCACGAAGGGAGGCCGCTGATGGGCGTAGACCACTCGACCGCCTCAGACCTCGCGGTCGACCTGGTGCACGTCATGAAGAAGCTGACGGCGTTGCGCCACCACAAACCAGCCCAGTCCGACGGCATCGAGTCGTCGGCCTATCCGCTGCTCGTCGCGCTGCAGTGCGGGCCGTGCCGGGTGTCCGCGCTCGCCGGCCAGATCCACTCCGACGCCTCCACCGTCAGCCGCCAGGTCGCGCACCTGGTCTCGCGGGACCTCGTGGAGAAGGCGCCCGACCCCGACGACGGTCGCGCCCAGATGGTGCAGCTCACCCCGCCCGGCGAGGAACTCGTGGACAAGGTGCTGCAACGCCGCGGCGAGTGGATGCAGAAGCTGTTGACCGACTGGACCGCGAAGGACGTCAAGGCGTTCAACGCCTACCTGCGCCGGTTCAACGACGACCTCGCCGCGGAACTCACGCGGCTCATCGACCAACCGACTCACGGAAAGGAGCAGTCGTGACCGAAGACGGCGAATACACGCACTCCCAAATCATGACGATCCTCACCGGCCTGCTGATGGGCATGTTCCTCGCAGCGCTGGACCAGACGATCGTCTCGACCGCCATCCGCACGATCTCCGACGACCTGCACGGGCTGTCCGTGCAGGCCTGGGTGACCACGGCATACCTGATCACCTCGACGATCGCCACGCCGATCTACGGCAAGCTCGGCGACCTCTACGGCCGCAAGAAGCTGTTCATGTTCGCGATCACGGTGTTCGTGATCGGCTCGTTCGCCTGCTCCTTCGCCACCTCGATGTACATGCTCGCGGCCTTCCGTGCGCTGCAGGGGATCGGTGCCGGCGGCCTCTTCACGC
This sequence comes from Metallococcus carri, assembly GCF_011440275.1. Taxonomy (GTDB): domain Bacteria; phylum Actinomycetota; class Actinomycetes; order Actinomycetales; family Dermatophilaceae; genus Metallococcus; species Metallococcus carri. The sequence continues at coordinate 11,537 of NZ_JAAOIV010000010.1, read as the reverse complement.
TCGCACTGGCGATCATCGGTGACATCGTGCCGCCGCGTGAGCGGGCGAAGTACACCGGCTACTTCATGGCCGTCTTCGCCACCTCCTCGGTGCTCGGCCCGGTCGTCGGCGGCTTCTTCGCCGAGGCCAACACCATCCTCGGCCTCACCGGCTGGCGCTGGGTCTTCCTGGTCAACGTGCCGATCGGCATCGCCGCGCTCGCCGTCGTGCAGCGCACCCTGCACCTGGAGCACAACCGCCGCGAGGCACGCGTCGACTGGTGGGGCGCCGCCGCGCTGGTCGTGGCGCTCGTGCCGCTGCTCACCGTCGCCGAGCAGGGCCGCACCTGGGGCTGGGGCTCCGGCCGCTCGATCGTCTGCTTCGTCATCGGCGCCATCGGCACCGCGGCGTTCATCGCCATCGAGCACCGGATGAAGGGTGACGCGCTGATCCCGTTGCGTCTGTTCAAGATGCGCACCGCCTCGGTGACGATCGTGGCCAGCATCATCGTCGGTGTCGCGATGTTCGGCGGCATCATGGTGCTGCCGCTCTACATGCAGATCGTCCACGGCGCATCGCCGATGAAGTCCGGCTTCATGATGCTGCCGATGGTGCTCGGCATGATGAGCGCCGGTGTGATCTCTGGTCAGATCACCGCCCGCACCGGTCGCATCCGCGAGTTCCCGATCTTCGGCACCGGGCTGGCCGTCATCGGCCTGTTCTTGCTGTGGCAGATCGGCGCGGACACCCCGCTGTGGCAGGTGATGGCCTACATGCTGATCCTCGGCTTCGGCATCGGCAACTGCATGCAGCCGCTGACGCTGATCATCCAGAATGCGGTCCCGCCGCGCGAGATCGGTGTGGCCACCAGCGCCGCCACCTTCTTCCGGCAGATCGGTGGCACGCTCGGTGTGGCAGTCTTCTTGTCGATCCTGTTCAGCACGGTTGGCGACAAGATCACCACCGCGTTCACCGCGGCTCAGCCGGCGATCAAGTCCGCGGTGGCGCAGGACCCGGCGCTGCTGCGCGACCCGCTCGTGCAGCAACTGCAGACCAACCCGGGCGCGTTCAACGCACGGGTGCAGGACGACAGCTCGGTCATCAACCAGCTGCCGTCGGTCTTCGGCCACCCGTTCAAGGTGGGCTTCGCCGGGGCGATGAGCACGGTGTTCCTCATCGCCGCGGGCATCATGGTGATCGCCTTCCTGGTGACCTTCTTGATGCCGCACGTCGAGCTGCGCCAGCAGTCCGCGGGTGCTCTCGCCCGGGCCGAAGCGGCCAAGCAGGCGGGCGAGGTTTCGGCCCCGGTCGAGGCGGCCGCCGAGTCGACCCCGGCCGCCGTCGGTGCCCGTCATCTGGCGACCCAGGAGGTCCCCGACGACACCCCGCCGTCGCACACCACTCCCAAGCACGCGGCCAAATAACCCGGCCGTATGCCGACAGGGGCGGGCTCTCGCACGAGAGCCCGCCCCTTCGTCATACCCGGTGGTCAGCGCTCAGCCGGCTGTGGCCGGGCTCGCCGGCGCGGCCAGCGGCACACCGTCGGGGACGGGGCGCAGCAGCAGCGCGCACACCGTGCTGATCAGCCCGGTGACCAAGAAGTAGCCGACGATCAGCCCGACGCCGCCACCGGCCTTGTCGAGCAACCAGGTGAGGATCAGCGGGGTCAGCCCGGAGGCCACGATGCCGGACATCTGGTAGACCACCGAGATGCCCGAATACCGCACCTTCACCGGGAACAGCTCGGCGAAAAACGCGCCCTCGGGGCCGTAGAGCACGCCATACAGAATGCCGAGGACGATCACCAGCGCGAGCCCGTTGAGCCAGGGGTTGCCGGTGTTCATCAGCGGGAAGGCGAGCAGTGGTGCCAGCGCGGCGACCGCCGCACCGATCGCGAAGGTGCGGCGCGCGGTGATCCGGTCGGCGATGAGCCCACCGATCGGGATGAACGCGAGCAGCACGATCGCGGCGACCATGACGCCGAGCAGGGCTGATTCTCGCTGCATCTTCAGCGTGCCGGTGGCATAGGTGATCGAGAAGACCGCCCAGGTGTTGAAGGCGACGCCCTCGACCCACCGCGCCCCCATCCCGAGGAAGAGGTTGCGCCGGTTGACCCGATCAGCGAGCAGGATCTTCGCCGGCACGACCGCGGTGTCCTCGGTCTCCTGCAGGGTGCGGAAGGCCGGGGTCTCCATGACCTTCAGGCGCACCACGAGGCCGACGATCACGAGCACCAGGCTGAGCCAGAACGTCACCCGCCAGCCCCAGGCGTTGAACGCCGCGTCGTCCATGACAGCGCTGGCGAGGGCGAAGACGCCCGTGCCGAGCACCAGCCCGAAGGCCAGGCCCATCTGCGGCACCGAGCCGAAGAGGGAGCGTTTGTCGCGCGGGGCGTATTCGACCGACATCAGGATCGCGCCGCCCCACTCGCCACCGACCGCGATGCCCTGCAGCAGGCGCAGCACCACGAGCAGGATCGGCGCCAGCACCCCGATCTGGCCGTAGGTCGGCAGGCAGCCGATCAGGAAGGTCGCGACGCCCATGATGAGCATCGTCATCACCAGGGTGCGTTTGCGTCCGACCCGGTCACCGATGTGCCCGAAGATCAGCCCGCCCACCGGTCGCGCGACGAAGCCGAGCGCGAAGGTGGTGAAGGACAGCAGGGTGGCGACCGTCGGGTCGTGCGAGGGGAAGAACTGCTTGTTGAAGATGATGCCGGCGGCCACGCCATACAGGAAGAAGTCGTACCACTCGACCGTGGTGCCGATGACCGTGGAGGCGAGCACGGTGCGCAGTTGGTTGCGGGCCGGCCGCTCCGTCGAGTCGTCCGGCGGCGGCGGGACCGGCTTCGCCGCGGAGCTCACAGCGCCGCCCGGAAGATCCCGGCCAACGCCTCGGGCGTCACCGGGCGCGGCACGACGGCCAGCTGGCGAGTCTGCTTCATCGTGCCGGTGACGAGGGTGTCGATGTCACTCTCCGCATAGCCGAAATCTGCGAGCTTGGACGGTATGCCGATGTCGCGCATCAGGTCCGCGAGGACCCCGGCGAGCGCGTCGGCCCCGTCGCGGGCGTCGAAGGTCTGCCCGGACAGCAACTCGGCTGCGCGCAGGTGGCGCTGCGGGTCACCGGGATAGGTCCAGCGAAAGACATGTGGCGCGGTGACCGAGACCGCCTGGCCGTGCGGCACCATCGGCATCTGCGGATAGCCACTCGCCTGGTAGTCCTTGACGGCGCCCGCGATCGGGTAGGCATTGGCGTGCGGCAGGTGGGTGCCGGCGTTGCCGAATCCGGTGCCGGCCGAGGTCGAGGCCAGCGTCATCGCGGTGCGCGCGGTCATGTCCCGCCCGTTCATCACCGCGCGCCGCAGGTTGGCGCCGACCAACCTGAGCGCGGTCTCGCACCACACATCGCTGATCGGGTTGGACCCGCAGAAGGCCGGTCGCTTCATCGGGTCATCCGGCGCGGGCTTGGAGTCGAACGGCACGCTGGTGTAGCTCTCGAGCGCGTGGCTGAGCACGTCCATGCCGCTCGCCGCCGTCACCTCCGGCGGCATCGTGAGGGTGGTCGTCGGGTCGACGATCGCGAGCACCGGCCGCAGCGCGGCGTGGCTCACGCCCGCCTTGAGGTGCTGCTGGAGCAGGTCGATCACGCAGATGGTGGTCGATTCCGAGCCGGTCCCAGCCGTCGTCGGTATGGCGATCAGCGGCTTCAGCGCCGAGGTCGGCAGCTGGCCCCTGCCGATCGGCGGGGTGACGTAGTCGAGCAGGTCGCCGCCCTGGGTGACGAGCAGGTTCACGGCCTTGGCCGTGTCGATCGCCGAGCCACCGCCGACGGCGACATACGCGTCATACTCCCCGGCTCGCGCGAACTCGACCGCCTCCTCGATCGAGGCGTCGGTGGGCTCGACGCCGACTCGGTCAAAGAGCGTGACCGCGATGCCGGCCGCCTCGAGCGAGGCGACGACGCGGGCGGGCACACCGGTCTCGGCGACGCCGGGATCGGTGAGCACGAGCACCGAGCGCGCGCCGCGAGCGCCGGCCTCGAGGCCGACCTCCTCCAGGGCGCCGACGCCGAACTTCAGGGGTGGGGCCGCCCAGGTGAAGACGGTTTCGTTGGTGAGGGCCATGGCACTGCCTCCATGATGTGAAAGAGTTCGTCACTATATGGCGATGGTGACCTGGATCACAAGGGCTCGGTCGGCGACCGGCCGCGCGGGCTTAGGCTGAGCCGCTGTGAGCAAGGACCCGACGACGCCGCCGACCGGCACACAGGCGATCGAGCGAGCGCTCGGCCTGCTCGACCTGCTCGCGCTCACCGAGGAGATGACCGTCGGCGAACTTGCCGCGGCCAGCGGGTTGTCGCCGGCCACCGTCAGCCGGATGGCGCGGGCGCTCACCGCAGCCGGTATGACGCGCCGCAACCCGCGCACCGATGCCTACCACCTCGGCGCTCGCGCGGCGGTGCTCGGCCAGGCGGCGCAACGCGCGCTCGGGCTCGACAAGGCGCTGCCCAGCCTGGAGGCGCTGCGCGAACGCACCCAGGAATCGGTCAACCTCGCCGTGCGTGAACTCGACGAATCGGTCGTGCTGCTGCGCGCCCAGTCGACGCTGCCGCTGCGGTTTGTGCAGGAGGTCGGCGCGCGGTTCCCGCTCTATTCGACGGCGTCGGGCAAGGTGATGCTCGCGTTCAGCAGCCCCGAGGACGGGTATGTCGACCGGTTGCCTGCTCGGTTGACTCCCGTCACGCCGGGCACCCTCGCGACCCGGGCCGAGTTGGCGGCGCAGCTGGAGCAGGTGCGGGTGCGCGGCTTCGCGATCGATATGGAGGAGAACGTCGAAGGCGTCCGCTGCGTCGGCGCTCCGGTCTTCGACGAGCACCAGATCGCCCGGGCGGCCGTGGTGGTGCAGGCTCCCGCGGTGCGGATGCCACCGGAGCGACTGCTCGAGCTCGGCCCGGTGGTCGCAGGAGTGGCAGCGGAGGTGCGGCACGTCATACCGGATCCGCACGCCTTGCGCAGTCAGGGCTGAGCGTGCGCACTTCTCGCCGGTTGAGCGCCGTCCTGAGCGAGCGATGTCCTGAGCGAGCGGAGCGAGTCGAAGGGCGCAGCGAGTCGAAGGGTAAGGCGCCGACGAAGGAGGCGCCGCATCACTTCTCGCCGGTTGAGTAAGGCGCCGACGAAGGAGGAGCCGCATCGAAACCCGTTGAGCCGCAGGTGAATCCACCTGCTAGCGCCCGAAGATCAGCCCCAGACGAGGGCGCGTGCCGGGTCCTCCAGCAGCGCCGCGATGTCGGCGAGGAACCGCGAACCGAGGTCGCCGTCGACCAGCCGGTGGTCGAAGGACAGCGACAGCTGCGTCACCTGACGCGGCACGATCTGGTCGCCGTCCGGCCCCTCGACCACCCACGGCATCTTGCGGATCGCGCCGAAGCACAGGATCGCCGACTCGCCGGGGTTGATGATCGGGGTGCCGTTGTCGACGCCGAAGACACCGACATTGGTGATCGTGATCGACCCGCCGGACATGTCCGCCGGAGGGGTGCGCCCCTCACGCGCAGTGTCGACGAGCGCGTTGAGTGCCTCGCCGAGCTCGCGCAGGGACATCCGGTCGGCGTCCTTGATGTTGGGCACGATCAGCCCGCGCGGAGTCGAGGCGGCGATGCCCAGGTTGACGTAGTGCTTGACCACGATCTCCTGCGCCTGCTCGTCCCAGGTCGCGTTGACCCCGGGGTTGCGGCGGACCGCGACGCACAGCGCCTTGGCGAGCACGAGCAGCGGCGTCACCTTGATGCCCTTGAACTCGCGGTCGGTCTTGAGCCGCTCGAGGAGTTCCATCGTGCGGGTCATGTCGACGGTGACGAACTCGGTGACATGCGGCGCCGTGAACGCCGACCCGACCATCGCCTGCGCGGTCATCTTGCGCACGCCCTTGATCGGGATCCGGGTCTCGCGCTCGCCTGTCGGACTGCTCATCCCGTATGCCGGCCCGCTGGCCTGAGCAACCCCGTCCCGTGCCGCTGCGGGTGCCGTCAGCGCGCCCGCGCCAGCGCCGGCGTCCGCGTCACCACGCGCTCCCGCTTCGGCGAGGTGGGCCTCGACGTCGGCGCGGCTGATGATGCCGTCCGGGCTGCTCGGAGTCACTGCGGCGAGGTCGACGCCGTGGTCCTTGGCGAACTTGCGCACCGGGGGCTTGGCCAGCGGCTTCGCAACAGGCGCGACGCTCGCGGGGGTTGCGGCAGCGGCTGCCCCAGCGTCCGCACTTGCGCGCGACCCCTGCTGCACATCCGCGGACACACCCGAGGCCCCCACGCCAGCGTCCGCAGATCCGCGCGAACCCTGCTGCACATCCGCGGACACTCCCGAAGCCCCCACGCCAGCGTCCGCAGATCCGCGCGACCCCTGCCGCACATCCGCGGACACACCGGCGGCTCCACCCGCGTACACATCGGCGGCTCCGCCAGCGGAGGCGCCGCCCTTGCGGGCGCGACGTCGGCTGGAAGTCTCCTTCGCGCCATACCCGACGAGCGTCGCGGGCGCCTCCTCACCGTCAGCCGCCGGGGCAGCGGGAGCCGGTTCGTCGGCCGCGCCCTCCACTTCGATGGTCACGATCGGTGCGCCGACCTCCACGGTGTCGCCCTCGTTGACGAGCAGTTCGCCCACGGTGCCGGCCCACGGGATCGGCAACTCGACCAGCGACTTGGCCGTCTCGATCTCGACGACGATCTGGTTGACGGTGACGGTGTCGCCCGGCTTGATCTTCCAGGTGACGATCTCGGCCTCGACCAGTCCCTCACCCGGGTCCGGCAGGTTGAACTTCTTGGCTGCCATGGAGTCCTTCTATCAGTGTCGGGGTGGTTTCGACGCGCTTCGCTTGCTCAACCACCGAGAAAATGTGCCTGCTCAACCACCGAGAAAATGTGCCTGCTCAACCACCGGCATACAGGTGCTTGCTCAACCACGAGGGCGAGGTCAGTAGGCGAGGGATTCGTCGACGGCGTCGAGGACGCGGTCGAGTCCGGGCAGGAACTCTTCCTCGAACCGGCTCGGCGGGTAGGGGATGTTGTAACCCCCGACGCGCAGCACCGGCGCCTCCAAGTGGTGGAAGCACTCGCGTTGCACCAGCGCCGCGAGTTCGGCACCCATCCCGAGGAAGGTCGCGGCTTCGTGCACCGTGACCGCCCGGCCGGTCTTTTTGACCGACGTGGTGATGGTGTCGAGGTCGAGCGGTGAGAGCGACCGCAGATCGACGACTTCGAGCGATTTCCCTTCTGCCGCAGCGGCTTCCGCGGCCTGCAGGCAGGTCTTCACGGTCGGGCCGTAGGCGAGCAGCGTGACGTCGGTGCCCTCGCGGGTGACGCGCGCCCGGTGCAACGGCAGCGGTGCCTCGGCGGCCTCGTCGAGCTCGACCTCGGCCCGCTCGTGATAGCGACGCTTGGGTTCGTAGAACATCACCGGGTCGTCGCTGCGGATCGCTTGCTGGATCATCCAGTAAGCGTCGGCCGGGTCGGAGACCGCGACGACGCGCAGGCCGGCGGTGTGCGCGAAATACGCCTCGTTGGACTCGCTGTGGTGCTCGACGGCGCCGATCCCGCCGCCGAAGGGCACCCGGATCACCATCGGCAGCTTGAGGTGCCCGAGCGAGCGCGCGTGCAGCTTGGCGACCTGGCTGACGATCTGGTCGAACGCCGGGTAGATGAAACCGTCGAACTGGATCTCCACCACCGGCCGGTAGCCGCGCAGCGCCAGCCCGACCGCGGTGCCGACGATGCCGGACTCGGCGAGCGGGGTGTCGATGACCCGGTCCTCACCGAAGTCCTTCTGCAGGCCTTCGGTGATCCGGAAGACGCCGCCGAGCTTGCCGACGTCCTCACCCATCAGCACGACCTTGGGGTCGTCCTCCATCGCCTTGCGCAGCCCCTGGTTGAGGCCCTTGGCCAGGGTCAACCGCTGCACCGACGTCATCGCGCTCATCGGCCGGCCTCCTCGAAGGAGTCGAGGTATGCCGAGAACTCGGCCTTCTCGGCCTCGATCACCGGGTGCTCCTCGGCATAGGTGTGGTCGAACATGGTCCGCAGATCCGGGTCGGGCATCTCCTGGCAGGCCTTGCGGATCCGCGCTGCGAGCTCGTCGGCCTCGGCGTCGATCTGCTCGAAGAAGGACGCGTCGGCGTGGCCCTTGGTCTCCATGAAGCCGCGCATGCGCTTGATCGGGTCCTTCTCCTTCCAGATGTCCAGCTCGGCGGCCGGGCGGTATTTCGTCGGGTCGTCGGAGGTGGTGTGCGCGCCCATCCGATAGGTGAAAGCCTCGATCAGCGTCGGGCCCTGGCCGGCGCGCGCGGCGTCGAGCGCCGCCTTGGTCACGGCATACACCGCGAGCACGTCATTGCCGTCGACGCGGACGCCCGGGAAGCCGAACCCGCGAGCGCGCAGGTAGGGCGGGATGCGGAATTGCTTGTAGTTGGGCTCGGAGATGGCCCACTGGTTGTTCTGCACGAAGAACACGAGCGGCGCGTTCGAGACTGAGGCGAAGACGAGGGCCTCGTTGTAGTCACCCTGGGCGGTGCCGCCGTCGCCGGTGAACGCCATCACCGCGGTGTCGCGGTCGGGGTCGCCGGTGCCGACCTTGCCGTCGCGCTGCACACCCATCGCATAACCGGTCGCGTGCAACATCTGGTTGCCGATGACGATCGTGTAGAGGTGGAAGTTGTTGGCGTTGGAGTCCCAGCCGCCGTGGTTGACTCCGCGGAAGATGCCGAGCAGGTTCTCCGGCGGGACACCGCGGCACCACGCGACGCCGTGCTCGCGATACCCGGGGAAGGCGTAGTCCTGGGGGCGCATCGCCCGGCCGGCGCCGACCTGGGCGGCCTCCTGACCGAGCAGGCTGGGCCAGAGGCCGAGTTCGCCCTGGCGCTGCAGCGCGAATCCCTCGGCGTCGACGCGGCGCACCAGCACCAGGTCGCGGTACATCGACCGAGCGTCCTCGCTGGTCATGTCCTCGACGATTTTGGCGTAGGGCGCGTTGGCCTCGGTGGTCTCCAGCCGGTTGCCGTCCCCGTCGACGAACTGGACCATGTCGGGGCCACCGTCGGTGATGTCGTGCTCCATCATCGGCTGCACCGTGGTTTCGTGGTGCTGCAGGTGCCTCGCGTCGACGATGGGCTGCGCTGGTGGCGCGTCCTCGGTGAGGTGCTCGCTCACTGTTCCTCCTACATGCGGCAGCGCTGGTGGGCCGCCGGTATGCCGCTCGGCTCGCCGTCGCGGGGTCTCCGCAGGGACGTATGCCGGCCGGTCCACGACACTGTGGCCCCGGTCACAGGCGAGGCTACTCGCGCACCACCCGCCCCACCCAATCGGGCCGCCACCCGCGGGATGAGCACCCTCCTCCCCCTCCGCTGGTTGAGCGCCGTCCTGAGCGAGCGCAGCGAGTCGAAGGGCAAGGGTGAGGAACGAGCCCGCGTCGAAACCCGTTGTGTCTCAACTGGTTTCGACGCGCTCCTCCGCTTCGCTCCCCCGCTCGCTCAACCGACGAAGGGGGCGGCGCTCAACCGGCGAAGAAGGAGGAGCTCAACCACCGAATGGGCTGGTCAGCCGGGGTGGGTCTCGCGCCACTCCCGGCATACCTCGAGCAGTCGGTCATTGGCTTCGGTCTCGCCGATGCTGCACCGCACCCCATCACCATCGAACGGCCGCACGATCAGCCCGGCCGCATCGGCAGCCGCGGCGAACGGCACGGCGTCGTCACCGAGCGGCAGCCAGACGAAATTGGCCTGACTGTCCGGCACCCGCCAGCCCTGCTCGCGCAACCCGGCAAGCACCCGGGTGCGCTCGTCGACGAGGGCGTCGACGCGCTCGGTGAGTTCGGCTTCGGCGGCGATGCTCGCGATGCCGGCCTCCTGGGCGAGCTGGGTGACCCCGAACGGCACGGCCGCTTTGCGCAACGCGTCGGCCACCTGCGGCCGGGCTATGCAGTAGCCGAGCCGCAAGCCCGCCAGGCCATACGCCTTGGAGAAGGTCCGCAGCACACAGACATTCGGGAAGTCGCGGTAGACCGCCATCGCGTCCGGCGCATCGGTCGCGGTGACGAACTCCAGATAAGCCTCGTCCAGCACGACGAGCACATCGGAGGGCACCCGGCCGAGGAACTCGCGCAGCTCGCCGTCGGTCACGCTCGGGCCGGTGGGATTGTTCGGGCTGCACACGATGACCAGCCGGGTGCGGTCGGTGACCGCGGCCGCCATACCGGCCAGATCGTGGCGGAAGTCCGCATCGAGCGGCACCCGCACCGACTCGGCCCCGGCGAGCGCGACCACGATCGGGTAGGCCTCGAACGACCGCCACGCGTAGACGACTTCGTCGCCGGGCTCGCAGGTGATCTGCAGCAGCGAACCGAGCACGCCGACCGAGCCGGTGCCGGTCGCGACCTCCTCGGGCGTCACCCCCCAGCGGTGCGCGATGGCCTCGGTGAGCTCCCGCACGGCCATGTCCGGATAGCGATTCATCGCCCCCGCGGTCTCCTGCACGACCTTGAGCACGGACGGCAGCGGCGGGTAGGGGTTCTCGTTGCTGCTGATCTTGTAGGTCACCAGGTCTTCGCGCGGCGGAGCGGGCTTGCCCGGCTTGTATGACGGGACGGCGTCGAGGGTCTGTCGCAGGCGCACCGAGGGCTTGTCGCTCATACCTCGCACTGTACGTGGGCCGAGTCACACCGGTCATGGGTGAGGTATGCCGGGGGCACAGGTCGGCCGGAGACAATGGCCGGCATGAGGCAACTGCTGATCCGCACCGGTGTCAACGCGATCGGGCTGTGGCTCGCCGCGCTGCTCGTCCCCGGCATCACCCTGGCGCAGGCAGGGACGAGCACGAGCTCGAAGGTCGCGACGGTGATCTTGGTGGCGCTCGTCTTCGGGCTGGTCAACGCGGTCGTCAAACCGATCGCCAAGGGGTGCTCGTTCCCCCTGATCGTGGTGACGCTGGGCCTATTCACCTTCGTGGTCAACGGCCTGATGCTCGCGCTCACGTCGTGGCTGTCGGGCAAGCTCGGACTGGCGTTCCACGTCGACGAGTTCTGGTGGGACGCAGTGCTGGGCGCTCTCGTCATCACGCTGGTGTCGATGGCCGCCAATCTGGTGCTGCCCGAGCGCGACGAGGTCCGCTGACGCAACGGCGGGTGCCGGGCTGCTCGGCGCGTCCCGGTCAACAGGCGACGCGGACACGCCGAGGAAAGGCGCGTGCTCGGCGCGTCGCGGCCAACAGGCGACGCCGACACGCCGGGGTGAGAGCCAGCCCGCAGCGTCAGGCGCACCGGCCCACTCCACGCCGCAACCCCTGACACCTCCCGCCGCCGACGCTGGCCGTCAGGCCCACCGGCCCACTTCCGGCCGCAACCCCTGACACCGCCCGACGCCAACGCCCAGCGTCAGGCGCACCGGCCCATCCCACGCCGCAACCCCTGACAACCACCGACGCCAACGCCGACCGTCAGGCGCACCGGCCCATCCCACGCCGCAACCCCTGACAACCACCGACGCCAACGCCGACCGTCAGGCGCACCGGCCCATCCC
>NZ_JAAOIV010000001.1 GCF_011440275.1 Metallococcus carri | reverse complement strand
AGGACGGCGCTCAACTAACGGAGCGGGCGGGAGGTAGGCGGCGCCCCGTAGGGATGCTCCGGCGGGCGCTGGGCGGCGGCGCCGCACGCGCCGAAGGCGCCGCTCCCGTTGGGGCGCATCCCGAAGGGGCGCTGCCGCCTCCCGCCACCCAGCCCCACCGTGAGGTCTCGCTAGGGAAAGGTGATTTCGGCCCAGACCCGGCGAGCGCATCGAAACTGCCTGGGCTGCAACGGGTTTCGACGCAGGCTCGGCTGGCGCCTCGCCCTTGCTCAACCAGCGTTGCTGTTTCGATGCGGGCTCCCTTCGACACGCGCTCCTCCGTCGCGCTGCTCAGGACGACGCTCAACCACCGATAGTGGTCGGCGCTCGGCCAACGAAGGTCAGTTCAGCGTGCGCAGGTCCTCTTGGCACCGGCGCTCCACCTCGGCCAGCTCGCGCAGCGAGTCCTCGATGTCGCGGCGACGTTGCTCCAGGTCGCGACGCCGGTCCTCGATCTGCGACAGCAGATAGGTGAGCTGACCCGCCTCGCCGGGCTGCTCGTCATACATATCGATGATCGTGCGGATCTCATCGAGCGCGAAGCCGAGCCGTCGCCCGCGCAACACGAGCGCAAGGCGGGTGCGGTCGCGACGGTGATAGATGCGTACCTGGCCGCGGCGCTCGGGCGCGAGCAAGCCCTGCGCCTCGTAGTGACGCAGGGTGCGATGGGTGATGTCGAACTCGTCGGCGAGTTCGGCGATCGACCAGGTGCGCGGAGTTGTCATCACCGGTCAGGGTGCTTTACGTTGACGTTAACGTCAAGTGATCGAGATCACCATCGGGAGCGACATGTTCGAGCTGACCAAGGACCACGAGGACTTCCGCCGAGTGGTGCGCGACTTCGCCGAGAGCAAGATCGCTCCGCACGTCGAGGAGTGGGACGCGCAGGCGCATTTCCCCTCCGAACTCGTCCCGCAGATGGGTGAGCTCGGACTCTTCGGGCTGGTCGTGCCGGAGGAGTATGGCGGCGCCGGGCTCGACGAGGGCGGGTTCACCTATCTGTGCCTCGCCATCGAGGAACTCGGTCGCGTCGACCAGTCGATGGGCATCACGCTGTCGGCCGGCGTGGGCCTCGGCATCAACCCGATCCTCACCTATGGCACCGACGCGCAGAAGCAGCGCTTCCTGCCCGACCTGGTCTCCGGCAAGGCGTTGGCCGGCTTCGGCCTCACCGAACCCGACGCTGGCTCCGACGCTGGTGCGACACGCACCCGCGCAACCCTGGCCGATGGGCAGTGGACGATCAACGGTGCCAAGGCGTTCATCACCAACTCCGGCACCGACATCACCTCGGTGGTGACGGTCACCGCACGCACCGGCGAGCAAGATGGCAAGCCGCAGATCAGCGCGATCATGGTGCCGTCGGGCACGCCGGGGTTCACCGTCGAGCCGGCATACCGCAAGCTCGGCTGGCACATCAGCGACACGCACGGGTTGACCTTCGCCAATTGCCAGGTGCCCGAGGAGAACCTGCTGGGGGAGCAGGGCCAGGGTTATCGCCAGTTCCTCAAGACGCTCGACGACGGGCGCATCGCGATCTCGGCGCTGGCGGTCGGCCTCGCGCAGGCCTGTCTGGACCTGTCCGCTGATTACGCCAAGACGCGGATGGCCTTCGGCCGGCCGATCGGTGCCAACCAGGGGGTGTCCTTCAAGGTCGCCGACCTGGCGGTCATGGTCGAGGCGTCGCGACTGCTCACCTACAAGGCGGCCTGGCTCAAGGATGAACACGACGCGGGTCGGCGCAGCGTCGCCGAGGTCAAGCATGCGGCCGCCATCGCCAAGCTCTATTCGACCGAATCCGCTGTCACCGCAACGCGATTGGCGACGCAGATCTTCGGTGGCAATGGCTTCATGGAGGAGTACCCGGTCGCACGGTTCTTCCGGGACGCAAAGATCCTGGAGATCGGCGAAGGCACCTCTGAGGTGCAGCGGATGTTGATTGCGCGGCAGTACGGGCTTGTGTCGTGAGCGCCGACCGGAGTGAGGACACGAACGCAGTGAGGCCCGGAGCGACTGGAAGAGGCGCGGCAGAGAGCATGAGCGCCGACCGGAGTGAGGACACGAACGCAGTGAGGCCCGGAGCGACGGGAAGAGGCGCGGCAGAGAGCATGAGCGCCGACCGGAGTGAGGACACGAACGCAGTGAGGCCCGGAGCGACGGGAAGAGGCGCGGCAGAGAGCATGAGCGCCGACCGGAGCGAGGATCCAAGGGTCGCAGACGTTCGGGCGCGTCTCGAGCAGGCGTATGCCGCGTCCGCGCAGCCCACCGACGCTGCGCGAGCCAAGCTGGATGCGCAGGGCAAGCTCTACGTCCGCGACCGCATCGCGTTGCTCTTCGACGAGGGCTCGTTCGTGGAGGACGGTCGCTACGCCAACGCGACGGCGGCCGGCCTGCCGGCCGACGGTGTGGTCACCGGGCGCGGGACCGTGGAGGGACGGCCGGCGATCGTGGTCGCCAATGACCCGACGGTGAAGGCCGGCTCCTGGGGGGCGCGCACCGTGGAGAAGATCGTCCGGGCGACCGAGGCTGCGCTGCGCGAGGAGCTCCCGGTCTTCTGGTTCGTCGACTCGGCCGGCGCGCGCATCACCGACCAGGTGGAGCTGTTCCCCGGTCGCCGCGGTGCGGGGCGCATCTTCCACAACCAGGTGGCACTGTCTGGCAAGGTCCCGCAGATCTGTTGCCTCTTTGGCCCGTCCGCGGCCGGTGGTGCCTATATCCCGTCGTTCACTGACGTGCTGATCATGGTCGAGGGCAACGCCTCGATGTATCTCGGCTCCCCACGGATGGCCGAAATGGTTGTGGGAGAACGGGTTTCGCTGGAGGAAATGGGCGGTGCGCGGATGCACTGCACCGTCTCCGGTGTCGGTGACCTGCTCGCCTCCGACGACACAGAGGCGATCGAGCTCGCCAAGCTCTACTTCTCCTATGTCCCCTCGACCTGGCGGGACGAGCCGCCGGTGTATGCCGGCGAGGAACCCGCCGAGCCGCTCACCCGCCATACGGTCCCGGAGATCGAGAGCCAGCCTTTCGACGTGCACGACGTGATCGATGGTCTGGTCGACGACGACAGCTTCTTCGAGATCAAGCCGCTCTTCGCGCCCGAGCTCGTCGTGGGTTTCGGCCGGATGGATGGGCGCACGGTCGGCATCCTGGCCAACAATTCGGCGGTCAAGGGCGGCGTGCTGTTCACCGACTCCGCCGACAAGGCGGCCCGGTTCATCTGGCTGTGCGACGCCTACTCGATCCCGATCATCTATCTGGCCGACGTGCCCGGCTTCATGATCGGCTCGGAGGTCGAGCGCGGCGGGATCATCCGGCACGGTGCCAAAATGGTCTCGGCGGTGTCCGAAGCGACCGTGCCGCAGTTCTGCGTGGTGGTCCGAAAGGCCTATGGCGCAGGGCTTTACGCGATGGGTGGCCCGGGTTTCGGGCCCGACGCGACGCTCGCGCTGCCGACCGCGCGGATCGCGGTGATGGGCCCGGAGGCGGCGGTCAATGCGGTCTACGCCAACAAGATCGCCGCGATCGAGCACGAGGCCGAGCGGGCGGCATACGTCCAGGCCCGACGCGACGAATACCTGCAGGATGTCGACCTTGAGCGGCTCGCCGCGGACCTGGTGATCGACGGGGTGGTCGAGGCGGATGAGTTGCGCGCCGAGCTGCTGCACCGACTGAGGTATGCCGCCCGCCGCGACCGTCACTTCAGCACGCGGCACCGCGCTATCCCTCCGGTCTGAGCGGCGCGGGTTTCGACGCGCGTCGTCGCTGCGCTCCTCCGCTTGCTCAACCAGCGATGGGGGTGGCCCTTGCCCTTCGACTCGCTGCGCTCCTCCGCTTGCTCAACCAGCGATGGGGGTGGCCCTTGTCCTTCGACTCGCTGCGCTCCTCCGCTTGCCCTTCGATACGCGCTCCTCCGTCGCGCTACTCAGGACGGCGCTCAACCAGCGGCAGGGCCGGCGCTCAACCGGCGATTGGGGGCAGCGCTCAACCGGCGAGGAGCGGGGGCGTGGGAGGATCGGCATACGCCACAAGGAGGTTCGTCCCACATGATCCTGATCACCGTGAAGTTCCCGATCCGCGAGGACAAGATGGCGGAGTGGGAGCAACTGTCCGCCGACTACGCGCGCGCGGTGAGCGCCGAGCCGGGCAATGTGTTCTTCGAGTTCAGCCGCAGCGTCCTTGAGCCGCAGACCTTCGTCTGCATCGAAGGCTTCCGGGATGCCGCCGCCGGCGAGGAGCACATGAAGCAGGACCACGTGAGCCGGTTCATGCAGCAGATGCCCGACATCGTCTCGGCACAGCCGCAGATCATCTATGTCGACGCCGACGAGATCGACGGCTTCGCCCCGATGGGGGAGATCCAGCCGCGCGGCTGATGCTGCGTCCCCGTCCCCTCCGGGGCTCGCGTACCTTTCCCCTATGTCGTTCTCGAGTCGGCTGGATCGCCTCCAACAACGGTTCCCACCGCTCGGGTTCCCCATCGCGGTCATCTATAAATACGCCGACGACCAGGCGGCCTATCTGGCGGCGCTGCTGACGTACTACGCGTTCGTCTCGCTCTTCCCGCTGTTGCTGCTCGCGACGACCGTGCTCGCCTTCGTGCTGCAGGGGCACCCGCAGTGGCAGGAGCAGTTGCTCAACTCCGCGCTGGCGGAGTTCCCGGTCGTCGGTGACCAGTTGCGCACCCCCGACCGGCTCGGTGGGGGGATCGGCGGCATCACCGTCGGTGTGCTCGGTGCGCTGTATGGCGGGCTCGGTGTCGCACAGGCCTTCCAGTACGCCGCCAACACCGTCTGGCAGGTGCCGCGCAACAACCGGCCCAACCCGTTCAAGGCGCGCGGCAAGTCCTTCATCCTGTTGTGCGCCTTGGGAATTGGCCTGATCGCCACGACCGTCGTCAGCAGCTTCGTCAGCGGCCTGGCCTCGGGTGGGTGGTATCACCTCGGCTGGTTCGTCGGCACCTCGATCGTGGTCGGTCTCGTCTTCTTGTTCGCCTTCGAGATCGCGACGGCGCGCAAGCAGGGCTTCCGTACCTTGTGGGTCGGGTCGCTGATCGCGGGCGTCGGCTGGTCGCTGCTGCAGACCTTCGGCGCCGGCTATGTGACGCGCGTGGTGCGGCACGCCTCGGCCATGAACGGCGTCTTCGCCTTCGTCCTCGGCATGCTCGCCTTCATCTACCTTGCCTCGGTCGTCGTGGTCTTCGCGATGGAGATCGACGTGGTGCGCGTGCGGCATCTCTACCCGCGGGCGCTGCTGACCCCGTTCACCGACGATGTCACACTCACCGACGCCGACCGCAAGAGCTACGCCGGGCAGGCGAAGGCGCAGCGCTTCAAGGGATTTGAGGACATCGACGTGACCTTCGACGAGGACGCGCGCACCCGCGCCATACCCTCCAAGGACGAACCTACGACTGACGACCTACGACGGAGTGACCCGTGATCTGCCACATCGTGACCTTCTCGTTCAACGACTCCGCCGACGACGCTGCGGTCGAGCAGATCCGCTCGGCCCTCTCCGCGTATGCCGACCGCCAGCCCGCCTTGCGCTCCTACCGCCATGGCCCCGACCTCGGCATCCGTGGCACGGCCGACTACGGCGTGGTGGCGGAGGTGGACGACGAGGCGGGGCTCGCGGCATACCTCGACGACCCGGAGCACGTGCGGATCGTCAAGGAACTCGTCGAGCCACTCCTCGACTCGCGGCAGGCCGTGCAGATCGAGGTGTGATCCCGGCCTCACCGATTGAGGAGCCGGTGCCACGGGATGTCGATCTGGGCGAGCATCTCGCGCAGGACCGGCAGGCTGAGCCCGACGACATTGTGGTGGTCGCCCTCGATGCGCTCGACATACGGGCCACCAAGGCCGTCGATGGTGAATCCGCCTGCAACATAAAGGGGTTCGCCGGTCGCGACATAGGCGTCGATCTCGTCGTCGGTGAGATCGGCGAAGTGCACGACCGTCGAAGCCACCACGCCGAAGGTGGCGCCGGTGCCGTCGTCGCGCTCGTCGATCAGCCAGTGGCCCGAGTGCAGGGTGCCGTGCTGGCCGCGCATCCGGCGCCACCGCTCGGTCGCCCGCTCCGCGGTGCCGGGCTTGCCGTGCACCTCGCCATCGAACTCCAGCACCGAGTCGCAGCCGAGCACGATCGCGTTATCCGCTTGCGGCGCAACGTCTTCGGCCTTCGCGCGGGCGAGGATGAGCGCGACATCTTCCGGCGTCAATTCGCCGTATGCCGCCCGCGCGGCCTGCTCGACCGCGGGTTCGTCGACATGGGAAACGATGACCTCGGGCTCCACGCCCGCGGCGCGCAGCGTGGCGAGGCGGGCGGGGGAGGCGGAGGCCAGCACGAGGGGCTGGGCGGCAGGAGTGTCACTCACGCTCGGAGGCTACCGATACCCGGCAGCCTGGAGTTCGTAGAGCTGGGCGTAGTGCCCGCCGCGGGCGATGAGGTCGGCATGGGTGCCGACCTCGGCAACCTGACCCTGGTCGAGCACGACGACCAGGTCGGCGGCCGACACCGTCGAGAAGCGGTGCGTGACGAGCAAGGTGATGCCGCCGTTGTCGCGGGTGCGGCGGGCGGCTTCGGCATACCCGTCGAAGAGACGGTGCTCGGTCGCGGGGTCCAGGGCGGACGTCGGCTCGTCGAGCACGAGCAGCAGGGGGCGTTCGCGCATCATGCCGCGGGCGATCGCCAGCCGCTGCCACTGCCCGCCGGACAGCCCGACCCCGCCGGGCCAGTCGGTGCCGAGCTGGGTGTCCAGACCGTCGGGCAGCGCGCGGAGCACGTCGGTCGCGGAGGCGCGGGTGAGTGCGCCGCGCACGACGTCGTCGGTCGGCTCCTGCTCGAGATCGCCGAGGCCGATCGCGTCCCGCGCACTCACCTCGAAGCGCATATGGTCCTGGAAGGCGCCCGAGGAGCTGGCCCGCCAGCGCGGCAGGGATAGATCGCGCAGGTCGACACCGTCGATGGTGATCTCGCCCTCGTCGAGATCGTGGATGCCGGTGAGCAGCTTGACCAAAGTCGACTTGCCCGCGCCATTCTCACCGACGATCGCGACCGTGCTTCCGGCCGGCAGGTCGAGCGAAAGGCCAAGGAAGGTAGGGGTTTTCGCGCCCGGGTAGGTGAAGGTGACGTCTCGCAGCCGGATGCCTTCGGTCAACCGTTGCGGTGGTGACAGCGTGCCGGCGTGGATGGCGTCGACCTCGGCGACGTAATCCGAGAGCCACAGATAGCGCCGGCCCGCACGGACCATCCGCGAGGTCATGGTGAAGGTCCACGAGATCGACTCGACCGAGTCGCGGAAGTCACCGATGACGAGCACCGCGGTCGTCAGGGCGCCGACCGTCACCGCACCGTGGAGCGCGTCGCGCGTCATCCAGACGAGGATCGCGGTGGCGGAGAGCAGGTAGATCGTGCTGATCGCGCTGGTGAGCACCGAGGTATGCCGGGCCGCCACGACCGACGGCCGGCGCCAGGCGCGCACGGCCTCGGACGCGCGGGTGGCGATCTTGGCGCGGGCGCCCATGACCCGCAGTTCGGAGGCCGGGGTGGGCTCGACCATGGCGCCCATCAGGTGCCCGGACAGCCGGCCGGCCGGGGCGCTGGCGTGCTCGGCCTGCTCGTCCCACCGGGTGGTGAACTTCACCGCCCAGGTCGAAGGGATGGCCACGATGAGCAGTAGGAGCAGCCGCGGGTCGGCGAGCCAGGCGACCACGAAGGTCGTGATCGGGCTGGCGGCATTGTTGAAGGTGTTGACCAGGGCGTTGAAGGCACCCCCGAGCGCGCCGGAGCGCTCGGTGAAGCTCTGCATGCGGTCCTGGTGGGCGGGGTCGTCGAGGTGGTCGGTGGTGGCGACCGAGCCCGACAGCCGCCCGACGCGCTCCTCGAAGTCGTGACCGATCCGGTCGGTCATGTCGAGCCGGGCGTGCACACCGACGGTCATCAGCACGAACTGAAGTCCTTGGGAGACAACGATTCCCGCGCCTCCCCACCACACCAGGGCGACATCGTGCTGCAGCGCTCCGGTGACCAGGAGGCCGACCAGCAAGGGCACCAGGGCCTCGAGCACCCGGCCCACGGTCTCGAAGAGGCTGAGCACGAAAGCCCCCGGCCCGTTGCGCCAACTTGCCCCGACGAGGAAGCGGGTGGCGCGCAGCGCGCCCGGCTCGCTGACTGCACTCATCGAGCGTCCTCCGTCGTCGCGTCGGCCTGCTGAAAACGGGTGGCCTGCAGGGTGAACAGCTGCGCGTAGTCGCCGCCAGCTGCGAGTAGGTCCTCGTGTGAGCCGTCCTCGACGACGCCGTCCGGCCCGAGCACCACGATGCGTTCGGCGTGCCGCACGCTCGAGAGGCGGTGGCTGACCAGGATCGAGGTCACGCCACGCGTCGACTCCAGGAAGCGCTCGAAGATCTCCGACTCGACGCGCACGTCGAGCGCGGCGGTCGGCTCGTCGAGCACGAGCACCCCCGCACCAGCCGCGACGGCGGCGAAAGCCCTTGCGAGAGCTACCCGTTGCCACTGCCCACCGGACAGGTCGGTGCCACCGCTGTAGCCCGGATCGAGGGTCACGTCCCAGTCGCCGACGCGGTGCAGCACGTCCTCCGCGGCAGCACTGCGCAAGGCGCCGCTGGCGATGCGGTCGATCGCCACGTTGTCGGTCGCGATGCTCTCGTCGACCGGCAACAGCACGTTGTCGCGCAGCGAGAGGTGGTAGCGCACGAAGTCCTGGAAGATCACCGCCACCTGCCGGCGGGTGGCGTCGTCGGTGAACGGATCCTTGCCACCGACCCGCACGGTGCCGGAGTCCGGTGGATAGAGGCCGGCGAGCAATTTGATGAGCGTCGACTTGCCGACGCCGTTGACCCCGACGATCGCCACCGACTGCCCCGCCGGGATGGTCAGCGAAAGCCGTTGGAAGACAGGCGTGTTGCGCGAGGGATAGGTGAAGGAGATGTCGGACAGCTCGATCGACGCGGCGCGCCCGGCGACCGGCGTGGCGGCGACAGGGTGAGCGGCCGGGGGAGCGGCCGGCTGGGCGGCTGGGTGATCGGCAGGCGCGGCGGTCTCGAGAGCTGCCAGGCGCTCGGCATACGTCCGGGATCGGGCCGCCTGGGTGGAGGTGTCACCGAGGGGGCCGAAGGCCCGCATGCCGATCAGCGCCTGCAAGGTTGCGGTCAGGGTGGCGGTGCCCACCGCGCCCACCCAGGCATCCCGGATCAGCCAGACGGCGGCTCCGACCGAGACCGCGATCATCACCAGGCCCGATGCCAGGACCGGTCGCAGCGCCCGGTTGCGGCGTGCGGTGACGCCGAGTTGCGCTGTGCGCCAGGCGGATTGGTATTGCGCGAGGCACCACTCGGTGAGGCCGAAGAGCCGCACCTCCTTGCCGGGCGGGCGCCGGGTGAGCAGCTGCGCGAGATATTTCGCACGGCGCCCGTCGGTCTCCCTCAGCTCCAGCAGGTCGCGTTGCACCTGATGGACATAAGCGCCGAAGGTGCGGGCCATCACCAGCTGGACGACGAGCAGGGCCGCGGTGGCGAGCACCGACCAGCGGGCCAGCACCGCCAGGCTCATCAGGCCGGTGGAGCGCACCTGCAGACTGCGCCAGGCCTCACCGATCGACCACAGCCCGAAGTTGCCGCGCAGCTCGTCCAGCAGGCCGGTCAGCGGGCCGCTGCGGGCCGGGTCTTCCAAGTGGGCGATGCCGTGCGGGGCATTCGCCAGCGCGGCGAGGCGCGCGTGTTGGTCGGCGGTGACCGCGGCCTGATGGGCGGCGGAGCAGGCGGACAGGGCGTTGACCGCGATCGGCTGGAGGATGAGCGCGACGATCGTGAGCGCGAACCACCGCCATACATCCGCGGCCTCGCGGTGGGCCACCGCGGCGATGAACTGTGCGGTGCTGAGGATGCCCGTCAGGAAGGCGATCGCGGAGAGGGCGACCAGCAGCGAGCACGCCACGGTGAGCTTCGGCGAGGCGTGCCAGAGCGAGCGCCAGAAGGTGGCTTCACGCCGCAGGACGGTGGGCACGGGATCTCCTCGGGGAGTGGTTCGACTCAAGCGTCCCCGACGCTAGGCGGAGGGCTACTTCGACCGCCATAGGTTTAATCTGAGTAGGTGCGCACCGTGTATGTCGTCCGCTCACCCGACGCTGCCGCCGCCCTCGCCGACGGGCGCGGGCTGCCTTATCTCGCGCAGTACTTCACCACCGCGCGGTCGATCAAGGAGGCGGCCGACCGGCTGGGCGAGCCGCTGGCGAAGGTGCACTACTGGACCCGCCGCTGGCACGAGCTCGGCCTGCTCGAGGTGGTCGAGGAGCGGCGCCGCGGCGGCCGGCCGATCCGCGTCTACCGCACCGTGGCGCAACTGTTCGAGGTGCCCGCCGGCTCGTTGCCGCACGAGAAGTTCGAGGCCCGGATGGCGCGCAGCCGGCGGGTGCAGCGCGCCGCGGCCGAGGAGGCCGTCCCGGAGCTGCAGCATGCGGCGGTGCTTCGGGTCTACAACGAGGGCACCGACGGGCAGGTCAGCACGGACCGCACGACCGACGGGGCGGTGCGACGAGGCGACATCCTCAGCTGCGATTTCACCGTCCGCCTGTCCGCCGCCGACGCCCGACGGCTGCGCGACGAGCTCGAAGACCTGCGCAACCGGTGGCTCGAGCGCGGGACCGGACGGTCCGGCACGCATATGGTCGAGCTGGCGATCACCCCACTGCCCCAAGACTGACCCGAGGGGCCACATAGGCTCGGCGGTATGTCGCACCAGGTCGCCGCGCGCGCCGAGCACCTCGTCAAGGCGTATGGCGCCGGCGCGGCCGCCGTGCGCGCCCTCGACGATGTGACGGTCGAGTTCTATGCCGGGGAGTTCACCGCGATCATGGGTCCGTCCGGGTCGGGCAAGTCCACCCTGATGCACTGTATGGCGGCCCTGGACCAGCCCACCGAGGGCCGGATCCTGTTGGGAGACACCGAACTTGGCCGGCTCAACGACAACCGGCTGACCGCGCTGCGCCGCGACCAGATCGGCTTCGTCTTCCAATCTTTCAACCTGGTGCCGACGCTGACCGCCCAGGAGAACATCCTGCTGCCGCTGTCGATCGCCGGGCGCTCGCCCGACCCGGAGTGGTTCGACACGGTGATCGACACCGTCGATCTGCGCCCGCGGCTGAAGCACCGCCCCAGCGAACTCTCCGGCGGCCAGCAGCAGCGGGTGGCCTGCGCGCGGGCGCTGGTGAGCAAGCCCGAGATCGTCTTCGCCGACGAGCCGACCGGCAACCTCGACTCCACCTCGGGCGCGGAGGTGCTGGGCTTCCTGCGCCGGTCGGTCGACGACTTCGGGCAGACCATCGTGATGGTGACCCACGACCCAGTCGCAGCGTCCTACACCGACCGGGTGATCTTCCTGACCGACGGCCAGGTCAGGGACGAACTGCGTTCTCCCACAGCCGAATCCGTGCTGTCCAGGATGACCGCCCTCGACCCGCGCCGCGCGAGGTCTTGAGATGCTGCGAGCCACCTGGCGCAGCCTGATCGCGCGCCGGATGCGGCTGCTGATGAGCACCTTCGCGATCGTGCTCGGCGTGGCCTTCGTGGCCGGATCGCTCGTCTTCACCGACACCCTCGATCGGGCGTTCACCGGCATCGTGTCCGGCACCGTCGGCGATGTGATGGTGCGGCCGCAGGGAGCCCAGGCCAGCACCCGCGCGGGCACCACCGCGACCGTGCCCGTGTCGCTGGTCGCCCGCGTCAAACAGGTGCCGGGCGTGCGGGATGCCGTCGGCGAGGCCCGCTCACCCACCGTCTACGTGCTCGACAAGCGCGGCAAACCCCTTGGGGGACAAGGGGCCCCCGGCTTCGCCATGGGTTACCACACCCTCCCCGCGGCACACGGGATCCCGGCGCTCACGCTCACCGCCGGGCGGCCGCCCACCCGGGCGGGCGAGGTGACGATCGACCCGGCCACCGCGGGGGCGGCGGCATACCGCATTGGCGACACCGTCAGCCTGCTCACCGCCGGGACGCCACCACGGATCACCGCGCGGATCGTCGGCTTCGCGAAATTCGGCCAGGGCAGCCTCGTCGGAGCAACCCTGACGACCTTCGACCCGGCGACCGCCCAACGTCTCTTCGTCGGCAATTCCCGTGGCTACCAAGACATTTGGGTGACCGCCCAACCTGGAGTGTCTGACACCGAACTGCGCTCGCGGATCGCCGCGGTGCTGCCACGCGGGGTGCAGGCCGACACCGGTGACGCAGTCGCGAAGGAGAGCGGCGGGCAGATCAAGCAGGCGCTGGGCTTCATCACGACCTTCCTGCTGATCTTCGCGGGCATCTCGCTGCTGGTCGGCGGCTTCCTGATCGTGAACACCTTCTCGATGCTGGTCGCCCAGCGCAGTCGTGAGCTCGCGCTGCTGCGCGCTCTCGGGGCGCGGCGCGGCCAGGTCACCAGGTCCGTGCTCGCCGAGGCGCTGGTCGTCGGCCTGGTCGGGTCCACCGTCGGCCTCGGGCTCGGCTTCCTGCTCGCCATCGGCATCCGTGCGCTCTTCGCCCGCTTCGGGCTCGACCTGTCCGGCACCCCGCTCGTCTTCCGGGCTCGGACCGTGCTCGCGGCCTACGGGATCGGCATGGTGGTGACCGCGATCGCGGCGTATCTGCCTGCGCGACGGGCGAGTTCGATCCCTCCCGTGGCTGCGTTGCGCGACGACATCGCCTTGCCCGAGCGTGCCGTATGGCGGCGCTGGCACCTCGGCATGATCCTGCTCGGCGGCGCGGCCGGTGCGTTGATCAAGGCCAGCATCCGGCCGGTCCAGCACTCGACCTATGTGCTCGCCGTGGGCATGATCGCCGCGCTCTTCGCGGTCATCCTGATCAGCCCGGTGGTCGCCCGGCCGGTGCTGCGCGCGGCCGGCGTGCCCTATCGCTGGATCTTCGGTGCCGTCGGGCGGCTGGCCGAGGAGAACAGCCTGCGCAATCCCCGGCGCACCGCCGCCACTGCGTCGGCGCTGATGATCGGCATGACGCT
Organism: Metallococcus carri; assembly: GCF_011440275.1. Lineage (GTDB taxonomy): Bacteria > Actinomycetota > Actinomycetes > Actinomycetales > Dermatophilaceae > Metallococcus > Metallococcus carri. Next base: position 505,222 of record NZ_JAAOIV010000001.1, on the reverse strand, counting down.
GGTGTCGATGATGACCGTCTTCGGTGCCTCGGCCAAGTCGAGCGTGGACGCCTTGATTGCCGACAACTTCACCGGAGATTACGTCGTGTCCAGCCAGACCGGCATACCGTTCTCTCCGTCACTGGCCGACTCGATGGCGAAAGTGCCTGGCGTGCAAGAGGTTTCGCGGTTGCGGTATTCGCCCGCGCAGATCGGCACCGACAAGGATGCGTTGGCGGGGATCGAGCCGCGCACCTTCGGTGACATCGTCAAGATCGAGCTGGTCGCCGGCCGGATGCCGGCCGTGAAGGGTCACACCCTGCTGGTGCAGGACGATGTGGCGGCCCAGCGCCGGCTCGGCGTCGGCTCGAAGGTGCCGGTCTCGCTCGGCGGACGTCCGGCGACCTTCACGGTGATCGGGATCTTCAAGAAGAGCCCGGCGATCCTCGTGCGTTATCTCACCAGCCTCGAGGGGTATGCCGCCGCGGGCGGGCGCCCGCAGGACACCTTCGTCTACGTCATCCAGCGGGGCGGCGCGGATCCTGCGGCGGTGGAGCGGCGACTGCAGCAGATCGTCGCGCCGGTGCCGACGGTCACCGTGAAGAACCAGCAGGAGTTTGCCGCCCAGCAGCACGAGCAGATCGACACGCTGCTGCGGATCATTTACGCCCTGCTCGGCCTCGCGGTGATCATCGCCGTGCTCGGCATCGTCAACACCCTCGCGCTGTCGGTGATCGAGCGGACGCGCGAGATCGGGCTGCTGCGCGCCGTCGGCCTGAGCCGGCGACAGTTGCGGCGGATGGTGCGCCTCGAAGCGGTCGTCGTGTCCTTGCTCGGCGCGGTGCTCGGCGTCGCCTTGGGGGTCGCGCTCGGTTATGCGCTCCAGCGGTCACAACGCGACCAGGGCATCACCGTGCTCGCCGTCCCGTGGACCCAGCTCGGTCTGTATGTCGTCCTCGCCGCTCTCGTCGGGGTGCTCGCGGCGTGGCTGCCTGCCCGCCGCGCGGCGCGGCTGGACGTGCTGCGCGCTATCGCCACCGAATAGGCGGGTGCGTCCGCGTGGGCGCACGAACGGTGCTGCGCAACTGCGGACGCTGCCGGGGGGTACGGCGGGTGTGTCCGCGTGGGCGCACGAGCGGTGGTGCGCAACTGCGGACGCTGCCGGGGGGTACGGCGGTGCGTCCGCGTGGACGCACGAACGGTGGTGCGCAACTGCGGACGCTGCCGGGGGAGGGTACGGCGGGTGTGTCCGCGTGGGCGCACGAGCGGTGGTGCGCAACTGCGGACGCTGCCGGACGCTGCCGGGGGTATGGCGCCGCTCAGCCGAGGCGCTGGTCGATATAGCACCACCGCCAGGCCTCACCCGGCTCGAAGCTGCGCATCACCGCGTGACCGGTCTCCTCGAAGTGGCGGGTGGCATGCCGGCCGACGCTGGAGTCGCAGCAGCCGACGTGTCCGCACTCCAGGCACAGCCGCAGGTGCACCGGGTTGGTGCCATCGCGCAGGCATTCGGGACAGCCTTCCGGCGTGAGCGGCTCGACCGCGGCCGGCGCGCAGTTCAGGTGCTCGCAGCCGAACTGGCGCTGCTCGGGGGTCAGCAGCAACTGCTCGCGGCTGTTGGCCTCGCGGTCGTCGATCACGGTCAGCATCGACTCCTCGATGTCCAGGCTGCTCATGACCTCGCTCAGCACGTCGTGGTCCATGACGCCCTTGTCACGCAAGGTGATCACTTTGCCCCGCTCGGCGTCGAGCATCATCCCGCGCAGCCGCCGATAGGACTGACCGGGTGTTTCGGACTCGGCGGACCCGAGGCCGAGGCGTTCCCACGCGGCATTGGCGCGGCGGTCGCTCTGGGTGCGCAGGGCGGACACCACCTCATCCGGCACGTTGTGCGCGTCGGCGAGCACGTCGTCCAGGCGTCGTTCGCCCGCGTTGATCGCGAGTTGCATCAGCTGAGCGCGCTGCAGCGCGTCCTCGCGCGGATCCGGCCCGTGCAGGTCCAGCCTCCGGGCGACCCAGCCGAGCGAAAACCCTTGCAGCGCAAGGGTGCCGATCGCCACGACCAGTGCGGTGAAGACGAGCGCCTCGCGTTCTGGGGTGTCACTCGGCAACAGGAACGCGGCCGCCAAGGTGACCACACCCCGCATACCGGCCCAGGAGACGATCGCCGACTCGCGGGGCCGCAGCGGGTCGCGGATGATCGAGAATCGGCGGCCGACATACGCCCACGTCAGCACGTAAAGGGGCCGGACGAGCAGCACGGTGACCAGCACCGCGGCGGCGAAGAGCGCGGTGCGCGCGAGGCCGAGACGGGAGTGCTGGACCGCCGTCAGGATCTGGTGCACCTGCAGGCCGATCAGCAGGAAGACCAGGTTTTCCAGCAGGAACTGGATCGAGGCCCAGTTGATGCGCTCGGCCATCCGCGACTGCGCGGTCTGGATGCGCGGCGCCTGGTGGCCGACGAGCACGCCACAGACCACGACCGCGATGACGCCGGAGGAGTGCAGTTCTTCCGCGGGCAGGTAGGCGATCCAGGGGGTCATGAAGGACAGCGCGACCGAGGTGAGGGTGTCGGTGATGTGCTTGCGCACCAAGGCGATCAGCTTGGCTGCGACATAGCCGATCAGCACCCCACCCAGGGCGGCGCGGGCGAAGTCGAGCAGAGTGCCACCGACCGACAGCGACCCGGTGAAGGCCGCGACGGCGGTGCTCACGGTGACCAGTGCCGTCGCGTCGTTGAAGAGCGACTCGCCCTCCAGCACCGCGACGACGCGGCGTGGCAGACCGATGCGCCGGGCGACGGCGGTTGCGGCCACCGCGTCGGGTGGCGCCACCACGCCACCGAGCGCAACGGCGATCGAGAAGGGCACGGCGGTGAGCAAGGCCCAGGCCACCCCACCGACCGCGAAAGCAGTCACCAAGACCGCGACCACCGACAGGCTGAGGATCTGAAACCTGTTGCGCCCCAAGTCGATCAGCGAGGTGTTGATCGCCGTGGCATACAGCAGCGGCGGCAGGAAGCCGAGCAGGATGACCTCGGGTTCGACCGCGACATCCGGCACGAAGGGGAGGAAACCGGCGCCGATGCCCACTGCGGTCAGCAGCAGGGGCGCCGACAGCCCGATGCGGCGGGCGATGGCGGCGACGGCGACGACGGTGGCGGTCAGGGCGAGGAGTGCGAGGGCGATCTGCACCGCACAATCCTGCCAGACGCCGATCCTGCGGTTATACCTACGATTTGGTAAGGAGCATGCCAGGGTGGGTGGCGTCCGTCACACCGACCTAGGAGGACTCCTCATGAGTCGCACGACCACCGCGAGCCTCGCCGCCGCGGCCGCGCTGGCCCTCGGCACTGCGGTCGCCCCGGCCGCCAACGCCACGACCAACGACCCCTATTACCCGAAGCTGTGGGGTCTGCAGACGGTCAACGCCGAGCAGGCCTGGCCGACCTCGACCGGCGCGGGCGTCACCGTCGCCGTCGTCGACACCGGCGTCGACCTCACCCAGCCCGATCTGGTCGGTCACCTGGTCCCCGGTGCGACCTTCGCCGGCTGCCCCACCCAGGGCGTCTCCTGCGGCAACGGCGACTGGAAGGGTTATGACGGCGTCGGCCAGCCCGACGACGTCCACGGCACCCACGTGTCGGGCATCGTCGCCGCGACGGCGAACAACGGCATCGGGGTCGCCGGCGTTGCGCCCGACGCCAAGATCATGCCGATCAAGGTCCTCGAGGGCGGGTCCGGCAACAACGTCGATATCGCCGCCGGCATCCGGTATGCCGCCGACCACGGCGCGAGCGTCATCAACCTGTCGCTCGGCTCGTTGCCCGGTGGGCAGGTGCTCGGACTGCTCGACACCACCGCGACCGACGCGATCAAGTACGCGCGCGACAAGGGCGTGCTGACCGTCGCGGCGGCGGGCAACTCCTCGACGGCGCTGTGCAATGACCCGGCGTTCAACTCCGTCGCGATCTGCGTCGGGGCGATCGGGCCGCGCAACCTCAAGGCGTACTACTCGGAGTTCCCGATCAAGCCGGACCTGAATACCGTTGCGGCGCCTGGCGGTTCGGGCCTGAGCGACGACGAGAACATCTGGTCCAGCGTGCCGCAGGGCACCGGCGCCAATGGTGGCGACTATGCCTCCTTCGCCGGCACCTCGATGGCCACGCCGCATGTCGCGGGCGTCGCAGCGTTGCTCTTCGCCCAGGGGCGCGGCGTCGACAATGTGCAGAAGTCGTTGCAGGACACCGCGATCAACCCGCTGACCGGCATTCGCGGCGGCTACTCGCTGCAGTACGGCCGCGGTGTCGTCGACGCGGCGGCAGCGGTGCAAGCAACTCGCTGATTCAGCCACGAGAGGGCGCGGGCCGCGAACGCTGACGGCCCGCGCCCTCCGTGTTGGCCCGGAGGCTAGGTATCCCAAGCGGTATACTCGCGGGCATGGCGACGACGATCAAGGTCAGCGAAGAACTGCGCGATCGGATCAACCGGGACGCCCGCGAGCACGGCATGACCGCGGCCGGTCTGATCGAGCGGCTGCTCGATGCCCACGACCGCCGCCAGCGCATGGACGCCTTCGGGGCGGCGATCCAGCAGGCGGACCAGGCGTATCGGGATGAGACCGCTGCGTGGGACCGCGCGTCGTCCGGCGATGACTGAGCTGAGGCGGGGCTCGGTGATCTGGGTCGAGCTCGACCCGGTGCGCGGGCGCGAGCAAACCGGCCGACGCCCAGCGCTCGTGGTCGCCAGCGACCTCTACCTCGCCCAGGCCGACACGCTCGCGATCGTCATACCCGGCACGACCACCGATCGCGGGTGGCCCAACCACGTCCCGCTGCGTGGACCGGACCTGACGCTCAGCGTGCCCACCTTCGCGATGACCGAGCAGCCGCGCACCGTCGCCCGCGACCGGATCGTTGGCACCGCAGGGCAGGTCGACGTCGCGACGATGCGCGACGTCGACCTGTGGTTGCGGGACTTTCTCGCCCTGCCGGGCCGCTGACCGGCAGCTCAGAGCTCGCCGAGGACCGCCTCGCGCAGCGTGTCCAGCCCGACGCCGCCGATGTCGAGCGCCCGCCGGTGGAAGGCTTTGAGGTCGAACTGCTCGCCTTCCCGCTCGCGCACCTGGTCGCGCAGCTGCAGCCACAGCCGCTCGCCGATCTTGTATGCCGGAGCCTGCCCCGGCCAGCCGAGATAACGGTCCAACTCGAACCGCAGGAAGCCCTCCGCCATGTCGGCGTGAGCGGTGAGGAAGCGCCAGGCCTTGTCGTAATCCCAGGCCCCGCCGCCGACCTCCGCCGGGGCGTCGAACCCGCAGTGGATGCCGATGTCCAGCACGACCCGAGCGGCCCGCAAGGACTGCCCGTCATACATGCCCATCTTGTCGCCGGGGTCGTCGAGATAACCCAGCTCGTCCATCAGCCGCTCGGCATACAGCGCCCAGCCCTCACCGTGGCCGGAGGTCCAGGCGTCCATGCGGCGCCAGTTGTTGAGCAGGCCCGAGCGATACATCGTCTGGGCGACCTGCAGGTGATGTCCGGGGACGCCCTCGTGGTAGACCGTGGTGAGTTCGCGCCAGGTGCCGAAGTCTTCGACGCCCTTGGGGACCGACCACCACATCCGCCCCGGCCGGGAGAAGTCCTCGCTGGGGCCGGTGTAGTAGATGCCGCCGGACTGGGTCGGCGCGATCTTGCACTCGATGGTGCGCACCGGCTCGGGGATGTCGAAGTGCACATCGGCGAGCTCGCGGATCGCCTCGTCGGCCTTGGTCTGCATCCACTGCTGCAGGGCGTCGGTGCCGTGCAGCTGATAGCGCGGGTCCTGCTCGAGAGCGGTCATCGCCTCCTTGACGCTGGCGCCGGGTTTGATCTGCTCGGCGACCTTGCGCATCTCGCCGGTGATCCGGGCGAGTTCCTCCTGGCCCCAGGCGTAGGTCTCCTCCAGGTCGATCTGGGCGCCGAGGAACTGGCGGGAGTAGAGGGGGTAGCGTTCGCGCCCGACGGCGTCCTGCTCGGGTGCCTTGGGCAGGATCTCCTCGCGCAGCCGTTCGCCCGCTCGCCGGTATGCCGCAGCGGCGACGCCCGCCTGGTCCTTGAGCCCGGGGTGCTCCTTGGCGAGATTGGCGAAATAGCCGTCGCCGGCGGTGTGGTCCTGGGTCTGCTTGATGCAGGCCTCGACCTGGCGGCGAGCGGCGACATCGCCCTTGGTGGCGGCGGCGTGCAAGGACTCGAACCACTGGTCGAGCGCGCGCGGCATCGCCTCCAGGCGGCGGCCGATCGTGGCGACCTGCTCCTCGGTGTCGGTCGGCATCAGGTCGAGGATGTCGCGCATCTCCTGCATCGGAGAGGCAATCACGTTGAGCGACATGAGGTTCAGCCCCGCCGCGTCGACCTCGAGCGCGAGGCCGAGGCGCTCGCGCATGGCCGCCACGGTGACCTTGTCGACGTCATCGGCCGGCTGTTCCTGCTCCAGCGCGGCCAGCGTTTCGCGGGCGAGCGCGGCGTGCTGCTCATAACCGGCGGGCGAGAAGTCGTCGAGCTGGTCGTCCGCGCCGGGGACACCGAGATAGGTGGCAGTGATCGGGCTCAGCTGCGCGGTGCGCTCGTGGTGGCGGTTCGCGATGGCATCGATGGCGGTGGGAGTGCGTGTGGTGTCGGTCACAGACGCGAACCTACCCGGCGGGAGGGGCCGCGCGCGAAGGGGATTCGCGGTGGCGCCGAGCCCGATCGCCTGCGCATGCTGGACTCTCACCGTCCCGCCTGCCGAAGGAGCCGTATGCCGTCCGGTCGCGTCCTGTCCGTCAACGTGGGGTCAGCCGAGCCCAACGGCGCGAAGGCGACCCCGACCGGCATACGCAAACTCCCGGTCGAACAGATCGAGGTGCGGGCGCCCGGCCCCCGGCGGGGCGGCCTCGGCTCGGGCGTGGTCGGCGACTTCATCGGTGACCGCAAGCACCACGGCGGCGACGCGCAGGCGGTGTATGCCGTGGCCCGGGAGCAACTCGACTTCTGGGGCGAGCTGCTGGAGCGACGGCTCGACGACGGCTGGTTCGGTGAGAACCTCACGATCGAGGGTTTCGAGGTCGACCGCGCGCTGATGGGGGAGCGCTGGCGAGTCGGCGAAACCGTATTGCGGGTGAGCGGTCCGCGCGTCCCGTGCGGCACCTTCCGGCAACACATGGGGGTGCGGGGTTGGCTGAAAGCCTTTGTGACACATGGGCTTTCGGGTGCCTATCTCGCGGTTGAGCAGCCGGGCGTGATCCGTCCGGGCGACCAGGTCGAGCTGCTCGAGAAGCCCGCCCACGACATTGACCTGCCGGTGGTGTTCCGGGCGTTCCACGGCGATGCCGAGGCGGCGCGGCGGTGCATGGACGCGCGCGTGCTCGACGACGAGCACCACGCCGAGCTGGTGGAGGGGCTGAGGCGGATCGGCGGCTGACCGATCCCGAGGCTAGGCTCGCCGCGCGATGCCGGACCTGCTCACCACCCTGCTGCTGATCCTCGCGGCCTTCGGTGCCGGGTGGATCGATGCGGTCGTCGGCGGGGGTGGGCTGATCCAGTTGCCCGCGCTGATGATTGCTTTCCCCTCGGCCGCGCCGGCCCAACTCCTCGCCACCAACAAGCTCGGCTCGATCTGCGGCACCTCGACCTCGTCGATCACCTATGCGCGGCGGGTGCGGCCCGAGCTGCGCACGGTGGCTTATCTGGCGATCCCGGCCTTCGCCGGCGCGCTGGTCGGCGCGGTGATCGCCTCACATATCCCGCGGTCGGCGTTCAACCCGGTGATCCTCGTGGTGCTCGTCGCGGTCGGCGCCTACACGCTGCTGCGGCCGAATGTCGGCGATGTGACGGCGCTGCGGTTCAGCGGTCGCCGGCATTACGGCACGGCGGGGCTGGTGGGTTTCTTCATCGGGATGTATGACGGGGCGCTCGGCCCGGGCACCGGCTCGTTCCTGGTGTTCGCGCTGGTCGGCCTGCTCGGATATCGCTTCCTGGACGCCTCGGCCAAGGCGAAGATCGCCAATTTCGCCACCAACCTCGCCGCGCTGGTGATCTTCGTGCCACAGGGCGTGGTGCTGTGGGGTCTCGGCCTCGCGATGGGCGTGGCGAATATCGCCGGCGCCTATCTCGGATCGCGTATGGCGGTCGCGCGCGGCTCGCGCTTCATCCGGGCGGTTTTCGTCGTGGTGGTGGGGGCGTTCATCGTCAAGATCGGCGCCGACACCCTCCGCCAACTCCTCTAACCCGAAACGTCAGTAATTCCTCGCGAAACGTCACTTAAACCTCGCGAAACGTCAGTAATTCCTCGCGAAACGTCACTTAAACCTCGCGAAACGTCAGTAGTACCTCGCGAAACGTCAGTAGTACCTCGCGAAACGTCACTCATAACCCGCGAGGCGTTAGGAGAACCGGGTCCGGTCAGCGGGCGCTGGGCAGCCCGCTCGAACGCCAGGTGCGGCGTTCGCGCCCCGCCCACTGTGACTGCCTGACGGGAGGACCGGTGTCCTTGTTCACCTGACTGGAGAGCACTACCACCACTGCGGCGATCTCCTCGGCCGTCGCGTGCTGCGGCGCGACGATGCGGATGGCAGCCTGAACGTTCCCCGGCTGTGACGTCTCGCGAGGATCTACTGACGTTTCGGGAGGATTTGGTGACGTTTCGGGAGGACTTGGTGACGTTTCGGGAGGACTTGGTGACGTTTCGGGGGTCATAGCGGGATATTGCCGTGCTTCTTGGGCGGCAGGTTCTCGCGCTTGGTGCGCAAGGCCCGCAACGCCCGGATGATCTGCACCCGCGTCTCGTGCGGCGGGATCACGGCGTCGACATACCCGCGCTCGGCGGCGATATAAGGGTTGGCGAGGGCGTCCTCGTATTCGCCGATGAGCTCCTGCCGCTTGGCCTCGACCGCCGCAGCGTCTCCGCCGCTCTCCTCCTCGACCGCGCGAATCTGCTTGCGGTACAAGATGTTCACCGCCCCCTGCGCCCCCATCACCGCGATCTGGGCGGTGGGCCAGGCGAGGTTGACATCGGCGCCGAGGTGCTTGGAGCCCATCACGTCATACGCACCGCCGTAGGCCTTGCGGGTGATGACGGTCACGAGCGGCACGGTGGCTTCGGCATACGCGAACAGCAGTTTGGCGCCGCGCCGGATGATGCCGCCCCACTCCTGGTCGGTGCCGGGCAGGAAGCCGGGCACGTCCACGAAGGTGACCACCGGGATGTTGAACGCATCGCAGGTGCGCACGAATCGCGCTGCCTTCTCGGATGCGTCGATGTCGAGCGTGCCCGCGAGTTGCCCGGGCTGGTTGGCGACGACACCGACCGGCTGCCCATCCACCCGCCCGAAACCGCACACGATATTGGGCGCGAACAGCTCGTGCACCTGCAGGAATTCGCCGTCGTCGCACACATGCTCGATCACGGTCACCATGTCGTATGGCGTATTCGGGCTGTCCGGCACCACCGTGTCGAGCTCGCGGTCGAGGTCGGTGATCGCCAGCTCGGCCTCGGCGACCGGCTCGTAGGCCACCGGCGCATCCAGGTTGTTGGGCGGCAGATAGGACAACAGGTCCTTCACATAGGCGATCGCGTCGTCCTCGTCGCTGCCGAGGTAGTGCGCCACCCCGGAGCGGGTGTTGTGGGTCCGCGCGCCGCCGAGCTCTTCGAAGCCGACGTCCTCGCCGGTGACGGTCTTGATGACATCCGGGCCGGTGATGAACATATGCGAGGTCTGGTCGACCATCACCACGAAGTCGGTGATCGCGGGGGAGTAGACCGCCCCGCCGGCGCAGGGGCCCATGACCAGCGAGATCTGCGGGATGACGCCCGAGGCGTGCACATTGCGCCGGAAGATCTCGGCATAAAGCCCGAGCGCGACGACGCCCTCCTGGATGCGGGCGCCGCCGGAGTCGTTGATGCCGATCACCGGGCAGCCGATCTTCATCGCCAGGTCCATGACCTTGCAGATCTTCTCGCCGAGCACCTCACCGAGCGAGCCGCCAAAGACCGTGAAGTCCTGGGAGAAGACGCACACGGTGCGCCCGTCGATGGTGCCGTAGCCGGTGACCACGCCGTCGCCATACGGCCGGTTCTGCTCCTGCCCGAAGGCGGTCGAGCGGTGCCTGGCCAGCGCGTCGAGTTCGACGAAGGAGCCGTCGTCGAGCAGCTGCTCCACCCGTTCGCGGGCAGTCTGCTTGCCCTTGGCGTGCTGGGCCGCAACGGCCCGCTCGGAGCCGGCGTGCACCGCTTCGTCGGTGCGTTGCTGGAGTTCTGCCAAACGACCGGCGGTGGTGTGGATGTCGATCCCCGAGTCGCCGGTGTTCTGCCGGTCGGACGCACTGGTCATGGGGACAGACTCTAGCCTTGGTGACGTGAGTCACGACGCGGACGGTGAAGGCGTGGGACGCGGTGCGCCGCCTCCCTGGTCCTCGGTGGAGCGGGTCGCCTCGATCGATTCCACCAATGCCGCGCTGTTGCGCGACCCGCGGCCCTGGCGTGCGCTCGTGGCGGACTACCAAACCGACGGCCGCGGCCGCCGGGATCGTGCCTGGGAAGCTCCGCCCGGTGCCTCGCTCGCCTTCTCCGCGGCGTTGCCCCTGCCGCACGAGACCGACCGGTGGGGCTGGGTGCCGCTTCTGGTCGGCCTCGCGGCCCGGCGGGCCATCGCCACCGCGGCCGGCCTGGACGTCGGGCTGAAGTGGCCCAACGACGTCCTCGTGCGCGACGGCGACCAGTGGCTCAAGCTCGGCGGCATCCTGTGCAATGCCACCGGCGGTGACTTCCCGGTCGTGGTGGTCGGCGTCGGCATCAACCTCTTCCAGACCCGCGAGCAACTCCCCACCACACAAGCCACGTCGATCGCGTTGTGCGGCAAGCAGATTGACACCGAAGAACTCATCAACGCCCTGCTCGTCGAGCTCGCGCGCGTGCACGATGCCTGGCACACCGACCGGCTCGACGACGAATATCGGGCGGCGTGCGTCACGATCGGGCAGGAGGTGCGGGTGCAGGTCGCCGACGATCGCGAGGAGATCGGCGACGCGGTCGACATCGACACCTCGGGCCGGCTGATCCTCGAGACGCCGCGGGGCCGCACCCCCCACGCCGTCGGTGACGTCGTGCACGTCCGGCCGCGCGAGCCCCGCGAACGGCATACGACCGAGCAGGTGCGCGCCGCGACGGTCGAGCGGGCGGCCTTCGTCGACTCCATCGAGCAGCGGCTCATGGGCGCCCCGCGCACGCTGCGCCGCGCCGACGTCAGCCAGGCCGCCGGCATCCCCCCGGAGGTGAGCCGGAGGTTCTGGCGGGCGCTCGGTTTCGCCAACGCGCGCGACGAGGACGTCGTGTTCAGCGAGTCGGATGTCGCGGCCGTCCGCGGGGTGATGAGTCTCATCGCCGACGGACTGGTCGACGAGACCACCGCGCTCGGCATCACCCGCGCCGTCGGCCGCAGCACCGACCGGATGGCGATGTGGGTGCTGCAGCTGGTGACCGACATGTTCACCGCGGACGGTGAGGTGGACGAGACGACCGCGCGCAGCGCAGCCGATCGGGCCGCGATCATCGCCGACCGCTTCACGCCGCTGCTCGACTATGTATGGCGGCGCAATCTCACCGTCGCGATCTCGCGGCTGATCGCCGACTCCGAACCGGAGTCCCACATCGGTGTGGTCCGCACCGTCGGGTTCGCCGACCTGGTCAACTTCACCCAGCTGGTGCGCCAGATGGGCGAGCGCGAGCTCGCCGCGCTCATCGTGACCTTCGAGACGATCGCCTCGGATGTGGTCAGCCAGCACGGCGGCGCGCTGGTGAAGACGGTCGGTGACGAAGTCCTCTACTCCCACACCTCGATCGAAGGGGCGGTCGCCATCGCCGTCGACCTGATCGAGGCGACCGCCGCCAACGACCTGTTGCCGCGCATGCGGATCGGTATGGCGACCGGCCGGGTCCTCGCCCGCCTGGGCGACATCTACGGCACGACCGTCAATCGGGCGGCGCGCCTCACGACGGCGGCGGCTCCAGGCACGATCCTGGCCGACGCCGATATTGCGCGCACGGTGGCGATGCGGCCGGATCTGGACACCCGCCCCTATCGCGCGGTGCAGTTGTCCGGGCTCGGCGAGCTCACCCCGTGGACGATCACGCGTCATGGCACCAGCGACCCCGACACCGAAGGAGAGTCTCGATGATCACCCAACATCGCCACGGCGACGGCGATCACGTGGCCGAGCTGGTGCTCGACCGCCCGGAGGCGATGAATGCCGTGTCCACCGCGATGGCCGAGGCGCTCGCCGCGGCCACCGCGCAACTCGCCGCCGACGAGGGCGTGCGCTGCGTGGTCGTTACCTCCTCGCATGACAAGGCCTTCTGTGTCGGCGCGGATTTGAAGGAGCGCAACGGTTTGAGCGACGCGCAGCTGGTGCAACAGCGGCCGGTGGCGCGGTCGGCATACGGCGGGGTGCTCGATCTGCCCATGCCCACGATCGCCGCGGTCGACGGCTACGCACTCGGCGGTGGGGCCGAGATCGCGCTGTCCTGCGATGTGATCGTGGCCGGCGAGGGTGCGACGCTCGGGCTGCCCGAGGTGTCGGTCGGCGTCATCCCCGGGGGCGGCGGCACCCAGTTGCTCGCCCGCCGGATCGGCTGGGGACGCGCCGCGCGGGTGATCTTCACCGCGGAGAAGTTCACCGCGGCCGACGCGCACGCACTCGGCTTCGTCGAGGAGGTCGTGCCGGCCGGCAGGGCGCGCGACCGGGCACTCGAACTCGCGACCCTTATCGCAGCGAATTCGCCTGTGGGACTAAGGAATGCGAAGAAGGCGATGCGCCGCGGTCTGGACGCCGACCTGGCGACCGGCCTCGAGGTCGAGGACGCCTGTTGGCGGGCCACGGCATTCTCGGGGGACCGCGCCGAGGGCGTGCGCGCCTTCGCCGAGCGTCGCAAACCTCAGTGGCCGGGACGGTAGGTTGCTCGCCATGACTCGTGTGCTGTTGGCGGAGGACGACACTGCCATCTCCGAGCCGCTCGCCCGTGCGCTGCGCCGGGAGGGCTACGACGTGGTGGTGAGCGACGACGGCGCGCAGGCGCTGGAAGAGGCGCGCACGGTGCCCGATCTGGTGATCCTCGATCTCGGGTTGCCCACCATGGACGGACTCGAGGTATGCCGGCGCTTGCGTGCCGACGGCGTTTTCGTGCCCGTCCTGATCCTGACTGCGCGGGCCGACGAGGTGGACACCGTGGTCGGCCTGGACGCTGGCGCCGATGACTATGTCACCAAGCCCTTCCGGCTGGCCGAATTGCTGGCTCGGGCGCGGGCGTTGCTGCGTCGGACGCCACCGGACGAACAGTCCGGACCCGGGCTGCAGATCGACTTCGCCGCACGACGAGTCTTCTTGGGCGGCAACGAGATTCACCTCACCGCCAAGGAGTTCAACCTGCTGGCGGTGCTCGTGCGCGAGCAGGGGCGTGTGGTCTCGCGAGAGCAGCTGATGCACGAGATCTGGGCGACCAACTGGGTGGGTTCGACCAAGACCCTCGACATGCACATCTCGGTGCTGCGCCGCAAGCTCGGCGACAGCGCGACCGACCCCAGCTTCATCAGCACGGTGCGGGGCGTCGGGTTCCGCTTCGAAGTCCCGCTCGAGAGTTGAGCGGTGCAGCGGCGGATCCTGCGGGCCACCCTGGTGGCGGTGATCGCGGCGCTGACCATCGTCACGATCCCGGCCCTCGTTGTGGCGATCAGTTGGCAACGTCGTCTCGCCCTGGTGGCGTTGGTCCTGCTGGCTGCTGCGATCGGGTATGTCGTCGCGCGGCGCGCCGGTCGCCAGATCTCCGCACCGATCGAGGAGCTCACCGGGCGGGCTGAATCGGCGGGTGAAGGCACTGCGATCTTCCAGCCGATGCGGTCGGGTATCGACGAGATCGACCGGTTGTCCCAGGTCTTCGAGCGGCGCGCGGGCGAGCTGTCGCGACGCCTTGCTTCCGAGCGTGAGTTCGCCTCTGACGCCAGCCACCAACTGCGAACCCCGTTGACAGCGTTGTTGATTCGGCTCGAGGAGATCTCGATGACCGACGACCTCGACTTCGCGCGGGACGAGGCGACCACCGCGATCGCGCAGGTCGAACGACTGACCGCGGTGGTCGACGAATTACTGGGCCGGGCGCGCACGTCGCCGGGCGGCCCGGTCGAACCGGTGTCGCTCGACGCGGTGATCGCGGCGATGCAGCGCGAGTGGCAGCCGGCCTTCGCAACCGCGCGACGCTCCATCCACGTCTTCGGCGAGCGTGGTCTGTGGGTGCTCACGACGCCGACCGCCCTGTCGCAGATCTTCTCCACCCTGCTGGAGAACGCCCTGCAGCACGGCCGCGGCACGGTCGAGCTGATGGCGCGGCACAGCGGCCCGTCAGTGGTGATCGAGGTGAGCGACAAGGGCGAGGGCGTCGACCCGAGCATCGCGGCGCGCGTCTTCGAGCGGCGGGTGTCGACCCGCGGGTCCGGCCTGGGGCTGGCGCTCGCCCGCGACCTGGCGACGGCGTCCGGTGGCCGGCTGGAGTTGCGCTCGATGCAGCCGGCCGTCTTCGCGCTCTTCCTGTCCGCGACCGAGCCGCCGGAGGGTGCCGCCTCGCGGCTGCCCGGTCGGTGACTCGATAGGGTTTGGCTCGTGACTGCGCCTCGTCATGCCCCTGGAGGCTTCCCCGTCGTCGGCATCATCGGCGGCGGGCAGCTCGCCCGGATGTGTGCCCCGCCCGCGGTCAACCTCGGCCTGACGCTGTCGGTGCTCGCCGAAGGCCCGGATGCGGCGGCTGCATTGGTGACGCCGTCCGCGCCGGTCGGCTCTTATTTGGATGTGGACGATGTCGTGCGGTTCGCGCGCGACTGCGATGTCGTCACCTTCGACCACGAGCACGTGCCGCAAGAGATCCTGCAGCGGCTGGTCGAGGCCGGCGTGGAGGTCCATCCAGGCCCGGAGGCGCTGCGGCACGCCCAGGACAAGTTGGTGATGCGAAAACGCCTGTCGGACATGGGGATTCCCGTGCCGGCTTGGGCGGCCGTGTCATCGCTCGAGGAGGTGTCGGCCTTCGCCGACGAGCATGGCTGGCCGGTCGTGCTGAAGACTCCCACCGGCGGGTATGACGGCAAGGGAGTCCTCGTCGCATCGTCGCCGGACGAGGCCCGCGAGTGGGTCGAGCGTGGCGGTGGGCTGCTGATCGAAGAAGCCGTGCCCTTCGTGCGCGAGCTCGCGGTGCTCGTGGCCCGCAGTCCCTCCGGTCAGGCCGCGGTCTGGCCGGTGGTGGAGACCGTGCAGACCGACGGCATCTGCACCGAGGTGCTCGCGCCTGCGCCGGACCTGCCCGAGGAGCTGGCGACTGCTCTGGTCGAGCGCGCGCTGCGCATTGCCGGGGAGCTCGGCGTCACCGGCGTGATGGCGGTCGAGGTCTTCCAGACGCGCGACGGCGGTTATCTGGTCAACGAGCTGGCGATGCGCCCGCACAACTCCGGCCACTGGACGATGGACGGGTCGGTCACCAGCCAGTTCGAGCAGCACCTGCGGGCCGTGCTGGACCTTCCGCTGGGCGACACGCGGGCCCGCAACCGGTGGACCGTGATGGGCAACGTGCTCGGCGGACAGTACCGAGAACTCTACCCGGCATACCGGCATTTGATGGCGCGCGACCCGGGGCTGAAGGTGCACCTCTACGGCAAGGGCGTGCGCCCGGGTCGCAAGATCGGGCATGTCAATGTGTTCGGTGACGATCTCGACGCGCTGCGCGAGCGCGCCCGGCATGCCGCCGACTATCTGCAGGGAACGGTGACCGAATGAGCGCTCAGGTCGGGATCGTGATGGGCTCCGACAGCGACTGGCCGGTGCTGGAGCAGGCGTCAATCGCGTTGGGAGAGTTCGGGATCGAGCACGAGGTCGATGTCGTCTCGGCGCACCGAATGCCGACCGAGATGATCGCGTATGGCGAGCGCGCGGCCGGCCGTGGACTGCAGGTGATCATCGCCGGCGCCGGGGGAGCGGCGCACCTGCCGGGCATGCTGGCCTCGGTGACGCCATTGCCGGTGATCGGGGTGCCGGTGCCGCTGAAGTACCTGGACGGGATGGATTCGCTGCTGTCGATCGTGCAGATGCCCGCCGGCGTGCCGGTGGCCACGGTGTCGATCGGCGGGGCGCGCAATGCCGGCCTGCTCGCTGCGCGGATCATCGGGGCGAGCGATGCCGCGGTGCAGGAGCAGATGGTGGACTTCCAGGCCTCGCTGAAGGCCCAGGCGCAGGCCAAGGGCGACGCCCTCCGCGCGAAACGTCAGTAATACCTCGCGAAACGTCACTAGTTCCCCGCGAGCCGTCACTAGTTCCCCGCGAAACGTCACTAGTTCCCCGCGAAACGTCAGTAAAGCCTCGCGAGGCGGCACGGCCGGCGGTCCTGACCACGCAGTAGGCGGGCGCCTAGCCGCGAGCTACGACCCCTATTCCGAAGACGCCGAGCACCGTGCCGGTGCACCGGTCCCACCAGTTCTGCACGCGGGGGCGGCTCAGAGCACCGCTGAGTGCCCCACCGACAAGGATGACAACAGTCCACGGGAGCACCCCGGTCACGACGTCGGCGAAGCCGAGGGCGCTGATCTGTAACCAGCTGGGGGTTGCGGCGGCCGGATTGACGAACTGCGGCAGCACAGCAGCGAAAAACAAGATGGCCTTCGGGTTGGTCATGTTGCTGAGCCAACCTTGCAGGAATGCTCGCCGCAGGCCGACGTCGTCTCCATCATCCGCAGCGTCAGGATGAGCTTGCTTGCTGGTCGGGGTCTTGCGATGCAGGGTGCCTGCCACGATGCGGCAACCGAGGACGACGAGATAGAGCCCGCCGACAATCCGGATCGCCGTCAGGGCCGCGGTGTAGCGAGCCAACAACAGGGACAGTCCCGCGGTGGCCAGCAGCATGTGACATGTCAGCCCGGTCATCGCCCCTGCCGCAGCTGCCATGCCCAGTCGGCGGCGGCGCACGGACCAGCGCATGACCAGCAGGAAATCTGGTCCGGGGATGAGGTAGGCCAGGAGGACGACACCGAGGTAGAGCGGCCAGTCGATTCCCATCGCGCCACGCTAGGTGATCGGCGCGGAGGGCTCTACGACCGTTCAGGTGGAGTGGCTCACCCACCTCGAGTGCCGCGAGTCGTCGGCGATGGGGTCCGTGACCTCTCGCGGGGCATTGGTGACGTTTCGCGGGGTATTGGTGACGTTTCGCGAGGTATTACTGACGTTTCGCGGGGCATTAGTGACGTTTCGGGGTTAGGCGTCGTTGCCGTAGAGGTCGCGGGTGTAGACCTTGTCGGCCACGTCATCCAGGTCGGGCACGCGCCGGTTGGCGACGATCAGGTCCGACCGCCGCTTGAACTCGCCCAGATCGCGCACCACCTCGGAGCCGAAGTAGGTGTCCTCCACCAGCTCCGGCTCGAAGACGATCACCGCAATTCCCTTGGCCTTCAAGCGTTTCATGATGCCCTGCACGCTGGAGGCGCGGAAGTTGTCCGAGCCGGACTTCATGATCAGCCGGTGGATGCCGACCACGCCCGGGTTGCGCGACACGATGTCCGCCGCAACGAAATCCTTGCGCGTGGTGTTGGCCGTGACGATCGCGCTGATCAGCGTCTGCGGCACCTCGTCGTAGTTGGCGAGCAACTGCTTGGTGTCCTTGGGCAGGCAGTACCCGCCATACCCGAAGGACGGGTTGTTGTAGTGCTTGCCGATCCGCGGGTCCAACCCCACGCCCTCGATGATCTGCCGGGTGTCGAGGCCGCGCAGCGAGGCGAAGGTGTCGAGCTCGTTGAAATAGGCCACCCGCATCGCCAGGTAGGTGTTGGCGAACAGCTTGATCGCCTCGGCCTCGGTGGAGTCGGTGAGCAGCACCGGCACGTCCGGCTCGAGCGAGGCCTCCAGCAGCAGGTCGGCGAACTCCTGGGCTCGCTCGCTCTTCTCACCGACGATGATCCGCGCCGGATGCAGGTTGTCCCACAACGCTTTTCCCTCGCGCAGGAACTCGGGGGAGAACATCACATTGCTGGTGCCGAGCCGGGTCGAGACGTCCTTGACGAAGCCCACCGGGATCGTCGACTTCACGACCATCACCGCGTCCGGATTGGCCTTGTGCACATCGGCGATGACGCCCTCGACGCTGGTGGTGTCGAAGTAATTCGTCTGGGAGTTGTAATCGGTCGGCGTCGCGATGATCACGAAGCGCGCATCGGCATACGCCTCGTCCTTGTCGGTCGTGAAGGTGAGGTCGAGCGACCCGCTCGCCAACTGCTCCTCGATCTCGGCGTCGACGATCGGCGACGCCCCCGAGCGCAGCACCTCGATCCGCGGCTCGCTGATGTCATAGGCGATCACGGGGTGCCGGGCGGACAGCAGCACGGCCATCGACAGACCGACGTAGCCGGTGCCGACGACGGTGATAGGGGTGGGCGCGGGCATGCGGCCCAACTTACCCGTCCGGTATGCCGACCCGTCCCGCCTCGCGCTCAACAGCCCGGTGAACATCGGGTGCGCACTAGGGTGACGCCGTTCCCCGAGGAAAGACAGGTGTGCGATGCGATTCGGTGTCTTCGTCCCGCAGGGCTGGCGGTTCGACCTGGTCGGCATCGACCCGGCGCAGCAATGGCGAACGATGGCCGACCTGGCCCGCCGCTTCGATGAGTCGACGCTGTGGGAGTCGTTGTGGGTCTACGACCACTTCCACACCACGCCACAGCCCTCGCACGAGGCGACCCACGAGGCGTGGACGCTGATGGCGGCGTTCGCCGCGATGACCGACCGGATCCGGCTCGGTCAGATGTGCACCTGTATGTCGTATCGCCAGCCCACCTATCTGGCCAAGGTCGCCGCCACCGTCGATCACGTGAGCGGCGGCCGAGTGGAGATGGGCATCGGCGCCGGCTGGTACGAGCACGAATGGCGCGCCTATGGCTACGGCTTCCCCGGCGCGGGGGAGCGGCTGACCAGGCTGCGCGAGGGCGTGGAGATCTTCGCCCAGATGTGGACGCGCGGCGAGGCCACGCTGGCCGGCAAGCACTACCAGGCCGATGGCGCCTTGTGCTACCCGAAGCCGCTGCAGCAGGGACGCCACGGCATACCGCTGTGGGTCGCCGGTGGTGGCGAGCGCAAGACGCTGCGGATCGCGGCCGAATATGCCGACTACACCAACTTCGGCGGTGACGTGGAGACCTTCCGGCACAAGGATCAGATCCTGCGCCAGCACTGCACCGACCTCGGCCGCGACCCGCAGGAGATCGTCCGCAGCACCAACGTCAACATCGTGATCGGCGCGAACGACCAGGAGATCGACGACCGCTTCGCGGCGATGGTCGACCGGTTCCGCCGGGGCGGTTTGGCGCAGGACAAGCTCGACGCGGTCGCCAAGCAGCGCAGCGCGATCGGGGTGGGGACTCCCGAGCAGATCGTCGAGCAACTGAGGCCGCTCAAGGATGCCGGGATGGGTTACCTCATCGCCTATTTCGCCGAGGCGGCCTATGACACCTCCGGCATCGAGTTGTTCGAGCGCGAGGTCGCGCCCGCACTCGCCGACTGATACCCGTGAGTAGGATCGCGGCTGTGACCGGAAACACCGACTTCGACCTGTTCCAGATCTCCGAGGACCACCAGGCCCTGCGCGAGGCGATCCGCGCGATCGCCGACGACAAGATCGCCCCGCACGCCGCCGAGGTGGACGACAAGAGCGAGTTCCCGCAGGCCGCGCACGACGCGCTGGTCGCCTCCGACTTCCACGCGCCGCACGTGCCCGAGGCGTATGACGGGATGGGGGCCGACGCGCTCGCCACCTGCATCGTGATCGAGGAGGTGGCCCGCGCGTGTGCGTCCTCCTCGCTCATCCCGGCGGTCAACAAGCTCGGCTCGATGCCGGTGATCCTGGGCGCCTCGGAGGAGGTCAAGCAGACCTACCTGCCGCCGCTGGCCAAGGGCGAGGGGATGTTCTCCTACGGGCTGTCCGAGCGGGAGGCCGGCTCGGACACCGCCTCGATGAAGTGCCGGGCCAAGGCCGACGGCGACGACTTCATCCTCAACGGCCAGAAGTCGTGGATCACCAATGCCGGTGTCTCCCAGTTCTATACGGTCATGGCGGTCACCGACCCCGACGGCGAGCGCGGCCGCAATATCACCGCCTTCGTGGTCGAGAAGGACGACGAGGGCTTCTCCTTCGGCGAGCCAGAGCGCAAGCTCGGCATCAAGGGCAGCCCCACCCGCGAGCTGCACTTCGACAACTGCCGCATCCCCGCCAGCCGGATGGTCGGCGAGCCGGGCGAAGGGCTGAAGATCGCGCTGCGCACCCTCGACCACACCCGCGTCACCATCGGTGCGCAGGCGGTCGGCATCGCCCAGGGCGCGCTCGACTATGCCGTGGGGTATGTCAAGGAGCGCAAGCAGTTCGGCAAGGCGATCGCGGAATTCCAGGGGCTGCAGTTCATGCTCGCCGACATGGCAATGAAGCTCGAGGCCGCCCGCCAGCTGGTCTATGTCGCGGCCGCCAAGTCCGAGCGCGGCGACGCCGACCTGACCTTCTTCGGCGCGGCGGCCAAATGTTATGCCGCCGATGTCGCGATGGAGGTCACCACCGACGCGGTGCAGCTGCTCGGTGGCGCCGGCTACGTCAAGGACCACCCGGTCGAGCGGATGATGCGCGACGCCAAGATCACCCAGATCTACGAGGGCACCAACCAGATCCAGCGGATGGTGATGGCCCGTCAGGTGCTCAAAGGCATCCGCTAGGTCGTCCTACGGCGCAGCGTTCGGGGACTGGTCGTTGCGGAGCGCGTCGAACAGCGCCGGTGCCCGCACCGGGTCGAAGATCTCGACCGACTGCCCGGCCCGCATCGCCGGGTTGACCGGCACCTGCACCGACTGGCCGTTGCTGTTGATGTTCTTCAGCGTCCACAGCGTCGTGAAGGCCTGGTAGGGCGACATGTCCTTGTTGACCGCGACCCCCGCGGCGCCGGCCTCACCGATCGACTTCAGCCGCCACGGCAGCAGCGCGTTGGACGGCGTCGCGATCTTCTTGGTCAGCGCGGCGAGGAACTCACGCTGGTTCTTCACCCGGGCGAGATCGCCCTCGGCGAAGGCGTGCCGCGAGCGCACATAGCCCAAGGCGTTCTTGCCGTCGAGGTTCTGGCACCCGGCGGGCAGGTTGATGTGGGCATAGGGATCGTTGACCGCCTTCGGCAGACACATCGTGACGCCGCCGACAGCGTCGACCACCTTGGCGAAACCGCCGAAGCCGATCTCCATATAGCGGTCGATCCGCAGGTTGGTGGCCTGCTCGACGGTCTGCACGAGCAGCTGCGGACCGCCATACGTGAAGGCCGCGTTGATCTTGCCGTTGCCCCGGCCCGGTATGTCGACCCACGAGTCGCGCGGGATGCTCATCAAGGTGGGGGTGCCGCTCTCGGGCATGTGCAACACCATGATCGTGTCGGTGCGGGCGGTGCCGCCGCCGACATTCGAGCCACCGGTGCCGAGGTTGTGCGCCTCCTGGCTGCTCAGCCCCGCGCGCGAGTCGGAGCCCACGAGCAGCACATTGGTGCCCTTGCCGGCCGCCGGCCGGTTGCCCGCCGGCCAGGCGTCGACCTTGGTGACCTTGCCCCACGCCGCCATACCGGCCCACAGCAGCGCGCCCACCCACAACGCGACGATCAGGACGAGGACGGTCACGATCTTGAGGAAGGGGCGCTTGCGACGGCGCGGCGCGGGCTCGGCAGCGGGGGTCGCACCGGGCCGCGGACCCCGGGGGCCACGCGGGTCGCGCGCATCACGAAGGTCGCGCGGGTCTCTCGGACCACCCGGGCCGCCTGACCCGACGCCTCCCGGGCCGCGCATCGGACGTCGCCCGGGATCGCCCGCGACGGGGCGACCCGGCGGGCGGGCACCCGGCGTGCGCCCGGCAGGCATCACCCGGGTGCTGTCGTCGGTGCGGCGCGGCAGCTCGCGCGTCGCGTCGGGATCCGCCGGTTGCGGCCGTCGCGGCCGCGTGGGAATGGCCCGCGAAGCGTCGTCGCGTTGCCCGCGGGCGGCCCGGCCACCGCCCTTGCGGGTATCGAAGATCATCGCGTCGTCATCGTCGTGGGACACCGCGACAGGGTAACCGGGACCGCTGAGGGCAGCCTGTAGCCTGGAGCGCGTGCCATCGCCCGACCAACCCGCTCAGCGCGGGATCTCCGTGGTGATGCCCATCCTCAACGAAGAACGCCACCTGGCGGAGTCGGTCGCTGCGATCACCGAGCAGGACTGGGATGGGCCGCTCGAGATCATCCTGGCCCTCGGGCCGTCCACCGATGCCACCGACGACGTCGCCCGCCGGCTGGCCGCGTCTGATCCGCGAATTCGCTTGGTAGACAACCCAACTGGGCTCACTCCGGAGGCGCTCAACCTGGCGATCGGGCAGGCGGCATACGACATCGTCGCGCGCGTCGACGGGCACGGGCTGCTGTCGCCCGGCTACCTGCGCACGGCCGCCACGACCCTCGCCGAGACCGGCGCGGCCAATGTGGGCGGGATCATGTATGCCGAGGGCACGACCCCCTTCGAGCGGGCGGTCGCGTGTGCGATGAAGAGCCGGATCGGCGTCGGCGGCGCGCGCTTCAAACTCGGGGGCCAGGCGGGGGAGGCCGAGACGGTCTACCTCGGCGTCTTCGACCGCGGCTGGCTGCAGCGCGTCGGCGGCTATGACACCCGCTTCCGCCGCGCGCAGGACTGGGAGATGAACTGGCGGCTGCGCGCGCTCGGCGGCACGGTCTGGTTCACCCCGCAGATGCGGGTCACCTATCGCCCGCGCGGCACCTTCGCCACCCTCGCCTCGCAGTACTTCCAGTACGGCACCTGGCGCCGCGTCGTCGCCCGCCGCCACAAGGGCTCGATCAACGCCCGCTATCTCGCCCCGCCGGTGGCCGTCGCGGCGATCGCCGTGGGGGCCGTGGGTGGTCTCGTATGGCGTCCGCTGTGGCTGGTGCCCGCGGCATACCTCACCGCGATCGCAGCGGGCGGGTGGGCGATCTCCCAGGGCGAGCCGGCGAAAGTCCGGGCGCTGGTGCCACCGGTCCTTGCGACGATGCACCTCGCCTGGGGCGCCGGCTTCCTCACCAGCCGGGTGCGGCTTGCGGAGGACGTCCAGGATCCTCCCAGCAACGGACCACTACATTTGGCGAGCCCAGGACAGCAACAGCTAGGACCACGATGAGCTATGCCACCCGGATCGGTCGGATCTACGCCGACCGCAAGATCCTCTGGACGCTGGTGCGTCGCGATCTGCGGATCCGCTACGCCCGCAGCGTCCTCGGCTATCTCTGGACGCTGATCGACCCGCTCGCGATGACCCTGGTCTACGGCCTGGTCTTCGGCATCATCTACCGCGCCCGCGGCGAGGGCAGCAGCCAGGGCAGCCCGTTCGTCCTCTACCTCGTCGCCGGTCTGCTCGCCTGGAACTGGTTCAACAACGCGATCAACGAGACCTCGCGGGCGCTGTATGCCGAGCGCCTCCTCGTGCGATCGACGAACCTGCCGCGCGAGATGTGGGTCATCCGGGTCGTGCTGTCCAAGGGCATCGAGCACCTGATGTCCTTGCCGATCCTGTTGGGGTTCATCGCGTTCTTCGCCTGGCGCGGCGATGTGGCGGTCAACTGGCGGATCGTCTACTGGATCCCAGCGCTGATCATGGAGTTGCTGCTGTGCATCGGCATGGGGCTGGTGATGGCGCCGGTGACCGCGCTCGTCGACGACTTCGTCCGGCTGGTGCGGATCGGGCTGCGAATGCTGTTCTACCTGACCCCGATCGTCTATTCCGCCGAGATGCTCGGCAAGCGCGCCCCGTGGGCCAAACACCTGCAGCAGTTCAACCCGTTGACCGCGATCAACGACATGTACCGGCTCAGCTTCCTCAAGCCCGGGGTGTCGCCGGACTATCACGCGTGGATCGCCGGTGGCGTCGTCACGCTGCTGTGGCTGGTCTTCGGTCTGTGGGTGTTCCGCAAGCTCGAGCCGGCCGTGCTGAAGGAGATCTGAGATGTCCGACACCCCGCCCCTCGGCCCCGTCGGCGAGCCCGTCATCGGCGAGAACGGCAAGACCCGCTGGCGGCCTGAGCGCCGCGCGAACGACCCGGCCGGTTACGACCCCGAGCACAAGCGGACGATGGCGGATTACGCCTTCCCGGACGTGCCGAGCACGGTGGAGTGGAAGACGCAGGAGGGCCAACCGGTCATCGAGGTCGACAACCTCGGCATCGAGTTCCTGCGCGGCCGCCGGCGCAATCTGTCGCTGCGCGAGATCATCTTCACCGGCAAGAGCGCGCACAACCGGGAGACCTTCTGGGCGCTGCGCAATGTCAGTTTCACCGTCGGTCGCGGCGAGGCTGTCGGCCTCGTCGGCGGCAACGGTGGCGGCAAGTCGACCCTGCTGAAGATGATCGCCGGCACGCTGCTGCCCGACGAGGGCCAGGCCCGGGTCGGCGAGGGCGTGGCGCCGCTGATCGAGCTGACCGGTGGCTTCATCGGCGAGCTCACCGCGCGCGAGAACATCTTCCTCACCGCCGGCCTGCACGGTATGTCGCGGGAGGAGACCGAGGCGCGCTTCGACGACATCGTCGACTTCGCCGGCCCGGCGGTGCGCGACGGGCTCGACGTGCCCTACCGGCACTTCTCCTCCGGCATGCAGGTGCGCCTCGGCTTCGCGGTGATCACCTGCCTGGACGAGCCGATCATCCTGGTCGACGAGGTGCTCGCCGTGGGCGATGCGGCCTTCCGGGAGAAGTGCTACAACCGGATGGAGTCGCTGCTCGACCAGGGCCGCACGCTCTTCCTCGTCTCGCACTCGGCGAGCGACCTGCTGCGCTTTTGCACCCGCGGGCTCTACCTCAACGGCGGCACCCTCGTCGGCGACGGGCCGATGGACGAGATCATGGACCGCTACCTCAGTGAGCTCATGGGCGACGACTACCAGCAGCCCTCGCTGGAGGAGCGCGAAGACCAGCGGCTGTCGCGCGAGGACGCCAAGATCAAGCGCCGGCTGCGCCGGGAAGCCGAGCGGGCCAAGCTTGAGGACGAAGCCGCCCGCCGCGCCGTGCTCGGCTAAGGCTGTCGGAGTCTGTCGCGCAGGCGAGCTCAGCCCAGGTCGGTGGTGAAGCTCGCCGCGGTCGCTTCGCGCACCTGCTCCTGCGTCACGCCCGGCGCGAGCTCGCGCAATACCAGCCCCGTGTCGGTGACATCCATAACTGCCAGGTCGGTGATGATCCGCTGCACCACCCGCTGACCGGTCAGGGGGAGCGTGCACTCGGGCAGGATCTTCGGCGAGCCGTCCTTGGCGACATGTTCCATCAGCACCACGACCTTCTTGGCGCCATGCACCAGGTCCATCGCGCCGCCCATGCCCTTGACCATCTTGCCCGGGATCATCCAGTTGGCGATGTCACCGGTTTCGGACACCTGCATCGCCCCGAGGATCGCCGCGTCCACCTTGCCGCCGCGGATCATCCCGAAGGACAGCGCCGAGTCGAAGATGCTCGCCCCACGCCGCAGCGTCACCGTCTCCTTGCCGGCGTTGATCAGGTCGGCGTCGACCTGATCCTCGGTCGGATAGGGACCCACGCCGAGCAGGCCGTTCTCGGACTGCAGCACCAACTCGACGTCGTCCGGCACATAGTTGGGCACCAGCGTCGGCAACCCGATGCCGAGGTTGACGTAGTCGCCGTCCTGCAGCTCCGCGGCCGCCCGCGCCGCCATCTGCTCCCGTGTCAACGCCATCAGCCCTGCCCCCTCACCGTTCGCTTCTCGATGTTCTTGGTCGAGCTCTCGGCCCGCGCGCACGTCGCCGTCACTGTGCCTCGCCTTTCGTTGCACGGACCGTTCGCTTCTCGATGTTCTTGGTCGAGCTCTCGGCCCGCGCGCACGTCGCCGTCACTGTGCCTCGCCTTTCGTTGCGCGGACCGTTCGCTTCTCGATGCGCTTCTCCGCCACTTGCTCACGTGTCAACGGCACCACCCGGTGCACGAAGATCCCCGGCAGATGCACCCGGTCCGGGTCGATCTCACCCGGCTCCACCAGCTGCTCGACCTCGGCGATAGTCACCCGCCCGGCCATCGCACACAACGGGTTGAAGTTGCGGGCACTGGAGTGGAAGACCAGATTGCCGTGCCGGTCACCGACCGCCGCCCGCACCAGCCCGAAGTCGGTGCTGATCGCCTCCTCCAGCACGTACTCGCGGTCACCAAAGGTGCGCGTCTCCTTCGGCGGGGACGCGATCGCGACCGAACCATCCTCGGCATACCGCCACGGCAGTCCGCCCTCGGCGATCTGGGTCCCGCCGCCCGTCGCGGTGAAGAACGCCGGTATGCCGCAGCCGCCCGCCCGCAGCTTCTCCGCGAGCGTCCCCTGCGGGGTGAGCACCACTTCGAGCTCACCGGACAGATATTGCCGCGCGAACTCCTTGTTCTCCCCGACGTATGACGCCGTCATCCGACGAATGCGCTTGTCCTGCAACAGGATTCCCAGACCCCAGTCGTCGACTCCACAGTTGTTGGAGACGACGTCGAGGTCGGTGACACCCGTGTCGTGAAGAGCCTTGATGAGCACCATCGGCATGCCGCAGAGACCGAAACCACCGACCGCGAGCGACGACCCGGTGGCAATGTCGGCCACCGCGTCCGCGGCGGAGGAGACGACCTTGTCCATGTGACGCAGGCTACATCCGGGCGGTCAGCCGGCCGTCGCCCCCTCGGTCTCGGCGATCTCGGCCCGCCGCTGCGGTGTGGCATTCCGCACCAGCACGACTGACCCGTCTGCCGCGAGCAGGTCCAGGACGCGCCGCAGCGTCTCCACCCCGTCACCCTCCAGCAACTCCCGGTCGGCGCCGGCCGGGCGGATCAGGTCGGCATACGTGATCGTCCCGAGAGCAGCATCGGTCGGCGCGGGCACGACATACGGCGTGAAGACATCCGGCATCGACATCAGCGGGCTGGGGGACAGGGAGCGGGTCGGTTCGACCAGCTCGGCGTCGGCGAAGCCGACCGTCACCTCGGCATCTGCGTCGAGCAATACCGTTGTGCCACAAGCCCATCCGGCGAGCGCCCAGTAGACGCACCGCCAATGATCGGTCGGCAGCCGCAGCCCGAGGGTGGTGCCGACCGAGACATCGGCTTCGTCCTGCAGCCAGTTGCCGGCCTTGGCGACCCAGTTGGCGAGCACCCGGCCGGACAGCTCGATCCGCTCACCGGTGCCCTCGTCATACCAGGTCACACGGGGGCGCGCGGGGTCGGCGAGCAGGGCCGGCAGGAGAGCCTCGATGCGCATCCTCCGAGCGTAGGGTGGCGTGCCGCGGCACGGCAGCCCGCACCGGCCGATAGCGTCCAACACATGATCCGTGTGGTGATCCAGTCGCGCCTGTCGTCCACGAGGCTGCCCGGCAAGGCGATGCTGACGCTCGCGGGTATGCCGGCCGTGGTGCTGACCGCGCGGCGGGCCGGCAATACCGGCATGGATGTGGTGGTCGCCACCAGCGATCAGTCCGACGACGACGTGCTCGCCGAGGCGGTGCAGGCCGCGGGCGTGCGCGTCTTCCGGGGCTCGCTGCACGACCCGCTCGGCCGGTTCGTCGCGGCCACCGCCGACCTGGCCGACGACGACCTCGTCGTGCGCCTCACCGGCGACAACGCCGTGCCCGACGGTTCCTTCCTCACCGAGCTCGTGGACACCATGGAGGCAGCCGGCGAGGACTACATCCGCGTCACCATGGCCGATATCTACGGCGTCGGCGCCGAGGTGATCCGCGTGCGGCTGCTGCGCGAGGCGGCCCGGGACGCCACCGACGCCTTCGACCGCGAACACGTCACGCCGTGGGTGCGCCGGCATACGGCCGACCTGGACTTTGTGCCGACCCTCGCCGCTGGCGACCCCGCCCGGGTGCGCTGCACCATCGACACGCTGCAGGACTATGTCGTCGCCGCGACCGCCCTCGGCCGGGTCGACGACGCGGTGCGCGCGCCCTGGCGCGACCTGCTGCGGGCCTGGGCAGGAGCGGGCGGCGCGCTGCCGACCCCGCTCGCCGGCAGCCGTGACAACGCGATCGCGCAGGGACCCTGGGTGCTCGGCGCGGTCCAGCTCGGCATCACCTATGGCGCCGCCAACAGCGTCGGCCAGCCGGACGCCGTGGGTGCCGCTCGCATCCTCGCCGTCGCGGCCGCCTCGGGTGTCACGCATGTCGACACGGCGCGGGCGTATGGCGAGTCCGAAGCCCGCATCGGTGCCTCGCTGGCGCACGGCCTGTCCGAACGCATCGGCGTGGTCACCAAGATCCGGCCGCTGGACGACCTGGCCCCGGACGCGACGACGGGCGCGGCGCGCGATGCGGTGGCCGCCTCGGTGCAGGAGTCGCTGCGGCTGCTGCGGTCCAGCACGGTGGCGGCGTTGCTGCTGCACCGCTGGGCCGACTGGGGCAAGGGCGGTGGCGCGGTCGCCGACGCGCTGGAGCAGGTGCGCGCCGACGGCATGACCACGGTGATCGGCACCTCGTTGTCGACCCCGGCGGAGCTGATCGAGGCGCTGGGCGACCCCCGGCTCGGGTACGTGCAGTTGCCCTTCAATCTCGCCGACCGCCGCTGGACCGCGCCTGAGGTGCAGGAGGCGCTCGCCGCCCGTCCCGACGTGATCTGCACCGCCCGCAGCGTGTTCCTGCAGGGGCTGCTCGCCGCTCCCGACGCCGCTCGCTGGCCGGTCAACCTGCCCGACGACGTCGCCGCCATCCGCGCCGGCCTCGACCGGTGCGTGCAAGAGCTCGGCCGGGCCAGCGTCGCGGACCTGGCGGTCGCCTATGTGCGCGGGCACGAGTTCGTCACCTCGGTCGTGCTCGGCGCCGAAACCACCGACCAGGTGCGCAGCCAGGCCGAACTCATGGCCCGCCCCGCACTCACCCGCGCGCAGATCGCTCGGGTCGACGAGGTGCTCCCAGCCGGCAGTGCCACACTGATCGACCCCAGCAGCTGGAAGGTGGAGTGATGGTGTCGGACAGTGCGCGCCTGTTCCGGTTGGACGGCGCGACCGCGGTGGTGAGCGGCGCCTCCGGCTGGCTCGGCCGGGCCATGGTCGGGGCGCTCGCGGAGGCCGGCGCCACCGTGCACGCGGTCGGCCGCGACACCGGCCGACTCCGCGCAGCGCTGGACGGGCTGGAGGGTGACATCGCCCTCCAGCAGGCCGATGTGACCACCGACGCCTGGCCCGCCCTGCTCGGCTCCCTGTCCCGCATCGACGTGCTGGTCAACAACGCCCATGTGGGTCGTGGCGGCTCCCTGCGCACCGCCACCGCCGCCAACTTCGACGAGGCCTTCGACCTCGCGGTCAAGGCGGCCTGGGCCGGCATCAACGCCGCCCGCCCCGGTCTGGCCGCGGCGGTCGCCGCCGGGTCGTCACCCTCGATCGTCAATATCTCCTCGATGTATGGCGTGGTCGCGCCGGACCTGTCGATGTATGCCGCCGAGGAGGGCCGCAACCCGCCGTTCTACGGCGCGGCCAAGGCGGCACTGCTGCAGCTGACCCGGTATGCCGCGGCCGAACTGGGCCGGGACGGCATCCGGGTCAACGCGATCACGCCGGGTCCGTTCCCCGCGACCGCCGCGCAGGCCGACCCGGCCTTCGTGCAGTCGCTGCAGGACCACACCCTCACCGGCACCATCGGCGCGCCCGACGACATCCGCACCGCGCTGCTGTTCCTCGCCTCGCCGCATTCACGCTTCGTCACCGGTGCCACGATCCCGGTGGACGGCGGCTGGACCGCCCGCTGACGGTGACCACGGCGCATCCAGCCGTAGACTCGAACCGGCCCGGTCGAGCGAAGTTCAGGGGGATCGCCGTGGACCTGGGGGAACGTACCGGCACGTGGGTGCAGCGGTTCACCGGCGGCTGCCTGCTCGCCGTGGTGCTCCTGGTGCTGGTGCACCCGCGCCCGTCGATCTACCCGCCCGACCGCTGGGTCGTCACTCCCGTGGTGCTGCTGGTCGTTGCGGCCGTCGCCGCCTTGTGGTGGTCCGGCCGGTTGCGCTCGCCATCGTGGTCCGAGCGCGCCTGGCGGCGAGTGGGCCTCGGCGCGGGTGTGGCGTCCACGCTCATCGCCGGGCTGGTGGCGTGGGGTTCGGCATACCGCACGACCTGGGACGCCGAACTGGTGCACCTGGCGTCATACAGCAAGTTCAGCATGAGCCAGCACGCGGCCTATTTCTCCCGCTTCCCGAACAACCGCGTCCTGCTCGCAGTCGCCCGCCTGGCGAACACGCTCGACCGGGAGGTCGGTGGTGGCTACGCGCTGTGGTGGGCGATCGTCAACACGCTGATCGTCGCCGGCACGGTGGCGTTGGTGTGGTGGTGCGCCCGGCGGATCGCCGGAGCCCGCGCGGGGGCCTTGTCGTTGGTCCCCTTCACGCTGCTGGTGTCCCTGTCGCCGTGGCTGTCGGTGCCCTACACCGACCTGCTCGCGCTGTGGTCGCCGGTCGCGGCGCTCGCAGCCAGCCTGATGGCGATCGAGCGTCGCGGTGCCCGCGCCGCGCTCTGGTGGGCCATGACCGGGGCGAGCCTGGGCGTCGGGTACGCGATCAAGGTGACGCCGCTCGTCGGCCTGGTCGCGGTGGTGCTGGCGATCCTGGTGCGGCGCGGAGCGTGGCTCACCCGGGCCGCGGCGATCGGCGTGTGCGCGGTGGCCTGCCTGGTGAGCGCGTGGGGAGTCAACCAGGCGGCCATCTCGATGAGCGGCCTGTCCGGGCTGACCCCGGGCATCAGCGCCTCGCCGTGGACCTATGTCGCGTCCGGCATCCGCACGAGCCCGGGCATAGGCGGGGGCGTGTACTACGGCCTGTTCAGCGACGACATCGAGCACCGCACCACCGGGCTGCCGACCGGGCAGCAGGCGCAGATCGCCCGGCAGATGGTCCGCGACACGATCGAGCGGCGCGGCGCGCGCGGGATGGCGTCCTTCGCGGTCAACAAGACCATCTTCAACTGGGGCGACGGCACCTTCTGGGCCTACGGCGAAGGGCACGACCGGTTCGAGCCGCCGATGCGCTCGGACCCCGTCTCGCGTGCCGTGCAAGGGTTCGCCGCACCCTCGGGCTCGGCGTGGCAGCTGCATGTCGATGTCGCCCAGATCGGGTGGCTGCTGCTGCTCGTGCTCGCCGGCGTCGGACTGCTGCGGTCGCGGTATCGGTTCGACCTGCTGGTGATGGCGACCTCCCTGCTCGGGATCGCCGCGTTCACCGACCTGTTCCAGGGGCGCTCGCGCTATCTGCTCGGGCATGTCCCGATGATCTGCGTGCTCGCCGCGGTGGTCCTGCCGATCGCGCTGGCGCCCCGGTCAGCGAGCGAGGAGCCGGTCGACGACGCGCCGGCGGCCGAGCCCGTCGAACCGTGACCTCCCGCGCTGCGCCAACTCCCCGCGGTATGCCGGGTCGCCCGTGAGGCGGGTGAGGGTGTCGAGCGCGAGTCGGCGTTCGGCCGGGTCGCCGCTGCGCAGCGCCTCCAATCGGCCCGCCGCGCCGACCACACCGGTCGACAGCGCGGCCGCATAACCGGGCTCCTGGTTGTCCACCACACACACCACGGCGGTGGGCACCCCCAGGCAGGCCAACTCCCAGACCGTCGAACCGGCGGCTGAGACCGCCGCGTCGCAGCCGGCGGCGACGGCTGCGAGGTCGCGCTGGGGACCGAGCACCTCCAGGTGTTGCCCGTCGGTCACGGGCAGCCTCCGGAGTGCGTCGGCGGTGGCCGGTTGAGCGGCAATCGCCTTGAGCGCCATGGGTTTCCCCGTCTCCAGCAGCAGTGGCACCACGGTCGCGGCCGCGTCATAGGGGTCGGTGCCACCGAAGACCGCCAGCACAGTAGGGGGAGCGGACTCCTGCCACGGCAGCTCCCGGCGATGCTGCAGCACCTCGTCGCGAAACAGGGTGTAGTCGGTGCCGGCGAGCACCTCCGCCTGCGGGTTGGCATAGCGACCCGAATCAAGCCGGGCGGCGAGATTCTGGTCGAGGTAGAGGTCGGCCACCTGGCCCGCGCCGAAGTCGCCATCGGCCAGGGCCAGCAGGCGAATGCCCCTGTCCCGCAACGCAATCCCCACCTGCGGGGAAAGGTCGTAACCGTCGAGCACGGCGTGACTCACCGGCGCGGACGATAACTCCCCGGCGGGCACGGGAGCCAGCCCGGCTGCGGCATACGCCTGGGTGACCCAGGGGACCGAGAACTCGCCGAACACGGTGACCGGCACCCCGCGGGCAAGCAGCTCCTGGGCGAGGGCGAGGCAGCGGATCGCGTGCCCCACACCGGTGCTCGGCGCGGCATCCACCCGGATCGCTACGCGCTCAGTGGTCATCGCAGGTCCTCGTCGGGGGCGGCCCGCCGTGTCACGGGCGGGGGTCAAGGCGGCTCGATGTTAGCCTTTTCCGGTGGCTCCGGCCCGGACTGAACCGGTGGAGCCGTCCGGTCAACGTCCACTCCACGGGAGCAATACGCGTGAGCATTCTGCAAGGGGCCAACGTCCTGGTCACCGGTGGTACCGGGTCCTTCGGCAAGGCGTTCATCACCAAGCTGCTGAACGAGATCGGCCCCAAGCGCGTCGTCGTGTATTCGCGCGACGAGCTCAAGCAGTGGGAGACCCGGCAGCTGTTCAAGGACGACCCGCGGCTGCGCTGGTTCATCGGTGACGTGCGCGACCTGGACCGGCTGCGCCGCGCGATGCACGGCATCGACTATGTCGTCCACGCCGCGGCCCTCAAGCAGGTCGACACCGGCGAATACAACCCGCACGAGTTCGTCAAGACCAACGTGCTCGGCAGCCAGAACGTCATCGAGGCCTCGATCGACTCGGGCGTGCAGAAGGTCGTCGCCCTGTCGACCGACAAGGCGTCCAGCCCGATCAACCTGTATGGCGCGACGAAGCTGACCGCCGACAAGCTGTTCATCCTCGGCAACCACTACGCCGCGGCATACCCGACCCGGTTCGCCGTGGTGCGCTACGGCAACGTCACCGGCTCGCGCGGCTCGATCATCCCCAAGTTCCGCGCGCTGCACGAGGCGGGCGAGTCGCTGCCGATCACCGACCTGCGCTGCACCCGCTTCCTCATCACGCTGCCGCAGGCCGTCGACATGGTGCTCGACACCTTCGAGATGATGCAGGGCGGCGAACTCGTCGTGCCGCACATCCCCTCGCACATGGTCACCGACCTCGCCCAGGCGGTCGCCCCCGGTGCCAAGATGCACGACATCGGCCTGCGCCCCGGCGAGAAGCTGCACGAGGAGATGATCAGCGAGGAGGAGGGCCGCCGCGCGGTCACCGTCATGGACGGCAAGTACTACGTGCTGCAGCCCGAGCTCGCCACCTGGGGTTACGAGCCGCCGAAGGACGCCGTGCCGGTGCCTGCTGGATTCCACTGCGCCTCGGACAAGAACGACCTGTGGTACTCCGCCGAGGACATCCGCGAGCTGTTGGACTCGGGCATCTGATGCTGCCCTACGGTCGGCAATCGATCGACCGGTCCGATATCGACGCCGTCGTCTCGGTGCTCCAGGGCGACTGGCTCACGACCGGGCCGGCCGTCGACACCTTCGAGCGCGAAATCGCTTCTCTCGCAGGGCTTTCCGGACAATCCGTGTCAGTGACGTCGGGCACCGCCGCCCTGCACACGGCATACGGCGCCATGCAGTTGAAGCCCGGGGACGAGATCGTGACGACCCCGCTCACCTTCTTCGCGACGGCGACCTGCGCGATGTGGTTCGGCGCCAAGATCGTGTTTGCCGATGTGTCCGAGGACACCGGCAACCTCGACCCTGAGGCGGCAGCCTCGGCGATCACCTCGCGCACCCGCGCGGTGGCGGGCGTCGACTATGCCGGGCATCCGATCGACGCACCCGCGCTGTCGAAGGTCGCCCACGACGCCGGTGCGCTGTTGCTCGAAGACGCCGCGCACTCGATCGCGGGCACCCTGGACGGTATGCCGGTCGGGTCGCTCGCCGATGTCACGACGTTCAGCTTCTTCCCGACCAAGAACCTCACGACCGCCGAGGGCGGCGCGGTCGTCGCGCGCGACGCGGACCTACTCGAGCGGGCGCGGCTGTTCAAGTCGATTGGTTATGAGCGGGTGCCCGAGCAGATGGCGGAGCACGGCGGCTGGTACTACGAGGTCAACTCGCTGGGCCTGAACTACCGGCTCCCCGATGTGCTGGCCGCGCTGGGTTCGAGTCAGCTGAAGCGGCTGCCGGCGTTCAAGGCGCGACGCCAGGAGATCACCGACCGTTACAACGCGGGCTTCGCTGACATCGACGTGCTGCGCACGCCGGGCCACCGAGCCGGCGCCTCGCCGATGTGGCATCTCTACCCGCTGCGGATCCTCGACGGGCGACGCCGGGCGTTGTTCGATCACTTACGCGCCAACGAGATTGCGGTGCAGGTCAACTACATTCCGGTGCACCTGCAGCCGATCTTCGCCGAGCAGGGTTACCGGCCTGGGATGTTCCCCGTGGCCGAGGCCTACTCGGACGCCGAGATCAGCCTGCCGATGTACCCCGACCTCACCGACGACCAGGTCGACCGCGTCATCGACCTCGTCCGCACTTTCGTGGGCGCCTGAGCAGCACCATCGCTGGTTGAGCAAGGCCACCACGTCGCCGGTTGAGGAAGGCCGAGGCACGAGGCCGCCTCGAAACCACCCCGCCCCTTGCGATGCCTCGCCGCGGTGCTGGGTGGCGGGAGGCGGCGGCACCGCTTCGGGATGCGCCCCACCGGGAGGGGCGCCTTCGGCGCGTGCGGCGCCGCCGCCCAGCGCCCGCCGGAGCATCCCTCGAGCGGGCCGCCTTCCTCCCGCCTGCCCGTTGGTCGTGCGGCCCCAAGCCACTGGTTGAGGAAGGTGCGAGCCTGCGCGCCGTCCTGAGCAGGGCGAGGCACGAGCCCGTGTCGAAGGGAGCACCGCCTCGAAACCGCGAGACCCGCGGCGAAGCCATCGAACCGCCCGGAACGCCTGACAGCACGGCTATGCACCGACCGTTGTCAGGGGATGAGGCGGGTTTCGTGCCGGTGGTGCTGACGACGGGCGTCATGGTCGGCGGGTGTCAGGGGATGCGGCCGGTTTCGTGCCGGTGGTGCTGACGACGGGCGTCATGGTCGGTGGGTGTCAGGGGATGCGGCCGGTTCCGTGCCGGTGGTGCTGACGACGGGCGTCATGGTCGGTGGGTGTCAGGCGCTGCGGCCAGATTTGGTGCCACTGGTGCTGACGGTGGGCCCCACGGTCGGTACGGCGAAGGCGCGCCCCTGGGTTGGTGAGAGTGCGCAGCTCGGCGAAGGCGAATGCGTCAGGCCTTGCTGCGCATCTGCTTTTGCCGCTGACGGCGCTTCACCACCCGGTTCACCCCCGCGGTGAGCTCACCAAAGCTGCGCACTTCGGAGGTGCGCTTGACCAGCTTGGCCACCGACGTGCCGGTCGACTTGCTGGCGGCCAGCCCGGCACCCGGTGACTTGCGCAGGTTGCGGATGACGTCCTCGCGGGTGCGCAACTGCTTGTCGCGGAAGCCGATCGTGCGCTCCAACCCGGCAATGTGACCCTGGGCCTCGCCGAGTTCGCGGCGCGCGGCGTCGGCGTCGGCGAGGGCGGCACGCAGGTCGGTGGTGACGACCGGCGCGGCCTGGGACAGCGCATCGGCCAGCTCGCGACCGCGGGCCAGGCTCGCGTCATCGGCCGTGCCGCCGGCCATCTCGACCCAGGTGGCGGTCAGCGCGGCATCGCGCACGTGATGCGGCCAGGGCAGCCGCACCCGGGCCCGCACGAAGGCGTCCTGCAACAACCAGAATGCCGCCGCCAGCGCCTCGTCCACACTCACCGTCGTCGTCCACGCGCGGATGTCGAGACCCGGCCGCACCGACCCGCCGTCGAGCACGGTCGTGGTCGTCGTCAGCACCCGCCGCTCGGTCACCGGGACCGTCTCGACGAGGCCACCGAACTCGGCGGCGAGGCGGCGGAACTCCGGCACGTCGTCGGTGGCCGCGGCATACCTCAGCAGTTGGTGCAGGGTCGGCGACAGCGCGACCCGAGATGGCGCGAGCGACGGTTCGACTGTCACCAGCGGCGAAGGCTCGCTCGCGGCGGGTGCCGGCACATAGCGCCCCGTCTCCGACGGCTGGGCGGTGTCGCGAGAACCACCCGGCGCGAACCGGGCGTCCGGCCAGGCGACCGGTTCGCTGGTGCGGATCGAGGTCCAGCCGGGCTCACCGGTGGCGGCGAGGGTCGCGGTCAGCGCCCGGTCTCCGGCCGCCGTGATGACATCGCCCGCCACCCGGCCACCGACGATGAGCAGCGCCGCGTCCGCGGCATCGGCCACCCGGCCGACGCGCACGAGGCGGGTCACCTGCTCGTCCGGCGCGGCCAGCAGCGGCCGGTGCGTCGCACCCGCAGCGGCGACGAGCAGGTCGGTGAGATTCTCCGCCTCCCGCGTGACCCGGGAGTTGACCGCGGCTCGCGGCGCGGCGGGCGGGCCGAAGAGCAGTAGGTCATCGACCTCTCCGGCCCGGACGGCGCGCACCGCGGCGACGAAGCCGGCATGGTCGACCGGCCGCGTCGTGTCCGTGTCGACCGGCCGCCAGTCGTTGTCACCGTGGCGCTGGTCCTCCGGCCGGGCGTCGAGCACCGACGCCGGCGCGGTGTCGAACTCGTGCGCCACCGCCAGCACACCGCCGTCGGTGGTCAACCCGGCGAGCATCTGCAGCTGGTCTGCGAAGGACACCCGCTGAGCGTCGTATGACGTCAGCCGGTCCACTCCCGCGACCGCGATCACCAGGTCGTAGGGCTGGGGGTTGTCGGCGACGAGGCCGTCCAACGCTCCGGCGATCACCCGCACGCCGGTCAGCTCCGCGCCGAGACGCTCGGCGTCGTCGGCGCCGCGCACGAGCAGGTCGACCGAGCGGCCTTCGCCGGCCACTGCGCGCACCGTGTCGGCACTCGTGGGTCCGGCCACGAGCACCCGACCGGTGACCGAGGAGGCCAGGTCGGCGAGCACCGAGGTCAGCACGGGGCCGCCGGCGGGGAAGTTCTCACCCTCGTAGTCGGTCCACGGCCGCATCTCTCCGCGCACGAGCTCGTAGGTCGGTTGGTCGGTCATTCGTTGCTCCCATCGAACATCGTGCGGCGCACTTCGGCCGGCGTCAGCAGGTAGCGTGCCCCGAGCTCTTCCCGGGTGATCTGCTGGGCGACCCGCTGGTCGATGTCCTTGCCGATCAGGTCGGGCCACAGACGCTGCACCCGGGCGTATCCGCCGAACCGCGGGTCTTCGCCTTCCATCATCATCGGGTCGCCGTAGACGGCGATCTCGCAGCCGGCGGCGGCGCCATACAGGATGGCGGTGGCCAGCCGGTTGCCGGCGACGCGCTTGTGACGGCGCATCGCGGTGAGCTGCTTGTAGAGGAATTCGGTGTCGGTGCCGAGATAGGAGAACCCGCGGCGGCCGAAGGAGATGACCTCGAAACCGGCGTCGAGATAGGCATTGCGGATCTCGGGGCGGTCGTATTCGGTGTAGTAGAGCGAGAAGGTGACCGGGCCGTCCTCGGTCTCGCGGATCTCATCGATCAGGCGCTTGTGGTCGCCTTCGATCTTGCCGCCCTCCCAGCCGTGGAAGAGGAACCACAAGGTGCCCTCGCGCTCGACCGGCTTGCGGTTGGTCTCCGGGTCCTCCAGGAACCCCAGCTCCGGTTCGAGGCGCTGCAGGTAGAGCCAGGGCGCGCCCACCACGGTGTAATTGCGCCGGCCGAGGGCGTAGCCGCGCTCGGCGATCCGGGGGCTCCACACATAGCGCACCGCGCCGTCGAAGAACTCGTGCGTCGGGTTGTACCCGTCGGCGACATTCCAGCCGTGCTGTAGGTAGCCGCGCAGCCGCGGCGGGTGCCGGTCGTCGAGGCCGGCATACCTCGCCAGGATGTGGCTGTGGCCGTAGTAGTGGTTGTGGTGGTGCATCAGCTCACCCTCGGGGTTGAGGACGGGGACTTCTCGCGGACGTCGACGTGCAGGGTCTCGGCACGTGGGGCGATCGTGCCACGGCGTTCACCCTCGATCACGACCCAGGGCGCGGCGGCCACGAGGAAGGGCTCGGGGATCACCGAGGTCGACAGGTCCCGGGAGTCGGAGGTGGCGAAGAGGGCCCAGTCGACGATGCTCGCGAGCGGGTCGATGTCGCTGGTGCGTTCGCCGGGGGAGAGCAGGTCGGCCGCCGGGACGCGCAGCTGCCAGGTGCCGTCCTCGGCCACCGTCGTGGCCGAGCTCTCGACGAAGTCCTCGGTGCCGGGCAGATAGCGCCGCCAGGCGATCCGCCAGTCGGCCGTGCCGGTCCAGTCGCGCCCGCGCACGATGATCGTGGCGGCGCCGGGCGCGCCATCGGTGCCTTCCGTGCCGACCAGCTCGACCGCGTCCGCGGTGAGCCGGACCGCCGACTCGGTCAGCACGGTGAAATTGCCCTGGGTGCGGGTGAGCCGGAACTGGTGATCGTCGATCTTGGCCGCGACCGTCTGCGGGTCGCCGGTCCACAGCAGCGAGTGCAGCTCGCCTGCCGCCTTCACGCGCACCGTGCGGTGTGAGGTCTGCAGGAAGGGGTCGTCGTCGGCGGTGTTTTCCTGGATCTCCCGCAACGACAGGCGCGCGGTCAACACCGTATGCCGACCGCGGATCTCGCACTCCGCGGGGAAGTTCAGCGGCTCGGCCCATCGGCTGCCGGACAGCACCACCCGGGCGACCTGCAGCGGGCGCGGCAGCCGCGCGGTGATCACCAGATCCGTCCCCTCGACCGTGGCCGACCGCAGCTCCCAGGGGCGTTCGACGAAGCGCACGGACAGGCTGCCGTCGCGGAAGGGGGAGGGCTGGGCCCACCAGTCGTCGCCGAGGAAGGAGCCGGGTTGCCAGGTGGCGCTGCCGGCGCGCAGCCCGCGCAGCAGACCGTTGCGACGGATGCCCTTGCTGGCGATCTGTATGTCGAACCGCACGGGCGCGTCCTCGTCCCCCCAGGCCCGCAGCTTGTCCCGCGGTATGACGAACTCGAAGCCCACCGCGGACAGCTGGCCATGCGAGTCGATGTCGTCAAAACGCTTGAGCGGCAACAGTTCTCGCACCTTGGTGGACACGGCGCGCACGGTGATCGTGGAGTCCGGGCCGGACCGGATGTGGCGCACCTCGGCGGTGCCCCGCACCACCAGACCGGCGTCAGTCCAGGCGATGTGGTTGACCGCCGTGCGCAGGTTCATGTCCGTTGTCGGGGTGAGGAAGACATCGCGCGGCAGATACCTGCGGTCGTGGCCGGGATAGCGGTATTCATAGCGTCGCGACCGCGGCCGGACCTTCACCGCGCGGGCGCCGCCGCGCAGACCGCCCTCACGCCGGAAGACCGCCAGCTCGCGCAGCAACTCCACATCGCGGTGCATCATCGCGTGATACTGCAGCCGGTCGTAGCGTGTGCGCTTCTCGAGCGCATCGAAACTCAGCCGGCCGACGAAATCGTGGCCGA
Source organism: Metallococcus carri (assembly GCF_011440275.1). Lineage (GTDB taxonomy): Bacteria > Actinomycetota > Actinomycetes > Actinomycetales > Dermatophilaceae > Metallococcus > Metallococcus carri. The sequence continues at coordinate 465,693 of NZ_JAAOIV010000001.1, read as the reverse complement.
GGTCGAGGAAGCGGTCGACCTCCGACTCGGGCACATCGGCGAAGGCCTGCACGATCGCTACGAAGTCGGTCTCGGCGAGCATCACGTGGGTGCGCAGCCGCACATCGGCGGGGGCGCCGGCGACCAGATCGATCACCATGCCCGCCGAGGTGACCCGGTCGAGCAGGTTGTCGTAGCGGAAGACCTGCTGGGTGATCGAGTCGCCGGACTCGCGCTCGCGCCAGTAGTAGACCGGCTCGGCCAGCATGTCCACCGTCGATGCCTCGAGATGCGCGCGCAGGGTGACCGGGTAGTCCTCGTAGCGGATCGCGGGGAACTCATAGCCGAACTCATCCCAGAAGCTGCGCCGATAGACCTTGTTCCAGACCATCCGGTCGCGGGCGAGCACCGGCTGCTCGAGCACGTGGGTGACATATCGCGTGCGCTGGAAGGGCAGCTGATGGGCCCAGGAGGGCTTGACGCCGCCGCTGTTGTTGAACCGGCGCGCGTTGCCGCCGGCGAAGGAGGATCCGGTGGTCTCCAGGGCCGACACCATCCGGTCGAAGCCGTGCCGGGTCACCAGGTCGTCGGAGTCGACGAAGGTGAGGTAGACGCCGTCGGTATGCCGCACGCCGGTGTTGCGGGCCGGACCGAGGCCGGCGTTGTCCTGGGTGATGATCCGAAAACGGGAGTCCCGCGCCGCCCATTCTTCGGCGACCGCCCGGCTGCCGTCCGGCGAACCGTCGTCGACCATCACCACGTCGATGTCCTGATAGGTCTGCGCCGCAATGGAGTTCAGACAGTCACCGATGTAATCCTGCACCCCGTAGAACGGCACGACGACCGACAGCAAGGGGCGGGCTCTCATGGGGAAGGGGTCCTCGGTGACGGGGGCGCGGAACGGTGCCCCAGCCTAGCCAGCCGGGGTCCCCGCGTCGCGCAGGCGGCGGGCCCGTCGCAGCACCAATCCTCCGGCGGTGTCCCGAGTGAGGCTCAGCTCGTCGGCTCCGGCGCGGACGGTCGCCGGGGCACCGGTCAGCCGCACCGGGCGTCCGTCGGCGAGCAGCACCGGCCGCTGGGAGCTGCCGGTCACCGGGTCGTCGGGCGGGTCACCGGCGACCAGCGTGGTGGCCTCGGTCGTGCCGTCCAGGTCGAGGGGCAGGTCGGGGGTGGGCGCGGGTCGCTGGACCACGGCCGGCATACCGGAACCGGTGGCGGGGCGCAGGGTGAACCGGGAGCCCTCGGCGCTCGCTCGCACGACGACCGGGTCCGCGACCCGGGTGAGCTGCAGCCCGTCCTCGCCCTCGACCAGGTCGACCCAGTGGTCTCCGACCCGATGTATGCCGGGTGTGCTCGCCTGTGCGTCGAAGGTCACCGGGCCGGCCCACCGCAGCGGTCCGGCGCGCAGCGTCAGGTGCAGGGCAGCGGGGGCCTCGAGGTGGTCCAGGCCGCCCACCGTGAGGTCGACCAGCACGGCGTGGCCGGCTGGGCGCACCGCCTCAACCGTCACCGGCAACCCGCCGGCCGAGGCGCTCGCGCGGACCCGCCCGGCGAAGCTGCCGCGGATGCGTGCGCGCACGGTCAGGAGCAACCGGTCGCCGTCCCAGCGGGCGTCCTGCAGCGTTGCCCGCAGGAGGCGCGACCCCAGGGGGTTCTGACGCAGCCCGGAGCGCACCACGGCGCCGGCGAGCAACGGCAGGGCAGCGGGGCGAGGTCGGCGGGCGAACTCGGTCGCCAGCGCACGGCCGCCGCCACCGAGCCGCCAGCGGGCCAGGCTGCGCGCCAGCGGCAGGTCACCGGCGAGCAGGCTGCGGTGCAGCAGTCGGGCGATGTGCGTGGCGTCCGCGCCGGCCGAGGCGGGGAGCAACCGGGCGAGCTCGACCGCCATACCCTCGACGGCCGGACGGTCGGCGGGTGGCACGGCGACCATCGCCAGGCACAGCGAGACGAGATCCACGTGCACGAAATAGCCCTGAACCGCTTGTCGCACAGCGGAATTCGCGTCGTGATGGGCGAGCACGTCGAGCACCATGCGGGCCGACTCGAAGCGCTCGCGAGCGTTGCCGAGGTCAGCGACCTGCTGGGTGATCGAGTCGCCGGACTCGCGATCGCGCCAGAAGTAGACGTGGTCGGCGAGCACGTCGACGCTGCTCGCCTCGAGATAGGCGCGCAGGGTGACCGGGTAGTCCTCGTATTTGATCGCGGGAAACGCCAGCCCGTGCTCGTCCCAGAAGCTGCGCCGGTAGACCTTGTTCCACGCCATCCGGTCCTTGGTGAGGATCACGGTCCGGTCCAGCGTGGTGCGCAGCACGGTCTCGGCGAAGGGGTCGGCGTGCGTCCAGGACTGGTAGACACCGCGGTCCGCGCTGAAGCGGTAGGCATTGCCGCCCGCGAGGTCGGAGCCGGTCTGCTCGAGGGTGCCGACGAGCGCGGTGTAGGCCCGCGGCGGCACGACGTCGTCGCTGTCGACGAACGCGAGATAGCGGCCGGTGGCGTGGGCGACGCCGGTGTTGCGGGCCGGGCCGAGGCCCGCGTTGTCCTGCCGGACCAGCCGGAAGCGGGGGTCGGCCGCGACGAACCGCTCGGCGATCGCCAGCGAGCCGTCGGGGGAGCCGTCGTCGACGAGGACCACCTCGATGTCCTGCAGCAATTGATCGCGCAGGGAGACCAGGCACTGCTCGAGATAGGCCTCGACGTTGTAGAAGGGGACGACGACCGACAGCAGCGGCATACGGCTCAGATCAGGTCCCAGGACAGCGGGGTGCCCTTGGGGGTGTCCTTGCTGAACGTGCGTCCTTCGACGCGCGCGAACTCATCGGGCGCGAGGCCGTTGGCCGGGCGGATCGAGCGCACATTGTCGGCGGTGACGGGCTCCCCGGCCTTGACGTCCTGCACGACATAGAGCGAGCGGCGGAAACGCAGCCCTTCCTTCTCCTGCTGGCGGGCTCCGATGCGCGGCTGGCCGAGGCACTGCCAGGCGATTTTCGATTGGGAGACAAGGGCTTTCAGCTCGTCGGGCTCGGAGGAGAAGGCCGCGTCGACGCCGCCGCCCTCGCGGGCGAGGGTGACATGCTTCTCGACGACACACGCACCGAGAGCAACCGCCGCGATCGGCGCGCCGATGCCGATGGTGTGGTCGGAGTAGCCGATCAGGGTGCCGAAGGTGTCGCCCATGACCGGGATGCCGCGCAGGTTGCTCTCGCTCGGGTCGGCCGGGTAGTTGGCGGTGCAGGCGAGCACGACGATCTGCTCGTTGCCGACCTCGCGGGCCGCCTGCACGGCGGCGAAGATCTCACCGACCGACGCCATGCCGGTCGAGATGATGATCGGCTTGCCCTTGCTCGCTGCGAGCCGGATCAGCGGCAGGTCGACGATCTCGGAGCTGGCGATCTTGTAGGCCGGGACGTCCAGGCTTTCCAGCAGATCGATCGCGGTCGGGTCGAAGGGCGAGGAGAAGGCGTCCAGGCCGAGCTCGCGGGCGAGGTCGAAGATCGGCTCGTGCCACTCCCAGGGGGTGTGCGCCTCCTCGTAGAGATCCCACAGGGTGCGCCCGCCCCACAGCTCGTGCCCCTCCGACAGCCGGAAGTCGGGCGCGTCGGACTGGATGGTGATGGTCTCGGGCTTGTAGGTCTGCAGCTTGATCGCCTGCGCGCCGGAGTCGGCCACCATCCGGACGATGTCGAGCGCCTTGTCCAGCGAACCGTCGTGGTTGCCGCTCATCTCGGCGATGATGTACGGCTCGTGGTCGGCGCCGATGTCGTGCCGGCCGATGCGGATGGGTGATTGCGTCATACGGGTAGCCTTCTTCGCACGGCGGGGGTTTGTCCAAGGGACATCGCCGATCAGCCTATCCGCCGCACGAATACCGACAGGTCATGGAGTTCGACAGCGACGTCCTGCGCACCTTCGTCACCGTGCACGAGACCGGCACGACGGCCGCTGCGGCGCGCGCTCTGTTCGTCTCCCAGCCGGCCCTGTCGGCCCGGATTCGGCGCCTGGAGCGAGCCGTCGGCGCCGACCTGTTCGTCCGTGAACCACACGGTATGACGCTCACGGCGGCCGGCCGTGCCTTCCTGCCGCACGCTCGGGCCGCGTTGGGGTCGCTGCGCGAGGGAGCGCTCGCGGTGGCCGCCACCACGGGCGATCTGCCGCTGCGCATCGCGGTCGTCGACGATTCGCTCGCCGTGCCGGCGCGGGCGATCGACGCCCTGTCCGACGCGGTACCCTCGATCGAGGTGGTCCGCCTGGCCGAGCCCGCCCAGGCGGACGCGCTGCGCTCGCACGCGGTCGACCTCGCGCTCGCCGGGCGGCTGGACCAAGGGCGCGGGCTGCGGCGGGTGGAGTTGGTGCGCGAGGCGCTGGCGCTCGCGGTCCCGGCTTCGGCCGGGATCGCCGAGCCGGTCGACCTGGCCGCGGTGGACCTGCCGCACTATCTGCCACGGGACGATTTCGCGCCGTCCTGGGTGGCGCGGGTGCGTGAGCTGATCGGTCCGGCTCCGACCATTGCGCCGCTGCGGGCTGATTCCACCGCCGCGCCGATGCGACTGGTGGAGTCAGGTCGCGGGGTGGCGGTGAGTCTCGCCAGCACCCCCGTGCCGGCCGGTGTGGCGATGCTGGCGCTGCGCGGTGACCCGGCCTACGAGTGGTTCGGCCATGTCCGCGACCAGACGGAGGCGCGCGTTCAGGCCGCTCTCACCGTCCTCGCGAACCGTCAGTAAATCCTCGCGAAACGTCACTAGTTCCTCGCGAACCGTCACTAGTTCATCGCGAAGCGTCAGTAGTTCCTCGCGAACCGTCAGTAAATCCTCGCGAAGCGCCACTAGTTCCTCGCGAAAGGTCACTAGTTCCTCGCGAAGCGTCGCTAGTTCCTCGCGAAAGGTCGCTAGTTCCTCGCGAAGCGTCGCTAGTGCCTCGCGAAGCGTCACTCACCGGTCCGGGCGCGTGCGGCGGATGGTGTGGACGGTGACCGTCTCGCCGTCGATCTCCCGCTGGTCGGTGGCGACCTCTTCGAAACCGTTGCGCTTGTTCATCCGCCGGACCGCTGCGTTGGCGTCCAGCACCTCGCCCTCAAGCACGTCCAGGCCGAGCTCGTCGTCGGCATACCGCACCGCCTGGCGCTGGATCTCGATCCACGCAGGCAGCAACTCGCCGGTGCGGGTCAGCCCGTCGTTGTCGAGGTAGTAGCCCCACATCGCCCGCTTCGCGCTCGGATCGATGTCGAAGAAGGTGACGACTCCGGCCGGTCGGCCGTCCCGCTCGTAGATGAACACCTTGCGAGATTCGTTGCCGCGCAACGACTTCCAGTAGTTCTCGTGCTGCTGTGGGCTGATCTCATCCCGCGTGAGGGACACCGCGCGCACGTCCGGGTGGTTGCGCCAGACGCGCACGATTTCCTTGTCCTGGTCGGTCGCCGGGCGCAACACGAGGGCCTCCGAGGGTCGGGGACTGGAACGCCCGCCAGCGTAGTCCCGCGACGAATGTGGGATCGGCGCGCTTCGCCCCTACACTGACGCGGAGCGAAATGCCGGACGACGACGGAGGATCGATGACCACGCTGAGCCGCGATCAGGTGCGCGAGATGATGGGCGAAGTGCTCGCCGCGCAGGGCAAGGAACTGCCCGCCAACGACGATGCGCAGCTGTCCGAGATCGGCTTCCGCTCGCTGGACTTCTCCGAGCTCGCGCTGCGGGTGGAGGACGAACTCGACACCGAGCTCAACTTCGACGCCCCCGGCCTGCGCTCGATCGAGACCGTGGGCGACGTGCTCACCTTCATCGACCAGCTGCAGCAGGCTTCTTGAGCGGTATGCCGGCCGGCGCGGCCAACCGGATCGTCACCTCGAGGTATGACGGCCCGTGGTCCGGGCTGGCGCTCGAGGACTGGCCCGCGGCGTCGGCATACCTCGTGGACTCCCATCTGGACGCGGCGCGCGCGGTGTGGGCGCACGCGACGCAACCCGAGCGCGAGACCCTCGTCGCGTCGGCAGGGCGGGTCGACGCCGAGCAGGCAGAGCAGTTCCGCGCGGACGGGCTCGCGCTGGTGCGCGCCGACGGCATCACTCCGGCGACCACCGAACGGCCGGCCGACGCGGGTCGCATCTGGCTGCTGACCAGCGGCTCGACCGGACGCCCGAAGCAGGTGGCGCACACGCTTGAGTCGCTCACCACGATCAGCTCGCCGCAACCCCCGCGGATGTGGCTATGTCCTTATGCCACAGGCGCTTACGCGTGGTGGCAGGTCGTCACGATGTCGCTGCAGCTGCCCGGCCAGGACGTGCTCTTTGTCGAGCCGGGCGAGCTCGACAGCTGGCCCGAGCGAGCGCTCGCGGCGGGGGTCACCGCCGCGTCCGGCACGCCGACCTTCTGGCGGCAGGCGCTCTTCCGCTCCGGCGACGTGCTCGCCCAGATCCCCTTCGAGCAGGTCACCCTCGGCGGCGAACCCGTCGATCAGGGCGTGCTGGACCAACTGCGCGAGGCCTTCCCGCAGGCGCGCATCTCGTGGATCTACGCCTCGTCCGAGGCCGGCGCCGCGATCGCCGTCCACGACGGCCGGGCGGGTTTCCCCGCGAACTGGCTGGATCGGCATACGGCCGGACGCCCCGTGCTGAGCGTTGTCGACGGTGAACTCGTCATCCGCTCCGACAAGGCCGCCCGGGGCATGGACGGCGACATCCGCACCGGCGACCGGGCCGAGATCGTGGACGACCGCGTGCTGATCACCGGGCGGATCGCCTCGGACGAGATCAACGTCGGCGGGTCGAAGGCGTCCGCGTCGAAGGTGCGTGCCGTGCTGCTCGCGCACCCGGCCGTGGCGTGGGCCTCGGTCAAGGGCCGCCGCGCGCCGCTGGTCGGGAATGTCGTTGCGGCGGAAGTGGTTCTGGCTCCCGGAGCGACTGCGACCGATGCCGAACTGCAGGCCTGGTGTGCCGAGCGGCTGCCCGACTACTCCGTGCCGCGGCGGATCCGCGTGCGTGACGAGATCCCGATGAAGGAGACGCTGAAGAGCGATGTCTGAGCCCACCGTCATCCCCGCCGCGTCCTGCGTGCTCATCACCGGCGGCACCAAGGGCCTCGGCCTGCAGATCGTCCGCGACACCCTCGCGCAAGGTGCCAAGGTCGCGACCTTCTCGCGATCGCTGACCCCGGAGATCGAGCAGTTGCGCTCCGAGCACCCCGAGCGGCTGTATGCCGACTCCCTCGACATCAACGACGAGGCCGGCGGCAAGGCCTTCATCAAGGCTGCGGCCGACGCGCTCGGCCCGATCGACTCGCTGGTCAACAACGCCGCGATCGGCCAGGACTCGATGCACCTGCACACCTCGCCGGACCGCATCGCCCAGATCATCCAGACCAATCTCACCGCGCCGCTGGTGCTGACCCGCCAGTTCATCCGGCACGCGATGTCGAAGGTCGGCCGCGGCCGGATCGTCAATGTCACCTCGATCTGCGCGCAGCGGGGCTATTCGGGTCTGGTGGCCTATTCGGCGACCAAGGGCGGCCTGGACTCGGCGACCCGCACGCTGGCCCGCGAGATGCACGGGCGCTTCCTGGTCAACTCGGTGGCGCCGGGCTTCTTCGCCTCGGAGATGAGCTCGGTGCTCGGCACCGAGCAGCTGTCGACGATCAGCCGGCGCACGCCGTCCGGCCGGCTCGTCACGCCGGCGAATATCGCGCCGATCGTGCGCGGCCTGCTCTTCGACGACACGAACATGAACGGCCAGGTCATCGTCGTCGACGGCGGCGGCTCGATTTAGCGCGAGACTTCACCTCGGCGCGTCGCGGTCGCTGGTTGACGCGGACGCGCCGACGGAGTGCGTCACCCGGGCGTGTCGCGGTCGCTGGTTGACGCGGACGCGCCGACGGAGTGCGTCAGCCCGGCGCGTCGCGGTCACCCGGTGACGAGGGCCTCGACCCGGGTCGGCATGCTGGTCAGGTGCGAAGCGATCTCGAGGCCTATCTCGCCTCGTATGCCGACCCGCGCTGGCTCACCATCGGGCCGGGCGTGAACGGTGACACCCACCCGGATTCGGTGCGCACCTATCTCGGCGACGGTCGGGGTGTCGCGTGGGCCCCGCCCAACCCGGACGGTCTGACCCTCGCGGTCGACGCGGAGCTGGCGAGCCAGCGGGTGTCACCCCGCCTCGCCCGATGTGCGCGTTCGGACGATCCCGCAGTGGTCTGGCCGCGGTGGACAGCGTGTGAGGCGGCGGCCAAGGTGCTCGACCTGCCGGTGCTGTCGTGGTTGCACTGGCCCTCGCTCGAGGTGCCGGCAGCCATCGCCGAGCGCGTCGTGCTACGCCATGTCGAGTTTGACGGCATTCAGCTGTGCTTCGGCGTTCGCGCCGACTGACCGATCAGTCCGCTGGTGCGGAGCGCGTCGGCAGGCCCCACGAATTGCGTTGCGGCTCAGGCGAATTCGCGTGCTTTAGCAGGTGCACGACATAGTCTCCTGAACCGTCATACGGCAGGAGGTCGTAGCTGCCGAAACGCTGCTCCACGACCAGCCCGACGGCTTCGGCGTCGGCGGCGAACTCGTCGGCGGAGTAGGTGCGCGAACTCGCCGGTTTGCCCGTGGTGTGGAAGCCGACGAGCATGCGGCCGTCGTCGGCGAGCAGGTCGCGCAAGCGGGCGAGCACGTCGCGTTCGGTGTCGGGTGCGAGCAGGATCATCACATTGCCGACGCACACGACCAGGTCGTATGTCGTCGAATGTCCTTGTGCCGCAAGCGATTCGGGCGTCAGATCGTCCAACCGCGCGAGCATCGTGACCAGCTCGGGATAGGTGTTGCGCGCCTGATCCAGCAGCTGCTCATCGAGGTCAACGCCGAGCACGTCGTGCCCTCGGCGTTGCAGCGCCGCACCGACCCGGCCCATGCCGCAGCCCGCGTCGAGCACCCGCGACCCGCGCGCGATCATCGCGTCGGCGAGCCGCGCCTCGCCCTCGACGTCCTCGCCCGCCGCCACCAGTTCGCCGAACGTGCGGCCGTAGCCGCTGTGGTCGGTCTGCTCCCACCGCGTGAGTGCCACCTCAGAACCCCTCGATCTCGATCGGTATGGCGGGTGCTCCGTTCGCGATCACGCCACCGAGCAGGTCGGCTAGCGCCCGCGGGCCGAAAACGTCTGTGCCGGAAGAGATTTCACCGCGGGTCCACCAGCGCATGCCGTGGACGTTCTCGGCGCGCAGCTCCTCCGGTGTCATGGCGGGGCGAGGCTCGAAGTGGGGCACGCGGATCAGGAAGTAGTCGTCCACCTGTCCGTCATACCGGGTCTCGGCGAGCCCGAGGTCCCACCGCGAGGTCTTGCGCCACAGGAGCGCCGCGACCGGCGGTTCGTCGAGGCCGACTTCTTCCAGCAGCTCCCGGCGCAACGCGTCCTCGGTGCTCTCACCTGGTTCGATGCCGCCGCCCGGGCAGGCCCAGAGCCCTCCTGGATAGGGCATGCCGGGCCAGCGGAACTGCACCAACAGGATGCGGTCGGCCTCGTCCAGGATCACGGCGCGCACGGCCCGGCGAAGCGTCTCCACGATCCTCGACCTTAGGCCCCCACCCCGGCGCGTCATCGTCAACGGTTGACCGCGACGCGCCGAGGAATTGCCGCATTTCGGCGCGTCGGCGTCAATGGGTGGTCGCGACGCGCCGGGGAATCGCGCCGCACCGGCGCGTCGGCGTCAATGGGTGACTGCGACGCGCCGGGGAATCGCGTCGCACCGGCGCGTCGGCGTCAACGGTTGACCGCGACGCGCCGGAGTGATGGCGTTTCGGGGAGGATGTGGGGCGTGACCGACAGCAAGCCGTCTTCCGAGCAGGCTCCCGCACCCGAGCAGGCGCCAACCGCCCGGCCGAGCGCGACCGCCCAGCCGGAGCAAACCGCCCAGCCGGAGCAAACCGCCCAGCCGAAGCAGACCACCCAGCCGAAGCAAACCGCCCAGCCGAAGCAGACCGCCCAGCCAGGGCCCACCGCACAGCCCAAGCCCACCGTCGGGGTGGTGGTGCTGTCGATGGGCGAACGCCTCGATGTGCTGGCCACGGCGTTGAACTCCGTGCACGCCCAGCAAGGCGTCGAACTCGACATCGTGGTCGTCGGCAATGGCTGGCAGCCCACCGGCCTGCCCGACTGGGTGCGCACGGTCTACCAGCCGACCAACCTCGGCATACCGGGTGGACGCAATGTCGGCGCGAAGGAAGCGCGCGGCGACTACCTGTTCTTCTACGACGACGACGCCACCCTCCCGCGCACCGACACGCTGGCGCGGATGGTCGCCGAGATGGACCAGGATCCGCGCAACGCGGTGATCGGCCCGCGCGGGCAAGACCCCACCGGCAAACCCACGCCGCGTCGCTGGATCCCGCGGCTCAACGTCAAGAACGGCGGCAAAGCCGGCCCGGCGACCTGGTTCCTTGAGGGCATTCACCTGTCGCGGCGGATCGCCTTCGAGCAGGTAGGCGGCTGGCCGGACGACTTCTTCTTCGGTCACGAGGGCATCGACCTGGCCTGGCGGCTGATCGACGCGGGCTGGCTGATCCAGTACGTGCCGAGCATCGTCGTCAACCACCCGGCGACGCCCGACAACCGCCACCCGCGCTATCTCGCCTACACCGCGCGCAACCGGGTCTGGGTCGCGCGCCGCAATCTGCCGGCGCCGCTGGTGCCGATCTATCTCGCCGACTGGGCGGCCATCACCGTGCTGCGGGGCCGCCGCAACCCGCAGGATCTCAAGGTGTGGTTCAACGGCTTCAGGGACGGACTGCGCCAGCCGGCGGGCCCGCGCCGGCCGATCAGCTGGCGCACGGTCGCCGAACTCACCCGCCTCGGCCGGCCGCCGGTGCTGTAGATGCAGGTCCTCACCACCGGGATCCGCAGCCGCACCCACCTGGTCCACCTCGCCGCCTGGCTGCGGTCGCAGCAGAGCGTGACCCTGACCGTCGGCGACGATCTCGCCCGCACCGCGGTGTCCGAAGACGACATCCGAGCGTTGTTGCCCGACCACGTCGAGCTGCGGTTCGAGCCGCGCGCGGCCGCCTGGCCGACCGGGGATCTCACCTATCTGTCCGTCGGCGCACCCGGCATCAAGCCGTGGATCGCGTTGCACCGCAAGGAGATTCGTCGTCGCGTCCGCGTGGTCGTCACCGACGAGGGTCTCGGGACGTATGGCGACTGGCGCACCCGCCGGGCCGCCCTCGCCCGTGAGGGCGCGGGCGAACCCCAACGCACCGTCCGCGCGGCCGCAGTCGCTTCAGCCAGCCGACTGCTCACCGGCGAACGCTTCGCGCTCTACGTCAAGGAGCAGCAGTGGGCGGTGCGGGAGGAGATCGCGCGCGAGTTCCACCGGCATACGGCCGACGTGGACCGCACCCCGAGCGGGGACCTCGTGCTGCTCACCCAGCCCTGGGTGCGGCTCGGCGTGATCACCGAACCCGACTACCGCGCGCACATCGACGCGGTTGCCGCCCACGCCCGGCGCGAGGGGATGCGGCTGGTCGTGCGACCCCACCCCACCGAGGACACCACGATGTATGCCGGGCTGCCGCTCGTGACCAGTCCGCTGCCCGCGGAGCTCGACCCCCGGGTGGTCACCGCGGCCCAGGTCGCCGGCTCCACCAGCACGGCGCTGCTCAACCTCGCCGCGATCTTCGACCGGCCGGCCACCCGCCTGGTGATCCCCGGGCTCGAGCACCTCGAGGACGCCTTGGGGCGCGATCAGCGCGCGCTGCTTGCCCGCCATCTGCCGCAAGCAACCCGGGTCCGTCAGGACGGACGGTTAGAGTCGGTGTCGTGAAGGGCAAGGTCTCCTCGGCGAGCCGCCTCAGCGGCACGCCGGCTGTGCAACGCATCGTCGACCGGGCACGTCAGGCGGCTCGTGATACCGCAGCCCGGATGCCGCGTGCCGACCAACCCACGCCGCTGCGCGCCGCCGACTTGAGCGGTGTGCGGCTGACCGACCTGTTGACCGATGGCGCGGTGGCGCGACGCGCGCGGCGGATGGCCCGTTCGCTCGGCCTGGCCCGCACCGTCGACGACACCGGAGCCTGGGCCGCGCTCGGCGGGCTCGCCGCCCTGCTGCGCGTGGTCGACGACGGTGGTCGCCGCTCGGTCGTGGTCGACACCGCCGGTCCGCGGTCGACCTTCAGTCGGTGGGCCGAGCAGGCTGGCTTTGCGCCGGTGCATTTCGACGTGATGCGCCCCGACGTGGTCGGCGAGCAGGTGCCGCGCGCCGGCGTCGACATGGTCGCCCGGCTGCATCCGCACTCGACCCAGCCCGAGACCGTCGACGAAGACCTCACCCGGGCCTCTTGGGCGCTGCGCCGGGGCGGACTGCTGTCGGTGACGATGCGCCTCGGCCCCGCCGATGAGGGCGGCGTCGGGCTCGCCGACCTGCGCTCGATCATCGCCCGCGCCGGCGAACAAGGCCTCAGCGTGGTCGGTGACCTCGACATCCGCGACGGTGCCCGCCACCGCTCCGCGCACCGCGCCGACGCGTCCTACGGCCTGGCCCTGCTCACCTTCCGGCGCCGGTGACCGACCCGCTGGAGACGACCTGGTCGCCGGGCCGGCCGGTGCCGATCCGGCTGATCCTCGGCGCCCTGCGCCACGGTGGCGGTGACCCCACCTGGCGCGCCGACGACGACGGCGTCTGGCGGGCCTGCGTCACCCCCGACGGCGCGGGCACCCTCAACCTGCGCGAGCACCGCGACGGCGTCCGCGCCCGGGCGTGGGGCGCCGGTGCCGCCTGGCTGCTCGCCGGTCTGCCCGAGCTGCTCGGCGGCAGCGACGACCCCACCGGCTTCACGATCCGGCACGACGTGCTGCGCGAGCCCGCACGCCGGCATACCCACTGGCGGGTATGCCGATCGCGCCTGGTGATCGATTCCCTCGTCCCGGCGATCATCGAGCAGCGGGTGACGGGCGTGCAGGCCTTCGGCGCCTATCGCCAGCTGGTGCGCCGGTTCGGCGCCCCGGCACCCGGCCCGGGCGCCGACCGTGGACTGATGACCCCGCCGAGCGCGGCAGACTGGAAGCGCATCCCGTCCTGGGAGTGGTTGCGGGCCGGGGTGGACCCGGCCCGGTCGCGCACCATCATGCGCGCCGTCGACGCCGCCGCCGCGCTCGAACGCGCGGTCGATCTGCCCCGCGAGCAGGCCTGGGCGCGGCTGCGCTCGGTGCCCGGGGTCGGGCTGTGGACCGCCGCCGAAACCGCGCAGCGCGCTCTCGGTGACGCTGACGCGGTGAGTTTCGGGGACTACCACGTCGCCAAGGACATCGGCTGGGCGCTCACCGGAGCGCCCGTCGACGACGTCGAGATGGCGCGGCTGCTCGAGCCCTATGCCGGCCACCGCTTCCGGGTGCAATTCCTGGTGAGCGCCGGTGGGCTGCACCGGCCCCGTCGCGGCCCGCGGATCACCCTGCCCGGCCACCTGCCCGTGCGCTGAACCCACGCTTGGTCAGCAATCGCCCTGCATTGAGTAAGAACTGCGTCGGCGAACGGTAAGGATTCGGTTTTCTCCCTTGTGGGCGACCCGGTGCTGGGCCAAGGCTCGGCGCGGGCTGCCGGGCCCACCCCGTGCCCGACCGTCCGCGAAGACCCGGGAATCACCTGGGTCCCGTCCCTTGAGGGAGAAACCGTGAACCGACTATCTCGTGGTGCCGCCTTCGGCATGCTGGCCGCCGCCATGGTCGCCTCGGCCGCGTCATTCGCACCGACCGCCGATGCCGCCGGCGGCACCAGTGCCGCCTCGGCGAGCACCGACAGCGTGGCCCGCCAGCTGAACCTGTCCGCGGACGAGGCGCTGCAGGCCAAGAGCGTGTATGCCGATCGCGACGGCTCGCGCTTCACGCACTACAACCGCACCTTCCGCGGCCTGCGCGTCGTCGGCGGCGACCTGATCGTCGCCACCGCGCCGAATGGCACGGTCCGGAAGGTCACCAAGAATGGCACCGGCAAGGTGGCCGTCACCTCGACCACGCCCACCCTGGCCAAGGCCACCGCGCTCGCCAAGGGCCGCAGCGTGTCCAAGGCCAAGACCGTGAGCTCCGTCGGCGGCACGCTGGTGATCTACGCCGGTGCGGGTCAGCCGCGGCTGGCCTATGAGGTGCAGACGACCGGCGTGCAGGCCAACCAGACCCCCTCGCGGTTGCTCACCTATGTCGACGCGCGCACCGGTGCGGTGCTGGCCTCCGACGAGCAGGTCAAGGCCGGGACCGGCAAGGGCATCTTCGTCGGCCAGGTGAGCATCGGCACCTCGGGCTCGGCTGGCGCCTACACGATGAAGGACGCACAGGGCAACTACACCACCGACCTCAAGGGCGCCACCTCCGGCACCGGCACCACCTTCACCGACGCTGACGACGTGTGGGGCAATGGCACCAACAGCGACCGCGCCTCGGCCGGCGTGGACGCGCACTACGGCGCCGAGCAGACCTACAGCTACTACAACTCGGTGCAGGGCCGGGCCGGCATCTGGAACAACGGCACCGGCGCCCGCAGCCGGGTGCACTACGGCAACAACTACGCCAACGCCTTCTGGGACGGCACCCAGATGACCTATGGCGACGGCGCGAACAACGCCAACCCGCTGGTCGAACTCGACGTGGCCGGCCACGAGATGAGCCACGGCGTCACCGAGAACACCGCCGGGCTGGTCTACTCCGGCGACCCGGGCGGCCTGAACGAGGCGACCTCGGACATCTTCGGCACCGCGGTCGAGTGGTATGCCAACAACCCCAACGACGTGCCGGACTATCTCATCGGTGAGGAGCTCAACCTCAACGGCAATGGGACCCCGTTGCGCTATATGGACAAGCCGTCCAAGGACGGAGCGTCATACGACTGCTGGAGTTCCTCGGTCGGCAGCGCCAACCCGCACTACAGCTCCGGTCCGCTGAACCACTGGTTCTACCTCGCCTCGGAGGGCTCGGGTGCCAAGACGATCAACGGCGTGAGCTACAACAGCCCGACCTGCAACGGCAAGTCGATGACCGGCGCCGGCCGCCGGGACATCGAGAAGGTCTGGTACCGCACCCTCGCCACCAAGCTCACCTCGAACTCCACCTACAAGGACGCGCGCGAGGGCGCGATCAACTCCGCGATCGAGCTCTTCGGCGCGAGCAGCACCCAGTGCCTCGCGGTGCAGAACGCCTTCGATGCGATCTCGGTGCCGGCCGGCACGGCGGCCTGCAGCGGTGGCGGCACCCCGCCGCCCAGCGGCAGCTCGCTGACCAACGGCGGCTTCGAGAGCGGCCAGACCGGCTGGACCGGCACGTCCGGCCCGATCACCAATGACACCGGCCGCCCGGCGCACAGTGGCAGCTGGAAGCTGTGGCTCGGCGGCAACGGCGCCACCGCCAATGAATCCGAATCGCAGACCTTCACCGTGCCCGCGACCGGCGGCACGCTGACCTGGTGGGTGCGGATCGACACCGCCGAAACCTCGACGAGCTCGGCCTATGACACGGCGACGGTGTCGCTCAACGGCACCACGGTGAAGTCGTATTCGAACCTCAGCACACCCAAGTCCACGTGGGTGCAGCAGTCGGTGAGTCTGTCGTCGTATGCCGGCAGCTCGGTGACGCTCAAGTTCGCCGCGACCGAGGACTCCAGCCTGCAGACGAGCTTCGTCATCGACGACGTCGCCGTCAGCTGATCGGTCACTGGCTGCGGACCGGGCCGTCACCCGGCCGGCCCTTCGCGGGCTCGGCGGGTGGCGGCCCGGTCGGGTGCGGAAGGTAAAAGTCCTGTCTGGCTTCGGTCAGGAAGTTCCCAGGTTGGCCCCATAACCCTCGTCGGAGGGGCAGAGTCAGTCCACACCGTCGACGGCCCCCGTCCGGCGACGGTGCGAACCGGGAGCGTCCCGGGTCGATTGCTCAGAGGGAGAAACCCCGTGAACCGAATGTCACGAGCCGCCGGTTTCGGCGTCCTCGCCGCCGGCATGGTCGCCACCGCGGCCTCGCTGTCCCCGTCCGCCGATGCCGCAGCGCCCACCACGGGCGCCGCGCAGGTGCGGGCCATGAGCGCCGCGACCAGCAGCGCAGACGCCATCGCTCGCCAGCTGAACCTGTCCGGCGACGAGGCGTTGCAGCCCATGAACGTGTATGTCGACCGCGACGGCACGCGGTATACGCACTACAACCGCACCTTCCGTGGCCTGCGCGTCATCGGCGGCGACCTGATCGTCACCACCGCGCCGAATGGCACCGTGCGGCAGGCCAAGAAGAATGGCACCGGCAAGGTGGCGGTCGCCTCGACGACCCCCAAGCTGGCCAAGTCCACGGCCCTCGCCAAGGGTCGCGGTGCCTCGAAGGCGGCGTCGGTGTCCGCGGTGAGCGGCACCCTGGTGGTCTACGCCGGCAGCGGTCAGCCCCGCCTCGCCTATGAGGTGGTCACCACCGGCGTCAAGGCGGACCAGACTCCCTCGCGCCTGCTCACCTATGTCGACGCCGCCAGCGGCGCCGTGCTCGCGAGCAACGAGCAGATCGCCGACGGCACCGGCAAGGGCATCTACGTCGGCCAGGTGACCATCGGCACCTCCGGCTCGGCGGGCGCCTACAAGATGGTCGACGCGCGCAGCAACTCGGTCGCCGACATGCAGAACCGCACCGGTGGCAAGGGCACCATCCTCACCGACCCCGACGACGTGTGGGGCAATGGCACCAACAGCGACCGCGCGTCGGCAGGTGTCGACGCCCAGTACGGCGCGGAGACGACCTACGACTACTACGACAAGGTGCAGGGCCGGGCCGGCATCTGGGGCACGGGCAAGGGCGCCCCGTCGCGGGTGCACTACGGCAACAACTATGCCAATGCCTTCTGGGACGGCACTCAGATGACCTATGGCGACGGCGCGAACAACGCCAACCCGTTGGTGGAGCTGGATGTGGCCGGCCACGAGATGAGCCATGGTGTCACCGAGAACACCGCCGGGCTGGTCTACTCCGGTGACCCGGGTGGCCTGAACGAGGCGACCTCGGACATCTTCGGCACCGCGGTCGAGTGGTACGCCAACAACCCCAATGATGTGCCGGACTACCTGATCGGTGAGGAGATCAACCTCAACGGCAATGGCACCCCGCTGCGTTACATGGACAAGCCGTCCAAGGACGGCCGGTCCTACGACTGCTGGAGCCCGGCGGTCGCGTCGGCCAACCCGCACTACAGCTCCGGTCCGTTGAACCACTGGTTCTACCTGGCCTCGGAGGGTTCGGGCGCCAAGACCATCAACGGGGTCAACTACAACAGCCCCACCTGCAATGGTGCGGCGGTCACCGGTGCCGGTCGCTCGGTCGCCGAGAAGGTCTGGTTCCGGACGCTGTCGACCAAGCTGACGTCGAACTCGACCTATCTCGATGCTCGGGAAGGTGCAATCACCTCGGCCAAGGAGCTCTACGGCGTCGGCAGCACCCAGTGCGTCGCCGTCGAGAACGCGTTCAACGCGATCTCGGTGCCCAAGGGCACGGCCACCTGCAGCGCCTGACCGATCCGGTCTAGCCCGCCTGAGCAGCGGCGTCACCGACAGTGGCGCCGCTGCTCCGCGGGTTGATTGAGTTCGCTGAGGATCGCCGAGACGGCGCCGGAGAGTCCCTCAGCGTCCGCCGCCTCACCCAGGTCGGTGCGGCCGAACGCATTCTCGACCCAGACCGGCATACGGTCGGCTCCGGACAACGACGGCCCGCTCGAGGCGGCGGCCGGTGCGTGAGCACGCAGGGGGTCCATCAAGGTCTGGTCCAGCCGGCAGTCGACCGTGCCCGCGCGAGTGCTGCCGGTGACCGTGCCGTCGGCGGCGATGGTGACATCGTCGGCGAAACCGGCAATGCCGCCCGAGCGGTGCACGGTGAGCGGGAAGCGCCGGTCGGCGTCGCTGGAGGTGCCGCTCGTCGTGCTCTCGGTTGTCCCGTTCCCGCCCGTCGCGGGCGCCTGGCCGCAGGCGGCGAGCAGCAGCAATGCCGTGACGACGATGGCCTTCATGGTCGCAAACCCCTTGCGCCGGTTGCGGATTCGTGCACCGAGTGTATGCCGGTGTGCTCGCCTCACGCTGCCTGCGGGCGTTGCTTGCCGGGGCGGGTCGGTGGTCGAATGCGTTGGTGGAGTTCAGCTTCGAGGGGGAAATCATCGAGTGGCGCGGGCCGGCGCCCTATCTGTTCGTGCCGTTGCCCGATGACCTCGCTGCGGCGGTCGCCGATATCGCCCGGGACGTGACCTACGGCTGGGGCTGCATCCCCGCCGAATGCGTCAGCGGGCGAACGACCTGGACCACCTCGATCTTTCCCCGCCACGGCGGCTATCTGGTGCCGGTCAAGGTCGCCGTCCAGCGCGCCGAGGGTTACGCCCTGGGCGACATCATCGAGCTCACCGTCCGGATCGGTTGACAGCGTGGCGCGCGGATCGCCCAGTTGGGCGTTTTGTGCCGGTGGTGAGTCGGGATTGGCGCGCGGATCGCCCAGTTGGGCGTTTTGTGCCGGTGGTGAGTCGGGGTTGGCGCGCGGGCGTTCAGCGGGGGGTGCGGCCGGCCTGGCGGATCGTGGCGAGCACGAGCGATTCGACCGAGTCGACGAGCTCCGGTCGGCCCCGCCAGCCCTGCTCGTCATAAACGATCGACAGTTCGGTGCACCCCAGCGCGACGACGTCGCTGCCGGCGCTGAGCCGGCCGATGACCGCCTCGAGCCCCTCGACGTCGACCGGCCCGCCGGCCTTGACCCCGTCGTAGATCACCGACATCACCAGCCGCTGGTCCTCCTCGGACGGCAGCACGATCTGCGCGCCGAGAGCGTCCAGCACCTTCTGATAAACGCCAGCCGCACGGGTGCCGTCGGTGGCGAGCAGACCCACCCGCGGCCCGCGGGCGATCGCGGCCTTGGCGGTCTCCTCGACGATGGAGATGATGGGAAGCGTTGTCGCAGAAGAGATTTGGGGCAAGAAGTGGTATGCCGTGTTGCACGGGATGGTGATGAACGCCGCGCCATACGCCTCCAGCCGGGCGGCATCACGGGCGAGCACCGGCCCGGGATCCGGGGCATCGTCGGACAGGATCCGGGCGGTGCGATCGGGCTGGCTGGCGTGGTCGAGCACGATGAGGTCCAGGTGGTCCTGATCGCGCTTCGCCGGGGTGCGGTCGACCAGCAGCTTGAGGTAGAGCGCCGTCGCCGCCGGCCCGTTGCCGCCGATGACACCGACCGTCGGCCCCGGCCAGGCGGGGTCGGCCGCCACGGTGAGCGGAGCGGACGTCATACCAGCGCCTTGGGCTCGGGGTAATAGCGACGGTACTTGCGGATGTAGTTGGCCTGGTTGGCGACGATCCACGCCCAGCGGCGCGGGTTGCGCTCGGCGGAGTAGAACCACGGGTTGGTGACCTTGCGCTCGCGGATCAGCCGCTTGACCGTCGCCGCGGTGTCGGGGTCGGTGATATAGCGCTGCAGCCACTTGACCGGCACGGCGGTGAAGACATGCTGGTCCTCGGCGATCACCGGCGGGCGCGCACTGAGGTCCTCGCCGCGGACGTACTCATCGACATACCAGCGCACGACATTGTGGCCGGCCGCGGTGATGTAGAAGCTCGTGCCGCCGAGGCGGGGGTTGAGCTCGAAAAAGACGGTCTCGCCGGTGCGCGGGTCGAACTTCATGTCGAAGTTGGCGTAGCCACGCCAGCCGATCTGCTCCAGCAGCCGGGTGGCCTGGGCGATGGCGGCGTCGTCGCGTTCGGTGAGGATCGCGGCGGGGAAACCGACGGTGTCGGGGGAGTGCTCCTCGAGCAGCACCCGGCCGTAGGAGGCGAAGTGCACCTTGCCGTCGCGGGCGACATAGCAGGTGAGGATGCGCATGTTCTGATCGTCGCCGGGGATGACGTCCTGCAGGATCATCTTGTCGGTGTAGCCGGCCGCGCGCAGCCGCCCGAGCAGGTCGTCCAGCTCTGTCCGCGAGGCCGCGGTGTGCACCTTGCGCTTGCCCTCGAAGGACACCCCGGCCCACGCCTCGGCGTTGGACGGTTTGGCGATCACCGGATAGGTGAGGTGGTCGAGTGCTCCCGAATCCTGTTGTCCCGCAACGTCATAGACCACCGTGGCGGGGTGGGGGATGTTGAGCTCGGCGCAGAACTTCGCGAAATTCTCCTTGCGGGTCATCGTGTCGATGAGCTCGGCGTCGGCGTAGGGGATGAGGTAGAGATCCTCGAGCTGGTCCTTGACTCGCGCGAGCACGCTCACGACATGATCGGTCGTCGCCAGCAGCAGTCGCTTGGCCGAGCCGACCCGCGGCGCCAGCTCGCGCAAGGTGCGCACCAGCACCTGCGGATCCTCGAGCGACTCGATCGGCTGGTGCACGATCAGGTCGCTGTGCGCGATCGGCCCGGCGACCATCCGCGAGACGACCAGCGTGCGATAGCCGTAGGCCATGTGGAAGGACCGGGCCAGGCTGTACCCCAGCCGGTCGCCACCCAGCACGACCGGAACGAACTCCTGGTCGCGGATCAGGGCAGGCGGGTTCGGCGCGACGATCTCGGGCATGGCGCCAGACTAACGGCGGGTGGGCCGCACGACGATCTCGACCGTGGTGCCGTCGCGAGTGGCGTCGGCGCCCAGCCGCTCGCCGGCGAGCGCGACCTCGACCCGGGCCCAGGTGTGCCCGAGCCGCACCGGATCGGCGTCCTCCAGCCGTATGACGACCGCCTCGCCTCGCGCGGTGATCGAGCTCGCGCGGCGCGTAGTGCCCGCTCGGGCGGCGCTAGGTGCCCGCTCGGCGGAAGAGGCGACGCGGAGGGCTCGGGCGGCGCGGTCGGCGATGGTCTCCGGGTGCACCGATTCGATGCCGACGTCCTGCGACAGCTGCGACCCGGCCGGCACCCCCAGCGCGTCGCGGACGGCCTCGGCGCGCCCGAGCGCGAACCAGTCCTCCGGCCCCGAACGCACCAGGTCGACGGCGGGCACCTCGGCGACCAGGTCCGGCATACCTCGGACGATGGCGACCGGGACGCGGTCGAGCTTGCCCTTGACCAGGTCGGCCGCGGCGGCGAGTTCGTCGGCGAGGTTGCGGACCGTGACCGCCAGATCGCGGCCGGCGGCGTCGGCGTGCCCGCGCAGGTCGTCCAGCGCGCGCAGCCCCGCGGTGCCGAGGGCGAAATCGACCAGACCGGCCCGCCACGGCCGGCCCGCGGTGTCACTGAGGATCACCGCGAGCCCGCCCACGCCGGTCGCGGCGCGCAGCGAGTCCAGCACCTCCTGGGCGGCGGCGTCGGGGTCGTGGGGGAGCAGCAGCAGGTGATCGTCGTCGGCGTTGGAGGCGTCGATGCCGGCACCGGCCATCACCGGCCCGGCGAGCGCCTCGACCACGCGGGTGACACCACCGGTGGAGGTCATCCGTTCGGCGACGACGCGGCGGGATTCGCGCAGCGCAAGCGCGGGCCGGTCGGTGCTCTCGGTGCTGTCGGCACGCAGGCCGAGTGCCTTGGAGACCACCTTGGAGGTCACCACGACGATGTCACCGTCACGCACCTCGATCGCGTCCGCGACGAGCGCGCCGAGGTCGTCACCCGCACCGATCTCGGGCAGGCCCGGCACCGGCAGCAGGGTGATCACCGGCGGACCGCCTCGGCGAGGCGCAGGGTGGCCGCCGCCATCGCGGTCGCGGCCTCGGGGGAGGACATCAGCAGCGGCGCCTCCTGCACGACGAGGTCGCGCGGGTAGCCGCCCGCGCCTTCCGCGGTCGCGCCTTCAGCGGTCGCGCCTTCGCCGGGAGCGACCAGCCAGCCGTCGAGGAAGTCGGCATACAGCGAGGCGACTCCCTGGGGTGAGACCTCGACGTCGAGCGCGGCCAGGCAGGCGTCGGCGTGCCCGCGCACCGGACCGCCGCCCACGATCGGGCTGACGCCGACGACCGGCGCCGTGGTGCCGCGCAGCGCGTCGCGCACGCCCGGCACGAGCAGCACGATGCCGATCGACACGACCGGATTGCTCGGCGGCAGCACGATCAGGTCGGCGGTGCGGATCGCCTCGAGCACGCCCGGGGCGGGATTCGCGCGGTCCAGCCCGGCGACCACGAACCGCTGCGCCGGGATCGCGGCGCGCTCCTTGACCCACCAATGCTGGAAGTGGATCGCCTCCTGCTCGCCGTCCCGGTCGACGATGACATGGGTCTCGACCGGTTCGTCGGTCATCGGCAGCAGCCGCACATGCTGCTCCGGCAGGCCCCAGCGCGCGGCGAGCCGCTCGATGATCTGGCTGTAGCTCAGGCCCTGGCCGCGCCAGTAGTTGCGGGCGATGTGGGTGCCAAAGTCCTTGTCTCCCAAGCCGAACCAGTCCGGACCGACGCCGTATGCCGTGAGCTCTCCCTGCACCGTGAAGGTCTCCTCGGCGCGCCCCCAGCCCTGGGCTTCGTTCGCACCGCCGCCGAGGGTGTAGAGCAGGGTGTCGACGTCCGGGCAGACCCGCAGCCCGGACAGGGTGATGTCGTCACCGGTGTTGGCGATCACCGTCAGCTCGTGGGGTCCGCCGTCGAGGGAGTCGAGGTGAGCGCGCAGACCGCGCAGGAAGCGGGCGCCGCCGACGCCACCGGCCAGAGCAGTGATCCGCATGGCTGGCAAGTCTGGCATCGCGACCCCGCGACACGCCGATCGGCCTGCCGCACAGGGAAAGACAGCTTGACGAAACGGTAATAACACGCATGTAATTAGTGACGTCGACGACCGCTGTCAGGAGGAAACGTGCAGGAGTTCCAGCTACTCGCAGTGCACGACGAGGACGACGACGGTGCTCTTGGTTGGCAGGAGCGCGCCTTGTGCGCGCAGACCGACCCAGAAGCGTTCTTCCCGGAGAAGGGTGGCTCGACCCGCGAGGCCAAGAAGGTCTGCGTCGGGTGCGAGGTCCAGGCCGAGTGCCTGGAATACGCCCTTGCCAACGACGAACGCTTCGGGATCTGGGGCGGCCTGTCCGAGCGTGAGCGCCGTAAGTTGAAAAAGAGGGCCGTCTGAGCCCTGTAGCGACGGACGGAGCGGCCGTCCGCGCCGGCAGCCTCGAGATGCCCGAGGGCACTGCCACCCGTTTTGCCGTCACGGCCCTGCTCGTCGTCCAACACGGCCGTGACCGCTGGTTGTCGACCACCTTCTCCCAGCTGATCGCGCAGACCCGCCGTCCTGACCGGCTCGTCATCATCGACGCCACCGAGCAGCGGTTGATGCACGGCTACCTCGATGAGCATGACGACATCCGCGCGCATTTCCCGCACGTCTCGGTCGTCACGGTGCCCGCCGGATCCCCCTTCGCCGACCTCGTCGATATCGCCGTCGAGGCGCTCCCGGGCCCCGGTGAGGATGTCGTGGTGCCCCGGCGCACGCGCGAGCGCGCGCACAAGCGCCCGGTCCGGCAGCGCGACCGTTACGAATGGCTGTGGCTGCTGCACGAGGACAGCGCCCCCGACCGCGAAGCACTCGCTCGCCTGGTCACGGTGGTCGAACCCAGCTCCCGGATCGGCATCGCCGGCTGCAAGGTCGTGTCCTTCGCCGATCCCAAACGACTGCTCAACGTCGGCCTCGAGCTCACCCGCACCGGCCGGCATGTCGGCGCGCGCACCGCCGGCGAGCGCGACCAG
This sequence comes from Metallococcus carri, assembly GCF_011440275.1. GTDB lineage: Bacteria > Actinomycetota > Actinomycetes > Actinomycetales > Dermatophilaceae > Metallococcus > Metallococcus carri. Next base: position 442,153 of record NZ_JAAOIV010000001.1, on the reverse strand, counting down.
GGTCAGTACGACCAGCGCACCGATGTCCTCGCGGTGAGCAGCGCCGGCATGCTGATCCGCCGCGATGTCTACGCCGTGCTCGGTGGTTTCGACCCGGCCTTCGACGGTGACGGCGACGGCGTCGACATCTGCTGGCGCGCCCATCTCACCGGCCACCAAGTGGTGGTCGTGCCGGGCGCCCGGGTGCGCCAGGACCTCGCCGACCCTGCCGATCCGGCTGCCCGCGACGCCGACCTGCCGCGCCCGCGCAGTGCCCGCACCCTGCGCCGGCACCGTCAGGTCGCGCTCGCGCGCAGTTCCCTGCTCGGTATGCCGTTCATGGCCGCCTGGATCTTCGTCTGCGGCATCGCGTCCGGGCTGTTGCTGCTGCTCGCTAAACGGCCGCGCCGGGCCGGCGCCGAGTTCGCCCAGGCCTTCGCGCCCTTCGACCTCGGTCGCATCGCCGGTGCCCGGTTCCGGTTCGTCGGCCGGGCCACCGCCCGCCGCCGCCACCTCGGGGCGGTGTTCGTGCCCTGGGAAGGTGCGGTGCGGTCGGCATACGACGCGATCCATGACGCCGTCACCCCTGATCGTGACGGCGATGACCCTGCCGGTGAGGATGTCGAGCCCGGGCCGGTGAGCGAGGAGGTCGAGGAGCTTCGGCCACCGCGGCGCGCCGGATTGATCACCAATCCCGGGCTGTGGGCGGTGCTCGCGCTGGTCGTCGCGGCCGGCTGGCGGTGGCGTGACCTGCTCGGCGGCGGCGCGGTGCAAGGGCGCGCGCAGGGTCTCGGGGGTGGCGAGCTGCGCCCCTTCGCGACCACCGCACAGGCGATGTATCACTCCTGGCGCGACACCTGGAGCGGCCCGGGCCTCGGCGGCCTCGGGCGTCCGGCCGAGTCGCTGATCGCGCTGATGCCGTTCGCCTGGCTGATCGAACAGATCCCCGGTCTGCGGGCGGACACCTCGGGCGCGACCGCGGTGGCCTGGCTGCTCGTGCTGGCGATGCCGCTGTCGGGCTGGACCGCCTATCGCGCCGGCCGGATCGCGACCGCGGCTCGCTGGCCGCGCGCCGTCGCGGCGCTGGCGTGGGCGAGCCTGCCGACCCTCACGACCGGCATCGCGCAGGGCCGGCTCGGCCCGGTGATCGCCCATATCCTGCTGCCGCTGGTCGTCGCGGGCGGCTTCGGTATCGCGAGCCGGCGAGCGACCGCCTCGGTGACCTTCGGCACGACGCTGGCCGCGGGATTGCTCGGTGCTTTCGCGCCAGCGATGCTCCTGCTCGCATTGGTGCCGGCCCTGCTGGTGCTCGGCGCCGGCCCGGGCTGGGCCCGGCTGCGTGCGCTGATCCTGCTCGTCGTGCCGTGGCTGCTGCTCGGGGTGAGCACGCTGTGGCTGACCGACGACTGGCACCGGATCTTCTCCGGCCCCGGTGTGCTGACCGCCGGCTCCGGAGCGCCGGTCGCACCCTGGCAGCTGGCGCTGCTGCACCCTGGCGGCCCCGGGTCCTATCTCGTGCTGGTGTCCGCGCCGGTGCTCCTCGTCGCGGTGCTCGGCCTGCTGCGCGGCGGCACCCCGCGTGCTCACCTCGGCCTGATCGTCTTCGGCCTGATCTCGCTCGCCGCCGCCCTGCTCGCGCCCCGCGTGACGGTCGTGCCCGGCCGCACCGTGTGGACCGGACTGCCGCTCGACGGGTGGGCGCTCGCCCTGCTCGGCTGCGCCTTGCTGGGGTTGCGCGGCGTGCGGGTGCGCACCGGCTGGCAGCGCACCGTCGTCCCGGTGGTGGTCTCGCTCGCCGGGCTCGCGGCGGTCACCGGCGCCGTCTTCGCGGCCGGGTCGTCGCTGTCGCCGCTGCACGCAGCACCCGCGACGATGCCGGCGGTGGCGGCCGAGCAGGCGCGCACGCCGGGAGCGGTCCGCGCGCTCATCCTCCGCGCCGGCTCCGACGGCGCGATCACCTATCGCCTGCAGGGCCGGGAGACCGGGCTGCCGGGCACCGACATCGGCGAACCGCTCTCGGCGGTGCACCCAGCGCTCACCAGCCTGGTCTCGACGATCCTGTCCGGCCAGGGCACCACCGGTGCCCCGGCCCGACTGCACGCGCTCGCCGTCGGCTATGTCGTGCTCGAAGGGCCGCCGTCGGCCACCGCCCCGCTGCGACGCACCCTCGACGCGACCGCCGGACTGGTGCCCACATCCGGCACCACCGGACTCTGGCGCGTCTCGCCCCTGGCCAGCCCCGACGGCCGCACCTCGGTCGCCAGCAGCCGGCTGACCATCAGCGTCGGTGGTGTGCCCACCCGCGAGGTGCCCTCGAGCGTGCAGCACGCTCGCACCCGCACCCAGCTGCCCGCCGGGGCGCCCGGTCGCCGGCTCGTGGTGTCCGAGGGCGCGGGCTGGGCGGGCGCGAATCAGGTGCGGTATGCCGGGCGCACGCTCACCGCCGTGCCGGGTCAACCCTTCCCGACCTATCTGCTGGGTGCCGGCCCGGGAACGCTCGAGATCACCCCGCAGGCCGCGCACCCACGGGTGCGGTGGGCGCAGGGGATCGCGCTGGCCCTGGTGGTGTTCTTCGCCATACCGCTGGGCAACCGGCGCTCGCGACGGAGCCAGTGGTGAGCTTCGGATCCGTGCTCCGCGCAACCGGGGGAGCAGCCGCCGCGGGCGTGCTGGTGCTCGGCGCGACCGGCTGGACCGGTTCGTTCGACCTGGCCGACCCGGCCCGGCCCGCCGCGCAGGCAGCGACGACGTCGATCACCCGACAGGTGGTGTGTCCGGGCCCCGACCGCCCGGGTGCCGAGGGCAGCGAGAACGACCGCCAGACCGTCGAGGTGTCGACCGCGTTGGCTCCGAAAGCCGTTGTGCCCCGAGCGGATTCGGCCGGATCGGTGACGGCGGCGCGGTTGCCGTCAACCGCTGGTGGCTCGCTCACCTCCCAACCACGGGGCAAGGTCTCGCGCGGATCGCTGAGCGGTGGGGGCGGGCTGGGGCTGACGGCGTCGGGTGGACACGCGGTGGGTTTCGCCGCCGTGCAATCCGCGATCGACGACACCGATCGGGCCCGCGGCCTCACTCTCGCGGCGTGCACTGCGACCACCGACGACGCCTGGCTGCCGATCGGTGGTGCTCAGGACGGCCGGGTCGCCCGGCTCGTGCTCACCAACCCCGGGGCCAACCCGGTGACGGTCAGTGCCTCGGTGGTCGGCGCCAAGGGCGTGGCTGCCGACAAGAGCGCCGACGGTGTCGTGGTGGCGCCGGCCGGCCGCACCGTGCTGACCTTCGGCGCCTTCGGCCCCGACCTCGCCGGGGCGATGGTGCACGTGAACGCCACCGGCGGCACGGTGGCGGTCGCGGTGGCCGACCTGTGGATGACCGGCGAGACCACCTCGGGCGAAGCCATGACCGCTCCGACCGCACCGCCGGCGACCTCGCAGGTGATCCCGGCGATCGCTGCCGGGGACGGCCCGACAACCGTGCGCATCGCGGTGCCCGGAGCCGAAGACGCCATCGCACGGGTGCGGGTCATGGACACCGACGGCAATGTCGTGGCCGACGAGGTGCGCACCGTCGCGGCCGGGGCTGCCGGGCAGATCGAGCTCAAGGATGTCCCCCAGGGCAGCTACGTCGCTGAGGTCACCGCGGACGTGCCGGTCGTGGCCGCGGTGCAGACGACGACCGCGCGATCCGGTCGGGCCGACTTCGGCTGGTCGGTGGCCGGCGAGCAGATCACCGCGCTCGCGGGCGGGCCGGTGCCGGCGGAGGTGCCTGCGTCGGTGGTGCTCGCGGCGCCCGGGCGTGGCGGCGCGGTGTTGTTGCACACCGTGGACGCCTCCGGCCGCACAACGACCCGCCCTGTGACGGTCCCCGGTGATCGCGCGACGACGGTGTCGCTGCGGGGTGTGGCCTCGGTGTGGCTGAGCGTCAAGCGCGGCCCGGTGTGGGCCGGTCTGGCCGTCTCCGGCACCGGACCCCGGGGTATGCCGGTGAACGAGGCGCTGACGCTCGCACCGGTGCTCGACCGCCCGACCGTCGCCGACGCCGCGACCGGCTGAGCACTGCCCGCCCGGCGAACAGCTGCACCAGGTTGCGGACCCGGGTGGCTACGCCCGTCAGCGTCCGTGCCGCAGCGCAGGTGTGGTGCCTCCATCTGCGGACCGCAATTGCCGTGGCTGTCGGCGTCCGTGCCCCAGCGCAGCCTCGATGTCGCTCCTACGGCTGGCCTGTGGGCGGCACGCTCAGCCACAGCTGCACCCGCGCTGGGCGCCCGAGCAGGCCGCCGGGCCAGGTCTGGTCCTGCAGCAGGCGCCCCGACGCCGGCGGCGTGCCGAACCATTGCCCGCTGATCTGTTCGCGGATGGTGAGCACGGCGGCGTCTTTGCGGGCGTGGGCGTTCTCGTGCACCTGGTCGTCGGTCGGCAGCGACCAGTACATCTCCTTGGACCAGCGAATGTCGTTCTGCGACAACGCATATCCGATGCTGGCGGACAGCACCAGAACTCCCAGCGGGCCAGGAGCTTCGATCCGTATGCCGCGGTCGGCGAGGCCGTCACGCTGCGCGGCGGCGGTCACGACCGTCGCGGCCTGACGCATCGACTGCTCGGTGCGCGGGTCGATCGGCGCGAGGGGATTCCACCACGGCAGGCTCACGCTGAGCAGCACGGCGACCGCGAGCGCCATACCGAGCACCCAGCGCGGCGGCTCTGATGGACGAGCGCCAGCGGCATGCACGAGCGCGCGCCCGACGGTGGCGATCGCGCAGCACACGGTGAGCGCGACGAGAGGCAGGAAGACCAGGGCGTAGATCAACGGCCGGGTGACCTCGATCCGCGAGATCGTCATCAGGGCGATCACCAGCCCGGCCGCGCTGGTGAGCAGCAGCCGGTCGAGCACGTCGCGGTCACCGGTGAACCACCGGCGCACGGCCAGCGCGGCCGCGCCCACCATGAGCGCGAGCAGCCACCAGCCCAGGGCTGGGACGGTGGGCATCGGCGCATTTCCGGTGATGCCGACGAACCCGCGCAGCACGCCCGGCGACGGCGCCGACATCAGCGCGATCGCCTCGGTGGCGCGGCCCACACCGATCGTGCGCGGGCGCGGGACGGTGAGATAGCGGTACATCTGGGTGAGATTGTTCGGCGAATAGAGCACCGCCTCGGCGGCCACGGGTGCCCAGCACGCGACCGCGATACCGAGCGCCACCCAGGTCCGCCGGGTTGGGCGCGCCGACCGGCCACCGCGCCACCACCGCACCAGCCCGACCGTCACCACGGCCAGGACGGACGCCGCCGCCAGCGGCAGGAACGCCAGGTGAGCCTGCACGACATACGACCAGACGAAGACCAGGTGCGGCAGCCAGCGGGTGCGACCGGCCCACAGCGCGGCCAGGAGGACCACGAGCGTGACGAGCGGGAAGAGCGCGGTGGTGGGATTCCACGGTTGCAGCAGGAACTGCGGGCCGATGACGGCCTCGAGCGCCACAAAGGTCGCGGTCACGACGATCACGCCCGGCAACCGCCATAACCGCCAGGCACAACTCAAGGCGACCCACACGGCATACGCACAGAGCAGCCAGGCGCCGAGCAGGATCCCCCACGGGTGAAAACCGCACAGCGCCAACGGGATTGCCAGCACGTAGAACAGCAACGGCCCGGGATGGTGCACCTGCACTCCGCCCGCGTCCATCGCGCCGGTCGACCGCATGCCGGTCAGGGGTGGGTGCGAGGACCACACCTCCATGGCGCGGACCCCGATGTAGGCATAGTCGCCGCCGGGCCAATAGCCGCGAATTCCCATGAGCAGCAAGGAGATCAGCAGTGGACCGAGCACGACGGCGGCCGCGGCCCACAGCACCCGGTGGTGGCGCATCGAGGCACGCCGAGCCCAGAGAGCACGGGCGTCGAGCGTGGTCACGGGGACCACTATGGCGAAGGAACGGTGGCGCGACGGCGGTTCGCCGGAGTTAGGAGCGGGCCGCCCCGGTCTGAGCGGCAAGCCAGGCGGCATAGGTCCGGCCGCCGCGGCGCGCACCGGGCCCGGGCAGGTTGGAGCCGCGGGCGAAGGCACGCATGATGCCCCCGACCGCCGGCACCTGCAGATGCCGGCGCAGTGGCTCGCCGGTGACATGCGCGGTCAGGACCGCGATCTCGCGAGCGGTGAGCACCTCCGGGCCGGCCAGCTCGATCGGCTCGACCGGCAGGCGATCCTCCAGCGCGACGTCGACGAGCACCCGCGCCACCCAGGCGGTGTCGCACGGCGCGGCCCGCAGCCCCCGGCTGGACACGCTCACACCGTGGCGCGGGCCGAACAGGGTGCGCACCAGCGAGTGGAATTGCGTCGCGCGGACGATGGCATGCGGGGCACCGGAGGCCACCACCTCGGTCTCCGACTGTGCCTTGGTGCGGTAGTAGGGCAAGGGGTTGTCCCAGCAGCCGACGATCGACACGTGCACCAGGCGCACGCCCTGGGCGGCACAGGCGTCGGCGAGCCGGCGCGTGCCGTCAACATCGACCGATTCGCCTGTCGCGCAATGGATCACGGCACCGATGTCGGTCACGGCCTCGGCCAGGCCGACCCCGGTCGTGAGGTCACCGGGTGCCGTCACGACACCCTCGGGCGGCTCGCTGGTGTGCGCGAGCGCGCGCACCGGCACTTGCGAGCGCTGCAGCTCGGCCACGACATCGCGGCCGAGCGTGCCGGCCGCCCCGGTGACCAACACGGGCGGGCGGCCGAGCATCGGCAGCCCGGTGACCAGGGGCGGCGGCACCGAAGCCTGGCTCACAGCTCTCCTCGCAGATCGTCGGGATTGCGACCCAGCAGGCCGGCGACGTTCTCGGCGACGACGGTCTCGATCAGGTCGGCAAGGTCGTCCTGGGAGGTCACCCGGGTCTCGATCGGCCGACGATAGATCACCACCCGCGCCGGGGTGCCACCGACAGCGGGGAACGCGCGACCCAGCGCGACGCGGTCCTCCCACGGTGCCGGGTCGCTCGGCGGGACATCCTCGACCGCCAGCTCGATGTCCGGCCGGCCCTCCAGCCGCCCCTCGACCCGCTCGAAGGAGTCGAGCACCGCCTCGTCGAAAAGCCGTCCGCGGGTCGCCATCGCCGGCACGCGCGGCCACGCCAGCGGTCCTCGCCTGCCACGTCCGTGCCGATCTCGTCCCACCGCACCAGCGTATGCCGGGGTGCTCGCGGCGTCGGGTTGGGCGGTCGGCGTGCCTGCGCGGGAGCGCGGGTTCGGTTGTCCTAGAGTCATGCCCGTGCAGCGACCCAGCGGTGTGATGAAGCGTCAGTGTGCGCGCGCAGGCTGTGCCAGCCCTGCGGTCGCCACCCTCACCTATGTGCACGCGGACAGCACCGCGGTCGTAGGCCCGCTCGCCACCTACGCCGAGCCGCACTCCTACGACCTGTGCGCCCACCACGCCGGGCGCCTCACCGCGCCACGCGGGTGGGACATCGTGCGGTTGCAGGTCGACCTCACCGAGCCGGCGCCGAGCGAGGACGACCTGTTGGCCCTGGCCGATGCGGTGCGCGCCGCCGGACGCCCCGAGCCCGAGCCGGAGCAGGACGTTTTGCCCGGCCTGCCCCGTCTGCAGGTCGTCCGCTCGCACTGAGCCCTTCGCGCGGGCTTGACCCGCGCTCCGGCATACCTGCTGGTTAGGCTCCCGTGCTGTGAGCGCTCCGAGACTGACCGACTTCGTCAAGGCGTATGACGTGCGCGGGCTGGTGCCCGAGCAACTCAGCCCGCAGGTCGCGCGGGTGATCGGCGCGGCTTTCGCCCAGGTCATCGCCACCCCCGAGGGCGCGAGCGCGATCGTCATCGGTCACGACATGCGCCCGTCCTCACCGGAGCTGGCCCGGGCCTTCGCCGAGGGCGCGGTCGCCCACGGGGTGGACGTGACCCTGATCGGCCTGTGCTCGACCGACGGCCTCTACTACGCGAGCGGCGCGCTCGACGTGCCCGGCGCGATGTTCACCGCAAGCCACAATCCCGCGCGCTACAACGGCATCAAGCTGTGCCGGGCCGGGGCTCGCCCGGTCGGTCAGGAGAGCGGCCTGGCCGAGGTGCGCGACCTGGCCCAGTGGCTGCTCGACCGCGGCGACCTGCACCCGAGCATCGCCCCCGGCCGCGTCGGCAGCATCACCGAACGCGACCTGCTCGCCGACTACGCCGCCCACCTGCGCGGGCTGGTCGACCTGTCCGCCGCGCGGCCGCTCAAGGTCGTCGTCGACGCGGGCAACGGGATGGCCGGTCACACCGTGCCCGCAGTCCTCGGCACCGACGGCGGTATGCCGGGGCTGCCGCTGGAGGTCGTGCCGCTGTATTTCGAGTTGGACGGCAATTTCCCCAACCACGAGGCGAATCCGCTCGAGCCGGAGAACCTGCGCGATCTGCAGGCCGCGGTGCTCGAGCACGGCGCTGACCTCGGGCTAGCCTTCGACGGGGACGCCGACCGGTGTTTCGTGGTGGACGAGACGGGCGCGCCGGTGCCACCGTCGGCGGTGACCGCGCTGGTCGCCGAGCGAGAGGTGGCGCGAGCGGTCGCGGACGGCACCGCGGCCGCCGATATCGCGGTCGTGCACAACCTCATCTCCTCCCGGGCGGTGCCGGAGATCATCGCCGCCACCGGTGCCCGGCCGGTGCGCACCCGGGTCGGCCACTCCTACATCAAGCAGGAGATGGCCAGCGAGAACGCCGTCTTCGGTGGCGAGCACTCGGCGCACTACTACTTCCGCGACTTCTGGTTCGCCGACACCGGCATGCTCGCGGCGATGCACGTGCTGGCGGCGCTGGGGGAGCAGCAGCGACCGCTGTCGCAGCTCGTGGCGTCCTACACCCGTTATGTCGCCTCGGGCGAGATCAACTCGCCGGTCGCCGACGTGCCTGCAGCGACCGCGCGGGTCCGCGACTGGGCCACCGGCCAGGGCGGTGTCACCGAGGACGACCTCGACGGGCTGACGCTCACGCACGAGGGCGAGCCGCTGTGGTGGCTCAATCTGCGCGCCAGCAACACCGAACCGCTGCTGCGCCTCAACGTCGAAGCCGCCGACCGTGCCACCATGGAGCGCGTCCGCGACGCGGCGCTCGCCGCCATCCGCACCGAAGGAGAACGACCGTGACGAACAGCCCGATGGAACCCTGGCTGCGCGAGATCCTGCGCTGCCCGGTCGGCCACCACGAACTGGTCGACGCGGTCGGTCCGGACGGGACGCCCGAATTGCAGTGCGCCACCGACTGCGGGGAGCCCGGGTGCCGTCGCGCCTACCGGATCGAGGACGGCATCCCGGTGTTGCTCGCCGACGAGGCGCGCACCGTCACCGGCTGATGCCCTATCTGGACGAGGCCAACCTCGACGACCCGGAGCGGCGCGCCCAGGCCGACAGCCGCGACACGCTGCGCGCCCTCGCGACCGCTGGCGCGCAGGTGCGCGAAGCGATGACCCTCGCGCACGAAAACGGCATTGAGAAGGTCGCCTCCGGCGAACGCCCCCGCTCGGTCGTGGTCGCCGCGGTCGGCCACAGTGCCGTCGTTGCCGAAGTGCTGGAGGCGCTGGCCGATCCGGGCTCGCCGGTGCCGGTCACCGTGCGCCGCAATCTGCCGCTGCCGGGGTGGATCGGCCCGCTCGACCTGGTGATCGCGGTGTCGGTCTCCGGTCGCGCCGAAGGGCCGGTCGCGATTGCGCGCGAGGCGGCGCGCCGAGGGGCTGCGCTGCTCACCGTCTGCGCGGACGATTCCCCGCTCGCCGATCTCACTCGTCGCGCGCGCGGCGTGCACGTGCCGATCGGGCGCGGCCGCACCTCCACGCGCACCGCGCTGTGGTCGCTGCTCACCCCCGTGCTGATGGCCGGGCACGTGCTCGGCCTGGCCGACTGCTCCGACGACGCTCTGGTCGAGGCCGCCGATCGGCTGGACTCCCAAGCCGAGGTATGCCGCCCGTCCTCGGAGTCCTTCGTCAACCCCGCCAAGCTCGCGGCCCTCACCATCGCGGCGACGGTGCCGGTCGTGCTGGGCGACGGGCCGCTCACCGGGGTCGCGGCTGGCCGCGCTGCTGCAGTGCTCGCCGGGACGGCCCGGATGCCGGCGATCCACGGCGAACTGCCCGACGCCGCCTCGCAGGTGGTCGCCTGTTTCGACGGGCCGTTCACCGCCGGGGGTGTGCACGGCGGTGCCGGCGGCCGCTCGGACGACATCTTCGCCGACCCCTTCCTCGATGCACCTGCCCAGCCGAGCCTCGGTCTGGTCATGTTGCGCGACGCTCCACGGCCGCCGTCTCCGACGGGGGAGGACCCGGACGCGCTTACCGACGCCGTGCTCGACACCGCGCGCGATGCGGGCGTGCGTGTCACCGAATTCGTTGCGACACAAGGGCATTCGGTGGCACGTCTGGCGGAGCATCTGGCGATGGTGGACTTCGTCGCGACCTATGTCGCGATCGGCCTCGGCATCGACCCGGCCGTGTCACCGCATGTCGCCGATCTGCGCGATCGCACCCGCCGCAACTTCAGCTAGCTCGCCTGTCCTGGCGACGCCGCCGCCCCTGCACGACGATCGCCGCCACGATCGCGAGCAGAATGGTGCTCATCACCAGCAGCAGCAGTTGGTCCCAGCTCAGCAGGTACTCGTCGTCCCAGATGACCGCCTGGTAGGGCTGGTCAGAGCTCGCGCGAGCGAAGGTGAAGTCGCTAGCGATCTGGGTGGCCGGTGCAGGGAAGAGCTGGCTCAGCGCGGTGAGATAGGGCGCGTCAGCCACCGTGGCCCGCAGCGAGGCGGGGAGGGCTGCTGAGGCCGCGCGGCCGGCATACAGCAATTGCAGATCGCCGCGGCCGGCGGTGCGGTCGGTGCGCTGCATCCGGTGCTGGGAGAACACGTAGGTGCGCACGGCGGTGGCCTGACGCGCGGCGCGGGACATCCGCATCGGGTAGACCAGGCTCGTGCTGCGGAAGGACATCACCACCGGGGGCAGGGTGCCGCGCAACGCCTTGCCCTGCGGGGTCAGTTTCATCGCCACGAAGCTCCAGCCGTCGGCGACATAGCCATCGACCTGGCGCTGCACCTCAGGCCGGATCAGGTAGCCGTGCGACGACAGCCACCGGCGCAGGGCCTGCGGGTCGCCGGCCTTGAGCACCGAGGCCTGGATCGGACCGAGGTCCACGGTGGACAACTCGGTGACACCGCCCGACCGCGCGCCCGCCGCGGCACCCGTGTTGGTGACGGTGCCCGGCTGCTTCTCGCCGACCAGGTGACGACGCACCTTGTGCACCGGCCGGGTGATCCGGTCCAGCGCGGTGAAGACCTGCGGGTCACCGAGCCTGACGGTCGCGGGTGTGGGCGTCGGCACGACCAGGCCGGCCTCGTCGCCGGTCGAGTCGATCGCCAGCTGCATGGTGACGGTCTCGATGCCACCGGCCTGGGTGAGCAGCACGGTCTCGGTGGGCACCTGCGCAACCGCTGAACCGGGGGAGAAGACCGCTCCGCACGCGCACGCGTTGGCCTGCCCTCCGGTGGCGCCCCAGCCGGTGAGTGCGACGAGCACCGCCAGCACCATCCGCAGCGTGACTCGCATGGTTCCTCCCCAGCTACCCTGAGCGATCGTGAGCCAGGACACACCCACGGATATGTCGTACGGCGACTATCTCGATCTCGACACCTTGCTGGACGCCCAGCATCCCCGCGCGGTTCCCCCACAGCACGACGAGTTGCTGTTCATCATCCAGCACCAGACCAGTGAGCTCTGGTTCAAACTCGTGCTGCACGAGCTGCGCTCGGCCCGCGATCTGATCGCCCGTGATGAGTTGCCGCTGGCGCTCAAGCGGTTGGCCCGGGTCAAGCACATCCAGTCCACGCTGGCCGAGCAATGGACGGTGCTGGCCACCCTCACGCCGAGCGAATACGCGCAATTCCGCCGCTTCCTCGCCACCTCCTCGGGCTTCCAGTCGCTGCAATATCGCTGCGTGGAGTTCCTGCTCGGCAACAAGAACGCCGACATGGTGCGCGTCTTCGACGGTCGCCCGGCCCAGCAGGAGCAGCTGGAGGAGTTGCTGCACCAGCCGAGCCTGTGGGATGTCTTCTTGCAGTTGCTGGCCCGCCGTGGTCTGGCCGTCCCGCCGGAGCTGCTCGACCGGGACTGGTCGCAGCCCTATGCCGAGAACGAGCGCCTCGTGGAGGTGCTGGCCGGGGTCTACGCCGACCCCGAAAAGCATTGGGACATCTACGAAACCTGCGAGGAGTTGGTCGACCTGGAGGACAACTTCCAGGTATGGCGGTTCCGTCACCTCAAGACGGTGGAGCGCATCATCGGCTCGGCCAAGGGCACCGGGGGCAGCTCCGGGGTGCCCTTCCTGCGTCGCGCGCTGTCGCTCACCTTCTTCCCCGAGCTGTATGCCGTGCGTGGCCGGATCGCGGAGGGAACGATCGGGCATGACTGACGAATTCTTCTCTCGCGCAATGCAATTGGACGCCGCTGATCCGCTGGCCGGTTATCTCGAGGAGTTCGTGCCACCCGCCGACGACTCGGTGGTGGCCTATCTCGACGGCAACTCGCTCGGCCGCCCGCTGAAGTCGGCGCAGGCGGCTTTGGCCGATCTCGTCACCGGCGCCTGGGGCACCGGGCTGATCCGCAGCTGGACCGACGGCGAGGACCCGTGGATGAACTGGCCCGAGCGCATCGGCGACCTGATCGGGCGGGGCTGTCTCGGTGCCGCGCCGGGCCAGACCGTGGTGGCCGACTCGACCACCGTGATGCTCTACAAGCTCGCGCGGGCGGGTGTGGCGGCTCGTCCCGGCCGCGACGAGATCGTCCTCGATCGTGACAACTTCCCGACCGATCGCTATGTGCTGGAAGGGATTGCGGCCGAGCGAGGGCTGCGGCTGGTGTGGATCGACAGCGGTGTCGAGGACGGCGTGACCCCCGATCAGGTCGCTGCGGTGGTGGGCGAGCGGACCGCGCTGGTCGTGCTGAGCCACGTCGCCTATCGCTCCGGCTGGCTCGCCGACGCTGAGGCGATCACCCGCATTGCGCACGACGCGGGCGCACTGATCCTGTGGGATCTGTGCCATTCGGTCGGGTCGGTGCCGATCGCGCTGGACGCCTGGTGCGTCGACCTCGCGGTCGGCTGCACCTACAAATACCTCAACGGTGGTCCGGGCGCACCGGCCTTCGGCTACATCCGCGCCGCCCTGCAGGCCGAGATCCGTCAGCCGATCCAGGGCTGGATGGGCCGGGCCGAACCCTTCGAGATGGCCCAGGGCTATGTCCCGGCGGGCGGCATCCGGTCGCTCGTCAGCGGCACGCCGCCGGTGATCGGCATGGTCCCGGTCCGTGCTGGTGCGGAAGTGGTCGAGCGAGCCGGCATCGAGGCGATCCGGGAGAAGTCGATCGCGTTGACCTCCTTGGCGATTGAGCTGTCCGACGACGTGCTCGCACCGCTCGGCGTGCGGGTCGCCTCGCCACGCGACCCGCACCGCCGAGGCGGCCACGTCACCATCGCGCGAGCAGACTTCCGAAGCGTCAACGAGCGGCTCTGGCGCGAAGGCGTGATTCCCGACTTCCGCGCGCCGGACGGCATACGGCTGGGGTTGTCGCCCCTGTCCACGCGGTATGCCGATGTGGTCACCGCGATCGACCGCCTCGCCGGTCTCTTGCGCTGACCCGCTATCGGTGGTCCCTCGCGTGAGGCGGCCACGGTCGGCGCCTGGCCCGGTCGTAGTCTGAGCCGGTGACGCACTACGACCTGGCGATCATCGGCACCGGCTCCGGCAACTCGCTCGTCACCCCCGACTTCGACGACAAGCGCGTCGCGGTGATCGAGCGGGCGACCTTCGGAGGCACCTGCCTCAACGTCGGGTGCATCCCGACCAAGATGTTCGTGTATGCCGCTGAGGTGGCCGAAACCGTCCGTGGCGCAAGCAAATACGGCATCGACGCGCGCATCGACGATGTGCGGTGGCGCGACATCCGGGACCGGGTGTTCGGGCGCATCGACCCGATCGCGGAGGGTGGGCGCGACTACCGCGTCAACGGTCCCAACACGACGGCTTATCTCGGCAGCGCCCGGTTCACCGGACCGCATTCGCTGATCGTCGACGTCGCGGGCGAGGAGCACGAGGTCACCGCCGACCAGATCGTCATCGCGACCGGCGCGCGGCCCGTCATACCCGAGGTCATCCGCGCGAGCGGCGTGCGCTACTACACCAACGACGACGTGATGCGCCTCGACGAGCTGCCCGCCAGCATGGTGATCCTCGGCGGCGGGTTCATCGCCTCGGAGTTCGCGCATGTCTTTTCTGCGCTCGGGGTGCGGGTGTCGATCGTGACGCGCGGTCCGGCGATGCTGCGCGCCGAGGACGAGACCGTGAGCGAGGCGTTCACCCGTGAGGCGCAACGCCGCTGGGATGTCCACCTGTCGGCGTCGGTCACCGGCGCGCGCGAGGAGGGCGGCGAGGTCGTGCTGACCTGCGCCGACGGCGAGCAGGTGCGCGGCGAGTTGCTCCTGGTCGCGACCGGCCGGGAGCCGGTGTCCGCCGACCTCAACCTGCCAGCAGCGGGCGTCGAGACTCACGTCGACGGCCGGGTCAAGGTCGATGCCTATGGACGCACCACGGCCGCTGGTGTCTGGTCGCTCGGCGACGCGAGCTCGGCATACCAGCTCAAGCATGTCGCCAACCACGAGGCCCGCATCGTCGCGCACAACCTGGCCCACCCGGACGACCTGCGCGCCTTCGACCACCGCTTCGTGCCGTCGGCAGTGTTCACCGACCCGCAGATCGCGAGCGTCGGGCTGACCGAGCGGGAGGCCGAGGAGGCCGGCGCGAAGCTCACCGTCAAGGTCCAATATTTCGGCGACACCGCCTACGGCTGGGCGATGGAGGACACCAGTTCGTTCCTCAAACTCATCGCCGACCGACGCACGGGGCGGCTCCTCGGCGCGCACATCATGGGGCCGTTCGCGAGCAGTCTGATCCAGCCGCTGATCCAGGCGATGTCCTTCGAGCAGGACGCGCGCACGCTCGCCCGTGGTCAGTACTGGATCCACCCGGCGCTGGCCGAGGTCGTCGAGAACGCTCTGCTCGGCCTCGAATTCGACTGAGGCTCAGTGCTTTTCGGTCGAGTGCGGATGCCGGTCGTCGTCCGGCTGCAGTGACTCGTTGGCGTCGGCGAGGTGATGCCAGCCGAAGCGAATGTTGTGCAGCAGGTCGCGCGGCGTCCACTCCGACAGCGGCAACCGTTCGCGCGCCGGCATCGCGGTGCGCCCGAGCGCCGCGAACATGAGCGCCCAGACGATCACGACGGCGACGACCAGGCCGACCACGGTGACAACCATGGGGCCTGATCATGCCTCGGAGTGACCCAGCTCACAACCCCTCTGCCGGGTGAACCATCAGGCGGGTCGAACGCTCGGCATACCCAGCGACACCGTCTGTTTGCAGATGTCGTGGCACCGCGAGTCGAGTGAGCAGCACAGACTGCACACGGTCGTCGCGACGAACGGGCAGTCGGCCACATCGGGTCGCTCATAGCCGATCCCGCACGACCCGCAGGTGAGCAGATCGGTGTCCGCGCCCTCGGTGCGCAGGGTGTTCTCCCGAGCCAGGTAGTAGCGGCCACGAGTAGCGACAGCGAGCACGGGCGAGAGGACCACCGCGATCACCAAGGCGATCAGCGGACTGAAGGCGCGCGGCAAGCCGTCGCCGAAAGCGCCGAAGAAGGCCGCCACCGAGACCACCGAGGCGACGACCATCGAGCCGAAGCCCACCGGGTTGATCGCGTGCAGGTAGGCGCGCTTGAACTCGATATAGCGCGGGGACAGCCCGAGCGGCTTGTTGATCAACAGGTCGGCGCAGACCGCACCGATCCAGGCGATGCCGACATTGGAGTAGAAACCGAGGATGGTGTTGAGGAAGCCGAACATGTTGAGCTCCATCAGCAGCAACGCGATGCCGACGTTGAGCGCGACGTAGTAGACCCGGCCCGGGTGGCGGTGGGTGATGCGGGAGAAGAAGTTGCTCCACGACAGCGAGCCCGAATAGGCGTTGGTGGAGTTGATCTTGACCTGCGACATGATCACGAAGACCGCGGCAACGGCGACCGTCGCGTCACCGAGCCAGGGCCGGATCGCCTCGGCGTATTGGTGAATCGGTTCGCCCGCAGTCCTCGTGGATGCGCCGGCGTAGGTGATCGCTGCGACCGCCAGCAGCGCTCCGCCGATCTGCTTGAGGGCCCCGAGGACGACCCAGCCCGGGCCCGCGGCGAGGGTCGCGAGATTCCACGCCCGTGAGTTGTCCGCAGTCTTGGCCGGCATGAACCGCAGGTAATCGGCCTGCTCGCCGATCTGCCCGATGAGCGAGAGGGCGACGCCCATGCCGAGACCGAAGCCGGTCCAGGAGAACCCGCGGTGCTCGCCGTCGCTGCCGGCGAAGCCCACCAACTGAGACAGCGCTCCCGGATGCTGGACCATCACCACGACGAACGGCAGCACGAGCAACACCAGCCACACCGGCTGGGTCCACGTCTGAAGTTTGGCCAGCGCCCGCATGCCGTAGACGACCAACGGGACGATCACCAGCGAGGAGATGAGGTAGCCGGCCCACAGCGGGATGCCGAAGGCATAGTCGAAGCCCTGCGCCATGATCGAGCCTTCGAGGGCGAAGAAGATGAAGGTGAAGGAGGCGTAGATCAGCGAGGTCAGCGTCGAGCCGAAATAGCCGAAGCCGCAGCCCCTGGTCAGCAGGTCCATGTCCACGCCATACCGCGCGCAGGCCCGCGCGATCGGCACGCCGGTGACAAAGATGATCACCGCCGCCGCGAGGATCGCCGCGATGCCGGCCACCGCCCCGTTGGTGAAGACGATCGAGGCGCCGATCGCGAAATCGGCGAGATAGGCGATCCCGCCCAGAGCGGTCGTCGCGACGACATACGGACTCCAGCGGCGAAAGCTGGTCGGGGCATAACGCAGCGAATAGTCCTCGAGCGTCTCGGTGACCGGCGCCCGGCTCGCAGTGATCTGGCCCATTGAGGGTCCTTTCCGGTATGACGGGTGGCGCGCCGTTGCACCGAACGCGGACGAGCCTGCTGTGCCGCTGGGCGCCAGGGGTTTCTCCGAGGTAAATCTCCTGTTACGCCGACGCGGGCGGCGATCTCTGGGAGTGGGCTGAATACACTTCGCCGCATGGCTGGTGGACTTGTCGCTCTGCTCGACGACGTCGCGGCGCTCGCGAAGGCGGCGGCCGCTTCGGTGGACGATGTCGGCGTGGCGGCCGGCCGCGCCAGCGTGAAGGCCACCGGCGTGGTCGTCGACGACACGGCGGTGACCCCGCGCTATGTCGAGGGCATCGCCGCCGAGCGTGAGCTGCCGATCATCAAGAAGATCGCCATCGGCTCGCTGCGCAACAAGCTGCTGGTCATCCTGCCGGTGGCGTTGATCCTCAGTCAGTTCCTGCCGTGGGCGCTGACCCCGATCCTCATGCTGGGCGGCACCTACCTGTGCTTCGAAGGCGCCGAGAAGATCCTCGAACGGTTCACCGGCGGGCACGAGGACGGCGAGCAGGCCGCCGACGAGGACCAGCTCGTCAAGGGTGCCGTCCGCACCGACCTCATCCTGTCCTCGGAGATCATGGTGATCTCGCTGAACGAGGTTGCCTCCCAGGGGTTTTGGGCGCGTGCCGCGATCCTTATCGTCGTCGCGATCCTCATCACGATCCTGGTGTATGGCGTCGTCGCCCTCATCGTGAAAATGGACGACGTCGGGTTGCACCTCAGCAGGCGCGACTCCGCGGGGGCCAAGCGGCTTGGCCGGGGTCTGGTCAAAGGCATGCCGAAGGTGATGAGCGTGCTGTCGACGGTCGGCATCGTGGCCATGCTCTGGGTCGGTGGGCACATCCTGCTGGTCGGCGCGGACGAACTCGGGTGGAAGTGGCCCTATTCGCTGGTGCACCACGCCGAAGTGGCCGTCGAGGGCGTGCCCGGCGTCGGCGGCATCCTGGTCTGGCTGGTCGGCACGCTGTGCGCGGCCATCGCGGGGGCGATCGTCGGCAGCATCGTCGTCGCCATCCTGAAGCTCGTCCGCCGCCCCAAGTCCCACTGACGCCCTCGCCCCTCGTTGGTTGAGGAAGGCCGAGGAACGAGGCCGCCTCGAAACCACCCTCGGCGAGGCCCGACCTCCGCTCGTTGGTTGAGGAAGGCCGAGGGACGAGGCCGCCTCGAAACCACCCTCGGCGAGGCCCGACCCCCGCTCGTTGGTTGAGGAAGGCCGAGGAACGAGGCCGCCTCGAAACCACCCTCGGCGAGGCCCGACCCCCGCTCGTTGGTTGAGGAAGGCCGAGGAACGAGGCCGCCTCGAAACCCGCGACTCGGTGGCCTGAACGCAAGAAGGTGGCCTCTCCGGGAGGTAGAGCTCTTGGAGAGGCCACCAACTCCCGCCGACGCGTCCATCTCCCGCCGAGAGCCACCAACCAGCGATTCGGCATACAGGTCGGCCAACCCGACGACCCGGGTGAGCGTCTTGCAGGGTGAAGAACGGTGAAGGAGGCGGTCACCATGGGCCGAGTGAGGACGCTGGCGGGTGGTGTCGCTGTGGCCGTCCTGATCACCGGCAGCTCAACGCGTGGCGAGGTGGCGCCGGCGAGCGCGGAGTCGTCGGTGCCACGGGCAATCATGTGCGGGGTGCGCGCCTACCACTCGCTGCGGGAGGTGGCGGCATACAGCACCAGTGGACTGATCGTGCGGACGACCGGTGAGCGCCGGGTGGTGCCGGCGAGCAGTTCCGGGGCGGGCAGCGCGGTGTCCACGATCGTGACCGCGAAAGTCGTGGAGGTCCTCGGCGGGCGGGGAATCAGGGCCGGCGAGGTCGTCCGGATCCGGCAGCTCGGCGCCGGCAACGACCCGACCTATGGGCAATATCTCGAGGAGATCCTGCGGCCGAACGCGACCTACGCGGTCTTCGTCGGGCCCGTGTACTTCATCCCGGGGAAGCCGACGGGGGAGTGGGTGATCACCAACGACAGCTCGTTCACCTACGACCCGGCCAGGCAGACCGCCCGGCTGTATTCGGCGGTGGGCAACGAGAACCGCGCGATCCCCACGACCGTGACCCGCGCACAACTGCTCGCGGCGGCCACCTCGGTGGGCACCCGGACGGACCCGCTGGTGACGAAGACCGCAGCGCCGTGAAACTGCGGTCCCCGGGCGTGGCGACCTGGCCCCTGCGAGGATGATCACCGTGGACCGGATCGCGCTCATCTCGGACGTACACGGCAACCTGACGGCCCTCGAAGCGGTGCTCGCGGACATCGACGCCCGCGGCATCACCCGCATCTTCAACCTCGGTGATTATGTCGGCAAGGGTCCGCGTGGCCGCGAGGTCGTGGCGTTGTGCAAGGAGCGCTGCGAGGTCAACATCCTCGGCAACTGGGACGACTTCCTGCCCGACCCGTCGAGGGCCCTCGACGACTGCGAAGCATTGCGCTGGTGGCGGGCGGAACTGGCTGAGGGACAAGGGGATTGGCTGCGGGGCCTGCCCTTCCATCACGACTTCTGGTTGAGCGGCCGCCGGGTCCGGCTGTTCCACGCGTCGGCCACGAGCGTGCACGTGCGGGTGCGTTATGACCACGACGAGGTCGAGTTCGCCGGCATGTTCCACAACACTCCCGCCACCGGCGACGGTCCGCCGCCGGACATCGTGGGCTACGGCGACACCCACGACGCCTTCTGCGAGACCGATCGCGGCAAGACCCTCTTCAACACCGGCAGCGTCGGCAACCCGATGGACGAGCCGACGCCCGTCTACGTGATCCTCGAAGGCCGCTATGGCTCGCAGGATCCCGGACCGTTCTCGATCACCTTCGTGCGAGTGCCGTATGACGTCGACGCCGAGCTCGCCGCCGCCCGTGAGCTCGGCGCTCCCGAGTTCGAGCTCTACGAGGCCGAGCTGCGCCGAGCGGCATACCGCGGGGATGTCCGGCGCGGCGAGGCCCCGGCATACCACCGGCGCAGTCTGGTGGCGCAAGACCCCAAAGACTGGACCTGGACCCTGCAAAAGCCTTGTCCTGATTGCGGATTCGCGGCCAGCGAGGTCGACGGCGGGTCGATCGGGGCGCTCATCGAGGCGGCCATGGCGCCGTGGCCGCAGATCGCGATGCGCGCCGACGCGCGGCGCCGCCCCAGCCCGCAGATCTGGTCACCGCTCGAATACGCCTGCCACGTGCGGGACGTTTGCACGGTCTTCACCGAGCGACTCGCGCTGATGCTCGAGCAGGACAGCCCCACCTTCGCCGACTGGGACCAGGACACCGCAGCTGCCGCTGGCAACTACGCGGCGGCCGACCCGGCCACGGTGGTGCCGCAACTCGAGGCGAGCGCAGCGGCCCTCGCGGCGGCATACGACGCGGTCCAGGGCGACCAGTTCGCGCGAAAAGGCTTGCGCTCCAACGGTTCTGCGTTCACCGTGCTGACGCTCGGGCAGTACTGCCTGCACGACCTGATGCACCACCTGCACGACGTCGGCGTCGATCAGCCCTCGCTGCCCGAGTCCGCCGCGTCGTCCTGACGCGGTGAGCGCTCCTGCCGCTCGTCGGTGAACACCGGCCGCGGCGGCTGCTCGTCCGAATCCGCGTCGGTGCTGTAGTCCTCGCTCACCTCGTCCCAGGCGCGCATCTTGTCCTGGTCGACATCGACCTTGAGCTCGTCCGGCATCTGCTCGGCGCGCTCGCGCTCGGTCATGGCGTCGTCACGCTGCTCACTGCCCTGCTGCTCGTCCTGGTGCTGGCTGTCGTCGCTCATCGGATTCTCCTGCCGTATGCCGGGTGCGGTCGCCCTCCGTTGTAGCCCACCCAGCGTGGCTGCGGGCGTCCGCGCGACGCTCGGTATCCTGATGGACGGTCGGCGTGGGTGATGACCCGTGCAGCCCAGAAGGGCGCGCCGGTGTCGATACGCAAGCAATCACCGAGCACGGCATACGGCCGTGACAGGAGGAGCGGACACCTATGTCCTTCGACTTCAAGGTCAAAGACCTGAGCTTGGCCGAAGCCGGCCGCCACCAGCTGCGCCTGGCCGAGCACGAGATGCCGGGCCTGATGTCCCTGCGCGAGGAATTCGGCGAGAGCCAGCCGCTCAAGGGCGCCAAGATCGCCGGCTCGCTGCACATGACCGTGCAGACCGCCGTGCTCATCGAGACCCTCACCGCGCTCGGCGCCGAGGTGCGCTGGGCGTCGTGCAACATCTACTCCACCCAGGACGAGGCGGCCGCCGCGGTCGTCGTCGGCCCGAACGGCACCCCGGACGACCCGCAGGGCGTGCCCGTCTTCGCCTGGAAGGGCGAGACCCTGCCGGAATACTGGGACTGCACCAACGAGATCCTCACCTGGCCCGGCGGCGAGGGCCCCAACATGATCCTCGACGACGGCGGCGACGCCACGATGCTGGTGCACAAGGGCCGTGAGTGGGAACAGGCGGGCGGTGTGCCTCCGACCACCGACGAGGACTCCGAGGAATTCGCGGTCTTCAAGGAGCTCGTGCGCCGCACGATGGCGCAGGACCCGAAGAAGTGGACGACCATCGCCGAGGGCATCAAGGGCGTCACCGAAGAAACCACCACCGGCGTGCACCGCCTCTACGAGCTCGCGCGCACCGGCGACCTGCTCTTCCCGGCCATCAACGTCAACGACTCGGTCACCAAGTCCAAGTTCGACAACAAATACGGCTGCCGCCACAGCCTCATCGACGGCCTCAACCGCGCCACCGACGTCCTGATCGGCGGCAAGGTCGCCGTCGTCTGCGGGTATGGCGACGTCGGCAAGGGTTGCGCTCAGTCGCTCGCGGGGCAGGGCGCTCGCGTCATCGTCACCGAGGTCGACCCGATCTGCGCGCTGCAGGCCGCGATGGAAGGCTTCCAGGTCGCGCGCCTGGAGGACGTCGTCGACCAGGCAGACATCTTCGTGACCACCACCGGCTGCTACGACGTGATCCGTGCTGACCACATGAAGCAGATGAAGAACAAGGCGATCGTCGCCAACATCGGCCACTTCGACAACGAGATCGACATGGCCGGTCTCGCCAAGATCCCGGGCATCACCAAGACCGAGATCAAGCCGCAGGTGCACGAGTGGACCTTCGAGAACGGCAACAGCATCATCGTGCTGTCCGAGGGCCGGCTGATGAACCTCGGCAACGCCACCGGTCACCCGTCCTTCGTCATGTCGAACTCGTTCGCCAACCAGACGATCGCCCAGATCGAACTGTTCACCAAGACTGACGACTACGCCAAGCAGGTCTACACCCTGCCCAAGCACCTCGACGAGAAGGTCGCCCGCCTGCACCTCGACGCCCTCGGCGTCAAGCTCACCGAGCTCACCAAGGCGCAGGCCGAATACCTCGGGGTTGATGTCGCCGGTCCGTACAAGCCGGAGCACTACCGATACTGAGACCTCGCTGGCGCTCGGCTCAGTATCGGTCGTGCTCCGGCTTGATTCCCTCTTGCGCGTCTTCTGGCGGGGTCCGAGTTCGCTGCGCGAACCCGGTCCCCGCTCAGTGCGACTTCGCATTCCTTTTGCGCGTCTTCTGGCGGGGTCCGAGTTCGCTGCGCGAACCCGGTCCCCGCTCAGTGCGACGCGCGTGCTCGCTTCGCTCGCCGCCCGGTTGCGGCACTCGGGTTCGCTCGGGCCTGGCACGGCATGGGACAACTGGCACGGCAGCGGACAAATGGCACCGGATGACGTGCCAGAGGTGCGGCGCGCGTGCCAGATGTGCGCCCGCGTGCCAGATGCGCGCCGAAAGGGCGCCCCGCCGCGCGAGGGCGGGCGATCCGGCATACGAGCCGGGGGCGTGTGAAAATGAGCCGGTGATCTCGGGGGCTGGGATCGGGAAAGGACGTAGGCACACACATGACCGCTCGGGTACTCGTCGTCGACGACGACGCCTCGCTCGCCGAGATGCTCGGCATCATTCTGCGCGGGGAGGGCATGCACGTCACCCAGGTGCTGACCGGTGCGGGCGCGGTGACGGCGTTCCGGGAGTCCAAGCCGGACATCGTCCTGCTCGACGTGATGCTGCCCGGCATGGACGGCGTCGAGGTATGCCGTCGCATCCGGGCCGAGTCGACCGTCCCGATCGTGATGCTCACGGCCCGCACCGACACCACGGATGTCGTCGCCGGGCTGGAGGCCGGGGCGGACGACTATGTCACCAAACCGTTCAAGCCGCAGGAGCTCGTGGCCCGGGTGCGCGCTCGGTTGCGGCGCGGCGATGACGTCGAGGCCGAGCAGTTGGAGATCGGTGATCTGACCATCGACGTCTCCGGCCACAGCGTGAAGCGGGGCGACACGGTGATCTCCCTGACCCCGCTGGAGTTCGACCTGCTCGTGGCGCTCGCCCGCAAACCGCGACAGGTGTTCAGCCGCGAGGTGCTGCTGGAGCAGGTGTGGGGCTATCGGCACGCTGGCGACACCCGGCTGGTGAATGTGCACGTCCAGCGTCTGCGCTCCAAGATCGAGAAGGATCCGGAGCACCCGGAGATCGTGCTCACCGTGCGAGGAGTCGGCTATAAAGCCGGACCCGCCTGAGCCGACCGCACCCCAGCGCAGCACGCTCGCCGGGGCGGCGGCGACCCTTCGACGGCTGCTGGTCGCCGGGGCGCGCTGGCTCTACCGGCTCTGGCGGCGTTCGCTGCACGTGCGCGTCGTCACGATCACGGTGCTGGCCGGCACGATCCTCGTGCTGTCGATCGGCTCGTATATGTACCAGCGAATCGCCGACGGTCTGGTCAACTCCAAGATGGCCTCGGCCGAGCAGGAGACTCAGGCGCGCCGGTATGAAGCGCAGAGCCTGTTCGACAACACCGACCACACCGACCCCAGCTCGCTGCGTCAGTTGGCCACCGACATGGTCCAGCAGATCGCCTCACCGGGCGACGACCGGTCGCGGCGCGTGATCGTGCTGCAGAGCCTCGGCAACACCGCGCGCCCGATCGCGAAGGTCAGCTCGGACCGCGACACGCCTCCCGAGCTGATCCCGAACGGCCTGCGCGAGGCACTGCGGGGCGACCCGACCCACCAGCAGGTGCAGATCCTCACCGTGCGCTCCGCCGCCGGCGGCACGGTGCCCGCGGTCGTCATCGGCTCGCGCATCCAGATGGCCAATGCCGGGCCCTACGACCTATTCCTCGTCTACCCGATGGACGACGAGCTGCACACCCTCGGCATCATCCAAGGCAGCTTCCTGCTCGGTGGTCTGCTCATCCTGCTGGTGCTGGCCGCGCTCGCCTATCTGGTCACCCGGATGGTGGTCACCCCGGTGCGCGCCGCCGCGCATGTCGCCGAGCGGCTCAGCGCCGGCGCCCTCAACGAGCGGATGCGGGCGCGCGGGGAGGACGACGTGGCCCGACTCGCGCTGTCGTTCAACTCGATGGCCGACAGCATGCAGCGGCAGATCCGCCAGCTGGAGGACCTGTCCACGCTGCAGCAGCGGTTCACCTCCGATGTGTCCCACGAGTTGCGGACCCCGCTCACCACAGTGCGGATGGCGGCCGACATGCTGCACGACCACCGCGCCGACTTCACCGCACCGGTCGCCCGGTCCGCGGAATTGCTGGTCTCCCAGCTCGACCGCTTCGAAGCGTTGCTGACCGACTTGCTGGAGATCAGCCGCTTCGACGCCGGGGCCGCCGCGGTGCAGACCGAGCCGGTCGACCTGCGTGAGGTGGTGCAGCGCGTGGTCGAGACCGCCCGGCCGCTCGCCGAGCGCAGCGGTTCCCGGCTGCGGGTCAGTGCCCGGCGCCCGGCCGTCGCCCCGATGGATCAGCGCCGGGTCGAGCGCATCGTGCGCAATCTGGTGACCAACGCGATCGACCACGGCGAGGGGCGTCCGGTCGACATACGGGTGGGGGTGAACGCGACCGCGGTCGCGGTCAGCGTGCGCGACTACGGCGTCGGGCTCAACCCCGGCGACGAGGCGCGGGTCTTCGGCCGGTTCTGGCGCGCCGACCCGGCCCGGGCCCGCACCACCGGTGGCACCGGCCTCGGGCTGTCCATCGCCCTGGAGGACGCGCGGCTGCACGACGGCTGGCTGCAGGCCTGGGGCGAAAAGGGATCCGGCTCCTGCTTCCGGCTCACGCTGCCGTCGCGCGCGGGCGTGCCGATCGAGCGCTCGCCGTTGCCGCTCGCCCCCGACGACTCCCAGGTCGGCCGCATCATGCCCGCGGGCAACAGCCTCACCCTGGGTGCTGCGGGCGCCACCGGCGAGGGGCCGAAGCGGTGGATGGCGCCATGATCCGCCGGTGGTGGCTGCTGGTCCTGTGCCTGCTGCTTGCCGGTTGCGGTGGCCTGCCGAGCTCCAGTCGGGTGAGCGCCCGCGACCCGATCATGGCCGCGCCGACCGGTGCTGGGCCGCGGGTGGAGTTCTACGGCCCCCAGGGCGGGGAGAACCCGGTCGAGCTGGTCACGCAGTTCCTGCGCGCCAACAGCAGCCCGGACGACGACTACGGCGTGGCGCGCGAGTTCCTCACCCCCGGAGCCGACCGGCTGTGGGTGCCTGGGCGCGCGGTCGCCCTCAACAACGGCGAGCGGGACTTCGCGATCACCTCCAGCGGCGGCGGCCGGGTGCGGGTGGTCGCCAAGCAGACCGGCGAACTCGACGGGCGCGGGCACCTCACCGAGTTCGCCACGCCGCGCACCCGCACCTTCGAGGTGATCCTCGCCCGGGTCGGCGGCGAATGGCGGATCAGCGAGTTGCCCAAGGACTTCGGGGCGTGGATCGGCCAGGTCGACTTCACCCAGCGGCTCTTCCTGCCGCGCGCGGTCTACTACCCCGAGACCACCACTCGCACCGTCGTCCCCGAACGGCTGTGGTTCCCCAAGACCGGTCTGGCGACCGCCCTCGCCCGCGCGGTGCTCGCCGGGCCTCCGCCGTGGATGGCCGGCGGTCCCAAGGACCGCCAGCGGCCGGCCTTCGTGCAACTGCCCGCCGACACCGCCCTCAGCGTCGACGCCGTCCCGGTCGATGCCGCCCGCGGTATGGCGACCGTCGACCTCACCACCGCCGCGCTGCGCGCCGATGCCCCCACCCGGGCGGCGCTCTGGGCGGCGATGACCGCGACCCTGATCGGCCAGGTCGACGGCGTGCAGCAGCTGCGCATCACCGCGGGCGGCAACCCGTGGGAAGTGCAGGGCGCCCGCGACAATCCCACCCAGCCCAGCGATGTCGGTTATCAGCTGCGCACGCCCAGCGGCACCGCGCTCGTCATGCGCGACGGCAATACCCTGCGGTGGGTCGACCCGGCCACCGGCGGCCCGCAGCGCCAGACCAACGACCGGCCGACGCCGCGCCTGGCCGAGCTCACGGTCAACTGGTACCTGCCGGCCTCGGACGCCGGAGGCCATCAGGTGTTCGCGATCTCCGGCAGCCGCACCTCGGTGGGCCGCTGGAAGGACGGCGTCAAGGTGCAGGAGTATTCCGGCTTCGCCCGCCAGCTCGTGCGTCCGTCGGCGGACGCGCTCGGTGAGATGTGGTTCGCCGGGCTGCCGATCTCGGCCGCCGGCCCGCAGAAGTCACCCGCCCGCGGCTCGGTCGTGTGGACCCTGGATTCCACCCAGTCCGGCAGCCGCACGCCGTTGCAGGCGGTCGCGGCGCCCTGGCTGGCGACCTCGGAGGTGCTCGCGCTGCGGGTCGCGACCGACGCTCAACGGGTCGCCGTCGTCACCCGCGACCCCCGGGGCGTCAGCCACCTGTTCGTGAGCACGATCGCCCGCGACCGGTCCGGCAACCCGGTCGCGCTCACGACGCCGATGGAGCTCGGCCAGGGCATCGCCGGGATGCTCGATGCGGCCTGGATCGACGACGAGTCGATCGCCGTGCTCGCGCGGTCGGCGGACAATGCGGTCACCCAGGCGTATGCCGTGCCGTTGAGCGGCTTCCACTACAGCCTCGGCCAGGTGCCGGGAGGGATCGGCATCGTCGGCACCGGCGTCGGCGTGGAAGACCTGGTCGTGGTGACCAACCGGCCGTCGGTGCTCACCCGCGCGGGTGCCAGCTGGCCGGTGCTCGCCGGTTATCAGGACGCCTTCGTTCCGGGCCGCTGAGCGCAGTTTGTCCACAGGCTGGGTCACCGGCCACCGGCGGCTGTCCACCGGCGCGATCGGCACGGGTGGCGAGGCGGACGGCATACCTGATCCAGTGGGTTCGTGGTCTGGGGAGCGGCGGCCGCGGCGGTGGCCGACCTGGTCTGGCCCCGGCAATGTGGTGGCTGCGAATCAACCCGCAGCCGCTGGTGCGCGCGCTGTGCCGCGATCGTGCGCGACGCGCTGGTCGCCGGTCCGCAGCGGGTCCAGCCCGATCCGTGCCCGCCCGGGTTTCCGCCGACCTGGTCGAGCGTGTCCTATGACGGGCCGATCGCCCACGCCCTCAAGGCCTACAAGGACGGTGGTCGCGCCGATCTGCTGGGGCCGCTGTCCCAGCTGCTGCGCACCGCGCTCGCCGGGGCGCTCGACGCACCACCGCTGCGCGGCCATCTCGTCCGCGGGGGAGCGGTCCTGATCGTGCCCGCCCCGTCGCGACCGGCGGCATACCGCAAGCGCGGCCGCCACCCACTGCTCGACCTGGCCCGAGCGGCGGCCCCCGAACTCCCCATCGTCGACGCCCTGCGGTTCGGCCGGGGAGTGCGCGATCAGGCCGGGCTGGATGCGTGGTCACGGGCCACCAACCTCAGGGATGCGGTCGGGCTGCGTCGGTCGGTGGCCGGGGCCTGGGTGCTGCTGGTGGATGACGTCGTCACCACCGGAGCCACGCTGGTCGAGTCCCGGCGCGCCCTGCTCGCCGGGGGTGCCGTCGGCGTGAGCGCCGCGACCGTCGCGGTGACCCGTCGGCGCGCCTCCTCGGAACCGTTTACGCCGCGGGCCACGTTGGCATAGCGTGAGCAGATGAACGCGATCGCGTCGTCCCCATCGCCGGGAGCACGACGCGTCGCAGTCTCCTCCAGGAAGGAGGTGGTTGCGTAAGGACGAGGACCTCGTAGTCCAACAGTGGCCAAAATCCCTCCCGCAGAAGGAGATTCCATGGAGATCAGCGTCACCGGCCGGCACACGTCGGTCCCGGAGCGATTCCGTCGGCACATCGAGGACAAGCTCGCCAAGGTGTCCCAGCTCGACCCCCGCGTCACGCGGTGCGAGGTCGTCGTCACCCACGAGCCCAACCCGCGCCAGGCCAAGGAGGCGGAGCGGGTCGAGATCACCTGCTTCGCCAAGCGCTCGGTCATCCGCGCCGAGGCTGCCGCCGACGAGGAGTATGCCGCCCTCGACCTCGCCACCACGCGACTCGGGGAGCGATTGCGCCGGGAGCACGACAAGCGCCGGGTCCACCGTGGCCGCAAGCAGCCGATCTCGGTCCACGCCGCGACCGCCGGGCTGCCGGCGGATCTGCCCGACGACCAGTCCGCCGAGGACGGCCAGCAGCAGGAGGTCCCACCGTCCATCGCCAAGATCGGCGGCGACGAGGACTGCCCGGTCGAGTTGCGCGAGAAGGTGCACGCCAGCGTCCCGATGACCGTCGACCAGGCGCTCAACGCGATGGAGCTGGTCGGCCACGACTTCTACCTCTTCCACGACGCCGACACCGACCGCCCGAGCGTCGTCTATCGGCGCCGCGGCTGGTCCTACGGTGTGATCCACCTGCAGGTCGACGCGCAGCCTGCCACCCATGAGGCGACCGCCTCGGCGTGAGCGATCCACAACCGTCGGAGGGCGGTGGCGGCGAGCGCAGGCTCGCCCCACCGCCTTCCACTGAGACCATCGGCCTTCCGCTCGCGCGGCGAATTGCGTTGGCAGCACAGGGTTTTCGCGATCCCAAGCCCGAGCCCTTCACTGCGACCACGCGGCACATCCAGCGGGTGATCGACCGGGTGAGCATCGTGCAGATCGACTCGGTCAATGTGCTCACCCGCAGTCAGTACCTGCCGTTCTTCTCCCGTCTCGGGCCGTATGACGTGGCGCTGCTCGACCGCGCCCGCGACCGCGCGCCGCGACGACTGGTGGAGTACTGGGCGCACGAGGCGAGCCTGGTGCCACCGGCGACCTGGCCGCTGCTCGACTTCCGCATGCAACGCGCACGAGACGAGTCCTGGGGCGGCATGCAGCGCGTGGCGCGCGACCACCCCGAGCTGGTGGCCGCCGTGCGAGCCGAGGTGGTGCAGCACGGTCCGCTCACCTCTCGGCAGGTCGAGACGCGACTCGAGCACGACCTGCCCCGCGAGCGGGACCACTGGGGGTGGAACTGGAGCCTGGTCAAGAACGCCCTCGAACACCTCTTCTGGGCCGGCGAGATCACCAGCGCCGGACGCACCAGTCAGTTCGAAAGGCGTTATGCCTCAGTCGAATCCGTCATGCCGCCCAGCGTGCGTCCCCATGCCGCAGTCGATCAGCGACCGCCCCACGACCGGGCCATCGAAGAGCTGGTGCGCATCTCCGCGCGGGCGGTCGGCATCGGCACCGCGCAATGCCTGCGCGACTACTTCCGGCTGCGCCCCGCGTTGTTCGAGCCCGCGTTGCACGCCCTGCTCACGACGGGCGAGCTTCGCCGCGTGACGGTCCGCGGCTGGAAGCGGGCGGCATACCTCTGGCATGAGGCGGCGCGACCGCGCACGGTGCACGCGGAAGCCCTGCTCAGCCCGTTCGACTCGCTGATCTGGCAGCGCGAACGCACCCACGCGCTGTGGGACTTCCATTACCGGCTGGAGATCTATGTGCCTGCGCCGCAACGGGTTCACGGCTATTACGTGCTGCCGTTCCTGTATGGCGATGCGCTCGTCGCCCGGTGTGATCTGAAGGCGGACCGGGCGAGCAGCATGCTGCGCGGTCGCGTCACCTGGGAGCCGAACGTGCCGGCCGATGCGGTCGGTGCGCTGCAGCGTCAGTTGCGGCAGATGGCCGACTGGCTCGGGCTCACTGATGTCGCGGTCATCGGCTGACCCGGTCGCTCAGCGGGTCGCGCCGGCCGCGGCCTGACGAGCGCGGTATGCCGCGACCGCTGCGCCGTTGCCGCAGGTCGTGCTGCAGAACACCTTGGAGCGGTTGCGGGTGAGGTCGAGCACGATGCCCTCGCAGTCGTCGGCGGCGCAGATCGCCAGGCGGGACATCTCGTCGGCGCGGATGACGTCGATCATCGCCATCGCGGTCTCCACCGTGACCCGGTCGGCGAGCGGTGCCTGATCGTCGATGGCGTGGATATGCCAGTCGACATCGCCGTGCCGGACCAGCCGGGGGAGTGCCTTGGCGCGCTGCAGCAAGTCGTTGACGATCTCCACCGCGGCGTCCCGGTCGCTCGTCAGCAACCGCCGCAGGGTCGGGCGCAGCCGCCGGACGGCGCGCAGGTCGGTCTCGTCGGGGCGCCGGCCGGTGTAGCCCTCGTCGTCGAAGAATTCCTCCAGGTCGGCGAGCGTGAGCAAGGTGTCGGGCTCCTCGCCGGAGTTGACCAGGCGCACCGCGGCCCGCAGAGCATCGGCGGTGTCATGGGCAAAGGTCATGTTGACAGCTTACCGGAGACACTCCTAGTGTCATGAGTCATGGCAGTGATGACACATGACGAGGTGATGACGCCCGCGCGCTCGGCGACGGCCACCGGGCTCGGTTTCGCGCTCGCGTCGGCGGCGTCCTTCGGCATGTCGGGCAGCATCGGCCGCGGCCTGCTCGACGCGGGCTGGAGCCCTGCCGCCGCGGTGCTGGTGCGCATCACCGTCGCGGCGATCGTCGTGCTGCCGGCAGCCCTGATCAGCCTGCGCGGCCGCTGGGGACTGCTGCGGCGGGAGGCAGGCGTGCTGCTGGCCTATGGGGCGGTTGCGGTGGCCGGCTGCCAGCTCGCCTACTTCTCCGCGGTGCAGCACATGCCGGTCGCGGTGGCGCTGCTCGTCGAATACACCTCGCCGGTGGCCGTCGTGCTGTGGCTCTGGCTGCGGCACGGTGAGCGTCCGGCGCGGGCCACGGTGCTCGGTGCAGGTGTCGCCGCACTCGGCCTGGTGCTCGTGCTGGACCTGCTGTCCGGAGCGAGCCTGAGCGTGATCGGGATGGCCTGGGCGCTGTTCGCGATGGTCGGCGCGGCGGTGTATTTCGTGCTGTCCGCGCGCGACTCACAGCTGCCGCCGATCGTGCTGGCCGGCGGGGGACTGGTCGTCGGCGCGATCGTGCTCGGTGCGGCCGGCCTGGTCGGCATCGTGCCGTTGCGCGGGTCGACCACCTCGGTGCGGTATGCCGTGGGCTCCTTCCCTTGGTGGTTGCCCCTGCTCGCGCTCGGCGTGATCACCGCGGCCATCGCCTATGTCACCGGCATCGCCGCGAGCCGCCGGCTGGGGTCGCGACTGGCGTCCTTCGTTGCGCTGCTCGAGGTGGTGTTCTCGCTGATGTTCGCCGCGATCCTCCTTCACGAGTTGCCCGGTCTGTGGCAGCTGGTGGGCGGCGCGCTGATCCTCGCCGGCGTCGTCGTGGTCAAGCTCGGCGAACCCCGCCTGGAAGAACCGATCGTCCACGAGCCGGTCTAACCCCCCGAAACGTCACTAATGCTCCGCGAAACGTCACCAATGCTCCGCGAAGCGTCACTAATGCTCCGCGAAACGTCACTTAATCCGCGCGAGATGACGGGGCCTAGGCTGCCGCGGTGACCGAACGACGCGCCCCCACGCCCGCGCAGGAGTATGTCGAGGTCGCTCCCGGCATACGGCTGGCGACCTGGACCGACCGCAACGATGCCGACTCGCTCCCGCTCGTGATGATCCACGGCGGGCCGGGGCTCTGGAGCGACTTCGAGGACCTCGTTGCGCTGCTGTCCGAGGGGAGCGTCGTGCACACCTATGACCAGCGGGGATGCGGCCGGTCCGACCCGAGCGACGAGCAGTCGATGCAGCACTCAGTCGCCGACCTCGAAGCATTGCGCGAGCATTGGGGTCACGACCGCTGGGTCGTCGTTGGCCATTCAGCCGGCGCGTCCATCGCCCTGGCGTATGCCGCCCAGCACCCCGAGCGCACCGCTGCGGTGGGTTATCTCGACGGCACCGGCATCGGTGACTGGCGCAGCGCCCACCGCGCCGAACGAGCGCGCCGGCTTGGTGACCTGGCAGCGCGACTGGAGCAGCTGGACGGCATACCTGATCGCAGTTGGGAGCAGGAGGTCGAATGGCGTGACCTGCAGTGGCTGCCCGACGACGCCGATCCCGTGGCCGGCCGCGAGCGCCGCCGTCATCTGGCCGCTACGGACCTGGCGATCAACCTGGTCGCCAATCGGCAGATCCGCGCGAGCGACGCCGACCTGATCGCGTGGGCCGCGGCGACGACCTGCCCCGTTTTCTTCATCCACGGCAGCGCGGATCCCCGCCCCGTGCCGAACGTCCTCGCCCTCGCCGCCAAGACCGCCCACGCGCGCAAGCGGGTCGTGGAGGGTGGCGGTCATTCGCCATGGGTCGAGCAGCCGGGGCAGACCGCCGAGTTGTTGCACGAGGTCGTCCAGGCCGGCCGCTAGACCACGTCGGCGCGCTGCTCCGCCCCGCGGGTGAATCGAGCGGGTGCCGACCGGGAACGCTTGTGCAGAGCGATCACCGAGTCGTAGAACCGCACCGACCAGACGTCCGGCCGGGCCGGCCGCGACGCCGCGCCCTCCGCGCGGTAGTACCACCGGTGCAGATCATCGACCAGGTCCTTGGCCTGCTCGACGGCGGTCCCGGGCAGTCGCAGCCCACCGTGGAAGCCCGGCCAGTAGGCCGTGTGCACGTCCTCGATGACATAGACGCCACCGTCACTCAGCAGCGGCCAGAGCGTCTCGAAGCTGGCCTGTTGATGCTCGGAGATGTGGCTGCCGTCGTCCAGCACGACGTCAACGCCGCCCATCTCCTCGACCACCGACCGCAGAAAGGCCGGGTCGTCCTGGGAGCCGATGCGAACCTGCGCGACGGTCGGGTCCACCAGACCGGCGCAGGAGGGGTCGATGTCGACGCCGAAGATCGTCGCCTCGGGTCCGAAGAAGGAACGCCAGAACACCTGTGAGCCACCTTCGGCGACGCCGATCTCGAGGAAGCGCAGCGGACGCGCCGTCCCGTCGGCGGTGCGGAACCCGGCGCGGTAGGGCCCGAACTCCATGTCGTAGATCTGCGGGTAATGGCGCCATTTGTGCATCAGCCGGCCGGTGTGCGCCTCGGCGAGCGCGCTCGCCTCGCCCGGCTCGAGCGGTGAGTTGTCGAGGGGGAACGAATCCCAACCCGCTGATTCGGTATGCCGCGGACCATGCGGGATCAGCCCGCGCACCCGGGACCGCGGTCGCAGCGCGATCCGGGCGCGAGACACCGACTGGGCGAGGAAGGAGCGGGGCTCTGCCATGTCCGTCGACCCTACTCACGAACGGTCGCTCGCGGGAATGCCTCCGTGAGCGCCGCGCAACCGATCGAAGCGCAACAGGTCCACCACTCGGCCGTCGCCGAGCGGCTCGGCCGCGCGATCCCGCCCCACCTGGGTGAAGCCGGTCGCCTCCGCGATCCGCACCGACGCCTCATTGCCGTCGGCGACGTTGAGCACGAGGCGTTCCCGGTCCAGCCCGTCCGGGTCCAGGCCGTATGCCGCAGCCACCCCCACCGCAGCCGTCGCCAGGCCGCGCCGCCTGGCATCGGGATGCACCCAATAACCGACCTCGGCGCGGCGTGGCGGCCCATCGGTGATCTCCTGCAGGCCGACGGCACCGAGAAAGTCGATCGACCCCGGCTCGCAGATCGCCCACCAGATGCCGTGCGCGGCCCGGTCGACATACCTCTTGGCGCGGGCATAGCGCCGGGCCTTCTCCAGGGTCGGCTCCTCGCGCAGGTCGAGCCAGACACGCGACTGGGGATCGCTCCAGGTTTCCCAGATCCGTTGTGCGTCAACGGTTTCCAATGGCCGCAGGACGACCGCCTCCGACTCCAACCGGGGCGGCAGTTGTGAACCATGCGCGCCCCGGTCCTCGGCCGCGAGCAACTCGAAATACGCGCCGTCGGTCTCCGAGCCGTCGGCATTGGTGTACGCCGCGTGATCGGTGCCCCACTGCCGGAAGCCAGCCCGCAGCAGGATCCGCTGCGAGGCGATGTTTTCCAGGTCGGTCTCGGCGTGCAACCGGGTGAGCCCCAAGGTCTCGAAGCCATGGTCGATGACCGGCTCCAGCACCTCGCCGATGACGCCTCGGCCACGCGCCTGCGACCAAAGCCAGTAGCCGACCTCGGCATTGCCACGGGTGCCCTCGCCGATCGAGAAGAGCCCGATATTGCCGAGCACGTCACCGGTCTCGCGGTCGGTGATGCACCAGGTGAGCGCGGCCCCAGTGTCGGCCAGCCGGCGGCGCCGCCGGAGCGCGGCGTCGTGGGTCTGCGCGGTGGGCAGCTCGCCGGCCATGAACCGGCGGGCGTCGGGGTCGGTCACCTGGTCCGGCCGCGGCCGGTCGGCCTCGGTCCACTCCCGCAGCACGAACCGCTCGGTCCGCAGGGTCGGTATGGCGAGTGGAGACACCCGCTGCGCCTCCCGGTCGTCGCTGGCGAGCAACTCGAAGGTGAGCGCACCTCGGTGGCTGCCGTCGGCGGCGGCCAACACCTCACGCTCGTGCGCGAACTCGCGGAAGCCGGCCCGCCGCAACGCCCGCGCTGAGCCGCGGTTGTCCTCGTCGGTGCCGGCCTGCAGCCGGTGCAGACCCAGGCCGGACGACCCGGCGTCGTCGGTGCGTGGCGCGAAGGCGTGCCCGATCACCATCTCGAGGGCCTCGCCCAGCAGCCCGCGTCCCCGGGCATCCGGCAGCAGCCAGTAGGCGACCTGGCCGGTGCCGGCGATGAAGTCCACGTCCAGCCCGTCGACCTGCACGTGTCCGAGGACCCGGTCGGTCTCCCGGTCGGCGATGCACCAACAGACCCCGGCACCTGCCGCCATCCGGCGGCGTCGCTCCAGCAGCCACGCCTCGAAGTCCTCCGGCGCGGGCTGCAGACCAGAGGTCGCGACGAACCGGGTCGCCAGCTCGTCCGGCCCTTCGGTCGGGGCGTCGTCGCGGGTCCACGGCCGCAGCACGACATGCTCGCCGCGCAGCACCGCCGGCTCCCACCACGGCCGCGCCGGCCCGCCGGTCCAGCCGTCGGTCGCGAGGTGTCCCAGCCACACCGCGACCGGCTCCCCATCGAGGCCCCGCTCGGCGTCCGGCCAGCTGGCCACGAACCGGAAGCCGTTCGCCCACGCCGCCCGCCAGGACGCGAAATTGCCTGCGTCGCAACGCCATACGAGGGATCCAGCCCCGAGTTCGCGCACGGCATACGTGATCGCCAGACGGGCCGCCCGGGTGACCACGCCCCGGCCGCGCACGTCCGGGTGCGCGCCATACCCGATCTCGTATGCCGCCCTCGCCCGCGGGTGCAGGTTGATCGAACCGGCGAACTCCCCGTCGAGGTCGATCGCCCAGACCGGGTGCATCGGGTCGGCCTGCCACTGGTCCGCCCGGCTGTCGACGAAGGCCCTCGCCTCCGGCTCGCCATAGGGGTGCGGCAGCGCCGAGACGAACCGGCGCGACCGCTCGTCGGTCGCGAACTGCACGATGCGCGGGATGTCGCTGCGCCGGTGCGCGCGCAATGTCACCTCTCCGTCGGTGAGCACCGGCACGTCGTCGGGGAAGGTGAAGCCCGTCATACCCGCATCCCAACAGACGGGACGGGCGAGCGCGACCGCGTTTCGGGTGTCAGCACCCTGTCCGCTTATTCTTGGTCGGACTGCCCGTCTTGCCACCCGAAGAGAGCTGACCCCGTGCCGAAGATTGTCGAGAAGGTCCTGCGTGCCGGCGAAGGCCGCACCCTCAAGCGCTTGGAGGCGATCGCCAACCAGGTGAACCTGCTCGAGGAGGACTTCGCCGCGCTCACGGACGCGGAGCTGCGCGAGGAGACCGACAAGTTCAAGCAGCGGCTGAAGGACGGCGAGACGCTCGACGACCTGCTGCCCGAGGCCTTCGCCGCCGTGCGCGAGGCCAGCAAGCGCACGATCGGCAAGCGGCATTTCGACGTGCAGCTCATGGGTGGCGCTGCCTTGCACCTGGGCAATGTGGCCGAGATGCGCACCGGTGAGGGCAAGACCCTGGTGGCGACGCTCCCGTCATACCTCAACGCGCTCGAGGGCAAGGGCGTGCACGTGGTGACGGTCAACGACT
Organism: Metallococcus carri; assembly: GCF_011440275.1. GTDB lineage: Bacteria > Actinomycetota > Actinomycetes > Actinomycetales > Dermatophilaceae > Metallococcus > Metallococcus carri. The sequence goes on along the minus strand of NZ_JAAOIV010000001.1, from coordinate 406,026 downwards.
ACCTGGCCGAATACCAGTCGGAGCTGATGGGCCGCGTGCACCGCGCGCTCGGGCTGGAGACCGGGTGCATCCTCGGCTCGATGACGCCCGAGCAGCGGCGCGCGGAATACAAGAAGGACATCACCTACGGCACCAACAACGAGTTCGGCTTCGACTACCTGCGCGACAACATGGCCTGGTCGACCGACGAGCTGGTGCAGCGCGGCCACCGCTTCGCGATCGTCGACGAGGTCGACTCGATCCTCATCGACGAGGCCCGCACCCCGCTCATCATCAGTGGCCCGGCCGACGAGGCGACCCGGTGGTATGTCGAGTTCGCCAAGATCGTCGAGCACCTGGACTGCGCGCCCAACAAGGCCGGCGAGAACAAGGACGGCACCGGCGACTACGAGATCGACGAGAAGAAGAAGACCGTCGGCATCATGGAGTCGGGCATCGAGAAGGTCGAGGACCTGCTCGGCATCGACAACCTCTACGAGGCGGAGAACACCCCGCTGATCGGCTTCCTCAACAACGCGATCAAGGCCAAGGAGCTGTTCAAGAAGGACAAGGACTATGTCGTCCTGAACGGCGAGATCCTGATCGTCGACGAGCACACCGGCCGCATGCTGCCGGGCCGTCGGTACAACGAGGGGATGCACCAGGCGATCGAGGCCAAGGAAGGGGTGGAGATCAAGAACGAGAACCACACCATGGCCACGGTGACCCTGCAGAACTACTTCCGCATGTACGACAAGCTCGCCGGTATGACGGGCACCGCCCAAACCGAGGCGGCCGAGCTGTACCAGATCTACAAGCTGGGCGTCGTCACGATCCCGACCAACAAGCCGATGATCCGGCGCGACCAGTCGGACCTGATCTACCGCACCGAAGAGGCGAAGTTCGCCGCCGTCGTGGACGACATCGTCGAGCGGCACAAGGAGGGCCAGCCGGTCCTGGTCGGCACCACCTCGGTGGTGAAATCGGAGTACCTGTCAGAACAGTTGCGGCGCAAGGGAATTCCGCACGAGGTGCTCAACGCGAAGTTCCACGAGCAGGAGGCCCAGATCGTCGCCCAGGCCGGCCGCAAGGGTGCGGTCACGGTCGCGACGAATATGGCCGGTCGAGGCACCGACATCATGCTCGGCGGCAACCCCGAGCACATCGCGGTGGCCGCGCTGAAGCGCCAGGGGCTGGACCCGGAAGAGACTCCCGAGGACTACGAAGCCGCCTGGGACGAGGCGCTGAAGAAGGCCGAGAAGGCCGTGGAGAAGCAGCACGAGGAAGTGCTCGAGCTCGGCGGGCTCTACGTGCTCGGCACCGAGCGGCACGAGTCGCGCCGCATCGACAACCAGCTGCGCGGCCGCGCCGGCCGGCAGGGTGACCCGGGAGAGAGCCGCTTCTATCTGTCGCTGCAGGACGACCTGATGCGGTTGTTCAACGCCAATATGGTCGACCGGTTCATGCAGACCGCCAAGATCGAGGACGAGGTGCCGATCGAGTCCAAGATGGTGTCCCGCTCGATCCAGAGCGCCCAGAGCCAGGTGGAGAGCCAGAACTTCGAGATCCGCAAAAACGTCCTGAAGTATGACGATGTGCTGAACCGCCAGCGCGAGACGATCTATGAGGAGCGGCGCCGGGTGCTGGAGGGCGAGGATCTCGGCCCGCAGGTGCGCCACTTCATCAACGATGTCATCGACGCGTATGTCGACGGCGCGACCGCCGAAGGCTTCTCCGACGACTGGGATCTCGACACGCTGTGGGGCGCGTTCAAGGAGCTCTACCCGATCTCGGTGACGCTCAAGGAGCTTGAGGACGAGGTCGGCGGCCGCGAGGGTGTCACGCCCGAGCTGCTCGCCGAGGAGGTCCGCTCCGACGCGCAGCACGCCTACGACCGCCGCGAACAGGAGTGGGGCGAGGAAGTCACCCGCGAGGTGGAGCGCCGGGTCATCCTGTCGGTGCTGGACCGCAAGTGGCGCGAGCACCTCTACGACATGGACTACCTCAAGGAGGGCATCGGGCTGCGGCAGTTCGCCCAGCGCGACCCGTTGGTGGAATATCAGCGCGAGGGCAAGCAGCTGTTCGACGCGATGAGCGATGCCATCAAGGAGGAGACGGTCGCCTCGTTGTTCCACGTCGAGGTGGACCCCGAAGAGGTCAAGGCGGCGATCCCCGAGCCGGCCGAGAAGCTCACCTTCATCGCCCCGGGCGAGGACGGCCAGGCCGAGGCGCACCAGATCGACGACGAGGGTCGGCTGGTGGGCGAGGACGACTCGCACCTGCCACGGGCAGAGCGCCGGGCTCGCGCCAAGCAGGCGAAGAAGTCGCAGCAGTCGGCGAAGAAGGCCGCCAAGAAGTAGTCGTCGGTCAGCCGAGCTCGAGCGCGGTCACCAGCCACCGCCCGTCCACTCCGGACATCCGCATCGCGATGGCATGCGGTCGGCCGTGGCTGATGGCGACGACGGTCACCTCGGCGACTCCGTCGGCCGGTTCGGTGACCCGCAACCGCCGGATCTTGGGCGGGTGCAGCGGTCGCGCGCCACGGCGCACGGCCGCGGCGTGCCCGCGCTGGATGCGCTCGCGCAGCTCGAGCGTCACCCAGCGCGACAGCTGCGCCGGAGAGCGCACGCCGGCGAAGCACTCGAGCACGCCGAGGACGAGTCGGTGCGCCCAGATCGCGGGGTCGGGCAGGTCGGCGGTCGCCGTCGCCTGCGGGCCGAAGAGCTTGTCCTCAGCCTCCCCACGGAAGTCGACGGCAAGGACTGCTTGCCCGGGCCCGGGCCGATCCCGCCGGCGCAAGGCGTCGGGGTCGGGTGCCGGCCGGAGCGCGGGCGCGCTGCGCAGCGTCGGCAGCGGGAGTGCGGCGATGGGCTGAGCGCTCATGGCAGAGCTCCTTCGAAACCGGGGACGACGGGCCCGGGGGCGCGCAGCACCTGCCCGGGGAAGATCAGGTCTGGGTCGGGGCCGATCACGGCGCGGTTGACGGCATACCACCGCGGCACGGCGCGGGCGACCTGCTCCGCGTCGGCACCGGGGCCGAGATGGCGCTCGACGATCGACCACAGGCAGTCGCCGCGGCGCACGACGACCTCAGCCGCCGGCTCCGGTGCGCGGTCGCACGGCATGAGCAGCGCACTGCGATCCGCGGGCGCGGTGGCCGGCGGCCGGTGCGGTGTCCAGCCCGGCACCGGTGCCGCACAGGCCGGGGTCGGCGCGGTGAGCAGCGAGTGGCCGGTGCCGAGCGCCGAGGGCGCCGTCGCGGCCACCGGTGCCGCGACCGCTGCGTCGGCCGCCGGTCCGGGCTGCAGCTGCCAGGTCGTGAGCGCGAGCAGCAGCATCGCGATGCGTCGCGCCCAGTCGGCGGAGAACCCCTCGGGCGCCGCGATGTCCGGCTCCTTGACCGGCCGCAGGACGGTGGCGATGGCGCGCGCGAGGACGACCAGCGCCCACCCGGTCACCAGCGCGGTCAGCGCACCGAGCGCGACGACGACCAGGTCGTCGGCGGCGATCGCCGGCTGCTCGTGCAGCCGCGAGATCCACCGGGCGGTATGCCGGACCGTGGTCGCCTCGAGGACACCCAGCCCGGTGACCGCGAGCGCGCCGAGGGCGGCCGCTCGGCGGCGGTGGGCGGCGGAAGCCTGCGTAGCAAAGTGCATGAAACGACACTAACTGACAACAACAGCGAAGAAAAGGAAAAAAGCGCATCGGTGGAAAACCGCGACCGTACGATGGCCGCCATGCGATGGGAGGAACTCTTCGGCGACCTCGAGGGTCAGCTGGCCGAGGCCGAGCGCCGCGACTGGGAAGCCCAGCTGCCCGACCGCACCCGCGCCGAGCGAGCCGAGGTGACGCTGCTCGACCGGTGTGCGGCGACCATCGGCGCAGTGGTCACGATCGACACGGCGGCCGGTCCGGTGCGCGGCGAGCTCGCCGACCTCGGCAAGGACTGGCTGTGCGTCCGGGAAGAAGGCCGCAGCGATGCGTGGGTGCCGCAGACCGCGGCGCTTGCGGTGGCGGGCCTGTCACCGCGCAGCGACCCGGCGGTGCGGATCGGTCGGCGGTTCGGCATGGGCGTCGCGCTGCGGGCGATCGCTCGCGACCGCGCTCCCGTCACGATCCACGCGCCCGGCGGGCTGCGCTGGGCCGGCACCATCGATCACGTCGGCCGCGATCACCTGGATCTGGCCGAACATCCCGCCGATGCGGTCCGGCGGCGCGGCGCGGTGACCGGCCACCGGGCCGTGCCCTTCGCGGCGATCTGTGTGGTGCGCCGCGCGGTCACCGGCTGACTACGGCTCGTCGGTGAGCGAGTCCGACTCGATCCGAGCGCGCGTATCGGCATACTGCCGCTGGATGAAGGCCTCGAGCTCGCTGGCCTCGATCCGCCAGGCCTTGCTCGGCTTGATGGCGGGCAGCTCTCCCGACTTGATCAGGGCGTAGACCGCGCGCTGGGAGAGGTTGAGGATCTCCGCGACGTCGCTGATCTGCAGGAAACGCTGGCTCACGTCGGCCATTGTGGCTCATCGGCCCCGCGGCTGCCGACGCCCCTGTGGAAGGAAGGGACGCCTCGGTATGGGTTGTGCAAAGTCGCGCTCCCCACGAGCGCGAGTGCGCCCATAATGCGGATCGCACGCACCGACACCGCCCTGAGGGGCCGGCGACAAGGGGAGCGACGATGGCAGGTCTACGCCGAGGGTCCGAGGGCGAACCGCCCACCCGCCGGGCGCAACGACTCACCCGGCCGTCCTGGCGCGACGGCCGGCTGGTCGCTGGCGTGCTGCTGCTCGTGCTGGCCACCCTGCTCGGGGCGCTCACGCTGCGCCATTTCGACTCCTCGGTGCAGGTGCTCCAGGCCACCCGCACGCTGGTGCCCGGCGAACCGGTGCGCAGCGGCGATCTGAAGGTGGTCAAGGTCCGGTTGGACAGCGGCGGCGCGGCATACCTGCGGGCCGGCCGGCCACTGGGCGGCCGCACGGTGGTGCGCGAGATACGAGCGGGCGAACTCGTGCCCGCCTCGGCCCTGGCGAGCAACGCACAACTGACGACCAAGGCGGTCGCGGTGCCCGTCGACCCGGCGCAAGCGGCGGCGCTCGTGCGCGGCTCGGTCGTCGACGTGTGGGTGGCCCGCAAGACGGCCGGGGCGACGGGGACGACCGACTTCCAGAACCCCACCCGTGAGGTGATGCGTGCCATGGTCGCGCGGGTGCCGGGGTCGCAGTCCGGCCTGTCGGTCGCGAGCGGCAATGGGTATGTGCAGGTGCTGGTGCCCGACGCGAAGGTCGCCGGGCTGATCGCCGCGATGAACAGCGGCGGCAAGATCACCCTGGTGCCGGTCTCCGGGTCCGCGCAGGAGTCCTCGTGAGCATCACCGTCGCAACCGGTCTCGCCGCGCGCATCGAGGGCCGTATGGCGAGCGCGCTCACCTCCCAGCCCGACCTGGAGTTGGTGCGGCGCTGCGGGGACCTGCCTGAGCTGCTCGCGGTCGCCGGTGCCGGCCGGGTGCAGGTCGCACTGGTCTCACCGGCATTGCCGGGTGTCGACCGGTCGGCGCTCGGTCAGTTGCGCGACGAGGGCGTCAGCGTCGTCGGGGTGTATGCCGACGAGCACGACGAACGCGTGCTGCGCCAGTGGGGTGTCGAGCGGCTCGTCACCGCCGATGCCGACGTGACCGCGGTGGCCGGGGCGGTGCGTGATGCGGCGAGCGGATTGCCGCAGCCGGTCGCGGCGGCGCCGGTCGAGGTCGAGCCCGCCGCCGAAGCCGGCGAACCGACCGATGACCCCGGCGAAGAGGACGCCGAGCCGGAGCGCGGGCGGGTGATCGTCGTCTGGGGCAGTCCGGGAGCGCCCGGACGCACGACCATCGCGGTCAACCTGTCGGCCGAACTCGCCCTGCGCGAGCAGGACACGCTGCTCATCGACGCCGACACGTACGCGGCGAGCATCGCCCAGTTCCTCGCTGTGCTGGACGAAGCACCCGGCATTGCCGCCGCGACGCGGCTGGCCGAGGCCGGCCGGCTCGACGCCCTCTCCCTCGCCGGCGTGGCACCGCTCGTGCTGCCCAAGCTGCGGGTGCTGACCGGCCTCCCGCGAGCCGACCGGTGGCCGGAGATCCGGCCCGCGGCCTTCGAGGCGGTGATCGACACCGCCCGGGCGCTCGCGTCCTTCGTCGTGATCGACATCGCCCACCCGATCGAGGACGACGAGGAGCTGAGCTACGACACGACGGCCCCGCGGCGCAATGCCGCCGGACTCACCGCGCTCGCTGCCGCGGACGAGGTGCTGGTTGTGGGCAGTGGCGATCCGGTCGGCTTGCAACGGCTGGTGCGCACGCTCGACGAGGCCGACGCCGTCGTGTCCGGCACCCCGGCCGTGGTGGTCACCAAGGTGCGCACGAGCGCCGCCGGCATGCACCCGCACCAGGAGGTGGCGCGTGCCCTCGACCGGTTCGCCGGGGTGTCCGACCCGTTGCTGATCGCCGACGACCGCTCCGCCCTCGATGCCGCCCTGCTCGCCGGGCGGGTGCTGCTGGAGAAGTCGCCCGGATCGGCGGTCTGCAAGGGGTTGGCCACCCTCGCCGATCGCTACGCACCTGGCGCCGCCCCCGCGCGGCGTGGCCGCCGCCGGCGCGGTTTCCCCCGGTCCGCGTGACCCGGCATACGGTCGGTGAGAGCATGGGCGCGTGCCGGACCGCCTGAGTTCCCTCGACGCCTCGTTCCTCTACTCCGAGGACGCCACGACGCCGATGCACGTCGGCACGGTGATGATCTTCGATCCGCCGAAGGGCGGCTTCGACTACGAGGAACTGCTCGACCTGGTGCACAACCGGATCGCCTACGTGCCCCGGCACCGCCAGCGGGTTCAGCCCGTGCCGGGCGGCCTGGCCAACCCGGTCTGGGTGGACGACGAGCATTTCGACATCAGCTATCACGTGCGCCGGTCGGCGCTGCCCAAGCCGGGCACTCCCGAGCAGCTAGCCGAATTCGTCGGCCGAGTGCAGGCCCGCCAACTCGATCGGTCCCGGCCGCTGTGGGAGCTCTACCTCGTCGAGGGCCTGGAGGGTGGCCGGTTCGCCCTGGTCACCAAGACCCACGAAGCCCTCGTCGACGGTCTGAGCGCGGTCGATCTCGGGCAGGTGCTGGTCGGGCCCGGGCCGAGCTCGACCGAGCCGGTGCATGACACCTGGCGGCCCGACGCCACCCCGTCCTCGGCCGACCTGCTCGCCGACGCCGCCTGGTCGATGGTGCGCAGTCCGCGGCAGATGGTGACCGACACCGTCACGATCCTGGCCGACGTCAAGGGTGTCAGCCGGCGGCTCACCGGCACCGCAGCCGGGCTGGTCAGCCTGCTCGCGCGCTCCGCCGCCAAGCCGGCGCCATCGAGTCCGCTCAACACGGTGGTCGGCGCCTATCGCCGCTACGCCATGGTGGAGGCCAATCTCGCCGACTACCAGCAGGTGCGCTCGGCGATCCTCACCGGGCACGACACCGACCATGTCACCGTCAACGACGTCGTGCTCGCCACCGTCGCGGGCGCGCTGCGGGAGTGGCTGATGGCCCGCGGCCAGGGGGTCAACACCGGCGACGTGGTGCGCGCGCTGGTGCCGGTGACGATCCACACCGACGGCAGCGCCGAAGAAGTCACCGCCTGTTACGTCGACCTGCCGGTGGGCGAACCTCGCCCGCGGATGCGGCTGCACCAGATCGCCTACGAGATGCAGCAGCAGGTCGAGTCCCGGGCCGCGGTCGGTGCGCGCTCGTTGAGCGCGCTGTCCGGTTTCGCGCCGCCGACCCTGCACTCGCTCGGTGCGCGTGCCGGCAGCGCGATGTCCCGCCGTATGTCGAACCTCGTGATCACGAATGTGCCTGGGCCACAACACGATCTGTTCGTCGGGCAGGCCCGGATGGTCGCGTCCTATCCGGTGATCCCGCTGCCGCGTGGGCAGGCGCTCACGATCGGCCTGACGTCCTATCACGGTCGCGTCTATTTCGGACTCAACGCCGACCGCGACGCCATGCCCGACGTGGACATGCTGGGGGAATGCCTGCAGCAGGCGCTGGCCGAACTTCTCGAGGATTGCAAGGTGACGCGATGAGCCGGATGACCCGTGTCTACCTTCCTCTGACCGCCGTCGCGCTCGACCGGCTGGTGACCGAGCGGCAACTGTCCGGCAACGCGCTCGAGGCCTATGCCGTGACCCGCGCGCTCGTCGCCTCGCTGCCGAGCGGTGAGGACGAGGAGGGCCGGGAGTATGCCGCGATGCAGGACGCCGCGACCGCTGCAGCTGCTCACGGCGCCCATGTCGTGGCGGCCGCCGATGTCGACGCTGGGCTCGTCGACGACACCGCGCGCGAGGTGGCTTCGCAGGTGGCGGTGGCCGGCCCGATCGCGATCCAGCGGCTGGCCAGCCTGCACGTGCTCGACCCCGAGGGCGAGCGCGATGTCGACACCGACCTCGAGTTGTCGTGGTACGACGTGACCGAGCTCGACGCGGTGCGTGACGAAATCCGTTCGCGCTGAAGGCCTTTCGCGGGCACACTCAGTCGGTATGACGATCGCCGACCTTCCGCTCAACGCGGCGGTCGCGCTCGCCCAGCGGGTGCTGGCGGCGCACTGGCCGCAGGCACGAGCTGCCTGGCTTGGCGGCAGTGTCGTGCGCGGTGCGGCGACGGCGACCTCCGATCTCGACATCACCGTGCTGCTCGACGGGCCGCCGGCGCCGATGCGCACATCCTTCGACTGGACCGATCCGGTTGTGGGACAGACGTTTCCGGTCGAGGGTTTCGTGCACACCACGGATTCACTGGCCCATTTTCAGGCCAAGGACGCCGAACGCCGGCAACCGTCGATGCAACGGCTGGTGGGGGAGTCGGTGGTGCTGCTCGACGGTGACGGCAGCGGAGCGCGACTGCGCGACGCCGCACTGGCCGAGATCGCGGCCGGCCCGAAACCGTTGTCGCAGAGCGAGATTGACGCGCAGCGTTATGCGTTGACCGGCGTGCTCGACGACCTCCGCGGTGCCGATTTCGATCCCTTCCTGGCCGCGCACGCATTCGAGTTGTCGGCCCGGTTGCTGCTCGGTGTCGAGCGCGCCTGGCAGGGCACCGGCAAGGGGCTCACCGCGGCACTGGCGGCGTGGACGCGAAGTCTTCCGGCCGGCATACCGGAGCGGGATCTGCTGCCCGCATGGCGTGCGGCGATGGACACGAGCAGCCAAGCGGACGTCATACGGCTGGTCGAAAACGCCCTGGATCGTTGCGGCGGAAGGCTGTTCGCTGGTTACGACCTGCGGGCGACGCTGCCGGCGACGGACCAGCAGCGCGGGCGTGCCACGATGGGAGGTGCACCACCCTGCACCGATGCGAAGGAGCCCGCACCCCATGGACGCCCTCAGCCAGACCCCCGCGCCGAGCAATGAGCCGGTGCTCGACTATGCACCCGGCAGCCCTGAGCGCGCCGCGCTGGAAGAGGCGCTGACCGCGGTCGGCAAGGAGCAGGTGGAGTTGCCCTGCACGATCAACGGTGAGCGGGTGATGGGCAGTGGTGACGCGATCGACGTTGTGCAGCCGCACGCGCACGCCAAGGTGCTCGGCACCCTGCACAACGCAACGACCAAGGAGGCCGAGGCGGCGATCCAGGCGGCCAAGGACGCGGCCCCGGCCTGGCGCGAACTGGCCTTCGACGACCGCGCCGCGATCCTGCTCAAGGCCGCCGACCTGCTCGCCGGCCCGTGGCGCGCGCGGATGAACGCCGCGACCATGCTCGGTCAGTCCAAGACCGCCTACCAGGCGGAGATCGACTCGGCCTGCGAGCTCATCGACTTCTGGCGGTTTAATGTGCACTTCGCCCGTGAGGTGCTGGAGCAGCAGCCGCCGAAAAACTCCCAGGGCGTGTGGAATCGCACCGACCACCGCCCGCTCGAGGGTTTCGTCTACGCGATCACGCCGTTCAATTTCACCGCGATCGCCGGCAACCTGCCGACCGCGCCGGCCCTGATGGGCAACACCGTGGTGTGGAAGCCGTCGCCGACCCAGCAGCGTGCCGCGCAGATGACGATGGAGGTCCTCGAGGCCGCCGGTATGCCGCCGGGTGTCATCAACCTGGTGACCGGTGACGGCAAGGCCGTGTCCGAGGTCGCGCTGGCGCACGAGGACCTGGCCGGCATCCATTTCACCGGCTCGACGCCGACCTTCAAGTCGCTGTGGCGTTCGGTTGCGGAGAACCTCACGACCTACCGCTCTTACCCGCGACTGGTCGGCGAGACCGGTGGCAAGGACTTCATCCTGGCCCACCCCTCGGCCGACCCGGACGTGCTGCGCACCGCGATGATCCGCGGCGCCTTCGAGTACCAGGGGCAGAAGTGTTCGGCCGCCTCCCGCGCCTACGTGCCCGAGAGCCTGTGGAAGCTCATCAAGGACGACCTGGTCTCGATCACCAACGACCTGTCGGTCGGCGATGTGACCGACCTGCACAACTTCATGGGCGCGGTCATCGACGAGCGGGCGTTCGCCAAGCACAAGGCCGCCATCGACCAGGCGCACCAGGACTCCGGCGTCGAGGTGATCGCCGGCGGCACGTATGACGACTCGGTCGGCTATTTCGTGCGACCCACCATCGTGACCGTGGCCGACCCGGAGCACGAGTTCTTCGTGACCGAATACTTCGGCCCGATCCTCGCCGTGCACGTCTTCCCCGACCGGCAGTACGACCGGGTGCTGGACCAGATGGAGGCCGTGTCGCCCTACGCGCTGACTGGCTCGATCATCGCCCAGGACCGGCATGTCATCGCCGACGCGACCAAGCGCCTGCGCTTCGCGGCGGGCAACTTCTATATCAACGACAAGCCGACCGGCGCGGTCGTGGGTCAACAGCCGTTCGGTGGTGGGCGTGCCTCCGGCACCAACGACAAGGCCGGCTCGGCGCAGAACCTGCACCGGTGGACCAGCACGCGCTCGATCAAGGAGACCTTCGTGCCGCCGACCTCGCATGGGTACCCGCACCAGGGCTGAGCCCACCGGTGGCGACGTTCTCAGCGGTGACGATAGATGTCGCGACGGTGACCGACTGCGACGACGAGGATCAGCAGCACTCCGTCATCGATCTGGTAGATGATGCGGTAGTCGCCGGTGCAGACTCGCCACGCGCCGTCCCCACCGACGAGTTTGGACGCACCGGTCGGTCGGGGGTTGTCGGCGAGCAGTTCGATGGCTGCCTGCACTCGGCGTCGTGCGGCGTGGTCGAGTTTGCGCAGTTGCCTGACCGCGGCGGGTGCAACCTCGATGCGATAGGTCATGCGAGGCCGAGGTCTGCCTTGACCTCGGCCCAGGGAATCGTCGTGCCGCCCGCCTGCAGCTCCTCACGTGTGGCGCGAACAGCGGCCAGGTCGGCCGCGTCCTGCGCGGCAGCGATGAGCCGGTCCAGGTCGTCGGCGTCGATGACCGCAGCGACCCGTCGGCCCCGCCGGGTGAGGTAGATCGGATCATGGCCGACGCGGGCAGCGTCGACGACATCCGCGAGCTTGGCCCGAGCTTCGGTCACCGACATGTCCGTCATATCGCCACTATACCGCTGAAATGTACATTACGGCGTTTTTTGCACCAGAGGACGACTCTGGTCGGCGCGCTCAGTGCGACGCGAGCCAATCGCGGCCGGCGCGCTCCTCGGCGGCGATGGCGTCCTTGAAGAAGGGCGCTGCCGCCTGCTCGATCTTGCCGCCGAACAGCGGGATGCGCGCCTTCAGGTCGCCGCGCATGCTCACCGTGGAGCCGGTGCCGTCGGGAGAGAGTCGCACCGTGCCCTTCAGCCCGACGGGTGCGCCCTCGACTCGCACGTCCAGGTCCGCGGTGCGCACACCAGCGCCGTCGGCCGGTCCCCACTTCTGGGTCTCGACGACGGTGAGCGTCTTGCCCACCGCATTGCGCAGGGCGTCAGGGAAGTTGTCGGTCGGCAGGGTGCGGCGCACGAGCACGGTGCACCCGTCGTCTGCGGGCGTGACCTCGGCGGCGTAGTCGCCGGTCGAAGTGGCCGAGGCCTTCGTCGCCTGGAAGTCCTGCGTGCCGATCATCTCGAACACGCGGTCAGTGGCAGCGGCATACGTCCAGGACTTCTCGATCTTCATCGCGCCAGCGTATCGACGCGCAGTTGGTCGGCGCGCTCGGCCAGCGCGTCGCCGAGCCGGCCCACCACCGCGGCGAGGATTTCTCCCGTATGCCGGTCCGCGGGCTCGGGGACGGCGCGCGCCACCCGGTCCAGTCGCGCGGCGCACCGCCTTAAGGAGGCGGCGCACACCTGCAGCCCGTGCCGGTCGGCCGACCCCGGGTCGCGCACCGGCGGCAGGGTGATGCTGCCCGCGGCCAGCGCGCTCACGTCGCCGGCCAGCGACAGGTCGGTTGCACCGACCAGGCAGTCGTGCCACCGCAGCAGCACATCGGCGAGGGTCTCGAGCAGATCCGACACCTGGTTGGCGCCGTCCGCGCACCCCGGTTCCGGGTGCAGCGCGAGCAGGTCGGCAGCCGCGGCCGCCACCCGTCGGGCGTCCTCGACGGCGACGGCGGGTGGCTCGGGCATGCCGGCCAGACTAACCCCGTGCAGGGGCGTGGACCCGATGGGCGGCCGGGCGCTTGGGGAGCGTTAGAGTCGGAAACGACGCACGATGACGTGCGTCACACGCGCTACGACAATGGGGTCAGCGGTTCATGTCGGTGGACAGTCGTCAGGACATTCTGCGCGAGTGCGCAGCACTCGACCGGGAGGCGCCAGGCGGCGTCGACGGTCTGCTGGAGCGCTATTTCCGGCATGTTGCCGACGACGACCTGGCCGCCACCGGGCCGGAGAACCTGCGGGGCATGCTGGCCTCGCACCGCGCGCTGGCCCAGCACCGCCCACCGGGCCGCGCGAACATCCAGGTGCTGCGCCCGACCGAGGCGAAGGACGGCTGGACCTCCTCGTTCACGGTGCTGCAGATCGTCACCGACGACATGCCCTTCCTCGTCGACTCGGTAACCGCCGAACTGGCGCGCCGCGACCGCAATGTGCACCTGCTCATCCATCCGCAGCTGTGGGTGCGCCGCGACGCCACGGGCGAGCTGCAGGAGGTCCTCGACGTCGAGGGCACGCCCGGCCGCGACGGCGGTCTCGCCCCGATCGCCGAGTCGTGGATGCATCTGGCGATCGACCTTGCCGCCGACGAGGCGCAGGACGACGAGCTCGTCACCGCGCTGCGCGAGGTGCTGGAGGACGTCCGCAACGCGGTCACTGACTGGGCCCGGATGCGCGCTCAGTGCGACCGGCTCATCGACGACCTCGAGCAGCACCCGCCGGCCTCGGTGCCGTCCGGGATCGTCGAGCGCACCCAGGGTTTCCTGCGCTGGCTGGCCGACGAACATTTCACCTTCCTCGGCTACCGCGAGTACGCCCTGGACCAGGTCGACGGTGAGGACGTGCTGCGCGGTGTCGCCGGCACCGGGCTGGGTCTGTTGCGCTATGACGCACCCGAGTCGCAGTCCTTCAGCCGGCTCACCCCGCAGGCCCGCGCGACCGCCCGGGACCCGCAGCTGCTCACGATCACCAAGGCCAACTCGCGCTCGACGGTGCACCGGCCGGTCTTCTTGGACTACATCGGCATCCGCTCCTTCGACGCCGACGGCAAGGTCACCGGAGAGCACCGCTTCCTCGGCCTGTTCTCCTCCACGGCGTATGTCGAGAGCGTCCGCCGGGTGCCGGTCGTGCGCGAGCGCGCGGCCAAGGTGCTCGAAGCCGCCGGGTTCACCCCCGACAGTCACTCCTACAAGGACCTGCTGGAGGTCCTGGAGACCTACCCGCGCGACGAGCTGTTCCAATGCCCGTCGGCGCAGATCGCCAAGGTCGCCCAGACGATCCTGCGGCTGCAGGAGCGGCGGCAAAGCCACGTCTTCCGGCGTGACGACGAGTTCGGCCGGTTCGCCTCGGTGCTGGTTTTCCTGCCCCGCGACCGCTACAACACCCAGGTCCGGCTCGAGATGGAAGGCGTGCTGCGCTCGGTCTATGAGGGTGCCTCGGTCGACTACACCACCCGGGTGACCGACAGCCCGCTCGCCCGGATCCACTTCGTGGTGCGGATGCCGCAGGGCCAGCCGCTGCCGGATGTCGACGACGCCGAGCTGTCCCGCCGGCTGCTCGGCACCACCCGCACCTGGGGCGAGCAGATGCGCGATGTGGCCCGGGACGAGGACGGCGACGACGCCGCCGCGCGGGTCGTGAGCCTGTATGCCGACTCCTTCTCCACCTCCTACAAGGAAGATTTCAGCGCCCGGCAGGCGGTCGCCGACCTGCGGCATGTCGAGGCGCTCAGCGACGACTCCGACACCCGGCTCACGCTCTACCGCGACGGCAACGACACCTCCGAGCGCCGGTTCAAGCTGTTCCGCACCGACCCGGTGACGCTCACCGACATCCTGCCGATCTTCACCGACCTCGGGGTGCAGGTGACCGACGAGCGGCCGTATGCGGTGACCCGGTCCGACGGCCGGGCGGTGCACATCTACGACTTCGGCCTGCGCGCGCCGTCATCGCGGGCGTGGGGCGAGGGTCAGGTCGCCGAGGACGTCCGGGAGCGCTTCCAGGACGCCTTCGCCGCGGTCTGGGACGGCCGCGCGGAGAGCGACGGGCTCAACGCGCTCGTGCTGCGCGCCGGTCTGCACTGGCGTGAGGTCGCGCTGTTGCGCGCCCTGGCCCGCTACCTGCGCCAGGTCGGGCTGGCCTTCAGCCAGGAATATGTCGAGGAATCCCTCGTCGCCAATGTCGACCTGACCACCGCCCTGGTGCGGCTGTGGCAGGCCCGCCATGATCCCCGCCTCGCCGGCGACCGGCAGGCCGAGCAGGACAAGTGGAACGCCCGCATCGACGCCGGCCTGGCCGATGTGGCCAGCCTCGACCAGGACCGGATCATCCGCTACTTCCGCGGTGCGATCCTCGCCACCTTGCGCACCAACGACTTCACCCGCACCGCCGACGGCGCTCACCCCGAGGCGCTCGCGGTCAAGATCGACTGCGCCAAGGTGCCCGGGATGCCCTACCCGCGGCCGAAATTCGAGATCTGGGTCTACAGCCCACAGGTCGAGGGCGTGCACCTGCGGTTCGGCAAGGTCGCCCGCGGTGGCCTGCGCTGGAGCGACCGCCGGGAGGACTTCCGCACCGAAGTGCTCGGGCTGGTCAAGGCGCAGATGGTCAAGAACGCCGTCATCGTGCCGACCGGGTCCAAGGGCGGGTTCTACGCCAAGCAGTTGCCCGACCCGTCCGACCGTGAGGCGTGGATGGCCGCCGGCATCGCGGCATACAAGATGTTCATCGGTGGGCTGCTCTCGGTGACCGACAACCTGGTCGACGGCGAGGTCGTGCCGCCCCGGGACGTGGTGCGCCACGACGAGGACGACACCTATCTGGTCGTCGCGGCCGACAAGGGCACCGCGACCTTCTCCGATATCGCTAACGGGGTCGCCCAGGACCACGAGTTCTGGCTCGACGACGCCTTCGCCTCCGGCGGCTCGGCCGGTTATGACCACAAGGCGATGGGCATCACCGCCCGCGGCGCGTGGGAGTCGGTCAAGCGGCATTTCCGCGAGATGGGCCACGACACCCAGACCGAGGACTTCACCGTCGTCGGCGTGGGCGACATGAGCGGCGACGTCTTCGGCAACGGCATGCTGCTGTCCGAGCACATCCGGCTGGTGGCCGCCTTCGACCACCGGCACATCTTCCTCGACCCCGAGCCGGAGGCCGCGAGCTCGTATGCCGAGCGTCGTCGCCTCTTCGATCTGCCGCGGTCCTCGTGGGCCGACTACGACACGGGCCTCATCTCCGACGGCGGCGGGGTCTACCCGCGCTCGGCGAAGTCGGTGTCGATCACGCCTCAGGTGCGCGCGGCGCTCGGCCTGGACGACGACGTCACCGCGCTCACGCCGAACGAGCTGATCCACGCGATCCTGCTCGCGCCGGTCGACCTGTTCTGGAATGGCGGCATCGGCACCTACGTCAAGGCCAGCACCGAGCACGACGCCCAGGTCGGTGACCGCGCCAACGACGGCATCCGCGTCGACGGAAATCAGTTGCGGGTCAAGGTGATTGGCGAAGGCGGCAATCTCGGCGCCACCCAGCTCGGCCGCATCGAGGCGGCGCTGCAGGGGGTGCGCGTCAACACCGACGCCATCGACAACTCCGCGGGGGTCGACACCTCCGACCACGAGGTCAACATCAAGATCTTGCTGACCGGGCTGATGCGCTCGGGCCGCTTCGACCTCGACCAGCGCAACGAACTGCTGCAGTCGATGACCGACGAGGTCGCCGAGCAGGTGTTGCGCGACAACTACGAGCAGAACACCCTGCTCGGCAACGCCCGCGCCCAGACCCACGTGATGCTGCCGGTGCACCAGCGGCTGATCCAGCGGCTGGAGGAGCGCGGCGAGCTCAACCGAGCGCTGGAGTTCCTGCCGACCGACGCCGAGATGGCCGAGCGCGCCAAGGCGGGCGGCGGGCTCACCTCGCCGGAGTTCAGCGTGCTGGTCGCCTACGCCAAGCTGTGGCTCAAGGCCCAGCTCACCGCGACGTCATTGCCGGACGACGAATGGTTCGCGAGCACGCTGCGCGACTACTTCCCGCGGCAGATCCGCGAGCTGTATGCCGACGAGCTCGCCGAGCACCCATTGCGCCGGGAGATCGTGGTCAACGCGGTGGTGAACTCGATGGTCAACCGCGGCGGCATCACCTTCGCCTTCCGCGCGCAGGAGGAGACCGGCGCCTCGGCCGAGCGGATCACCCGCGCCTTCGTGATCGCCCGCGAGGTCTTCGGCATGACCGACTACATGCGCGCGGTGGAGGCGCTGGACCACCAGGTGAGCACCGAGGCCCAGACGATGCTCTACCTGGAGTTCCGCCGGCTGGTCGACCGCACCTCGCGCTGGCTGCTGCACAACCGCCCGGGCCACCTGGACATCGGCACCGAGATCGCCCGGTTCGCGCCCGTCGTGGCCGAGCTCGGCCCGCGCATCCCCGACCTGCTGCAAGGCACCGAGCGCGAGCGGTGGGAGCGGCGGCGCGCGGACCTGGTGGCGGCCGGCATACCGCAGGAGCTCGCGGGACGCGCGGCTGCCTTGCTCGACACCTACTCTCTGCTCGACATCGCCGAGCAGGCGGCCGCGACCGGCACCGCGCCCGCGGAGGTCGCCGAGGTCTACTTCGCGGTGTCCGAGCGGCTCGGCATCGACCGGATGCTCAATGCGGTGTCCAAGCTGCCGCGCGACGACCGCTGGGATTCGCTCGCCCGTGGCGCGGTGCGCGACGACCTGTATGCCGTGCTCGAGTCGTTCACCGCGGGGGTGCTGGCGAGTGCCTCCTCGGGTGGTTCGGCCAAGGAGCGGCTGCAGGCCTGGGAGCAGGCCAACCCCGAGGCGGTCGAGCGGGCGGCCGGTGCGCTGCGGTCGGTGCTGTCCCTGGATCGGCCCGGCCTGGCCCCGATCTCGGTGGCCTTGCGCACGCTGCGCGGCGTGGTGCGGTCCGGCAGCGCGCAGTAGCGCGCGATTCACCTACGCTGCACGTCGTGCCCTCGATGAACGACGTGCTGCACCGGGACACCGACCTGTCCGAGGCCGAGGTCGACTGGCTGCACCTGCTCGTCGGGGACTGGCAGCTGATCGCCGACCTGTCCTTCGCCGACCTGGTGCTCTGGGCACCGACCCGCGAGGACGACTGGGTCGCGGTCGCGCACGTGCGGCCCACCACCGGCGTCGGTGTGTTCAGCGAGGATCTCGTCGGCACGCTGGTGACGCCTGCGCGGGCGGTCTACGTGCGGGGCGCCTTCGCCGATCGCGCGATCGTGCGGGCCCCCATGACGGTATGGCGTGACGACATGCCGGTGCGTGAGGAAGCGATCCCGGTGGTGCGTTCCGGGCAGCCGATCGCGGTGCTCACCCGGCATACCAACCTGGCCTCGATGCGCACGCCGAGCCGGCTCGAGGTGACCTATCTGGCGACCGCCGACGCGCTGGCGCGGATGATTGCGGCCGGTGACTTTCCGGGCGAGCAGGCGACCGGCACCGCGCAGCGCGGTGCGCCGCGGGTCGGCGACGGTGTGCTGCGGCTGGACGCCGAAGGCGCGGTGACCTATGCCAGCCCGAATGCGGTCTCGGCGATGCACCGCCTCGGGCACGAGGCCGAACTCGTCGGTGCCCCGCTGGCCGAACTCGTGCGGGCGCTGCTGCCGCCACGGCCGTGGCCGGACGAGGACCTCGAGCAGGTGTTGCGTGGCCGGGTCGCGAGCAGCTCGGAGATCGAGACGCGCAGCGCCCACGTGACCCTGCGCGGCATACCGCTGCTCGATCGCGGGCGGCGGATCGGCGCAGTGCTGCTCGTGCGCGATGTGAGTGAGTTGCGGCGGCGTGAGCGGGAGTTGCTCACCAAGGACGCGACGATCCGCGAGATCCACCACCGGGTGAAGAACAACCTGCAGACGGTCGCCGCGGTGCTGCGGCTGCAGGGGCGGCGGGTGAGCGATCCGGCGGGGCAGGCCGCGCTGCGCGATGCGGAGCGACGGGTGGCGACGATCGCGGCGGTGCACGAGACGCTGAGCGGCCGGCTGGACGATGCGGTCGACTTCGACGAGATCGCGGCACGCGGTCTGACGGCGGCACTGGACATCGGCAGCCGGTCGGGGGCGCAGTTGCGCGGACGGATCGAGGGCCGCTTCGGAGTGCTGTGCTCGGAAGACGCGACCTCGATGGCGATGATCCTGGCCGAACTCATCCAGAACGCGATCGAGCACGGCGTCGCCGACGGGGGAGAGGTGGTCGTGACGGCCCGGCGCACCGAGGATGCGAGCGAGACTCGGCTCGAGGTCGAGGTGCGCGACGACGGTGGTGGGCTGCCGGAAGATTTCGACCCGGGTCGGGCCGGGCTGGGGGTGCAGATCGTGCGGTCGCTGGTGGCCGACCTGCGCGGCACGATCAGCTGGTCGCGGCCGCAGGAGGGGACCGCGGTCATGATGACGGCGCTGCTGCGGGATCGACCCGCGGCAGCGCCGTGAGAGAAATTCGGGTGAGGCCTCAGCCGGCTCGGCGAGCTCGGGCGTTGCGTCGCTTCATCGCGCGACGCTCGTCCTCGGACAACCCGCCCCAGACGCCGGCGTCCTGGCCGGACTCCAAGGCCCATTTCAGGCAGGTGTCGATGACCTCGCAGCGACGGCACACGGCCTTTGCGTCCTCGATCTGCTGCAACGCCGGGCCCGTGTTGCCGATCGGGAAGAAAAGCTCGGGGTCCTCGTCGAGACAAGCAGCGCGGTCGCGCCAATCCATGCGGTCATGCTCCTTCGAAATCGTGCGGTGGTAGTGCACTTCGTGGTCTAAGCAGCCCTCGTGGGGCCTGAGGCGCCGGTCGCGGACCGGGCGTTCGCCGGTTCGAACCTGCTGGCTCGTGGGTCAACGCGCACCACGCGCACTCCTGTTCCCCAAGGCTCACAGACTTGTGCATGAATGCACAAGGGGTTTGGCGACCTCTGTTCGCTTTCGAAGGTGAGTGCTTGGTCACATCAGTCACTCACTACCCTGGACGGTATGCCGACCGAACCCGCCGATTCCGCGCCGTCACTGGGAAGTTGGCGCGCCGCGGCGGCGGTGACCGCGGTGCACGCCGTGGGCCTGCTGGTGGTGGCCGTGGACGCCGTCATCGGCATGGGCGGCTCGGCGGACCGCGGCCGGGCGCTGAGCTTCGCGCTCACCGTCGTCGTCCTCGCGGCCTGCGCCGGGGCCCTGGCGTGGGCACTGGCCGGGCAACGAGCCTTCGCGCGCACGCCGACGCTGCTCTGGCACGGCTTCGCGCTGCTCGCCGCGTTCACCCTGACGACCTCGGGTGCGCCCGCGCTCGGCATCCTGATCGGGCTGACCGCGCTGCTCGGGCTGGTCCTGGCCTTGCGGTTGCCGCGGCCGCAGTTGTGATCTGCCTAGAGTGAGGTCATGCGTCGCCTGATCGCCGCTTCGGGGGCACTGCTGATCCTGCTGTTCACCCTGCTGCCTGCGCCCCTTGCGCGGGCGGCGGGCGGTGACCGGATTAACGATTTCACCGCGACCTATGCGGTGCAGGCCGACGGGTCGGTGCGGGTGAGTGAGCGGCTCGTCTACCAGTTCGATTCGAGCGAACGGCACGGCATACAGCGCAAGATCGTCACGGCACAGGGCTTCAAGAACGAGACCGACCGGCACCGGGCCTATCAGATGAGCGCGGTCTCGGCCTCCAGCCCGTCCGGAGCGCCGGCTCAGGTGAGCCAGATTGACGACGGCGAATACACCACCCTGCGGATCGGTGACCCCAATCGAACGGTCTCCGGCACGCAGACCTACGAGGTCAACTACACGCTCGCGCATGTCGTGAACCCACAGGGCAGCACCGTCGAACTCAACTGGAATGTCCTCGGCTTGCAGACCAGCGTGCCGACCGACCGCGCCCGGGTGACCGTCACCGGGCCGGCCGCGATCAGCCGGACGACGTGTTACCAGGGCAGCTACGGCTCGAAGGAGACCTGCACCTCCAGCCCGGGGCAGGAGGCGACCTTCAGCGCGACCAACCTGGGGCCGAATCAGGGGATGACGGTCGTCGCCGCCTTCCCGGCGAAGGTGTTCACCGACACCTCCTTCGATCTGCGCAGCGGCGGCATCAATGTCTCGCCGGCCGAGGCGGCCAAGGGCACGCTGCTGCCGATCAGCTGGGGGGTCGGCATCGGCGCTCCGGTGCTGGCAGCGGTCGTGATGGGTCTGCTCGTCTTCGCCAAGGGCCGCGACCGGAAGTTCGCCGATGTCACGCCCGGGCTCACTGCGGCGCCCGGTCAGTCGGCCGCGACGACGACGGGCGGCTCGGATGTCGTTGCGGTGCAATTCCAGCCGCCGGCCGGGGTGACGCCTGCGCTGATGGGCACCGTGCTCAACGAAGGCTCCCGCAACATCGACGTCTCGGCCACCATCGTCGACCTGGCGGTGCGCGGCTTCCTGCGGATGCGCGAGCTGCCCGGGTCGGGCCTGTTGTCCAAGTCCGACTGGGAGCTGACCGCGCTCGAGCCCCCGCGCGATCAGCGGTTGCTGCCCTATGAGCAGACGTTGCTGCAGTCGCTGTTCCGCGACGGGTCGCCGGTGCGGCTGTCGGACCTGCGCAACACCTTCGCCTCCCGGCTCAAGTTGGTCCGCGGTCAGCTCGACGGCGAGGCGCGGGCGCGCGATTGGTTCGTCGGTGACCCCAAGACCCGCAAGGGCTGCGCGACCGGGTGTGGCGTGGCGCTCTTCGTGCCCGCCTTCGTGGTCGGCTTCTTCGGTCTGGTCGGGATGCAGGCCTGGTGGCTGATCGGCATACCGCTCGGTCTGGTCCTCGCCGGCATCATCGTGATCCTGCTCGGCCGTCGGCTGCCCGCCCGCACGCCCACCGGTGCCGCCGTGCGCACCCAGTCGCTCGGGTTCGCCGAATATCTGAAGACCGCCGAGCAATACCAGCTGAAGTTCGAGGAGGCCGAGCGGATCTTCTCGCGCTATATGCCGTATGCCGTGGTGCTCGGCATTGCGACCCAATGGGCCGCGACCTTCGAGCGGGTGGCTCAGGCGGCCGCTGCGGCTGGGCAGCCGATCTCGATGCCGGTCTGGTACATCGGGATGACGCCGAATTTCGCCGGCATCGGCACCGGGCTGGACGGTTTCAACACCAGCGCGGCGACGTCGATGTCGAGCACGCCGGGGTCATCGGGTGGCAGCGGCTTCAGCGGCGGCTTCTCCGGTGGCGGTGGCGGAGGCGGCGGCACCTCCTCCTGGTGACGAACATCCCCGCTGGTTGAGCAAGCGAGCGAGGAACGAGCGAGCGCGTCGAAACAGCACCGCTGGTTGAGCAAGCGAGCGAGGAACGAGTGAGCGCGTCGAAACAGCACCGCTGGTTGAGCAAGCGAGCGAGGAACGAGTGAGCGCGTCGAAACCCGGTGTACCCCGCGGTCGCCGCCTCCCGCCTCGCAGCGCCGCGGTGAGGCATCGCAGCGGGAAGGGTGATTTCGACGCGGTCCTCGCAAGCTCGGCCCTTGCTCAACCAGCGATGGTGGGTGAGGCTCGACGGCGATGGTGGCTGGGGATCAACCGGCGACGGCGGTCAGGAGGGATCGAGCACGACGATCAGGTCGCCGCCTTCGACTTGCGACTGCCCGCTGAGCGCGACGCGCTGGACGGTGCCGGCCACCGGTGCGGTGATCGCGGCCTCCATCTTCATCGCCTCGATCGACGCAACAGCAGCACCGGCCTCGACAACATCGCCCTCGCCGACGGTCACCGTGACCATGCCGGCAAACGGCGCAGCCACCTGACCCGGCGACGACGGATCGGCCTTTTCCGCCTGTGCCACAGTCGATTTCACCGATTCGTCGCGCACCTGCACCGGCCGCAACTGCCCGTTGACCGTGCACATCACGGTGCGATACCCGCGCTCGTCGGCATCGCTGATCGACTGCACCCCGAGCAGCAGCCGTTTGCCCCGCTCGATCTCGACCTCGTGCTCCTCGCCCACGGCCAGACCGTGCAGGAACTCCTTGGTCGACAGCACCGACAGGTCGGAATACTGCTCAAGCGCCTGCTCGAAGGCCGCGGTCGGTCCGGGGAAGAGCAACCGGTTGAGGGTCTCGCGCGGAGCCACGTCCAGCGCCGCGGCGTCGTCGGCGGACAACTCTTCGACCCGCGGTCGCACGGTCCGCCCGGCCAGTGCCTTGGTGCGGAACGGCTCGGGCCAGCCGCCCGGCGGGTCGCCCAGTTCGCCGCCGAGGAAGCCGATCACCGACTCCGGTATGTCGAACTTGCCCGGGTCCCGCTCGAACTCCAGCGGGTCCGCCCCGGCCCCGACCAACGCCAAGGCCAGGTCGCCGACGACCTTGGAGCTGGGGGTGACCTTCACGATATTGCCGAGGATCCGGTTGGCCTCGGCATACATGTCCTCGATCTGCTCGAACTTCTCACCGAGGCCGAGCGCGATCGCCTGCTGGCGCAGGTTGGACAGCTGGCCGCCAGGGATCTCGTGGTGATAGACGCGCCCGGTCGGTGCGGTGAGCCCGGACTCGAAGGGGTGGTAGAGCTTGCGCACCGCCTCCCAGTAGGGCTCGAGGTCGCCGACCGCGCGCAGGTCGAGGCCGGTCGGGCGGTCCGATGCGTCGGTCGCGGCGACCAGCGCCGACATCGAGACCTGGCTGGTCGTCGACGACATCGGTGCGCTCGCGACATCCACCGCGTCGACGCCCGCACCGATCGCCGCTAGCAGCGTGCCGAGCTGGCCGCCGGCCGTGTCGTGGGTGTGCAGGTGCACCGGCAGCTCGAAGCGTTCGCGCAGCGCGGTCACCAGCCGCGCGGCTGCGGGCGCACGCAGCAGCCCGGCCATGTCCTTGATCGCCAGAATGTGGGCGCCCGCCTCGACGATCCGCTCGGCCAGGCGCAGGTAGTAGTCGAGGGTGTAGAGCCGCTCGTCCGGGCTGGTGAGGTCGCCGGTGTAGCACAGCGCCACCTCGGCCACCGCCGTCCCGGTCGCCCGCACCGCCTCGATCGCGGGCCGCATCTGCTCGACATCGTTGAGCGCGTCGAAGATGCGGAAGACGTCGACGCCGGTGCGGGCCGCCTCGCGCACGAAGGCGTCGGTGACCTGCGTGGGGTATGGCGTGTAGCCGACGGTATTGCGTCCGCGCAGCAGCATCTGGATGGGCAGGTTGGGCATGGCCTCACGCAGGGCGGCGAGGCGGGCCCACGGATCCTCGGACAGGAAGCGGAGCGCGACGTCATACGTGGCTCCGCCCCACGCCTCGACCGACCACAGTTGCGGGAGCATGCGGGCGACATACGGCGCGACATGCAGCAGGTCGCGGGTGCGCACCCGGGTCGCGAGCAGGGACTGGTGGGCGTCGCGGAAGGTCGTGTCGGTGACCGCGACGGTGTCCTGCGCTCGCAACTGGCGCGCGAACTCTTCCGGGCCGACGCGCAGCAGCAGGTCGCGCGCGCCCGGCGCCGGGGGAGTGGACAGGTCGAGGGCGGGCAACTTGTCGCGCGCGCTGCCCTCCAGCACCGGAGACCCGTGCGGGCTGTTGACCGTCATGTGCGCGAGATAGTTCAGCAGCTTGGTGCCGCGGTCGCCGGACACGCGAGGCGCCAGCAGCGAGGGGTGCTGCTCGATGAATCCCGTTGTCACCTGGCCGGATTGGAAGGTCGGCTCGGCGAGCACGGCCTCCAGGAAGGGGATATTCGTCGAGACGCCGCGCACCCGGAACTCGCGCAGCGCCCGGCGTGCGCGACGCACCGCGGTGGGGAAATCGCGCCCGCGACAGGTCAGCTTGACCAGCATCGAGTCGAAGTGCGCGCTGACCTCGGCGCCGACGAAGATCGTGCCGCCGTCCAGGCGCACGCCCGCGCCGCCGGCCGAGCGGTAGACGGTGATCGTGCCGGTGTCCGGCCGGAAGCCGTTGGCGGGGTCCTCGGTGGTGATCCGGCACTGCAGCGCGGCGCCGCGGGTGTGGATGTTCTCCTGGGCCAGCCCGAGGTCGGCGAGGGTCTCACCGCTCGCGATGCGCATCTGTGCCGACACCAGGTCGACGTCGGTCACCTCCTCGGTGACGGTGTGCTCGACCTGGATGCGCGGGTTCATCTCGATGAAGACATAGCGTCCGTTGGGGTCGAGCAGGAACTCCACGGTGCCGGCGTTGACATAGCCGATCTGCCGGGCGAAGGCGACGGCGTCGGCGCAGATCCGGTCGCGCAGCTCCGGGTCCAGGTTGGGCGCGGGCGCGATCTCGACGACCTTCTGGTGGCGCCGCTGCACCGAGCAGTCACGTTCATACAGATGTATGACGGAGCCCTCGCCGTCCGCGAGAATCTGCACCTCGATGTGGCGCGGGTCGACCACCGCCTCCTCGATGAAGACGGTGGGGTCGCCGAAGGCCGACTCGGCCTCGCGCATCGCGGCCTCGAGCGATTCGCGCAATTGCTCGGGTTGCTCGACCCGGCGCATGCCGCGGCCGCCACCGCCGGCGACGGCCTTGACGAAGACCGGATAACCGATCTGCTCAGCTCCACCGATCAGCGCGTCGATGTCGTCACTCGGCGGCACGCTGCGCAGCACAGGCAGCCCGGCTTCCTTGGCGGCGGCGATCGCCCGGGCCTTGTTGCCGGTCAGGTGCAGCACCTCGGCCGGCGGCCCGATGAAGGTCACCCCGGCGGCGGCGCAGGCCTCGGCCAGCGCCGGATTCTCGGACAGGAAGCCGTAACCGGGGTAGACCGCGTCGGCGTCCGCTTCGATCGCGACCCGCACGATCTCCTCGGGCGACAGGTAGGCCCGCACCGGGTGGCCGGTCTCGCCGATCTGGTAGGACTCGTCGGCCTTCATCCGGTGCTCGCTCTTGCGGTCCTCGTAAGGGAACACCGCGACGGTGGCCGCGCCGAGCTCGGTGGCGGCGCGAAAGGCGCGGACGGCGATCTCGCCACGGTTGGCGACCAGGACCTTGCGGAACATCGATTTCTCCCGTCGTGGGGGATCAGGCCTGCGAGTTCCGGAACACTATCGACGTTGCCCGGATGACCAGACCCTCGTCTCGCTGGGAGAACGCCGCAACCGCACCGCTTGTGAGCAAGGCCATGGATACAGCGTTCACAGCGACCTGATAGAACCGATACTGAGGTTGTCGATGGAAGGGAACGGTCAGCCCGTGAGCACCCCACTGACGGTCGGTTGGGACGCGCATCGATCGGCCGTCGCCGGGTTGACCGCCCAGCTCGCCGCCATGCCGCCGGGCGCCAAGGTCCGGCTCGCCAAACGCACCTCCAATCTCTTTCGCCCGCGGGAGGGCAATCAGGCTCCCGGGCTCGACGTCAGCGCCCTCGCCGGCGTGATCGAGGTGGACAAGCGGGCGCGGGTGGCGCAGGTGCAGGGCATGGCCACCTACGAGACGATCGTCGAGGCCACGCTGGCCCACGGCCTGATGCCGTATGTCGTCCCGCAGCTGAAATCGATCACCCTCGGCGGGGCGGTGACCGGGCTCGGCATCGAGAGCAGTTCGTTCAAGAACGGCCTGCCGCACGAGTCGGTGCGCGAAATGGACATCCTCACCGGCACCGGCGAGATCATCACCTGCCGGCCCGACGGTGAGCACTCCGAGTTGTTCCGCACGTTCCCGAATTCCTATGGCTCGCTGGGGTATTCGGTGCGGCTGGAGATCGACCTGCAGCCGGTGCGGCCCTTCGTCCAGCTGCGGCACCTGCGCTTCGGCAATGTCCGCGAGCTCACCGACCGGCTCGCCGAGTTGCTCCAGACCCGCGAACTCGACGGCACGGCATACGACTTCATCGACGGCGTCGTCTTCAGCGCCGAGGAGTCCTATCTCACCGTCGGCACCATGGTCGGGCAGGTGCCCTACACCTCCGATTACACCAAGGCCGGCATCTACTACCGCTCGCTGCAGGAACGCACCGAGGACTACCTGACCATCCACGACTACATCTGGCGTTGGGACACCGACTGGTTCTGGTGCAGCCGGGCGCTCGGCGTGCAGCACCCCAGGCTGCGCCCGCTGGTGCCGCGCAGCCTGTTGCGCAGCGATGTCTACGGCTCCATCATCCGGTTCGAGAACAAGCACGGCTGGATGGCGGCGCTCGACGCCCGCCGCGGCAAGCTGCCCCGCGAGCGCGTCGTGCAGGACATCGAGGTGCCGCTGGAGCGCACCGCAGACTTCGTCGAGTGGTTCCTCGACACCATCCCGATCGAGCCGATCTGGTTGTGCCCGTTGGCAGTTCGCGACTCCGAGCACGGCGACCGGCCGTGGCCGCTCTACCCGCTCGAGCCCGGGCGACCCTATGTCAACGTCGGCTTCTGGTCGACCGTCGAGATCCCGCCCGGCGGCGCCGACGGTGACACCAACCGCCTGATCGAGGACAAGGTCCACGAGCTTGACGGCCACAAGTCGCTCTACAGCGACGCCTATTACGACGAAGCAACCTTCTGGTCGCTCTACGGCGGCGACTTCTATCGTCCGGTGAAGGCGGCATACGACCCGGATGGTCGCCTGCCGGACCTGTTCGCAAAGGTGGTGAACCGGGTATGACGTACTCGCTGGGTGAGGTCATCGAGACACTCTTCGGCGCCGATCTGCCGTTCGAGATCAGGGCGTATGACGGGTCGCGCGCCGGCCGGGTCGGGTCGCCATACGTCGTGACCCTGCGCAACCAGCGGGCCGTGCGTTATCTGGCGACGGCACCGGGCGAGATGGGTTTCGCGCGCGCCTACGTGATGGGCGATCTCGACGTCGAGGGGATCGACAAGGGCGACCCCTACGACTTTCTCAAGGGGGTGCTCGGCGACTTCTCCGGCACCTTGAAGGTGCGCCGCCCGACCGCGGCGCAGCTGCGGGAGATCGTCAAGGCGGTAGGGCCGGGTGCGTTCAACCCGCCGCCGATCCCGAGCGTGGAGAGCGCGCCCACGTGGCGGCGGATGCTCGAGGGTCTGCGGCACTCGCGGCGTCGCGACGCCGACGCCATCCAGCACCACTACGACGTGGGCAACGAGTTCTACGAGCTGGTGCTCGGCCCGTCAATGACCTACACCTGCGCGGCCTACCCGAGCGCGGACGCGACGCTGGAGGAGGCGCAGGCGCACAAATACGACCTGGTCTGCCGCAAGCTCGGCCTGCAGCCGGGGATGCGGCTGCTCGACGTCGGCTCCGGCTGGGGCGGGATGGTGCGGCACGCGGTGCAGCACTACGGCGTGACCGCGCTCGGTGTCACCCTGTCGCGAGAGCAGGCGACCTGGGCGCAGGAGCGGATCAAGACCGAGCGGCTCGACGACCGCGCCGAGGTGCGGCACCTGGACTACCGCGATGTCACCGAGACCGATTTCGACGCGATCAGCTCGATCGGCCTGACCGAGCACATCGGGGTGAAGAACTACCCGGCCTACTTCCAGTTCCTCTACGCCAAGGTGCGCCCGGGCGGCCGGATGCTCAACCACTGCATCACCCGGCCCGACACGACCTCGCCGGCGCTGGAGCGGGCGGGCTTCATCAACCGCTATGTCTTCCCCGACGGCGAGCTCACCGGCGTCGGCAAGATCGTGGAGGTCATGCAGAACACCGGCTTCGAGATCCGGCACGTGGAGGACCTGCGCGAGCACTACGCCCGCACCACCCGCGCCTGGGCGCAAAACCTCAGCGCCAACTGGGACGAATGCGTGCGCCTCGCCGGCGAACCGATCGCCAAGGTCTGGGGGCTCTACCTCACCGGCTCCTCGCTCGGCTTCGAGCGCAACAACATCCAGCTGCACCAGGTGCTCGGCCAGAAGCTCGACGACCAGGGCGTCGCCGACTACCCCCTGCGACCCGATTTCGGTTGAGCCGGCAGGGAATCGAGTGGAGACTTCGGGCGTTGGACCGGTAGCCTGACGGCTCTTGACAACTCCACAGCGTGACGTGCCCCGACTTCTCATGGGGGTGATCGGTTTCGACGTTGATCGCCGACAAGGGAGAAGCGGGCCGAGGACGCACGGTCATCTCGTGAACGATCCGTGCAAAACCCATAGGTGCCAACTCCAAGCGCACCGACTTCGCCCTCGCCGCCTGAGCGAGCCTCGAAGTCCGTCAGCCTGAGCTAGTTCTCGACTCAGTGTCTGGCGTCAGCTAGAGAACTTGCTGCGTCGTCATGTCGAGGGGCGACGCGGGACTCTTACTCGACTGGGCCTGTCAGGGAACGTGTGCGCGCGAGCCCTGGGGCCGAGAAAATCCCTAGCGCACTGCGCCCGGAGAAGTCCCTTCTCGCGGTGAGCGGACGCGGGTTCGATTCCCGCCACCTCCACCACCCTCGTCGGGCACGTCACGTTGTGGAGCTGCATCCACTTTGCGCAGATCGCCCAGTTGGGCGTTTTGTGTGGGTCGCGTGGCCCGGATGACGCGCGGATCGTCCACTTGGGCACTTCTGCCGTGCAATTCCCTTGCGCCCGAGCCGGTTTCGCCGGTCTACTTCGCCGTATGCCGATCGCCGAGGAGATTTCCGAGGCCACGCTCGCCCGGGCGCGGTCGCAGGGCGATGCCGGCGAGGCGTGGCTGCGACAACTTCCCTTGAGGTATGCCGAACTGTGCGCGCGGTGGCAGCTCACGCCCGGTCCCGCGGTGGTCGGGGGGAGCGCGTCATTCGTGCGCCGCGTGACCCGACGCGATGGCAGCGCCGCGGTGTTGCGAATCTCCTTGCCGGATCCTTCGTTCGCGCAGCGCCTCGCCACCTTGCGGGCGGCCGACGGCCACGGCTACGTCCGGGTGCTCGAGGCGGACACCGACGCGCTCTTGCTGGAGTCGCTGGGGGAGTCCTTGGCGGTGACCACCACCGACATCGATCGGGTGGTGCGGGTGGCTTCGAGCCTGCTGACAGAGGCGTGGCTGGCGCCAGAGGCGACCGGGCTCGGCATACCGGAGCAGGACGGCGCGGTGGTCGGGCTGCTGGCGCTGATCGAGACCGAACTCGGGCGCATCACCGTGCCGGTCCCGGTCGACCTCGTCGAGCACGCGAAGGCCTTGCTCGCCGAGCGGCAGCGAGCCTGGGATCCGACGAAATCTGTTGTCGTGCATGGCGATCCGCACGCCGACAACATTCTCGCCGCGCCGCCGAGACCCGGCGCGGTCGGCGGCTACGTGCTCATCGATCCCGACGGATTCGTCGCGGACCCGGCATACGACCTTGGCGTGCTGCTGCGCGGGTGGAGCGATCACCTGGTGGCGGCTGACGATCCGGCGGCGGAGATCGACCGGTGGTGCGCGATCGCCGCCGAGCACACCGGTGTCGATCCCGAAGCGATCCAGCAGTGGGCGTTCATCGAGCGGGTCACCACCGGCCTGCACCTCCTCGGGCTCGGCCTGCACGATCTCGGCCGCAGCTTCCTCGCGCCGGCCGCCGCAGTGCGCCCCTAGGTCCGACCCACCCGGTGTTCGGCGTGTCGCGGTCAACGGGTGACGCGGACGCGCCGGGGTGAGGCGGCTGCTCGGCGTGCGGAAGCGGCGTCGAGCCCGAGAGCGATCCCCGACTACGAAGTAGCGGCGCGGCGCGGTAGAACTGCAGGTATGACGTCGCTGCCTTCCGTGTCCAACTCGATCACCGTCCGCCTCGAACTGCCGAGCCGGGCCACCGCCGTCTCCGAACTCACCGGCGCGGTGGAGCGGGCCGGGGGCCTGGTCACCGGCCTGGACATCAACTCCAGCTACAGCGATCGCCTGCGCGTCGACGTTACCGCCGCCGCCCGCGACAGTGACCACGCCGACGACCTGGTCGAGGCGATGCGCCAGGTCGAGGGCGTCAACGTCCAAAAGGTCAGCGACCGCACCTTCCTGGCCCACCTCGGCGGCAAGATCAAGATCGAGGCCAAGGCGCCGATCCGCAACCGCGACGACCTGTCGATGATCTACACCCCGGGTGTCGCGCGGGTCTGCCTGGCGATCGCCGACAACCCCGAGGACGCCCGCCGCCTCACGATCAAGCGCAACACGATCGCGGTGGTGACCGACGGCACCGCGGTGCTCGGCCTGGGCAACATCGGCCCGCTCGCCGCGATGCCGGTGATGGAGGGCAAGGCGGCGCTGTTCAAGCGGTTCGGCGACATCGACGCCTTCCCGATCTGCCTGGACACCACCGACACCGAGGAGATCATCCGCACGGTCAAGGCGATCGCGCCCGGCTTCGCCGGCATCAACCTGGAGGACATCTCCGCGCCGCGCTGCTTCGAGATCGAGGCCCGGCTGCGCGACGAACTCGACATCCCGGTCTTCCACGACGACCAGCACGGCACCGCGATCGTGGCGCTCGCGGCCCTGCGCAACGCGCTGCGCGTCGTCGGCAAGGAGCTGGCCGACGTGCGGATCGTGCAGTCCGGCGCGGGAGCCGCGGGCTCGGCGATCACCCGGCTGCTGCTGCACGCGGGTGCTCGCGACGTGATCGTCACCGACATCAACGGCGTCGTCAGCAAGGACCGCGCCGACATCGCCGACGGCCGCGACCCCAACCTCACCTGGATCGCCGAGCACACCAACCCGCGCGGCTTCAACGGCACCCTCAAGGAGGCGTTGCGCGATGCCGACGTCTTCATCGGTGTCTCCGCGCCGCACATCGTCGCCGAAGAGGATGTCGCGACGATGGCCAAGGATGCGATCGTCTTCGCGATGGCCAACCCGGTGCCGGAGATCGAGCCGGAGCTCGCCGCCAAGCACGCGACCGTCGTTGCCACCGGCCGCAGCGATTTCGCCAACCAGATCAACAACGTGCTGGTCTTCCCGGGTGTCTTCCGCGGACTGCTCGACGCGCAGGCGGATGGCATCGACCTCGACATCATGCTCGCGGCCGCGAAGGCGCTGTCGGATGTGGTCAAGCCGGAGGAGCTCAACCCCACCTACATCATCCCGAGCGTCTTTCACCCGGACCTGTCGAGCGTGATCGCGCGGGCGGTGACTGAGGCCGCCGAGGCAAACGGTCGGGGCCGCGTCGAGCAGGACTGAGGCGCGCTCCCTGCGAGCGGGATCACACCGCAGGTGGTCAGAGCCGGCCGTGCGCGCCGGTATGCTGGATGCTTCCGAATGGTCTTGCGTTCATTGTGTTGGTTTTTCATGGTGTGAGCGCCGAGATCCCAACCGAGGCGCCCGGACGCACCCCGCGTCCCTGACCCCGACGTCGCCCCATTACCCACAGCGACGAGTGAATGCCATGTGCTGGCAAGGGTTTTCGTGCGCCCACACGATGAACAGGACAACCCTTCGTGACTCCGAAGAAGGACGCCAGCGGCAAGAAGGCTCGCTGGACTCGTGCCCAGAAGCAGGACGCTCAGCGCACCCGCAAGCCGGGCCGCGGCGCCGACCGGTCCACCACCGACGCGCCGCGCGGCCCCAAGCAGCGCTGGCGCGACGACCCGACCAAGACCGACCGCACCCGCGAGGACCGTTCGCGCTCGAACGAACGCCGGTATGACGACGCGCCCGCGTCCGGTCGCCGTCGCTTCGACGCCGGCGACCGCCCGCAGGCCCGCTACGTGCGCGACGACCGTCGTCCGCGGTTCAACGACCGCGACCGGGATGACCGGCCGCGCTCCAACGACCGCGACCGCGGCGAGCGTCGCTATAACCGGGACGACCGTCCCCGCTACAACGACCGGGACGACCGTCCCCGCTACAACGACCGCGACCGCGGCGAGCGGCGGGACGACCGGCGGCCGGCATACGACCGGGACCGTGGCGAGCGCCGCTATAACCGCGACGACCGTCCCCGCTACAACGACCGCGACCGTGGCGAGCGTCGCTACAACCGCGACGACCGTCCCCGCTACAACGACCGCGACCGTGGCGAGCGGCGCTATAACCGCGACGACCGTCCCCGCTTCAACGACCGGGGCGACCGTGGCGAGCGTCGCTACAACCGCGACGACCGCCCGCGGTACGACGACCGCCGCGACCGCCCGCGCTACAACGACCGGGGTGACCGTCCCCGCTACAACGACCGCGACCGTGGCGAGCGTCGCTACAACCGCGACGACCGCCCGCGCTTCAACGAGCGCGACGACCGGCGCTCGGCATTCGACAGTGACGCGCAGGAGCAGACCAACGAGGCCTTCGGCTGGACCGAGCGGCGCGACACCGAGCCGGTGTCGAACGCTCCAATCGACCTGAGCCACAACGGTTTTGCCCAATTCGGTATGCCGGAGCCCCTCGTGGCGCGCCTCGCGCGCGACGGCATCACCGAGCCGTTCCCGATCCAGTCCGCCGCGATCCCGGATGCTCTGGCGGGCCGCGATGTGCTCGGCCGGGGCCGCACGGGTTCGGGCAAGACGCTCGCCTTCGGGCTGCCGACGCTGAGCCGTCTCGCCAACGGTAAGGCCGAGCCGGGACGCCCGCGCGCCCTCGTGCTGGTGCCGACCCGCGAGCTCGCCATGCAGGTGAGCGACGCCTTGCAGCCGCTGGTGCACGTGCTGGGCCTGCGGCACAAGCTGGTCGCCGGTGGCATGCCCTACGAGCCGCAGCTCAGCGCCCTCGCTAAGGGTGTTGACCTGCTCATCGCGACGCCCGGCCGGCTCAAGGACCTGATCGAGCGCGGCGCCGCCGACCTGAGCGCGGTCGAGGTGACGATCCTGGACGAAGCCGACCACATGGCCGAGATGGGCTTCCTCGAGGCGATCACCGAGATCCTCGACCTGGTCCCGGCCGACGGGCAGCGGCTGCTGTTCAGCGCGACGCTCGACCGCGGCATCGACAAGGTCGTCGAGCGCTATCTCACCGACCCGGTGGAGCACGCGACCGACGACGGCACGGCGAGCGTGTCGACGATGGCCCACCACGCGTTGCTGATCGAGCCGCGCGACAAGAAGGTCGTGACGGCCGAGGTCGCCAACCGTGAGGGCCGCACCGTGGTCTTTGTGCGCACCAAGCTCGGTGCCGACCGCATCGCTCGCGAGTTGCGGGAGCAGGGCGTGCTGGCGGCCGCGCTGCACGGTGGTCTCAACCAGGCCCAGCGCAACCGCGCGCTCACCGCCTTCCGTGAAGGGCGGCTGCCGGTGCTTGTTGCCACCGATGTCGCCGCCCGCGGCATCCACGTCGACGATGTCGGTGTGGTGCTGCAGGTCGACCCGCCCGCCGATCACAAGGACTATCTGCACCGCGCCGGCCGCACGGCGCGCGCCGGTGAGGCCGGGACCGTCGTGACGCTGGCGCTGCCGCACCAGCGGCGCACCGTGCAGCGGTTGCTGACCGACGCGGGCGTCGACACGCAGTTGCAGAAGGCCCAGCCGGGCGACGACGTCATCGCGGCCGCCGGCGGTCGCGTGCCCGAGGGCGCGCCAATCTCCGACGCCGACCTCGACGGCGTGCTCAAGGTCCAGCAGCGACGCGCCGGCCGTCCCGGCGGCCGCCGGTATGGCGGTCAGAACGGCCGGCCGGCACGCCACCAGGGCGGACGACCCAGGTCCGCTGGTGACCGGCGGGGCTACCGCGCGCGATAATGCCGGGGTGGAGACGTTGACCGGCCGCCTGCTCGTCGCGGTGCCCCGTGACGTGTCCGAGCCTGAGATGTCCGACCTGTTCGATCGCAGCGTGGTGCTCCTGCTCAACCACGACACCGACGGCGCCCACGGCATCGTGCTCAACCGGCCGCTGCCGGCCGCGGTGGACGCGGTGCTGCCGGGATGGGAGGACCATGTCGTCCCACCCGGCACGCTCTTCCAGGGCGGCCCGGTCGCGCTCGACTCGGCCCTCGGGCTGGTGTCGATCCCCGGCACCGACGAGTCGGTCGGGCTGAAGCGCCTGTTCCGTGGCGTGGGGCTGGTCGACCTCGATGCGCCTCCCGTGGTCGTCATGCCCGAGGTGTCCGCGCTGCGGATCTTCGCCGGGTATGCCGGATGGGAGGGCGGCCAGCTCGAGGGCGAGTTGCGCTCGGGGATGTGGTTCGTGGTGGATGCCGAGGCGGGCGACGCCTTCACTGACGACCCGGACACGCTGTGGGCGCAGGTGCTGCGCCGTCAGCGCAACGAGATGTCGTTCGCGCTCACCCACCCGAGCGACCCGAACCTCAACTAAGCGACAGCGCGTAGGTGCTGCGCGCGATCCGGAAGCCGAGCCCGGTCGCGGTGTTGCGGCATTGCACGTAATTCAGCGTCATCAGGCAGGAGTAGTCGCCGACCGTGGCGGTGTCGCCGCGTTCGAGGACCGGCAGTGTGCCCGCGCCGGTCACCAACGCTCGTGACTTCTTGAAGGCATTGACGTTGTTCGCCGGGAAGGCCAAATCCGCTGGCGTGCAATGGAATCGGGGCGGCGACGCGGCCATCGAAATCATCTGGGCGCAGGCCGGGTCGACGCCGGCAGGTGGGGCATAGGCCGGTTCGAAGGAGATGCAGTCCACGCCCTTGACCGACGACATCGTGCAGGCGGTGCGCGCGGTCTGACTGGTGAAGGACACGACCTGCTCCGCACCCGAGCTCGGGCCGGAGGTCTCGACCGCGCTCAGCCCCGCACCTGCGCTGGTGAGCGGTGGGGGAGACGACTCGGGCTGGCGAGACCACTCGGCATACCCGATGGCGACGCCGATCGCGAGCGCAAGACCGCCGAGCAGGCCGGTCAGGACGGTCGGCCACCACCCGCGCCGACGCCTGCCGCGCGAGGAGTCCCCCGCGCGCACCGGGCGCTCCGAGCGATAACCGGACGGCTCGACGTCCTCGTCCTCCACCGCCTCCTGGCGCAGGGGTTCGGTGCGGTGCGGACGGGCCGCGGGCTCCGCCGGCGCCGGGATGACCGTGGGGGCGCTGTCGACTCCGTCGGGTGCTGCCGGGCCGGCGAGGCTCACCCGCGGGCGAGCCGGCAGGGCGACCCGGTCGCCGGGGCCGGGGATGCGCAGCCCCGCGCTCGTCTCGTCCGCGCCGATGTCGGTGCCGCGGATCGCTTCCAGGAACGCGTGCGCGGTCGGGTAGCGCTCGCGCGGTTGCTTCGCGAGCGCCTTGGCGAGCACTTGGTCGACGCTGTGGGGCAGGCCGGTGACCTGGGTCGAGATCGGCTCCGGTCGCGCCTCGAGGTGGGCGATGACCTGCTCGGTGATCGTGCGATCGCCGAAGGGCGAGTGACCCACCAGGCATTCGTAGAAGACACACGCCAGGGAGTAGACATCGCTGGCGGGGGTGGCCATCGCACCCTGGAAGCGTTCGGGGGCCATATAGGCGAAGGAGCCGAGCGCATCGCCCTCGGAGGTGAGCCGGTCCTCGTCGTCGCGCGCGGCGATCCCGAAATCGGCGAGATAGGCGAAATCGTCGGCGGTCACCATGATGTTGGCCGGCTTGACGTCCCGATGCACCAGTCCGTCGCGATGCGCGGCGTCCAGCGCCGCAGCCACCTGGCCGATCAGGCGCACGGTGCGCCGGGCCCCGAGCGCGTGCTCGGCGCGCAGGACATCGCGCAGATCGCGCCCGTCCACCAACCGCATGTCGATGAAGAGGGTGCCCTCGATCTGGCCGAAGTCGTGGATCGGGATGATGTGCGGCTCGCTCAGCCGCGCCGCGGTGCGGGCCTCCCGGCGGAAGCGCTCCTGATAGGTCGGGTCCTCGGCCAGGTCACGCGGCAGCAGCTTGAGCGCGACGACCCGTTCGCGCACCGTGTCGTAGGCCTCGTACACCTCGCCCATGCCCCCACGGCCGACGAGCCCCCGGATCTCGTACGGCCCGAACCGGGTCCCCACCCTGCCTGCCATGCGGCACAGCGTGTCACACGCGGTTCGCGCTGCCGTTTTATGCTGGTCGGTATGACGTCCACCCCGCAGGAGCCCGAGCGCCTCTCCGAACCCAGCCAGCAGACCTCGGTCGGCGTGCTGGAACGTGAGGAGGTCGCCCAGCAACCGGTGGAGCCCGGCGATCACGAGCGGTTCTCGCACTACGTGCGCAAGGAGAAGATCCTGGAGAGCGCGTTGTCCGGAGAGCCGGTGACCGCGCTCTGCGGCAAGGTCTGGGTGCCGGGCCGCGACCCGCAGAAATTCCCGGTGTGCCCGGCCTGCCGAGAAATTTACGAAGGATTGCGTGCACCGCAGGACGGCGAGGACTGAGCGGCAAAACCTTCCGCCCAGCCACGAGCCTGCCTAGGGTGAAGGATCGGCACCTCATCACCGGTGCTGTCCGTCACGAAAGGTTCGACATGTCCCGTCTGCTCCCGTTGCTTGCGGCCGGTGCGCTGGCCGGTGCGGCCGCCTCGGTCGCCCCCGCCACCGCTGCGCCGCTCGGCCAGGGCTCGATGACCCCGGCGACCGCCTGCGCCTCGACCTCCACGGCCGGTGCCGCCAATGCCCGCGTCAAGGCCGGTGGCGCCAACCGCCACGACCCCAACGAGCTCAGCGCCGCCCAGGTGAGTGCCAACGAGAAGGCCTTCACTTCGGCATACCAGAGCAAGGGTCTGACCAAGCGCGCCGACGGCAAGCTCGCCACCAAGAAGGGCACGACGGCTTTCACGCCCACGACCATCAATGTCTACTTCCACGTGATCACCGACGGCACCAAGGGCGCGGTCACCCCGACCCAGGTCGCCGACCAGATCACCGTGCTGAACAACGCGTATGCCGGCACCGGGTTCAGTTTCGTGCTCGCGAGCACCGACACGACCAACAATGCCGCGTGGTACACCGGCCTGACTCCGGGCACCGCCGAAGAGAAGGCGATGAAGTCCTCGCTGCGCCAGGGTGGCTCGGCCGATCTCAACCTCTACACCGCCAACCTCGGCAACGACCTGCTCGGCTGGGCGACCTTCCCGACCAAGAAGGTCAACAGCATGGACGGCGTCGTGGTGCTCGACGAGAGCCTGCCGGGTGGCACCGCCACCAACTACAACCTCGGCGACACCGCAACGCACGAGGTCGGTCACTGGCTCGGGCTCTACCACACCTTCCAGGGCGGCTGTAATGGTCAGGGCGACCGGGTCGAGGACACTCCGGCGGAGGCCTCGCCGGCCTTCCAGTGCCCGGTCGGCCGGGACACCTGCACGGCGCCGGGGCTGGACCCGATCCGCAACTACATGGACTACACCTACGACTCCTGCATGGACTCCTTCACCCCGGGTCAGGTGGCCCGGATGCAGAACCAGTGGGTCACCTACCGCGCCTGATCGGCGAGGTATGACGAAGGGCCGGGTCCGCGCGGACCCGGCCCTTTGCCGTTCAGCAGGTGGTCATCGGCGCGAGGTGGCGCTGCCGACATCCCAGACGGTCGACGTCGAGTAGGTCGCGAAGCGGTAGTCGCGGGTGGGCGCGTAGGTGTAGCGGAGGGTCACCACGCCATTGCTGTTGGTGGTGACCTGCTTGAGGTTGCGCCACACGGTGCTGCCGATCTCGCGGTACTGGAAGACACCCACGGCATACGGGCGGCGCACGAAGCCTCCCGTGTCGGGGCTGTAGACGAGCGAGGTGCCGTTCAGCGTGACGACCGAGCTGCTGCGGGAGGTGGAGATCCACGCCGCGCCGTAGTAGCGGATGTCGCTCACCGGGCTGTTCTGGGTGAGGGAGTTGTAGGCGCTGTCGTAGGCGCCCGCGGGACGCCAGGTCTGCTTGCCGATGTCGTCCCAGTCGTACAGGTCCCAGGTGTCGGTCGAGGTGCCGTCGAAGTAGGCGATGTTCTCCAGACCGTAGGTCGGGTGCACCAGCTCCCACGCGGCGCTGCCACCGGTGGTGCAGGCGCCGGACGCCTTGAGGGTGATCGCCTGGTAGGGCTTCCAGATGGAGACCCGCGACGGCGCGGTGAGCGTGCACGAGCCGGCCGCGCTGGCCGGGGTCGAGGAGGAGGCGACGGTGAGGCCGGCAGCGCACGCGGTGGCGAGCGCCGCGCCGATGATGCGACGAAGCATGAAGGTTCCCCTGAACATGACGTGGTGACGGGACGGACGCCGGTACCCCCGTGCGGGCGGGTCCGGCGGCGCAGCGTAGCGCGGCTGAAGGATTCCTGGCTAGCCCCTGGGACCGGCCTGGACGCGCTGGCCCGGTTCACGTGATCGTCACCCCTGCTCGTTATCGTGGCTGGCCTATGAGCACCTCGGCCGCCTCGCATCTGTCGCCGGCGTTTCCCGAGAGGGCCGCGTGGGGCACCGCCGGCAAATTGCGGGCCTGGCAGGCCGCCGCGCTCGAGCAATATCTGCGGGAGCAGCCGCGTGATTTCCTCGCCGTCGCCACACCCGGCGCGGGCAAGACCACCTATGCGCTGCGGGTCGCGACTGAGCTCATCGACCAGGGCGTCGTCGAGCAGGTGACGATCGTCGCCCCCACCGAACACCTGAAGACGCAGTGGGCGGACGCGGCGGCGCGGGTCGGCATACAGATCGATCCGCGGTTCACCAACGCCCAGGAGCAGCACGCGGCGGACTATGACGGGGTCGCGGTGACGTATGCCGGGGTCGCGAGCCGGCCGGCTTTGCATCGCGCGCGCACCAGCGCGCGGCCCACCTTGGTGATCCTGGACGAGATTCACCACGGCGGTGACAACCGCTCGTGGGGCGACGCGATCAGGGAAGCTTTCGAGCCAGCGACTCGGCGGCTGGCGCTGACCGGCACGCCCTTCCGGTCCGACACCAGCCCGATCCCGTTCGTGCGCTACGAGGAGGGTGCGGACGGCATCCGGCGGTCGGCGAGCGATTTCACCTATGGCTACGCCGAGGCGCTGCGGGACAGCGTCGTGCGGCCGGTCCTCTTTATGGCGTATGGCGGCGCGATGCGCTGGCGCACGCGCGCGGGCGACGAGGTGGCGGCCCGGCTCGGTGAGGAGGCGACCAAGGATGTCACCGCGGCGGCCTGGCGGACCGCGCTCGACCCGGCGGGGGACTGGATCCCCTCGGTGCTGCGTGCCGCTGACAAGCGCCTCACCGAGGTGCGCCGGCATGTGCCCGATGCCGGTGGCCTGGTGATCGCCTCCAACCAGACCGCGGCCCGGGCCTACGCCCGGACGTTGCGCGAACTCACCGGCGACGCGCCGACCGTCGTGCTCTCCGACGATGCCGGATCCTCTTCTCGCATCGAGGAATTCGCCGAATCCGACGCCCGCTGGATGGTCGCGGTGCGGATGGTGTCGGAGGGTGTGGACGTGCCCCGGCTGTGCGTCGGGGTCTATGCGACGTCGACCTCGACACCGCTGTTCTTCGCCCAGGCGGTCGGCCGGTTCGTGCGGGCCCGCCGACGCGGCGAGACCGCCTCGGTCTTCCTGCCGAGCGTGCCGTTGATCCTCGCGCACGCGGCGACGATGGAGGAGCAGCGCGACCACGCGCTCGACCGGCCGAAGCAGCAGGAGGACGAGGCGTCGCTGTGGTCGGAGGAGGAGGGCCTGCTGCGCGAGGCCAACGCCGCCGAAGCCGCCTCCGACGACCAGCTGCAGCTGTCCTTCGAGGCGCTGGAGTCGGAGGCGGA
Source organism: Metallococcus carri (assembly GCF_011440275.1). Classification (GTDB taxonomy): domain Bacteria; phylum Actinomycetota; class Actinomycetes; order Actinomycetales; family Dermatophilaceae; genus Metallococcus; species Metallococcus carri. Next base: position 366,130 of record NZ_JAAOIV010000001.1, on the reverse strand, counting down.
GTTCGACCACGTGCTCTTCGACGCCCAGCAGTGGGGGATGGGCGCCGATGTCGGCAGCGAAGACGAGCAGGAGTATCTCGGGCTGCCCGGCCTGCTCGAACCCGACCAGGTGACCCACCTGCTGCGCGAGCGGCAGACCCGGCAGGCCAAGCGCACACCGCCCCAGACCGACGCGCCCGTGGCGGCCCACCGGGCACTCACCGCCCAGCGCAAAGAGCTCAACTCCCTGGTCGCGGCCTACGCCCGCAAGACCAATCAGCAGCACGCGTTCATCCACAACGAGCTGCGACAGACCTGCGGTGGGCCGACGCTGGACCGGGCGACCAGCGAGCAGGTGACCGAGCGAATCGCGTTGATCCGCAAGTGGTTCGTCGGGCGGCGTTGAGCTCTTAGCGCGCCTCGCCGCGGTCTGCGAGGGTCTCCCGCAGGCCGTGTGCGACATGCCCCTCGACCCCGCGGGTGGTCGGCACCGACCAGAGCGCATCCAGCAACGCGGCCTCGGTCGCATCCAGCACGGCCACGAAGGTGTCGTCGAGCGCTCGGTCGTCCATCGGCGTCTCGTGCGAGGTCGTGAAGGCAATCGCGTAGTCACCGCTGCCGTGCCGGAACTCCGCGCCGACCCGAGCCATCGCGTACACGCCTCGGGCGGCCAGCCGGCGCAGCTGCCGGGCGTCGACCGGCAGATCTGTGGCGACCACCACGATGCACGAATTCCCTTCGGGCACAACCTCATCCGCGGGCGCGACCTCGCGGCCGCCCAGGCGCAACCGGCCGGTGAAGTTGGCCAGCACGAGCACGCCGACCGTGTGTGCGCCGACCAGCCGGGAGGCGGTGCCGATGCCGGCCTTGAATCCCAGCGCGCGCATGCCCGTGCCGGCGCCGACCGAACCGCGCTCGACCGGTCCGTCGGTCGCGCCGTCGAGCGCCGCCCGCACGTCGGCTGCGCTCACGGCGCGGGCCCGGATGTCGGACAGCCAGCCGTCATTGCACTCGGCGACCACCGGATTGAGCGAGGTCGCGTCGGTGCGCTGCAACATCCAGTCCAGCAGCGCGTCGGCTGCCAGGAAGGTGGACAAGGTGTTGGTGAGCACGATCGGCGTCTCGAGTTCGCCCAGCTCCTGCACCTGGGACAGGCCGACCGCCTTGCCGTGGCCGTTGCCGACAAAAGCGTTGCAGCGCAACGGTTTTGCGGGCGTCGGGAGGGGGTCGGGGACGATCGTGGTCACCCCGGTGCGGATATCCGTCCCGCGGACCAGGGTGCGGTGCCCGACCCGGACTCCGGGCACGTCGGTGATGGCGTCGTGGAGACCGTGCGGCACCGCCCTACCGTACCCACGCGGTTAGATGGCGGCATGGATCGGGAGACCTCCCAGACGATGGATCGTGGCCTCGCCGTGCTCGAGCGGCTCGCCGAGCCCGATGCTGCGGCCGGCCGCACCGTCACCCAGCTCGCGCAGGATCTCGGCGTGGGGCGTCCGGTCGTCTACCGGTTGGTCGCCTCGCTGGCTCGCCTCGACCTGGTCATCCGTCGCGACGACGGGCGAATCGCGTTGGGAACCGGGCTGATTCGCCTCGCAGCGGCCGTGTTACCCAGCGTGCGTGAGGCTGCGCTGCCCGTGCTGCGGGAACTGGCCGATCACACCGGCTGCACCGCACATCTCACCGTCGCCGACCGCGGGGACGCGCTCGCGGTGGCGGTCGTGGAGCCCCGGCATACCGATCTGCATGTCGCCTACCGGATGGGCGCGCGGCACCCGCTCAGCGAGGGGGCGGCGGGCCGGGCCATCCTCGCCGGGCGCGAGGGCGGCACGGGAGTCGTGCGCACCGAGGGTGAGTTGCAGGCGGGCGCGCACGGGTTGGCGGCGCCGGTCGCCGGTGCCGAGGCGTCGGTCGGCGTGGTCTCCCTCGAAGCCGTCCAGACCGAGCGGGTCGAGCCCTACGTGCTGGCCGCGGCGAACCGGCTGGCCGGACTCATCGGCTGACGCGCGGCGCACCCGTCGCTTCGAGCAGCGCTCGGGTGCGATGCGGCAAGAGCTCGGCGAGCGCGATCACCGTCGAACTGCGAGTGACCTGCGCGTCCTCGACGACCAGGTCGATGACCCGCTGCAGGTCGGCGTTGTCCCTGGCCACCACCCGCACGAAAAGGTCGCCGTCGCCGGTGATCGTCTGGATCTCCAGCACCTCCGGGATCGCGCGCAGGTGCTCGACGATGCGCCGGTGGCCATTGCGCTGGGCGATCGACAGCGTGCAGAAGGCGGTGACCGGATAGCCGAGCGCGGCGGGGGAGAGCGTCGGGGCGGTCGAGGCGATCACGCCGCGTTCGCGCAGCCGGTCCAGCCGGGACTGGACGGTGCCGCGGGCGACGCCCAGCCGGCGTGAGGCGCCGAGCACCCCGATCGCGGGGTCCTCGTCCAGCAGAAGGAGCAGGCGGCGGTCCAGGTCGTCGAGCATGGACAAAGTGTATGGCGGACCGCGCACCTGGCCGGTCATTCTGTGCAGGGTGCTCACCCCAGAAGGAGCCGTTTGCCGAGCACGGGTAACCGGGGTCACAGTGAGCCCATGAGCCACACCATCGACCTCACCGCAGAAGAGCGCGACGCCGACCTCGACCTCGATCAGCTCAAGCAGCTGGTCGGCCTGGTCGACTACGACGCCAACCGCGACCCGTTCCCCGTCACCGGATGGGACGCGATCGTCTTCGTCAGCGGCAACGCCACCCAGTCGGCGCTCTATTACCAAAGCGTGTGGGGGATGGAGCTCGTCGCCTATTCCGGCCCGGAGACCGGCAACCGCGACCACAAGTCGTTCGTGCTCAAGTCCGGCTCGATCCGGTTCGTCATCAACGGCGCGGTCGACCCGGACAGCCCGCTGGTGGAGCACCACCGCAAGCACGGCGACGGCGTGGTCGACATCGCCCTCGAGGTGCCGGATGTCGACAAGTGCATCGCCCAGGCCAAGCAGGCCGGTGCCACGGTGCTGCGCGAACCCGAGGACGTGACCGACGAACACGGCACGGTGCGGATCGCCGCGATCGCGACCTACGGCGAGACCCGGCATACCCTCGTGGACCGCAGCCGCTACCACGGTCCCTACCTGCCGGGGTATGCCGCGCAGGCCTCCACCTTCGTCAAGCGCGACGGCCAGCCCAAGCGGTTGTTCCAGGCGCTCGACCACATCGTCGGCAATGTCGAGCTCGGCAAGATGGACGAGTGGGTCACCTTCTACAACAAGGTGATGGGCTTTGTGAACATGGCCGAGTTCATCGGCGACGACATCGCCACCGACTACTCGGCGTTGATGAGCAAGGTCGTCGCCAATGGCAACCACCGGGTGAAGTTCCCGCTCAACGAACCGGCCATCGCCAAGAAGAAGAGCCAGATCGACGAATACCTCGAGTTCTACCGCGGCGCCGGGGCGCAGCATCTCGCGGTCGCGACCGGGGACATCCTGGCGAGCGTGGATCACTTGCGCGCCAACGGCGTTGAGTTCCTCGAGACCCCGGACTCCTATTACGAGGACCCCGAGTTGCGCGCCCGGATCGGCGAGGTGCGGGTGCCGGTCGAGGAGCTGCAGAAGCGCGGCATCCTGGTCGACCGCGACGAGGACGGCTACCTGCTGCAGATTTTCACCAAGCCGCTCGGCGACCGCCCGACGGTCTTCTTCGAGCTGATCGAGCGGCACGGCTCGCTGGGCTTTGGCAAGGGCAACTTCAAGGCGCTCTTCGAGGCGATCGAGCGCGAGCAGGACAAGCGCGGCAACCTCTGAGATAGAGAGCGCACGCTCGAAGACGCCGGAGGGCGTGGGCCCGCTGATATACACCGAGCATGTCTTTTGCCCGTTCTCTCGCGGATCGCGACGCGCGTGAGCTGCGGATCGCCGTCATCGCGCCGAGCCGTTTTCCCGTGGCCGAACCCTTTGCCGGCGGGCAGGAGTCGTTCGTGTGGCAGCTGTGCGAGACGCTCCGTGCGCGCGGCGCGCGGGTCGTCCTGTATGCCGCTGCCGGCTCCGACCCTACGGTGTGTGACGAGCTGCAGGTCTTCCCGCCGCTCAGCCTGAGCGACACTGCGTGGGCGGACACGACCTGCCCGCCGCCGGAGGAGATCGAAAGTCACCTCGCCTATCTGTGGGCCATGCGTCACCTGCGGCAGCGCACCGACATCGACGTCGTGCACAACCACAGCCTGCACCACTACCCGGTAGCGCTCGCCGACCTGGTGCAAGCGCCGATGGTGACCACCTTGCACACCCCGCCGTTCAGCTGGCTCGAGGCCACGGCACAGCTCGCTGACCGGCGGCAGATCTTCACCAGCGTGAGCCACTTCCTCGCCGCGCAGTGGAGCACGCTGTCCCATCGCATCCAGGTCGTCCACAACGGCGTGGACCCGGCACGTTTCCGGCTCGGCCCCGGCGGCGACACCCTGGCCTGGGTGGGCCGAATCACTCCGGAGAAGGCGCCCCACCTCGCCATCCAGGCCGCGCTGCGTCGGGGGCGGCGGCTGCGGCTGGCCGGCCCGGTGAGTGACAAGGACTATGCCGCTGCCCATGTCTTTCCCTTCGTCGATGGCGAGCAGGTGCATTACGCCGGGCATCTGTCCGGACCTGAGCTCGCGGCTTTCTACGGCACCAGTACGGCGACCTTGGTGACCCCCGACTGGACCGAGCCCTTCGGCCTGGTGGCCGCGGAGTCGCTGATGTGCGGGACGCCGGTGGTGGCGCTCGCTCGCGGCGGTCTGCCGGAACTGGTGCGGCCAGGTGTCAACGGCGTCCTCGTCGATGCGCCGGAGCAGTTGGCGGACGCGATCGCAGCGGTTGACGGGCTCGACCGGCCCGCGATCCGGGCCGCCGCCGAGCAAGAACTCTCGGTGCACGTCATGGTGGACACCTACCTTGCGCTCTATCGCGGCCTGGCCGCCGACGTCGCTCAGGCCGTATGACGCGGGTCGCCTACTACGTCCACCATCACGGCCGGGGGCACCTTCGGCGCGCAACGCTGCTCAGCACGAGACTGGCTGCGCGCGGCTGCGCGGTGACCCTGCTGGGGCACTTCGTCCAGCCGCCGGACCTTGCGGGCGTGGCGCACGCCGACATCGGGCCGGATGCCGACCGCCCGCGAGCTGGCGACGACCCGACGGCCGGTGGGCTGCTGCACTGGGCGCCGCAGGGCGGGCAGTTCGCGGCACGGATGCGCCGACTCGCCGGGTGGTTGATCCAGCACGCACCGGCGGTGCTGGTGACGGACACCTCGGTCGAGGTCACGGTGCTGGGCCGGCTGCTCGGCATACCCACCGTGGTCATCACCCAGCCCGGTGACCGCTCCGATGCCGCGCACCGGCTCGGGTTCGCCTGTGCCGACGCGATCATCGCTCCGTGGCCGGAGCGGCTCTACCGCCCCGACTGGCTGGCCGCGGTGGGCGAGCGGGTGGTCTTCACCGGCGCACTGGCCGAGGCCGCTCCGGTCGCGGCGCGGCCAGCCACACCGGGCGCCGTGCTCGAGGTGAACGGTGCCGGCGGCTCGGCCTCGTTGTTCGACCAGGCCGTGGCCCCGGATGCGGGGGCGGCACAGCTCGGGGCGCCCTGGCTCCCCGGAACGCCGCCGTCGGGACGAGTGTCGTCGCGTTCGTGGCGGCGAACCGTCGCTGGCCCCGGTGATTGGCGTGACGACATACCCGCCGCGATGGTGAGCAGCGAGGTCGTGGTGTGCCACGCCGGCCAGAACCTCATTGCCGAGGTCGCCGCTGCCGACCGGCCGGCGATCGTCATACCGCAGCGGCGGCCGCACGGCGAGCAGGCGGCGACCGCGGCCGTGCTGGACCACCATGGGCTGGCTCGCGCTCTCTGGCGGGAGCCGCAGGACTGGAACTCGGTCTACGAGCGGGCCCTGCTCGCGCCGCGGGACTGGTCGGTCTGGGCTCCTCCGGATGCGGTGGACCGCGCCCTCGAGGTCATCGGGCGGTGGCTGTGATGTCGCTGGCCGTGGTGACGATCGTCCGGGGCCGGCCCGATCACCTGCGTCGCCAGGAAGCCGTGCTGGCTGCTCTCCGTCCAGCCGGCCCGCGCATCGTCGTCGCGATGGGCGATCCCGCAGTGCGTTCGCTCGTCGCACCGGACACCATCGTCGTCGAGCACCCGGCCCCGGGAGCGGATCTGCCACTGGCAGCAGCCCGCAACGTGGGGGTCGCCACCGCTGCGTCCCTCGGCGCCGACGCCGTCCTGCTCCTGGACGTCGACTGCCTGCCGGGCGGCAGCACCTTGCCTTCGTATGCCGCTGCGCTGCAAGCGAATCCGATGACCATCGCCTGCGGTCCGGTCACCTACCTGCCGCCGATCCAGCTGCCCTTCGAGGCTGATGCCGTGCTCGAGTTGTGCGGCCGGCATCGCTCACCCCATCCGGTGCGCCCGGACCCCGCGCCGGGGGAAACGCTGCGAGTTCCCGCGGCGGGCCGCGCACCCGCGAATGCGGCTGAGCTGGGTGAGCACGCCCTGCTGTGGTCGCTGTCCACCGCCTGCTCGCTGGCCACCTGGGAGCGCATCGGCGGGTTCGATGAGAGCTACATCGGGTATGGCGTCGAAGACACCGATTTCGCTTGTCGGGCAACGACATTCGGGGTCGACCTGGTGTGGGTCGGCGGCGCTGACGCTTATCACCAGCACCACCCGGTGAGCACCCCTCCGGTGCAGCACGTGCGGTCGATCGTCCGCAACGGCCAGATCTTCGCCGACCGGTGGGGGTGGTGGCCCGCCACCGGATGGCTGACGGAGTTCGAGCGGGCCGGCCTGGTGGCGCCGGACGGAGTGGGGTGGCGGTTGTGCGCCCGGTGAGAGTGCTGGCCATCCCCGCCGGCCACGCCTATGCCCGGCACCTGTTGCCCGTCCAGGGGAGCGCGGACGCCGGCGCACCTGCGGTCGTGCACCTGCCAGACCCGCAGGTGCCCCGGGAGTTCCGGCCGCAGGCGGGGCAATGGTGGCCGCACCAGGGACTGGAACCGTCCTGGCTGCGGGAGCACGCCGCGGAGTTCGACCTGGTGCACCTGCATTTCGGTTTCGAGCACCTCACGGTCGAGCGGGCACGGGGCTTCGTCGACACGCTGGGCGATCTCGGCAAGCCCCTGGTGCTCACGGTCCATGACCTCAGCAACCCGCACTTGCGCGACCAGTCGGCCCACCAGGCACTCCTGGACGTGCTCGTGCCGGCGGCCGACGAACTGTTCACCTTGACGCCGACGGCTGCCCGGGCGATCCGCGGTCGGTGGGACCGGGCCGCCACCGTCCTCGCTCATCCGCACGTCCTGCCGCTCGACTCCTTCCGGGATCGCCCGTCACGGCTGCCCGGCGCGCCGGTGCGGGTGGGCGTGCATCTCGGCGCGGTGCGGGCGTCGACGGCCGGGGTGGACCTCCTGCAACCCCTGCTGCGCGCCGTGCGGCGCCTGTCGACCGCCACCCGGCCGATGCGGCTGTGCGTCGACCTACGGCCCGGAGCGGGGGACGATCGGTTGGCGGACTGGCTGGCCGAGCACGCTGGCGAGGTGGTCGTGCACGAGCTCGCCTGGGAGGACGACGACGCGCTCGCCCGGCGGCTGGAGACGCTGGACATCGCGGTCCTGCCCTACCGCTGGGGAACGCACTCCGGCTGGGCCGAGGCATGCCGTGACGCCGGTGTCCACGTGGTCGCGCCCGATCACGGGGCCTATGCCGACCAGTGCCCGACGGCGGTCTACCACCTGGCTGACGAGGCGGTGACCGAGACGTCGCTGCAAGCTGCGCTGTCGGCCTGCCTCGACGCACCGCCCATCGACCGAAAAGCATTGCGAGACAAAAGAATTCGAGAGCGTGAACGCCTAGCCATCGAGCACGCGCGACGCTACGCCGCGCTGGTCGATCCGCGGGTGGATGTCGTCATCCCGTGGTTTTGCGACCAGCGAGCGCTGACCCGGTTGCTCGACGCCTTGGAGCAGCAGACCTTCGCGGCGCAGCGCATGACCGTCTTCATCGGCGACGACGGCTCACCGCAGCCGCCGGTCGTCGGCGAGCGACCCTTCGAGGTGGTCGTGCGGCACCAGTCGCGCGATGGCTTCCGGGCGGCTGCCGCGCGCAATCGTGCCGCCGCCGCGGGGACCGCGCCAGTGGTGCTGTTCCTGGACGCCGACATGGCGCCCACCTCCACCTACGTGCAGCTGATGTATGCCGCGGTGCGCGAGACCCGCGGCCTGGTCGTCGGCCGTCGGCTGCACGCGCGGCTACCCGATCGTCCCTGGGTGGCGCCGGACGGCGACGATCCTCCTGCCGGCGCCGAGTTGCTCGATCACCCGGCCTGGCTGGAGGAGGGTTATGCCGCGACCGACGATCTGCGCGACGCGGACGAGCGGTCCTACCGGTTCGTCATCAGCGCGGTTGCCGGGATCGACCGCGCCGTGTTCGAGCAGATCGGTGGCTTCGAGGAATCCTTCCGCGCGTACGGCGGTGAGGACTGGGAGCTCGCCCACCGAGCGTGGATCGCTGGCGCCGATCTGCTCCACGTCCGGGACGCGGTGGCCTGGCATGAGGGGGCCGAGCAGGGCCGCCGGCCAGAGGGTTCGCTCGATCGCACCGCTCGCAAGAATGCAGAGATGCGCGCGATCGCGCCGTTGATCCCGGATCCACACCTGCGGCACGGCGCGCTCGTCTGGGAGCACGCGCACGTCGCTGTGCTGCTCGACCACGCGGGGGACGACAGCGCGCTGATCGCCTGTGCCGCAAGCCTTTTCGCGTCCACCGATGTCGCTCTCATCGTTCCGGCGGGCACGCCCTTACCGCCGGAGCTGGCGGCCGACCCCCGGGTGCGCACGTCCTATCGGCGCGGGCGCACGCCCTGGGAGATTCACCTGTCGAGGCCGTGCATCCTCACCTGCTCGGTGCCCGCCATCATCGCTGCGGGGGCGAAAAGCTACCGGCACCGTGACCTCGAGGCGCACGTGGTCGACGTGCGCGCAGCGCACCGGCATACCCCGCGCAGAACGGTCGAGGGGCTGCCGCCCTGGGTGGCTGCTCGGTCGCTGCGGCATACTCCCGATCTCGAAGCCGAATGGGGGTGGCGACGGTGACGGTGCACGTGGTGGTCGGCCCGGAGCGACACGGTGTCGTGGCGCACGCTCGGCTGCTGCTGCGTCAACCTGCCCTGACCGACGACCAGGTGATCCGCGCGCCCGATGCGCGCCGCGCGAGCGAGTGCCTGCGCGCCCATCGGTCCGCGCACGTGCATCTGCATTTCACCGACCGCCTCTTCGGCGGCGTCGCCAGGGCGGCATCCGCGGTCGCGGCGCTCACCGCCGGCCACAGCTTCTCGGTGACACTGCACGACCTGCCGCAGGCGTCGGACGGGCAGCATTTCGCGGCTCGTCGAGCCACCTATCTGCGCATCGCGCAGGACAGCAGCCTGGTCGTGGTCAGCAGCGCGCACGAGGCCCGGTTGCTGCACGCGCTGGGGCCGCTCGACACCCCGGTGGAGGTCGTTCCGCTGCCGATCACCCCGCCGCAGCGAGAGGCTCGGCCCGATGGGGACGCGATTGCGATGGCCGGGTTCGTCTATCCGGGCAAGGGCCACGAGCGGGTCCTCGCCGCCATGGCCGGGCTCCCGCCGTCCGCCCGGCTGCTCAATCTGGGCGCGCCCTCCGAGGGCCATGCCGAACTCGCCGATCGGTATGCCGCCCGGGCCGCCCGGCTCGGCCGCGACTTCAGCTGCAGCGGCTATCTCAGCGAGCCGGACCTGCTCGATGCCATGGCCACCGTCCGCGTGCCCGTCGCAGCGCCCGAGCACGTGTCGGCCTCCGGTTCGCTGACGGTCTGGAACGCCGCCGGCCGACGTCCGCTCACCACTCGCAACGCCTTCGCACGGGAGGTGGCCGCCCGCAACCCGCACGCTCTGCGGATCGTGGACGACCTGCCGGCTGCCGTGGAGCGAGCCTGGCATGAGCCGGAATGGACGGTCCTGCCCCGCGGGGTCGAGCTGCAGCCGACACCAGCGAGCGCGGCCCGGAGAGTGGCGCAGACCCTCGCCACCGTCGCGACGGAGGTGCGGTGACCGTGGCTGGCGACGAGCCTGCACAGCGCACGCCCGACGGTCGCTACCTGATCATCGGGGGCCGCCGCTGGCGCGCCTGCGATCCGGCGATCCCGGAGAAGCTGCGGGCGGAGCTGGTCGCCGAACTCATGCGAGCCCGCCGGGCCGTGCGCACTGATGGGGATGCCGCTCGCCCGGCCGTGCAGGATGCCAAGGTCGCCCTGGGCGAGCGCGGCGAACCCTGGTGGGAGACGCCGACGCCGGAGGGCCGGGCCGACCGGCTCGCCGCGGCCATCCGGACCCTGCTGCGCCACCGCCGGCCGAGCACGATCTGCCCGAGCGATGCGGCGCGGGTCGTCGGCGGCGAGGACTGGCGCTCGGTGATGGATCAGGCCCGCGAGGTCGCGGCGACCCTCGCCGAGCAGGACGTGCTGGAGGTCCAGCAGAAAGGGGAGCGGGTCGACCCGCACGGGGCCAAGGGCCCGATCCGCCTGGCGGCCGGCCCGCAGCTGTAGACGATGCTCAGAACGGTGGCCGGCCGAAGCCGGTGATGCGCAACCGGTCCCACATGTCGGTGTCGCTCAGGCGACCCTCGGCCGAGCCGCGTGGCGTGGTGATCGTCACCGTCGCTCCGCTCGAAAGCGACTGGGACGCAACCGAATCCAGCCGGCCGTACCAGTGGAACCGGCCGTCGATCGGCATGAACGCGCCGCGCAGCGAAGCATCGGCGGTGACCTCGCGCCCCTCGACGGTGAGGGTGACGGGGCCGTCATACCCCTCGTCGGTGAGCTGCTCTGGTGCGTCGTTCACGAGACCTCCTCGGCCGCGAGGGTTTCCGAAATATGGCCCAAGCCATTGACTACAGATGTGGTGGCCGTCACAGTAGTCGATAAGCTACCGATCGGTAATGAAAGCGGCGAAAGGCCAATATCATGACCACCACGCTCGAGCGGACCACCCAGCTGGACGACGCGACGTCACGTCGGTTGCTGATCTCCAGCGTCAAGCAGGCGTATGACCCCGAGGTCGATATCGACTGGACCGCACCGCTGGTGGAGGGCCGGTTCTTCATGCAGCCCGAGCGGATGTCGCTCTTCGGCACCCCCACCTGGGAGCGGCTCACCGACGAGCAGCGGATCGAGATGTCCCGTCACGAGGTGTGTTCGATCGCCGGCGTCGGCATCTGGTTCGAGCTGATCCTGATGCAGATGGTGGTGCGCGACCTCTACGACGACGACCCGCGCTCGGAGCGGATGCAGTACGCGTTGACCGAGCTCGGTGACGAATGCCGCCACTCGGTGATGTTCGGCAAGTTCATCGACCGGTGCGGCGTCGACTACCACCGCCCACCGGTCTGGATGGACAAGCTCGGCGCCCTGTTCCGCACCATCGGCTTCGGCGCCAGCGCGTATGCCGCGATCCTCGTTGCCGAGGAACTGCTCGACCGCTGGCAGCGCGAGCTGATCAAGGACGACCGGCTGCAGCCGTTGGCGCGGATGGTGGCGCGCATCCACGTGCTGGAGGAAGCACGGCACATGACCTTCGCGCGCGAGGAGATCGAGCGCACGGTGCCGACCCTCAACCCGGTCGCGCTCACCTACCACCAGTCCGTGCTCGCCCAGACCGCCGCCGTGATCGCGCGCGGCATGGTCAACCCGCAGGTCTACGCGAGCGTCGGACTCGACCCGCGGGCCGCGCGACGCGAGGCGATGCGCAACCCGCACTACCACGAGACCTTGCGCTGGATGGGCGAGCGGGTGACCGGCTTCCTGGATGAGCACGGGCTGATCGGGCCGCACACCCGCTGGGAGTACAAGGCCGTCCATCTGATGTGATCGGGCCATGATCGGCTTCGTCGGCCTCGGCGCCATGGGGTCGGCGATGGTGGCGCGGCTGCGCGCCGCCGGTCACGACCCGCTGGTCTGGAACCGCACGCCGCGGGCGGTCGCGGGTGCGCGGGTCGCCGGGTCAGTCGGCGAGCTCGCGGCCACCTGCGCGGTCGTCCTCAGTTGCGTGCTCGACGACGACGCGGTGCGATCGATTGCGCTGGGCGAAGGCGGCATGGCCTGGGTGGCGCGCCCCGGTCAGGTCTTCATCGAGCACGCCACCTGTTCGCCCGAGGTCACCCGCGAGGTCGCCCAGGCGTATGCCGACCGCGGCGCCCGCTATCTCGACGCGCCGGTCACCGGCGGCGTCGCTGGGGTCGAGGCCGGCACCCTGACCGCGATGGTCGGCGGCGACGCGGACGCCCTCGCGCGGGCGACGCCCGTGCTGGAGGCGTACTGCGCCACGGTCGTCCCGGTCGGCGGCACCGCAGCCGGCGTCACCCTGAAGCTGGTCAACCAGATGCTCGTCGCGTCGCACACGGCCTGCGCCGCCGAGGCGGCAGCCGTGCTCGACCGCGCCGGGATCGGTCCCGACGCGGCCGAGGAGGTGCTCAGCAGCGGGTTCGCCGACAGCGCGATGCTGCGCCGTCACCTGCGCGCTGCGATGACGGGCGGCAACCCGGATCGCGGGACGCCGATTCGCTTGCTGGACAAGGACATTCGGCTCGCGTCCGCGGCGACCGAGGTGCCGTTGACGATGACACCGGCCGCCGCACGGGTGGTGCGCACCGCCCTCGACGCCGGGCTCGCCGACGCCGACTGGGCCGCCCTGCGGAGCGGCTACGACCGGCCTACTTCTTGACCATCCCGTGCGGGTCGATGACGTACTTCTTGGCCGCGCCCTTGTCGAAGTCGGCGTAACCCTCCGGCGCCTGGTCCAGGCTGATCACCGTGGCGTTCACCGCCTTGGCGATCTCCGCCTTGCCCGCGAGGATCATGTTCATCAGCCCGCGGTTGTACCGCTTCACCGGGCACTGGCCGGTCGCGAAGGAGTGCGACTTGGCCCAGCCGAGCCCGAGCCGCATGCCGAGCGTGCCCTCCTTGGCGTTGTCGTCCGCGGCCCCGGGGTCGCCGGTGACATACAGCCCCGGTATGCCGATGCCCGCACCGGCACGCGCGACCGTCATCGCGTCGTTGAGCACGGTGGCCGGTGCCTCGTCGGCGCCCTCACCGTGACCGCGCGCCTCGAAGCCGACGGCGTCGACCGCCGCGTCCACCTCGGGCTCGCCGGTGATCTTCTCGATCTGGTCGACGAGCTCCCCGTCGGAGGACAGATCGACGGTCTCGCAGCCGAAGCTGCGTGCCTGCGCGAGTCGTTCGGCGTTCATGTCACCGACGATCACGACCGACGCGCCGAGCAGCTGCGCCGAATAGGCGGCGGCCAGGCCCACCGGGCCCGCGCCGGCGACATACACCGTCGACCCGGTGCGGGTGCCTGCCGTGTACGCCCCGTGATAGCCGGTGGGGAAGATGTCGGACAGCATCGTCAGGTCGAGGATCTTGTCCAGTGCCTGGTCCCGGTCGGGGAAGGGCAGCAGGTTGAAGTCGGCATACGGCACCATCACGTAGTCCGCCTGCCCGCCGATCCAGCCGCCCATGTCGACATACCCATAGGCCGCGCCCGCTCGCGCGGGGTTGACGTTGAGGCAGATGCCGGTCTTGCCCTCGTTGCACATCCGGCAGCGCCCGCAGGCGATGTTGAACGGCGTCGAGCAGATGTCGCCCTTCTTGACGAAGAGCACGTCCTCGCCGACCTCGACCACCTCGCCGGTGATCTCGTGGCCGAGCGTCTGACCGACCGGGGCGGTGGTGCGGCCGCGCACCATGTGCTGGTCGGAGCCGCAGATGTTGGTGGTGACGAGCTTGAGGATCGCGGCGTGCGGCGCCTTCTGCGCGATGCCGAAATGGCTCGCGACTTCCTTGGGGATCTCCAGCTTGGGGTAGTCGATGGACTCCACGGCGACCTGTCCGGTGCCCTTGTAAACCACGACGCGGTTGTCGGTCATGCTGCTCACTCCTTGACGGTGGAGCCGAGCCGATGTGACCCAGCTCACATTCGACGCTAGCTGGCCCGGCTCACAGAAACCAGGGTCGAGCGACCGGTCCTCGGACATCCGGGGACGATTTGGCAGGATTCCCCTCATGGAACAGCGCCCGTCCGGCTGGTATGACGACCCCGATGACCCGACGCTGTTGCGGTATTGGGACGGCATCCTGTGGTCCGACCGCACGATGCCCAAGGTCAAGCCCGGCCTGGACCGGTCCTCGATCGGCACCCCGCCGCCGCCGAGCGCGCAGCAGGAGCCGGTCGGGCAGTGGCCGGCCCCGCACCAGCAACAGCCGTGGCCCGGTATGCCGCAGCGGCCCGGTCCGCAGTCACGTCAGGTCGCGCGCACGCCGGATGGGGCGGAGTTGTCCGGCTGGTGGCGGCGGGTGTTCGCCCAGATCATCGACAACCTGATCACCTTCACCATCGCGATCCCGCTGGGCTGGGTGTGGTTCCAGCCCTGGGTGCGCGGTTATCTGGACTGGACCGATCAGGTGATGAGCCAGGCGGGCAAGGGCGGCAGGATGCCGGCCCAGCCGGACGACCTGCTCGTCTTCCCCTGGCAGGTCATCGTGATCGCCGCGGTGGTGGCGATGGTCTACGACGTCGTGCTGACCCACACGACCGGCCGCACGGTCGGCAAACTGGCGACCGGCATCCGGGTGCGCAGCGAGGCCTCGCCGGCGCCGCCGTCGTGGGGCCACGCCGGCATCCGCAGCCTGGTCAAGCTCGGCACCAACCTGCTCGGCGCCGTGCCGGTGCTGAGTTTCGTCGCGGCGATCGCGCAGCTCGTGGACTATCTGTGGCCGCTGCACGACCCCAAGCGGCAGGCCTGGCACGACAAATTCGCCAAGACCTATGTGGTGCGGGGCGACCCGCCGCGCTCAGTCCGCTGAGCCGGCGGCGACGATCCGGCCGCGGCATTCGCCGAGGCCGATCCGCCCGCCGTCGGTGCCCGGCGCGGTCGCGGTGAGCACGACCTCGTCGCCGTCCTGCAGGAAGGCGCGCTCCGAGCCGTCGGCGAGTCGCAGCGGCTGCTGGCCGCTCCAGGTGAGCTCGAGCAGTGACCCGCGCTGGCCGGGTTCGTCACCGCTCACCGTGCCGGAGGCGAACAGGTCGCCAGGACGCACGCTTGCACCGTTGACGGTGAGGTGGGCGAGCATCTGGGTGGGCGACCAGTACATCGAGCCGTAGGGCGGCCGCGAGATCACCTCGCCGTTCAGGCGGACCTCGATCTGCAGGTCCAGGCCGAAGAGCCGATCACCGCGCAGGTAGGGCAAGGGCTGCGGATCCTGCTGCGGCAGAGAGGTTTTCGCCGCCGCCAAGGCGTCCATTGGAGTGATCCACGCGGACAGCGAGGAGGCGAAGGATTTGCCGAGGAACGGGCCGAGCGGCACATACTCCCAGGCCTGGAGGTCGCGCGCCGACCAGTCGTTGAAGAGTCCGACGCCGAAGAGATGGTCGTCGGCCGCGTCGACCGACAGCGGCTGGCCCATGCGGGTCTCGCCGCCGGTGACGAAGCCGAGTTCGGCCTCGATGTCGAGGCGGATGCTCGGGCCGAAGACCGGCGCCGGGTCCTGGGGGCCCTTGCGCTGACCGGCCGGGCGCACCACATCGGTGCCGCTCACCACGATCGTGCCGGAGCGGCCGTGGTAGCCGATCGGCAGGTGCTTCCAGTTGGGGGTGAGCGCGTCGCCGTCGGGGCGGAAGATCCGGCCGACATTGTTGGCGTGCTGCTCGCTGGCGTAGAAGTCGACATAGTCGCCGACCTGCAGCGGCAGATGCAGCCGCAGTTCGCCGAGCGGCACCAGGTGGCGCAGCACCGTGTCTCGTCGCGTCTCGTCGGCCAGCGTGGCGCGCAACCACTCCCGGGCCGCGGTCCAGGACGAACGGCCCTGGGCCACAAAGGGATTCAGCGAGTCGCTCTGCCAGGCGACGGTCCAGCGCTCCCCGCCGGCGCTCTGCGCGAGGCCGCCCAGATCGATCGCGTGATCGCCCAGGCGGGCCACCACGTGCGGGGCGCCGGTCGAGGTGGAGGCCACGCCATACGGCAGGTTGTCCAGGCCGAAGAGCTCGGTGACGGGCAGGTCGGTGCTCACTCAGGTGGTCCCTTCGACAGTGTCCAGGTGCAGGCGGCGGATCTCCGCGATCGGGTCGGTGACCTCGCAGCAACCGTAGGAGGCGAAGGCCGAGCGCACGCGCACGGGATCGGTGATCGAGCGGATCCGTTCGACCACGATGGCCTCGGAGCGCTCGTCGAGCAGGGCGGCGGCGTCGTGCGGGTCGGTGCCGTCCTGCAGCGCAGCGGTGGCGGCGATGACGTTGAGGAAGCCGAACTCGCGGCCCTCGCCATCACCGTGGCTGACCGCGAAATGCAGTCCGCCGGTGAGCCGGAACCTCAGCCCTCCGGCGAGGCTGGCGGCGATGAAGGCGGCGAGCTGCTCGGGGCTGGGCACCGGGATGTCGGGTGTGGCGCCGGTGCGCAGTTTGCCGGCGACCGAGCCGCGGTGCACAGCGAGCGCGGCCAGAGGCGTCAGATCGCCCGCGGCGAGCTCGACCGACACCGGGACCGCGAGCTCGAGGGCTGCCTCCCAGCCGGGCGCGTGGCCGAGCTGGATCCCGGAGAGCGAGTGAAGCTGGTGTGCCGCAACTGTTTTCGCGGCGTCGAGGATCTCGTCGCACGGCGTGCCGGGACGGCCGACCACCACGATCGGCAGGGGGTGGGTGGCGCTCAGCGCCTCGGCGACCAGGCGCGGCGGCACGAGCAGCGGGCCGACATAGGTCTCGTCGTCGCGGCCTGCGCGATCCAGTCGCCGGGCGATGGCGTCGACCAGGGGTGCATTGCCCGGAGGGAAGACGGCGGCGTCGTCGAAGAGCGTGGCGAACAGCGGTGGCGCCGGCGTTGACATGGCCCACACCGTACTGAATGCTGAGAGCGAAAACCAATACGTGCCCGTCCGATAATCGGACGCTTTGGAGGTCACCGTGGCGTTCTACCGCGCGCAAGGCAGCATCCCGCCGAAGCGGCATACCCAGCACCGCACGCCCGAGGGTGACCTCTACTTCGAGGAACTGATGGGGGAGGAGGGCTTCTCCTCCGACTCCTCGCTGCTCTACCACCGCTTCATCCCCTCGGCGATCGAGGATGCCGCCGACTGGGACCTCGGTGAGGCGCTGCGCACAACGCCCAACCACCCCCTGCTGCCGCGTCACCTGACGCTGCACGATCTGTTCGACGACACCAGCACGGACGTCGACGTGGTCACCGGGCGGCGGCTCGTGCTCGGCAACGGCGATGTGCGGATCTCGTATGTGGTCGCCGACGTCGCCAGCCCGTGGTACCGCAACGGCATCGGTGACGAGTGCGTGTATGTCGAGCGTGGCGGCGCCCGCGTCGAGACCGTCTTCGGCGCGTTCACCGTGGGCGAGGGCGACTACCTGGTGATCCCCCGCGCGACGACACACCGCTGGCTGCCGCTGGTCGAGGGCGAGGAGGGCTACACCGAGCCGCTGCGGGCCTACTGCATCGAGGCGAACAGCCACATCACCCCGCCGAAGCGGTATCTGTCGCGCTTCGGGCAGTTGCTCGAGCACGCGCCATACTGCGAGCGCGACCTGCGCGGACCGGAGGGCCCGCTGCTCGCGGAGCACATCGGCGCGGACCCGAGCGAGTCGACGCCGGTCTTCATCAAGCACCGCGGTGCCACCGGCATCGTCGGCACGATCTACACCTATCCCTTCCACCCGCTCGACGTGGTCGGCTGGGACGGCTGCCTCTATCCCTATGCCTTCAACGTGAGCGACTTCGAGCCGATCACCGGGCGGGTGCATCAGCCGCCGCCCGTGCACCAGGTCTTCGAGGGACAGAACTTCGTCATCTGCAACTTCGTGCCGCGCAAGGTCGACTACCACCCGCTGTCGATTCCGGTGCCCTACTACCACTCCAATGTCGACAGCGACGAGGTCATGTTCTACGTCGACGGCGACTACGAGGCGCGCAAGGGCTCGGGCATCGGCAAGGGCTCGATCAGCCTGCACCCGGGCGGGCACGCGCATGGACCGCAGCCGGGCGCCTACGAGAAGTCGATCGGCGTCGAGGCCTTCGACGAGCTCGCGGTCATGGTCGACACCTTCCGGCCGCTGGAGCTCGGCGAGGCCGGCACCGCGGTCGACGACGGCAAGTACGCCTGGTCCTGGATCGGTGGCCGCCGCGGCTGACGAACTTCGGGTGAACTCTCCCACCGTCGCCACCGCAGGGATGCCGTTCCCAGCCTCGGCCGCTAGCGTCGGGCGGTGGTCCGCGGAGGGGCGGGCCGCACTTCCTATCCCCGAGGAGCCCGCATGTCTCACCCCAGCATCCGCACTGCCGCCAGCCGCCGGCAGGTGCTCGCGATGGCGATGGTCGGCGGCGCCGGCCTGACCGGCCTCACCGCCACCGGCGCCGAGGCCGCCCCGACGACGACCGGCAACGACCTGCTGCTCACCGTGCTCGGCACCACCGACCTGCACGGCAATGTCTACAACTGGGACTACTTCAAGAACGCCGAGTATGACGACAAGGCGCACAACGACATCGGCGCCGCCAAGGCCGCCACGCTGATCAAGGCGGTGCGTGCCGAGCGCGGCGCGGCCGGCTGCCTCACCCTCGATGCCGGCGACACCATCCAGGGCACCCCGCTCGCCTACTACTACGCCAAGATCGACCCGATCAGCGCGAGCGTGAAGCACCCGATGGCCCTTGCGATGAACGCCATCGGCTACGACGCGGCCGCCCTCGGCAACCACGAGTTCAACTACGGCCTGGACATCCTGCGCACCTTCCAAAGCCAGCTGAACCACCCGCTGCTGGGCGCCAACGCCCTGGACTGGAACACCGGCCAGCCGGTCTTCCCGTCATACCTCATCAAGACCGTGACGGTGCCGGACCGCAAGCCGGTCAAGGTCGGCATCGTCGGCCTGGTCACCCCCGGTGTCGCGATCTGGGACAAGGCGAATGTCGAGGGCAAGGTGAAGTTCAACGGCATCGTCGAGCAGGCGAAGGTCGTCATCCCGCAGGTGAAGGCCGCGGGCGCCGATGTCGTCATCGTCTCCTGTCACTCCGGTGCCGACACCTCCAGCTCGTATGGCGACGCGCTGCCCTACCCGGAGAACGCGAGCACCCTTCTGGCACAACAGGTTCCGGGCATCGACGCGATCCTGGTCGGTCACGCGCACCGGGAGATCCCGCAGCGCTATGTCACCAACGAACAGACCGGCAAGCAGGTGCTGCTGTCCGAACCGCTCTACTGGGGCATGCGCGTCACGGTGATGGACCTGCAGCTGAAGAAGGTGCGCGGACAGTGGCAGGTGGCGACGGCGACCGCGACCTTGCTCAACGCCAACACCGCCGGCGAGGACCCGGCCGTGGCGAGCGCGGTGCGCAGCGAGCACGAGAAGGTGCTCGGCTATGTGAACAGCGTGATCGGCACCTGCACCCAGGAGATGACCGGCGCGACGGCCTGCTGGGAGGACTCGGCAGCCGTCGACCTGATCAACCTGGTGCAGGCGCAGGCGGTCAAGGCCGGCCTGGCCGGCACCGCCGACGCGAACACGCCGGTGCTGTCGATCGCCGCGCCGTTCAGCCGCACCGCGCGGATCCCGCAGGGCGATGTCACCGTGCGCGACGTGGCCGGCCTCTACATCTACGACAACACCCTGCTCGGCATCAGGTTCACCGGCGCGCAGGTGAAGGCCTATCTGGAGAAGTCCGCGGAGTACTTCAAGCAGGTGCCGAACGCCGGCCCGCTGCCGTCGTCGCAGGTGACCAACGCGGTGACCCCGACCGCGCCGAATGGCACGCCGGACTACAACTACGACGTCATGGGTGGTCTGGACGCGCGGCTCACCTACGACATCGACCTGTCGGTGCCGGCCGGCAACCGGATCCGCAACCTCGCCTATGGCGGCGCCCCGGTCGCGGACGGTGACTCCTTCGTCATCGCGATCAACAACTACCGCCAGTCCGGTGGTGGCGGCTTCCCGGGCGTGACGACCGCGCCGGTCGTCTACAACCGGCAGGCGGAGATCCGCCAGCTGATCATCGACTGGGTGACGGCGAACAAGGTCATCGACCCGCCGAGCTTCCACACCATCGACTGGCGGATCGTCTACGGCACCACCCCGATCACGGTGACCGCCTGATCTCAACACTGGTAGGACGCCCGGACGGCGGACGTGGGCCTAGCGTGATCGGGTGACCCACGCCCGCCGTCCTGCTGTTGTCGACCTGCTGATCGTCGGGGCGTTGCTGGCGCTGATGATCCTCGCGGTGCCGCGCATTCCCGCACACGGTGACGGCCGTGCGCCGGACTGGTTCGCTGCGGTGCTCGGGGCCATCGCCTCGCTGGCGCTGCTCCTGCGCCGGGTCAACCCGTGGGCGATGGTCCTCGGCGTCGGTCTGGCCCTGTCGGTCTACCTGGCCCTCGGGTATGCCGGCAGCCCCGCTCTGCTGCCGGCGATCGTCGCGGTCGTCGGCTTCGGTCTGGAGCGACCGCGACGGGAGCTGTATGCCGTCACCGCGGCGTACGCGGTGGCCTTCGGCCTGTGGTCGGTCGTCCGGATGCCGTCGGTCGAAATCGGCCAGGTCGCCGGGGTCATCATCTGGGCCGTCGGTGCGGCGCTGCTGGCCGACGTGCTGCGCAGCCGCACCGAACGCCGGCGCTCGGCGGAACGCGAGGCGGCGGCCGCCCGGCAGCAGGCGCTCGCCGACCAGCAGCTGGCCGTCGCCCGCGACCTGCACGACACGATCGGCCACCAGCTGACCGTGATCCACGTGCAGGCCGCCGTGCTCGAGCGCACCGCCCCCAGCGAGGCCGCCTCGGTGATCCGGGCGAGCGCCGCCACCGCCCTCGACGAGCTGAACGAGATCGTCCGTTCGATGCGGGCCCAGGCGGCCACGACCGTCGCCCGTCACGGCGTGACCGACCTGCCGCACCTCGTCGAGGACGCCCGGCGCGGTGGGGTGAACGTCGACCTGCGGATGCCGTCGCAGCTGCCGCCGATCCGCACCGAGGTCGACGTCGCGGCATACCGCCTGGTGCAGGAGGGCCTCACCAATGTGTTGCGCTATGCCGCCGGCGCGGACGTGGAGGTCACCGTTGTCGCCGGTCGCGAGTTGCGAATCACGGTGTCCGACAACGGAACCCGCGACAGGGAGACCGCAGCGATCAGGGGTGCCGGCCACGGGTTGAAAGGGCTCGCGGAGCGGGTGACGGCCACGGGTGGGACCGTGGACTTCGGGCCGCGCGCCGCGCGTGGCTTCCGGCTCGACGGACGGTGGGGGAGCGGATGGCAGGCGTGATCCGGGTGGTCGTCGCCGACGACCAGGAGCAGGTGCGCCGCGGCTTCGTCGCGCTGCTCGGGCTCGAGCCGGACCTGCAGGTCGTCGGCGAGGCGGCCGACGGGCTCGCCGCCGTCGGTGCGGCGTCGCGCACCCGGCCCGACGTCGTGCTGATGGACATCCGGATGCCCGGCATCGACGGCCTGGAAGCCACCCGCCGGATCCTCGCCGATCCCGACCTCGGTGGCACCCGGGTCATCGTGCTCACCACCTTCGATCTGGACGAATACGTCTTCGCGGCGCTGAGCGCGGGAGCGAGCGGCTTCCTGCTCAAGCACACCGACCCGGCCGAGATGGTGCACGGCGTGCGCGTGGTCGCCCGCGGCGACGCGCTGCTGTCACCGAGCGTGACGCGCACCCTGATCGGGGCCTTCGCCTCCCGGCCGAGTGCTGGGCACGCGGATCCGGCATACCGCTCGCTGCTCACCGAGCGCGAGGCGGAGGCGGTCGCCCTCGTCGCGGCCGGTGCCTCCAATGCCGAGATCGCGGGGCAGTGGTTCGTCAGCGAGGTGACCGTGCGCACCCACGTCAGCCGGGCGATGACCAAGCTCGGTGCGCGCGACCGCGCCCAGCTCGTCGTGCTCGCCTACCAGCACGGGCTCGCCCAGCCGCCTCAACATCCGCAGTAGGCCGATCTCAACGGCGCGCGGACGGCCGCGGCGTCGATCCGCAGCAGGCTGATCGGTATGACGACAGCCATCGAGGCGGACGGCCTCACCAAACGCTACGGACGACGCACGGTCGTGGACCATGTCTCCTTCGACGTGCCGGCCGGCACCGTCTGCGGACTGGTCGGCCCGAACGGCGCCGGCAAGACCACGGTCATGTCGATGCTGCTCGGCCTGGTGCGGCCCACCGAGGGCCACGCCCGCCTGCTCGGGCAGCCGGTCGGTGGCCGCAGGGCCAACCCGGTCGGCGCGCTCATCGAGGCGCCGGCCTTCCACGCCGCGCTGTCCGGCCGGGCCAACCTGACCCAGCTGGCGATCCTCGGCCGGCACGACCGCCGCGCCGTCGAGGCCACGCTCGAGACGGTCGGCCTCGCCGAACGGGCGGACGACCGCTACCGCACCTACTCCCTCGGCATGAAGCAGCGGCTCGGCATCGCCGCGGCGCTGCTGGCCGACCCGGCGATCGTGATCCTCGACGAGCCGACCAATGGCGTCGACCCGCAGGGGATGCGCGACATCCGCGGGCTGATCGGCCGGATCGCGCGCGAGGACCGCACCGTGCTGGTGTCCTCCCACCTGCTCGCCGAACTCGAGCATGTCTGCGACCACCTCGTCGTGCTGGACCACGGCGGCTGCCGGTTCGCCGGACCGATCGGCGGGCTGCGCGGCGAACGCACCCAGCTCGTCGCCCGCACCACCGACGCGACCCGGCTGCCCGAACTGCTCGATCTCGCCCGCCGTCTGGACCCGGCGGCCGACTCCGATGCCGCGACCGCCAGCGTCACGATCGGCGCCGACCGGCCGGACGAGATCGCGGTGCGATGGCAGCGCGAGTCCGCCGCGGCCGGCATACCGCTGGCCGAACTGTCCCAACGCCGAGCCACTCTCGAGGATTCGGTGCTCCGTCTCGTCACCCCGAAGGACGCCGCATGATCACCGCTTACCGGGCCGAACTGGCCCGCATCATCACCGCCCGCACCCTGGCCGTCGTCGCGGCGATCACCGTGCTCTACGCGACGCTCGTGCCGTGGGCGCTCGTCGCGAACGCCTCGCCCCGTCCCGGCCGTGGCCTGAGCCTGATCGAACTGTCCGCCGCCGGTGGCGGGACCACCACGATCGCGCGGGCGGCGTCGTTCTCCTCGGTGCTGTTGCTCGCGATCTTCACCGCGGTGTCGGCGAACGACTTCCAGCGCGGCACCTTCCGCGCGGCGCTGCTGCACCACCCGCGGCGGTTGTCGCTGATCGGCGGGCAATTCCTCGCCCGGCTCACCCTGCTCGCCGGCTGGGTGCTCGCGCTGTATGCCGTCGGCTGGGTCGCGACCCGGCTGATCGCGCCGCACTACGGCGTCGACACCTCGGCCTGGCTGACCGGTCAGAGTTGGCGCGATGCCGGCAGCGACGTCGCGCGGACCTTCGGCTTCGCCGCCGGCTGGGCCCTGCTCGGCACCACCCTCGGCGTGCTCACCCGCTCGGTCGCGATCGGCCTGGCGGTCGGTGTCGCCTGGGCCGGGCCGATCGAGAATGTCATCGGCGACCAACTGTCCTTCGGCGAGCGGTGGTTCCCGGGGCTGCTGCTGCGCTGGCTGTCAGCGCCGGACATGGCACCGGTCGGGCAGACCGCGACCCTCACCACCCTCGCGGCGTATGCCGCGGTCTGCGCGGGGATCCTCGCGCTCGCGGTCAGCCGCCGCGACGTGACGAGTTGACGGTCAGTGGGCGACGACCGGGGTGCCGGTGAGGCCGACGCCCCGGTTGCGCAGCTGGGTCAACGCGGCGGCGGTGCTGGCGGACGCCACCCCGGCGGTGAGGTCGAGCAGCACCGTGGTGGTGAAACCTTCCTGCGCGGCGTCCAGGGCGGTGGCCCGCACGCAGTGGTCGGTCGCGATGCCGACCACATCGACCGCCTCGATCTCTCGCTCCCGCAACCAGTCCGCCAGGCTCCTCCCGTCGGCATCCGCGCCCTCGAAACCGCTGTAGGCCGCCGCGTGCTCGCCCTTGCGGAAGATCGCCGCCGACCGCTCGATCGCGGGCACCACGGCGGGATGGAAGTCGGCGCCGGGGGTGTCCACCGCGCAGTGCTTGGGCCAGGAGTCCACGAAGTCCGGCTGCTGCGACCAGTGCGCGCCCGGATCGATGTGCCAGTCGGCCGTCGCCACGATCGCCGCATAGTCGCCACCCTGGCGTTCGGCATACCGGCTGATCGCGGCCGCGACGTCGGCGCCGCCGGCGACCGCGAGCGAACCGCCCTCGCAGAAATCGTTCTGGACGTCGACGACGATCAAGGCCTTGCGCATGCTCGACAGGGTAAGCCGGATCACGGCTGGAACCGCGGGAATGAAGTGGGGATCCCAGCGGTGACCTTGCTATCCTAACGATTCGGCAACGAACGATTCGGCGGGATTCGACAGGAGTGGTGCACGTGCTGGCCGAGCTGTTGTTCGACCCGCGTTCACGTATCGCTTCCGATGCGGCCGCGCAGCCCGCCTACGGTCTGCGCATGGTGCGCCGCGGCCTGGTGGGCAGTGTTCTGGTCCTCCTGGGTTCGTTCCTCACCGCGGTGCTGCCGGCCTCGACCCCGCTGATGCACTTCCCGCCGGTTGACCTGCTGCGCTCCCATGTCGCCGGGCGCATGCTCGGGCTGGTCGTGGTGCTCGTCGGGCTCTCCCTGCTCGCGGCCGCCTGGCTCGGCGTATGCCGGCATGTGCGCGGCCTCGCCGCCGACGCCGGGGTGCGGTTCGCCCGGCTCGCTGCACTCATCTGGTGCCTGCCGCTGGTGATCGCGCCGCCGTTGTTCTCCCGCGACGGGTGGTCGTATGCCGCTCAGGGCGTCCTCGTGCACCGGGGCATCTCGCCGTATCAGAACGGACCAGCGGTGCTGGACGGCCCGATCATCGAGGCGGTCGACCCACGCTGGATGTACACCCCGGTGCCCTACGGGCCGATCCCGTTGTCGGCCGGCAACTTCTTCGCCAGCCTCACCGAGCGGCCCTACCTGCTGGTCATCATGCATCGGCTGGTCGCGCTCGCCGGGCTGGTCCTGCTCGCCTGGGCGCTGCCCCGTCTGGCTCGGCTGGCCAAGGGCGACCCTGCGCTCGCCACTGCCGTGGTGCTCGGTTGCCCGCTGGTGCTCGCCAACGGCGTCGGCGGCCTTCACAACGACCTGCTGATGGTCGGCCTGATGGCGGTGGGGCTCGCGCTCGCCGCCGAGGGCCGATGGGTCTGGGGCCTGGTGCTCGCCGGCCTGGCCGCGGGGGTGAAGGCCCCCGGCGGACTGGTGGCCATCCCGATCGTGCTGATGAGCCTGCCCGCCGGCTGCTCGATGGCGCGCCGGGTCGGCCGGCTGGTGCTCGGCGCTGTGATCTCGATCGGTGCGCTGGTCGGTGTCGGCTATGCGACCGGACTCGGCGTCGGCTGGATCGCCGCGCTCACCGTGCCGGCCAGCGTGACGACGCCGCTGTCGATCACCTCGCTGACCGGCGGCATGCTCGACTGGTTCGCCTCGTTGCTGGGTCTGCAGCTCGCGCCGGACACCCTGCTGCAAGCCGTTCGCGACGCCGGCACGGTCCTCGCGCTCGTCCTCGTGGTGGCGATCGGGCTGCGCGCGCGCACCGGCGACCGGGCCGACGCGGTGCGCACGGCGGCCCTCGTCTGCGGCGGTTTCGTGCTGCTGTCGCCGACCGTGCACCTGTGGTACCTGATGTGGGCGCTGCCCTTCCTCGCCGCGCTGCCGCTGCGCCGCCCGCACCTGGTGGGTGTGCTCGCGATGGCGCTCATCGGCGGGCTGATCGCGCCGCTGGATTCGTCGCTGCACGGCGCCTACGCGACCATCGCGGTCGGCAGCATCGTCGCGGCGATCGCGGCCTACACCCTGCTCGCCACCCCGGGCGGTCGCGACCGGTTGCTGCGGATCGCCGCCTATCCGGTGCGCGAGCGCGCCGAACAAACCGTCTGAGTCAGTCCTCGTAGACGGTCGGGATCACCGGCTCGCCCCGCGACATCTGCCGGGCCGCGGGCGGCAGCTCCTCGAACGAGGCCGTATGCCGGGCTCGCGCGCCCTGCAGATCCGCGTTCTCGACCCGTTGGCCGTCGCGCACCAGCGGGATGACGAGCGACCGGTCATCGGTGTCGCCCTGCGCCGGATCGCCGATGCCGATGACCTCGGCCCGCGCGACACCGTTCTCGAGGCGGCGCAGCGCGTACTTGCGGCCACCGACCGACTGCTTGTCCTTGCTCTTCTTCGCCACCCCGACCATCTGCCCGTCGGCGTCCTCGCGCTGCACCAGCTTGTAGACCATGCCTGCGGTCGGCGCGCCGGAGCCGGTGACGAGTGAGGTGCCGACGCCGTAGACGTCGACCGGGCCGGCCTGCAGGGCCGCGATGGCGTATTCGTCCAGATCGGAGGTCACCACGATGCGGGTCTTGGTGGCTCCGAGCGAGTCGAGCAGGGCGCGCACGTCCTGGGCCTGCTGCAGCAGGTCGCCGGAGTCGATCCGCACCCCGCCGAGGTGCGGACCGGCCACCTCGACCGCGAGCCGCACCGCCTTCGCCACGTCATAGGTGTCGACGAGCAGGGTGGTGTTCTGGCCGAGCGCCGCCACCTGCGCCTCGAAGGCGGCGCGCTCGTCGTCGTGCACGAGAGTGAAGGAGTGCGCCGCGGTGCCGCTGGTCGGCACGCCGTAAGACCGGCCGGCCTCGAGGTTGGAGGAGGTGCCGAAACCGGCGATATAGGCCGCCCGCGCCGCCGCGACGCCGGCCCACTCATGGGTGCGCCGCGAGCCCATCTCGATGCACGGCCGCCCGGCTGCGGCGGCGGTCATCCGCGAGGCGGCGGCGGCGATCGCGCTGTCGTGGTTGAGGATCGACAGCACCAGCGTCTCCAGGATGACGCCCTCGGCGAAGCTCGAACTCACCTGCAGCACAGGGGAATTCGGGAAGTAGACCTCACCCTCGGCATATCCCTCGATGTCGCCGGAGAAGCGGTATGACGCGAGCCAGTCGATCGTCGCGTCGTCCACGACCCGGGCGCGGCGCAGATGCTCCAGCTCGGCCTCGCCGAACCGGAAATGCTCGAGCGCGTCCAGCAACCGGCCGGTGCCGGCGAGCACCCCATACCGCCGCCCGTCGGGGAGGCGACGGGCGAAGACCTCGAAGACGCTGCGGCGGTGCGCGGCGCCGCTGCGCAGCGTCGCCTCCAGCATGGTCAGCTCGTAGTGGTCGGTCAGCAGGGCCGTCGAGGCGGCCTGAGCGGCACTCGTGTCGATGCTCACGGCGTTCACCTTAGGGTGGAGGGCGTGTCCGTTGCTCCTCCCGACCAGGACCTGTCCCTCGATGAGTCGACCGACGTCGAGGCGACCAACCTGACCGACTCCGGCTGGGTCACGATCGTGTGGAACGACCCGGTCAACCTGATGAGCTATGTCTCCTGGGTGTTCCAGACCTACTTCGGATATTCGCGCGAGAAGGCCGAGCAGCTGATGCTGCAGGTGCACCAGGACGGCAAGGCGGTGGTGTCGCACGGCACCCGCGAGCGGATGGAGACCGACACCGCGGCCATGCACTCCTACAGCCTCTGGGCGACCTTCAGCAGGGACGCGTGATGGCCGAAGCCTTCCGCCGCAAGGGAGACCAGATCCTTGGCCGGATGGCCGCCGAGGAGCGCGCGGTCGTCATCGACCTGCTCGAGCAGACCGCCGAGGTGCTCGCGCCGCCGCAACGGGCCGAGACCGGGGATGCGTTCACCGACCTGGTGGCGTCGATGGGCGAGAAGCATGACCCCGAGGAGGTCGCCGAGCGCGACCCGGTGCTGCGTCGCCTGCTGCCCGACGGTCACCGGGAGGACTCCGAGGCCGCGCGCGAGTTCCGCGACGCCACCGAGGGGTCGCTGCGGCGACAGAAGTCTGAGCTGTTGCACCGCGCCATCGACGCGCTCTCCGGCATACCGGAGAAGGACGACAAGGTGCGGCTGACGACCGAGGAGGCGGTCGCGCTGATGCGGGGCCTCGCCGACGTGCGCCTCGCGCTGGGGGAGCGGCTCGAGCTGCGCACCGACGAGGACAGCGAGGAATTGCACCGCCGGCTGATGACCGCGCCGGACGTGCCCGACGACCCGCGTCTCGTGCTCGGCCTCTACTACGACTTCCTCACCTGGTTGCAGGAGTCGTTGACCCTCGCCCTGATGCCCCGATAGAAAGTCGTGCCATGAGCGACGCCGTGCAGGATCACTATCCCGACGAGACCGCGTGGTGTTATGGCTGCGGCCGACTCAACGCCGACGGCTTGCACGTCCAATCCCGTTGGGAGAGTGACGAATCCGTCGCCCGGCATACGCCGGACGACAAGTACATCGCGATCCCCGGATTCGTGTATGGCGGTCTGCTCGCCTCGCTCATCGATTGCCACGGCACGGGCACGGCGGCGCTCGCGGCCTACCGCGCGGCCGGGCGCGAGCCCGGCACCCAGCCGCCGCTGCGCTTCGTCACCGCCTCGCTGCAGGTCGACTTCCTCGCGCCGACCCCGCTGGGCGTCGAGCTCGTGCTGCGCGCCCGGCCGGTCGAGGTCAAGGAACGCAAGGTCGTCAGCGAGATCGAGCTGTTCGCCGGTGACCAGGTCACCGTGCGGGGGCGCGTCGTCGCCGTGCTCGCGCCGGACGCGATGTTCGAGCGCTGAGCCGGATCGCCGCCTCGCGCGGTGTCGGCGGGCCCATAGAATCGGGCCATCATGAGCGCTGACCCCACCTCCACCCCGCCCCGCCTGCGCGTCGCGCCGTCGCCCACCGGTGACGTGCACGTCGGCACGGCATATATGTCGATGTTCGACCTCGCCTTCGCCCGCAAGCACGGCGGCGCGTTCGTGCTGCGCATCGAGGACACCGACCAGAAGCGGCTGGTCAAGGGTGCCGAGCAGGGGATCTACGACGGGCTGTCGTGGCTCGGGTTGCACTGGGACGAGGGCCCGGACATCGGCGGGCCGTACGCGCCCTACCGCCAGTCCGAGCGGCTCGGCACCTACCGGCCGTATGTCGAGCAGCTGCTGAAGCAGGGCGACGCCTACTACTGCTGGTGCTCGGCCGAGCGCCTGGCCGAGATGCGCGAGCGGCAGCAGAAGACCAAGCAGCCCACCGGCTACGACCGCCTCTGTTACGGCAAGACCAAGGAGGAGCGGGCCGAGCTGCCGGGCTTCACCGACCAGCCGGTGGTGCGGCTGTTCGTTCCCGACGATGTCGACCTGTTCTGGGACGACCTGATCATGGGTCGCTCGTCCGGCCCTCGCCCGGACGACCAGGTCATCCTCAAGGCGGACGGCTTCCCGACCTACCACCTGGCCGTCGTCGTGGACGACCACGAGATGGCGATCACCCATGTCGTGCGCGGCCAGGAGTGGATGTCGTCCACCCCCAAGCACACCCTGCTCTACCGCAAGCTCGGGCTGACCCCGCCGCTGTATGCGCACATGCCGCTGCTGCTGGAGAAGAGCAAATCCAAGATCTCCAAGCGCAAGAACCCCTGGGCGCGGCTGTCGTGGTTCAAGGAGCAGGGCTATCTGCCCGAGGCGGTGATGAATTTCCTTGCGCTGCAGTGCTATCCGCCGATCATCGAGGCCGACGGCAGCGAGCGCGAGGTCTTCACCTTCGCCGAGTTCACCGACGGCTTCGAATGGTCGAAGGTCAAGCGCTCCGGGGCGATCTTCAACCTGGAGAAGCTCAACTGGCTCAACGGGCACTACATCCGCGAGCTCGAGGTCGGCGACTTCTGCACCCGGTTGCTGCCCTATCTGCACGCCGACGGTGTGCTGCCGGTGCATCCCTCGCTGCCCGAGCTCGGCCGGCTGCAGGAGATCGCCCCGCTCATCCAGACCCGGATGGAGTTGTTGTCCGAGGCGGCGCCGCTGGTGCGCCCGTTCTACACCCCGGATGACGCGCTGCCCATCGCCGACGACGCTCGCGCGCAGTTGAAGGATGGTGCCAAAGACGTTCTCGCAGCGGCGATTTCGGCGCTCGAGCCGATCAGTGGCGCCATCGGCGGGCCGCTGGGTGATGGCCGGGAGTGGACCGCGGAGCGGATCGAGTCGGCGTTGCGCGAGGCGATCGTGGACGGCCTCGGCATCAAGCCGCGGCTCGCGTTCGGCCCGCTGCGCACCGCGATCTCCGGGCAGCGGGTGTCGCCGCCGCTGTTCGAGTCGATGGAGATCCTCGGCAAGGCCTCGACCATGCGCCGGTTGCAGCGCCTGCACGACGACTTGTGAGTCCGTTGCGAGCAGTCCTGCTCGACATCGACGACACCCTCCTCGACACGACATCGGCGATGCTCGCCGGTGGCCGGGCCGCGATGGCGGCGGTCTGGCCGGGTCACGAGCCGCAGTGGTATGCCGACGCCTCTGCCCGTTTCCGGGTCGACCCAGGCGGCTTCTTCCGCCGCTACACCGCAGGGGAGTTGGACTTCGAGCAGATGCGCGGCGCCCGGCTCGCCGAGGTGGCCGAGCACGTCGGCGAGGAGGTCCCCGACGGTGCGCTCACGGTATACGAGAATGCCTTCCGTCCGGCCTTCCACGACGCGCAACGCGTCTACCAGGACGTGCCTGACTTCTTATCCCGTTGCGCGACAGCGGGACTCGCCGTCGGCGCGCTGACCAACTCGTCGGCGGACGCGACTCAATTGAAGTTCGACGCCCTCGGCATCCGGGAGTGGTTCCAGGTGGTGGTCACGCGTGACACGCTCGGCTTCGGCAAGCCGGACGCGCGGGTGTTCGAGCATGCGTGTGCAGCCCTCGGAGCAGCTCCCGAGGAGACTGCCTATGTCGGCGACGAGCTGGTGTCGGACGCGCTCGGAGCCCGCGATGCCGGCCTGGTGTCCTGGTGGCTGCGCCGGCCGCGGGGGAGTGAGGCGGCAAGCGTGCCCGACCACTCGGCGCCGGACCTGGCACCCAACGGCGTGCGCATCGCGCGCACCCTCGCCGACATCCCATTACACCCGTAGTAGAGCTCTCCGGCTGTTATAGCGACCACTTTCCCGTGGCGACGCCCTCGATTTGGGGGCGCGGTGCCGGACCGGTAGAGTTCCTCCTCGGTTCGCCCCTCGAAGGCCGCCCGCGGCGCGCGAGGAGTGATACCCCCTTGGGGTATGGTGTAATTGGCAGCACGACTGATTCTGGTTCAGTTAGTCTAGGTTCGAGTCCTGGTACCCCAGCGCTGTCGCCCGGCGCTCGTGCAGCACCGGACGATTCGGAGAAATCCTCGCCAGCAGGTAGGGTTTCTCCTCGCCGCGGCCCCGTTGTGTAGCGGCCTAGCACGCCGCCCTCTCAAGGCGGTAGCGCGGGTTCGAATCCCGTCGGGGCTACGTAGAGCGATACGGCTCCTCGATCCACTCGGATCGGGGAGCCGTGCTCGTTGCGGCCCGCCGCTAACCTGCCGTGCGTGCCTGATCTGCTCTGGTATGCCGCCTATGGCTCCAACCTCTCTGCGGCGCGCTTCGGGCATTACCTGGCCGGTGGCCGGCCGGAGGGCGCGGCACGCACGATGGCCGGAGCCCGCGACGCCACGCCGCCGCGGGACACCCGCGCGCTCGAGCTCCCGGGCAGCATCTTCTTCGGCTGGGAGTCGCCGACCTGGGGCGGGGGGATCGCGTTCTACGACCCGGATCGCACCGGCCGCGCGCTCGCGTCGGCATACCTGATCTCCCGCGAGCAGTTTGTCGACCTGCTGCATCAGGAGATGCACCGGGAGGTCGGCGACGACCTGGATCTCGGACCGCTGTGGGACAGCGGGGGCCAGGATCTCGGTCCGGGCCGATACGAGCGATTGCTCCGGGTCGACGAACTCGAGGAGCTGCCGGTCGTCACCTTCACCTGTCCGCGCGATCAACGACCCGCGGTGAACCCGCCGGCGGACGCCTATCTCACCGTGATCGCGCGCGGTCTGGCCGAGACGCACGCGCTCGACGCCGATGCGATCAGCGCGTATTTCGTTGCGCTGGAAGGGGTTTCGCAGACGCCAGAGCACCTGCGCCAGGTGGTCCGGGCCGCGCTCGGGTGACCTATTGGTTCAGCCCGTGAGCGCGCGGATGAGCCGCAGCCGTTCGACATGGGTCTCGGTAGTACTTGATCGTCGCGATCGGCACCCCGGTGCGCGCCGCCAGTTCGGACAGGGTCATGCGAGTGCTCCTCACGACGCGCGGATAGCAGTGCTCTCCCATCATGCGGGCATACTGGAAGCCTCGAATCGTGCGGAGTGATGAGTGTGCTGACCGTGGTGCTGGTCCTGCTCGTCGTGTGCGGCTCGGTCTATCTTTTCGGGGTCCTGCTGTATGCCGTCGCGCCCTACCTCGGCGCCCAGGAGCTCGACCCAGCGCAGCGGTATGCCGCGCGCAAGGCTGCGCTCGCCGCCCCGATGTGGCCGGTCACCGCACTGCGGGAGAACCGCCGCGAGCGCGAGGAGCAGCGACGCGCGGCGCACGCCCAGCTGAACGAGTCGATGGTGCAGCAGGCCGAGCGGCTGCTCGCGGAGTTCGCCGAGGCGCGGCGGCTCGATGGGGCCGCGCGCGCCGCCCGTGAGGAGCACGAGCGGTTGGCCGACGACCGCTGAGCTAGCCGCCGGTGCGACTACGCGCCGGCCGCGCCGCGCCGCTGACCCGCGACGTGGGCGCGAGCGAGCACCTCGGTGAGCTTGTTGGCGCCGGCGACGACGGTCGCGGCGTGCAGGCGGCCCGGCTGGCGCGAGACGCGCTCGATCGGGCCGGAGATGGACACCGCGGCGATGACGCGCCCGCTCGGCGAGCGCACCGGCGCCGACACCGAGGCGACGCCCTGCTCCCGCTCGCCGACACTCTGCGCCCAGCCGCGGCGGCGCACGCCGGACAGCATGGTGGCGGTGAACTTGGCACCCTGCAGCCCGCGGTGCAGGCGGTCCGGCTCCTCCCAGGCGAGCAACACCTGGGCGGCCGAGCCGGCGAGCATCGACAAGGTCGCGCCGACCGGGATCGAGTCGCGCAGGCCGACCGGCCGGTCCGCGGCAGCGACGCAGATGCGCTGGTCGCCCTGGCGCCGGAACAGTTGCGCGCTCTCGTTGGTGTGGTCGCGCAGCGCGCCGAGGACGGGACCGGCCGCGGCGAGCAGCCGGTCTTCACCCGCGGCAGACGCGAGCTCCGCCAGGCGCGGACCGAGCACGAACCGGCCCTGCAGGTCGCGGGCGACCAGCCGGTGGTGCTCGAGCGCGACCGCCAAGCGATGGGCGGTCGGCCGCGCCAGTCCGGTGTGCGCCACCAGCTGAGCGAGCGTGGAGGGACCTGCCTCCAAGGCCGAGAGGACGACGGCGGCCTTGTCCAGGACGCCGACACCGCTAGAGTTGTCCATGTGATGATATTGCCGTCTCAGGAAGCGAGACGCAAGTCCTCGGGCGGAACCGCCGAGAGAACCTCGTCACGGAACGTTTCGACGCAGGGAGGATGAGCCGTGGGTAAGACGCTCGCCGAGAAGGTATGGGATCAGCATGTGGTGCGCAGGGCCGAGGGGGAGCCGGACCTGCTCTACATCGACCTGCATCTGCTGCATGAGGTGACCAGCCCGCAGGCCTTCGACGGCTTGCGCCTCGCGCAGCGCCCGGTCCGCCGGCGCGATCTCACCGTCGCCACCGAGGACCACAATGTGCCGACCACCGCCGGGCCGATCTCGGACCCGGTGAGCCGCACCCAGGTGGAGACGCTGCGCCGCAACTGCGAGGAGTTCGGCATCCGGCTGTTCCCGATGGGCGACGCCGAGCAGGGCATCGTGCACATCATCGGGCCCCAGCTCGGGCTCACCCAGCCCGGTATGACGATCGTCTGCGGCGACAGCCACACCTCCACCCACGGCGCGTTCGGCGCGCTGGCCTTCGGCATCGGCACCAGCGAGGTCGAGCACGTGCTCGCCACCCAGACCCTGCCGCTCAAGCCGTTCCGCACGATGGCGATCACCGTCGACGGTGACCTGCCCGAGGGCGTCACCGCCAAGGACCTCATCCTCGCGGTGATCGCCAAGATCGGCACCGGTGGTGGGCAGGGCTACGTGCTCGAATACCGCGGCGAGGCGATCCGCAAGCTGTCCATGGAAGCCCGGATGACGATCTGCAATATGTCGATCGAGGCCGGTGCCCGGGCGGGCATGATCGCTCCCGACGACACGACCTTCGACTACCTGCGCGGCCGCGATTACGCACCGCAGGGTGAAGCCTGGGAGGAGGCGGTCGCCGCCTGGCGCCAGCTGGTCACCGACGACGACGCCGTCTTCGACGCCGAGGTCCACATCGACGCCACCGAGCTGTCGCCCTTCGTCACGTGGGGCACCAACCCGGGCCAGGGCTTGCCGCTGTCGGCGAATGTGCCTGTGCCCCAAGACATTCCGGACGACGCCGAGAGGTATGCCGTCGAGAGCGCCATCGCGTACATGGGCCTGACCCCCGGGACGCCGCTCAAGCAGATCAGCGTCGACACGGTCTTCCTCGGCTCGTGCACCAACGGCCGGATCGAGGACCTGCGGGCGGCGGCCGACGTGCTGCGCGGCCACCGGGTGGCCGAGGGCGTGCGCATGCTGGTCGTGCCCGGGTCGGCTCGCGTCCGGCTGCAGGCCGAGGCGGAGGGACTGGACCGGGTGTTCGTCGACGCGGGTGCCGAGTGGCGGCTCGCCGGGTGCTCGATGTGTCTGGGCATGAACCCCGATCAGCTCGCCCCCGGCGAACGCAGCGCGTCCACCTCCAACCGCAACTTCGAGGGCCGGCAGGGCAAGGGTGGCCGCACCCACCTGGTCAGCCCGGTCGTCGCCGCGGCGACCGCGGTCCGCGGCACGCTGTCCAGCCCCGCCGACCTGCCCGCGCCGGCCACCGTCGCCTGAGAGGAGCCACGCCGATGGAACGTTTCACCACCCACACCGGAGTCGGAGTCCCGTTGCGCCGCAGCAACGTCGACACCGACCAGATCATCCCCGCGGTCTACCTCAAGCGAGTCACCCGCACCGGCTTCGAGGACGGACTCTTCGCCGCCTGGCGGGCCGACGAGTCGTTCGTGCTCAACCAGGAGCCCTTCCGCGCCGGCTCGGTGCTGGTCGCCGGGCCCGATTTCGGCACCGGCTCCTCGCGCGAGCACGCCGTCTGGGCCCTGATGGACTACGGCTTCCGGGTCGTGCTGAGCTCGCGCTTCGCCGACATCTTCCGGGGCAACTCCGGCAAGTCCGGGCTGCTCACCGCGCAGCTGCGGCAAGAGGACATTGAGTTGCTGTGGAAGCTGCTTGAGAACCACCCGGGCACGCAGGTCACCGTCGACCTGCAGGAGCGCACCGTCACCTGCGGCGAACATGTCTTCGCCTTCGAGGTCGACGACTACACCCGCTGGCGGCTGCTGGAGGGGCTGGACGACATCAGCCTCACCCTCCGACACGCGCAGGAGATCGAAGATTTCGAGGCGCACCGGCCGGCATACAAGCCGCAGGTCGAGATCGCCTGACCCAGAGGGCATCCAGGCGAGCCGCACCTTCAATTTGGTTGCGGCACAACGGATTTCACCGAAACGCACCGGTCGGGCCGGCTCCGCAGGGAGCTGGCCCGACTGCCGTTTGGGCTCCCAAAGGCGTTGCGGGACAACAACATGCGTGCCCCAGATGGTTGCCGACGCGTTGTCTTCGGCCTACGGTCTGTGCTATCCGCAACCGCGGACCAGTCAGCACCGGCTCGAAGCCGGATCGCGTCCTACTGAGGGGATGAACGTGAACAAGGCAGAGCTCATTACGAGCATCGAGTCCCGACTCGGCGGCAAGAAGGCCGCCACCGACGCCGTCGAGGCGGTCCTCGACGCGATCATTCGTGAGGTCGCCCGGGGGAACAAGGTCGGCATCACCGGCTTCGGCACCTTCGAGAAGGTCACCCGCGCCGCCCGCACCGGCCGCAACCCGCGCACCGGCGAGACCGTGCCGATCAAGCGCACCTCGGTGCCGAAGTTCAAGGCCGGCACCAACTTCAAGGCCGTCGTCGCCAAGCCGTCCAGCCTGCCCAAGACCGGCAACGCCGGCGGCCGCACCGCCACCAAGGCCGCCGCCGGCACTACGGCGAAGAAGGCGACCACCAAGACCGCCGCCAAGAAGTCGACCGCCAAGAAGGCCACCCCGGCCAAGAGCACGGCCAAGAAGGCCACCGTCAAGAGCACCGTGAAGAAGGCCACCCCGGCCAAGAGCGCCGCCAAGAAGACGGTCGCCAAGAAGACCACTCCGGCCAAGAGCGCCGCGAAGACCACGGCGAAGAAGACCACCGCCAAGAAGTCGACCGCGCGTCGCACCGCCAAGAAGGCCTGAGCCACGAGCGATCGGGCCCCGGTGACCACCTGGTCGCCGGGGCCCGTTGCTGTCAGCGGATCCGCTGACCCGGGCCGACGCCCTCGATCCACAGCCGGCTGATCGCGCCGCCGGCGAGTTCGAGGTGGAGCCGCTGCCCGACCCGCAGGTGGCGCAGGTTGGCTGCCGCGACCACGTCGGCGTCGAAGGGCAGCACCCGTCCGTTGTCGGTGATCACCGACCCGGCACCGGTCGCCGGGTCGATCTCGTGCACCGTCGCCTGCATCGCTCAGCTCGCCTCCTCGCCGTCGATGCCCAGCACCGCGGCGGTATGCCGTCCGAAACCCATCCGGTATGCCGCCCGCAGCCCGGGCAGGTCGTCCACATCGTGCCGCAACTGTGGCAGGTCGAGGTCGAGCACGGTGGCCCGGCGGGCATGCCGAGCCGCCGAGCCCGGCCCGAAACTCGGGCGCAACCGGGCCGCGTCGTGGTGCGCCAGCAGCACCGTGCCGAGTCCCGAGGAGTCCGGCACGACGGCGGATTCGGCTGCGGCACAGGCGCGCAGGCCGGCATACAGCACCTCGGGGGTGAGGGTCGGCAGGTCGGCGAGCAGCACGGCGCCCGCCCGGCCCGGAGCATTCGTGGTCACCCAGGCCAGACCCGCCTCGATCGCCGGGTTGAGGCCGCGGCCGGGGTCGGGCAGCACGACGGTGCCGCGTTCGCGCATCACCAGCCCGACCCGGTCGTCCGCGGTCACCACCACCACCTGCGCGGCCGGCACGACCTGAAGCACCACCTCGAGGGTGTCCAGTGCCATGGCGTGCGCGAGCTCGGCTCGCGCGACGCCCTCGGGCGGTTGCAGGCGCGACTTGCTGAGCATGCGGTCCTTGACCGGCACGACGAGGAACCAGGTGGAGGTGAGCGCAGCCACGCACGGCATCGTGTCAGATCCCGAGGTCCGGCTCCTGCGGGTGGTCAGAGGCGGTTACCGTGGCACGCGCACGAACCGCGGAAGGAAAGCATCGATGGCACGCACGGCAGTCCTGGGCAGCGGCAGCTGGGGCACGGCGTTCGCCTCGATCGTCGCCGACGCCGGTGGCGAGGTGCGCCTGTGGGCGCGGCGCCCCGAGCTCGCCGAGCGGATCAACGCGACCCACGCCAACCCCGACTACCACCCCGGCCTGCGGCTGCCGGACAGCGTGACCGCAACCGCAGACGTGGCCGAGGCCACCGACGGCGCGGACATGGTGATCATCGCGGTGCCCTCGCAGAGCCTGCGCGAGAACCTGCTCGCCTGGGGTCCGGTCTTCCCCGACGACGTGCCGGTCGTGTCGCTGATGAAGGGTGTCGAACTCGACACCAACAAGCGGATGAGCCAAGTCATCGCCGAGGCCGGCGACATCGACCCCGCCCGGATCGTGGTGGTCTCCGGGCCGAACCTCGCCGGCGAGATCGTCGAGCGTCAGCCGGCCGCCGTGGTGGTCGCCTCCAGCAGCCCCCGCGCCCGCGCCCGGGTCGCCGAGGCCTGCGCGACGCCATACTTCCGGCCCTACCTGGGGGCGGATGTGGTCGGCACCGAGATCGCCGGTGCCACCAAGAACGTCATCGCGCTCGCCGTCGGGATGGCGCACGGGATGGGCATGGGTGACAACACCACCGCCAGCCTGATCACCCGTGGGCTGGCCGAGACCGCCCGGCTCGGCACGGCCCTCGGCGCCGACCCGCAGACCTTCCTCGGGCTGGCGGGGGTCGGTGACCTGGTGGCCACCTGCGCCTCGCCGCTGTCGCGCAACCGCACCTTCGGTTATGCGCTGGGGCAGGGCAAGAGCCTCGCGGAGACCATCGCCGCGACCAAGCAGGTCGCCGAAGGCGTGAAGTCCTGCCGGTCGATCCTGGCGCTCGCCCAGCAGGCCGGTGTCGACGTGCCGATCGTGGAGAACGTCGAGGCCGTGCTCTACGAGGGCCGCTCGACCCGGGATGTCGTCGGCTCGCTCATGTCGCGGGCGCGCAAGCTCGAGACCTCCTGAGCGCGGCGTCGAGATCGCGCCACAGGTCCTCGACGTCCTCGATGCCGACCGACAGCCGGACCAGGTCCGCGGGCACGGTCGGCGGCTCGGTCGGGTGACGCCGCCGGCGCTCGAGCATCGACTCGACGCCGCCGAGGCTGGTCGAGGGCAGCCACACCTCGACCGCCCGCTCGAGTGCTTCGGCCGCCGCTTGGTCGCCGCCGAGTTCGATGGCGATCATCGCGCCGCGGTCCGGATAGCGCACCCGGCTCACCGCGGGATGAGTCGCCAGCCGTTGCGCGAGGACCCGGGCGTTGTCGCAGGCGCGGTCCCAGCGCACGTGCAAGGTCCGCAGGCCGCGCAACGCGAGCCAGGCCTCCATCGGCCCCGGGATGCCACCGTGCAGGGTGCGGTGGGCGAGCAGCCGCTCGTGCAGCGCGTCGTCGCCCACGACGACCGCACCGAGGACGAGGTCGGAATGCCCAGCGAGATATTTGGTCACCGAGTGCATGACGAGGTCGGCGCCCGATTCCAGTGGGCGCTGGTCCAGCGGCGTGGCAAAAGTGTTGTCGCACACCGAGATTGCCCCGTGGGCACGCGCCGCGTCGCAGAGCGCGCGCAGGTCGGCGATCTCGAGCATCGGGTTGGTCGGCGACTCCAGCCACACGACGTCGGCGCCCGCCATCGCCTGGACGTATGCCGAGGTGTCCTCGATGGGTGCCCGCCGGACCTGCCAGCCCCGCTGCTCGGCATACTGCGAGAGCAGGGCACCGGTGCCGTTGTAGCAGTGCTGCGGCGCGACCACGGTGGCCCGCTCGGGGGTGAGCGACAGCGCGGCGGCGATGGCCGCCATACCGCTGGCGAAGCTCAGCGCACGGCCGCCTTCGAGCTCGCCGAGCGCGTCCTCCAGCTCGGTCCAGGTGGG
Organism: Metallococcus carri; assembly: GCF_011440275.1. Lineage (GTDB taxonomy): Bacteria > Actinomycetota > Actinomycetes > Actinomycetales > Dermatophilaceae > Metallococcus > Metallococcus carri. Next base: position 326,904 of record NZ_JAAOIV010000001.1, on the reverse strand, counting down.
ATTGCCGAACCGGCCGTATGCCGGGGCCTCGCCCGCGACATACGTCGAGGTGAAGGTGACCGCCGGCCCGACGGGCGCGCCCGGGACGCGCGGCGGACGGCCTGCGGCCACGACCCGAGTGGCGGGCGAAAACTCGTGCGACATGTGGTTAGGCTCCCAGACGATGAACGCCAACCTGCCGGACCGTCCGGATCGCAAACCCGTCGTCGCCGTGGTCTTCGGCGGCCGCTCCGCCGAGCACGCGGTGTCCTGCGCCACCGCAGCGAGCGTGCTGGAAGCGATCGATCGGGATCGCTTCGACGTGCTGCCGGTCGGCATCACCCCGACCGGGCGTTGGGTGCTGATGGCCGACGATCCCGAGCCGCTGCGTCTCACCGCTGCCCGCACCCCGCAGGTCGAGGGCGAGCGCGAGGTCATCATCACGCCGGACCCCGACCACCACGAGCTGATGGTGCGCGAGCCGGGCGACGCCCCGCGCGAGTTGTCGCAGGTCGATGTGGTCTTCCCGCTGCTGCACGGGCCGTTCGGTGAGGACGGCACCCTGCAGGGCATGCTCGAGCTCAGCGACACCCGCTATGTCGGCTCCGGCGTCGCGGCCTCCGCGGTGATGATGGACAAACACCTGATGAAGGTCGTCTTCCGCGCGGCGGGGTTGCCGGTCGGGCCGTACGTGCTGATCACCGACAAGGAATGGCGTCGCGACCCGAGCGCCTGCCTCGAACCGGTCGCGGCGCTCGGCTGGCCGGTCTTCGTCAAGCCGGCGCGGGCCGGGTCCAGCGTCGGGGTCAGTCGCGTCACCGGGCCGGATGAGCTGCGCGACGCGGTCGAGTACGCCCGGCAGTTCGACCCCAAGGTGCTCATCGAGGGCGCCGTCGTCGGCCGCGAGGTCGAATGCGGCATCCTCGAAGGTCGCGGCAGCAACCCGCCCCGCGCCTCCAAGATCGGTGAGATCACGGTGGCGACGGGGGAGCACACCTTCTATGACTTCGAGGCGAAATATCTCGACGGCTCGGCCGCGCTCACCTGCCCCGCGGACCTGCCCGACGAGACGGCGGCGCAGATCCAGGACCTGTCGGTCAAGGCCTTCGATGCGGCCGGCTGCGAGGGTCTGGCGCGCGTCGACTGGTTCTACGGACCGGACGGCACACTCACGCTCAACGAGATCAACACGATGCCGGGCTTCACGCCGGCCTCGATGTATCCGCACGTCTGGGCGGCGTCCGGGCTGAGCTACGCCGAGCTGATCACCGAGCTGATCGAGCTCGCGCTGGAGCGCCGGGTCGGCCTGCGCTGAGCGTCGTCGGCGGCAGCGGTCAGCTACAGCGATCCGGGCCCTGCGGGATCTGCGCCGCCGCCTCGGCGAAGGCGCCCAGCACGAGCGGTTCGGGGGAATAGGCCGAAGGCACCAGCACCTCGATGGCCGGGTCCCGTCCGAAGGTGACGAAGGCCTTGCCGTCGGACAGATCGCGCATCACCCAGTCCACCCCGCTGGCCGAGACGCACTCGGTGCTCGGCCCGGGCGGGGCGACCCCGCACCGCGCGATGATCGCCGGATCGCCCCAGGCGTGCACGGTCGGGTCGTCCGGTGTCACCGTGCGGACCGACGTGCCGGCCACGGTCGAGGGCCACCGCTGGGCGACCTTCCCGCACGCGGCGTCCGCCGACCGTGGCCCGGCCGACACCGCCACGCTGTCGCTGCCGCACGCGCTCAGCATCGTGGCGGCGAGCGCCGCGGCGAGGATCAGACGTGGACGACGGTGCACGTCAGCGTGCGCGCGATGCCCCGGACGTCCTGAATCTTGGCGATGACCAGCTTGCCCAGCTCATCGACCGTGCCGGCCTCGATCCGGGCGATCACGTCATACGGACCGGTGACGTCTTCGGCGGTCACGACACCGGCGATCGCGGCCACATCGGCGGCGACGCTCTGGGCCTTGCCGACCTCGGTCTGGATCAAGATGTAGGCCTGGACCATGGGTCACCTCTGCCTTCGGTTGGTCGCGGTGGGTGCGGACGGTGCGACAGACGCTACCGTGCGGTTGTCCACGGCGGCAGAGCGGGAGGAGGGCCGGTGCAGTGACCACCCTGGCGCAGTTGTCCGAAGAGCAGATCCTCGCCCGGATCCTGCCGCATTTCGCGGCCTCCAGCGACGTCCTGCTCGCGCCCGGTGACGACGCGGCCGTGCTGCGGGCGTCCGGAGCGGTCGTGGTCACCACCGACTCGATGGTGCGCGGGCTGGACTGGCGCGACGACTGGTCGTCGGCGTCCGATGTCGGCCGCAAGGTCGTGGTCCAGAATGTCGCCGACATCGCCGCGATGGGCGCGCGGTGCACCGGCCTGGTGGTGGCGCTCGCGGCCGCGCCGGCCACCGAGATCGCCTGGCTGGAGGAGTTGGCCACGGGCATCGCGGCCGCGGCTGCCGAGGCCGGCACCAGCGTGGTCGGCGGTGACCTGTCGTCCGCGCCCGCCGGGGTCGTGGTGATCACGCTGACCGCGCTCGGCGACCTGGGCGGCCGGGCACCGGTGCTGCGCTCCGGGGCGCGGGTCGGCGACGTGGTGGCCGTGTGCGGCTCGCTCGGGCGTTCCGGCGCCGGTCTCGCGCTGTATGCCGATGCCGCCGACCGTCCCGAGCAGAGCGCGGCTGCCGCCGTGCTGCGCGAGGCGCATCGCACCGCCGGGCGACCGCCCTACGAGGCCGGTCCCGCTGCGGCCGACGCCGGCGCCACCGCGATGCTCGATATCTCCGACGGGCTGGTGCGCGACGCCGGGCGCATCGCGGCCGCCTCGGGTGTGGGCATCGCCCTGGACCGGGCGGCGCTGGAGCGGGAGGTCGACGGGCCGATCCGCGAGGTCTTCGGCGCCGACGGGCTGCCGTTCGTGCTGACCGGTGGCGAGGAGCACTCCCTGCTGGCGACCTTCCCGCCGGGCGGTGTGCCGTCGGCTGAGCCGTCCTGGCGGGCGATCGGCGAGGTGACGGCGGGCACCGGGGTGAGCCTGGACGGCATACCGCAGACCGGTGGCGGCTGGGACCACTTCGCTCAACGAAAAAGCCGGCCCGAAGGCCGGCTCTCACGATGAAAGGGGGTGCGGTCAGCGCTTGACCTTGCCCGCCTTCAGGCACGAGGTGCAGACGTTGAGACGCTTCGGGGTCACGCCCGCGTCGCCCACCAGCGCCTTCACGCGCTGGATGTTGGGGTTCCAACGACGCTTGGTGCGGCGGTTCGAGTGCGAGATGTTGTGACCGAAGCCGGGTCCCTTGCCGCAGACGTCGCAGGTGGCAGCCACGGTGATCTCCTAGGTTCAAAACGATTCGAGTGCGCCCGCGGCCGTCCGCGACGAAGCACGGCAGGAAGTGCGGGAACCACGCAAGACTACCGAAGGCTCCGGTCATGCTCCAAACCGACGAAGGTGACGGATAGCCTTCCCCCGATGAGCCTGGACCACCTCGACCTGCACGCGCTGCGGCGCTGGATCGTCGCGGCGCGCACCGATCTGGCGGTGCACGAGGAGGATCTCAACGGGCTCAACGTGTTTCCCGTGCCGGACGGTGACACCGGCACCAACCTGCTGCTCACCCTCGACGGCGCGCTCGGCTCGCTGACCTTCACCGAACCCGATGACCTGCGCGCGGCAGCCGAAGCGCTCGCGCAGGCGACCCTGATGGCCGCTCGTGGCAATTCCGGGGTGATCCTGTCCCAGATCGCGCGCGGCGTGGCCGAGGTCTTCGCCGAGGCCGATGGCCGCCCGCTCGGCGCCCGCGACCTGGCCGGGGCGCTGCGCCGCGCCAGCGACTACGCCTGGCGCAGCGTCAGCCGGCCGGTGGAGGGCACCATCCTCACCGTCGCCGCGTCGGCCGCGGACGGCGCCGAACAGGTGGCGGTCGACGGCGACCTCGCCGCCACCGCCGACGCGATCGTCCGGTCGGCTCGCTCGGCCCTGCTGCGCACCACCGAGCAGTTGCCCGCTTTGGAGCGGGTCGGCGTGGTGGACGCCGGGGGAGCGGGTCTGCTCATCGTGCTCGAGGCCCTGCAGCGGGTGGTCGCCGGCGACCAGATGCCGCGGCGTTCGCTCGCCGATCGGCCGGAGTGGTTGCCGCAGCGTCTGCCCGCAGCCGGAGCGGCCGGTGAGTGCGGCACGGCCGGTGAGGGCGGGCCGGCATACGAGGTGATGTACCTGCTGACCGACTCCGACACCGCGCGCGTCGACGCGCTGCGCACCACCCTCGACGGCATCGGCGACTCGCTGGTGGTCGCCGGCAGCGAGCCGACCTGGTCGGTGCACGTTCACGTCGACGACATCGCCGCCGCCGTCAACGCTGGTGTCGAGGCCGGGCGCCCGCACCGCTTCCGGGTGGTGCGCTTCGCCGACGAACTCGAGCAGCGCGCGGCCGCCACCCAGGACCGGCGCACGGTCGTGGTCGCGGTGATCGACGACGCTCCCGGGCTGAAGACCTACGCCAAGGAGCACGGCCTGCTGGTGGTGTCCGCCGATGCTGGCCGGCTGGCGCGGTCGAGCGCCATCCGCTCGATCCGCGAGGGAGGACCCGAGGGCGTCGTGCTCCTCGCCGACGGGCAGCGGTCGGCCGAGACCGCGCGTGTGCTGCGAAAGTCGTTGGTGGACAAAGGAGTTCGCGCCATCGTCCCGGACTGCTCGGGCCCGGTCGAGCTGTTGGCGGCGAGCAGCGTGGTGGTGCCCTCCGATCCTCCGGACCGTGTCGACCGCGCAGTGAACGACGCCTTGTCCGACCTGCGGATCGGCGAAGTGGGCGGCGACGCCTCGGGTGAACCGCTGCGGCTCGCTGCCGCCCTGCTGGCTGATCTGGTCACCGACGAGACCGAGATCGTCACGCTGGTCACCGGCCGGGGCGCTCCGAAAGCGCTGGCGGACACGCTGCGGTCGGACCTGGTGCGCCGCCGGGCCGATCTGGAGGTCGTGGTCGTGGCCGGTGGTGGTGCCGCGCCCTTGCTTGCGGTCGGGGTGGAGTGATGGTCGATCGAGTCACCCGCTTCACCAAGGTCGCCGATCTCGCCGGGGCCGCGAAGCTCAAGGGCAAGCGGGGCATCGAGTTCGCCGGCGACGTGCTCGACCTGCTGCCGCGCAAGTATCTCGACCGCAATGTCGCGGGCCGGTTCGCCGACTTCGCCCCGGGCGACGCCGTGGCATTGATCGCGACCGTCACCGAGGCGAAGACCCACAAGATGCGACAGCGCAAGGGCTCGATGCTCACCGCGACGATCGTCGACGCCGACGGCACGAAGGCCGGCCTGGTCTTCTTCAACACCTATGTCGCAGGCGATCTCAAGCCCGGCACGACCGCGCTGTTCATGGGCACCCTCGGCTACTACAAGGGCCAGTTGCAACTGGCGCACCCGTCCTACAGCTTCATCACCGACACCGACATCTATCCCGGCGAGGTGATCCCGATCTACCCGGTGATGAAGGGCGTCAACGACCTCAACATGGCCCAGGTCGTGCGCTACTTGCTCGACTGCTGGGACGACCCGGACCCGGTGCCCGCCGAGATCCTGCACGCGCACGGGCTGGTGAGCGAGCACGAGGCCTACCGGATGATCCATCGGCCGATCGACAAGGTCGAACCACACCGTGGCCGTCGCCGGCTGCGGTATGACGAAGCCCTCGTCGTGCAGACCGCCCTGGCCGCCAGGCGCGCCGCCTACGACCGCGAGACCTCCACGCCGCGCCGCCCCCGCGAGGGCGGGCTGCTCGCGGCATTCGACGCCCGGCTGCCCTTCGAGCTCACCGCCGGCCAGCGCGAGGTCGGTGAGCGCATCGCACAGGACATGGCCGGCGAGCGCCCGATGCACCGGCTGCTGCAGGGTGAGGTCGGCTCGGGCAAGACCATCGTGGCGCTGCGGGCGATGCTCGCCGCGGTCGACTCCGGCGCCCAGGCGGCCTTGCTGGCGCCCACCGAAGTCCTTGCGGGACAACATGATCGGTCGATCCGGGCGATGCTGGGGGAGCTCGCCGAGGGCGGCATGCTCGGGGGAGCCGAACACGGCACCAAGGTCGCACTGCTCACCGGCAGCATGTCCAAGGCGGCCCGCGAGCGCGCCCTGCTCGGCATCGTCACCGGCGAGGCGGGCATCGTCATCGGCACCCATGCGCTGATCCAGCAGGGCGTGGACTTCGACGACCTCGGGCTGGTCGTGGTGGACGAGCAGCACCGCTTCGGGGTCGAGCAGCGAGATGCGTTGCGGGGCAAGGCAACTCATCCACCCCACGTGCTCGTCATGACCGCGACACCGATCCCGCGCACGGTGGCGATGACGGTCTTCGGCGACATGGAGACCTCGGCCCTCACCCAGTTGCCGGCCGGGCGGGCGCCGATCGTGTCCCATGTGGTGCCGGCGGCGAAGGCCGGTTGGCTGCAGCGCACCTGGCAGCGACTGGCCGAGGAGGTGGCGGCCGGTCATCAGGGTTATGTGGTCTGCCCGCGGATCGGTGACGACGACGAGGGGGACGCGCAGGCGGCATACGGTGACGACGACGGCGAGGAGAGCGAGAAGCGGCCGCTGCACGGCGTCGTGCAGACCCTCGAGCAATTGCGCGCGGAGCCCGCGCTGGCGGGCGTGCGGCTGGAGATGCTGCACGGCCGGATGCCGGCCGAGGAGAAGGACGCGGTGATGCAGGCCTTCGGGCGCGGCGAGATCGACGTGCTGGTGTCGACCACCGTGATCGAGGTCGGCGTGGACGTGCCCAATGCCACGGCCATGGTGATCCTGGATGCCGACCGGTTCGGCATCTCCCAGTTGCATCAATTGCGCGGCCGGGTCGGGCGTGGCTCGGCCGGTGGCCTGTGCCTGCTGGTCACCGACGCCGAAGCGGGACAGACCTACGAACGGCTGGAGGCGGTCGCGGCCACCACCGACGGTTTCGAGCTGGCCGACCTGGACCTGTCGCTGCGCCGCGAGGGCGACATCCTCGGCGCGAACCAGAGCGGCCGGCGCACGCAGTTGCGGCTGCTGCGGCTCAGCCACCCCAAGGACGTCGAGCTGATCGAGGCGGCCCGCGACGACGCCACCCGGCTCATCGCCGAGGACCCCGACCTGTCCGGCCACCCGGCGCTCAAGGCCATGCTGGCCCGCCGGCTGGACGATGAGCAGGCCGCCTTCCTGGAGCGCGGCTGATGACGCGGATCATCGCGGGCACCGCGGGCGGTCGCCGGATCGCCACCCCGCCTGGCTCGGGCACCCGCCCGACGAGCGACCGCGTGCGCGAGTCGTTGTTCGCCCGGCTGCAGTTCCTGGAGGCGATCGAGGACGCGACCGTGCTGGACCTGTATGCCGGATCCGGCGCCCTCGGTCTGGAAGCCGCCTCCCGCGGCGCGTCCCGGGTGGTGCTCGTCGAGCGGGACCGCCGGGCCGCGGACGTCTGCCGGCGCAACGCCCGCGAGCTGGCCCTGCCGCAGGTCGAGGTGCGCGCGGAGAAGGTGGAACGGTTCCTCGAGGGCGACGGCGGCCCGGCATACGACCTGGTCTTCCTGGACCCGCCCTACGACCTGGCCGACCACACGCTGGCGGCGGTGCTCGAGCGGCTGGTCGGCCGGCTGGCCGAGGACGCGGTGGTGATCGTCGAGCGGTCCAGCCGGTCGCCGGAGCCGGTGTGGCCGGTGGGCATCGAGGTCCTTGGTCCGCGCGCCTACGGCGAGACGACGATCTGGTATGCCGAGTACCTGCCGGAGGGCGAGATCGCGTGAACTGTGAGATGGTCGCGCCATGAGCACTCTTGGCACCCTGAGCGGCGACCCGCGCCGGTGCGTGTGCCCCGGCTCCTACGACCCGATCACGATGGGCCACCTCGACGTGCTGGAGCGTGCCGCGCGGCTGTATGACGAGGTCGTGGTGGCGGTGTTGTTCAACCCGGACAAGCAGGGCACCTTCAGCCCGGAGGAGCGGCTTGGGCTGATCGAGGAGTCGGTGGCCCACCTGCCGAATGTCCGCGCGCAGTCCTTCGGCCGCCGGCTGGTCGTCGACGTGTGCCAGGAGCTTGACGCGGGCGTCCTGCTCAAGGGACTGCGCAGCAACAGCGACTGGGACTACGAGCTGCCGATGGCCCAGATGAACCGCGAGCTGAGCGGCGTGGAGACGATGTTCCTGCCGGGCAATCCGGCACTCAGCCATTACTCCTCCTCGCTGATCCGGACCTGTGCCGCCCTGGGAGCCGATGTCTCGGCGATGGTGCCGCCACCGGTGCTGCAGCCGCTGCTCGCACGGCTGCGGCCCGCGGGTTTGGGAAACGAGCCGGGCGACCGGTAGCCTTGTGTGTCGGTCTTTCGTCCGTATGACGGGGACCGTCCCCACGCTGACACCGACCCTGATAAGGCCATGCATCTCGACCCGCGCAATCCCCTCGTCCTTGACACCAAGGAGCTGGGTCGGCGGCCGGGGCAGATGGCCGAAGTCGAGCGCGACGTGCCGGCGCCGGATCACCTCGGCACCGAGGTCATCGCAGTCCCGGAGGGCCAGCCGGTCCACCTCGAGCTGCGGATGGAATCGGTGGTCGAGGGTGTGCTGATCTCGGGGACGGCCACGGCGACGGCGACCGGTGCCTGCGTGCGGTGCCTGGAGCAGGTGGACGTCCCGGTGGACGTGTCCTTCCAGGAGCTGTTCGCCTACACCGATCGCGCCGCGCACCACCATGAGGTGAGCAGCGACGACGACGACCTGTACGAGCTCGACGGCGACCTCGCCGACATCGAGCCCGTGCTGCGGGATGCGGTGGTGCCTGCACTGCCCTTCCAGCCGGTATGCCGGGAGGATTGCCCGGGTCTGTGCTCCGAATGCGGGGCGCGCCTGGCCGACGACCCCGGTCACCACCATGAAGTGATCGACCCCCGGTGGTCGGCGCTGGCCGCGTTGGCGAGCGACGACTCCGACACCGACGAGAGAAGGAACTGACGTGGCTGTCCCGAAGCGGAAGATGTCGCGCGCCAACACCCGCTCGCGCCGTGCGAACTGGAAGGCGACGCCGGTGGCGCTGTCGACCTGCCCGCAGTGTGGTGCGCCCAAGCAGGGTCACCTGGCCTGCCCGGCCTGCGGCACCTACAACGGCCGGCACTACAGCGCCGCGGAGCGCACCGAGCACCAGGGCTGACGAGCCCCGCCTCGACGTGACCTCCAAGCGAGCCCGTCAGGCGCAGCAGCGGCCCGTCGCCGACCTCGTCGCAGAGCTTCAGCGCATCTGCGGGGTGGCCGTCGACGAGCCGCTGCTTCTGCGTGCCCTGACCCACCGGTCGTACGCCTACGAGAACGGCAACCTGCCGCACAACGAGCGGCAGGAGTTCCTCGGTGACGCGGTGCTCGGCATCGTGGTGACCGACACGCTCTACCACACCTATCCGGACGAGCCCGAGGGTCAGTTGGCGAAATACCGGGCCTCGGTCGTCAACTCGCGCGCTCTGGCCGGAGTCGCCCGCGAGCTCGGGCTGGGTGACTACCTGCTGCTCGGCCGGGGCGAGCTCGCGACCGGTGGTCGCGACAAGGACTCGATCCTCGCCGACACCACCGAGGCCGTCATCGGCACGGTCTACCTCTCCGGCGGTATGCCGCCCGCCGCGGCCCTGGTGCACCACCTGGTCGACGGCCTGATGGCCCAGGCGTCCGGGCTCGGGGCCGGACTGGACTGGAAGACCTCGCTGCAGGAGCTGTGCGCGACCCAGGGGCTCGGGGCCCCGTCATACCTCGTGGACGAGGAGGGGCCGGACCACGACAAGGTGTTCACCGCGCACGCCGTGGTCGCCGGCGAACAGCTCGGGGACGGCGTGGGCCGCAACAAGAAGGCGGCCGAGCAGATCGCCGCCGAGGCCGCCTGGAATGTGCTCAAGGAGCGTGCGGCCAAGGCCACCGAGGCCGAGCCGGTCGTCGAACCCGGTGCCTGAGCTTCCCGAGGTCGAGGTCGTCCGGCGCGGCCTGGCCGAGCATGTCGTCGGGCGCCGGCTCGAGACCGCATCGGTGCTCGGGGCGCGGGTCGCTCGCCGGCACGAGGCCGGGCCGGCGGCGCTGGCCGCCGCGCTCACCGGCGTGACCGTCGAGCAGGCGGACCGGCGAGGCAAATATCTCTGGCTCGCGCTCGACTCCGGTGAGGCGCTGGTCGTGCACCTCGGCATGAGCGGGCAGATGCTGGTCACCTCCGCGGACACACCGCGGCCGAAACACTGCCACGCCTTCTTCGGTATGTCGGACGGGCGCGAGTTGCGCTTCGTCGACCAGCGCACGTTCGGCGGGCTGCAGCTGGTCGACCTGGTCCCAGATCCGTTCTCCGACAAGCAGATTCCGTCGGTCATCACGCATATCGCTCCCGACCCGCTCGAGGCGGCGTATGACGAGGCGAGCGTCAACCGGAAGCTGCGGCACCGGCATACGGCGGTCAAACGAGCGCTGCTGGACCAGACGCTCGTGTCGGGGATCGGCAATATCTACGCCGACGAGGCGCTCTGGCGCTCGCGGTTGCACGGGGAGCGATGGACCGACCGGCTGACCCGCCCCGTGGTCGCCGGGCTGCTCGAGCACGCGCGCGAGGTGATGATCGCCGCGCTGGGGGAGGGCGGCACATCCTTCGACGCGCTCTATGTCAACGTCAACGGAGCCAGCGGACGAATGACATTGGATGTATACGGGCGGGAAGGTCGCCCGTGCAAGCGCTGCGGCACCCCGATCGTGCGCGAGCGATTCATGAACCGCTCCAGCCACTTTTGCCCAGTCTGCCAGCGGAAACGCTAGCCGAACGCTCGCGTTCAACCCAACCACGAGTGATAATCCGACCTCTGTCATGACGGATCGTCAGGCGGCTCAGTCGAGCTGTCGACGCCAGAACGGGTCGTCTGCCCAGTCGTCGGGGATGCCCATGCCACGCAGGTTCATCGCGGGGCGGGAGTCGACCAGTTCGTGAAGTCGCCGCGCCCAGCCGCTGCGCGGGGAGATCGTTTCCAGGACCGTCTGCAGGGAGACGAGGACGGGGTAGAGCCGCTTCCTCGATCTCTCGGGCAGCGCTTCGGTTCCTTCGAGCCAGGACACGATGGGCGAGTTCGGGATCGCCGGGTAGACGCCGAGGCCGACGTTCCACAGTCGGCCGTGGTGGGCGCAGACGTTGCGAACGCGGACGTAGGTCTGCATCCAAGACTCGAGCACGGGCGCTGTCAGGCCGATGCTCCGGGCGACGGCGGTCCGATCAGAGCGGCGCTTCAGATTCCGGTACCCGCTAGTGAGCTGTCCGACGGTGAGGGTCTCGACCATGAGCCAGGACGGCGGCAGCTCGGGTGAGCCGTAGGTGGTGAGGTAGTGCTCGAGCGCCGAGCGGTGGACCAGCGAGTCCTCCCCGGCGTCCGGGGTGCCGCGGAGCCGCTCGTCGCAGGTGTCCCTGACGATCTTCAGAAGTCCCGCATGCTTGCCGCGGTCGCGGAAGTGTGAGGCGTCCATGTACCAGTGCGGGTCGTCGTAGACCGTCGACATGTGATCGGTCAGCGCCGCGCGCACGGCGACCTCGACGCGCTCGAGGGCGTCGATGACCACCGAGCGCAGCGCCCGGTCGAAAACGTAGAGGTCGAGCACGTCGTCGAACGACGTCCCATCTCGCAGGCGATGCTCCGGTCCGGCCGTCTGAAACGGGATCGTGTAGGGGGAGAGGCGGTAGTATCCGATGTGGCGCAGGTGCCGCAGCGCCCGGTCCCGGTTGACGATGACCAGTCCGCGGTCGGCGAGGCGGTCGACGAGATCTTCCAGCTCCATTGGCGGCTTGTCGTAGCTCAGCGTTCCGCGCGGGCGGGGCGCGCGGCGCGGCTGCGGCATCGACGCTCCCTCCTCTATGCGGGCAGAGAAAATCCCCCAAGTGCGCATCGTGGAGAGGCGTGGGGGATGTAGTGCCCTCAGGCTACCACGGACGGGTCGAGGCGTCGACCGTGCGCGTCTGTCGGCCGACGAGCACCACCACCTTGCGGCCCGGTGCGTAGCCGGAGTCGTGAGGTTCAAGAAGTCGTCGCGGGTGCGCGCCGCTCGATGAGCACGGTGTCCCGCCACTGGCCGGCGAGCGGCCCGCACGGCATCAGCCCGATCCGCTCGCGGCGTCCGACGACCCTGAATCCGGCGCTCTGGTGGAGTTTCAGGCTGGCGGCGTTCTCGGGGAAGATCGAAGACTGGACCGTCCAGACGCCTGATCGGTCGGCGACGGCGAGGAGGTCTCCGAGCAGCTGCGATCCGACGCCGCGCCCGGCCGCGTGAGGGGCGACGTAGACCGAGTGCTCGACGACGCCCCGGTAGACGGGGCGGGCCGAGACGGGTCCGGCGGCGGCCCAGCCGAGCACGCGGTCATCACCGTCGACGGCGACGAGCATGAGGTCGGGACGCTTGCCGGACGCGAACGCGTGCCAGTCCGGCGGGGGCTCGGCTTCGAAGGTGGCGTGGCCGGTGGCGATGCCTGCGCGGTAGATGGCCTCGACGGCGGGCCAGTCGGCCGGCGTCATGGGCCTGGTCGCCAGCGGCTCCATCAGGCGTTGAGCGCCTTGGCTGCGGCGGCGAGGGTGTCGATGGTGGGGCGGTAGTAGGCCCAGCGGCCGCGCTGCTCGCGGGCGACGAGCCCGGCCTCGACGAGCAGCTTCATGTGGTGGGAGACGGTGGGCTGGGAGAGCCCGACGGGCTCGGTGAGGTCGCAGACGCACATCTCGCCGTCGCTGCTGCCGGCGATGAGGGACATGAGCTTGACCCGGGTGGGGTCGCCGAGGGCCTTGAACACCTTCGCGAGGTCGTGGGCGAGGCCGTCGTCGATCGTCTCGCCGAGGACGCAGCAGGGCGCGACGTCGGCCGTGGCCTCGGTGGCGGGAGGAGTGCTCATGCCTCCATTCTGCCTCACGTATTGACATCTGTCGATACGTGAGGCAGGCTCGACACATCGAAGAACGTCAATACGTGGAGGTTGCAGTGAATCCCGTCATCGTCATCGGAGCCGGCCCGCAGGGTCTGGCCGCCGCCGCCCACCTGCTCGAGCGCGGGCTGGAGCCGCTGGTCCTGGAATCGGGCGACACCCCGGCGTCGGCTGTCACGGAGTGGGGCCATGTGCGCCTGTTCTCGCCGTGGTCGGAGCTCACCGATCCCGCGGCCCGCCGCCTGCTCGAGCCCTCCGGCTGGAGCACGCCTGACAAGGACTACCCGACGGGCGCGCAGTGGGTCGAGGGCTACCTCGCCCCGCTCGCCGAGGCGCTGGGCGACCGCGTCCGGTACGGCTCGCGCGTGGTCGGGGTGGGCCGGAAGGGCCGCGACCTCTCGGTCGACGCCGGTCGGGCCGAGCAGCCGTTCGTCGTCCACGTCCGCCGCGCCGACGGGAGCCAGGAGCGGTTCGAGGCGCGTGCGGTGATCGATGCCTCGGGCACCTGGCGGGCCCCGAGCCCGGCGGGCGCGGACGGGCTGCCTGCCCTGGGCGAGGTCGACGCGGTCGAGGCCGGTCTGCTCGGCCATCGCACCCCGAGCCGGGATGAGGCTGCAGCCCTCGCCGGGAAGCACGTCGTGGTCGTCGGCAGCGGGCACTCGGCAGCGACCGCCATCGGTGACCTCGCGGCGGTGGTGCGCCGCGAGCCGGGCACCCGGGTGACGTGGGCGCTGCGCCGCGGCTCCGTCGGCAACGCGTTCGGCGGCGGGCCCGCCGACGAGCTGCCCGAGCGCGGTGCCCTGGGCCAGCGGGCGAGGAAGGCCGTCGAGGACGGCCTCGTCGACCTGGTCACCGGGTTCCGCACCGAGGAAGTGCGGATCGAGGACGGCCGGGCGGTCCTGGTCGCCGAGGACGGCCGCCGGCTCGCTCCCGCGGACCGGGTGGTCGTCGCGACCGGGTTCCGCCCGGACCTGTCGTTCCTGTCCGAGGTGCGCCTGGACCTGGACGTGCGGCTGCAGGCCCCGGCGAAGCTCGCCGCCGAGGTCGACCCGAACGTCCACTCCTGCGGCTCGGTGCGCGCCACGGGCGCGGCCGACCTCGCCCACCCGGAGCCCGGCTTCTACATCGTCGGAGCGAAGTCCTACGGCCGCGCTCCGACGTTCCTGGCGATGACCGGGTACGAGCAGGTCCGCAGCGTGGCCGCCGAGCTCGCCGGTGACCACGACGCCGCGTCGCGGGTGGAGCTGGAGCTGCCCGACACCGGGGTGTGCGGCGGGTCGGGCCTGTTCGACGCGCCCGAAGAGGCGTCGTCCGGCGGCTGCTGCGCGCCCGCGCCGCAGCTGATCCAGCTCGGCACGAGGACGGCGGGATGAGCCGCGGCCGCCTGATCGTCGTCGGCGGCGGCCAGTCCGGGCTGGCCGCCGCCCGTGCCGGGCTCGTGAACGGCTGGGAGCCGGTCCTCATGGAGGCCGGGCCGGAGCCGGTCGGGTCCTGGCCGCGCTACTACGACAGTCTGCGCCTGTTCTCCCCGCGCGGCTACAGCGCCTTCCCCGGCCACCCATTTCCCGGCGACCCGGACGGCTACCCGGGCCGCGACGAGGTCGTCGACTACCTCCGCGGCTATGCCCGCAGTCTTGATGTCGAGATCCGAACCGGGGCTCGGGTCGTCGGCGTGGCCGCGGACGGCCTCTCGTTCATGGTCGAGCTGGCCGACGGGAGCAGGTTCGAGGGGTCCGCGCTGATCGCCGCCTCGGGCTCGTTCGGCAACCCGCACGTGCCGACGATCCCCGGTCAGAGAGCCTTCGGCGGCCGGGTCCTGCACGTGGCCGACTACCGGTCCCCGGAGGAGTTCTCGGACCAGCGGGTCGTGGTCGTCGGCGCGGGCAACTCCGCCGTCCAGGTCGCCCACGAGCTCGCCGACCACGCCAGGACGTCGCTGGCGGTGCGGGACCGGGTCCGGTTCGCGCCGCAGGTCATCGCCGGAAAGGATCTGCACTGGTGGTTGAAGGTGACCCGCGCCGACCTGCTGCCGCCGTCGGTCCTCGCCCGGATCGTCACCGGCACCCCAGTGATCGGCACCGACAAGTACCGGAAGGCGCTGGAGGCGGGACGCCCCGACCAGCGGCCCATGTTCGCCGAGTTCGCCTCCGACGGTGTCGTGTGGCCGGACGGCTCGCGGGAGCAGGTCGACGCGGTGGTGTTCGCGACCGGTTACCGGCCGCATCTGCCGTACCTGCGTTCCCTCGGCGTCCTCGACGAAGCCGGCATGCCGAGACATGACCGTGGGGTCGCGACCGGCCTGCCGGGTGTGGGTTTCCTCGGTCTGGAGTTCCAGCGCTCGTTCTCCTCGAACACGCTGCGCGGGGTCCACCGCGACGCCGACTACGTGGTCACGGCTCTGGCCGGGCAGCCGCGGGGTGCCGCCGTTGCCTGAGCTGGCGACGCGCCCAGCGCTGGGGACGGTGCTGGCGGCGCTGTGCGTGACCGAGATCGCCTCCTGGGGCCTGCTCTACTACGCCTTCCCCGTCCTCGCCCCGCGGATCAGCGCCGACACTGGCTGGTCGCCGGTCGTCGTCGCCTCGGCATTCTCGGCCGCGCTGGTCGTCTCGGCGCTGGCCGGGGTGCCGGTCGGCCGGGTCATCGACCAGCACGGGCCGCGCCGCATCATGTCCGCCGGCTCGATCCTCGGCGTCCTCGCCCTCGTGGTGATCGCCGTCTCGCCGGAACTGCCGGTCTTCATCGGTGGCTGGGTGCTGGCCGGGGCCGCGATGGCCGGGGTGCTCTACCCGCCGGCTTTCGCCGCGATCACCGGCTGGTTCTCGGGTCGACGCCTGGGTGCGCTGGCGACGCTCACCCTGGTCGCTGGCCTGGCCAGCACGGTGTTCGCTCCGCTGACCGCGACCGTCGGCGCGCACGTGGGCTGGCGGGCGACCTACCTGTGGGCGTCGGTCGTCCTCGCCGTGCTCACGGTCCCGGCTCACTGGTTCCTCCTGCGTCGGCCCTGGCCCGCGAAGCAGCACCCCGAGGAACCCGCCGTCGACCGCGCCCACGCAACGGAGGTCCTGCGCAGCGCACGGTTCCGGCTGCTCGCAGCGGGACTCACCCTGGTGTCGCTGGCGATGTACTCCGGACTGCTCGCCCTGGTCCCGCTCATGCTCGAGCGCGGCCTGACCGCGCAGTCCGCGGCATGGGTGTTCGGCCTCGGCGGCATTGGCCAGGTCGCCGGCCGCCTCGTCTACACCGGTCTGGCGCGCCGCGTCCCGCTGACCGCGCGCACCGCGACGGTGTTCGTCCTGGTGTCGGCGAGCACGCTCGCCCTCGCCGTCGTACCGGGCCCGGTCGGCCTGCTGGTCGCGGCGGCGATGGCCGCCGGGATCGGGCGCGGGATCGCGACGCTGCTGCAGGCGACCGCGATCACCGACCGCTGGGGCCCGCGCGCCTACGGCCACCTCTCCGGCGTCCTGGGCCTGCCGGTGCTGCTGGCCACAGCCCTCGCCCCGTTCGCCGGCGCGGTGCTGGCCGAGGCGACCGGCGGCTACGCGCACGCGTTCCTCGTCCTCGCCGCCCTGGCAGCGGTCGGGACGGTGCTCATGATCGCCAGCTCACGCACCCAGGCTCCCCGCCGGGCGGAGGCCACGGCCGAGCAGACGGCGTGACCCGGGTTCAGGCCTTCGACGAGACGACCAGATCTGAGAGGAGGCCGCGGGCCTTCTCGGCGAGTTCGTCGCGGATCAGACGCATCCGCTCCTCGCCCTCGATCCCGCGGTCTGACGGCTCGTGGATGCTCCAGGTCTCGATGGTCCCGGCCATCCCCGGCGCGGGCTCGACGACGGCCTCGTCGCCGATGACGACGACGCGGTCCACGGTGCGCAGCAGGGCCGGGTCGATCGGCTTGGGGTGCTCGCCGGCCATGCTCGCCCCGACCTCCGCGACCGAAGCAGCGGACAGCGCATTGAGCGACGCCCCTGGGGCCGTGCCCGCGGAGTAGACCTCGACGGCGTCGCCGGCGATCTGGCGCATGAGGGCGGCGGCCATCTGCGACTTCCCGCCGTTCTTCTTGCAGACGAACAGCACCGCCGGCACCTGCCCGCGTTCCTCCTGCTCGGCGGGCGCGAGCAGTTCGTCGACCAGCTTCTCGATGCGGGCGCGGATCTCGTCTCGGATCGGGCGGACGGCGTCGATGCCCTGGCCGGCGGGGTCGTCGAGGGTCCAGTCCTCGTAGCGCTTGCCGGGGTAGAAGGGGCAGGTGTCGCCGCAGCCCATGGTGATCACGACGTCGGAGTCCTGCACCGCTTCGGTGGTGAGGATCTTGGGCTGCTCCGCGGCGATGTCGATGCCCACCTCGGCCATCGCTTCGACGGCGACCGGGTTGATCTGATCGGCGGGCATCGAGCCCGCCGATCGGACCTCGATGCGGTCGCCGGCGAGGCGGCGGAGCCAGCCGGCGGCCATCTGGGAGCGGCCGGCGTTGTGGACGCAGACGAAGAGGACGGAGGGCTTCGGATCGGTCATGTTCGGTCCTGTTCTTTCAGTCGGTGAGGGCGGCGATGAGCGTGCGGACGCGGCGCTCGATGTCGTCGCGGATCGCTTCGACTCCTTCGGGCGAGGCCAGGGCGGGGTCGCCGACGGCCCAGTCCTCGTAGCGGACGCCGGGGATGATCGGGCAGACGTCGCCGCAGCCCATGGTGACGACCACGTCGGCGGCGCGGACGGCGTCGTCGGTGAGGGGCTTCGGGAAGGCTCGGTCGGCTTCCTGCCCGCCCTCGATCTCGGCGAGCAGCGACCGGACGTGCGGGTGCACGTCCGCCGCCGGCGTCGACCCCGCCGAGCGCGCGATCACCCTGCCTCCGGCGAGCCGGTTGACGATCGCCGCGGCCAGTTGGGAGCGGCCGGCGTTGGCGACGCACACGAACAGCACCTGCGGCCGGCCTGCCTCCCGGTCTCGCGTCAGGTCGGCCAGGCGCTGGCGGGCGAAGCGCTCGGTGAGCGGGATCATGTGCTGGGTGAGCTTGGCCGAGCGGGCGAGGCCCGCGTAGGACTCGCGCACGATCGCGATCACGAGGTCGCGGTCCAGGCCGGCCGTCTCGTCGGCCAGCTCCTCGCCCAGGCGGGTGACCCGGCCGTCCATGTCCGGCAGCGTCTGAGCGCGGGCCTCCGCATTCTCGGGGGCGTCGGCGACCGCGGCGGGGGCGAACGCGTCGAGCAGCGCGGAGACGGCGCGCCGCCTCGCCGGGGCGATCCGGTACCAGACCCAGGTGCCACGGCGCTCCGACAGCAGCAGCCCGGTCTCCTTGAGCACCTTCAGGTGATGGGAGACCGTCGGCTGGGACACGTCGGCGAGCTCGGCGAGATCGCACACACAGGACTCGCCGCGGGGATCGGTCGCGATAGCGGACAGCATCCGCAGCCGCAGCGGCTCCGCCAGCGCCTTCAGCGCGCCGGCCACGGTCGTCGCGGCTTCCTGGCCGATCGCGTGCGTCGTGGACGGCGCGCAAGCCTCGGAACCGGTGACGGCTTCGGCGGTGGTCATGATGCACTCGATTCGGCGTAGGGGTCGGTGCGGAACCAGGCCTTTGCGCCCCAGAGGGACACGTAGACGAGGCCGACGAGCACCGGCACCTCGATCAGGGGCCCAACGACGCCGGCCAGCGCCTGCCCGGACGTGGCACCGAACGTGCCGATGGCGACGGCGATGGCGAGCTCGAAGTTGTTGCCCGCCGCGGTGAACGCGAGCGTGGTCGACCGGGCGTAGCCCAGGCCGAGGCCGCGGCCGAGCAGCATCCCGGCCAGCCACATGATCGCGAAGTAGGCCAGCAACGGCAGCGCGATCCGGGCGACGTCCAGCGGGTTGGAGGTGATCGCCTTCCCTTGCAGGGCGAACAGCAGCACGATCGTGAACAGCAGGCCGTAGAGCGCCCACGGCCCGATCACCGGCAGGAACTTCTCCTCGTACCAGTCCCGTCCGCGGCGCTTCTCGCCGATCCACCGCGACGCGAACCCGGCGACGAGCGGGACGCCGAGGAACACCAGCACGTTGAGCGCGATCTGCCCCACCGACACGTCCAGCCCCTGCGTGTCCAGGCCCAGCCAGCCGGGCAGGACAGTGAGGTAGAACCAGCCCAGGACGGAGAACATCACGACCTGGAAAACCGAGTTGATCGCCACCAGCACCGCGGTGGCCTCGCGATCCCCGCAGGCCAAGTCGTTCCAGATCACGACCATCGCGATGCACCGGGCCAGGCCGACGATGATCAGCCCGGTCCTGTACTCGGGCAGATCCGGCAGCAAGACCCAGGCGAGGGCGAACATGACCGCCGGGCCGACGAGCCAGTTCAGCACCAGCGAGGAGACCAGCAGCTTCCTGTCGCCGGTGACGGCGGCGACCCGGTCGTAGCGGACCTTCGCGAGCACCGGGTACATCATCACCAGCAGCCCCAGCGCGATCGGCACCGAGATCCCGCCGACCTCCATCCGGGACAGCAGCCCGGACAGCCCCGGGACAAGACGGCCCAGCAGCAGGCCGGCGACCATCGCCAGGCCAATCCAGGCGGGCAGCCACCGATCCAAGGTCGAGAGCCGTCGGGTCGCCGGGGACGCAGCGGTCACTGCTTGATTAGACATGCCTCTATATTGAAGCGCGTCGAATCAAATGGCAAATCGCTGCGCGTTCTGGTCGGCAATCTGCCTTGCGCGTGGAGCGGCAGGGCATCTGGTGACGGCATCCTCGTGGGCGTGTGCCCGGCTGCCGTGTCCGCGCCGGCTCGTCGTGTCCGCCAGCGCCGTTCCCGAGCGGCGTCTCGGCGAGACGCGGGCGGTCATCGATCCGCGCCGGCTGCTCGGCGTCGGTGTGCCGCTGGGTCCTGTGCGGCCCGCGTGGTCCGGGACGGACGGCAGTCGGCGTCCTGGGTTCGGCGGTGCGCCCCGGCTATTGCGGCCGCGGCGACGGCCAGGACGACTGCGATCCCCGCGGCGACGGTCCAGGGGCTGCGCAGGTGGCCGCCGATCCCGGCGAGCGCCCCTCCGGCGAGGACGAGCGGCAGTCCGCAGCAGAGCACCACGAAGAGAACCGCGCCGTCCGCCATCAGCAGCCCGCCGCCCGGTCGATCATCCGGTCGGCGCATTTGTCTTGCATTCTCGTGGCTGGGTCGTGATCAACAGCATGGGTGGACGTTGCGTCCGCCGGTGGCCCTTTCGGGGCCGTCCAGGAAAGCGGAGGCGAGTGCGGAGCCGAGCCAGTGGGCTTCTGCGACGGTGACGACCTGGCCGTCGGGGTGCTCGGCGAGCCATTCCTCGGCGTCCTCGGGCGAGGCGAAGTAGTGCACCTGGTTGCAGAAGGAGGAGCGGATCGAGGCGAAGCGCTCGGGGTCGATGAGGGACACCACGGCGGTGGCGGGCTCGACGCGGGTGACGCCTGCGGCGGGGTCGACAGTCACCCGGACGGTCTGGCCGCTGGTCGGCGAGGTCGACTCGATGCGCGCCGGGCGTGCGAGCAGGGCTGGGAAGGCCAGGGTGTCCAGGGCGCACCAGGTGTACAGGTCGTTCCCGTCGACGGCGAACCGGTGGACGGTGGGGCGCAGGGTGAGGCCCTGGCCGACGATCCGGTCCTGTTCGTCGTACTCGGTGTCGGGGACGAGCGCCAGGCCTGCGCGCACGTCGTCCTCGCTGCGGCCGGCCGCGTCGGCGAGGTCCTCCACCGCGAGTGGATGCCCTTCGACGAGCAGCCTCAGCAGCGGCACGAGCAGGCCGGCGTCGAGCCCGGACTCCTCGGTGCGGACGAGCCGGTCGGCCAGGCCTCCTGCCAGGTCGGTGGTGCGGTCGGTCATCGCGATCTCCTCGGATCTGTGATCGGTGGGCTGGGCCCCGTGCGCGCTCACGCGCAGCACGACAGGAGCGACGGATCGGTGGTGAAGGCCCTGGCGGCGATCCGGATGCCCTCGGCCATGGTCAGGTAGGGGGCCCAGGCGTCGGCGACCTCGGCGACGGTCTTGCCGAGCACGTGGACCCCTGCGGCGGCGAGCTCGCCGGCGTCCTTGGCGACGGCGGTGATGCCGAGGATCTTCCCGGTGTCGGCGTCCACAACGATCTTGACGAAGCCGCGGCTGTCGCGGTTGACCAGTGCGCGGGGAACATGATGCAGGGGCAGGACGCGGCAGTCGCAGCGGATCCCTGCGGCGACGACGTCCTTCTCGGTCATCCCGACCGCGCCGATCGCAGGGCCGGTGAACGTGACCCTCGGCAGCCGGGCGTAGTCCACGGCCCGGTCGGCGTCGGCGAACGCGTTCTCGGCGACGAGGGTGCCGTGCTGGGCGGCGACGTAGACGAACTCGGGGTGGCCGGTCACGTCGCCCGCGGCCCAGATCCGCGGGTGGGAGGACTGCATCCGGTCGGAGACGACCACCTCGCCGAGGTCCCCGGTCTCGACCCCGACCGCGTCGAGGCCGAGCCCGTCGGTGGCTGGTCGTCGCCCGAGGGCGAGGAGCACTTGGTCGGCGCGGAACTCCTCCCGGCCGCCGGCGACGTCGGCGGTGACGAAGGCCTGCCCGGTCGCGGCGTCCCGCGACACCCGCGTCGGCAGCGCACGGCGGACCACCCGGATGCCCTCGTCGGCGAACACCTCCTGCAGCGTCCTGGACACCTCCGGCTCCTCCTTCGACGCCAGCCGGGACCGCACCAGCACGGTGACCTCGGAGCCGAGCCGGGCAAACAGCTGCGCCTGCTCCAGGGCGACGTAGCCGCCGCCGATCACCAGCAGCGACTCAGGGACCTCCGTCAGCTCCATCGCCGTGGTCGAGGTCAGGTACCCGGTCTCGTCCAGACCGTCGATCGGCGGGGCCCACGGCCGAGCGCCGGTCGCGACCAGGTAGTGCCCGGCCTCGATCGTCTCGGTGCTCCCGTCGTCCCCGGCGACCTGGAGGACCGGTGCGTCGGGGGTGCCGGCGAACGCGGCGTCGCCGCGGCGGACGGCCCACCCGTAGGAGTCGGCGACGTCGGCGTACTTCTCGCCCCGCAGCGACTCGACCAGCGCCTGCTTCCCGGCGATCAGGGCGGGCATGTCCACCGGCCCCGCCGTCGTTTCGATCCCCGGGAACCGGTCGGCGGCGTCGGCCGCGGAGTGCCGTGCGTCGGCCGCGGCGATGAGGGCCTTCGACGGCACGCAGCCGGTGTTCACGCAGGTGCCGCCGAAGGTCCCGCGCTCGATCATCACCACCGACTTGCCGAGCGTGGTCGCGCGGATCGCGGCGGCGAACGCCCCGCCGCCCGATCCGATGATGGCGAGGTCGTACATGGTGGTCATCCCGGCTCCCTGTCGATGCTTGGACTTCTGGTCCCTGCTCAGCCATGCTGGACCTTCCAGTGCAGGGGAAGGTCAAGAGGACTTTCCGCCGATCGAAGAGGGGATGCGAGATGCGCATCGGGGAACTCGCAGAGCGGGCGGGCACGACGGCGAAGACGCTGCGCTTCTACGAGGAGCAGGGACTGCTTCCCCCGGCCGAGCGGACGCCGTCCGGATACCGCGACTACGCGCCCGAGACGGTCGCCCGGATCGACTTCGTCCACCGCGGCCAGGCCGCGGGCCTCACCCTCGCCCAGATCCGCCAGATCCTCGACATCCGGGACGGCGGCCACGCGCCCTGCGAGCACGTGCGCGACCTCCTCGATGCACGCCTGGCCGAGATCGAGCAGCAGATCGCCCAGCTCGCGGCGCTCCGAGACACCATCGCCGGGCTCAGGAACGACGCCGCGAAGCCCGACCTCGACTCGTGCAGCCCGGACCAGGTCTGCCGGTATCTGTGAGTGCTGCGCCGATCTCGCCGTCGTCGCCGGCCGGACCACCGTGCCGATCGGGCCGGCAGGCACTGGAGATGGACGATCTCGGTGAACCATCCGACTCGCCGCCAGCCGAGGCTTCATCGTCCTCGTGCGTCGCGGGCTGAGCCGTCCGCGGCGGAGAGCCGGTCAGTGGTGTCCGCGCTCTGCCGGCTCCGGGGAGCCGCCCATCATGCGGAGCATGCCGGTACTGCCGGTGCGGAGGAACACGGTCAGCAGGGCGGCGGCGAGTGCCAGGAAGGCGATGTTCAGCCAGGTGGTGTAGTTCCAGCTGATGCCGGTCTCGGCGACTGCCAGGTTCCGGTCGTGCGGGACCATGCCGAGCGGGCCGAAGATCAATTCGACGAGGTATCCGGCGACGACCATCGCGGCGTAGAAGACCAGGCAGATCCGGGACGTGGCCTTCCAGCCGTAGTACTTCTTGTAGATGAGGATGATCGGGATGATGATCAGGTCGGCGAACAGGAAGCTGACCACGCCGCCGAAGCTGATCCCGCCGTTCCACAGCACCGCCGCCAGCGGCACGTTCCCGACCGAGCAGACGAAGCTGACCACGGCCAGCAGTGGCCCGATCAGCGGGCCCAGCACGAACGAGGCGACCGGGTCTTCGGTGAAGAACACTGCCTGCAGCCAGGCCTTGGGCACCCATGCGGCGAACGCGCCGGCGATCAGCAGGCCCAGCACGATGTCGCGGAGCACGGCCGCCCAGTCCATCACGAAGTAGCGCGAGACCGCGGTCACGCCGTCCCGGGAGAGCAGCCGGGCCCAGAATCCGGCGTCGCCCTGGACGGACATGTCCATGGCGGCGTGGCCCTCCATCGACCCGGCGAGCCCCTGCTCGGCCTGCCGCCGCGCCGCCTCGACGATCCGGCCGCGCATCCAGAGCCTGAATCCGAGCGCGACCAGCACGATCATGATCGGGCCGCCGACGAACTCCGCGGCGGTGAACTGCCAGCCCATCACGAACCACAGGACCAGCCCGAGCTCGAGCACCAGGTTGGTCGAGGCGATCTCGAAGGCCATCGCCGCCGCGAAGTCCGCGCCCTTGCGAAACAGCGCCCGGGCCAGCGCGACCGCGGCGTAGGAGCAGGACGAGGACGCCGCGCCGAACAGCGCGGAGACCGCGATCGATCTCGGCGAGTCGTCGGCCATCAGCTGCGTGACGCGCTCCTTGCGCACCACCGCCTGGATGACGCCGGACAGCATGAAACCGAGCACGAGGGGCCAGAGGATCTGCCAGCCCATCGAGCCGGCCATCGCCAGCGCGTCGACGACTGCGCTCAGGACGTCCATCCGGATTCCTTCCTCCCGGCAACACGGTCAGCGACTGTTCGGCCATCCGGTCCCGTACCCGGACGCGGCCCGTCCACGCGCGGATTGCGCCGAGCTGCCTGAGAAACCGGGACGACGATGCTGGTGGCGCATCGGCGTCGCCGCGGCCAGCGGCTGGCCCCGAACACCTACCTAGCCGATACTGAGACCAGCGAGCTGCTCAGGGGTGCCGGTGACGACAAGGCGCAGGTCGGCGTGGTCGTCGTCGATCTGCCAGTCGACGAACGAGCAGCAGGCGCTCTCGGTCGCGACCAGGTCGCGCAGCCGCCGCGCTGAGTCGTCGGTCCGGGCGTAGTGCACGACCAGTCTGGCCTCTCCGCGCTCGACCTCGAGGAGGTAGTCGTCGTCGAAGGCTCGCCACCTCTCGAGCTGCTGCTTGCCCGCGGTCGGCGCGAGCGCGCAGGCGATCGGCAGCCCGCCCAGCGGTCCGACCGGCGACTCGAGCCCCGTCACCGCCGACGTCGGCGCGCGACCGATGGCTGCGCGCAGCTGATCGACGGTCGGCGACCCGGCCAGCCCGGCAGGAGTGCGGAACACCCGGCAGGCGAGCCCGACCGGTGTGTGCTCGTCGGCGAAGGGGTCGACGCCGTCGACGAGGACGGTCGGGGACCCGTGGAACTCGAGGCGGGCGGCGTCGTCGGCGGTCTCGACTCGCTGATGCGCGACGCGGACGTCCGATCGGCCGTCGAGGGCCTCGGCGAGCCGCCGGTCGATCACCTCCCAATTCGGGCACCCGTCGAAGTACTGCAGCGTGATCTCCAACATCTTCTCCTCTCAATCCTGTCTGCGGCTCGGCAGCCGTCGTCAGCTCCGCTCGCCAGCCTCTTCGGAACTGAGCCGTGCCGAAGAACTCGGGGAGTCTTCTGGCGATGAGCCGTCGTGGAGCATCAGGAACGCCCCGGTGACCGCGCCCACGACGATGACGATGTCGGCGACGTTCCCGATGAACCAGTCGCCGTAGGCCAGGAAGTCCACGACGTGGCCGCGGGCGAAGCCGGGGGCGCGGAAGAGCCGGTCCCCGGCGTGCGAGGCCGCCGCACCGCCGACGGCACCGATCACGACCGCCCACCGAAGACGCCGGACACGGAACGCGAAGACGACCGCGGCGACCGCGGCCGCGACAGCGACCAGCGCGAACACCCAGGTCGAGCCCTCGCCGAAGGAGAACGCCGCACCGGGGTTGTACGCCAGCTGGAGTCCCAGCAGCTCGCCGACGAGCGGGATGCGCTCCTGCGTCGAGAGGGTGGCCTCAGCCCATGCCTTGGTCCCTTGGTCGACCAGGACGACCAAACCGCCGAGCAGGAAGGTCCCCGCTACCAGGAGCGTCCGCCTCGGACCATGAGCGATCCGGGCAGTGGACCCGCGGACCGCGTCCTTCGCCCGCATCAGCCCGCTGCCTGAGGCTTGCGGGCACGCGCGGCGCGCAGCCCGTTAGCGATGACGACGACCTCGGCGACCTCGTGGACGAGGACGACCGCGGCCAGGCCCAGCACGCCGGTGATGGCCAGCGGCAGCAGCACGGTGATGATCGCCAGGGACAGCACGATGTTCTGGTTCATGATCGCCCGGCCGCGGCGGGCGTGGCGCAGCGCCTGCGGGATGAGGCCGAGGTCGTGGCCGGTGAAGGCGACGTCGGCAGACTCGATCGCGGCGTCGGAGCCGGTCGCGCCCATCGCGATGCCGACGGTCGCCCCGGCCAGGGCGGGGGCGTCGTTGATGCCGTCGCCGATCATCGCCGTGGGCGAGGCCTCGGAGAGCTGGGCGACGATGCGGGCCTTGTCCTCGGGCCGGAGCTCGGCGTGCACGTCGCCGATCCCGGCGAGCTGCGCTAGCGCGTGCGCGGTGCGGGCGTTGTCGCCGGTGAGCATGCTCACCTCGACGCCCTGGGCCCGCAGCGTGTGCACGACGTCGGGGACCTCGGGGCGCAGCTCGTCGCGGACGCCGATCGCCCCGGCCAGCCGGCCGTCGACGGCCACGAGCACGCAGGTCTGGCCCTCGGCCTCCAGCTCCTCGACCCGGGCCTTGAGCGGCCCCGCGTCGATCCAGCGGGGGCTGCCCACCGTCACCCGGCGGCCGTCCACCAGGCCGCCGATGCCGTGCCCGGCCTCCTCGGCGACGTCCTGCGCGGCGGGGGCTCCCTGGCCCGCGGTGGCGATGGCGGCGGCGAGAGGGTGCGTCGAGTGCTGCTCCACGGCCGCGGCCCAGGCCAGCACCTGGGCGTCGTCGAAGCCGTCGGCGGCGACGACGGCGGTGACCTCGGGCCGGTTGCGGGTCAGGGTGCCGGTCTTGTCCACGGCGAGGTGGCGGATGCCACCGAGGCGCTCGAAGGCTGCCCCGCTCTTGATGACGACGCCGAACTTCGTCGCCGCCCCGATCGCGGAGACCACGGTGACGGGCACCGCGATCGCCAGCGCGCACGGGCTGGCGGCGACGAGGACGACCAGGGCGCGGGTGATCCAGGTCTCGGGGTCGCCGAGCAGCGATCCGAGCACGCCAACCAGGACGGCGAGGACCATCACCCCGGGCACCAGCGGGCGGGCGATCCGGTCGGCGATCCGCGCACGCTCGCCCTTCTCGGCCTGGGCCTGCTCGACCAGCTCCACGATGGTGGTCAGCGAGTTGTCGGTGCCCGCCGCGGTCGCCTCGACCTCCAGCACACCGGCGGTGTTGATCGCGCCGGCGGAGACCGCGTCATCGGGGGCGACCTCGACCGGGATCGACTCGCCAGTGATCGCCGAGGTGTCCAGGCTGGAGCGGCCCGCGCGGACCAGCCCGTCGGTCGCGACCCGCTCGCCGGGGCGGACCAGCAGCACGTCGCCGACGGCGATCTCCTTTGCCGGGATCTCGACCGAGGCGCTGTCGCGCAGCACGGTCGCGGTCTCCGGCACGAGGTTCAGCAGCGCGCGCAGGCCGCCGCGGGCGCGGTCCATCGCCTTGTCCTCCAGGGCCTCGGCGATCGAGTAGAGGAACGCCAGCGCGGCGGCCTCCTCCACGTAGCCGAGGATCACCGCGCCGACGGCGCTGATCGTCATCAGCAGCGCGATCCCCAGCTTCCGCCTGACGAACAGGTTCCGCAGAGCGCCGGGCACGAACGTGTACGCGCCCAGCAGCAGACCCGCCCAGAACGCGGCCAGTGCCGCGATGTGCATCCCCGACCACTCCAGCACCAGGCCGGTGCCGAACGCGACGCCGGAGAGGATCGGCACCACCAGTCCCGGGTCGCGCCACCACGAGCGCTCGGTCTCCTCGGCCTCCTCGGATGGGCTGGTGGTCGGCTCGTCGCAGCCGCAGGCGGCGCTCACGAGGCGTCCCCCGAGCCGGTCACGGCGCAGCAGCCCGGCACCGAGCAGTGCGGGTCGATGCACGGCGCGCTCTCGTCCACCGCCAGCGTCACGTCCACCAGCGTCGTCAGCGCCGCGGCCAGGTGCGGGTCGGCGATCTCGTAGCGGGTCTGCCGGCCGTGCGGCTCGGCGACCACGATCCCGCAGTCGCGCAGGCAGGTCAGGTGGTTCGACACGTTCGAGCGCGTCAGGTCGAGCTCGCGCGACAGCACGGCCGGGTGGCTCGGGCCGCCGAGCAAGGACATCAGGATCCGGGAGCGCGTCGGGTCCGCCATCGCCCGGCCGAGCCGGTTCATGACGTCAAGGCGCGAAGCAATGGTCAGCATCCACTGAACTATACAGCAGTGGCTGACCTATCATGGCCTGGAGCGGTCGTTGACCGCCACCGAAGGCGTGAGCATTTCCTCAAGTCTGGCCAAGCCAGCATTCATCGATGTTATCGAACCGTTATTCTCTAGCGGTCCGGTCATTCCCATCCCACGAGGAGTTCTAGCCGAATGAGTCCCGACGGTCGCCAGCGGCGAAGCCTCGGTCAGCTGCGAACCCGCGTCGGCGAGTTGCGCGCGGGCACCGCAGCAAGAGCTGGCCGAGCCCTGGATCACATCGGACGGGACAGACGCAGCTGGATCCGCCACGGCATTGCCGCGGCCGCCATCGCAGGACTCGGCCTTGCCGGCGCTGGCGCGGTCGCCATGACCGGCGTTGCCCATGAGGCGAACCCTGCGGTCACCGGAATCTCCAGTACGGCTGGCGCGCCCGATGACGCGGGCTCCACCGGGCACCGGGCCGACACCTCTGGCCGGTCGCGCGCGGGCCTTCGGGAGGCAACACGCAGTGGTCAGCGCAGCGATACCCAAGGCAGCGGCAGTAGCGAGGAGCAGAGCACGGGCCAGCCTCTCGACGGCACCGTCGACATGGCGGCGCGCCGGGCAGCCCAGAAGAACAGCAAGGTTGTCGACACCGGCCAGGAGGACACGCGGGCGGAGGAGGCTGCCCGGCAACGATCAGAGGCGTTGAAATCCGACGCCGAGAAGAGCCGCAAACTATCGGGAACGCTCAGCAAGGAGCAGCGTCAACAGCAGATGCGAGCGGCCCAAGAAGCTGACGCGGGCAAGGGCAATGCATCCTCCGGTAGCACGGCGGTCGGCCGGACCGACTCGGCATCGAGCGACAACGGCTCCGACAGCGGTACTGCCGATCTCGGCAGTTCAGACACTGCAGGCGGCACGAGCAGCGGGGGCGGGGCATTGCCGATCGCCAAGGGAAGTTACAACATCGTCGCCACGTTCGGGCAGGTCGGATCCTGGTCGCGCTATCACACTGGCGTGGACTTCGCTGCCCCGATCGGGACACCGATCAGAGCGACAGCCGATGGGGTCGTCACCAACGGCGGTACCGGTCCGGCCAGCGGTTGGGCGGGCATCTACGTCAGCATCAAGTTCCCCGACGGGAAGCAGATGCTGATGGCGCACATGGCGTCGGCCGCGGTCCGCACCGGGCAGCGGGTTGCCGCCGGTCAGGTCATCGGCCGGGTGGGCATGACCGGCCGGACGTTCGGCCCGCACACACACCTGGAGCTGTACCCCGCTGGCGTCACTCCCGGCGATGTCTACCGGACGGTGAATCCACTGCCTTGGTTCACTGCGAAAGGCTTGAAGCCGTAGGGGCCCTGAAGCGGCCGGGTGTCGTTTTGAGACGGGTCGAGCTCGCTGGTGGTGCCGCGGTAACGGCTGAGTCGCTGTCGTACCCCAGGGGTATCGATGTCAACCGTTCGCTTCTTGGTTAGATGCCTGCGTAGGAGTGGAGCCCGGAGAGGAGCAGGTTCACTCCGATGAAGTTGAACCAGAAGACGGCAAGCCCGAGCAGGGCGATGACGGCGGCCCGTCCGCCCTTCCAGCCGGCGGTCGATCGGGCGTGGAGGTAACAGGCGAAGATCACCCAGGTGACCAGCGCCCAGACCTCCTTGGGGTCCCATCCCCAGTAGCGGCCCCAGGCGTACTCGGCCCAAACTGCTCCGGCGGCGATGGTGAACGTCCACAGCGGGAAGGCGAAGGCGAAGAGCCGGTAGGCGATCACGTCTATGCGGCGCGAATCGGGGAGTCGGAGGAGGTAGCCCTTCTCGGTTCCCTTGTCCTCGGCCCGCTTCTTGATCAGGTACAGGATCGAGATGGCTCCGCCGATGTTGAACGCTGCTCCGCTGATCGTCGCGGCAGTGATGTGGATGATGAACCAGTAGGAGTTCAGCGACGGCACCAACCCGGCGACTGCGACGTAGAACACGGTCACTGCCAGGCCGTTGCCGACGGTGGCGACCATGGTGATGGGCAGGCCGAGCCAGCGCATCCCCATCTTGGCCAGGACCAGGTAGCCGGCGACGATGATCACCATCGCCATGGTGGTGAACTCGAACATGTTGCCCAGCGGCCAGCGGTGAGCGGCGATGCCCCGGGCGGTAATGCCTGCGATCGCGCAGGCCAGCCCGATCAGGGTGAAGGAGATGCCCATCCGACCGAACATCTCGGTCTTCTGCTGCGGAATCGGGTCTCCGTCAAAGGGTTCATCGTCGACGTCGACGTCGCCTTCGGGCTCGAGGGTCGGTGAGTCAGGCGTGGCTTGGGCGGCGGTCCGGGTGATCGTCAGGGTGGACGCTGAGGCCTCTGATGCGCGGCTGGTCGTTGCGCGTGCGTCGGGGCGGGTTCTGGTCTCGATGTCGTCCGCTGCCTCGCCCTTCCGCTTGCCGGTGGTGCTTCGGGCGGCGGTAATTTTTCGTGCGGCTGCCCATTCGATGCTGTGCATGGTGAGGGCCAGGGCGTAGATCACGGTCGCGGTGACCAGAGCGAGGTTGGAGAAGTAGTCGATCGTCATGCCGTCTCCTTCGGTGATTGGTTGTCGGTGGTCGGATCGGGCTCTGCCGGTTCGTTCCCGTGCCCGGGTGGGGTCTGGTTGCGTGAGCTCGTTTGCAGGTCGAGGCTGTTGACGAGGGCTTCGACGTCTTCGGTGAGTCCCGTTCGGGCGTCGGCCCGGTCGAGTCCGGCGATCTCGAGGAGGTTGTGGCCGTCGACCCGTCGGATCCGTGCCCAGATCCGCCGGGGCCGGATGAACAGCGAGAAGCTGAGCCCCAGCACGGCGGTTCCGATAGCGACGATCGTGATGGGTGCGCCGGGGGAGTCGCCGACCTGGATCTTGATCCAGCGCTGCACCCCGTCCAGCTGGATGGATCCTTGCCCGTTGGGCAGCTTTTGGATGTATCCGGGTCGGAGGATGAACCGCAGCGGCTGTTTGGGGTCCTTCGGGTTCATGATCTGGGTCATGCCGCGGGTGTCGAGCGAGTAGACGCTCTGGGGTTGGCCGGTCTCGGCGGTGGGCTTGCCCGACCAGGCGTTCAGGAACAGTTGGGGATTCAACGCGTCGGGGAACACCGAGCGGGGCCCGGAGCCGTCCACGTAGGCGCTGGGCAGGAAGAACCCTTCAAAGCCGAGTTTGCGAGGCCTGGCGTCGGGCGCACTGATCGCCCCAGCGGAGGTGAAGTTGCCGTCCTGCGGCAGGAAGATGACAGGACCGGAGGAGACGACGTTGCCGTCGCCGTCCTTCACCGTCACGATCGGTGCGTATCCCCAGGCGATCAGGTGGACCTTTTCGCCGCCGGCCAGGTTGAGCGGATGGTTGACCCGCAAGGTTTCCTGGCGGGGCTTGTCTCCTGGACGGTCGGTGACAGTGACTGCGGCGTTGAACTCCCGCGCGGCCCCTCGCTGGACGTTGCCGGTCTCGAACTTCACGTCGAAGCTGTCGACCTTGATGCTGAAGGGGGTCAGAGACGATTGCCGGAACAGCGGGCCGGCCTTGAAGTCGTCGTATTGCACCAGGTCATTGGTGAAGCTTTCGCCTCCCACGACCAGCGCCCGGTCGCCGCGGAAGCTGGTCAGCCAGACCACGGCCACGCCGAGCAGCAAGAAGACCAGGCTGATGTGGAAGGCGAGGTTGCCCGCCTCTCGCAGGTAGCCCCGCTCGGCCGCCAGTGACCCGTCGGGGTGCTGGGTGACCCGGTACCGCCTGCTTCGCAGGTTGTCGCGCAGCCGGCGCAGGATGGCAGCATCGGTCGGGGCCGCGCTGTCGCCGGCTTCGGCTGCGGTCAGGTCGGCGGAGGCGTAGGCGGGCAGACGATGCAGGTATCGCGGTGTGCGGGGCGGCTGTGCTCGCACGGCCCGGAGATAGACCCCGGCCCGGGGGATGATGCAGCCGATCAGGCTGATGAACAGCAGGATGTAGATCGCGGAGAACCAGGGCGAGGTGTAGACGTTGAAGAGTCCGACCTTGTCATAGATCGGTCCCAGCGTCTTGTGCTGGTCGAGGAAGGACTTGACTCGCACCGGCGATATGTTCTGCTGCGGCACCAACGATCCGGGCACCGCGGCCAGTGCCAGCAGGAACAGCAACGCCAGCGCCGTCCGCATGGTGATCAACTGCGTCCACAGGAACCGCAGCCCGCCGAGGAATCCGATCACCGGCGCATTGGAGGAAGTCCTGCGAGTGGCGGGTTCGGTGGTTGCGATGCCCGCCGCGTCGGGATCGGCTCGCGGGCCAGGTGCGGCATCGGATCTGCTGGTGGGGCGGAGATCATTCATTGGCGTCGAAGGCGAAGCTCGAGGGCGGATTGTCGGTCGCGTTCCGGGGGCCGTAGATCAGTGAGATCTGGCGTCGCTCGCCGAGTTCGATCGTGGCGGGGTCGCCGGTGAACGGTTTGCCGTCCACGTAGGCGCGCAGGCTGTCGGTCTTGTTGTTGGTCAGGCCGCCGATGCCTTGGCCGTCGAGTCGCACGTCCCACTCGGCGAACAGCTGTCCGAGGGTGTATTTGCCGTCGGTCTTGTGTGACTCGACGTGCAGGACGCCGCGTTCGTCGTGGGTGTGCAGCTCCGACATCGAGCCGGTCTTCGCGTCGACGCCGATTGCTCCCGGTAACGCGAGCGGCTGGCCGTTGACGGTGATGTCCAGATGGGAGTGGAAGTGCGCGGCGGTGCCTTCCATGTTCGATGCCTGCAGACCGGCGGCCTCGGCCAGGCGGCCCGGATCGGCCGGGAGCCCCCACGGCGGCAGATCGCTTCGCCCCTTGGTGCCGGCCACCGGCCCAGCGGCGTTGGGTGCTGATACTTGCCGGGCCA
Source organism: Metallococcus carri (assembly GCF_011440275.1). Taxonomy (GTDB): domain Bacteria; phylum Actinomycetota; class Actinomycetes; order Actinomycetales; family Dermatophilaceae; genus Metallococcus; species Metallococcus carri. Next base: position 294,374 of record NZ_JAAOIV010000001.1, on the reverse strand, counting down.
CCAGCCAAATGCCGATGCCGAGGGCACCGGCGACGATGACCGCGGTGACCCCGACCAGGAAACGCCGCCGCGTTCGGGCGCGGGCCTCCTGCCGTTTCATCTCTGCCAACCGGGCGCGGGCGCGCGCGGATCCGGGTTCGCGATTGGTCGATGCACCGTGTCGATGCTTGTTCTTCGATCGCTTCTGATTCACGTTCCTGTTTCCTGTCGTGCTGGAGAGTCTGAGGAGCTTGTCTGACTGCTCAACCGGGCGCGCAGTGATCAAGCCGGGTGTGCAATTGATGGGCCGAGGAGCGGGACGAATTGCTGGGGCTCACCGCAGCCTGCTCATGGCCCGGGCGGGTGGGGTCAGATCCGAAGAATCGACAGCTCTATGAGACTGGGAGCCGGTCGGCGACGCCAATGTGCGACGGCTCCGATGGCCGATCCGATGCTGCGGGCTCGGCAATGCCACCATCGACCGGGGGTTCGCCCACGAACGATCACGGCCACCGCCAGCAAGACGATGGTCATGACGCAGCCAGCGGCGGCGATGCAGCCCATCGGACCGGTCGGTCGGTCATGCGATGAAGCCGCCAACGAAGGGGGCGCGCAGCTGGGACAGCCGCTCAACGGTTGTCGAGTTGCTGGATGTCGACCGGGTGGGTTGCTTGCCGTGACTGGAGCATGAATCGGCTGCGCGTCGGGTGGCACGCGGTGCACCGACGAATTGCTCGGCGGCACGGGTTCGGCTGACGTCAACACCATCGGGTGCATCAGCGCGAGGCTGACCAGCAGGGCGAGGCCGGTCGCGCGGGAGACGCTCATTCCTCCGACACCTCCGGGCTGGCGAGCTCGCTTTCCCAGAGCTGGAAGTCGTCAGAGGTGTCTTCGGTGCTGCCATCCGCCCTCCGCAACCAGATCATCGACACGGCGCAGACGGTCAACAGCGTCGCGATCGACGCCACAGTGACGGCACCGCGACGCCAAAGGTCCACAAGTAGCAGGCAGGCGCTCCAGGCTCCGGCCACCTGGAGCAACCCGGGAAACACTCGTGCAGAAGGGCGCGTCCGTACGCAGCCCAGGCCGGTCGCCACCATCAGAACCGCGGTGCAGATCAGGCTACTCACGATCATCATCACGCTCCTGCCGCTCTCGACCGGCGGGCGCGGCCACGCCCGACCGTCGCCGTGAGGCAGCCGCTCAGCGCGAGGAGTGCGAGGCCACGCTCCAGCCAGGGGGCGATCCGCACCGCCGGGGTGATGTTGGTGCGCAGCGGCATCGTCACCACGGTCGAGGCGGCGGTGCGCTCACGGGACTTCCACTGCGCACGGCCGTCCCGGCCGATGAAGCCGGAGACTCCGTTGGTGGTGGCGACGGCGATCTCGCGGCGGGTCTCCATCGCTCGTGCCCGGGTGATGGCGAACTGCTGGTCGACCTGGCCGGTCCCGACGTAGGTCGCATTGTTGCTCTGGACCAGGAAGAGCTGCGCACCGCCGGTGATCACGTCGTAGATCGTGTCGTCGTAGGCCAGCTCGAAACAGATCGCATCCCCCACGATGACCGGCTGCTCCGGGCCGCCGGCCAGGCGGAGGGGGACCGGGAGTGCGCCGGGCCGGGTGCCTGGCACCGACTGTGCTCCGACCAGCTTCAAGATCGGGAACAACGGCAGCAGTCGGTCACGGAAGGGGATCCACTCGCCGAACGGGACCAGGTTGCGCTTGTCGTAGCGGGCCACGATGCCCCGGCGGGGGTCCCACCACAGGCCGCTGGTCTGCCGCTGGTCGACGCCGGGGCCGGCCATCACCGCCCCGGCGAAGATGGGAACCCCGGCAAGCTCGGTCGCGGACTGCAGCTGGTCGCGCGTGATCGGGTCAACGGTCGGGTCGATGTCGGTGGAGTTCTCCGGCCACAGAACGAAGTCGGGCCGGGCGATCCGTCCCTGGTCTGCGGCGTTGATCAGTCGGCGGGTCTCCCGGACATGGTTCGCGGTCACGGTGCGCATCCGGCCCAGCGCTTCGATCCCTTTCCCCGGAACGTTGCCCTGGACTATGCCCACACGAGCCTTCTGTGCAGGGGCCGGCGGGCCGGGATTCCACCCGGACAGGGCCAAACCCGTGCCCATCACGATCGACCAGGTCGCCAATGCCGGTAGCGCTGTCCGGGCCACCATGCTGCGTGTCAGCGGTCCGTGCGACCGCCGTGCCCGGATGATCTCGATCGCCAGCCAGCCGACGCACTGGGCCAGCAGAGCCACCGCGAACGACACACCTACGGTGCCGATGAAGGGCAGCAGTCCGGCCAGCGGGGCATCCACTGCGGTGTAGGCCAGACGGGTCCAGCCGAAGCCGCCGAACGGATAGCGCGCGTAGACGTACTCGACGCCGACCCAGGCAGCAGCGGCGATCACCGGCCAGGACCGGAGCCGCCCGATGATCGCCAGCGCGAGGCCGAGCAGCCCGAAGAAGACGGCCTCGAATCCGATCAGGCCCACCACACCCAGGTAGGCGGCCGCGCCGCCGCCGTCGATCACCCGGACCCAGCCGATCGCCACCAGGAGCAGCGCCACCCCGAACACGTATCCGACCGCGAACCCGCGCCGAGGCGGAACCGCGTGAACAGCCACCGACAGTCCCGCGACGCCGAGGAAGCCCAGCGGCCACAGTGCGTACGGCTGAAACGCGAACCCGACTGCCAACCCGGACAACGCGGCCAAGACCAGCCGACCCAGCGACTGAATTATCTGACCGCCGCGGCCCCGGGTGGATGAGGAATCCACGCAGGTCACAGAAATGTCGGTAGCAGCATCGTCAACGTGACAGGCGGCACCGCGGGTGGAAGTCGCGTCATCGCGTCGGTAGATCACCGCGGACCCCCGCCGGCACGCTCGGCTGTGCCGGAGTCGTGCTCCGGCGTGGTGGGGTGATCGAGCGCGGATGGCTCTGATTGGTCCAACGCAGCGAAGGAATCGGAAGCGGGGACGGGCGGCGTTTCACCAGCTCTGCTGCCCGGCCGCTCGCCGACGACCGACCGGTCACCCTCGACGACCAGCTCCCGGCCGGGCTTGTTGCGGAGCAGCCAGAGCAAGCAGAGCAGGGCGGCCAGGAAGACGATGCCCGAGACGTAGTCGTTGAGCCGGAACGGGCCGAGGTGATGCGCGGGGTCGATGCGCAGGCTCTCCACCCATGCTCTGCCGGCGGTGTAGAACATCACGTAGAGCATGAACGCCTTGCCGTGGCCCAGCCGGAACCGACGGTCGAGCGCAATCACCGCGATCGCCACCGCGACGTCCCAGATCAGCTCGTACAGGAACGTCGGGTGGAAGGTGGCGTACTGCTCGTAGCCGACGGGCCGGTACTGCGGGTCGATCTTCAGCGCCCATGGCAGGGTGCTCGGCCGACCGAAGAGTTCCTGGTTGAACCAGTTGCCCAGTCGGCCGACGGCCTGCGCGATGGCCACCCCCGGGGCGAGAGCGTCGGCGAGCGCCCAGAATCTGATCCGGCGTCGGCGCGCGACCAGGTAGCCGCCGAACGCTCCGAGCGCGACACCGCCCCAGATGCCCAGGCCGCCGTCCCAGATGAAGAACGCTCGATACCAGGTGCGGCCCGGTCCGAAGTAGAGCTGGTAGTCGGTGATCACGTGGTAGAGGCGGGCTCCGACGATGCCGAACGGAACCGAAACCAGGGCGACGGTCTCGACCGCGTCGCGGCTGCCGCCTCGGGCGATCCACCGTCGGGTGGCGACGATCGTGCCGATGATCACGCCCGCGATGATGCACAGCGCGTATGCCCGGATCGGGAGTCGCCCGAACAGCAACCATTCCCTCCACGGAGGGCTCGGAATGAAGAACAACGGGAGCGTGTGACCGATCATTGAGCCGATGCCTCCCCGATGTCGCTGCAGCCCTGCACGCATGCGAGCAGGACGTGGTGCCGGCTTGGACCGCTGTCGTGCATCGTCCGAAGACGGACGGACCCGGTGTCCCGGTGCCCGTGGATGCGTACCGATGTCAAGGGCATTGCCGTTGGCGTGTGGGGGTGCATACTTCTGCCTTGCTGTCAGTGCCGGTTTCGGGACATGTGGTGCGGCAATCTGTGAGCGGGATCAGTGATGGCCACGGTTCCCGGATCCAGGCCGGTGGGTGCGCGCGCCGATGACGACCCCGCCGGCAATGGCGAGAAGGCCTGCGGCTGGGTAGCCGAGCAGCAGGTCCTGCCAGCCCATGGCCAGTGGGATCGGTCGCCATCCCAGGTGCGCGAGCCAGTGCGTGATGCCCATCACCACCGCTAGCACGACGAGGATCCACCCGACGACGCGGCGCGGAGTCCACACGCGCAGTTGGCGGTTCATCTCGCGTTGGCGTTGCTTTCGACGACGTTCTTCGGGAGTGCTGTTGCTGCCTGGTTGCTTCATCAGATCACCGTCACGAATCCGCTGATGGATTGTCGGAGCGCACCGATCACGTTGGTCCACAGGCCGGTGGCCATCAGCAGGCCGACTATGATCATGGAGATACCGCCGATGCGCATGATCAACTGCTGCCGGTTCCGCAGGGCGCGGGCGGCCGTGCTGATCTTGTTGAACGCGATCGCCGCGGCGATGAACGGGATGCCGAGTCCGAGCGTGTAGGCGATGGCCAGCCACGCCCCTTTGGCTGCGGTCGCCTGACTCATCGCCATGGTCAACACGACCCCGAGGGTCGGCCCGATGCACGGCGTCCAGCCCAGCCCGAACACGAAGCCGATCAGCGGGGCCGCGAGAAGCCCGAAGCGAGGCAGCCAACTGAGTCGCAGGTCGCGCTGGGCGAAGCGGAGGAGGCCAGTGAAGGCCAATCCGAGCCCGATCATGATCACGCCCATGACGCGGGTGAGCGGGTCCTGCCAGGTGATGAACCTGCTGCCCAGCAGCCCGGCCAGTGACGCGCTCGCAACGAAGACCACGCCGAACCCGGCGACGAACAGGCTGCTGCCCATCAAGGTCCGTCCCAGACGCATCCGTGAGCCGCCGGCGACGAGGTCGGCGGCAGACATGCCAGTGGCGTAGGAGATGTAGCCAGGCAACAGCGGGATGACGCAGGGGGAGAAGAACGACACCAAACCGGCGAGGAAGGCGACCGGGAGGGCCACCGGCATCGACCCGCTCACCGACTGTGTCGCCCATGCGGCCAGTTGATCAAGCATTGCCGCTCACCTGCCGTCGGCGGTGTCGTTGACCAATTGGATCAGGGTGTCGCGATCGACAGGGCCCGTGATTCGGGCCGCGCTGCGCTGTTGCTCGTCGATCACCAACGTTGTCGGGATGGCGGTGGTCGACAGTTGCCCGGAGAACTTGACCAGCTGCTGCCCCTCGGGGTCGAAAATGCTCGGATACGGCATCTTGACGGCACGGCTGAACGCCCGCGCGGCATCGCGCTGGTCCCTGATGTTGAGACCGACGAAGCGGGCGACCTCGTCCGTGCTGCGGCTGGCAGCGGCCAGGTCGGGTGCCTCCTTGCGGCAGGGGCCGCACCAAGAGGCCCAGACATTGATCACCACGACCCTGCCCGGATGCCTCGTGGTCGCGGTCCCCGATCCCATGACCTTGGGCCCTTCAGCAACGGCGGTTCGTTGCCGGTCGGACGGCTTGAACAGAACCAGTCCCGGATCGGGGACTGCTCCGCGACTGGTGCCACCAGTCGGGGATGCACCGGCACCAGTGCTGCAGGCCGAAGTAACGAGAAGAAGAGCGGCCGAGGCGGCCGCGACAACGACACGCCGGGCCTTTACCGGGCCGGGCTTGACGAGATGAAGCATTTGGGATCTCCGAATACGGGCACACCGATGCCGAACACCGAACGCGAGCGGGTTCGCGCGAACAGGGGGCAGCCGACGGTGCGCCAGCTGAACGTGGCGATGCACGCAGGGAACAGCGCGGGCGTCTCGCCGCGACATGGGCGGTAGAGGGTCGCGCTATGGAAGTCAACCGCAGCGGGAGAGGCTGTGCCTCCCCTTCATCGATCAGGTCAGACTGATCCCGAACATGAGTGGAGATCGAGCCGCTGGCATGTAGCGCACGGAGGAGACCTGCGGGACCTGGGTCGCCATCCGCGGCAGGATGCGGATCACCGATGTGCCGGGTCGACGGAGCCTCCAGCTCACCAGGACTACCATCAGGGCGATCATGCATGCCGCGGCGAGAAGTGGGCAGCTGCCGTCGCCGGGTCCGTGGTCGGAGCCGGAGGACGGCGTCATCGAGAAACCGCCGCTCACCTGGGCTGCGGGAACAGGCGGCGACACGGACGCCACCCCCACGGTCTGCCAGCCGTGATCAACCGCTTGGCCTTCCTCGGTCAGGACTTGCCGATGCACCGCCGGGCTGACAGCTTCGACATGCGGCGTCGCCGACTTCTGGCCGGATTGAACGGTGACTGCCGCCCCGAACACGATTGCGACGGCAGCGACGAGGACGACGATCCAGCCCAGGAATCGGCTGGATGTCAGGCTCGGGCGCACGCGCACAGGCACACCGTACCTCAGATGGAGACTAATCAGTCGCGCTGCGGCGAGGCCGAGCTAAACGCAAGCTGAGTGTAGGAGCAGCGGCAGGGTGTCCATCGGGACGTGCCCGGGAGAAGAAGGCCACCGGCAGCGCCACGGGCATGTCCCCGCTCACCGCCGGGGCTCCAGCCTCCGTTCGATTCCAGCACCTCCCTTGCCCGTCCGGCACTCATCGGGGCGTCGGCTATTTGCCGTTGGCGGTGTCGGTGATGAGCGCGACGAGGGTGTCGCGGTCGACCGGGCCGGTGATCCGGGCTGCGCTGCGCCGGTCGCGGTCGATCACCAGGGTGGTCGGGATCGCTGTGGTCGACAGCTGGCCGGAGAACCTGACGAGCTGCTTGCCCTCGGGGTCGAAGATGCTCGGGTAGGGGGTCTTGAAGGCGCGGGTGAAGGCCTGCGCGGCTTCGCGGTCGTCGCGGATGTTGAGGCCGACGAACCGGGCCGTCTTGGCCGTGTCACGGCTCGCGGCGGCGAGGTCGGGAGCCTCCTTGCGGCAGGGCCCGCACCAGGACGCCCACACGTTGACCACGACCACCTTGCCGGGATGGTCGGTGGTCACGTTCTCGCCGGTCATGACGTCCGGCCCTCCGGCGGTCGAGGCGGGCTTGCGCTGGCCGGGTTGATAGAGCTGCACACCGGAGGCCGGCCCGGCGGAGCCGCCGTCCTTCGACGGCGAGGCGGAGTCGATGGACTTCGTGCAGCCCGCGGCCAGCGTCACGCTCAGCACGACGGCGGCCAGCGCAACGGTCCGGGCCGCGGTCTGTGGTCCTCTCGCTGGCATCGTCTACTCGCCCTGCTCGAAGGCGTAGCTGGCCGCCGGGTCGTCGGTGGCGTCTCGCGGCCCGTAGACCAGTGAGATCTGCCGGTGGGCGGTGAGCTGGATCGTGGCGGGGTCTCCCTGGAATCGCTTCCCGTCGACGTAGGCGCGCAGGCTGTCGGTGTTGCTGTTGTCCAGTCCGCCGATGCCTTCGGCGTCGAGGCGGACCTGCCACTCGGTGAAGACCTGGCCGAGGGTGTAGCGGCCGTCGGCGGTGGGGGCCTCGACGTGCAGCACGCCGCGTTCGTCGTGGGTGTGGAGCTCCGACATCTGGCCGCTAGCGGGGTCGACGCCGATGTTGGCCGGCACGGCGATGGGCTGCCCGTTGACGCTGATGTCGAGGTGGGAGTGGAAGTGGGCCGCCGTTCCCTCCATCGGGCCGACTCGGAGGCCGGCGGCCTTCGCCGCGTCAGAGGTGTTGGCGGGCAGCGACCATGGCGGCAGGTCCCGACGCCCCGCGGCGGCGGCCGACCCGCCGGAGGGGTCGCCGGATCCTCCGCCTTGGAGGCTGGCGATGACCACCGCTCCGGCGGCGACGGCCAGCACCACGACGGCGATCGCGGCACCCGTGATCAGCCGTCGAGTCCGGCGGGCCTTGGCCTCCTGGAGCTGCATCTGCCGCAGCCGGTCCCGCGCGGACCGGCTGCTGGCCGTACGCCCGCCGGTCGAGCGCTGCGATGGCAACGATTTCGAAGACTTAGTGGATGATTTCTGGTTCTTGGTCATGGGTCTCTCAGCTGGGATGGTCGACGGCCACCGGGGAAGACGTGCCCGACGTCGCCGAGGATGCATGGACCGCTCAACTCCAGCCGGTGGGGTCGTCGCGAGTTGTCAAAGGAGTCGTCAGAGAATGGACTCCGGGGCGTCGCGAGCGTCGCGGGTCGGCACACCCGCCCACAGGTTCCGTGGTTACTTGCCGGGTCCGTGGTTACTTGCCGGTTCTCCGGCTGGGAACGGCCACGGCTGCATGTCTGCTGCCCCGAAACGGGCGCGGATGGACCTGCGACCGGCTCAGGTGCGACTGATCGACAGCTCGGCGAGGCTCAGCGGAGGGCGAGCCCAGCAGCGGAGGACCAACGATTCAATGAGAGTGCGCCGTGCTGGGCGCGGAAGCGACCAGCCGCCTCCGCGGGCTGCCGGCCGCAGGCTTCCGATCCCGACCAGCAGCACCAGCAGGATCAGGCAGCCCGCTGCGACGCAGTCCATCGGCCCCGGGGACGGGCTCGCCGGCGAGCCGCAGTCCGCGCCGCAGCCCGACGCCATGCCCATCCCGGAGGACACGGTCCCCATGGACAGGGGGTCGGCGGCCGCGGCCGCCTGCTGGTCACCGACGTTCTTGGTCGAGAACTGGCCGTGGACCACAATGGGAGCGCTGTTCGCCGGGGAATGACCGGTCGCCATCTCGGCAGCGCCCGCACCGGCGGCGACGGTGCCCAGTGACGCAGACATCGAGAAATGGTCAGCGGCGCGAGCCGGCGGCTGCAGCATCAGCAGAGCTGCGACGGTGAGGACCGCGAGCACCGGCGAGAAGCGGCGCGCGATGCTCAGGAAACGCTGCACTGCCTTCCCGCCTTCCGCTCGATTCGGTGGCCCCAGAGTGCCGCGGAGCACGCCGCGGCCCCGGACAAGTATTCGGCAAACACCGGCGACATGCCAATCCGACCCGGGAGCTGACCGCCAGACCCCGCTCTGGCCGAGGCCAGTGCGACTGCTGCGAGCACGGCTCCCGCTGCCAGGCCAGCCGGTGCGAGGCCGACGACGCGGCCCGCACCCGCCGGTCGAAAGGCCCCGTGCACAGTCGGGTCGCCGAAGAGAATGCCCTCGGGCGTCAGTGCTGGTCCTCGGGTCCCAGCCCGGCGACGAGGTTGAACGCGCCGGTGAGGATGTTGAGCGCGACGACGCCGACGACGTCGGCGATCGCGCGGTCGCTGTAGCCGAACGCGCGGAGCTCGGCGATCTGCTCGTCGGTGACGGAGGTCGGTTCCCGATAGACCTGCAGCCCGAGCCGGATGATCGCCGAGATGGCGGGATCGCTCGACGTGCCCTGGTGGGCGAGGCTGATCTCCTCCTCGGCGACGCCCAGGGAGCGGGCGGCCGCGACGTGGGCGTCGAGGCACAGGCCGCAGCCCTGCTGCGCCTGCACGGCGATGGAGATCAGCTCGCTGATCCTCCGGTCGAGCTTGGCGCGGCGCATGGCCCGGCTCAGCTGCAGGTAGCCGCCGAGGACGGCCGGGGAGTGGGCCATCGTGGAGACCATGTCGCCCACGGTGCCGTGGCGCTCGACGAGCTCGCCGAGCAGGTCCCGGGACGAGCCGACGGCGGTCTCGGCGGTCAGCGGGTCGAAACGGGGCATGGGTCCCTCTCCTTGGTGTGCGCGGGTGCGCTGCTCGTCGAGCCTCAGGACCGGACGAGCCGGTTGATCGCGTCGGTGGCTTCCTGGATCTTGGCGATGGCCGCGCCGTCGTCGCCGAGCTTGGCGGCGTCGAGGACGCAGTGCTTGAGGTGGTCGTCGAGCAATCCGGTCGCGACGCCCTGCAGAGCTCGGGTGAGCGCCGAGACCTGGGTGAGGATGTCGATGCAGTACTTCTCCTCGTCGATCATCTTGGCGATGCCGCGGGCCTGGCCCTCGATGCGCTTCATGCGCGCCAGGTAGCGGTCCTTGTCGCTGATGTAGCCGTGCTGGTGTGCACCGGCGTCGGCCCCGGTGGCGGGGCTGACGGTGCCGATGCCGTCTGTGGTGGTGTCGAGTGTCATGGGCGTGTCCTTCACTTCTGGCGCTCCAGGACGGAGCGGGTGCTGGCTTCGGGGGTGAGGTCGATGCGCCGCAGCAGCTGGGCGTTGAGGGCGACGACGACGGTGGACAGCGACATCAGGATCGCCCCGACCGACATCGGCAGCACGAATCCGACAGGTGCGAGGACGCCGGCTGCCAGCGGCACGGAGACGAGGTTGTAGCCGGCGGCCCACCACAGGTTCTGCTTCATCTTCCGGTAGGCGGCCTTCGACAGCTGGATGACCGAGAGCACCGAGCGCGGGTCGGAGCTGGCCAGGATGACCCCGGCCGAGGCGATGGCGACGTCGGTGCCCGCGCCGATAGCGATGCCGACGTCGGCCTGGGCCAGCGCCGGGGCGTCGTTGACGCCGTCGCCGACCATGGCCACCTTCTTGCCCTCGTGCTGCAGCTGGGCGACCTTCGCCGACTTGTCCTCGGGACGGACGCCGGAGAAGACGCGGTCGATGCCGAGTTCCCGTCCGACCTCGTTCGCCACGGCCTCGGCGTCGCCGGTGATCATGACGACCTCGACGCCGAGCCGGTGCAGGGCGTCGACGGCGTCGCGGGACTCCGGACGGACCTCGTCGGCCAACTTCAGCCCGCCGACCACCTGCCCGTCGCGCAGGACGTGCAGGATGATCGCGCCCTCGCCGCGCCAGGCGTCGGCCGCGTCGATCTCGGACTGTCCGGTCTCCTCGAGCAGCCGGGGCCCGCCGACGCGGACCTCGTGGCCGGCCACGGTCGCGGTGACGCCTACGGCGGGCGAGGAAGTGAAGCCGCTGCCGGGCTCGAACGCGAGGCTGCGGTCCTTGGCGGCGGCGACGATGGCCCGGGCGAGCGGGTGCTCGCTGTCGGCCTCGGCCGAGGCTGCCAGGGCGAGCACCTGGTCGGCGTCCAGGTCTCCGGTCGGCTCGACGCCGGTGACGGTGGGCTCGCCCCTGGTCAGGGTGCCGGTCTTGTCGAACAGCACGGCGTCGACCTGACGCATGGACTCCAGCGCCAGCCGGTCCTTGACCAGGACGCCGCCGCGGGCGGCGCGCTCGGTGGCGATGGAGACGACCAGCGGGATCGCCAGGCCGAGGGCGTGGGGGCAGGCGATCACGAGGACGGTGATGGTGCGCACGACCGCGTCGTCGGGGGACCCGGCCAGCGTCCAGACGGTCGCGGTGATCAGAGCCGCTCCGAGGGCGAACCAGAACAGCCACGCGGCGGCGCGGTCGGCGATGCGCTGGGCACGGGAAGACGAGCTCTGCGCCTCGGCGACGAGCCGGTTGATGCCGGCCAGGGCCGTGTCGTCCCCGGTGGCCGTGATCTCCACCCGCAGGCCGGAGTCGGTGGCCACCGTGCCGGCGATGACCGGGTCGCCCTCGCCGCGGGCGACCGGCCGGGACTCGCCGGTGATCATCGACTCGTCCATGTCGGCGCGGCCGTCGACGACGGTGCCGTCGGCGGGGATGCTGCCGCCGGGGCGGACGATGACGACGTCCCCGACGCGCAGCTCGGCCGGCGCGACCTTCACGACGTCGTCGCCCTCGACGCGCTCGGCCTCGTCGGGCAGGAGCGCGGCCAGGGAGTCCAGCGCGGAGGTGGTCTGGGCCAGGGAGCGCATCTCGATCCAGTGCCCCAGCAGCATGATCACGATCAGCAGCGCCAGCTCCCACCAGAACTCCAGCTCGTGGTCGACCAGCCCGAGGGTGGCGGCCCAGGACGCGAAGAACGCCACGGTGATCGCCAGCGCGATCAGCAGCATCATCCCCGGCTTGCGGCTCCTCAGCTCGCTCCAGGCACCGGTGAGAAACGGCTTGCCGCCCCAGGCGTACATGACGGTGCCCAGCACCGCTGCGACCCAGCCCGACCAGCCGGGCACCGAGTAGCCCAGCAGCATCGCGAACATCGGCGAGAGCGCCACCACCGGAGCGGCGATGACGAGGTTGATCCAGAACAGCCGCCGGAACTGGCCCACGTGGTCGCCGTGGCCTCCATGACCGCCATGGCCGGCGCGGTCTCCCTTCTCGTCGTGCGCGGCGTGGTCGCCGTGCTGCCCCTGATGCGTGGCGTGGCCCTCGTGCCCGGCGTGCGGGTCATCCCCATGGCCGGGCACGGTGGTCGCGACAGCGTGTCCCCTGTCGGCGGCTGCGTCTGCGGCGTCGCCGTGGTGGTGCTGGTGCGCGTTCGGATCTGTCATTGCTGCTTCCCTTGTCCGGGCACTGCTCTGCGGTGGTGGCCGGCTCAGGCGGCCGGCTTGATCTCGCTCTCGACGACCCACTTGTGGTTGGTCATCTTCATGCCGCCCGCCTCGTAGTCGACCATGTAGACGGTCTCGTCAGTGGAGGAGGCGATGGTGGCCTTCGCGCCCTTCATCCCCTTCATGTGCTCGGCCTCCAGCGTGACCTCGGTGCCGTCGGCCAGCCGCTTGCTACCGGCGTCCTTGATCTCCTGCTGGACGACCCACTTGTGGTCCTTGACCGGCTCGCCGCCGGTGGTGGGGGCGAAGTCCACCGCGTAGGTGTAAGTGCTGTAGGCCCCGACGATGGTGGCCTTCGCGCCGTCCATGCCCATCATGTGGTCGGCGGTGAGGATCACCTTCGTGCCGACCGGGTACTTCGGGGCGGCGGCGGTCTTGATGCCCGCGGGCGCGGGCCCGCCGTCCATGGGGTGCTCCATCGACGAGTGGTCCATCCCGCCGTCGCTGCTGGCCGGGGTGCTGGCTGAGCTGCTGCCGTGGCCCTGATGGTCCTGGCCGGCGCTGGTGCATCCGGCGAGGGCCAGCGCTCCGCCGAGCACTCCCGCGGCCAGTGCTGCTGTCAGTCGCTTTCGCATGTGGACTCCGTATCCTCGTCTCGATCCTGGTCTTAGCAACCATATACCCCTATGGGGTATTCCATCAACGTGGTCATCGTGTTGTTGGCCGCGCCCCGGGCAGGAGAGCGCCGCTTGTGCTTGGATCGACGCATGGCGGGCGACACGAGCGGAAGTGAGCTGCCGGGCTGATGACAGCTGTCGATCATGAGGTTCTGGTCGTCGGTGGCGGCCAGGCCGGGCTGGCGGTGGGCTACCACCTGCTGCAGCGGGACGTGGACTTTCTCATCGTCGACGCCGGCCCGGCGATCGGCCACAGCTGGCGCTCGCGGTGGGACTCGCTGAAGCTCTTCACACCTGCTCAGTACGCGAACCTGCCGGGCCGGGCGTTCCCTGCACCGACCGACACCTACCCGGGGCGGGATCAGGTGGCCGACTACCTCGGCAGCTACGCCACCTGGCTGGAACCGCCCCTCCGCCTGAACACCCGCCTGACCCGGCTCGAAACCTCAGGCGACCACTTCCGAGCACGCACCGCTGCCGGTAGCACCATCACCGCGCGGCAGGTGGTCATCGCCACCGGGCCGTTCTCCCAGCCGTTCGTGCCACCCGTGGCGACCGGCCTGGCCGCGGTGGTCCAGGTCCACACGGCCGACTACCGCAACCCGACGCGGTTTCCTGATGGCGTCGTGCTCGTGGTCGGCGGCGGAAACTCCGGCTTTCAGATCGCTGCCGAACTGGCCTCTGCCGGTCGACGCGTCGTGCTGTCGGAGGGCCGGCAGAACGCCTGCGTGCCGCAGCGACCGTTGGGCCGGGACATCTTCTGGTGGCAGGATCGCCTCGGGCTGCTCCGGGTCGCGGCCAACAGCCCGCTGGGCAGGAAGATGCAGGCCAACGACGGCACCGTCATCGGCTCGTCCCGCCGCCAGTTGACACAGCGCGGCGTCTCCTTCCGGCCCCGGCTGGTCGGCGGTCAAGGTCGGCTCGTCGGGTTCAGCGACGGTTCGTCGTTGCAAGTTGACGCGGTCCTGTGGGCAACCGGTTTCGTGATCGACGACTCCTGGATCGGGATCGATGGCGTACTGGACGACTGGTCGCGGCTCCGACACGAGCGCGGTGTCGTGACCGGCGCTGCCGGCCTCTACACCGTCGGCCGACCGTGGCAGACCACAATCGGATCGGCCTTGCTGGGATTCGTCCAACACGACGCTCGAACCATCGCCCAGCAGATCACGACAACCTTGCCGGGCCACAGCTAGAAGGCCATCTCCAACGCCGTCACGCAGGACCGTGTATGACCGACCAGGTCCGGGCGCACACGCGGTGAACCGATGGCCCGGTGCTCGCGCGCCCGTCTGGGCCCCGTGACTTGCGCCGCTCAGCGCAAGGCTTGATGGACCGCGGCCCACGCCGGTCTCGCCGCCGCTGATCACGGCCGGATCATCGTGCGCGGACCGGGACGATGCTGCGGAACCCGCGCAGGCGGAGGCTGTTGCCGACGACGAAGACGCTGGAGAAGGCCATCGCCGCGCCTGCGAGCATCGGGTTGAGCATGCCCAGGGCCGCGACCGGGATGGCCGCGACGTTGTAGGCGAAGGCCCAGAACAGGTTGGCCTTGATCGTGCCCAGCGTCCTGCGGGAAAGCCGGATCGCGTCGACCGCGGCGCGCAGGTCGCCGCGCACGAGGGTGATGTCGGAGGCCTCGATGGCGACGTCGGTGCCGGTGCCCATGGCCAGGCCGAGGTCGGCCTGCGCCAGCGCCGGGGCGTCGTTGACGCCGTCGCCGACCATCGCCACCACCTTCCCTTGGCCCTGGAGGCGGGCGACGACGTCGACCTTGTCCTTGGGCAGGACTTCGGCGATGACCTGGTCGATGCCGACCTCGGCGGCGATCCGCTTGGCCACGGCCTCGTTGTCTCCTGTGAGCAGCACCGGGGTCAGGCCCAGGCCCTTAAGGCCCTGGATCGCCTCGGCGCTGGTCGGCTTGACCGTGTCGGCCACGACGAGGATCCCGCGGGCCTGCCCGTCCCAGCCGGCGGCGACGACGGTCTTGCCCTCGGCCTCGGCTGCGGCCTTGGCGGCGGCGACGTCGGGGGAGAGGTGCTGGGACCAGTCGGCTAGCAGGGACTCGCGGCCGACGAGCACGGCGTGGCCGTCGACGACGCCCTGCACGCCCTTGCCCGCGACGTTGGCGAAGTCCTCCGGCGTCGGGAGCTGCCCGACCTCCTGGACCGCGCCCTTGGCGATGGCCTGGGCGATTGGGTGCTCGGAGGCGTCCTCCAGCGCCCCGGCCAGGCGCAGCAGCTCGGCGCGGTCGGTGCCGGGCTCGGCGATCGCCTCGACGAGCGTCATCTTGCCGGTGGTGACGGTGCCGGTCTTGTCCAGCACCACGGTGTCGACCTTGCGGGTGGACTCCAGCACCTCGGGGCCCTTGATCAGGATTCCCAGCTGCGCGCCGCGGCCGGTGCCGACCAGCAGGGCGGTGGGGGTTGCCAGGCCGAGGGCGCAGGGGCAGGCGATGACCAGGACCGCGACCGCGGCGGTTAACGCGGCCGAGACGCCGGCCCCGGAGATCAGCCATGCCGCGAGGGCGACGAGCGCGATGGCGATGACGATCGGGACGAACACGCCCGAGATCCTGTCGGCCAGCCGCTGGACGGCGGCCTTGCCGGACTGGGCGTCCTCGACGAGCTTGGCCATCTGCGCCAGCTGGGTGTCCGAGCCGACGCGGGTCGCCCGGACGACCAGGCGGCCGCCGGCGTTCACGGTGGCCCCTGTGACCGGGTCGCCTTCGCCGACCTCGACGGGCACGGACTCGCCGGTGAGCATGGAGGCGTCCACCGCGGAGGTGCCGGAGACGACGGTGCCGTCGGTGGCGATCTTCTCGCCCGGGCGGACGACGAAGTCGTCGCCCGCGGCCAGCTCGGAGGTCGGGATCTTGACCTCGGCCCCGTCGCGCAGCACCGAGACCTCCTTCGCTCCGAGGTCGAGCAGCGCGCGCAGCGCCGCGCCGGCCTGGCGCTTGGAGCGCTTCTCGAAATAGCGGCCGGCGAGGATGAACATCGTCACCCCGGCGGCCGCCTCGAGGTAGATGTTGCCCGCGCCGTCGGAGCGGGCCAGGGCGAACTCGAACGGGTGCTTCATGCCGGGCATGCCGGCGTGGCCGAGGAACAGCGCGTAGAGCGACCACAGGAACGCCGCCGAGGTGCCCATCGAGACGAGCGTGTCCATCGTCGCGGTGCCGTGCTTGAGGTTGGTCCACGCCGCCTTGTGGAACGGCCAGCCCGCCCAGACGATCACCGGCGCGGCCAGGGTCAGCGAGGCCCACTGCCAGTAGGTGAACTGCAGGGCCGGGATCATCGACATCGCGATCACCGGGACGGTGAGCACGATCGACCCGATCAGCCGCTGCCTGAGCGAGGTCAGCTCCGGGTCGGCCTCCTCGCTCTCGCCGTCAGCCGACTCGGCGGTCGTCGAGCTCGGGGGCTTGGGCAGGGCCGCGGTGTAGCCGGTCTTCTCGACCTCGGCGACCAGCAGCGCGGGGTCGTAGTCCGCGGGCACGGTGACCTTGGCCTTCTCAGTGGCGTAGTTGACCGACGCGGTGACGCCGTCGAGCTTGTTGAGCTTGCGCTCGATCCGGTTCGCGCACGAGGCGCAGGTCATCCCGCCGATCTCCAGCTCGATGCCGGCGTCCGCGCTGAGCGGCGCTGGTGCAGTCATCCTCTGCCGTCCTTTCTCTCCTCCGGGCTCTGCGGCGTCCGGCTCGTGCGCAGGGCAGTCATACCCCGTGCGATCAGTGGTGCGCGCTCAGCCCCCGTCGCCATCGGAGTCGACGGGAAGCGTGAGCCGCGCTGGTGGTGGTGTCGTCAGGCGCGCACGGCCGTGTAGCCGGCCTCCTCGACAGCGGCTAGGACCTTCGCGTCGTCGATATCGCCGGAGCCGGACACGACGAGCTTGCCGGTCTGCGCGCTGACCTCGACGTCCTCGACGCCGGGGACCCCGCTGACCTCCTCGCGGACCGACATCTCGCAGTGCCCGCAGGTCATGCCCGTCACCTGGTACTCGTTCGCAGCCATCGATTGCCTCCTCAGTAGAGATACCCCCGGTGGGTACCGCGTACGAGTAACCGTATACCCCTGCTGGGTATTCTCGCAAGGCGGGGCGTGCGCCTCGTCGACGGATCCTCCGTTGGAGACGGGATACGCCACCGGGGTATGCTGTGCAGCGTGGAGACCGCGACCGCCGAACCCCGCTGCAGCCGGCACCGGCTGCAGCTCTTCGTCCTCGCGGCCCTGCTGATCGCCGGCCTCCTCGGCATGCACTCGCTGGTCAGCGGTGCCGGGGCCACGGCCATGAGCGCCCCCATGGCCTCGATGAAGCATTCCGCCCCGGCGACGCCAGCTCTGACCGCCGAGGCGGCCGTCCCCTCGTCGTCGACGTCCGGATCGCACGGCATGGTCCACGGCTCCGGCGGCTGCGCGGGTGCCATGAGCAGCGGCTCAGGCTCCACCTGCGTCCCTGGGCCCACCGGCAAGAGCATCCCCGTCCTTCCGGCCCCGCTCGCCGCGACCCTGCCCGAGCTCGGCCCCGCGCCCGAGCCGGTGCTGTTGCTCCAGACGCCCCGAAGGCTGGCCCTGTCGCACCTGGAACTGTCGATCTATCGAACGTGAGCAGCGGGGAGCGCCCTCATCGGCGCTCCTGCCCATCGGGGGCAGGCCAATGACCCTGCCCTGCATCTGCGACGGCATCGCGCCCAGATGGCGCTGACCCCTCTCCCGAGGGCCCTCGAGCCTGCGCATCCGATCAACCGTGGTCGTCGAGCGCGTCGAGGCCGATGCCCGTGGCACCGCTCACCATCGACACAGAAGGACATCGTTCAACCATGCACACCGACCTGAACCGCCGCCAGTTCCTCGCCGGCGCACTGGCCCTCACCGCCGCAGGCCTCGCCGGCTGCACCTCCACCAGCAAGCCCACCTCGTTCGTCGGGCCCGACAGCGCCGCCGTCGCGAAGGCCGAATCCAAGCGCCGCCGCACCGGCGCGACCGTGCAGCGCGCCCTGACCGCCGAACCGGCCACCGTGGACCTGGCCGGGAAAGAGGCGAAGACCTGGGCCTTCACCGGAGCGTCGGCGACCAAGCCGATCCGCGGCAACGTCGGCGACACCCTCAAGGTCGCCCTCACCAACAAGCTGCCCGACCCGACTACCGTGCACTGGCACGGGCTCGCGCTGCGCAACGACATGGACGGGGTGCCGAACCTCACCCAGAAGCCGGTCGAGCCAGGCGGGACGTTCTCCTACCAGTTCGCGCTCCCGCAGGCCGGGACCTACTGGTTCCACCCGCACGTGGGCACCCAGCTCGACCGCGGCCTGTACGCGCCGCTGATCATCGACGACCCCAACGAGAAGGCCGACTACGACCAGGAATGGATCATCGTCCTCGACGACTGGCTCGACGGCGTCACCGCGACACCCGACCAGGTGATGAAGGAACTCGGCAGGGGCATGATGGACCACGGCGGCATGGACATGGGGCCGATGCGGATGGGCAACACCCTGATGGGGGCGACCTCGCCGCTGCTCGGCGGCGACGCCGGCGACGTCTACTACCCGCTCTACCTGATCAACGGCAGGCCAGCGGCCGACCCCGAAACCTTCACCGCGAAGCCGGGCCAGAAGATCAGACTGCGGATCATCAACGCCGGCGGCGACACCGCCTTCCGGTTCGGCGTCGCCGAGCACCCGCTCACCATCACCCACACCGACGGCTACCCGGTCAAGCCGCACGAGGCCGAGAGCGTCGTGCTCGGCATGGGCGAGCGCTACGACGCCGTCATCACCGTCGGCGACGGCGCGTTCGCCGTCATGGCCGAAGCCCTCGGGAAGCAGGACCAGGCCGTCGCCGTCCTGCGCACCGGATCCGGCAGCGCCCCGGCCAAGGGCGCGAAGCTCCCGCAGACGAAAGCTCCCGCCACCGCGGCCGACCTCAAGGCGACCGGCGCGGTCGCCCTGCCCAAGCGCGCCGTGGACCGCACACTCGTCCTCGAGCTGACCGGGGCCATGGAGAAGTACGACTGGGCGATCAACGGCAAGCGCATGGACATGGAGCAGCCCATGCGCGACGCCCTCGGCATCGTCGACGGGGAGCGCGTCGCGCTGGAGTTCAAGAACAGCACCAAGATGTGGCATCCCATGCACCTGCACGGCCACACCTACCAGCACGCCGGCGGCGGGCCCCGCAAGGACACCTCCATCGTCCTGCCCGGCAAGACCCTCCGCGTCGAGTTCGACGCCGACAACCCCGGCCGCTGGCTCACGCACTGCCACAACGTCTACCACGGCGAGGCCGGGATGATGGCCGCTGTCGCCTACCAGCAGGGTTGACCTGTCGGACGAGCTCGGCGGCCAAGGGGCCCGGCGTTAAACGGGCCAAAGCGCAAACGGGTCGTTGTTGGCCGCTGCAGGTTCCCGCGCACACCCAATTGGTTGAGGTTCTTGGCCATCGAGCGATCAAGCGGCGTCCTCTGGTCATACAGGGGATTCACGGAGAGGATCCCGGCGGCGTGAGGCGCTTTCAGACCAGAAGGGGCAAAGCGTTGGATCAGCAGGGTCGTCGTGCGCCGGAGAACGGCATGCATCTAATCTTGGAGTGCTCGACCGATTTGCCCGGCCGCGGCGTGTGGATCATGACTCCGTTGCCGACGTCGCTGGGTGCGGTGGCGTTGCAGAAGAAGACGATGTCGCCAGCTTGGAAAGTCGGATATGGCGACGGGTGAGCCGTCGCGGGATTGGGGCTGCGATGTTCGGCTGATCTGGACGCCGGCGGCTTCCCAGGCTGTCTGGGTGATGCCGGAGCAGTCATATGAACCGGGGTCGGTCGCTCCGAATTCGTAGGGTTTTCCGAGCTGGGACTTGGCGAAGGCGACTGCCGTTCGCGCCCTTGCTGGAAGCCGGTGAACTCGGAAGCGCTGGTCGAGTTAGGGGTGGTGCTGGTCGAGTCGGTCCCCGCTGCGCTGGAGCCGGGGCCGGCGGCTTCACTGCGTTGCCGGTGATCGCCCGTGTCCCAGGGTGGCGGGCTGGGCTGCATCATCTGGCGGTGTGACCAGCAGCCGGCCGAGCACCACCGCCTCCACAACGGTGAGGGCTACCACGCCGGCCCAGAGTTCAACGGTCCATGCCACCCCGACACTCAGATGCAGTCCCAGTAGCTGTGCCGGCCATACGAACAGCGGTACTGCCGCAACCCATCCCTGGTGTTCGGGCCGCCGAGTCCGTGCGGCGGACACGGCGATGTCGGCGACGGCAGCACCCAGCACGGCTGCAATCGCCGCCACGATGTTCTGCCAGTTCTGCAACGCGGCCCCCGGGATGGCCGCAAGCGCAACGAGCATGGTGATCGCCCCGGTCGGGAGTCGCCGGCCGTTGCTGGCCATCAACAGCGGAACGGTGAGCAATGCCGTTGTCAACAAATAGGATGCCAGCCCCAGTGACGTCGGCATTTCGCCGGCCTCATGACCCGGAGCGCCTTCGGGGATCGTGGTCATCGGAATCCGGGCCAACGGTGTGACGAAAACCGAGGTGTAGCTGAGGAAGAAGCCGGCGATCCCGGCGACAACGGCGTAGGAGATCACCGCCGGCCAGGACACGAGCGAACCGCTGCGCCGCGTGAGGCGGTCAGCACGAACTGGGCCGGAGACGAGGAGACCCGCGCCCACCAGGAGCAGAAGATGCGTCGGGGAGACCAGCGCATCGATGCCGGTCTCGATGCCCAGCAACGTGTGCCACAGCATGTCTCCCACGCCACCCAGCAGAAACACTCCGACACCGATCGCGGAGAGACCGTAGCCAGGTGGGAAAGCCATCCGTGCACGAAGCGGCCATGACTGGGATGCGGATTCGTGGGGACGTGCTCGCCACTGCTTCCACCCCAGTCGCGCCGTCCACAGGGCAAGTGCGGCGAAGCCGGAGTAGAGAACGGCATGCCAGGGCGTAAAGAAGGTCTCCATGCCAGGCACGTTCAGATGAGCCCAGCCGTCGGTGTACAGAGCGCCCATCAGCCACAGTCCGAATGCGGCGGCGATCAGATCTTCCCGGGTAGTCGATGCTGCCCACCGTCGAGGGTCTCGGGTCAGCTTGGGAGTTGCCGCTGTCGTATCCATGGATCTCAGCTCCTTCGGCGGGACGATTTCATCGAACCATACCCCCCTAGGGTATAAGTTGCAAGGGTTCTGTGCGATCGTGCTGGGTCGAGTCGTGTGGGTCGCGGATCGCTCGCCGACGAGGGGGCAGGGGGCTCTGACGCCGAGCCGCGTACGACACGATGCGGGTGCCAGCCGGCGGCTCGACACTGCTCTCGTCCGGGATGGCGACGCACGAGGTCATGAGTGCCGATCCTCAGGTCTGCCACGCCATCCAGTCGCCACAGACTCGTCCAGAAACCTCAGATACCGCAGGCGGTGTCGACGGCGCAGCGTGGTCCTCGGCTGCCGGCTTCTCCCTTGGAAGGGAGCCGATGTACGTTGAGATACAGAAGTCATTGATTGGAACCGGCGTGGAGCCCGCTACGGGCACTCGCCAGCCGGCCGAAACCAGCCTTTGGCAAGGAGAAACGCTTCCATTTTCACTTCGCGTAGATCAATGTCACAAACGTGTGGAGTGGGGCTACTTCGATCGGTCGCTGCACGCCTACGGCCAGGAAGGGCGGCCGTGTGCGCGGTGCGGCACACCGATCCGGCGCGAGGCGTTCATGAATCGCTCGTCGTTCAGCTGTCCGCGCTGCCAGCAACGGCCGCGTGGATCCGACGCGGCATCTCTAAGGTGGCAGGGTGACTGAGCTGACCCCGATCGCCCTGCCCACCTCCGATGCCGGTACTTGGCTGGACGAGCGCTGCGGCGGAGGTCTGGAGCGGGCGCGCGGCCTGGTCGATGCGCTGAAGTCGTCGCCGCCCTCGGACGGCATGGACGTGCTGCGCGCCTGGAACGACATCTCCATTGAGCTCGCCAACGCGGCGCTGCCGGCGTCGCTCTTCGCCCAGGTGCACACCGACGCCGACGTCCGCGATGCAGCCGACGAGCACGCGCAGCGGGTCGACGCCTATTCCACCGAGCTCGGTCTCGACCTGGAGCTCTTCGGCATACTCGATGGGGTCGACGACGCGGGTTTCGATGCGGACGCCGCCCGGCTCATCGGCAAGATCCGTCGCGATTTCCGCCGCGCCGGCGTCGACCAGCCGGAACACGTCCGCACGCGGCTGCAGGAGCTCGCCGAGCTCGAACTCAAGGCCGGCCAGGAGTTCAGCAAGAACATTCGCAACGGGGTGCGCTCGATCTCCGTCCCGCCCGAAGCGCTGGAGGGTATGCCGTCCGACTGGCTGGAGGCTCATCCTGCGGGTGACGACGGCCTGGTGACGGTGACCACCGACTACCCGGACTCGATCCCGCTCATTACCTACTGCGCCTCCGCTGACACCCGCCGGGCGATGACGATGGAACGGCTCAACATCGCCTGGCCGGCGAATGACGCTGTGCTGCAACGACTTTTGCAGCTGCGCCAGGAGCACGCCGAGCTGCTCGGTTACTCCGACTGGGCGGACTACGACGCCGAGGTCAAGATGATCCGCACCGGCGCGGCGATCCAGGAATTCGTCGACAGAATCTCTGCCGCCGCCAAGGACCGCGCGCTCGCGGACAAGCAGGTGGTGCTGGACCGGCTGCGTCTGGACCGCCCCGACGCCGTCGACATCGACGCCGCCGACCTCACCTATTACGCGGAGCTCGTTCGCAAGGAGCAGTACGCCGTCGACGCTCAGGAGACGCGCACCTACTTCCGCTTCCCGGCGGTGCGTCAGGGTCTGTTGGATGTCACGGCGCGGCTGTTCGGCGTCGAATGGCGGCCGGTCGCCGATGCGCAGGTGTGGCATGAGGACGTCGCGGCATACGAGGTCGTGCGCTACGGCACCCGCATCGGCCGGATCTACCTCGACCTGCATCCGCGCGAGGGCAAATACAAGCACGCCGCGCAGTTCACCCTCGCGCCAGGGGTGAGCGGTCGGCAGCTGTCCGAAGGGGTGCTGGTGTGCAACTTCAGCCGCGGGCTGATGGAGCACTCGGAGGTGGTGACGCTCTTCCACGAGTTCGGCCACCTGGTGCACACGGTGCTCGGCGGCGACCAGGAGTGGGTGCGCTTCTCGGGCGTGGCCACCGAGTGGGACTTCGTCGAGGCGCCGAGCCAGATGCTCGAGGAGTGGGCGTGGGATCACGACGTGCTCGCGACCTTCGCGCGCAACGACGCTGGTGACGTCATCCCCGCCGAACTGGTCGACAAGATGCGCAAGGCAGATGACTTCGGCAAGGGGTTCCAGGCACGCACCCAGATGTTCTATGCGGCGCTTTCGGTTGCCGCACACCGGGATTCGCCATCCGATCTGACCGAGTTGCTGCGGGAGAAGCAGGCGGCATATTCGGTCTTCCCGTATGTCGAGGACACCCATTTCCACTGCTCGTTCGGGCACTTGGACGGCTATTCCTCGGGCTACTACACCTACATGTGGTCGCTGGTGATCGCCAAGGACATGTTCAGCGCGTTCGACCGGGCCGATCTGTTCGATCCGGCCGTCGCGAACCGTTATCGCGACACGGTCCTCGCCCAAGGCGGTCGCAAGGATGCCGCCGATCTGGTCGAGGACTTTCTCGGCCGGCCGTACACCTTCGACGCCTACGCGAACTGGCTCGATGACTGACGACAGCGCGGTCCGATCGAGGTGGTGAGTTGAGTCGGCTCATCCTGGTGCGGCATGCGATGCCAGCACTGGATGCCCGCATCGCGTCGGCTCAGTGGCAGCTGTCGCCGGAGGGTGAGTCGGCCGCGCGCGCGTTGCGTGGCCTGCTGCCGACTGATGCGGACGTCGTGTCGAGTCCGGAAACCAAAGCGGCACAAACGGTTTCGCTCGCCACCGGTTCGGCGTCGATCGTCACCGACGCTCGCTTCGCCGAGGTATGCCGACCCGGCGAACCCTTCGATGCCGACGTGCGTGCTCGTCGGCTCGCCTGGATCGAGCGGCGACCCGACGAACGGCATACCGGCTGGGAGACGTCCGCCGAGGCCGCGGCTCGCTTCGAGGACGGCGTGCGAGCGCACGCGACGGGGGAGCGACCCCTCGTCATCGGGACACACGGAATGGTGCTCACCGCGTGGCTGCTCTCACGGGGCATCGTCGACCCGGCGGAGGCAGGTGCCTACTGGTCGAACCTCGCGTTCCCGGACGTGGTCACGGTCGATTGCGGCTAGCTGGCGCGGTCGAGTCGGGCGGTGGTGGTGTTTTCGGGTTCGGTGATGTAAGTGTTGCCGTGCGGGCTGGTCCAGGTGCAGACACCGTCGTCGGTCATGGTCACCGACCAGTTTGATTCGTGTTTGACGCGGTGGTGGTGTTTGCACAGCAGTTGCAGGTTGGCCGGGGTGGTGGGGCCGTTGGGCCAGGGGGTGACGTGGTCGGCTTCGCAGGCTCGGGCGGGGGTGTCGCAGGTGGGGAATCGGCAGTGTTGGTCGCGGGTTTCCAGGAATCTGCGGATCCGGATCCCGGGGCGGTAGGCGTCGCTGCTGGTGTCGTGCAGGACGCCGGTGGCCGGGTCGGTGAGGGCGCGCACCAGGGTGGTGTCCAGGTCGCGGGTCAGGCGGGTGATCACCTCGGCGGGGATGTGCCCGATCCCGGGAATGGTCACATCCCCCAGGGCGCGGGTGTGGCCGTCGTCGCTGGGTCGGACGGGGACGTGGAAGACCAGGGTGGTGGTGACCTCGGCCTGGGCGCTGATCAGGTCGGTCAGGGCGTCCACGCGGTGCTCGGCCAACGTTTTGCTGGTGGCGGACATGTCCCGCAGGTGGTGCGCGTGGTCTTCGATGATGCCGTGCACGGTGGCGGCCAGTTCGCTGGGCAGGACCGCGGTCATGCTGGTCAGCCCGTGGATGTGGTGGCCGGTGAACCAGACCCCGAGTTCGCGGCGGCGTTCGCGGGTGGCGGCTTGGCGGGCGGCGCCGGTTTCCCATGTCAGCACCAGGGTGCGGGTGCGGCGGGCGGTTTGCCGGGTGGTCCACCCGGTGATCCCGGCGCGGATGACGTCGTCTTCGACGACGGCGCAGGTGGCTGGGGAGGCGTTCAATAGTTCGTCACCGACCGCGCGGACCTGGGCCATCCCGACCTGGCCGTGACCGGCCATCCGCAACAGGCGTGGGGTGCGTTCGGCGGCGGTGACCGCGTCGCTGAGCCGGCCGGAGGCGGTGCGCGGTGACCAGTTGAGTGCGGTGCCCAGGTCGGTGTCGGCGAACTCTTCGGCGTGACCCAAGGGGTGGTGGACCTCCCGGGTTTGGCCGGTGTCCGGGTCGGTGGTTTCTTCGATGGCGGCGTACCGGGCCATCGCGACGACCTGGGTGGCTTCGATACGGTGCCGCAACTGCTCGCAGTCCCCGGCCAGGGCCGCGAACTCCTGCCGCGGCAGTTCGATCGTGGCGTCGTCGTTGGCGAGCAGTTCGAAGGCTTGGCTCACCAGGCGTGCCGCGTCCGCGAGCAGCCCGGCGGACCGGTTGCTCGGTGTCGCAGTGCTGGTGGGCGGCATACCTGATTGTATCTGTGTTCGAACCTACAATTCAAGGATTTCGACGACGTTGTGGAGAACTTATTCGCCTGGGAGACAACGCGATCGACACCGTCAGCGCTGTCAGTGGTCCGTGATATGGGGATCGGGTTCGTGGGCTCACGACGCCGCTTTGGCTGGCACCACGGCCGGCCGCGATCATCGAGATGTCACATCCGCAGCCTGTCGTTCGTCAACCAGATGCAGCAGACTCACCACCCATCATCCGCGAGCCAAGGAGCGCCCATGCCGTATGCCGTTGACTTCACCGACGTGTCCACCGTCGGCCTCGAGTCGTCACCTGTCGCCGACGCCCTCGCCGGGCTGCGCGCCAACGAGGCGCGCTACTTCAAGAACAAATACGACATCACCTTCACCACAGTCCCAGCGGACGAGGCGAAGGACACCCTCGACTGGGTGACCCGAATCCTGCAGGAGGAGCGCGGCATCAAGATTGCTTCGCCCGCCCTCGAAGTCGCCGAGCCGAACCCCGAGGGGATCCGCTGGGTTTACGTCTTCTACGAGAGCGGCCTGGCGATCAACGTGCTCTACACGCTCGCCGAGGGCGAGAAGCGCGCCGTCGGTTTCAAGCTGTCCGACGGCATGGAGGTGCCGGAGGAGCTCAGTGCGTTCAAGTTCGCCCGGCAGAAGTCCAAGCTCGCCGGCACGATTCGCGGCTCGTATTTCGTCATCAAGAACGAGCACTGACCGACCCGCTACGTCGCAACCAAGGCCGCGGCGTACGTTGACCTCGTGATCGAACTCAAGACCCCCGCCGAGGTCGAGGCGATGCGGCCGGCCGGCCGCTTCGTCGCCTCGGTGCTCACCGCGCTGCTCGAGGCCGCCGATGTCGGCGTCAACCTGCTCGACCTGGACGCCTTGGCGCACAAGATGATTCGCGAGGCGGGCGGGGAGTCGTGCTATATCGACTACCACCCGAGTTTCGGCGCGAGCCCGTTCGGCAAGGTGCTGTGCACGAGCGTCAACGACGCCGTCCTGCACGGTCTGCCGCACGACTATCGGCTGCGCGATGGGGACCTGCTGAGCCTCGACTTCGCCGCCTCGATCAACGGCTGGGTCGCCGACTCGGCGGTCTCGACCATCGTTGGCAAGCACCGCGACGAGCAGGACCAGCGGGTCATCGACACCACTGAAGAAGCCCTGGAGGCAGCCATCGGCGTGGCCAAGGCCGGCAACAAGCTCGGCGACATCTCCGCCGCTATCGCGCAGGTCTGCCACGGTGCGGGCTATGCGGTCAACACCCAGTTCGGCGGCCACGGTGTCGGCCGCACGATGCACGGCGAGCCCCATGTGCCCAATGACGGGCGCGCCGGGCGGGGCCTTGTGCTGCGTCCGGGCTTGGTCATCGCGATCGAGCCCTGGCTGATGCGGGGGACCGACCAGCTCTACACCGACCGCGACGGGTGGACCCTGCGCAGCGTGGACGGCTCCCGTGGGGCGCACAGCGAGCACACCATCGCAATCACCGACGGCGACCCGCTCGTCCTCACCGCTCGCTAGACACTCACCGCTCGCTGGTCGCGTCTGCTTCGGCGGTGATCAGCACCCGGCGCAGCAGGACGTTGAGCCGGCGCAACTCGGTGACCGAGAGGGCAGAGAGCAACCGCTGCTCCTCGTGCGTCCACAGGGTGATGATCCGGTCCCATGCCGCGCGCCCATCCGGGGTGATCTCGATGACGATGCTGCGCCGGTCCTTGGGGTCTTCGGTGCGCGTCGCCAGCCCGGCGCGCACCAGCTTGTCGACGCGGCTCGTCATACCAGCCCGGGTGACCCCCGTGCGCTTGGCGAGCTCGGCCGGCGTCGAGCGAGCTTGCTCCTTCACCTCGCCGCCGACGAGCGCGTGCAGGGTCATGAACTCGTCATACGAGAGGGGATCGTGACGCAACAAGGTGCGCAACCGCTGGCTCGACAGTTTGGTGATCGACATCATCCGCGAGAGCGCGCCTTCGACCTCGCGGTCGTAGCCGTCGACATCGGTCCACAGGGCCGACCAGCGGTCCAGATGGTCGTCGACGGAATCTCGTGCAGCAGCCATGCCGGATAGTGTGGCAGATCGCGGATTATTCGTTGACAGATAGTTAGACGCCGTATGATGATGTCGGTCATGCGCCGCGTCCTTCGCCATCACGACGTCCGCTGGCTGATGCTCGGCCAGGGATTGTCCTGGCTCGGCGACGGCTTCGTGTCGGTCGCGCTCGCGGTGGCGGTGCTGACCCACGGCGGCAGCGCCGCGGATCTCGGCCTGCCGATCGGCGCGACGATGGCCGGCCGGCTGATCTTCAGCCTGGTCGGCGGGGTGTGGGCCGACCGCCTGCCGCCCACGGTGATCATGGTGAGCAGCGATCTGGTGCGGGCCGCGCTTGCGGCGGCCGTCGCGTGGATGTTCGCGACCGGCGACTGGAACCTTGCGATCCTCACGGTCACATTCGGCCTCTTCGGCGCCGTGAGCGCCTTCTTCATGCCGGCGATGATGAGCCTCAAGCGCGATCTCGTCGAGCCCGCCGAGCGGCAGAAGCTCAACGGCCTGTTGAGTTCGCTGCAGACCGGCGCCGCGATCGCCGGGCCGGTCCTCGCCGGTGGGCTGGTCGCGATCGCCGGCGCACCGATCGGATTCGCCGCCAACGCAGCGTCCTTCGTCATCTCCGCGCTGTGCGTCCTTCGGGTGCGGGCGCGTCCCGAGCGCGCGGAGCCGGCGAGATTCCTCGCCGACCTGCGGGGTGGCTTCTCCGCGATCGTCGACCGGCCATGGTTGTCGGCGCAGATTCTGATGGCACTCGTCTACCACGTCGGCAACGGCGCTGCCCTGGTGCTGATCCAGGTCATCGCGGTGCAAAGCCTCGGCGGAGCGCGTGCCGTCGGCCTCACCGAAGCCGCGATCGGCCTGGGCAGTCTGCTCGGGGCCTTGCTCGGCACCTGGGTGCGTCCGCGCCGGCCGCTGGTCTGCACCGTGCCATTTCTCGTCTCGACACCGCTCGGCATGCTGCCCTTGGTGCGACCGTGGCCGCTGCCGGTGGTTCTCGTCGGCCTGGCCCTCGGCTTCGCCGGGTTGATGGTCTACGGCGTGGTCTACGAGACGGTCGTGCAGCAGGAAGTGCCCGGGCAGCTGTATGCCCGGGTGGCCTCGTGGGATCAGCTCGGCAGCTGGGCCGTCATACCGCTCAGCTCCGCGCTCGGCGGGGTGCTGGCGGCGTCATACGGTGCCGGTCGCGTGCTCGCGGTGTGCGTCGCGCTCATGACGCTCGCGTGCCTCGCGCCCCTTTTCGTGCGTGCCAGTTGGCACGTGAGGTATGCCGGGGCTTCGGCTCACTGACCGGTGGCGGGCGGCTGCTGACCCGGCTGACCAGGCTGACCGGGCTGGCCCTGGGCCTCCTGGACACCGAGCTGCTTCTCGGCCGCCTCGACGCCCGAGCGGACCTGGCTGTTGTACTTGCCGCCGGTCTTGGTGTCGATCGCCTGCTCGGCCTTGGACAGGCCCTGGCGGACCTTGTCCGGGTTCTTCCGGGCGAAGTCCCTGGCCTTGTTGACCAGGTTGTTGAAGTTGACCATCGTGATTCACCTCTCGGGGTGGGGGCACGTGCTGCGCGAAAGTACCATCCCGCGCGGATAGAGTGACCCGGAACCCAGCGCCGCCCGGGCAGGAGACCACCGCCTCGTGTACGTCAAGAGCCTCACCCTGAAGGGCTTCAAGTCCTTCGCGTCGGCCACGTCGATGCGGCTCGAACCGGGCATCACCTGCATCGTCGGCCCCAATGGTTCGGGCAAGTCCAATGTCGTCGACGCGCTCGCCTGGGTGATGGGCGAGCAGGGCGCCAAGAGCCTGCGCGGCGGCAAAATGGAGGACGTCATCTTCGCCGGCACCCCCGGTCGGCCCGCCCTTGGTCGCGCCGAAGTGACGATGACGATCGACAACACCGACGGTGCGCTGCCGATCGACTACACCGAGGTCACGATCCGCCGCACGATGTTCAAGGGTGGCGGCTCCGAATACGCCATCAACGGCACCTCGTGCCGACTGCTCGACGTGCAGGAACTGTTGTCCGACAGCGGAATTGGCCGCGAGATGCACGTCATCGTCGGCCAGGGTCAGCTCGACGCCGTGCTGCGCGCGACCCCGGAGGAGCGCCGCGGTTTCATCGAGGAGGCGGCCGGCGTCCTCAAGCACCGCAAGCGCAAGGAGCGAGCGCTGCGCAAGCTGGAGCAGATGGAGGCCAACCTCCAGCGCGCGGGTGACCTCACCACCGAGATCCGGCGCCAGCTCGGCCCCCTCGGCCGGCAGGCCGAGACGGCGCGCAAGGCCGCCGTCATCCAGGCCGAGGTGCGCGACGCCCGGTTGCGGTTGCTCGCCGACGATCTCGTCCAGCTGACCACCACGCTTGAGCAAGAGGTCGCCGACGAGACCGCCCTGCTCGAACGCCAGCAGCAGGTCCGCACCGACCTCGAGCGCGCTCAGGGCGAACTCGCCCGCTGGGAGCAGGAGGCCGCCGAGGCAGCGCCGCGCTTCACCCGCATCCAGGACCAGTGGTTCAGCTTGTCCTCGCTCAAGGAGCGGGTCGCCGCGACCGGCAGTCTCGCCGCCGAACGGGTTCGGCTGCTCAGCGAGGACGAGAGCCAGGAACGCAGTGACTCCGGTCGTGACCCGGAGAAGCTGCGCCGGCAGGCTGCCGAAGCCCGCGAGGCACTCAGTCGCCTGGAGTCGGAGATCGAGGCCGCCGGCGTCGCCCTCGAAGAGGCGATCGCCCGGCGCTCGCAACTCGAGGACGATCACCACACCGAGCAGCAGCGCCTCACCCGGCTCGCCCGGGCCGCGGCGGACCGGCGCGAAGGGCTGGCCAAACTCGAAGGTCAGGTCGCCGCCCGCCGGTCGCGGATCGAGGCCGGTGAGGCCGAACTCGGCCGGATGGCCGGCAGCGCGGACGAGATCGTCGCCCGGGTCGCCGCCCTGGAGAAGGAACACGCCGCCCTCGAGTCCACCATCGCCCAGGACGAGGAGGGCGAGGAAGGGCTCGACGAGGCGTATGACGCCGCCGAGGCGGCCCTGGCGAGCGCCCAGCAGCGGCACGAGGCGGCCCTTGAGCAGGGACGGTCGGCCGAGCGCGACCGGCATACGCACCAGGCGCGGGTGGATGCGCTCGAACTCAGCCTCCGTCGCCAGGACGGCGCGGCGCACCTGCTCGAACAGGCTGACGGGGCGGGGTTGCGGGGTTCGCTCACCGAGCTGATGACGGTCACTGGCGGGCACGAGGCGGCCATCGCGGCCGCGCTCGGCTGGGCGGCCGACGCGCTGGTCGCGGACAGTCTCGACGCGGGCGCGACGGCGCTGGAGCGGCTGCGCGCCGACGATGCCGGACGGGCCACCGTGCTGCTCGCGGGAGCGCCCGATGCGGGTCGCCGCGAGGTGACCCTGCCCGCCGGCGCGCGCTGGGCGGCCGAGGTGGTCACGGTGCCAGCCGACCTGCGACCAGCCGTCGACCGGCTGCTCGACGGAATCGTGCTCGTTGATTCGGTGGACGATGCCAAATCCGTTGTGGCTCAGGATGATTCGCTCACCGCAGTGACTGCGGACGGTGACCTCGTCGCCGCCGGTTATCTGCGCGGCGGCTCATCGGGTGCACCGAGCCTGCTCGAGATCCAGTCGGCCGTCGACGAGAGCCGCGCCGCGGTCGAGGAGGCGGCGCAGCGGGGCGAGCGGGCGCAGTTCCTGCTCGAGCAGACCCGCGGCGAGGTCGAGCAGGCGCAGGCCGCGCTGGACGCGGCCCTCGAGCGGCTGAGCGCGAGCGATGCCCGGATGGCCTCGATCGGCGAACAGTTGAGCAGCCTCGGCCAGGCGCTCAAGGCGGCTCGCTCGGAGCGGGACCGGCTCACCACCGGCCGCGCCGGCGTCGAGCAGCAACTCGCCGCGACCCGGGAGGAGCTCACCGAGCTCGAGGCCCGCCTCACCTCGGCGCAGGAAGCCCCCGAAGAGGAGGAGCCGACGACGGACGAGCGCGACCGACTGGCCGCCGAGGCCGCGCAGGCGCGCACCCGGGAGACGGATCTGCGCCTCGCTCTGCGCACCAAGGAGGAACAGGCGCGGTCGCTATCCGGTCGGGCCGACGGTCTCGAAGCGGCCGCGCGGTCGGAGATCGAAGCTCGCGAGAAGGCGCGGCTGCGCCGCGAGCGCCGCGCGCGTGAGGCGTCGACCGCTCGCGCGGTCCAGGCGGGAGCCGCCACGCTCGTCGCCCACGTCGAGCAGTTGCTGCAGGTGGCCGGCCGTCGGCGGTCTGCGGCGGAGCAGCAACGACAGCAGCGGGACGCCCAGCTTGCCCAGCGGCGCAAGGATGTCGCGACCATCTCCGATGAACTGCGTGAGCTCACCGACACCGTGCACCGCGACGAGATCGCGCGTGCGCAGCAGCGGATGCGCATCGAGGCGCTGCAGACCAAGGCGGTCGAGGAGCTCGGCATCGAGCCCGACAAGCTGATGGAGGAGTTCGGCCCGCACCTGCCGATCCCGCATATCGCCGGCCCGGACGACGACCCGGACGCCCAGCCAGAGCCCACGGCGTTCGTGCGCGAGGAGCAGGAGAAGCGGCTCAAGTCCGCCGAGCGCAAGCTGGGTCAGCTCGGCCGGATCAACCCCCTGGCGTTGGAGGAATTCGCGGCGCTGGAGGAGCGACACAAGTTCCTCGTCGAGCAGCTGGAGGATCTGAAGAACTCCAAGCGCGACCTGCTGGAGATCGTGGCCGAGGTCGACGAGCGGGTGCAGCGGGTTTTCGCCGAGGCGTTCGAGGACACGGCGCGCGAGTTCGAGGGTGTCTTTTCCCGGCTGTTCCCCGGTGGCGAGGGGCGCCTGGTGCTCACCGACCCCGAGGACATGCTCGGCACCGGCATCGAGGTGGAGGCCCGCCCGCCGGGCAAGAAGATCAAGCGGCTGTCGCTGCTGTCCGGTGGCGAGCGCTCGCTGGTCGCGGTCGCGCTGCTGGTGTCGATCTTCAAGGCGCGGCCCAGCCCCTTCTACATCATGGACGAGGTCGAGGCCGCCCTCGACGACGCCAACCTCGGGCGCCTCATCACCCTCTTCGAGGAACTGCGCGACTCCAGCCAGCTCATCGTCATCACCCACCAGAAGCGCACCATGGAAGTCGCCGATGCGCTGTATGGCGTGTCCATGCGCGGCGACGGCGTCACCACGGTGGTGTCGCAGCGCATTCGGGACGTCCAGCCCGACGAGCCGCAACCCGAGCCCGCGAGCGCGTGATAATTCACCGAACTGTCAGCCGGAACACAGCGTTTCGATGCGGTAGCACACGGACCGTTCCGGCACAATAGCGCCATGCTCTGGCTGATCCTCGCCCTTCTGATCTGCGTCGCCCTCGCCTCCGTCGTGGTCGGTCTGGTTGCCGTGCCCGCCCGCCGCGAGGGCCGGCCGCTGCTCACCGA
Organism: Metallococcus carri; assembly: GCF_011440275.1. Taxonomy (GTDB): domain Bacteria; phylum Actinomycetota; class Actinomycetes; order Actinomycetales; family Dermatophilaceae; genus Metallococcus; species Metallococcus carri. Next base: position 261,405 of record NZ_JAAOIV010000001.1, on the reverse strand, counting down.
GCGCGGCGAGCATGTCGTGGCGAGGGTGACCGACGGCACCGAGGCCGTGGCCAGCAAGGCCAAGGGCGCGACCGAATCGGTCAAGTCGGTCGCCAAGCGCGACCGCGCCGACGCCTGAGCCCGACCTGCCCGGACCGCACCGACGTGACCCGTCGGTGCGGTTTGCCATGATGGGCGCGTGGACCAGCTCTGGGAGATCCTGACTGTCATCACCGTCATCCTCGTCGCCGGGGTGGTCGGTGCCGTGGCCCTCGTGCGCGGGCGAGGGCGAGGCGGCGCGACCAAGGAACTGCCGCCGCAAGAGACGCAGGTGCCGTCCGCCAAGGATGCGCCGACGCGCGGTGCGAACACCTACAAGCCGAGTTCCACCGCGACGATCGACACCAGCAAGGGTGCGACCCCGGCGCCGCCGAAGGACGACGAACCGGCCGAAGTCCCCACCGGACCCACCGTCGAGGACAACGCACCCGCCATACCGGAGACTGCGCCGGTCGAGACCGAGCCCGAGGTCGGCACCGAGCGCCCGGAGTCCGCCCGCAACCGGATGACCCGGCTGCGTTCGCGACTCGCCGGTTCGCAGAACACGATGGGCAAGGGGCTGCTGTCCCTGCTGTCGGCCGGGTCGCTCGACGAAACCGTCTGGGAAGAGGTCGAGGACACCCTGCTGGGCGCGGACCTCGGGGTCGAGGCGACCACCGAGCTCGTGGACAACCTCAAGCGCCGCGTTTCGGTCGAGGGCACTCCGACCGCCGAGCGGCTGGAGGCCTGGCTGCACGAAGAGCTGCTGACGCTCGTCAACCCCGACCTCGACCGCCGCATCGCCGCCAGCCGCCAGGGCGACCGTCCGGCGGTGATCATGGTCGTCGGCGTCAATGGAACCGGCAAGACCACCACCGTCGGCAAGCTCGCCCGAGTGCTCGTCGCCGAGGATAAGGAAGTGCTGCTCGGCGCCGCCGACACCTTCCGCGCGGCCGCCGCCGACCAGCTCGAGACCTGGGGCGCCCGCGTGGGCGTCGCCACCGTCCGCTCCGACAAGGAAGGCGCCGACCCCGCGGCGGTCGCCTTCGATGCGGTCAAGGACGGCAAGGACGAAGAAGTCGACGTCGTGATCATCGACACCGCAGGCCGGCTGCACAACAAGGTCGGCCTGATGGATGAGCTGTCCAAGGTCAAGCGGGTCATCGAGAAGCAGAGCCCGATCGATGAGTGTCTGCTCGTGCTCGACGCCACCACCGGTCAGAACGGCATGCGCCAGGCCGAAGTCTTCGCCCAGGCTGTCGACATCACCGGCGTCGTGCTGACCAAACTCGATGGCACCGCCAAGGGCGGCATCGTCGTGCTCGTCCAACGCGAACTCGGCGTCCCGGTCAAGCTCGTCGGCCTCGGCGAGGGCGCCGACGACCTCGCGCCCTTCGACCCCAAGGCCTTCGTCGATGCCGTCCTCGACTGACAGTCTCGACGCGCGCTTCCGCGCGGCCCAGCCCTTCGCCGAGCGCGGGTTCTGGCGTCCGCGGGTCGGCCTTGCCGACCGCCTGCGCTCGCTCGCAAGGTATGCCGAGCGCCAGGGCGACGACCTCACCAGTTGGGACGGCTACGGCGAGCGGGGCCCAGTCGCCGAGGTCGAGAAGCGCGTCGCTGACCTCCTGGGCACCGAGGCCGCCGCTTACTTCCCGAGCGGGGTGATGGCCCAGCAGGTCGCTCTGCGGGTCTGGACCGAGCGGTTGGGTTCGCGCCGGGTGGCGCTGCCGGATCTGTCGCATCTGATCGTTCACGAAGAAGACGGTCCTCGGGCCGTGCACGACCTCGACTACGTGCATCTCACCACCGGTCCGGTGACCGCCACCGCGGCCGACCTCGCGAAGGTCCCCGGCGAGCTCGGGGCGGTGCTCGTCGAGCTGCCGCTGCGTGACGCCGGCCATCTCCTGCCGACCTGGGAGGAGCTCGTTGCACTTGCGGCCGCTTGTCGGGAGCGTGGAGTGCCCTTCCACCTGGACGGCGCCCGGCTGTGGGAGTCGGCACCGCATTTCGCGCGCTCCTTGGACGAGATCGCGGGCCTCGCGGACTCGGTTTATGTCAGCTTCTACAAGGGCCTCGGCGGCCTGTCCGGCGCGGCACTCGCCGGCGACGCGGACTTCGTGCGGGAATCCCGGTTGTGGCGCCGACGGCTCGGCGGCACCGTGTGGACCGCGGCGCCGCACGCGTTGTCCGCGCTCCAGGGCCTGGACGAGGTGCTGCCGCTCATGCCGCGGTTGCACGAGTTCGCACAATCCCTCGCTGAGGCGTTCCGGGCGAGCGGTCTACGCGTCCACCCCGAACAGCCGCACACGAATGCCTTCCGGCTCTACCTCGAAGGCGACCGGGACGGCATACGGAAGAAGGTCGTGCAGGCCTTGGAGCGAGACCACGTGGCGCTGCCCTTCGGCTGGCAGCGGGCCGACGTGCCCGGGTGGTGCTTCACCGAGATCACGGTGACGCCGGAGATCCTCACCGAGACCCCAGCGGACTTGGTCGAACAGCTCATCACGTCGATCCGGCGCCGATCGGCGTTCGCGGATATCAAACGCGCGCGTGGACTCAGCTCTCGCGAGATCCTCGACGATCTGCGCGGCGATCGGTCTGGATGAGCGGGTCGCTCAGCATCCAGCGCACCATCGCCACCCCGGCCGCGCCGAGCCGCAGATCGGCCGCGTGCCGGGGACCGGCGGTTGGCAGCCCGAGCAGGCGGGCGGCATACGGCGGAAGGGTCGCGATCGCGCCGCGGTAGAGCAACGAATACCCAGCAACGCCAACGGAATTCAGCTGTGACGGGTTGCGCAGGAAGTCGCGCACGTCGCGCGCGTCCGGTCCCGCCTCAAGCACCGGCCGGTATGCCGTGAGCCGTTCGTCCAGCGCCGCGACTGAGCGCGGCGGGTCCGGCACGCCGATGCCCTGCGCTGCCCGCGCGGTCTGGGCGACATACAGGTCGGCCTCGGCGGGGGACAGCGGCGAGGGCGCGAACCGCTGGTAGCTGTCGAGGAAGCTGCTGATCTCGGCGATGTGCACCCAGGTCAGCAGATCCGGGTCGCCGGCGCGATAGGTGCGCTCGCCGGCCACGCCACCGATCCGGTCGTGCACCCGGCGCACCCTGGTCATCGTGCGTTCGGCCGCTTCGATCGTGCCGAAGGTCGTGGTCGAGATGAAGCCACTGATCTTCTGCGCCACGCCCGCCATCGCGACGCGAGGTGCGGGGATCGGCATACCTCCGATTATTCGTCACATGCCTGTAACACGACGTGGCGGCAGGTGAAACGCGCGTTTGGGAACTTTCCGTGTCATGAGTTCTCTTCTCGCCTTCGCTGCGGCCGAGCCGCCGCCCACGCTGGATTCGGGCAACACCGCCTGGATGCTGACGTCGGCCGCGCTCGTGCTGTTTATGACGATCCCCGGCCTGGCGCTGTTCTACGGCGGTCTCAACCGCTCCAAGGGCGTGCTCAACATGATGATGATGTCGTTCGGGCCGTTCGGCCTGATCGGCGTGATCTACGTGTTGTGGGGCTACTCGATGTCCTTCGGCAGCAAGGACATCGGCGGGATCATCGCCAGTCCGCTGGAGTTCTGGGGCCTGAAGGGAATGCTGCCGGGCGAACCCGGCGCCACCGTGCTGCAGGACGGCGGCATCCCCACACTCATCTTCGTCGGCTTCCAGTTCACCTTCGCCGCCATCACCGTCGCGCTGATCAGCGGTGCCCTGTCGGACCGGGTGAAGTTCTCGACCTGGATGGTCTTCTCCGCGCTGTGGGTCACCCTCGCCTATTTCCCGCTCGCGCACATGGTCTGGGGCGGCGGTCTGCTCTCCGGCTCCGCCGACGGCATCGCGGCCAAGCTGTTCGGCCTCACCGACGGTGCCGCGACGATCGCTCCGATCGACTTCGCCGGTGGCACCGTGGTCCACATCAACGCCGGTATGGCGGGCCTCGTGCTCGCGCTCATCGTCGGGCGCCGCAAGGGCTTCGGCAAGGTGCCGATGCGTCCGCACAATGTCACGCTCGTCATGCTCGGCTCCGGCATCCTGTGGTTCGGCTGGTACGGCTTCAACGCCGGCTCGGCGCTCGCCGCCAACGATTCCGCGGCGCTGGCCTGGGTCAACACCACCGTCGCCACCTGCGCGGCGATGCTCGGCTGGCTGGTCGTGGAGAAGCTGCGTGAAGGGCATGCGACCTCGGTCGGCGCGGCGTCCGGCATCGTGGCCGGCCTGGTCGCGATCACCCCGGCCTGCGGCAATGTCACCCCGCTCGGCGCGATCGGCGTCGGCGTGATCGCCGGTGCCGCGGCGGCGATGGCGGTCGGGCTGAAATACCGCCTCGGCTTCGACGACTCCCTCGATGTCGTCGGCGTCCACCTGGTGGCCGGCTTCTGGGGCACGATCTCGCTCGGCATCTTCGCCCGCGGCACCGGCCTGGCGTATGGCGACTGGCGCCAGTTGGTCGTCCAGCTCATCATCGCGCTGGTCGCGCTCGTCTTCACGGCCGTGGTCACCACGGTCATCGCCCTCGCGCTGAAGGCCACCATGGGCTGGCGCATCAGTGAGGACGACGAGGTGGCCGGCATCGACCAGGCCGAGCACGCGGAGTCGGCATACGACTTCGGCGGCCGCGGCGCCGGTCGCGTGTCCCCCCTCGGCCAGCACGAACCGGACGCCCGGCACCACCACGAGATCGACAGTGAGGTCCACGCATGAAGCTCGTCACCGCCATCATCAAGCCGTTCAAGCTCGACGAGGTGAAGGAGGCGCTGGAGGCCTACGGCATCGCCGGTATGACGGTCAGCGAGTCCAGCGGGTACGGCCGGCAGCGCGGGCACAGTGAGGTCTACCGCGGCGCCGAGTACACCGTGGACTTCGTGCCGAAGGTGCGCATCGAGGTGATCGTGGAGGACATGGACGCCGCGGCGGTCGTCGACGTCATCGTCAAGACCGCGCAGACCGGCCGGATCGGCGACGGCAAGGTGTGGGTGATGCCGGTCGAGGACGTCGTGCGGGTCCGCACCGGTGAGCACGGTCCGACCGCGCTCTGACGATGACGATCACCGACCACACGGGCCGGCGGCTCGATCTGGCGGCGACCCGTGAGTTCAGCCGGTCCGGCGCGGGGGCAGCGCGCCGGACCCGGCTCACGGCATACGCGACCAGCCTGCTCGGCGACCTGTGGGTGGACGCGGCGGCGCCACTCCGCGGGCGGGCGGACCAGGGCGTCGCGCTCGCGGCCGTCGGCAGCGTTGGTCGCGGTGACCCCGGACCGCTCAGCGACTACGACCTGGTGCTGCTGCACGACGGGCGCTCGCTCAGCTCGAAGGACGTCAACGCGCTCGCCGACCGGTTGTGGTATCCGTTGTGGGACAACGGGATTCGACTTGATCACTCGGTGCGCACGCTGGGGGAGTGCCGGCAGGTGGCGGCCGCCGATCTCGCCGCCACGGTCGGCATGCTCGACCTCACCTGGATCGCCGGTGACGCCGTGCTCGTCGCTGGCGTCCGCCAGGGCATCGCTCACGATTGGCGGGCCAACGCGCGCAAGCGGTTGCCCGAGCTCATCGACTCGTTGCGCGCCCGGCACGAGCGCCACGGCGACCTCACCAGCGATCTGGAGCCGGACCTCAAGGAGGCCCGCGGTGGCCTGCGCGATATGACCGTGCTCGGGGCGCTGACTTCGGCCTGGCTCACCGACCGCCCGCACGGTGCGGTCGACCAGGCCTATGCCTCGCTGCTCGATGTGCGCGACGCCCTGCATGTCGCCACCGGGCGCGGCCGGGATCGGCTGGCGCGCAACGACCAGGACACCGTCACGGCCCTGCTCGGCCTGCCCGACAGCGACGCGCTGCTGACCTATGTCGTGCAGTCGGCCCGGACCATCTCCTATGCCCTCGACGCGACGATGCGGCGGGCGGCGCAGAGCCAGCGAGCGCGGACCTTGCGTGTTGGTCCGCGCCGGCCGGTGCTGAAACCGCTCGGCTTCGGCCTGCACGAACACGACGGCGAGGTCGTGCTGGGTCCGGGTGTGACCCCGGGTCCCAACGATCACCTGCTGCTCCTGCGCGCCGCCCGCATCGCCGCCCGCCGCGGTATGCCGCTCGCCCCCACCACGATCGCGAACCTGAGCCGCACGCTCGAGCCGCTCGGCACGCCGTGGCCGCCGGAGGTGCGCGACGCCTTCCTCGACCTGCTCGCGACCGGGCCGGGGCTGCTGCCGGTGTGGGAGAGCCTGGACCTGGCGGGCGTGGTGGACCTGTGGTTGCCGCAGTGGAAGGCGGTGCGCAGCCGCCCGCAGCGCAATGCGGTGCACCGGTTCACCGTCGACCGGCACCTGGTCGAAACGGTGGTCGAGGCCTACGAGCGGCGGGCCGATGTTGCTCGCCCCGACCTGTTGCTGCTCGCCGCGCTGCTGCACGACATCGGCAAGGTGAGCGGGGCGCTGGACCACTCGCTCGAGGGCGCGCCGGTCGCTGCCGCCATCGCGCGGGGGATGGGCCTGCCCGACGAGGACGTGGCCGACGTCGAGCTGCTGGTCCGCGAACACCTCACCCTGGTCGACCTGGCGACCCGGCGCGATCCCCGCGATCCGGCCACGGTCAAGGCCTTGTCCACCGCGGTCGACGGACGCCGCGACCTGCTGGAACAGCTGCGGGCCCTCACCGAGTCCGACGCGCTCGCCGCCGGCCCGAAGGCCTGGACCGGCTGGCGGGCCAAGCTGGTCGGCGACCTGACCACCCATGTGCGCGCGACCCTCGGCGACGAACCGGCCGCCACCGAGCCACTGCCCGCGGCGACCCTCCCCGTCGGTGCGAGCGAGCGCCTCGCCGTCGGTGAACCCTGGGTGCAGGTCACCCCGTCCGCCGGGGGCGCCCAGGTCGAGATCGCCCATCGCGACCGGCTGGGACTCTTCGCGGACTCGGCCGGCCTGCTCGCGGCATACGGCATGACGGTGCGGTCGGCGCTGCTGCACACGCTGGAGGGGTCGGCATACGACATCTGGCAGGTCGAGGTGCCGACCGACGAGGCACCTGAGGCCGAGGAACTCGTCCGTGGCCTGCGCCGGCTCGCCACCGGCGATCGGTCTCCGCTGCGCGGGCTGGACCGGCGGCGCGGCAAGTCTCGCGACCTGACCGCACCGCCCGCACGTGCCACGGTGGTGCCGGGAGCGTCCGCGGACGCGACCGTGCTCGAGGTGCGTTCGCCCGACCGTCCGGGTCTGTTGCGCGATCTCGGTATGACGTTCGCCAAGCTCGGCCTCGCGGTCCGCTCCGCGCATGTGGCGACCTATGCCGGGCAGACGCTCGACACCTTCTATCTCACCTCGCTCGGCGACGAACCGCTCACGCCACCGGCCGCAGCGCAACTGATCGCTGCCGTGATCGACGCCTGCGAGGCCTGAGCGACGGCTCGCGAGATACCCTACGCAGCGTGTTCAACAGTCTGTCCGACCGCCTGACCGGCACCTTCAAGAACCTTCGTGGCAAGGGTCGACTCACCGAGTCCGACATCAACTCCACGATCCGCGACATCCGCCTCGCGCTCATCGACGCGGACGTCGCGACACCGGTGGTGCGCGAATTCACCGGCCGGGTGCGTCAGCGGGCGCTCGGCGCGGAGGTCAGTGGGGCGCTCAACCCCGGGCAGCAGGTCGTCAAGATCGTCAATGACGAGCTGATCCAGATCCTCGGCGGCGAAACCCGCCGGCTGAACATGGCCAAGACCGGGCCGACGGTGATCATGCTCGCCGGTCTGCAGGGTTCGGGCAAGACCACCTTCGCCGGCAAACTCGCCCGGCTGCTGCGCGACCAGGGACATTTCCCGGTGCTGGTGGCGGCCGACCTGCAGCGCCCCAACGCGGTGCGGCAGCTCGAAGTCGTGGCCGACCGGGCCGGGGTGCCGTGCTTCGCGCCGGAGCGGGGCAACGAGGGCGGCCACGACGCGGTGACCGAGACCGGGGAGGGCACGCGCTCGTTCGGCGACCCGGTGTGGGTGGCGCAGGCGGGTGTCGGCCAGGCCAAGGTCCGGCAGTACGACGTGGTGATCGTCGACACCGCCGGCCGGCTCGCGGTGGACGAGGCGCTGATGGACCAGGCGCGCAATATCCGCGACGCGATCCAGCCCGACGAGGTGCTCTTCGTCATCGACGCGATGATCGGCCAGGCCGCGATCGAGACCGCGCTGGCCTTCAGCAAGGGCGTCGACTTCACCGGTGTGGTGCTGTCCAAGCTCGACGGTGACGCCCGCGGTGGTGCCGCCCTGTCGGTCGCCTCGGTCACCGGCAAGCCGATTATGTACAGCTCGATCGGCGAGCAGGTCAAGGACATCGAGGTCTTCCACCCCGACCGGATGGCCTCGCGCATCCTCGACATGGGCGACGTGCTCACCCTCATCGAGCAGGCCGAGAAGGCGTTCGACAAGCGCCAGGCCGCCGAGATGCAGCGCAAGTTCATGGCGGAGGAGGACTTCACCTTCGACGACTTCCTGCAGCAGATGAGCGCCGTGCGCAAGATGGGCAACCTCAAGTCGATCCTCGGCATGATGCCCGGCATGGCGAACATGCGCGACCAGCTCGCCTCCCTCGATGAGAAGGAGTTCGACCGGGTCGAGGCGATGGTGCGCTCGATGACGCCCTTCGAGCGCACCCACCCCAAGCAGATCAACGGCTCACGGCGGGCGCGCATCGCCGGCGGTTCGGGTGTGACGGTGTCCGAGGTCAACCAGTTGCTCGAGCGCTTCGGTCAGGCCCAGAAGATGATGCGCCAGTTGCGTCGCGGCGGCGGTATGCCGGGAATGCCTGGTATGCCGGGGATCCCCGGTGGCGCCGGCGGCGCGAAGAAGGGCAAGGCCCAGAACAAGAAGAAGGGCAAGTCGGGCAACCCGGCCAAGCGCGCCCAGCAGGAGGCCGCCGCCCAGCAGCGTCAGGTGGAAGCGCGCGAGAAGGCCTTCAACGAGGCGGTCGGCGCCCAGGAGGAGCCGGATCTGTCGCAACTGAAGCTGCCCAAGGGTTTCGAGAAGTACCTCGGCAAGCAGGACTGACGCGCAGGCGGACTCGGGGGTCACGTGAAGCTGCACACCACGTCATACGGCGAGGCCGGCCCCCGGGTCGCGTTCTGCCACGGGTTGTTCGGGCAGGGCCGCAACTGGACCGGGGTCGCCAAGGCCGTCGCCGACGATCACCGGGTGACGCTGCTCGATCTGCCCGATCACGGCCGGTCCGCGTGGTCGGAGTCCTTCTCCTACAAGGCGATGGCGGCCGAGGTCGCATCGACGCTGCGGGAGATCGGTGGCTCGGACCCGTGGGCCGTCGTCGGTCACTCGATGGGCGGCAAGGTCGCGATGATCCTCGCGTTGTCGGAGCCGGACCTGGTGTCACGGTTGTGCGTCGTGGACATCGCGCCGGTGGATTACGGCGGTCTCACCTCCTTCGACGGGTATGTCGAGGCCATGGCGGCGCTCGACCTGCCGGCCACCACGACCCGGGCCCAGGCCGACCGGGCCATGCGCGACGCAGTCCCCGACGACGTGGTGCGCGCCTTCCTGTTGCAGAACCTGCGCCGCGATCACGACGGGTGGCGCTGGCAGATGAACCTCGACCTGCTCGCCCGGTCGTTGCCGAAACTCGGCGGCTGGCCGCGGCTGCCGAGCGATGCTCGGTATGACGGTCCGGTCGTCTGGGTGGCGGGCGCGGACTCGGCATACATCACGCCGGACTACCGGCCGGCGATGGAGGCGCTCTTCCCGCGGGTGCGGCTGGTCACGGTGAAGAACGCCGGCCACTGGGTGCACTCGCAGCAGCCGGCGACCTTCACCGCGATCCTGCGCGACTTCCTGCGCTAAGCGCCGTCAGCGGGCGTTCTCGTCGGGCTGGTGGATGCCGAAAGTGTTGCCTTCGGTGTCGATGTAGTAGCCCTGCCACGCCATACCGGGCAGCGCGAACTTCGGCATGGCGACCTGGCCGCCGGCGTCGAGGATGCGCTTCTCGGCAGCGTCGTAGTCGTCGACGGCCATCGTGCAGACATAGGCGTTGGTGCCCTGCTGCGGGCTGGGCGCGGCGGCGGGACGCTGCAGCAGGCCGCCGTTGATGCCGTCGTTGCCGCCCTCAGCAGCGGCGGTGATGCCCCAGTAGGGCGAGCCGGTGAACTGGCTGTAGTCCTCATACTTCCAGCCAAAGGCCTTCTCGTAGAACGACTTTGCCCGCTCCAGGTCATCGGCCTGAATCTCGAAGTGAACGGGTCCGGACATGCTGCCTCCTCGGTGTGTGGTGCTCGACGATGACCAGCATTGCCGCTGCCACCGACACTGTCACTGCTCTCGTCCTCAGGCGCGGGCGAGGTGAGGCCGCCGAGCCCCTGCGCGAACTCTCCTCGGCCGGTATGACGGGGTGGGTCGCCTCGCGCTCGCTGCACCCGTAGTAGAGGAATCCGGCGGTTATCGCGACCAGTTCCCGAGGCTGCCGAGCGGCACGTTTTCGTCGCCCGAGCGGGCACCAATCACCGGCCGAGCGGCGAGTTATGGTCGCCTGGCGGTCGCCTCGCCTTCTCTACATCAGTAGTAGAGGAAACCGGCGGCTATAGCGACCAGTTTTCGTCGTGCCCCCGCTGATTTCTCACCCGCCCCGCCGGGGCGGTGAATCCCGCGGGCAGGGGACCAGAACGCCGAGCCGGCCGATCCGGCAGTCCTCCTCGGCGAGCTCAGTGCCCGCCTGCCGGACTGCCTGCCTGCCGATCCGGTTGCCGTGAGCTCGCCTCGCGTTCTCTACATCCGTAGTAGAGGAATGTGGCGGTGATAGCGACCACTTTTCGGCCCTTCGGGGGAGGTTCTGTCGTTGCGGAATTGGGTGCCGGTCGCGGCCGTCAAGAAGCACACACGGGACCACGCTAACCGGCACCACTGACAGCCTCGAATGTTCGCTCTCAGCGTAAATAGACCCTGTGAAAAATGCTGACAATGTCGCACCGGGCAGCTAGAATAGAAACATGTTCGAAGCGCGCGACAACACCCCCACGTCAGGGCCGGAACCGGCCGCTGACGCGGACCCCATGCGCTCGAACAGCACCAACAACACCTCCGACGCCTCCGGTCACGCCGGTGACCCGGTGCCCGCCACCTCATCGCACGCCATGTCGGACGGCGCGGTGGATGCTGTGTCGGACGCCACCTCCGCACCCACCGCCGCACCCACCGCTGCGGCCGCCCCGACATGTGATGGGGCGTTGTCGGCGCCGACCGCTGCGGAGTTGCGCGTGTTGATCGAGCGGTTAGCTGCCCTGGATGAGGTCAGCTTGAGTGTGTCCCCGCCCGCCGACACTGCCGACCCCGCTGATCCTGGTGCTGCCGCTGATTCGGGCGGCCCGGATCTGACGGGTGCGGTGCTGGTGGAAGCGATCACGGTGTTGGAGCGGGTGAAGAACGCGTGCGCGGCCGCGCAGGCCCGCCTGGCCGTGGACTTGGACCGGGTGCAGACCGGTCGGGACCAGGCCCGCGGGCTGGATGAGGGCGTGACCCGCCGGTCGGTGGCCGCGCAGGTCGGGTTAGCCCAGCGGTGTTCCCCATCCCAGGGGCGGCGCCTGCTCGGGGTGGCTGAGGCTTTGGTGGACCGGTTACCGGGCACGTTGGCGGCGATGACGCGTGGGGAGTTGTCCGAAGACGCCGCCGCGCAGATCGCCCGGGCGACCGCGCACACTTCCCGGCACACCGCAGGAGTGGTGGATGCCCGGTTGCACGCCGAAGGGTGCACCCGGTGGGCGGCCCGGCGGGTCGGGCGGCGCGCCCGGGCGTTGGTCGATGAGCACGAACCCGACGCGGCCGCACACCGGCACGCTGCGGCCGTGACCCGGCGGCGGGTCAGCGTGCGGGACCTGGGTGATGGGATGGCCGCGTTGACCGCGATCGTGCCGTTCACCGAAGCCGTCGCCGCGAAATTCGCGGTACGCGATGCCGCCGCGGCCGTATACGCCACCCAGCCCGGGCAGGTCCCCGAAGCCATGGGTGGCACCCGGCGCACTAGGGCGCAGATCGAAGCCGACCTGTTCATCGAACGCCTCACCGGCCGGAACCCCGTCACCGGCGGGTGCGACGTGACCATCGGGGTGCTGATGACCCCCGACACGCTGGTCGGCGCGAGCAACACCCCCGCCCGGATCGAGAACATGGGCACCCTGCCCGGGATCCTGGCCCGCAAACTCGCCGCGACCGGCACCACCCGCCCCACCGCCACCCCACCCCACACACCAGACGTACCAGACGCACCCCACGCACCCGACGAACCCGGTGGGCGGCACGACGGTGCAGCTGGACACGGCGCTGCTGGACACGGTGCGACTGGAGAAGGCGGTGGAGGTGGTAGCCCAGATCGCGCCGACGATCGAGCCGGCAATCCCGACGAAACGGGTGAGCGTGAGGATCGGCAGCGCGAGTACCGGACCTCGCGGGCATTGATCCGGCGGTTGTTCACCGACCCCGACGACCCCGACCTGGTCCGCATCGAATCCACCTCAAGAACCTTCACCGGGCTGCTGCGCCAAGCGATCAGCCTGCGCGACGAAGTCTGCCGCACCCCCTACTGCGACGCACCCATCCGCCACATCGACCACATCCGCCGCCACACCGACGGCGGACCCACCAGCATGGACAACGGTCAAGGCCTGTGCGCCAGCTGCAACTACCTCAAAGAACACCCCGACTGGCACACCCGACGCGACACCCAAGACGACAGCGGCAGCGGAGGCAGTCGGCGGCATACCGTCAGCACCACCACCCCGACGGGCCACGCGTACACCAGCACCCCACCACCTCTGCCGCTGCCGACCATCGACGCCCAGCATCCCTCCCGGTTCGAGCAGGAACTCCTGCGACTGGTCATGGCCGCATGAACGACGACGCGTCATGAACGACGAAGCTGGCTGGCCAGGGCCGCCGATCGCTACCGACCACATCGGCACCCAGATGGTCAGCTGGGACTCGGGCCACGAACGCGAACTGCTCGTCGACGTCGAGGGATGGCCGCTCGCCGTCGCGGTGATGATCGCCACGGATGGTGAACGAATTTGCCTAGTGCACAACAAGAATCGCGACCAGTGGGAGCTGCCCGGCGGCGAGATCGAACCCGGTGAGAGTCCCAAAGAGGCTGCGGTCCGTGAGTTCGCCGAGGAGGCCGGCGGCTCGATGCGGGACGCTCGCTTCGTCGGCGTGCGCAGGCTTCGGCTCGCGTCGGGACTCGAAGTCCGGTGCGCGCTGTTCACCGGGGCGGTGGTCGCTACCCGGGAATTGGTCCCGAACGCCGAAATCGCCGGTGTCGCCTGGATCAGCATCGACGACGCGAGCGCACTCGGCCGGGTTTCGGACCTCGACCTCACCCTGCTGCGAAGGGTGCTGCGCCTACGGTGAGAGCGTGCGCAAAATCGTCTCGCTGCTGCCCTCGACCACCGAGATCCTTTTCGACCTCGGCGCTGGGGACCAGGTCGTCGGTGTCACCTTCGAATGCGACACGCCCCCGGAAGCACTGACCCGCACCATCGTGTCGACCTCCGCGATGCCCGAAGGCCTTGACCCGCAACAGATCGACGCCTGGGTCAGCGAGGCGATGAGCCGCGGCGAAGACCTCTACCACCTCGACGCGGGTGCCCTCGCCGGCCTCGACGCCGACATCGTCGTCACCCAGGACCTCTGTGCCGTCTGCGCCGTCGACGTGTCGGTCGTCGACGATGCCCTCGCCCATCTCGGTTGCACCGCCGAGGTCGTCACCATCGACCCGCACACGCTCGACCACGTCCTCGACTCCATCACGCGTCTCGGCCAGGTCACCGACCGCGACCAGACAGCAAGCGAACTCGTCGAAAGCCTCCGCGCACGCCTCGCCGCGGTCGAGGAAGATGTCCAGGGCGCCCCACGACCCAGGGTGATGCTGCTCGAATGGACCGACCCACCATTCACCCCCGGCCACTGGGTCCCGGAGATGATCGAGCGAGCCGGCGGCATACCTCTGCTCGGGCGCGCCGGCGAGAAGTCCCAGCGCACCACGTGGCAGGCGATCCGCGCAGCGCAACCGGACGTGATCGTCTGTGCCCCATGCGGATTCGGCTTGGAGCAGTCCAGCCGACTGGCCAGCGAACTCCTCGCTTCGGGCAACCTTCCGGAGGGTGTCCCCGTCTGGGCGGTCGACGCCAACGCCTCCTATGCGCGGCCCGGCCCGCGCCTCGTCGACGGCGTCGAGGATCTCGCCCACCTGCTGCACCCGGACGCGACACGACCGACTGGCCGGGAAGGGACGGCATACGAGCGCATTCGCTGACTAAGGTCGAGGACTATGAGTGGCGCGGTCCTGCACGTCAACGGTTCGATCCTCATTGGCCCGCAGGAGGTGATGGACGAACTGTGGGTCGTCGACGGCAAGGTCACCTTCGACCGGCCGGCGAGCACGGACGTCCAGACCGTCCAGGGGTATGTCGTCCCCGGCCTCGTCGACGCACATTGCCATGTCGGGCTCGAGGCGACCGGGGGAGTGCCACCCGAGCGCGCCGAGGAGCATGCCGTCGCCGACCGTGACGCCGGAGCCCTGCTGCTGCGCGACGCCGGCTCGCCCTACGACACGCACTGGATCGACGACCGCGACGACCTGCCCCGCATCATCCGGGCCGGGCGTCATATCGCGCGCACCAAGCGCTACATCCGCAACTTCGCCCACGAGATCGAGCCCGAGGACCTGGTCGCCTATGTCCGCCAGGAGGCCCGCCGCGGCGACGGCTGGGTCAAGCTCGTCGGCGACTGGATCGACCGCGATCGAGGCGACCTCGCACCGTGCTGGCCGCGTGAAGCCCTCAAGGCTGCCATCGACGCTGCCCATGAAGAGGGCGCCCGCGTCACCGCCCACTGCTTCGGCGAGGAGTCGCTCGGTGACTTCGCGTGGGCCGGCACCGACTGCATCGAACACGCCACCGGTCTCACCGAAGACAGCATCGATTCCTTTGCGCGACAAGGGATTGCGATCGTGCCGACCCTGGTCAACATCGCCAACTTCCCGAGCTTCGCTGACGCGGGCGAGGCGAAGTTCCCCGGGTATGCCGCGCACATGCGCGACCTCTACGACCGCCGCTACGCGACCATCGGCGCGGCGCACGAGGCAGGCGTCCAGGTTTTTGTCGGCACCGACGCCGGCGGCCAACTCCCGCACGGTCTCGTCGCCCGCGAGGTCGAGGAGCTCACCAAGGTCGGCATGACCAACGTCGAGGCGCTCAACGCAGCGACCTGGGGCGCCCGCGAGTGGCTCGGTCGCGACGCGCTCGCCGAGGGAGCGAGCGCGGACTTCGTCGTGTATGCCGAAGACCCACGCGACGATGTCCGTGTGCTCGCCGCCCCCACCCAGATCGTGTTGCGCGGCAAGGCTTTCCGGTGAGCTCCGAGGTTCGCCCGCTGTATGCCGAGGGTGAGCGTGTCTGGGTGCGCAGCCTCGTCAGCGCCGATCTCGCGCAATACCGCTCGGCGGTCGAGGCGTCCGCTGAGCGCATCGGTCAGTGGAACCCGGTCTCCACCCAGGATCTGCTGTGGCATCTCGAGCGCCAGAGCGCCGACCACCGCACCTTCCTGATCCACGCCCGGCAACGCGAGGCAGCCCACGACCTGGTCGGAAAGGTCAATGTCAGCAACGTGATTCGTGGTCGCTTCCAGTCCGCAACGATGGGTTACGACTCCTACGACCCCTATAACGGGCGCGGGCTCTTCAGCGAGGGCATGCGGCTGATCCTGCGTCTCGGCTTCGACCCGGCCCCCGCCGGCATGGGGCTGCACCGCATCGAGGCCAACGTCCGGCCAGGCAACACCAGGTCGGCAGGACTGTTGCGGTCATTAGGTTTTCGCCGTGAGGGCTTCGTCCGGGACATGCTCCTGCTCGAGGCCCAGGACGAGCCCGCTGCCTGGCGCGACCACGACAGTTATGCGCTCACGGCCGGGGAGGACACAGCGGCATACCGCGACAACGAGCACCCACGGGTGGTCGTCCTCGTCAACGGTCTGCCCGGCTCCGGCAAGACGACGATCGCGCGTCGGGTCGCCGCCGAACTCGGGATTCCGTTGTGGTCCAAGGACATCCTCAAGGAGACGCTGTATGACGAAGCGGCGGCTTCGCAACTGATGTGGCGCTTGCTCGCCGATTCACCGAGCGGGGGAGTGCTGGACAACAACCTCCGCCAGTCCGACCTCGCCCACGTGCAGCGCGGCCTCGCGAGCGCGGGCATCGCACCGGAGCGGGTCCTGCAGGTGATTCCCGCGGACGCCGAGCCGTTGCCGATCGGACGGGTCTTTCGCATCGACACGCGAAATCCGTTGACGCCCAACCAGATTGTCAACATCGCGCTACACGCCAGAGCGACCGCCCTCGGCTGAGGACGGTCGCTCCGGCGTGAGGTGTTGCGTCAGGCAGCGGTGCCGTTCGTGCGCGCCGCCGCGACCTGCTCGGACTGCCGCACGTCCTCCTTGCTCAGCGGGCCGGACATCCGCAGCGGCCGGTCGATCAGGTAGCGCACGTAGGCGTACGGCGTGAAGAAGCCCGGCAGGTAGTCGCCGAAAGCCGTCTCCTCCAGGATCTGCCGCGCCTGCTCGTAGCGCTTGGAGTGCCGGTCGTCCAGGCCGCGGGTCAGCTTGGCGAGCTCCTCGTCGACGATCCGGTCGAGCAGGTCCCGGGTGACCTGCGGACCCTCGGCGAGCTGGCTGTTGTGGAACAGCCACTGCCACAGCTGGGCCCGCGAGATCTCGACCGTCGCGGCGTCCTCCATCAGGTTGTCGATCGCGACCGCACCGCGGCCGCCGATCCACGCCGCGAGGTAGCGCAGCGCGACGGAGACATTGGTGCGGACGCCCTGCAGGGTGATCGTCTGCTGAGTTCCGTTGAGCGACACCAGGTCTGCGGCTGTCACGTCGATCGCGCGCCGCACGTCCCGCTGGTCGTGCCGGGTGCCGAGCACCGAGGCGTATGCCGTCTGGCAGATCTCGACGAGCGCCGGGTGCGCCACCCACGAACCGTCGAAACCTTCCGCCGCCTCGCGCTCCTTCTCCGAACGCACCAGGCCGAGCGCCCGATGACGCGACTCCTCGTCCTGACGAGTCGGGTTGACCGCAGCGGGACCGCCGATGGCGTGCGCTCCACGCTTGTGGCAGGTGTCCACGAGCAGCTGGGTGTAAGCCCGCATGAACGGGGTGGTCATGGTGACCTTGTCCCGGTCCGGCAGCACGAACTCCTCACCACGGTGGGCGAAGGTGCGCACATAGCTGAAGATGTAGTCCCACCGGCCGGCGTTGAGCCCGGAGCAGTGCTCGCGCAGCTCGTAGAGGATCTCGTCCATCTCGAAGGCCGCCGTGATGGTCTCGATGAGCACCGTCGCGCGGATCGTCCCCTGCGGTATGCCGAGCAGTTGCTGAGCCAGCTCGAACACGTCATTCCACAGTCGCGCCTCCAGGTGCGACTCCACCTTCGGCAGGTAGAAGTACGGACCGTGGCCGAGGTCGATCAGCCGCTGGGCGTTGTGGAAGAAGTAGAGGCCGAAGTCGACCAGGGACGCCGAGAACGGTCGCCCGTCGAGCACGATGTGCTTCTCGCACAGGTGCCAGCCACGGGGACGCATCACCAGGGTGGGGCGGTGGTCGCCCACCGAGAGGCGGGCACCGTCGGCTTCGTCATACGTCAGGGTGCCGCGGACGGCGTCATACAGGTTGAGCTGTCCCTCGATGACGTTCTGCCAGGAGGGCGCGGTGGCGTCCTCGAGGTCGGCCAGCCAGATGTTGGCACCGGAGTTGAGAGCGTGCACCGCCATCTTGCGGTTGGCGGGCGCGACGAGTTCGCAGCGGCGATCCTCCAGGCCGGGGCCCGGGGGCGCGACCTGCCAGCTGTCGTCGGCACGGATCTGCTCGGTCTCGGGCAGGAAGTCCAGGTTGGCGCCATTGGAGATCTCACGCGAGCGAAGTCGCCTGGCCTGCAACAGTTCTGCGCGACGACCGGCGAAGGCGTCGTCCAGCGCTGCAACGAACCGCAGGGCCTCGGGGGTGAGGATCTCCTCGAATCGTGGATGCATCGTGCCGCGGACGGTGGGGTTGCGGGTTGCGGTGTTCATGGCGACCTCCTCAAGGGGTCGTGAGCCGGGTGGACGAGCGCTGGTGGGATGAAACTCGGGCTCCCGCGGCCGGAGCCAGGTGACCGCGGGAGCCCGAGTGGTCTAACTGCAGTTCTTGATCAGAACTGAGCTTCTTCGGTCGAGCCCTTGAGCGCCGTGGTGGAGCTGTTCGGGTCGATCGCGGTGGCGACCAGGTCGAAGTAGCCGGCGCCGACCTCGCGCTGGTGCTTGGTCGCGGTGTAACCGCGCTCCTCGGCAGCGAACTCGCGCTCCTGCAGGTCGACATAGGCCGACATCTGGTTGCGGGCGTAACCGTGTGCCAGGTCGAACATCGAGTAGTTCAGCGCGTGGAAGCCGGCCAGGGTGATGAACTGGAACTTGAAGCCCATCGCACCGAGCTCCTTCTGGAACTTGGCGATGGTCGCGTCGTCCAGGTGCTTCTTCCAGTTGAACGACGGGCTGCAGTTGTAAGCCAGCATCTGGTCGGGGAACTCGGCCTTGACCGCCTCGGAGAACTTGCGCGCCAGCTCGAGGTCGGGCGTGCCGGTCTCCATCCAGATCAGGTCGGCGTAGGGCGCGTAGGCCTTCGCGCGGGCGATGCACGGCTCGATGCCGTTCTTCACCTTGTAGAAGCCCTCGACCGTGCGCTCACCGGTGATGAACGGCTGGTCGCGCTCGTCAACATCGGTGGTGATGAGGGTCGCGGCCTCGGCGTCGGTGCGGGCGATGACCACGCTCGGCACGCCCGCGACGTCCGCGGCCAGACGGGCGGCGTTGAGGGTGCGGATGTGCTGCTGGGTCGGGATCAGCACCTTGCCACCGAGGTGACCACACTTCTTCTCCGAGGCGAGCTGGTCCTCCCAGTGCACGCCGGCCGCGCCGGAGGCGATCATCGACTTCATCAGCTCGTAGGCGTTGAGCACGCCACCGAAGCCGGCCTCGGCGTCGGCGACGATCGGCACCAGCCAGTCGTCGACCGACTTCTTGCCCTCGGCGAACTCGATCTGGTCGGCGCGCAGCAGCGCGTTGTTGATGCGGCGCACGACGGCCGGCACCGAGTTGGCCGGGTAGATCGACTGGTCGGGGTAGGTCTGGCCGGCGAGGTTCGCGTCACCGGCGACCTGCCAGCCGGACAGGTAGATGGCCTTGAGGCCGGCCTTGACCTGCTGCACGGCCTGGTTGCCGGTCAGCGCGCCAAGCGCGTTGACGAAATCTTCGGTGTGCAGCTTGTCCCACAGCTGCTCGGCGCCGCGCTTGGCGAGGGTGAACTCCTCCTGGACCGAGCCGCGCAGCTTGACGACGTCGTCGGCGGAGTAATCGCGGGTGACGCCCTTCCAGCGCTCGTCGGTCTCCCAGGCCTTCTGCAGGTCAGCGGCGGTCAGGTTCTCGCTCATGGCTCCTCATTCGAGATGGGGGTTTCTTGATCAACACAGCCATCGTGACCGCGATCAACCGGTTCTGCACCGCGGTTCGGGTGTAAATATCTGCGGATCTTTCGCTATCGTGGACGTATGACGTCTGTTGCTCCGGTCGAGCTCGATCCGCTCCTCATCGGTCGCCGGTTGCGCCACGTGCGCTCCGAGAGTGGCCGCACCCTCGGCGACGTCGCCGGGGAGGTGGGTATGTCGGCCTCGGCGCTCTCGCTCATCGAGAACGGCAAGCGCGAGCCCAAGCTGTCGGTGCTGTCCGCCTTGGCCAGCGCCCTCGGCACCAGCGTGCAAGATCTGCTCACCTCCACGCCGCCCACGCGGCGCGCCGCCCTGGAGATCAAGCTGGAACGCGCGCAGCGACGCGACAGCTACCAGGCGCTCGGCATACCGGCGGTGAAGATCGGCCCGCGACTGCCGATGGAGGCGCTCGAGGCGCTCGTCGGCATGCACGAGGCGATGGCCGCAGCGCAGGCCGAGCGGGCCGCGACCCCCGAGCAGGCCCGCCGGGCCAATGCCGAGCTGCGGCTGAAGATGCGCGCGGCCGACAACTACTTCGGTGAGATCGAGGCGGAGGCCGGCCGGCTGCTCGGCGCGATCAACCACCCGGGCGGCCCGATCAGCCGGGCCGCGGTCGACCGGCTCGCGGGTCACCTGGGCTTCCGGCTGGTGCACACCTCGGATCTGCCGGCCTCGACCCGCACCGTCACCGACCTGCACCACAAACGCATCTATTTGCCGCAACCCGAAGCGGGACAACACGATTCGCGGTCGCTCGCGTTGCAGGCGCTCGGCCATCTGGTGCTCGACCACCAGGTCCCGGCCGACTACGCCGAGTTCCTCTCCCAACGCGTCGAGATCAACTACTTCGCCGCCGCGCTGCTCATGCCCGAGTCCGAAACCGTCGCCGCGCTGCGAACAGCCATGAAGGACAAGGACATTGCCATCGAGGACCTGCGCGATGCTTGGGCGGTCTCGTATGAGACGGCGGCGCACCGGTTCACCAACCTCGCCACCAAGCATCTCGGCATACATGTGCACTTCATGCGGATCGCGCAGAGCGGCGTGATCTACAAGGCCTACGAGAACGACGGGGTGATCTTCCCCTCCGACGCGACGGGAGCCATTGAGGGACAACGGGTATGCCGGGCCTGGACCGCGCGCCGGGTCTTCGAGCAACCGGACCTTTCGCAGGCCTTCCAGGCCTACACCGACACCCGGTCCGGCACCTATTGGTGCACCGCGGTCGTCGATCGCACTCCCGATGGGCTGTTTTCGGTCAACGTCGGCGTGCCCTACCAGCAGGTGAAGTGGATGCGCGGCCGCGAGACGACCCATCGAGCGGTGTCGCGCTGCCCCGACCCGTCGTGCTGCACCCAGCCGCCGCCCGATCTGGCCGGCCGCTGGCAGGGGCAGTCCTGGCCGTCGGCCCGGGTGCACTCCCACCTGCTCGCCGCGATGCCGCCCGGAGTTTTTCCCGGCGTCGACGACACCGAGATCTACCAGTTCCTGGACAGGCACGCGCCGACCGACTGACGGTGCTCGTCACCCCGGTCGCACGATTGGGCCGCAAGGGCGCACCTCTGGCATGATGTCCGGCGTACCTGCGCCCCCGATGGCCCTCTCCCGGACGGATCGCGCACCTACCCCCGAGGCATCGGCTCCCCGCGTGTTCCCCACCCGGTCTCGCCGTGTCTCACAGCTGAAGAAGGAGACACCACACTCGTGGCAGTCAAGATTCGTCTCAAGCGCCTCGGCGCCATCCGCAACGCCCAGTACCGCGTCGTCGTCATGGACTCGCGGACGAAGCGCGACGGCCGCGCGATTGAGGAGATCGGGGTCTACCACCCCAAGGAAGACCCCAGCCTGATCCAGATCGACTCCGAGCGCGCGCAGTACTGGCTCGGCGTTGGCGCGCAGCCGACCGAGCAGGTCGCCGCGCTGCTGAAGGTCACCGGCGACTGGCAGAAGTTCAAGGGCGAGAAGGGTGCCGAGGGCACCCTCAAGGTCGCCCCGCCGAAGCCGGACAAGAAGTCGCTCTACGAGGCCGCGCTGAAGGCCGCGCAGGACGGTGCCGACGACTCCGCCAAGGGCGGCGCCACCACCAAGAAGAAGGCCGAGAAGAAGGCCGACGAGGCTCCGGCTGCTGAGGCCACTGAGGCCACTGAGGCTGCTCCGGCGGCCGAGGCCGCTGATGGTGGTTTCGGCCCCGACTCCGCCGCTCCGCTCGCGGACGGCGCGTCGCCCGACCCGGCCAAGTTCACCGTCAAGGGCAACAAGGACTCGATGAAGTACCACACCACCGACAGCCAGTGGTACGACTCGACCGTCGCCGAGGTCTGGTTCACCACGGCCGAGGCCGCCGAGGCCGCCGGCTTCGTGGCGCCGGGCGCCAAGTCCGAGGGCTGATCCGGTGCTCGAGGAAGCACTGGAGCACCTGGTCAAGGGCATCGTCGACCACGACGGCGAGGTCGTCGTGCGGCACAAGGACGGACGCCGCGGCGAGATGCTCGAAGTGCGCGTCCACCCGGACGACCTCGGTCGCGTCATCGGCCGTTCCGGTCGCACCGCGTCGGCCTTGCGAGAGGTCATCAAGGCCCTCGCGGCCGGGCGCAATGTGCGCGTCGACATCGTCGACACCGACCGCGCTCGCTGACCGGTTCAACCTCCAGGTGAGGTAGGACGAGAGCTCGCCTCTCGGCCTACCTCACCTGTCTTTGTGCGAAAGGCTTCCCCCGTGCGTCCTCACCTCGGCTCGTCGCGAGCCGTTTCAACCACCGCCGCGACCTTCGTCGCCAACGGCCTCGGCGTGGGCGTGCTCGGTGGGCTGTTGCCGACGCTGGCCGACCGGTGGGACACCGACACCCGGGCGCTCGGCGCGCTGCTCGTCGCCGCCGGGCTCGGTGCCGTGGTCGGCATCAGCGCGGGCGGCCGGTTGTCGGACCGTTTCGGGGCGTCGCGATTCATGGTCGCCGGCGGTCTGCTCATGGCGATTGCGTTGTGCGGCATGGGTTTTGCGCCCAGCCCGAGCATCGGCATCGCCATCGCCGTGCTTTACGGCCTCGGCAACGGCCTGACCGATGTGGCGATGAACGCGCTCGCCGTGTTGGTCGAAGCGGCGCGGCCCCGACCGGTGATGAGCCGGCTGCACGCGATGTGGAGCGTGGGGATGCTGCTCGGCTCGGGTGCGGTGGTGCTCTCGGGTCGGTTGTGGTCCGGGCCAGCGGCGGTGGCGCGGTCCGCGCTGGGTGTCGCCAGCGTGGTGCTGGTCGTCGTGGCCGTGCTGGGCCTGTGGTCCAGGGTCGACACCCCGCGGGTCGTCCATCGGGACGAATCCGGTGTGCGCCAACCGATTCCGCGGGCAGCGTGGGTGCTCGCCGCGATGGCGGTGGGCTTCGGGCTTGCCGAAGGCACGTCATACGACTGGTCGTCGGTGCACGTGCGCGATGTCGCCCGGGTGACCTCCGCGCAGAGCGCCTGGGGGCTTGCGGCGGTGTCGGTGTGCATGCTGGCGGTGCGCTTCGGTGGTGACCACCTGGTGCACCGCTTCGGTCGGCGGCAGGTGGTGCGGTGGGGCGCCGGGCTGGCTGCGCTCGGCTATCTGATCGGCGTGCTCGCGAAGCCACTGCCGGTCCTGCTGCTCGGTTGGTGTGTCGTCGGTGCCGGTGTCGCTCTCATCGCACCGCAGATCTACGGCCTTGCCGGTATGGCGGGTGGCGGGCGCACCCTGTCGATCGTGGTGACCACCGGTTATGCCACCTCGCTCATCGGGCCCGGCGCGATGGGCGCCCTGGTGCACGAGTTCGGCATACAGCGGGCACTGGTGCTGCCCCTGCTCGCGGCCGTGGCCCTGTCGGCGATGTCCCTGGTGATGCCGACCGAGAAAACCATCCTGGGAGACTGAGCGCATGGACGAGGTCTTGGTCGCCCGGATCGGCAAGCCGCACGGGCTGCGCGGCGAGGTCACGGTGCAGGTGCACACCGACAGCCCCGACGAGCGGTTCGTGGTGGGCGCGGTCTTCGCGACCGAACCCGCCGAGCGCGGACCACTGCGGTTGCGAACAGCCCGCGTGCACAACGGGATTCAGCTGCTGGGCTTCGAGGAAGCACTCGACCGGACGGCGGCCGAGGCACTGCGCGGGACGCGCTTGTTCGCCGCGGCCGACGAGGAGGAGGACGACGGTTTCTACGAGGACGACCTCGTCGGCCTGCAGGTCGTGGATGCTTCCGGCACTCCGCTCGGGACCGTCGTGGCGCTGCACTCCCGGCCGGCGCAAGACCTGCTGGAGATCGAGCGGGAGGACGGCGGATCGGCATACCTGCCGTTCGTCGAGGAGATCGTGCCCGAGGTCGACCTCGAGTCCGGCCGGGTGATCGCGACCCCGCCGCCGGGTCTGCTGGAGCTCGGCTGATGCGCCTCGATGTCGTCACGATCTTCCCCGATTACCTTGCGCCTCTTGACCTTTCACTGATCGGCAAGGCTCGGCGCGACGGGCTGATCGAGCTGCATGTGCACGACCTGCGCGACTTCACGCACGACCGGCACCGCACCGTGGACGACACGCCTTATGGCGGTGGTGCCGGCATGGTGATGAAACCCCAGCCGTGGGCCGAGGCGCTCGAATACGTTGCGGGGCAAGGTGATTCACGCCCGACGTTGATAGTGCCCGGGCCGGGTGGGGAACGCTTCACCCAGCCGACCGCGCGTGCGCTGGCCGAGGAGCCGTGGCTGGTCTTCGCCTGTGGGCGGTACGAAGGCATCGACGAGCGGGTCTACGAGTGGGCCACCAGCGCGTATGACGTGCGCGTCCTCTCGCTCGGCGATTACGTCCTCAACGGTGGTGAGGTGGCGGTGCTCGCCATGGTCGAGGCGGTCGCGCGACTGCTGCCGGGTGTCATCGGCAACGCCGAATCCCTGGTGGAGGAGTCGCACGAGGACGGGTTGCTGGAGTATCCCGTCTACACCAAACCCGCTGTGTGGCAAGGGCTTTCAGTGCCAGAGGTGCTGCTGTCCGGTGACCACGGCCGGATCGCCCAGTGGCGGCATGAGCAACGCATCGCCCGCACCCAGGCCCGGCGCCCCGACCTCCTCCCGCCACCGCCCCCGCCCGCCGACAGCTGACCTGCACTCGCATGCGCTGAGCCCACTTGCATGCGCTGGGTTGACTCGCAGACCGTGACCACGGCATGCAGGTGATGTGCCCGCATGCGAGTGGCCGGAAGGTATGCGAGTGGGTGCCGGGCATCCTTGTTGTCCACAGCTCGCGGTGAGCTCGAAGCCCGAGATATCCACAGCTGCGGCCCGAGTCCCTTCACCGTCCGGTGTGCCTCGGCCGACCGTATGCCGATGACCGTTCTCGATTCACCGCTGCACGCCCGACTCTTCGCGATGGGTGGTGCCGTCGGTCTCGCTGACCTCGAGGCCATCGGCGTCGATGCCACCCAGGCCGACCGATGGGTCCGCGAGGGCGTGCTGCGCCGCGTGCGGCGTGGGGCTTATGTGCACAACGACGCGTGGCAGGCGGGGGATCGGGCGACGAGACGGATGCTCGAGGCGCGCGCTGTGTTGCGCGGGTTTCGTGGCTCAGACCTTGACGCCGGGCAGATCGCTCGGGTCGGCAGCGGGCACACGGCGCTGGCGGTGCATCGGCTCCCCGTCCTGCACGACGATCCCTTGGTCGTGCTCGCCCGGGTTGCGGCCGGTGGGGCCTATCGCCACCCCGGTGTCGTGGTGGAGCGTTGCTGGGGCCCCGGGTCGGCTGTGCAGCTCGCGGGCGTTGGCGTGGTGCGACCCGAGGTGGCGGTCATCTCGCATGCTCTGCGATCCGGTCTCGAGGCCGGCGTCGTGGCGTGCGACGCCGCCTTGCACCACTCGTTGGTGACGACCGAATCGCTGATGGCCTGGATCGACGCCAACGCTCGGCGACCCGGCATACGGTCTGCGCGCCAGATGCTGCACCTGGCAGACGGGCTGGCCGAATCGCCCGGCGAGTCCCTCACCCGGCTGATCCTCGTCGGTGCCGGTTTCCCAGTGCGCAGTCAGGTCGAGATCGGCACCGACGCGGGGTGCTTTCGTGTCGACCTGCTCGTCCGCAATGTGGTGATCGAGTTCGATGGCGCGGTGAAGTATGACGGCGCCGACGGTCGGGCTGCGTTGGTCGCGGAGAAGCGGCGCGAGGATGCCTTGCGCCGCGCGGGCTACGAGGTGGTCCGGCTGGTGTGGTCCGACCTCACCGATCCCGCCCGCGTGGTCCAGCTGGCGCGCACTCGCATGCGTTGAGCCCACTCGCATGCGGTGAGCGCACGTGCATGCCGTGGTCAGCGCATGCGAGTAGCCGGACCGCATGCGAGTGGCCGGAGCGCATGCCAGTGGCGGCACCAGTCTGCGCACCGCACCGGCGATTTCGCGGGGAGGCGGGTGGTCCGGCATACTTGATCCTTGCGTCGACCGGCCCCCGCCGCAGGGGGAGTGCGCAGCATGTGGCCGCGAAGGACGACGCGCACCAGACCCACGACGGTGACGACCTGCGGCGTCACGAGAAAGCAGAACTCATGCAGAAGTTCGACGAGATCGACAAGGCCAGCCTGCGGACCGACATCCCCGCCTTCCGCGCGGGTGACACCGTCAAGGTGCACGTCAAGGTCATCGAAGGTAACCGCAGCCGTGTCCAGGTGTTCCAGGGCGTCGTCATCCGCCGCCACGGCGCGGGCGTCGGCGAGACCTTCACCGTCCGCAAGGTCAGCTTCGGCGTCGGCGTGGAGCGCACCTTCCCGCTGCACACCCCGGTCATCGACAAGATCGAGGTCGTGACCCGCGGTGACGTCCGCCGCGCCAAGCTCTACTACCTGCGCGAGCTGCGCGGCAAGGCGGCGAAGATCAAGGAGAAGCGCGAGACTCCGGCTCAGGCCTGAGCATCTCCACAGCGCACGTGACCGGCGGCGCGTCCTCTTCGGAGGGCGCGCCGCCGTCGCGTCTGCGGCGCCCCGCGTTCGCGGCCCTCCTCGTGGTCGCGCTGGTCGCCGTCCTGCACGGCATCGTGGTCGAGACCTTCACGGTGCCGTCCTCTTCGATGGAACCCACGCTGCGTCCCGGCGATCGAATCGTCGTGCTGCGTCATACCGCGATCCACCGGGGCGACCTGGTCGTCTTCGACGCCGGCGAGGCCTTCCGCGGCAGCGACGGTGGCGGCGGCGTGCTCGCTGCGCTTGGTTTTCATCCCGGCCGGCCGGTCTACGTCAAACGCGTCGTCGGTATGCCGGGGGACCGCGTCAGCGCAGACTCCCGCGGCGTGCTGCGCATCAATGGGCGGGTGCAACCTGAGCCCTATCTCAGCCCGCGGGGCGCCAAGGGCCCGCCCTTCGACACCACCGTGCCGGCCGGCCGCTATTTCGTGCTCGGCGACCGGCGGGCCGACTCCGACGACTCCCGCAACCATCTCGGTGACCCGGGCGGCGGCGGCATACGGCAGGGCGATGTGATCGGAGTGGCGACGTGGCGTTACTGGCCGACGTCATCGTGGGGGAGACTCGGGCCGTGAGCGAGGAGCGATTCCGGCTGCCGCGGCGGCATACCTCGACCGAGGACACCTCGGCGATGTCGGCCGCCCAGGTGCGCGAGCTCGTCGAGCGGGGCCGGCCGCGCGCCAAGCTGCCCATGCCCAAGGCACCCGCCGACCCCAACCTGACTCAGGCGATCGAGCTGCAGCGCGGAGCGCCGCGGCCCTCGCCGGTGCCGACCGGCCTGCGCACCAAACTGCCGCTCACCCACAAGCCCACCTCGGTGCTGCAATGGGTGCGCGAGCTCGCCATCGTGATCGTGGCGGCCCTGGTGCTGTCGCTGCTGATCAAGACCTTTGTGGTGCAACCTTTCTCGATCCCGTCGGGGTCGATGCAAAGCACCTTGGAGCCCGGTGACCGGGTGCTGGTCAGCAAGCTGACGCCTGGGGTCTTCGACCTGCGCCGCGGAGACGTCGTGGTCTTCTCCGATCCGGACAACTGGCTGGACCAGCCGCCGGCCAAGCGGTCCGGAGTGAGCGGAGCGGTGGTGTCCGGCCTGCAGTTCGTCGGTCTCTATCCGGCCGGCGACGACCACCTCATCAAACGACTGATCGGGCTGCCCGGCGACAAGGTCGCGTGCTGTGACCAGCAGGGTCGCCTCACCGTCAACGGCGTCCCGCTCACCGAGCCCTATCTGTATGCCGGGGCCGCACCGAGCGACGAACGGTTTAGCATCGTGGTGCCTCCGGGCCGGATCTGGGTGATGGGCGACCATCGCAACGATTCGGCCGACTCGCGTGCTCACGACGACGGGACGGGCAAGACCGGGTCGGTGCCGATCGACAAGGTCACCGGGCGCGCGATCGGCATCATCTGGCCGGTCGGGCGGGGCAGCTGGCTGAGCAATTATTCGACGACTTTCGACAAGGTGCCTGATCGATGACCGAGGAACCCACCGACTCTCCCGCGCGAACGGACGACGGTTATGCCCCGGGCGAGGTGCCGAGCCGGTCCGAGGGCAAGCGCCGCCCGCGCCGCGGTGGCGGTGCCCTGCGGGAAGTCATCATCATCGCGGTCATCGCGTTGACCATTTCGTTTCTGGTGAAAACCTTTGTGGCGCAGCCGTTTTCGATCCCGTCGGAGTCGATGGAGAACACCCTCGACATCGGCGATCGCATCGTGGTCAGCAAGTTCACGCCGCAACGCTCGGCGCTGAACCGTGGAGATGTGATCGTGTTCGAGCAGCCCAGTTCGTGGGGACCGGTGCAGCAGGACAGTTCCAATGCGGTGGTCCGCGGTGCCAAGAGCGCGCTTGAGTTCGTCGGCATCCTGCCCGGCGGCGGCCACCACGTCGTCAAGCGGTTGATCGGCCTGCCCGGTGACAATGTCGCCTGCGTGAGCGGCAAGGTGACCGTCAACGGTGCCGCCCTCAACGAGCCGTATGTCGCCCCGGGCAACCGGCCGTGCGCCGACAACTTCTCGATCACCGTGCCGGCCGGACGGGTTTGGGTGATGGGTGACAATCGGGACCATTCCTACGACTCGCGTGGCCATGACGACGGATCCGGCCGCACCGGCTCGGTGCCGGAGAACCTCATCACCGGCCAGGTGGTGGCGATCGCGTGGCCGATCAGTCGCATCCAGTCGCTGCCGGCATACCCGCAAGTCTTCGCCAAGGTGCCGAACCCGTGACCGTCCGCAGGCCGAGCCTGCGGGTCGAGAGGTCACTGCAGCGCGAGGGATTCCGGTTGTTGGCCGGGATGGACGAGGTCGGGCGCGGTGCGCTCGCCGGCCCGGTGTCGGTCGGCGTCGTCGTGATCGATGAGTCATCCCGGACCGCGCCGCAGGGTGTGCGTGACTCAAAGCTGCTCACGCCCGCCGCCCGGGTCGCGATGGTGCCGAAGCTGCGGCGGTGGGCGGTGGCGTATGCCGTTGGCCATGCATCCGCGGCGGAGATCGACCAGATCGGCATCATGCGTGCGCTGCGGCTGGCGGGGGAGCGAGCGCTCGCCGCGCTGCCCGTCATACCTGATCTGGTGATCCTGGACGGAAATCACGACTGGCTCACCGATCCCGCACGGGTGGGATTGTTCGGCCTGCTCGACGCGCCGGCGACACCCCCGGTGCGCACGATGATCAAGGCGGATATGAAGTGCTCGTCGGTCGCGGCCGCGTCGGTGCTGGCCAAGGTCGAGCGCGACGGCATGCTCGTCGACAGGCACGAGCGCTTTCCGCAGTACAACTGGGCCGGCAACAAGGGTTACTCGGCGCCGGACCACCTGGCAGCGCTGGATCAGCATGGGCCGTGCGAGCTGCACCGGCGATCGTGGCGCCGGTTCGTCGCGGAGGCCCCTGTCGCCGGCGATCCTGAAAGGATGCAGGTGTGAGCGCTGAGGACCTCGAACGCTATGAGAACGAGCAGGAGCTGCAGCTCTATCGGGAGTACCGCGATGTCGTCGGCCTGTTCACCCACGTGGTGGAGACCGAGCGGCGGTTCTACCTGTGCAACGAGGTGGATGTCCTGGTGCGGGGCGAGGGCGCGGAGGTGTTCTTCGAAGTGCGGATGAACGACGCGTGGGTGTGGGATGTCTACCGGCCGGCGCGGTTCGTCAAGAACGTGCGGGTGCTCACCTTCAAGGACGTCAACGTCGAGGAGCTGCCGCCCCGGGAGCTTGAGCTCCCGGAGTAATTCACAGGGGACCTTGGGTCGCTAGGTCGAGTTGTTCACAGTCCGGCCGTATGCCGCTCGCCTCGCCTGTGCGCGCAGCCGACGCTGGTCGGCATGGACATCGACACAGGCGACCGCCGGGCCCTCGGCGCCCGCGGTGAGGACTACGCCGCAGCCTTCCTGACCCGCGCCGGGCTGCGGATCATCGACCGCAACTGGCGCTGCCGCGATGGCGAGATCGACCTGGTCGCTTGGGAGGAGCCGACCCGCACGATCGTGGTCGTCGAGGTCAAGACGCGCCGGTCCGTCGCCTTCGGCAGCCCGATCGAGGCGGTCACCCAGGTCAAGGCACATCGGTTGCGGCGGCTGGCCGCTCGCTGGGCGCGCGACCACGACGCGCACGCCGCCGCGCTGCGCGTCGACGTGATCGGGGTGCTGGTCGCCAGGGACGGCAGCTATCAGCTCGAACACCTGCGGGACGTGGCCTGATGGGCGTCGGACGGACTCGGGCCGTCGCCGTGGTGGGGATCGAGGGGACGGTCGTCGATATCGAGGCCGATGTGTCCGCCGGACTGCCGAAGTTCATCCTCGGCGGCCTGCCCGACACCGCCTGCAAACAAGCGCCCGACCGCATCCTGGCCGCCTGCGCCAACAGTGATCTCAAGCTGTCGCGCCAGCGGATCACGGTGAACATGTCGCCGGCCGACCTGCCCAAACAGGGGTCCGGCTTCGATGTGGCGATCGCGCTGGCGGCGCTCGCCGCCGGTGGCGACGAGGTCGACACGCGGGTGATCCGCGATGTGGTGCACCTGGGTGAACTCGGTCTGGACGGCACCGTGCGGCCATTGCCCGGCGTGCTGCCTGCGGTGCTCGCGGCCGCCGCGGCCGGCGTGCGCACGGTCGTCGTCCCCGAGCAGAATGCCCGCGAGGCGGCACTGGTGAGCGGTGTCGAGGTGGTGCCGGTGCGGGATCTGGCTGACCTCGTGGTGCGCTATCGCTGCCTGGCCCGCGGTAAGCAGCCGCCGCCGCTGCCGGTCATCGAACCGCCCTCGCCGAGTTCGCGGTCGCTGCCCGACCTGCGCGATGTCGTGGGACAACCCGAGGCGAGGTATGCCGTCGAGGTCGCCGCGGCCGGCGGACACCACATGGCGATGATCGGACCGCCCGGCGCGGGCAAGACGATGATCGCCGAACGACTGCCGGGCATCCTGCCGGCGCTCACCGAGGCCGAGGCGCTCGAGGTGACCGCGATCCACTCGGTGCTCGGTCAGCTCGAGGCGGACGTGCTGGTGCGCCACCCACCCTTCGTCGCTCCGCACCACGGGACGTCGTTGGCGGCGATGGTGGGCGGCGGTTCGGGACGCATCCGGCCGGGCGCCGTCTCGCGGGCCCACACCGGCATCCTCTTCCTCGACGAGTCGAGCAATGGAAAGTGCACCTCCTTCTCGAAGGAGGTCACTGATGAAGACGACTACGAGGCAGCCTGGCGCGAACGCACGGCCGGGACGGGCGACACGGGCGGTGGTCTATCCGGCGTTTACTCAGACGGGGCCGGACACACCAGTGGAAGGCACGCGGCCGATCTATCTGTACTTGCGGCTGTCGAAGTACCACAAGGACAAGGCGGATGCGATCGAGCGTCAGCGCCTTGATCTGACTCGCAAGCTCACCGCCGAGGGTGGGTGGACGGTGATGGGTGAGTACATCGATAACGACTCAGCGAGCGCTTCTGCGGCGAAGAACCGCAAGGGGTGGCGTCAGCTGAACCAGGACATCCAGGCCGGGACGGTACCAGCAGTGGCGTTCTGGAAGCTGGATCGCACGAACCGGATCGCGGCGAAGTGCATCGAGTGGATCGGGCAGTGCCAGCGCTCGGGCGTGTACTTGTTGTCGCATCAAGACAGCGCCGATGAGCTGAACACCGCGACCGCGGGGGCGAAGCTGGTGACCGGGATCAAGGCACTGCTCGCGGAGGTTGAGACGGACTCGATGAGTGAGCGGCAATTGGCCTCGAAGCGGCACCTGGCCGAGGCTGGGTTCCACCACGGCGGCACGCCGCCACTTGGGTGGATGGCTGGCCCGCGCGTGGTCGATGAGTTCGGACGTTCCGGGGTGCGGCTGGTGCCGCATCCGGTGGAACATCCGGCGTTGAAGGACGCGGTGGACATGGTGCTAGCGGGCAAGAGCCTGGCGCAGATCGCTCGCTACTGGAGCGACCAGTACGGGATCACCACTGCTGCGGGCGGGCCGGTGTTTGAGGCGACGGTGTACCGGTCGCTGGTCTCGCCCCGGATGATTGGCTACCGGATGCGGCAGGTGCCCGAACACCAGCGTGGTGTGAAACTCGACTTGCTCGACTTCATCGCCCGGGATGCGTCAGGCGAACCGGTCATCGCTCAGGAACCGGTCTGTGATCGGGTGACCTGGTTGCGTGCGCGCCGACTGTTAGAGGAAGCGAAGACCTCACGGACCAGGCGACCGTGGGGTTCGCACGAGTGGCTGCTGACAGGGCTGTTGCATTGCCAGTGCGGGGAACGCCTGTACGGGCATCAGAAGTCTCGCAAGCGTGCCTCTGGTGAGCGAGTGCCGGCGTTCGCGTACCGCTGCCAGGCCAACAAGATCCGGGGTCCGGGGAACTGCTTGGGCGGATGCACGATCGATGCGGTCAAGGGCGAGGCATTTGTGCTGGGCTGGTTCTTCGCCCAGATCACCGATGATGCGCTCGCCGCCGCGCGTACCCGACGTCGTGCCGCCCGGGCCGATGTGGGCATCAATGAGGTGCTGTCACAGCTCGATGAAGCCAGGGCCGAGCGTGATGCGCTGCTATCCAAGCAGGGCACCGGGGAGTACCGGGGTGCGATGGTGACGGTGCTGCTGTCGCTGATCGCTGACGCGCAGCAGCGCCTTGATGGCCTCCAGCGCCGATTGGATGCAATGGAGCTGGAGGAGTTCCCGATCAAGGACGGCCCAGCGTTGATCGCGACGTGGAAGGAGAGGACGATCACCGAGAAGCGCGCCTACCTGCGACGGATGATCCACCGGATCGACGCGCTGCCGGGTACGGCACCGACCGAGGAGCGGTTGAGGATCACTCCGGCCGAGTGAGCGCGTCGGCCACGTTGGCGGCATCGAGCATCGTCGCGACCTGCTCGATTACGTCTTGAGATGCAGGATGGGTGGTGCGCCGGGCCATCCCGGCACACCACCCAGCGACGAAGGCTCCGTAGGCGGCTTCGGGAATGACCTCGCCCACCTCAGCGGGTGGCGGGCACGCGGTATCGGTGCTCACGGTGCTCACGGTTCCTCTTCCGCGATCGCGGCGTAGAAGTCGTCCTCGGCCTGCCGGCGTTGGGCGACCTCCGCGGTGACGAAGGCCTCGAACTCCGCGGCTCGGTCGGCGATCGCGGTGTCCTCGACGGGCTCGGCTGGTTCCTCCCCGGGCCAGACCGTCTGACGGGTCGGCCGATCACGATCGATCCGGGTGCCCGAGGCCGCGACCCAATCACGTAGCCGTGCACGGGCGTCGGCGAAGTCGCGGTGCCAACCGATCGCCGCGGAGGCATTCTGCTCGGGGTCATAGGCGGCCAGCCAGTGCAGATGCAGCGCTGACAGCTCCCACACCAGTTCAGGGTGGTGGTGCCAGAACGGCGGCACCACCAAAGCGGGCAGACCGTAGGTGCGGCGCAGCCAGGTCACCCACCGGTCTAGGGCGAACCACTCGGCCTCCAGCTCCTCGGCGGTCAGCAGGTTCCAGTTCACCGGATGCGGCAGCTCCGCGACGTCCGGCGCCTCGTCGGAGGCAAACTCGTCCACATCGAGCAGGTCGTCCTCGTCGAGCCTGTCAGGGTCTGTCAGGTACTCGCTCACGGCGTCTCCCCGCCTGTGTCACAGGCCGAGGGCAGGAGCGGATGTGCTCTGCCCTGATCGCTCGGGTGACTCGAACGCGGGTGCCTGTTGTGAGGCGGCGCGTTCGGGCGTCTGCTCAACGGGGGCCCGTCGAGCGCTGCGGTCCACGTCATAGCGGGTGTAGGCGCTGTCGTGGCCGATCCCGGTCACGACGAACACCTCGCTCTCGGGGCCGTCGTCGCCTTTAGAGAAGGTACGGATGTGACCTTGCGCGACGAAACGGTCACCAGGAACGAAATTGTCGATGATCCGCTGCACGTTGTCGTCGTAGGCAACCATCGTGTCGTAGGTCTTTCCGAGGTCGGTGAAGGTGCCGTCCGGCTCGCGGTGTTTGCGGTCCTGGCCGAACCTCACCTTGACGTACGGATCACCGTTCTTTGTCTCCAGTTCCTGGGGTGCTTTCGCGACGAACCCCCGGATCGATGGCTTGCTGAGTATCGACATCTCCGGCTTCCTTCCAATCGGGCCGCGCGATCTGACGCCGCGGCTGTGCCAGTCAGGTGCACGGCCCCCACCAACGCGCGCGCCCCGATTACGAGCCGGGTCCGCGCAGCAGCGCCTCGATGCCAGCCCGGTCGGCCTTCAACTGAGCAGCGTCGGGTCGGGAGGGCCAGGCGTGTAGGTCGGTGACGATCGGTGGGGCGGATCGAAGGAGGGTGACGCCGGTGCCGAATGGCAGGGTCCTGATCCGGTCCGGCGGAAGGATCGGTACCCGTCGCACGGAGCGTTGGTTGGAGCGGGTGCCGTGGTCGCCGAGGGTCACGCTGTCGGTGTACTCGTCGCGTTCGCCGATGAGGGTGGAGAGGTCTTGGAGGTCGCGGGAGTTCGATGCGCCGCCGAGGATGATCTTGACGATGGAGGCGTCCCAGATCGCTCCGGCCGCGTTGTCGTTCCATTTGTCTCGTGCTTGGGCGAGGGACTGGAGGACGGGCAGGGTGGTGATGCCGGTGCCGCCGCCTTCGGCCATCAAGGTGGGCAACGATGGCAGGGGTGCGAGGTTGCCGATCTCGTCCAGGGCGAGCAGCAGCGGTGGGTCGAGGCGCGCGCCGGGTGAGCGGGCGGCGATCCGGCGGGCGGTTTCGATGAGGTCTTCGACGAACGCCGCCACCAGGGCGGCGGATGCCCCGGCGCCCGCGCCGGTGGCGAGGAGGTAGAGCGTGCCGCGGCCGCGGATGAAGCGTTCCGGATCGAAACCCTCGCCCGGTCCCGGGGACACGGCATCGAGTACACGCGGATCGGCCAATGCGCCGAGGGCGAGGGCGACGCCTTGCCAGATCGAGTCGCGGGTTTTGGGGTCGGCGTCGATCATCGCCCCGAGGGAGTCTGCCCACCCGGTGGCTGCCTGCGTGTTGTTGGTGAGGATCGCGACGGCTTCGGCGGCGGCGGAGGGGTCGAGGGTCCAGCGGAACAGCTCGGCCGGTGGGCGGTGGTCGAGGGCTGCGGCGTGCAGGAGTGCTTGGAGGGCGGTGCGGGTCTTGCCTTCCCAGAAGCCGCCGGATTCGACCCCGCCAGCGGACAGGCCGGTCGCGGCCGAGAGGCCGGTGGCGCGGATCATTGCCGTGAGCGGGTCCTGACACCCGCGGATCGGTGACCAGCGCATCCCGGCGGGGATGCCCTCGGCGAGGTGTTGGGGGTCGAACACCGCCACGGGGCCGAGGCGCTGTCTGGCGCGGAGGGTAGCGGTGAGGTTGTCCGGCCGCGTGCTGGTGGTGACGACGGCGCCGGGCGCGTCGAGGATCGCGGGGATGACGATGTGCAGGCCCTTGCCCGAGCGCGGGGGGCCGATGAGCAGGATGGAGTCCTCCACCGACGCCCACACCTCGCGTCCCTTGGACGCGCCGATCCGATACCCGACATCACCGGGTGCGGGTTTATCGAGGGATGGGCGCAGTGTCGCGACCCTGCGGAGCAGCGCCTTCGCGGACGCGGTCTGGGCGACTTCATGGGCCGTGGCGGTGCCGGCGAGGCGGCGCGGGTCGGTCTCGACCCTGCGGGAATGGCGGCGCAGCCGCACCCACGCCCATCCGATACCGCTGGCGAGTCCCGCCAGGAGCAACCCGGTGACAGTCCAATAGGCGACCGGAGACAGCCCGTCGGCCCCGAGCGCGCCCGCCGGGTTGCTGGGGTTGAACAGCACTCCGAGCCCGGACGCGGGGCCAGCCTCGGGTTGGGGTGTGCCGGTGAGGAACGCGGCTACGGACCCGGAGGCGCGGAGGATGAGCGCGATCCCGAACATCCCCACCTGGGCGATCAGCGCGGCGTTGGTCAGCTCGTCACCGAACGACCCGGCCTGCCGCCCGGAGGGGGTGCTCACGGCAGCCGCCGCACGTGGATCGTGCCCGAGATG
Source organism: Metallococcus carri (assembly GCF_011440275.1). Classification (GTDB taxonomy): domain Bacteria; phylum Actinomycetota; class Actinomycetes; order Actinomycetales; family Dermatophilaceae; genus Metallococcus; species Metallococcus carri. The sequence goes on along the minus strand of NZ_JAAOIV010000001.1, from coordinate 225,455 downwards.
CGGCCGAACAGCATCACCTCGCCGCCGCCATCGGGCAGCAGCGGCCGAAGCCGACCGCGGTCCAGCAGCGTGCGGGCATGACCAGTGTCGGTCGCGTCGGTGTGGGAAACGATGACCGCGACGGCGACGTCCTCACCGGTCACGAACCCCTCGCCGCTCACTTCGACCAGGTCCGGCCGCCGCTTGCTTCTGCTCGTGAACTGCGTGGTCCGTTCGTCCTCCGCCTCGGGCTGCGCCTCGATCTCTGACGGTTCGGGCCTGGTGCGGCGATGGGCGCGGATCACGTCGGTGAACACGCTCCCGTCATTCTCGTGCACTTCGATGCGCACTGTGATGGTCCGGTCCCGGGTGAGCAGATCCAGCAGGGGCCCGAAGGTGCTTCGCGTCCACGCTTCACCCTCCGGGGGTGGCAGGTCGGTGCCGTCGATGGTGACGTCCAGGGCGCCGGTCTCGGTGACGCTGATGACCGCGTGCGGCAGCACGACCGGCATCTCCTCCGGTTCCGGCCGATTCGTGCGGCGCGTTTTGCGGGTCATCACTTCACCCCTGAGTTCAGTCGCGAGCTGGTGTCGAACAGTGCCAGTTCGGCGGGATGGAGCTGGTGCTGGGTGACGAAGGCCCGATCCTTGATCCGCCACAGCCCCTGCCCGACACCCAGGCCCGGGAGGAGCTTCTGCTCGGTGCCGGTCAGGCCAAGCGCTTGGGCGGTGGGGCCGAGCTGGTCGGATTCCTGCCGGTAGACGATCCGGGTCTCGGCATTGGCCAGCAGACTGTTGGCGAGGGATCGCATGGCGGAGCCGGCGTCGCCGACGTTGTCCAGGTCGGAGAGTTTGTGGAAGATCAGCATGTTCGCGATCCCGTAATGCCGCGCGAGACGCCAGTGGGCGTCCATCCGCTTCAACAAGGCCGGGTGGGACATCAGCCGCCACGCTTCGTCGTAGATCACCCACCGCTGCCCGCCGTTGGGGTCCAGCAGCGCGGACTCCATCCACGCCGACGAGCAGGTCATCAACACCGAGATCAATGTGCTGTTCTCGGTGACACGGGACAGGTCGAGGCTGATCATCGGCAGGCTGGGGTCGAACCGGACCGTGCTGGGGCCGTCGAACAGGCCCGCGAGGTCACCGGCGACCAGGCGGCGCAGGGCATGGCCGACGAGCCGTCCGTCCTCGGCCAACCTGCCGTCGGCGGCCTCGTCCGGGGTGAGGATGCGGTCGACGACCATCGGCAAGATCGGCACAGTGTTCTGGGCGACGACTGCGGTCAGGGCGAGGTCGATCGCGGTGTGCTCCAACGGCGTCAACCCGCGGGCCAGGACGGTCTCGGCCAGGGCACCGATGAGGTCGCGACGGCGGGAGGCGACCGTGATGGCCCACTCCCGATCCGACAGCCCGGCGGACCGGTGACCTTCATCGAGAGGGTTGAGTCTCGTGCTCAGGCCGTGGCCGAGGACGATCGCCCGTCCGCCGACTGCATTGGCGACGGCGGTGTGCTCGCCCTTCGGGTCACCGGGGACGTAGACGCGGCGCCCGAACGGCAGCGACCGCGTGTAGAGCGATTTCGCCAGCGAGGACTTGCCCGAGCCCACGATCCCGGCAAGGACCACGTTGGGGGCGGTGATGATCCCGCGGGCGTAGAGCACCCAGGGGTCGTAGACGAACGAGCCGCCAGAGTAGAGGTCTTGACCGACGAACACCCCGTCGGCGCCGAGGCCGCCTTCGGCGACGAACGGGTAGGCCCCGGCCAACGTGGCCGACGTGTCCTGATGGCGTGGGAGCCGGAACCTGCCTGGAGTGCGCAGCGCCGCCGGGCCGGGCTCACCGGCGGCAGGCAGGTACGTGGTCGCGCGCCGTTCACTGCGTTCCGCGTCGGCCTTCGCGCGCGCGGCAGCCTGCTCCGCGCGGTGCTGTTCGGCCCGCAGTGCTGTGGCGGCCCGCCGGCGTTGTGTGCGCAGTCTGCGGCGTTCAGCGGCCGGGGCGACCAGGACGGAGGCGTGCAGCCGCTCGGTCTCTCGTGCGCTCATAGCGACAGCCCCCGCCCAGTCGACCCCGGGGAGCGGGTCGGACCGGCGAACCAGTCCCGGTCCACGCCCGCCGGCCTCTCCTGCGTCCGCGCGGAGGCGGGTGTCGCCGAGGACCTTGGCGTGCTTGCATCGAGTGGCCCGACGCCGCTGATGGCCTCTCGCGCGGTCACCACGTCGGTCTCATCCAGGCCCGCGTCGGACATCGCGGCGGGATGTGAGCGTAGGAGGCTGACGTGGCCCATGAGCGGGTTGTAGGTGAGGGTGTAGTCACCGTCGGTGACCGTCCGGTCGAGCTGGCCGGTGGGTGGTTCGTCGTAGACGTACCCGTTCTCCAGTGCCGCGTCGGTGGTCTCGTCCCCGTAGTCCCAACCGCGCAGGTACTCGATGGCCGCGTCGGAGCCGTCGCGGTCGATGAGGTCGAGCACCTCGTCGGCCTCGGCGCCTTGGAGGAAGACCACGCTGATCCAGCGCCGCGGTGCTTCGGTGGACACTGCCTCCCGGTCCAGTTCGTGGGCTGGAGCGTGCCAGGCCACGCGTCCCGAATGGGTCATCGCAGCATTGACGCGCTCCTCGACTCCATCGAGGAGTGTTCCGGCGTGGTGCAGGTCGTCTGCCGCGGCGAGGGCTTCGGCCGCACCGATCGCGTGGTCACCGTCATCGTCGTGAGCGCGGTCGCGATGAGCCAGATGTGCGGAGCCGAGCTGGTCGAGCACCTGGCGCAGCGACCGGACCCCGGAGAGGAGGTCACCGAGCACGCCGTAGGTGTCGGCGGGGTTGTCGAAGACCCGGCTGGCGTGCGCGAGCCCGCGCAGCGCCTCGGATGCTTCGGCAGCATCCTGGAGTGGGTCGTGATACGTGGGCATGAGCGGCCTCCTGTGACAAGCGCGAAAGCCCCGGGCATCCGGGGTCGACTGCCAGGTGCACGCGCGCCCCCACCGCGCAACGGGCCGGTGTGTGCTGGGCGTCAGATGCATCGGCACAGCGGCAGTGCCGCGGCGGTGAACGCGGCGGCCTGCTGTCCCACGAGCAGCCGGGTCTCGCAGGAGGCTTGGATCGCGGCCTGCTCGATCGCGGCCACCCCGGCGTCCAGTTCCTCGACGGTGGGTGCGGAGACGCTGAGGAGGCCGGTGAACCGCAGCACCCCGTGGCCGGCGGTCAGGTCGGCTTCCTGCTGGAGCACGTCGTGGTACTCGGCGGTCTGGGTGGCGTCTTCGATCTGCCCGATCTTCGCCCGCTGCGCTTGGTCGGAGATGTGCTCGACCTTCTTCTTCCGGATGTCCCGGGCGGCCTGGTCCGAGCGCATTGGGGTGCACAGCAGCGAGAACGAGCGTTGGATGCCGGTGGACAGCAGCACCGGAGACAGGAAACCGGGGTAGACCATCGAGCGCGGCCACTCGCTGATCCACAGCACCGCGTGGTGGGCAGAGTCGGTGCGCAACCGGGCCCAGGACTCGGTGACGGCCACGGGGCCGGCGGTAGCGAGGTGCTGGCCGAGTTCGCCGTGGCGCTCCAGAGTCGCGGCGATCGCCGGGTCGTACGCGCTGCGCAGGATCACCGCGATCTGTCCCGGGCTCAACCAGCCGGAGGGTTTCAGGTCGGCGGAGCGCAGCGCCGCGACCAGGGTGGACATCTCCTGACGCAGCACGGCAGCGGCTCCGCGGATGCCGCCACCGGCGGTCCTGATCTGTCGCGCCGCGGTCTTCATATCCAATGACAGGGACAGGGTGGTGGCGTGCCGTTCCCCGGCCGGCCCGGCACGCTCGATCAGTTCCGCGTACGTGGTCGCGGCCCAGGTGTCGTCGGCGGTGCCGTGGGAGGCCCACCATTCGGCCAGCCCGGTGCCGGAGTCCGGCAGCGTCCGTTCCAGGACCTGGAGGGTGGCGACCCGCCCGGAGCGACACACCGTGGCCAGCACCCGGCCCCAGGAGGTGACCCGGCGTTCCTGCTCACCCGGGTCGAGGAGCACGAACGCCGGATGGGTCACCTCGCACACCACGGTGAGGGTCGCGGCGTGGGGGTCGTGGATCATCCCGGCGCCGGTGTCGGGGTCGGTGTACTCGCGCAAGCGGGCCATGTCGCCGGGCAGCGCGAGCGTGCCGACCGGCCGGGGTGCCACGATGCGGCGCCGGTAGAGCAGCTGGCCCGCGGTGGTGCGCCACAGCCACCAGCACGCCACCGGCAGCCACTCCACCGCCGGGCGCCCGGCGACGGGTATCCACGTCAGCGCGGCGGCGAGCACCCAGACGGGAGCGGTGTAGGCCAGCAGGATGCCACCGCCGGCATACAGGGCGCCGACGACGGCGAGGACACCGGTGGCGAGGGTGATCAGCTGGGCCAGCGACAGGCCGAGGAGGATGCCGCGGCGGGTGAGGCGGGAGAACTTGACCGGCACCAGCTCCGTGGCGGACTCCTTCTGCTTTGAGGTCATGGCCGTCTCAGTCCTTCCCGGTCGACTTTGGCGCTGGCGGACCGGTCGGCTTCGGCGCCGGCGGCGGGGCCGGCTTCAGCGCACGCGGCTCAGGTTGTGCCGGGCCCGGACCGGCTGTCGGTGTCTTCGGCTCGGTCGGAGGTGGAGCCTTCGTGGTCGGTGCGGACGGTGTCGGGGACGCCGCTGGAGGGGGTGTGGTGCCGGTTTGCCCGGCGTCGTCGGCGGCAGTCTCGGCCTGGTTGCCGAGGGCCGTGCCGGCTTTCGGCCCGGCGGTCGCCGCGTCCTTGGCGACCTTCGCGGCGATCACCGCTGCCGCGGCCGGTCCCGCCGCCGCAGTTCCCGCACCGGCTCCCGCTCCGGCGCCGCCGCTGGCGCTGGCTCCGGCGGACCCACCGGCGGAGCTAGCGCCTCCCGCGGCACCGGTACTGCCCCCGGATGCCTGGGGTGTGGAGGTCTTGGCCTGGCGCGGCGTCTTTCCACCGCCCCCACCGCTCCCACTGCCGCCGCCACCGGTCTCGTTACCGCCGCTGCTGGTGCCGCCGTTGAGGACCTTCTTCGGGCCGTCGCCGGCCGGTTTCGTGGGGGTGGGGACGGGCCGGTTGAGGGCCTGCTTGGCGTCTTGTTCAGAACCGATCGCGTGGTACATGTCGAACCCGATGAAACTGATGAACTTGTACGTCAGGTAGGGGGCGAACGCGGCCATCGCCATCAGCACGATCCCCGCCAACGGGTCACTGATCGAGGACAGGTCCGCATCGATCGGTGCCGACACCTGCGTGACGGCGACGAGGAACATCACGACCAGGACGAGCTTGGAGCAGATCAGCGCGATGACGAACATCGCCCACTTCCCGATCCACCCCCGGCTGGCGTCCCACGACGCGCCGGAGAACGCCAGGGGTGCGAACACGATCGCCACCAACAACAGCGCCTTCCTGATCAGGAGGGATAGCCACACGATGGCAGCGGCGGCGATCGCCAGGCCGGCGAGGAAGATCGTGATGATCGCACCCACACCGGGCGCGGCGATGTTGATCCCGACCAAGCCCGCGGCCAGCAGCGTGATCTTGTCGCCCATGGACTCGGTGGTCTCTCCGGCGGCCTGGATGATCCCGACACAGAGCTGGTCGACGATCTCCAGCAGCAACGCTGTCAGCGTGATCACTACGAAGGACCCGAGCACGGACTTCGCCAACCCGAGGGCGGCCCGAGACAAAGCGGTCGGGTCACGGCGGACCAGGCCGGTGATCAATTGGAGGCAGAAGAAGATCAGCATCACGAACACGGCGATGCCGAACAGCAGGTTGTAGACCGCCACGTACTCGGGCCGGGTGACGTCGACGAGGGTGGTGGTGTCGAACACCGCCCAGACGGCCTCGAACAGCCAGCCGGCGGCGGCACCCATCGCCTGGGCGAGCCAGTCGAACGGGGCCGCGACCAAGCTCGCGGCGGCTTCGCCGGCGGTGTCGCACACGGCCGAGATGACGGGGATATCGCACACACCCACCGCAATCACTCCTTCACGGGGTCGAGACGGCCGGTCGTGTCAGACCTGCTGGCCGACGTCCCAGAAGAAGTTGATCAACGTCACCGAGGCACCGCAGATCACCGCGGCCCCGCAACTCACGAGGACGCCCATCTTCCCGCGGCCCGCCAAGTGCGGGTTGGAGGAGTTGGCGCCGAATCCCCACACGATGGCGGAGATGATCAGCGCGAGGACGGACAGGATCAGACCGATGGTCATCACCGCGCCGACGATGGTGCGCAATTGGGCGATGCCGGGCAGGCCGTCATCGTTGGGGGAGATGTCGACATCCATCGGTACCAGGGCCGGCAGCGCGGCAAATGTGGTGGCGGTGTCGGTGATCAGGGTCAGGGCGGTCATGGCGGGGTGCTCCTTAGGCGCGCGAGGACAGGGGTTCTCGCTCTTCAGGTGCACGGACGTCGTCATACCGGGTTCGTAGGATGGTCAGGGTGAGGATCGAGACGGTGCGCGAGGCGTACGCGCGACGTGCCGGGGAGTACATCTCCCGGCTCGGGTCGATCGATGCGACGGCACTGGTAGACCAGGAGTTGATCGAGGCGTGGGGTCGTAGCGTCCACGGGCCGGTGCTGGATGTCGGATGCGGGCCCGGGCACTGGGCCGGTTTTCTGCACCAGGCCGGCGTCGAGGTGACGGGGATCGATCCGGTGCCGGAGTTCATCGACCACGCCCGCGCCCGATTCCCCGATGTTCCCGTCCAGGTCGGGCGGGCCGAGGTGCTTGATGTGGACGACGCCAGCGTGGGTGGCATCCTGGCGTGGTACTCGCTGATTCACGCCCACCCCGCCCGCATCAGTTCGGTGTTCGACGAGTTCGCCCGTGCCCTGCGTCCCGGCGGCACCCTGCTGGTGGGCTTCTTCGCCGGCGCTGACCTCACCGAGTTTGACCACGCGGTGACCACCGCCTACTTTTGGCCCACGGATGTGCTGCGCGCGGTGATCGAGGACGCTGGTTTCACCGTGGTCGCCACCCACACCCGAACCGACCCGGGGGCGCGCCGACATGGCGACCTCATCGCCCAGCGCCTCCGGTCGTGACGCTTACAGCGTCTGCCCGAGGTCGATGAGCCAGTTCATCCACGCCACCCCACCCCCAGCGAGGACCGCAGCGCCAACGGCGGTCCATGCGCCGGTGCGCGCCTTGCTGGCCGCAGCATGGTGACCGTTGGCAGTGGCCAGCGCCCAGACGATGGCGCAGACGATGAGCATGAGCACGGCCGTGATGAGCACGAACGTCAGCAGCGCCCCGATTACCGCGCGCAGGTCACCGATCCCGCCGATCCCGTCGAAGTCGGGAAACACGTCCATGCCGCTCAGCTCCCGACCGGCAGGGTCGGATGATCGAAGTCCCGGAATAGCTTGATTGCTTCCTTCATGTCATCCAGGTGCGCCCACCCTCTCTGATGGCGTGAACGCGATCTGAGGTCGCGGGTCCTGCTTGATGCCGTCGCGGATGGCGACCAACAGCGGCGGCAAGGCTCGCCAGTGGCTCGGAATCGGGACGGTCGGGGCCGGCAGCCCGGAGGGCCTGCTGGCCAGTGAAGAGCGGGCCGACACGTCATTGATCGCCGGCAGCGGTGGTGTGTTCCGCGCAGTCGCCCAGGTTCGCTCGGAGGATCGTTACCGTGGCTCAGTCAGTGCGCAGCGCCAGGCTTGGCGACAAGAAAATCCGCGGCAGTGGTTGCGTGACGTTTTCGCCGGCGATCCCACTACCGCTGGCCAACCGCCGGGCCTGGGCCAAGGAACTGCTTGAGAAGTACCCGACCACCGAAAAGGTGGCAGCCATAGGCCTGTTCCGAAGGCGGGTGCATTCTCGCTGAGCGCACTGTCGGCCATCGGTAATCGCAGAGGTAGAACGGGGTGGCCGATGCGGCGGGGTGGCCTCTACGTCACTGCACGTCGTCCTTCTGCGGCAGGAGGTCGGCGATCAACCAGGTGATCCGGTGTTTGATGTCATCGCGGATGCGGCGGACCTCATCGATGTCTTCTCCTGCGGGTCGTCGAGCTGCCAGTCCTCGTAGCGTTTGCCGGGGAAGATCGGGCAGGCGTCCCCGCAGCCCATGGTGATGACGACGTCGGAGGCGTGGACCGCCTCCCTAGTCAGCACTTTGGGGGTGGCTGCGGTGATGTCGATGCCGTCTTCGGTCATCGCCTCGACGACGACAGGGTTGAGCTGTTCGGCGGGCTCGGAACCGGCTGAGCGGACTTCAATGCGATCATCGGATAGCGCGCGCAGGTAACCGGCGGCCATTTGGGAGCGGCCGGCGTTGTGGACGCAGACGAGCAGGACGCTGGGCTTGGTCTCGGGTGCTGTGCTCATGCGGAGCCTTCCAATCAGGCGGGTTGGGGGTCAGGCGCTCATGAGTTCGGTCAGGAGGGTGCGGACGCGGCGGTCGATGTCGTCGCGGACCATGCGCATCCGCTCGATGCCCTCGATACCGCGCGTGGAGGGCTCATCGGTGTGCCAGGTCTCGATGGTCCCGGTCATGTCGTCGAGGGGCTTGATGTGTGCCTCGTCGCCGAGCACGACGACCCGGTCCACCCGGGCCAGCAGGTCGGGATTGATGGGCCTCGGGGACTCGCCGGCCATATCAGCCCCAGCTTCGGCGATCACCTCGGTCGAGAGGCTGTTCAGCGACCCGCCGGGCTTGGTGCCGGCCGAATGGACCTCGATCGCATCCCCGGCATGGTGGCGCATCAGTGCTGCGGCCACCTGGGACTTGCCGCCGTTCTTGACGCAGACGAACAGGACACTGGGCTTCGGGGCAGGTGCGGTGGTCATCGTCGGGCTTCCTGAGTTCTGCGGGCAGGGACAGTCGGGTCGTTCGGGAAGAGCCGCTGGCCGACCCAGAGCGAGACGTAGACGAGGCCGACGAGGACGGGGACCTCGATGAGCGGGCCGACGACCCCGGCCAGGGCTTGACCGGAGGTGACGCCGAAGGTGCCGATCGCCACGGCGATGGCGAGTTCGAAGTTGTTGCCCGAGGCGGTGAACGCCACAGTGGTCGATTTTGCGTAGCTGAGGCCGGCGGCTCTTGAGGCGAGCAGGCCGATGGCGAACATGAGTGCGAAGTAGATGAGCAGCGGAACGGCGATCCGGACGACGTCGAAGGGCTGGGAGGTGATGGCCCCACCCTGGAGTGCGAACAGCAGCACGATGGTGAACAGCAGCCCGTACAGCGCCCAGGGTCCGAGCTTGGGCAGGAACTTCTCCTCGTACCACTGCCGTCCCTTGGCTTTCTCGCCCAGGACGCGGGTGAGGAATCCGGCGAGAAGGGGGATGCCGAGGAACACGAGCACGGAAACCACGATCGCCCAGACGGAGAAGTCCGCCGAGGTGGTCGGCAGGCCCAGCCACGACGGCAGGAGCTGGAGGTAGAACCAGCCCAGGGCGCCGAAGGCGAAGACCTGGAACACCGAGTTGACCGCTACCAGCACGGCGGCGGCCTCGCGGTCGCCGCAGGCTAGGTCGTTCCAGATGAGGACCATGGCGATGCAGCGGGCCAGGCCCACAATGATCAGCCCGGTGCGGTACTCGGGCAGGTCGGTCAGGAAGACCCAGGCCAGCACGAACATGACTGCCGGACCGACGACCCAGTTGAGCACCAGGGACAGGCCCAGCAACCGCTTGTCGCCGGTCACGCGACGGGTCTCGTCGTAGCGGACCTTCGCCAGCACCGGGTACATCATCACCAGCAGCCCGATGGCGATCGGCAGGGACACCTCACCGATCGTCATCGATTCCAGCGCCGTGTTCAGTCCCGGTAGGAAGCGGCCCAGCAGCAGCCCGACGCCCATCGCCAGCAGAATCCAGGCCGGTAGCCACCGGTCCAGGAAGGACATCTCCTTCAGCACCGGCGCGGCATTCGGCGCAGGCGTAGTTGCTGTCGTGCCATTCGCCCGACTCCTCGTATTGATGAATGTCTATGTCCCACGCTAACCGTCACATCGATGGTCGTCAATGTAAGATGGGGTGATGAGCACTGCACTGGAGAGCCCGAAGATGGTCGTCGAGGCACCGGCGGAGTGCTGCTCGCTGGCCGCGACCCCGATCGGTGCCGCCGACGCCGAGTGCCTCGCGAAGCGACTCAAAGCGCTGTCGGACCCGACACGGCTGCGTGTGCTGTCACACGTGGCGGCCCAGGGCTGTGAGGCCGTGTGCGCCTGCGACCTCATCGAGGTCCTTGACATCAGCCAACCGACTGTGAGTCACCACCTCAAGAAGCTCGTCGAGGCGGGTCTGCTGACCCGGGAGCAGCGCGGCAGGTGGGCTCACTACACAGTGGTCCGCGAGGCATTTACCGAGCTGCACCAGTTTCTGGATCTGCGCTGAGCCAGATCTGGCAGTCGGTGAACCTCGACGGTGTGATGTGCGTCAGCTGCGGCCGCCGTGTCATTGTTCCAGGCGGCCCGCGACAGTTCGGCCCAGCGGGTCATACCGCGCAGCAGGAGAGTTTGGAGACGTCGGTGGTGAATGATTGGGCGGCGATCCTGATGCCTTCGGCCATCGTCAGATACGGCGCCCAGCTTCGGGAGACCTGTTCGAGTGTCATCCCGCCTTCGAGGATGTAGACACCGGTTGCGGCGAGTTCACCGGCGTCCTTGGCGACCGCAGTGAGTCCGAGGATGCGACCGGTGTCGGCGTCGACGACGATCTTGATCAAGCCGCGGGTGTCTCGGTTGACCAGCGCGCGGGGCACGTATGTCAGGGGCAGGACCCGGCAGTCGCACCGGATCCCCGCAGCGAGGACGTCTGCTTCCGTCATACCCACCGCTGCAAGGGCGGGACTGGTGAACGTCACTCGTGGCAGGCGGGCGTAGTCGACAGTGCGGTCGGTGCTGGTGAACGCATTGTCGACGATCATCGCCCCGTGTTGCGCGGCAACATAGACGAACTCGTGGTGCCCGGTCACGTCCCCGGCAGCCCAGACCCGCCGGTTCGTCGACTGAAGTTGGTCGCTGACCACGACTTCTCCGGCCTGGCCGGTGTTGACCTCGACGGCGTCGAGGTTGAGTCCCTCGGTGACCGGGCGACGGCCGGTGGCCACCAGCACCCGGTCGGCTCGGAACTCCTGCTCGGTGCCGGAGACGTTCGCCGTCGCGACGACCTGGCTGCTGGCCGGGTCGCGGAGCATGGAGGTGACCTCGGCGGGTCGAACAACGTGGATGCCTTCGTCGGCGAACACGTCCTCCAGGGCCCGGGAGGCTTCGGGTTCCTCTTTCGATGCCAGCCGGGAGCGGACCAGCATGGTGACCCGGGCGCCGAGTCGGGCGAACAACTGTGCTTGTTCCATCGCCACGTAGCCGCCACCGAGCACGAGCAGGGAGTCGGGGACCTCGGTGAGTTCCATCGCGGTAGTCGAGGTCAGATAGTCCATGGTGGCCAGGCCGGGGATTGGTGCCGCCCAGGGGGCTGATCCCGTCGCGATCAGGTAGTGATCGGCCCTGATCGCCTCAGCCTTGCCGTCACCGGTGACGGTGTGCAGCAACGGGCCGTCCGGGGTCCCGGCGAACGAGGCGTCGGCGTGCAGGACCCGCCACCCATAGGCGTCGGCCACGTCCTCGTACTTCTCACCGCGCAATGATTCCACCAGTGACTGAGTGGCACCGACCAGGCCCGGCATGTCCACGGGGCCGGCCGCCGCCGCGATCCCCGGAAACCGCGCGGCATCGGACGCTGTATGCCGCGCCTCGGCGGCTGCGAGCAGGCTCTTCGAGGGAATGCAACCGGTGTTCACGCACGTGCCCCCGAACGTTGACCGCTCGATCATCACCACCGACTTGCCCAGCCAGGTGGCCCGGATCGCTGCGGCGAAGGCCGCGCCGCCTGATCCGATGATCGCCAGATCGACCTTCGAGCCCATGATGCGTTCCTCCCAGACGTTCGGTTCTCGCCTCCGACCATCATTCTCAACCTTCCACTACACTGGAAGGTCAAGCGAGGGCGGAGGAGGACGTCATGCGTATCGGGGAGCTGGCCCAAGCGGCGGGCACGACTGCCAAGACGCTGCGATTCTACGAAGACCAGGGGCTTCTGCTGCCTGCTGCGCGAACCGCATCGGGCTACCGCGATTATGGCCCGGAGACTCTCGCCCGGCTCGATTTCATCCATCGCGGCCAAGCCGCAGCACTGACGCTCGCGCAGATCCGACAGATCCTCCAGATCCGGGACAGCGGGACGGCCCCGTGTGAACACGTCCGGGAACTGCTGGGTATGCGCCTGGCCGAAGTCGATGAGCAGATTGCCGAACTCGGCCGGCTGCGTGAGACCATCGCCCAGCTACGGGCGGCTGCTGAGGACGTTGAGCCCGAGACGTGCCAGGCGGGTGCGGTCTGTGTCTACCTTTAGCGATTCCGGAGCCTCGTTCGCCTGCGAAGTCCTGTCACCTTGGAGCGGTCTTGGAGCGGTCGTAGCTGTTCCAGGTAGCGTGGGCGCTACGTTCGAGGAGTCTGCAATCCCCCTAGGTCGGCGTGAATCCGCCGTACAGCTAACGTAAGAATCGTGCATTAGATGCAATTTCCGAGATTAAACCGGCGCTAGCAATTATTCGAAGCGGTTGAAATGTCCATGCCACGAGGTGCGCGGCAGAACCCATGGGGGTCGGCGTCGGTAGGCTGAGGTCGTCGGGCGAGGAGGGATCGCAAGCATCTGGTGCCATGCGCGACGCTGATCTGAGAGGTGGTCTGTTGGCGCAGGAGGTCCCCGTTCCCGGTAACCCGGAGGACGCTCAGCAGTTGCTGTACCTGCTGCTCGGCAGAGCGATCGCCCGTTGCCAGGTCGCCGAAGCCGCCGCAGAGACGATCCACCAGGTGCTGCTGGGCAAGCCCCCTCGCGAGCGGAGCACGCTGGGGGCGAAAGCAAAGGCCGTGGAGCCTCAGCTTCCAGACCATCTCCAAGCCGAGTACCGCACTCTTGTCGAGGCGCGGAACTATCTGGTCCACCGGTTGCTGTTCGACCACGGCGGATGGAAGGGCATCCCCGGCTGGGACAGCCCCGAGCTGTATCGGAAGCTCTACGACTCCATCGACGACGCAACGCAGACCATCGATCGAGTCAGCGACCTGCTGAACAGGTACCTCGTTGACACGAACCCCGAGGTGGCGATCTTCAAGATTAGCGATCAGGGTGTCGAGGACATTCGAGACCTGTAACCCTCCGCCCTCTTGATGGTTCGGGCTGGTGGCCCTCCCCGAGCGCGCCAGGCTGCTCAGCGTCAGCGGCGCGCGCCGGCGTAGTTGTTCCAGGCGGAGCCGGTGAGTTCGGCCCAGCGGGTGGCGGTGCCGATGCTGATGCCGGTGAGGGAGGCGAACACGGCGGGCGGGGTCGTGGATGCTAGGTGCAGCAGGGCGGTGTTGCGGCTGGCGCGGGTGATGATCCCGAGCCGGTTCATGCGCGCCATGAGCGACGTGGGGTGCAGGTGGGTGCCGGCGTTCTTCCCGGTGAACAGCCAGCGGGGATCGGCGAGGGTGCTTGCCGTGCCGAAGGGCTTGGCGACCGGCAGCGCGGTGACCAGGGCGTCGAGCGGCGGGATGAGCAGCAGTGGCTCGGGGCCGAGGGCGAGGTAGGTGTCGCCGTCGCTGACCTTGATGTCGCTGGTGGTTAGGGCGGCGATCTTCGCGGCGGGTTGGGCGTAGAGCAGGATCAGGCAGGCTGCGGCGCGGTCCTCGATGCTGGCGGAGTCGGGGTCGTGCAGGAGCCGTCGGGCCAGGGCGAGTTGTTCGTCGGGATCAGCGTCGTGGCCTGGGTCCTTCGGCGCGATGGGCTCGGGCAGTCGTACTCGGGGTAGGTAGCCGCCTCGTTTGAGCCAGCGGATGAAGCTCAGACGGGCGCTCCGACTGGGGCCGCCGAGCCAGGCATCGATGCAGGCTTGCGGGCAATCGTCGAGGTCATGGCCGTAGGCGGTGAGGTGGTCGAGGAAGCTCTTGGCGGTCTGAATGTCGCCCCGGCAGCGGGCCGCGACGTGCGCGCTGATGCGACCGTGGCGGTTGGTCTTGGCGCGGCCGGCGACGTGCCAGCGGGCGTAGCGTGTCAGCACTCCGCGCAGTTCGGGATCGGTGATGCCGGCGACGGTTTCGGTGACGTAGCGGTGCAGCCTGGTGGCGTTCTCATCGCGTGGCGGGAGCGCCTCGGCGGCGACGAGCATAGCGCGCAGGTAGTTGACCGAGAAGACCTGCGGCTGGGCATCGAGAGCATCGTGGGACAGGTCGAGCCGGCCGGCGGCGATGTCGGTGAGCAGGCGCAGGCTTGCAAGACCCCGCCAGTTGCTTAGCAGCGACCGGGGTTGGCGAAGCTCGGTCAGCGCGTCGCGGACGCCTTTGAGCTCGGGGCGGATCGTCCCGCCTGGGCCGGTGAGTGCGGCGTCGATCTGCTGGGCGGCTTGGCAGGCGAAGCAGCGGGGACGGCCATGATTGGTGGTGCGGCGGCCGAGGGCCTGCCGCCCGCAGATCGAGCAGTCGATCACCGGCGCCTGGTAGCAGGTCGGGCAGATATCCGGCGTCGTCGCGGTGGCTTTCAACGCGATCCGTTTGAGCCGGCCGCAGACGCCGCAGACCCGCTTCGGGTTGCGGTAGCAACGCGGGCAGAGGTTCCGCGATCCCGCGCGCTTCCCGCCGGCCCGAGTAGCCAGTGGGCCGAGAGTGCCGCATTCGTCGCAGGCGTCCTCGGCGGTGCGGGTGCGGGCGTAGCAGGTCACGCAGATCGTGCCGCCATCGTCGGTGCGGGCGTTGACCCGTCGCGTCCTGCCGCAGCCCGTGCAGACCTCCTCGGGTGAGCGCTGCGCGCGGCAGGCTCGGCATTCGCCCCGATCCAGGATGTGGTTCCAGCGCAGGTTCTTGTCCCGTCCGCAGCGGAAACAGGTACCGCGGACGATCGTGCTCGCCATTCAGTCGATCAGTCCCCGGCCGGTCTGATGACCGCGCGAGTCGGACGGTTCTTGCTCGGCTTCGACGGCGTGGCCGCCCCGGTGGTGCCGGTCTTGCGGCCGCGCCGGGAGTTGGTCGCGACGTAGGGCTCGATCAGGTCGTTCGGTGTGACATCGAAGATGTCGCAGAGCGCGGCCAGGAACCGCATGTTCAACCGCTCGGGCTGCCCGGTCACGATCCGGTAGACCTGCGTGGAGGTCATCACCACGCCTCGTTCGGCCAGCAGCGGCACCAGGTCGGTGGTGGACTGCATGCCGTGCTCGTTCATCACCTTGCGGACGTGCCAGCGATAGGCCACGGTCTTCGTCATGATGGTCAGCCTTCCTCGATCGCCGATGGTGGAGTGAACGCCGCGTCCAGAGCGCGGCGCAGGGTGCGGTTCCGGTAGTCGCCGGAGACGCCGGTGTAGAGGGCGGTGGTCGATCCCCAGCGGTGCCCGACCTGCTGCTGCACGAACAGCGGGTCGAAGCCGTCCTCGATCAGATGCGTCACATAGGAGTGCCGCAGGCAGTGCGGGTGCAGGGCGGGGTCGAAGCCGAGCTCGTCGCGGTACTCGGCGAACCGTAGCCCGATGTAGCTCCCGCTGACCCTGGATTGTCGCTCGGTCGGCCAGAGCATCCCGCTGCCGGCCGTGTCGAACAGGGGCAGCACCTCGGTGACGTATTCCTCAATCACCGGGCGGGTCCAGTCGAACACCGCCAGCACCGCGCGACGCCGGGGTTGAGAGCCACGGCTGGCTTTGCCCCACCGGACGTTGCAGACCCCGAACCGGCCGAACTCGGTCGCGGTCGGGTTGCGGGTGAAGTCATGAAGGTCCAGCATCCCGACCTCACGACGACGCAGCCCGAAAGCGTAGATCATCTTGAACAGCGTCGCGTCGCGGAATACCGACTTCCAGCCCTTCTTCCCGCGTGTGCGGGCCTGGTCGACGCGATCGTCGGCGTAGTCGAAGAAGGTTTGCACCTCGATCCGCGACAGAGGTCGCACCGTCGGGCGTGCCTCGTGATCGCCCGTGTGGATCGCGGTGTTCCACTCGTGGCAGACCTGCACCGGGTGGGTGCCGAACAGCTCCTCGCACCGCTCCACCCACCCGTAACGACGGTCGGTGAGGAAGTCGCAGAACAACGCGACCGCGTTCTGATAAGAGCGGATCGTGCCGTGCGAGCAGGGCTTGTCGCCGGAGACCAGCTCGGTCGTCCACTCCTCGATGTCGGCAGGAGTCCACTCCCACGGCAGGCTCCCGCAGAACCCGGCGAACCGGCGCACCTGCGCCAGTCGCGCCCCGATCGTCTTCGCATTCAGCATCCGCGAGGACTGCTGCGCCGACCAGCCGGCCAGCATGTCATCGAAGACCTGCTCCACCGGGCGCAGCAACGACACGTTGCCCGGCCGCAGCGCCGTCACCGATCCAGGCCGGTTCCCGTCCTCGAAGTCCACCCCGATAGTCTTACATCTAATGTAAGAAAAGAACATCTAATGTAAGCAGTGGCGCGTCCCCCCGGTCACGAGCCGCTTCGCAGCGCCCAACTGTCGCCCACTGATACCCTTGCCTGACCAGGGAATCCGCACGATCCCAGCCCTGGTCGATTACATCTAATGTAATAATTGCTAGTTGGACCGAACGGTGACATGGAGGTGGTCGTAGTGGCCGCCGGTGACGTCGCCGGGGTCATGCATGCCGCCGCCGGTGTAGTCGCGCCAACCCTCGGCGTCGCGGGCCAGGGACCAGATCTTGCCCTGCCAGATCAGGTATTCGACCCCGAGGGTTTCGGCGTGGTCCTTCATCCAGTTGGTGACCTCCCAGCCGGCTTCGAGCTGCGCCGGGGTGGGGTGCTGGCCGATGGCGTTGCCGAAGGTCAGGTCACAGGCCCGCCCCAGGGGGTGTTCGGAGCGGGTGCCGCGCCGCGGTGAGTAGCAGGCCCAGGAGGTGTCGGAGAAGGCGGCGGTGCCCTGCTGGTACAGGTGCAGCATCCGAGCGGTGATCTGCCCCCCGGAGGTGGGGTCGTCGACGAGGCGGTCCGGCTCACCGTCGACCGGGGCAGGGTCACCGCCGGGGGTCGCGGTGGCGGGGTCGCAGCCGGCGGGGGTGCCGGTCTCGGGTTCGGGCAGGTCGGCGGCGTCATGCGCGTTGAGCCAGGCGGCGGGGTCGGTGTGCTCGCCGTCGGTGCCGCCGGTCCGGACCTCGAAATGCAGATGCGGCCCGGTGCTGTTGCCGGAGGAGCCGATGTCGCCGATGTGCTGGCCGGCGGTGACGGTGTCGCCGGGTTGGACGTGGATGCCGGTCTCCCACATGTGCCCGTACGCGGTCGCGACGGTCTGCCCGTTGAGGGTGTGTTCGATGACGATGAGCCCGCCGTAGCCGCCGGAGAACTCGGCGACGGTGACGGTGCCGTCGGCGGCCGCGAGGATCGGGGTGCCGTCCGGGGCTGCGAAGTCGGTGCCGGTGTGGAACGAACTCTCCCCGGAGATCGGATGGACCCGCGGCCCGTACTCGCTGGTCAGCACCCAGGTGCCCGCGGGCACCGGGAACACCACCCGCGAGGACTCCGCAGCAACAGTCTGCACGGCCGGAACCGTGGCGTCGCCGGTCGAGGCGCCCGCGCTGGCTGTCGTGGTGGTGCCGGTGAGGGTGGTCAGGATGGTCTCGGCGACGGGCTCGTGGTTGCGGTACCGGTCGGGGTAGGCGGACACCTCGACGGCTTGGGCGGCTTCGCCTTTGTCCATCTGCTCCCAGCCGGGAATGTCCAACAGGCCACGCGGTGAGGGGTGGTTGGGGCCGGTGGGTCCGCCGAAGAACGCCTGCGCCTGATACGTCGGGTCCATCAGCTCGGCGACGGTGCCCCACCCGGACTGCGGCCGCATCTGAAACAACCCCAGGGAGTCGTGGTCGGAACCGTCGCCGTCGTTGGGATAGTCCGCCGACTCCGGATAGACGCTCGTGTTGGACAGCATCCGCAGGGTGGATTCGGTCAGCGCCGCCATCAGCGCAATCGCTAGCCCGTCATGCGTGATGCCGTCGATGCCGGACCCGGTCTCGATGATCGTCGCCGCATGCGTGAGCTGCTGATTGTTCAGCGTGAAGGTCTCACCGTTGGCGGTGGTGACCTCCAGCTCGTCGGGGACGTCGCCGCCCCTGACGCTTGTGCCAGCCACGGTGCAGGAGGCCGAGGCAGCAGGGTTCATCACCACCCCGACCCCGACCAGCACCAGCGACGGCGCCAGGAACACCAGCGCGAGAGCGGCCAGAGCGAGCTTCTTCACCATGAGCGCACCTCCGGCCTATCGGAGGGGGTTGTCGAGCTGGGACAGCCGCAGCAGGTGGCAGGTGTCGTAGGTCGGTGCGCAGACGAGGAACACGGTGAACGCCACCGGATGCTCGGAGGTGACGGTCTCGTCGTTCCAGACCCCTTCGCGGTGGCGGGTGCCCTCGATCGTGTAGGCGATGGTGCCCTCGGCGAGCTGGCCCGGTTGTGCCTGTTCGAGGGCCGCATCCCAGGCATCGGGCACATAGGTGTCGTCGATGGTCAGGTGCTGGGCGGTGGCGTAGTGGCGCAGCTCGATCCAGGCGTCCCGGTTCGGCAGGTAGGTGGCGATGTCGGAGGCAAGGCCGGCCTGCTCCGCACCCGAGGGGTCGCCGACGGCGAGGACGACCGAGGTGTAGTCCAGGGGCATGAACCCGCTGGCCGTGTCCCAGGCGAACAGCGCCGTCGCGACGTTGCGGGCGAAGGTCGCCGGATCAGCCGAGGCCCGCACCGTCGGCAGACGCGGGGTCGCGGTCGGCGCCGGATCACCGGGCACCGGATGGCTGGAGGCAGTAATACCTGGTCCAGGCTCGGTCTCAACCGTGCTGCCGGTGGGTGGTCCGGCGAGGAGGCCGTAGACGCCGACACCGGCCAGCACCAGGACCGCCACGAGGGCGGCGAGGGCGGCGATCAGCCGGTGACGCGAACGCGGGGCAGACAGGTCGGGAGTCTTCATGCCCGGTAGGTGCACCACGAGCACCCGCAGTCGCCCGAATGCTCAGAGGGCGCGCAGGTGCCCCCGTGCGGGCGGGGTCTCGTGGCCCGCCCGGCGATCACGGGCGGTACGCAGTTCCTCGGCGAACCTGCTGGTGCCCTCGGCGGCGGTCAGGAAGGACTCGATCTGCTCGTCGGTGAGTTCGGCGGCGAGCTGCTCGGCGTCGTAGTGGGTCCACCAGTCGGCCAGTTCGGTCCAGGTCAGCACGAACGCCCGCACCGGATACCGCACCGGCGCAGCATCGTCGTCGGCTGGAGCCGTGGACCGGGGGGTGCGCTTCTTCGCTGTCGCGGTCTTCGCGCGTGCGAGCGCGTCGGCGGCGAGCTGGTGCAGGTCCGCCTCGCGCTGGTTCCTGGCCGTCTCGGCGAGATCGTGGATGTGCCGGTAGAGCGGATCGACGGCGGCACCGGCGTCGATCCGCGCCAGCTCGCTGGCCACGTATTGGCGTAGCTCGGCCGGTTGGGCGGTGTCGTCAGCAAGCTGCTGGAGGTAGCTGATCTTGTCCAGCGTGGTGTGGGACGCACCGCCCGGGACCATCGCCGCCGCCTGCTCCCGGGTCTTCCCGGAGGCGCCAGTTGACGGTGGTGCACAATTTGCACCACCGTCACCTCCCGGCTGTTTCGCCGCACTGAACCGGGCCGCGGCCTGCCGGCGGGCGGCGTCCTCGGCCATCAGCGCCTTCAGCTCCCGGTAGAGGGCGGCGGCCTCGGTCTGGGTCAGGGGTTTGTGCAGGACGTTGTCGCCCTGCTCGGCCAGCAGGTGCCCGAGCCGGTCGGAGATGCCGGAGCGGACCCACACGTTGACGGTCTTCCAGCCGAGCTGTTTGATCGCGGTCAGCCTCCTGGCCCCGCACACGAGCACGCCGTCGGGGGTGATGGTGATGGGTTGGAGGAGGCCGTCGCGGTCGATGGAGGCCGCCAGGTCGTCGATGTCGCCCAGCTCGGTGCGGTGTCGGCGCCCGACCTGGATAGAGGCGACGGTGCGTTCCAGCTCGATGAACCCCGCCGGCGCGCTCATCGCGACCCGCCCCCACGGGGATTCCGGCTACCGGGGGAGGCGAGGGAGATGGTGAGCACGAGGTCGTCGTCGCGCAGCAGCACCGGCAGGCTTTCGCCGATCAGCAGCCGCAGCAGCACGCCCCGCCCCGCGGTCGTGGCGGCGTAGGCGGGGTGGGGGTTACCGAGCAGCGCCTTCAACAGCGAAGTCCATGAGTGGCCGGGGATGTCGAGCAGGGCGCGGGCGTGCTTGTCGCGGCGCAGCGCCTCGTAGGTGGCCTGGCGGGTGCCGGTCTTGGTCAGCACCCCGCACACGTGCTCGATCCCGGCGCGCGCCGTGGCTGGCGGCCAGTCCAGCAGCGTGAACAGCGTGATCGCGTCCTCAACCGTGGAGCCCGCCGACGTGCGCGCCCGCGACGACGCTGGCGTGCCGTCGTTCTCCTCATCTGTGGCCGGGGTGTCATCGGTGCTCTGGAATGCGGGGTGGTAGTCGGCCAGCGGGTTCTCCCGGTCGGAGAAGCGTTCGGGGTCGTGGAAGGCTGAGATATGCGGGCGGCGTGCCTGGTGGACCGAGCACAGGAGTCCTTGGGCGCGTTCTTCGAAGATGCAGGTGATCCGCACCGCGTGGGTGACCACCGCCCACGGATCATTCGCCGTGCGGACAGCTTGGGTGCGCATCACGTCGAACGCCGCGGTGGCGGCCTCCCAGGGGTCCAGGCCGTGCTTATGCGCCAGGGGCGCGTACTTCTCCGCCGCGTAGGCCATTAGTGCCGCGGCGGTCCGGTCGTGCTCCCACGCACCCGGCCCGGCATCGTGGAGGCGAGTCAGTAGCGTGCGTAGACCTTCGCTGCTCGTGAAATCCTCGCCGCTCTCGGTTCTCTGGCGATGGGTGGTATGGGTGTTCTCGGTCATGGTGGGGGCACCTCCTGACAGGCAGGTGCGCACGCCGTCCCCAACGACGACGTCCATGCTGCCTGCCCGGGTGGTGCTCATGACCTCTCACCTGCTCAGCTCATCCGACCGGCGACCGCGACGGAACGGACTGAGTTGTCCTGCTGCGGCCGAAGGCCGACAGCGGCGGCAATCGGCGCGCCCGATCCCCGAACCCCCGCACACCGGTGTTCGTGGCGGTGCGGGTGCGGGTGCGGCGAGCCAACTCGACCTCGAAGTCGATGCCCCGCCCCGCCAGCGCCGCACCCTGGCGGGCAAGCAGGTCGGTAGGCCGCACCCACTCCACCCCCCGCGCACGCAGGCCCGCATCGTGGGCGAGCCGCTCACGGCTGTTGCCCCTGAGGCCGGCGATCCTCGCCGCTCGCACTGCCTCTGGTGTCTCGGTCTTCTCGGCCGGCGGTGTCTCGACCTGCTCGGCTGGCGTCGACGGCGGGTGGTCGGTCTCCGGCATCGGCGGTCGCGGTCGCCGGCGACGTTCCTGCTGCTGGTGGTCGCGATCGGGATTCATGCGTCCCTCGCCTCCTCGGCATCGACGTGTTCGGTGGTATCGGGAAGGTGCGCGCTGGTGAACCACCGGCCCACCGTGGACGGGTGCACGCCCAGTTCCCGGGCGATCTTCTTGTTCGACCAGCCCTGCCCGCGCAGCGCCGCCGCCCGCGCCCGCCGGTCGGGCGACTCCGCCGCGGCATCGACCTGCGGGTCAGCGCGCCCGTCCGCTGATGCCTGCCTCGTGCCGGGAGCTGCGACGGGGTCGTTCTCCTGCGGGGTCGGCGCCGACAGTGCGGTGGCTTCCCCGAGATCCGCGGGTGTCACCGCCGATACCGGCTCCCACGCTGCGTTCGAACCGGACTCCTCGATCGCTGCGACCTCGATCGCGGACTCGTCGGTGGATGCAGGCACCTCGGCGGCGAGTTGCGGTCGGGTGAGGATGACGGTCAGGTGGGTGATCGCCAGCAGCACCACTGGCGGCACCGCCGCCACCGCAGCCGCCAGCACCCCGGGCACGTCCGCATCGGCAGCCACCACGGCGTGGATCGCGTTGGCGGTCACCGACACCAGAGCGCCGCCGATCAGCAGCGCCCACGGGTACCACGCCGACCGCTGGCCGGCCAGGGCGACGACGGCGACGGTGGCCACGACGATGATGCCGTCGACGATCAGCGGCCACGCCCACGCCTGCGAGCCGCCGACCCCGGAGCGGACGGCCAGGTCCGCCAGCGCCGTGAACGACAGCCAGAACGCGCCGCCGGCGATGAACACCGTCCCGGCCACCGCCGTGATCACCGCCCACCGTCGACTCGCTAGGCTGGAACGGCGGCTCGACGGGCTGGTCGGGACCGTCATGACAGCCCCCGCATCGGAGCGGACGTTCGCACGGTCGCATCGCGAGCAAACCACCCGTCCGCGGCCCGCGGCGCGCCGCGGGCCACCGGCGGCGAAGGGCGGGCTTGGGGTTGGGCGGTGCGGTAGGCCGAGCGGACGGTCGCGGTGATCTCCCGCTCGCCCAACCCCGATTCCGAGGCCGCGGCCGCGAGCACATCGAGTGCATCGGGGGCCGGGACACCGTTCTCGGCCAGTCGGCAGGCGGCCCAGAACAGGCCCCGGTTCCGTTCCCCTTCGCCGCGGGCAGCGACCCACGCCGCCAGCCGCGACACATCCACCGACCGCTGCACATCGTCGCCCGTCCTGGGCGGGGGCATTGGGCGCGGGTCGAGGAAGTCCCGCAACCGGTCCGCATCCAGCGTCGCCGAGGGGCCGGTGTTGATCTGCCGCACCCGGTAGCCGACAGCTGCCCCGTTGGTGGACACCTTCGAGGGTGGGACGAGGATGTAGCCGCCGTCGCCACGGAAGTCCACACCGGCGCGCGCGGCCTGCCAGGACCGCTGCGCCCGCTCCGGTGTCGCCGGGTAGTAGGCGTGCATCCCGCCCGACGGCGTGGACACCAGGAACGCCCACCCCGACACGAGGTCGGCACGGTGGGCACGCTCGAAGGAGGCGAATCCGTCGACGGTGCCGTGGACATCGACATCCACCACCACCCCGGAGGCGGCACCGGTGGGGACAGCGAGGTTCGCATCCGGGTGCGTCCGCCACCAGGCCTCCACCTGGCCTGGATCGGTGGTGGCGTCGTGGAAGCCGTGCTCGGTGAGCGGACGCTTCTCGCCCGGCACGCACGGGAACACCGGCACGCCTGCGGCGGCGAGTTCTCGTGCTGCGGCGGAGATCGGCCATGGCCCGGTCATCTGCGACAATACGCCCGCGAGCGCGTCCGTAGCGGCCATCACAGATCCCGTCCCTGCATCACGGTCGCGCTGGCCGCTGGGCGGGTGCCCGTTTCGGGCACGGGCTCGGCCTGCCTGCCCGACGCTGCGCGTTCGGGTGCTGAACGCTCGTGGGATGGCTGGTTGCGCTGCGGCGTCTCACGGTCGAGACCCGGTGGAGTGCCGTCACCGACTTGGGCGGTGTCGAGCTGATCGAGGATCGTCAGGGCGGTCTTGCGGACCCGCTCGCCGGTGGCCTTGACGATCTCGACCGGTTCCTTGCCGTCCACCCTTGCGGCCCAGGTCGACACGTAGGGGATCGTGTACCCGGTCGTGTCCATGTGATGGGCGGCGCCGATCATCAGCGCCACTGATTCGGCCTCCACCTCCCCGATGCCGCGATGCTGGCGGGCGTCCTCCTGGTCGGGGCCGTGCATCAGGACGTGCCCGAGTTCGTGGGCAAGCGTCTTGACCTGAGCGGCGGGGTCCATGTTCTCCCGGACCGCGACCGTCTTCGCGGTGTAGTCCGTCACGCCGTTGGCGCCGTGGATCATGCCCTCGTGCGGCACCCGCAGCACGGTGAACCCGCGCTCCTCAACCAGCTTGGCCAGACCATTCCACAACCCGACTGGTGCTTCGCCTTCCAGCAGCTTCGGTGCGGGTGGTTCTGGGATCGGGTCGCCGGCAGTCTGCGAGGCGTCCCACACGTAGGCGGGCTTGGCGGTGATCATTTTCGAGCGCACGACTTCACCGGGGCGGGGTTTCTCGCCCTTGCCGAGTCGCCGCCACGACTCTGGGTCGGACGGTGTGGCGGTGGCGAATCGGCCGGTGACCGGGGCGAGGATCATGTACCCCGACTGACCCTTCTGCACCTGCCGGTCCAGGGTCTGCCACTGGCGATACCCGGCCACATACGACGGCAACGGCTCCGGCACCCGACCCGCCTCGTAAGCCGCGGCATGCTGTGCCCAGATCAACAAGGTGTTGGAGAACGATCTCGCCCTGAACCGCGCCGCGAACGCGAGCGCGCGACCCCAGTCGTCGCCGGAGACGAGCTGTTCGACCGCACCGGTCAGCCGCTCGTGCAACTCATCGAGCTTCGCCTCCCGCGCGGCCTGAGCTTCCTCTCGTGTCGTGGCCATCGTCGCTGTCTCCTCCCGATACCCTGAGCACCGGGCCGGTCGGGCTCGGTGACCATCAGGTACGCCGGGAACACCAACACGAAGACAGGCGAGGATGCGACCGGTCAGGCGCGGCAGTGAACCCGCCGAGACCTACCGGACTACCAGCCCGTCAGGTGACGAGGGCGCAGGATCGGGCGATGATGCGGATACGCGTATCGCAAAAGCGAATATCCGTATCGAACCGTCAGGTCCGTGCCTTCTGCCGGACGACCTGGCGGTATCGCGTCGGGCTCGCTCCGACACACCGGCGGAACAGCCGCGCGGCGTGACCCCGGCTGTGCCAGCCGACCTCACGCATCGCCACCTCGATCGGCAGATCGGTCTCACGCAGCAACCGCGCCAGGTGCTCGGCACGCAGCGTCGCCAGGTATGTCATCGGCGTTTTCCCATAGGCGTCGACGAAGACCCGGCCGAGCTGGGACGGCGACAGGTGCACCGACTCGGCCAACTCCGCTAGCGTCCACCGTCGTGCTGGCTGGTCCCGCAGCCGGTCGGCTGCGGCACGGGCCTCGGCCCGCAACGGTGCCAAACGCCGGAGGGCAGGTGCGCCGAGGTAGGTGGCCTTGTGCTGGGTCGCGGACCGGCGCACCGCGGTCGTCTTCACGAACGGCGACACCACATCCAAGACGGCGAACAGCAAGGACTGCATCCGATAGAACTGCTCCGGTGCAGGCCCATTGAGGC
The DNA here is from genome assembly GCF_011440275.1 of Metallococcus carri. Classification (GTDB taxonomy): domain Bacteria; phylum Actinomycetota; class Actinomycetes; order Actinomycetales; family Dermatophilaceae; genus Metallococcus; species Metallococcus carri. The sequence goes on along the minus strand of NZ_JAAOIV010000001.1, from coordinate 200,448 downwards.
TGAGCCGACCGAGTTCATCCAACCACGGCATCACACACGCGGCTCGGTCCTCGCCCAGCCGCAGCACCTGGGCGGCCTCCGCATAGCGGGCCGCGATGAAATCCTTGGCCTCCAGCCGGTCGGCCAACACCGCGGCGTGCTGCCAGAACACCTGATCGACCACATAGTCTCGATGCAGAAACAGCGTCGTGACCGTGACCCGCTGCTCCGGTTCGGCCCCGCACAGGGTGTTCGCCGCAAGCAGCACCACGTCCCCAACCCTGACCGGTCGCTCTCCGAACTCGCTGAACAACCACGCCGACCCGGCTCGCACGAAGATCAGCTTCACGCAGTCATACGCGATGGGATCACGCCGCCGGTGGACACTCTCCGTTCGCGCCACCACGGGAGAGAAGCCGTGTTCGGACACCCAGCTTGATCCACTGTCGTATCCCACTAGGAGCCCGCTGCCGGGGCGCCTGCCACAGAGTGCTTAGCCCGGGTATCACCGGATCGGACCGCCGCAGTATGTGCCTGAGATTCGCTGAGGGACCGCGCATCCGACATGACGCCACAGGCTCCTGATACCCAACCGGCTACTAGGCAGTGCATCAGTCGGGCTGTCGGGATGCCGCAAAACTGGCGATCGTTTCCGCCCTGAAGGAGCGCTGCGTGGGCGGGAGACGATGTGATCTACTGCGTTCCTCGCCAACCCAGGCGAAGCCCTCATGCAGTCGGCGCGTGGTTCCGGCGCCTTCATTTACCGCACTCATCGAGATCGGTCAGGCCAGTCACTATGGAAACCGTGGCCCTCGCGGGGAAGTGGGCATCGCTCAAGCGTCACCCGCCAGTCCTCATGAGTTCGCCATCGCGGAACGGTGCGGCCTTGGTCTGCAACGCGCCTGTCGGCGCCATGCAGACGTCGACAGGCGCGGAAAGTCATCTGCCGTGCTCACGCTGGTCGTACGAGCTTCCCGCGGCTACCGAGTGTCCACCGGTCGTCGAGCCCGGAGCGCACGGTCGCCCGGAGTTCAGGTCAGAACCTTGGCGGGTACCGAAATCGACCTGGGCGCGCCTAGTTTCGCCACGGCCCGGGCGGAGCATGCGCAGGCCGTTGAGGATGATCAGCGCCGCGCTGCCCTCGTTGAGGAGCAGGCCGGTGGTCAGGGACATCCAACCGGCGAGGGCTGCGACGATCAGGATGGCGACGACGGTCAGGCTCAGGGCGATGTTGATCTTGATGTTTTTCCGAGCGCGGCGCGAGAGTCGGATGGCGGCCGGGAGCCGGTCGAGCTCGTCGGCCAGGAGGGCGACGTCGGCGGTCTCTAGGGCGACGTCGGTGCTGGCGGCTCCCATGGCGATGGCGAGGTCGGCGTTGGCCATGGCAGGGGCGTCGTTGACGCCGTCGCCGACCATCGCGATCACGCCGTGTTTCTCGCGCAGCTCACGGATTGCGGCGGATTTGTCCTCGGGGAGCAGCTCGGCGCGGTAGTCGTCTAGCCCCAGGGCCTGCGCGGTGGACCTGGCGACGGTGGCGTTGTCGCCGGTGAGCATCAGGACCCGCTCGACTCCGAGGTCGCGCAGCTCGGCGAGGGTGCTTTCGGCATCGGGGCGCAGCTGGTCGGCCACCGCCACGACGGCCAAGGGTCGGGTGTCGTCGCGAAGAACCACGGCCGTGCATCCTTCCGCCTCGGCGTGCGCCAGCGCCGGGCCTGCGGTGCCGTCGGTCCGGTCCTCGTCGGTGGGTCGGCCGATGTGCAGGGTGCGACCGTCGAGGGTGGCTTCCATGCCGGCTCCTGGCAGGGCGCGTGCATCCTGGACGGCCGGGATGGTCAACGCGCGGTCACGGGCACCGGCCACGATCGCGGTCGCGATGGGGTGCTCGCTCTCGGACTCGACCGCCGCCGCAAGGGTCAGAGCCTCGTCCTCGCTGATCCCGTCGAGGGGCGTTACTTGAGCGAGATCGGGCCGGCCGCGGGTGAGGGTGCCGGTCTTGTCGAAGGCGACGGCCTTGATGTCGGCCAGGCGCTCAAGGTAGATGCCGCCCTTGATTAGGATGCCGTCGCGGGCGCCCCGGGCGATTGCGGTGACCACGCTGACAGGCACCGAGATGATCAGGGCGCAGGAGCAGGAGACAACCAGGACCACGAGGGCCCGGTAGATCGCCTCGCGCCACTCGAAGCCGAGCAGCGGCAGCACTAGTGCCACGGCTACGGCAAGGGCGAACATCGCCGGGGTGTAGACAGCACCGAACTTGTCCGCGAACCGCTCGGCACCGCTGCGGTTGGCCTGTGCCTCCTCGACCTGCTCGATCACCCGGGCCAGGACCGTGTCGTAGTACTCCTTGGTGACCCTAATCCGCAGCACGCCATTGCCGTTGAGGCTGCCGCCGAAGACCTCGGTGCCCGCCGTGACCTCGACCGGCACCGACTCCCCGGTCACCGGGCTGGCGTCCACCCACGAGGCGCCATGGATCACAGCGCCGTCGGTGGGTAGGCGCTCACCGGGACGCACCAGGACGACGTCACCGGGGTGGAGTTCCTCCACCGCCACGGTCTCGGTCGCCCCGTCATCGTTGAGTCGGTTGGCGGTGGGGGGTGCGATCTCCATCAGGGCGCTAATAGACCCGCGGGCCTTGTCGGTGGCGTAGGCCTCCATCGCCTCACCGAGACTGAAGATGACAACCAGCATCGCCGCCTCCTCGATCACCCCAAGCGCGATGGCTCCGATGGCGGCCACGACCAGCAGCACGGTGATGGTCAGCCGTTTGTGGCGCACCGCCCGGATCGCGCTGCGCAACGGGTAGACGCCGCCGATGAGGATCGCGCCGCAGAACAGGGCCAGGGCCACCGGCTCGGAGTGGATGGTCCACTCCACCACCAGCCCGGCCACCAGCAGCACCGCGGCGACGGCCAGCGTGACCATCTCGGGCTTCTGCCACCAGCGGCGGGCGCGAGGCCGAACCGCGACAGCGGACGTGACGTGTGGTGACGTGCTCGCATTAGCACTCATCGACTATTTTCCTTCCTCCACCGGTGACTTCATGCCCGGACCGGGCGCGCCGGGCCGGCGGCGACAAGGGGCAGCCCGGACTTCTTCGCGGCGGCGACGACGGCGTCATCGCTCACGGTGCCGTCGTGAGTGACCAGCACCAGGCCGGAAGCAAGCGCGTCGACCTCCTTGACCCCGGGCAGGGACTCCACGACGGCGAGGTCACCCGCGCAGGTCACGCAGCCGCCTTCGATGGCGCGGTACTTGGAGCGGAGGAACTGGATAGGGGCAGTCACGGTTGATCTCCTTCTAGCTCGTGGAACATCGGATTTCGATGGACGTCAAAGTCTACGTTTCCGAGTTTGCCGTAGGGTTCGATGCATGTCAATATGTACCCATGTCGATGTCTGGTCCGTCCGCCCGTGACGCCGCGTTGGGATACTGCACGCCCCTCGCCCGCGAGCCGATCACCCCGGCGCAGGCCGAAGGTGTCTCCCGCATGCTTAAGGCTCTGGCCGATCCGGTGCGGCTGCGATTGATGTCGATGATCCTGTCCCACGAGGGCGCCGAGGCGTGCGCCATGTGTGACCTGACAGAGGGCTTCGACCTGTCGCAGTCGACCCTCAGCCACCACCTGAAGGTTCTGCACGACGCCGGCTTGGTCGACCGCGACAAGCGCGGCGTGTGGGTCTACTACAAGGCCCGCACGGAGGCGATGGACGCCCTGCGCACCCTATTCAGCGGCGACCTCGCTGCTCCTCAGTTGGCGTGACCGAAACGCTTGTCCTGTATTCTCGGTACGGCTGCGAACTTGAGTTATCTTCTGGGATGCGAGCACATCTCGGCGGCGCATGCGCCGCCTCTGGTGGGAGGACGGTGTCCTTGCCACACGAATGCTCGCATTCGAAGGTCATAAAGCACGGACTGCCCCTTCCCCAGAACTGCCTAGTAGAATGCGGCCGCACCTCATCGAGCTGGCATTCTCAGTGCGCCTTCCGGCTGTCTCCTCGCGACTTGCTGCCGTCGACGAGCGGCTGAGCCCCCTTTGGGTCGCCCACGCTCAGACGGAGCTTCTCGCACTCCTCGGTGCCGTCACACCTCTTGCAGATCGAGGACAAACTGCCGGCTGCCGCGATGCGAACCGGACGCTGGGAACTGCCGTGGTTGTGTGAGTACTCGGGAAGCGGTTAGCGGCCTCGTGGAGTTCCCGGACGGACGTTCCATCAGAGGTACGTGAGTCCGGCGCCCTCACGGCGACGTCCCGGTTCCGGACTTCGCTCTCTACTTACTCGGCAGAGACTGCGGCATCGATGGTTGGCCGTACAGGTGGGTTAAGTGGCCCGGCTTCTCCCTGCCGGACTCCATGGAGGCCGCGATCAGCGCGCTCGGCGAAGCTCATACTCGGTCGAAGCGCGAACGGGTTGCGATCGCCTGCGGTGGTGGGAAAGGTCGCACCGGCGCCGCGATGTCGCTCCTGGTGCATCAGCAGAGTCGAGCCCGACCACGCCGTCGCCTGGGTGCGCCCGAACTACTACCCACCGGCAGTAAAGACGCGATGGCAGCGGCAGTGGGTAAGGATAACTGCTGAGCGCCTGCGCGGGTGAGCGCCGGGGTTGCGCAATCCCGGAACGTGACACCGGGACGCAACCCCTGCAATCGAGCCCGTGGTGCCCGCCGTGGCAGAATCACACGTCTTTGAAGAATGCCGTTTTGAGCAAGTCGGCAGCGTCGGTGAGGTCTCCTGTCGAAACCTTTAGTTCGCCCCTGGTCACGGCGTCGTTGCCGTCCTCAGTCAGGACCCACGTCACGGATACAACGTCCGCTTGTGGATCGCGCGCGAGGAGCACGTAATCGTCCTGGTCGCTCGTCCACGGCGCGTTGGGGCGAAACGACTCAGGCGTGAGGGTGACTTCGACATTGTTGCCGTGATTGCTCCAGCCCACCGGGTACCCGCGCGTCGCGATCTGGAGGTCGGAGGGGTCGAATCCGATTCCGTATGGGTCCTGCCGCCGCACGATGGGTTCGACCACCTTGCTGTAGTCGGCGTCGTCTGCCAGGCGGTAGTCGAACGATTCGCAGTCGTGGAAGGTCACGATGAGGTGGGGCTTGGCGACGAACCGGTCGCGGCTGACGACCCGGATTCCTACGCCAGGAAGAGCGACACCCAGGAAGTGTTCTCGGCCCTGCTCGATATGGGCGGGCTTTTCGCCTCGCCACGCTTCCAGTCGTCTCGCTCGTTCCTCGGGCGATGGTGGCTGCGTCCTGCCGAAGACGGTCGGTACAAGAAGGGCTGACGGCGAAATGTCTTCTGCTGGCTCCCGCGGCTTGCTGAACTCTTCTTCCTCGAACTCATACAGACGCTCCAGCACTTCGTTGACCCGTTCGACCCGGCTGATGGTTCCGAGGATCTCGACGTCGAGATCGATCGGCGACTTGCCGCCGCCCCGGGCCCGCTGGACGAGAGCCAGCACTTCCTCTGCTCGGGCACGGCGGGTGTTGCTGGCCCCCCGCACGTAGATCGCCCCGTCATCAACGTTGTCCTGACGTTTCGCTCCCTGGAAGCTCTTGTGGCACGGGAAGATCGGCTGTCCGTCCTGCGGGGGCTGTGCGATAAGGAACAGCACCTCGCGGCCCTCGTCGACACCGATTCGTCCGAACTCGAACGCTGGAAACTGTGCTCCTAGGTAAGGCCGAAGCCGGTCTTCTAGCTCGTGGGCCTCAACACCACGAGGAACCCCTTGCGCACGATCCTTCTGCGCGCCAATGACCAGTACTGCGTAGCCTTTGAAGTATCGCGCGGCGTCCTGCGGGCGTCGATTGGCTGCTCCGAGAAGGAACTTCGCGACCTTCGCCACACCTTCCGTGCTGGTCAGGTCGAGACTTCTCTTGATCTCCAGGTAGCTCGTCTCGGCTTCGTCTCCGACCGCGAGCACATGGTCCAGAATGCTGCTGAGGGCGCGCTCGCCAAGCGGGATTATGTCGGCATCCATACCGTCACCTCCAACGCCCGCCAGTTCTTTCCATCAACGGTAGCGGTGCCATCAGCTAAGTCCGTGACGCCACGTCCACGCCCGCTGACGTGTCCCGCTGGGTCTTTGGACTGGCGCCACCGAACGTCGACAGGTCACCGCCACGGGAAGGTGTCGGCCATCGGATCAGGCGTCCAGATCGCTATGTGTGCGCGGGCGGGACGACGCCGGTGCGTTCGTAGTACCTGAGGGCGTTCGCGGTCAACCCGAGGCGTCCGGCGGCCTCTCCGATCGAGTGGTCACCGCTCACGGCGACACCCTGCGTGCGCTTTCCGGCTCAGACGTCACATTGCTCGGCAGTTCGGGCTGTCTCAATGACCGGACCACGAGTGAGGCGCCGTTGTGATCGGAGGCTCAGCTCGTCACTGTAAGCAACGGAGTGAGCCCGGCACGGACGGGGCGGGGCAGCGTCCTCAATGTGAAGTCGGTGACCGACCATCGCGCTTCGTCGATTGGTATTGACCGTAGTGCCTCGACTATCTCCGCTGCACCGTCGAGCGTGGTCTCGCTTTGCAGGATCTTGACGAGAACGTCTCTGACGTGCCACCGGTTGTGGTGGGCGCCGAGGCGTGCCAGGGCTGCGACGATCTTCCCGTGCATTGGTGCACTGCGCGTAGTATTGGCGACGCGTCGCATGAAGTTCGCGAGCGTATCGCAGTACTCGAAGGAGAAACTGCCCGTTGCCACGTACGAGCAGAAGCGCTCCATGACACGCATGAACGCTGGCGCGTCGCGCTCCCAGAGGGAGCCGATCGAGGAAGCGCTCATCCAGGGCAAGACTCGGACGAGCGCAGACATGTCATCACGGTCGTACTCATCGAGCGACTGGGCCCAGTCGAGGACCTCGACGAGATCCTCGGTGGTCGGCATTCCGAGAACGCGGTCGCGGAGTCGCTCGGCTTGTTCTTCTCTGGTTTCCCACAACTGGTGGTCCTGTTCGGCGTCGATCGTCCGCTCGACCGCCTCACGGAAATCAGCAACTGACTGGTACCGCGCCGAAGGTGAGTTGGCGATTGCCTTCTCTATCACGGGTCGGAAGACGCCTGGAGGAATCTCGACGTTGACCGGCCACTCGCCGGTGACTAGTTCCTGGAGCATTTTGCCCAGGCTGTATATGTCCGACAGGCGGTTTGCTTGGCGCGCGTTCTGCCATTGCTCCGGCGCGGTGTAGACCCATGATCCGAGGCCCTGTCGGTAGGTCGATGTGAGCGGATCGGTGTCACGCTCGGCCATGACCGCGAGTCCGAAGTCGGATACAGCCCAGGTGTCTGCGTCTCCGTCCTCCGTTCCCAGTCGGAGAACGTTCCCCGGCTTCAGGTCGCGGTGGAAGATGCCCTCGGCGTGGATGTAGGTCAATCCCGCGCAGACCTGCCGCATGACGTCGACAATCAGGGGCGGGTTGTCCTTTAGGAGCGGTAGGTGGTCCGACAGACTTCCCTGGGCGAGCGGCATGGCGTACCAAACCTTGCCTTCCGTGGTCTCGCCTTGTGCGAGCACCTGCACCACATTGGGATGCGAGAGCCTCTCCATGATCCGCAGTTCGCGCTGGAATCGCTTGATTGCTTCCTCTTCAATGCCCTCGACGTTGCGGAGGACCTTGATTGCCACGGTCGCGCCGGTCTTCTTGTCGATGGCGCGGTAGACGTCCGCGAAGCCGCCGTGCCCGATCGTCTCGTCCTCACGCACGAAGCGACCGCCCAAGGTACGTTTGGCTTCATCGGCGGAGGGCCGGCCTGCGGTTGAGCGGCGCAGCCCGGACTGGTTCCATTGGCGCACGACGTCAAGGTCCCATATTGGCCCTTGGGCGATCTCGCCGATGGCGTCGGGGAAGTCGGGACGCTGCCGCAGCGCCGTCACCCGCGAGAGTGAGACACCCAGCTCCTTTGCTACCTCACTCGAACCGCCCAGCCGCATGATCCCTCCTAGAATAGTCGCCGCGAATTCACCATAAAGCATAATCGTTGCTGAGACTACACCATTACTTCGGCCGGTGTGTCGGTGACGGCCCCGCGCGGGCTGAAGGCGGCAGCCTCGAACGCCGCGAGCGTGGTCAGCGCGGTCGCGGGCAGTTCGCGCAGGTGCCGCCGAACGGCCGCGAAAGATGCGATGAGTGCCGACCAGGACTCGGTGTCCCCTGGGACTGGCACGTTGATCTTCCGGACACCGTCGAAATAGAGGCGCCTGCGTACTGCGCCGCGGCTCTCGCGCACAATCTCGGCCTTGCCCTGCTCGCTCTTGAGGTACATGAGTAGGTACTCGTCGCTGAACGGAGCACCCTCCGCGAGGCGGAAGACGACATAGTCGGGGCTGACCCAACCGGCCTCCTCCTCGCGTCGGCACAGCGCGATGGAGCCGACATTGACGCGCATCGGGTTGTAGACGAAGTCGCCCGGCCGCAGTTCCCGGTAGCGACTAGTGTCCTTGGCGGGCGTGCCCTTGAACGGAGTGAGCCCACCCTCGTTCGACACGCCAACGTAGCGATCGGGGGTGCGGGAGCCCGCTCGTGCGCCTGCCTCAACTGCCCAGTCGCCGATCTTGATGTTTTCACCGAGCGGGTAGGATTCCAGCGATTCGTGTGCCTTGGCCAGAGCGTCGGTGAGTTCCGTCAGTGTCGCCAAGCGGTTGCGCAGTTCTTCAATGCGCGCGCCTGCTGAGGCCGCGTCTGAAGAAAAGGCCGCGTTTGGCCAGGGGATGTCGAGGTCGTACCCGTTGTCGATGATGGTGTCGTAGTCGACCTCCCATGAGTACTCGTCTGCGACACCGTGGACGACCCAGCGCTCGGCACCGGTGAGAACTTCCACGGGGAGCGGGTTGGTCTTGCTGTATGACCGTTTCCCGGGCGGGTTCGGTACCTGGTAGTAGCGGATCGTTTGTGTGCGTCCGGCCTTGGAGAAGAAAATCAGATTGGTGCGTGTGTCCGCCGCAGTCGGGAAAACCCCTGTGGGCAGCCGCACGATAGCCGTGACGTTGAACTCGTTAAGCAGGCGGCGTCGGACGGTTGAGAACGCCGTCTCGGTGCGGTAAAGGATGCCGTCGGGCAGGACGATGGCCGCGCGTCCACCATCACGGAGTTTGGCCATGCAGTGCTGGAGAAAGAGCAACTCGGTGGCTGCGGACCTGCTCGGGAAGTTCTGTTGGACCTGTGGATTCTCGGTTCCGCCGAAGGGCGGGTTTGTGAGGATGACGTCGAACTGATCGCTCGGATTGACGTTTCGGGTGTCCTGCTCAAGGGTGTTGCGTCTGACCACCTGGGGGTCCTCGACGCCGTGCAGGATGAGGTTCATCGTGCCGACAAGCGCGGCGATCTCGCCTGACTCCTGACCGAAAAACGTCGCGGAGTTGAAACGCTCCTTGTCCTCGACCGTCTTGGTTGCTGAGGCGACATGTTCGGCGGATGCCACCAAGAAGCCAGCCGAACCGCAGCAGGGGTCGTAGATCCGTTCCCCGAGTGTCGGGTCGATAATGCGCACCATCGACTCGACGACGGGGCGGGGCGTGTAGAACTCCCCAGACCACCCGGCGTCAGCTGTTTGTGCCAACAGCGACTCATAGATGACGCTCATCGCGTGGTGGTTGTTGAGAGCATGGAAGTCGATCGAGTCGACGATAGCGATGACCTCTTTGAGCGAATACCCCGACTTCATCACGGTGCGAATCTCGCCGAAGATCGCTGCGATCCGCTCTGCTCTTGCGCTTCCCCGCAGTCCTCGGAGGTAGGGCAAAAGGTCGTCGGTCACAAACTCGATGAGTTCATCACCGGTCAGCTTGTTGTTCCGTGCCCAGGTCTTCCAGCGGTACTTGCCTGCGATAAGCGGCCGATACGTTGCCCCGTCGATCCGGGCAACCATTTCTTTGGTCTCTTCCATCGAGTCGAGGACTTTGAGGAATAGCAGCCACGTCAGTTGTTCCAAGTACTTTAGCGCGTTCTTGGTGTTGTCGTCGGCCCGCATCTTATCTGAGGCAGACTTGATCTTTGCTTGCAGTTCGAAGAGTGTCATCCGTCAATTTCTGTATCGAAGAGGCAAATCTGTACGTCTTGGAGGAACGCGGCGACGTGCTCTGGACCGCCGAGTTGGGAAGCCACTCCGAGGACGCCTCCCCAGGTCGCGCTGAAGGGAAGGAGACTGAAAAGCTCGCTACTGGAGATCTCAGCGGTGCCGCCGAGACGGAACTTGTCGAGTACCGCGGCGATCAATCCGTCAGGGAGCTTCGGGTACTTTTTCTCCAGTTCGCCCTGCGCCGCGGCCGCCCGCGCCTCCCGACTTGTCATGGGAGCGTCAAAGGCGGCTGCGGCGAGCAGGTCGAAGGCGTCTACGTCAGTGCGGCCAATGACGAGTCCGAGCAACTCGGGCGTGACTTGACGTATAGCCAAATATTCACTGAGTGAGTCACGCTGTGCACGCTCCCGCCATGCGCCTCGCAGCTCGTCGAGCGACTCCACCCGCTCGCGGATGACAGCCTTAGCGCGTGCCAGGTAATCCGAGCTCGGAAGGACATGGCCGTTGCCGAAGTCAACTTCGATCTCGTCCTTGATCGATACCTCCAGCCCGGAGATCCTCACCCGCCGTTCGCCCTGCGATGGGCGCCGCAGCGCGACCACGAGGTTCCGTGCGTCATCCGATGTGCTGTCGACGCGAGAATGCCGTCGGGTATATCCGCTGGCAGAGATAAACACGTCGAGTACCGCACTCGGCAGGTCTGAAACGTCGAAGCTTCCATCAGTTGCGCAACGAGTTTCGGCAAGCAGGCGCCCCTGGAGTCGCACGGAGAGCGACGCGCCACCGACGGGCTCGCCGGACTCCTCATCCTGCACGTATCCAGCGATGGTGACATTTCCGGTCAGCGGCCCTGTGACGGTGGGTTGGCTGGGCAGATCCCATTCGTCGAACAGCCGGGTGGCATTCGTGTAATCGATGACCCGGAAGAACGTTTTGCCGGTCAGCGCATCGATGCGGCTGCCGCGACCGATGATCTGCTTAAACGTTGTCACCGAACCGATCGGCTTCATAAAGACGATGTTGCGCACTGAGGGCGCGTTGACGCCCGTCGAAAGCAGATCGACGGTTGTCACGACCACCGGCTCCGTGGAGGACGCGAGCTGAAATTGCTCAAGTGTGGCCTGGGCGTCTCGCTCCTCGCTGACGATTCGTGCCGCGTAGAGGTTCTTGCCGGTCTCGGAGCCGAGCAGCCGCTGCATCTCACTGCGGACGAGCTCGGCGTGCTCCATGGTGACGCAGAACACCATGGTCTTGTCGAGCGGGCCGTAGGTCCGCAAGACACCGGCCAGGTGGTCACACAGCACCCGGGTTCGGTCCGGCACGATGATGTCCCGCTCAAAGGCCCGCATCTCGTAGACATCGCGGGGTGTGGTCCCCTCGGGTACGAGTAGCTCGGCCCCACGCTCGATCTCATCGTTGATCACGAGGCCTTCGTCGACGCTGGTGCTGACCTTCAGGACCTTGTAAGTGGCGAGGAACCCGTCGTCGATTCCCCGCCCAAGTGAGTACTCATAGACAGGGCGCGGCTGACCCCGGTCGTCTGCGTTCTCGGAGGCGAAGAAGCTATACGTGTTGATTGAGTCGTCTTCCTTGGGCGTCGCCGTCATACCGAGATGGAAGGCGGTGTCGAAGTGCTCAAGGATGGCTCCCCAGTCGCCGTATCCGCTACGGTGGCACTCGTCGACGATCACGAGGTCGAAATAATCACGCGGGTACCGCTCAAAGACGCGTGGTCCTGCCGGTGATTGTGCGTAGAGTGACTGGTAGATGGCGAAGTGCACATCACGCTCAAGCGGCACGTGCCCACCCATCACGACGCCGCGGCGGTCGCCCAGCCCGCCAAACTCGTTGTAGGCCTGGTCGCGCAGGTTAACTCGGTCTGCGATGAAGAGGACGCGCTTGAGGTACCGGCTGGTGAGCAGTTTGTAGACAATGTTGAACGCGATGAACGTCTTACCCGTACCGGTAGCTAGCGACAGCAAGGCACGACGGTGCCCAATCAGCATCTGCTCGATCGCCGCTGAGACTGCCCGCTCCTGGTAGTAGCGCATCGACGGGGCGCCGGGCAAGCTGTAGGCCGGCTGCAGCAGCGGATTGGAGGCCTCACCCCCGCGCCTGCCCGTGACTGTCTGACCGCGCCATGTGACATCGGATTGCCACCGCTTCAGCAGCTCGTCCGGCGAGGGGAACTCCGTGAGTCGGCGAACCGCGCCGGTGCGCATGTCCTGCTCCACGATCTCGTGCCCATTCGTCGCGAAAGCGAATGGCGCGAGGACGTCGGTCGCATAGGCCAATGCCTGCTGCATCCCCGCACCCGGCGCGTGGCTCTCGTCCTTCGCCTCCACGGCAGCGAGGATTGCGCCGCGCGGCTCGTCGCGCAGCACGTAATCGACGAACTGCGGTTCGTCCCGCACTGTTTGCTCACCGAGCAGCCGAAGCTTGCCAGGACGGTATGCGTACTCACGCTCCACCTGATCCTCTGCCCAGCCGGACGACCGCAATAACGGATCGATGAGGGTGGCGCGCGTCTGGCGTTCATCCCGGTTCATGCAGCCAGTTTAGACGACACCCGGCATCAGACCGATATGGTCTGATGGTGTGTCTTTGGTGGACCCGCAGCTAGGTGCGCTCACTTAAACGGCGCCTGCCGGGCGAGCCCAGCGGGCGCGCTGGCACCCTCACTCGCCGAACCTCCGCCATCGAACATCCTCTTGAAGGCAGTTCCGCTACGCGCTCGCACGCATCCTCCGAACTCGGCAACGCGCACCACTGGCGGTCCGTGCTTCGCCCCATTCTGTCCGCACACCCGCCCTCGACCTGTGCCGCTAGCCGGCGTCCCGACGTCGGTGCTACCGACAGCTCAGCCGTGTCTCCTGGCGGACGGTCGCGTGAACACTTGTTTGGGCTGAGGGACCCCGCGCAGCTCATGGATCAGGTTGGGACACACCTATTTTGCATGACGGTTTCGATGCGCGTGATGAGTGCCGGTGACGGCTACAAGTACCTGCTTCGCAGCGTAGCCGCCGCGGATGGTGACCGGTCGCTGTCGACGCCGTTGACGCGATACTACGCGGAGGAAGGTACCCCGCCGGGACGGTGGCTCGGCTCCGGCCTCGCCGGCTTGGGTGGTGGTCAGCTCGCGACCGGGGACCAGGTTTCGGAGCCGCAGCTCCAGCTCTTGGTCGGGATGGGCCGCGACCCCGTCACCGGTGAACCGCTCGGAAGGGCCTTCCCGGACTACGCCCCAGTCACCGAGCGCATCAAGCAGCGCGTCGACCAACTGCCGGTTGAGTTAGGGCCAGCAGGCCGGGCCGAAGCGATCGCGCAAATTGAAGCCGAGGAGACCGCGCGGGGGAGTCGGCGGGCGGTGGCCGGGTTCGACTACACCTTCTCGGTGCCGAAGTCGGTCTCGGTGCTCTGGGGAGTGGCCGACGCGGGGGCGCAGGCGTTGATCGCCCAGGCCCACCATGAGGCGGTCGCGGAGGTGGTGGACTTCATGGAACGCGAGGTCGCGGCCACCCGCACCGGTATCACGGCGGCCGGCGATGGTGCGGTCGCCCAGGTCGATGTGACCGGGCTGATCGCCACCGGGTTCGACCACTACGACTCCCGCGCCGGCGACCCGCAGCTCCACACTCACGTCGTGGTCAGCAACAAGGTCCAGACAGCGATGGACGGGCGGTGGCGGTCGCTGGACGGACGGCCGATGCACGCCGCCGTGGTTTCCCTGTCCGAGCATTACAACGCGGTGCTGGCCGACCGGCTCACCCGCACCTTCGGCCTCGGCTGGGAGGCACGGGAGCGAGGACGGGACCGCAACCCCTCCTGGGAAATCACCGCAGTCCCGGAGACACTGATTGCAGCCTTCTCGACCCGCTCGCACGACATCGAGGTCGAGGCCGATCGGCTCATCGCCGAGTACGTCACCGAGCATGGCCGGCGGCCCTCGGCGGCGACGATCGTGAAGCTGCGCGCCCAAGCCACCCTCGCCACCCGACCCGACAAGCAGGTCCGGTCACTGGCCGACCTCACCGAGCAGTGGCGCACCCGTGCCAGCGTCCTCCTCGGGCACGATGCCACGGCGTGGGCGCGCGGCGTGACCGGCACCGATACCCCGGCGGTGTTGCGGGCTGATGATGTACCGCTGGAGACAGTTGCGGCACTCGGGGCCGCGGTGGTGGCCGTGGTCGGTGAGAAACGGTCGACGTGGCGGCGGTGGAACCTGCACGCCGAAGCCTCAAGACAGACCATGGGATGGAGGTTCGCCAGCACACGGGATCGCGAGGCGATCGTCGGGATGGTCGTCGATGCCGCCGAAAAGGCCTCGCTTCGGCTCACCCCGCCCGAGTTGGCCGCCAGCCCTGCTGTCTTCCGTCGCGTCGACGGGACGAGCGTGTTCCGGCCCAAGCACTCCACGGCGTTCTCCGCCGAAGACCTCCTCGCTGCCGAGGACCGGCTGCTCGACCGCTCCCGCACCCTCACCGCACCGACAGTCCCGGTGGAGACGATGGAGCGGATCGTCGCCCGCCCCGACAGCGAGAGGCGGATGCTCAGCGAGGATCAGGCCCAGGCGCTGACGAAGGTTGCAGTTTCGGGTCGCGTGATCGACGTGCTGGTCGGTCCAGCTGGGGCAGGAAAGACCACCGCCATGTCCGCCCTGCGGCGCGCCTGGGAGAAGCACCACGGCCCGGGCTCGGTGGTCGGCCTGGCCCCCTCGGCCGTGGCCGCACAAGTGCTGGCCGACGACCTCGGTATCGCCACGGAGAACACCGCAAAGTGGTGGACCAACCACCTCGCCCACGGCACCACGTTCCAGGCGGGGCAACTCGTCATCCTCGACGAGGCATCCCTGGCCGGCACCTTGTCCCTGGACCGGATCACCGCCCTCGCCGAAGATGCGGGTGCGAAGGTTCTGCTCGTCGGGGACTACGCCCAACTTCAGTCCGTCGACGCCGGCGGCGCCTTCTCCCTGCTCGTCAACGACCGGGACGATGCTCCCGAGCTGGTCGACGTCCACCGATTCACCCACGCCTGGGAAAAGACCGCCTCCCTGGCACTCCGCCACGGTCACACCGAAGTCATTGACACCTACCTCGAACACGACCGCATCCACGACGGCGACGCCGAACTTATGAGCGACGCCGCCTACGCCGCCTGGTGCGCCGACCGCGACCACGGCCTCGTCTCGGTGCTCATCGCCGAGACCCGCGACGACGTCACGACCCTGAACCAGCGGGCGCGTGCCGACCTCATCCTCGACGGCACGCTGACACCGGGCCGCGAGGTTGAGCTGAACGACGGCACCACCGCCGGAGTCGGGGACACGATCATCACCCGCCGCAACGACCGCCGCCTCCGCAACCACAAGACGTGGGTGCGTAACGGCGACACCTGGACCATCACGAACGTCCGCGACGACGGCTCGATCACCATCCGCCCGACCGGACGCCATTTCGGCGGCTCGATCGTTCTTCCTGCGTCGTATGTGGCCGAGCAGGTCGACCTGGGATACGCGGTCACCGGGCACCGCGCCCAAGGTCTCACCACCGACAGCGCGCATGTGCTGGTGGAGTCGACCACGACGCGGGAGAACCTCTACGTCGCCATGACCCGCGGCCGACAATCCAACCAGGCGTATGTGATCCTCGACCGGCCCGACGACCATGCCCACCCGCACCCCGGTGACAACCCCGACGCCACCGCTCGGACCGTGCTCCACGGGGTGCTCCAACACACCGGCGCCGAACTGTCCGCCCACGAGACCATCACCGCCGAGCAAGACACCTGGGGTTCCATCGCCCAGCTCGCCGCCGAGTACGAGACCATCGCAGCCGTCGCCCAGCACGACCGCTGGGCCACGCTCATCCGCGCCTCCGGCCTCACCGAGGAACAGTCCGAGACGGTCATCGAGTCGGAGGCTTTCGGGGCGCTCACCGCCGAGCTACGGCGCGCGGAGGCGAACCACCACGACATGGACCAGTTGCTCCCGCGCCTGGTCCAAGCGCGCGGGTTCGACGACGCCGACGACATCGCTGCCGTTCTCCACCATCGTGTCGTCCGCGCCACTGCCCGCCCCGCCGGTTCCGGTCGCACGCGCCAGGCCCCGCGACTGATCACCGGGCTTATCCCGTACGCAGACGGGCCGATGTCCGAGGACATGCGCCAGGCACTCAACGACCGGCGGGAGCTGATCGAAGCCCGCGCCGACGCCGTACTTGACGCTGCCCTGGATGTACAAGCCCCCTGGACGCAACCGCTCGGGACCCCACCCCGCGAGGCACGTAAGGCCTCCGCATGGCGGGAGCAGGCCCGCGTGATCGCCGCCTATCGCGACAGGTACAACGTCACCGACGATGCAACCCTCGGCGCACCACCGGAGTCGACAGCACAGAAGGTCGACGCCGCGCGAGCCCGTCGCTCCCTCAATCTCGCCGCTCAGATCACGGCCGACGGGAACGTGACACCGCGCCAGATGCCTCGCCGCACGCCCGAACGGCAATCACCGACATTGTAGGTACGAGGCACGCGCTCCCCGTCCCCTTCCACTTGTCCGGGATTTCCCATTAAGATCAGATGTACGTAGCGCAGTAGTCACGCGCCGTTGAAGAGCTCAACGGCATGGCTATGCTTCGGCGAAGGCCCTCTCAAGGAGTTTGTTCGCTACCGAACCCCACAGGAGAGGACTGTCCGCGATGATCCGTCTGATCTGGACCGCAAGCGCCAACACCCGCTACTTCCTGCGCCGATACATGCCCACGAATATCGCACTCGATGCGATCCGTACCCGGCGCGGCCTGAAGTGGGGTGTCCCGGCCATGCTGCTAGCCATCCCCTACCTGTACGCCGCGAGCGTTCTGACCGTGCTCATCGACGACGGGGCACCAGACTGGCTGTACGTGCTCGTCTTCTTGTTCATTTGGAACGCATTGAAGTTCGCCATCATGGGACCAGTCAGTGTCGCCCTCCTGATCCGCGCCCGCGCGGCTGAACGGCGCGCGCGACGGGCGGCAAGCCGCCCCGCCGAAGCCCTCGTCTGATCTGTCGAAACCCGACCGGCGTCAATCCAGCAGCGAGCCTGGCGCACCTTCTCGGTGACATCCGACCGAGAAGAGGAGCCCATCATGGCGCCCACCGCCGACCTGACCCGAGATGAACTCACCGCGCGCATGGTGCTCACGATGATCGTCGAGCCCAACGACCCGATCACTGGACGCGTCCTCTCCCGCGTCGGCGCGGTCGCAACACTGAGCCTCATCGACGGTGACAGTCCAGTGCCAGGCATGAACCGGGAAGACGCACGCACCTGGCGCGACCGCCTCATACCGACACGACACACCGCCGCCGTCGCTACACGCCTCAAGACCGCTGAGCAAACCGGGCTCGGGGTCCTTGCCCCTGGAGACACCGACTGGCTCGCATCCGTGAACGACCTCGGCGACAGAGCGCCGTACGCGCTGTGGACGCGGGGCACGGCCCCGTTGCTGGCCCGTCCGTTCACCGATCGGGTGACGCTTGCCGGCGCTCGCGCGGCCACCGCGTACGGCGAGCACGTTGCCGGCTCGATCTCCTCCGACCTCGCCTCGCACGGGCGCATAATCGTCGCCGGTGGCGCGTACGGAATCGAAGGTGCCGCGCACCGAGCAGCCATCGCGGTAGGTGGAGAGACGATCGCCGTGCTCGCAGGCGGTGTCGACCGTCCCTACCCGGCCGGGCACCGTGAGCTGCTAGACCGCGTTGGCGATGTCGGTCTCCTACTCAGCGAGCTGCCACCAGGAGCGACCCCAACACGGCACCGGTTCCTTGCCCGCGGCCGGATCATGGCTGCCCTGTCGGGGGCCAGCGTCATCGTCGAAGCCGCCGCTCGATCAGGTTCCCTGAACCTCGCCGCCGAGGCACGGGCGCTGGGACGCCGGGTGGGCGCGGTGCCCGGGCCGATCACCAGCGTTACAAGTGCCGGGCCGCACCGTCTCCTGCGCGAGGGCAAGGCACAGATCGTGACCGAGTCCGCCGACGTGACACGGATGCTTAAACAAGGAGCAGCGCCGAACCAGCGGCTTGATCGCACGTCGCTGAGTTCGGAGTTCTCCTACCGCTATGAGCATATTGCGACCTTTCCCGACCGCAGTCTCTAGCGACACGAGTTGCCGTGCCCCGGCCGCTTTGGGATGCGCCTTCTATGGTCGTCGCTTCTTCTCGCTGTGCAAATGTCGACGGAGGTACGCCAGAAGCTCCTCACCCTCGGCAGTCGGTACCGTCCCGGCCCCGCCGCAGTCCTCACAGGCACCTCTCGCCGGTGCATCGGCCGACGTTGTTCGTGCTCGGTCAGGCTCTGATCGAGCATTGCGGCCAGCACGGTGCTTCCTTCCGCCCCGGAGCGTCGCAGCTGTAGGCGCGTCTGCCGGCGGTCCCATTCCTCCCACGCCTCGCTGACCAGCACACCGGTACCGTCACAGCCCGAGCACAGCTGTTCCAGTCGGGCCGCAAGCGGCCCGGCATCGGCCGGTACCTCGCGCCGATTAAGCCACTTCTCTGTGTCCACCATGAGCCCCCGCCCGGTTGGCAACTGGTTCCGATCGTGCCACGTCGCAGTGTCAGCGCGGCCACGCTCCTTCTGGACGATGTCGACGTCGCCCGGTAGCGATCGGGACGGCCTGATCGAGCGCGCTGGCATAGGCCGTCGCACGATCCTGTGGCCGAGCCGTGACAGGTTCTACTGCGTCTCCATCATCACTGACATGCATTCTCGGGCCGATGACTACTCGCCCTTCGCAGCCACGGGGTCGTCGGTGAGGCGTTCGTGGATCGATCTCGCCAGACGCGCGGCTGCCAGCCGCTCGCTCGCGGTGGTGCCCTCCCACCCGCCAGTGACGGCGGACGAGGCGAAGCTCTCCTGAACCTCGTGGTCGAGATCATCACCAGGATCTACCCCGGCGGCCCGATGACGTAGAGACCGGGCAGCGCGGTGATGCTGGCTCCAGCCGATTGCAGATGAGGCACCGAAGAGTCGGCTGCCGGAGTTGAGGTTGGCGACGTCTGCAACCGCATTCTTGGTTGGCTGGCTCCTGACCAGGAGGCGGTGCGCCTTATTACGTGTCTCGAAGAATAGTTCTGAGACCGGCGTCGTCTATTGCTTTGACGCAGAGGTTTTGTTGTCTCGCCTGGCGTCGACTAGGACGAGTTTGATCTGGATGCCCTTTTCCTTCGCGAGAGTGGCGATCGTGTCCTCGACGCGCTTGATGCGCGTTGGCGCGAAGTCCTCGTCGTAGTGTCCGATGCACAGGTACGCCCCATGGCTGATCTGCTCCGTCTTCATGTATTGGGGCAGCTGGGTTGCGGCGCCCTTAAAGAAGCCACTGCTGCGGATCACTTTGACTTCGAGAAGGGCGCGATCTTCCCAGCCCTTGGAGAATTTGAAGTCGACGGGGCTGCGGCCGCGGTTGACTTCCTGGCTGATGTCAACCTGTGCGGCGCGGCAGGCTTCGGTCCACATCGCGCCGGCGATCGCCTGGATGACCTCTTCTTTCTGCGGGCTTCCGGCGGCCCACAGCGCGCGCCACAGATCAGTGTTCTCGACCGCATGCTGGAAGCGTGCCGCGAGGAGTTCGACGAACGCCGGGAACTCCTGCTGCCGGGAAGGAAGGTCGGCTGAGGTGATGGGCGAGGCCTTACCCACGGCCTCTCCGGTCTCCCGCCAGAACACCAGGCCTTTCGGGTCCATCTCGACGTCGTAGGGCAGGTGGGGCATCTGTGCTACCAGTCGCAGGTAGTCGGCTGCCTTGTCTGGATACTTGCGGGCGAATCTCCGTGCCAGGACGCGGCGGTCTGCCTGGTTGAGGCCCTGTGCGATCTCGTAGCTGAAGTCTTGTCGCAGAAGATGACCTTCGTGGACCTCGGCCCACCTCCAGAACTCGTCCGGAGTTACCGTCGGGATTTCCTTCAAGAACCGCTCGGGTGCGAGCAGAACTCCACCGTCACCGATAGGGGATTTCGGTAGTTCGATCTTGGCGTCGGGAAGCCACCTGGATCGCTGCCGGTCCCAGCCGGGGTGCTTGACGGTCACGGGCTCCATCGTGACGCCGAGTTTCTTGGACACCTTCTGGGTGTATCGGATGAATCGATGCTTGAGGATGTTGCAGAGGATGTCGCTGATCCGATCTAGGCCGATTCCCCCGGTGAAGAGGTTGAAGCCCGCGATGAACGCGAGGTCTTCGATGTGCCCGTACTGACGTGCGAGGTCGAGAACGCCTGCCACCTCGCGGGCGAACTTGGGCCCCGTCCCGGAGCCGTGCGGGGTGCCCATGCTCAGGCCGAGGCAGAACTCGTTGGGTTCGGGGAACCTCAGCAGTTCGAGCGCCTTCTTGTATGCGAGCGAGTTCTGGTTGCCCTTGGATTGCTCGATGAGACGTGCTGCGGCGTCGAAGAAGTCCGTGACTTCCTGCTTGGCTCCCGCCCACAGGGGCTTGTTGTCGTCGAACACCAGGAATGGGTCGACGTACAGCGGCGTATCCTGGTCAAGCAGGGGATTGAACCACGGACTCTTCTTGCCGTGGGTGACACCGAAGGCGCTGCTGAACCTCATCTCGTGCCCCCTTCGGCGAGGGCCTTTGCTCCGCTGGCCGGCTGCGCCATGGGAGTGCGCTGCCGCACACCGTGCCCGTCTTGAGCGCACATGCCCAGCGTGGGTTCCTCCATCAGGACTGAACCCGCGCGCTCAGTTGTAGCGGGAAGGAGTCGCATTGGTTCTCCCAGGGCTAGAGGGTCGGCTCAGGGTGTGGGGTCGACGGCGAGGCGCAGCCGGGGCTTGGACTCGCTACCGGCCGCGACGATGTCGTTGATCTGCTCGATGGTGAAGCGGCTTGCTCTTGCCAAGTCATCGGTTGTGGTTCCTGCTTGGTTGAGCAGATCGATGGCAGCGCCGAGCAGATACGGGGACTCAGGAGGACCGAGCGGACCGGGTTCGGGGTAGCCCTGGCTACGTAGGTGCTGGTTCGCGCGACGGTAGCTGTGTTCGCGCCATAGTCCGATGGCGTGGCATCGGTAGACGAGAGCAGCCAGACTGATGCCCCACTTGGTCTTCGCTTGCAGTAGCGCATCCCAGTCGACCTTGCGTGGCAGGTCCGGCTCAAGCTCTGGCGTCGGTGCCAGGAACTCCGCAGCGAACTGATGTGCGTGAGTCTCGATGATCTTGGACCCGGGCTCGACGTCTTGGTGCATCACGAGGTGGCCGAGTTCGTGGGCGGCGTCGAAGCGGCTTCGTGCTCGGTCGTCCTTGAGCGGAGAGAGCAGCACCAGGGGTCGGTGGCCGGCTTCGGTGGAGAACGCGTCGACGCGGGGATCGATCTCCGGTGGCAAGCGCAGGCTGATGATGCCGTGAGCCTCAAGGAGACGGACGACGTGTGGGACCGGCCCCGGTTCCACGCCGAGTCGGGAACGGGTGTCGGTGGCGATGGAGGCGATCAGGGCCGGGGAGGGCTCGTCGTCGACTGGCTCGATGATGTCGGTGACCTGAGGGAGGTCGACGTACTGCTCGATGACCTCGATGACGGCCAGTGCGATCTCGGCGAAGGCCAGGGCCTGATCACGGGAGATGGCCGGTGTGGCTCGGAGCGACCGGAAGTGAGCGTCGCCAGTGGAAACCGCCGTCAAAGGGCGGCCTTGCCGAAAGAACTCGATCGGCACGCCCAGTGCCAACGCCAGCTCCGCTGCGACGGTGTTCGTGGGCCGGCCACCGCGCTCGTACTGGGTGATGGCCGCTGCCGTCACACTGGTCTGCGCTGCCAGAGCGGTCCGCTGCATCCTGCGTAGGCGCCGCGCAACCGACAGGCGCTTGCCATCCAAGTCGACCAAGGCTCCGCTCGCGCGGCGACGACGTGCCCGTTGACGTGACTCGGACTCGAACGTCACAGTCTGTTGCCTCCTTCTTGCCGGCGCGGCTTGAGCGCCAGAGAGGGCACTGGGGCGGGCTTATCCCCGAAGGTCGATCCGTCGTCGGAACCAGGTCCCTCACCACTGGTCGAGCTGCCTCGGGCGGGTGGCTCGTCCCACCAGACGGGGGTCACTGCGATCCAGCGCTGAGCGTTCGCTGTGGGCAGTCCCAGCCACCCGGCAGTCAGGCCCGTCCGCAGCTCCGCACCCCACACCAGGAACACCTCACGACAGTGGGTGACCGCTTCAGCAGCGTTCGGCAACGGAAACTCGAACAACGGCTCAGCCTTCGGGTCTCGCGACGGTGGGTCGTACGCGGCATGGTTGCGCAGCGCTGCGGCCTGTCGGCCCTCGGAGTCGGCCCAATCGAAGTCCGCCTCGAAACTCGGGTGACGCCCCGACCCGAAGGGTGCCTTCACCAAGCGCACGTCAGCTCGTGGGGTGTGCAGCACCGTCGAGCCGAACTCCTTGCTGGCAACCACGCCCGAAGCTCGGAGCATGGCACTGTCCGGCACCTCGGCGAGCAGCCTGTTGGCCAGGTTCCGCGAGGAGAGCACGCTCAAGGTGAAGGCGTCGTCGTGCGCTTCCACCGGTTCGTGGCGTTCTCGGTTGATCCGCCACACCTCGGCGGTCGCGGCTTGGACAAAGTCGATCAACCCCGCCTCGGCGAAGCTGGTGCGGAGCGAGTCCAGGTGGACTTGCCCATGTGGGTCCCATGACGTCATGACACCAGTTAAGCAGAACCGCCCGGTAGGCGTAGTTGCGACACGCCGATGAGTAGAACCGCCGAAACGGTGTAAGGAAATCAAGCAAAGCGCGCGCGTTGCTGCTTGAGTTGTATCGACCTTGATGGCACGCTGGTGCTAGCGGCGGATGTCGTACCCGCCCCTCCGAGAGATGAGGTCCCAGCATGGCCAAGAAGCCTGCCAATGCCGGCAACTCGTGGACAGCCGCCCATGACGCTCAGCTTCGCCGTGAAGCTGCGCAGAACACCCCAACCAGAGTCTTGGGCCTACACCTCGGCCGGACCGAAGACGCCGTGCGCAGCCGGGCCGGCGAGCTGGGTGTCTCGCTGAAGCCGACCAACCAGAGTCCTTACGGCACCCGCGGCAAGAGGCGCTAGGTAGTGGCACGGCCGACCTGTGAACGCGAGCATCGCGAAGGACCCGCGCTCTCGGGTCGTTTCGGTGGACAGGGCCGGAAGAGCCGTTGCCGGGCACGCGGGCGGTCTTCTTGTACCTGCGGTTGTCTCGGGTGTGTATGGGGATGGGCGTGACGCGATCGAGCGGCAGCGGGTCGACTTGACGCGGATGCTGGCCGCCGAGGGCGGCTGGACGGTGATGGGGGAGTACGTCGACCGTGACTCGGCCAGTGCCTATGCCCGGGCTGAGCGGCCGGGGCGGCGTGCGCTGAGCGCCGGCATCGGTTCGGGTCGGGTGCGGGCGGTGGCGTTCTGGAAACTGGATCGCACGTTGCGGGTGGCAGCCCGGTGTCTGGAGTGGGTGGCGACCTGCCAGGCCCGCGGAGTGCATCTGCTCTCCCACCAGGACTCGACTGAGGAGCTCTTCTGGCCTGCTCGGCTCGCCGGCGTGCTCCCCCGAGCCGGCGCTGGGCTCGTGAGACCTCCTCCAACGCCCGGCGCAACTCAAGACGCGTCCGCAGGACCAGAGCAGCTCGCTCACTCGCCGGATCGACCGGGCACACGGTCAGCGCCATCTGTCGCGTCCCGCATTGGCTGCACACCAGACGAAGCATCTCCGGGGCGTGCAAGCTGGCGTGCTGCTGTCGGGACCTCCACGACGTGGCCACAACCCAGGCTGATTCGCAAGCGCCGCAACGGGGACTCGGTCGTGGCGGCCATCTCCACTAGCGTCCGAACCGCCTCGACCACATCCGCGGTGAGTTCCGACTCGAAGACCGCGACGGGCAAGAGTGAGTTCGATTGGCACGGTTCGGTGGTGTCCTCCAGGTTCGATGGGCGAGCTGCGCGCCTGCGAAAAGCCCACCAGGATGGATGGACCTCGGTCGATCTGAGCTGCGGCGGACCTGGCCCGCTGGCCGACGAGACCGATGCGACCCGGGGCTCTGACCACGGGTATCGGCGCAGATCGCGGTACGATGGTTGTCACACACCGAGGTGTACTTTCCATTCCTCGACGAGTCACCGGAGTTCCGTCGCGACGTCCTGGACGCCCTGCGTCAACCGTTGGAGAGCGGGTCGGTGCAGGTCGCCCGGGCGCACGGCGCGGTGCGTTTCCCGGCACGGTTCCAGCTCGTCCTCGCGGCGAATCCGTGCCCGTGTGGTCTGCTGGTCGGCAAGGGCGAGCGGTGCCGGTGCTCGGTCGTCGCCCGCCGCTCCTATCTCGCCCGGCTGTCGGGTCCGTTGATGGACCGCATCGACGTGCAACTGCAGGTGCGCGCGGTCACCAAGGCGGCGCTGGCCGGGCCGCCCGGCGAAGGCAGCGCGGCAGTGGCGACCAGAGTGCTCGAGGCGCGCGAACGGCAACGGCGCCGGTGGCACGGCCGGCCATGGCGGCTGAACGCCCAGGCGCCGGGCGCGGTGCTGCGTGGCATTGAGCTCCGGCTGCCGAGCGAGGCGACCAAGCCGCTGGAGATCCAGCTGGACCGCGGGCAACTCACGCTGCGCGGTTATGACCGGTGTCTGCGGCTTGCCTGGACCCTTGCCGATCTGCGCGGCGAGACCCGTCCCGGTCCGCCGCATGTGCTCGAGGCACTCGGTCTGCGAACGGCGCAGGCAGCATGAGCGCCCTTGAGCGGGTCGACCCCGCCGAGCGCGCCGCGCGGGTCGCGCTGTCACAGGTCGTCGAGCCCCTGGATCGCGTCATCGTGCCCAAGCTGCTCGGACTATCCGGCGTGGAAGCCTGGGACCGCATCGTCACCGACGCCGGTGGCCAGTTCGCCCGGTGCGCGGCGCGCGTGCGCGAACGCCACCCCGAACGCTTGTGGCAGATCGCCGAGAAGCTGCGGGTGCGGGTCGTGGTGCCGGGTGATGAGGAGTGGCCGCCCGGGCTGGACGACCTGCAGGTGCCGCCATGGTGTCTGTGGGTGCGCGGCGGCGGGCGGCTCACCGATCTGCTCGGCCTGTCGATCGCGGTCGTCGGGTCGCGGATGTCCACCTCGTATGGCGATCACGTGGCCGGGGAGCTCGGGCATGACCTGAGTGAACGAGGCTGGACGGTGGTGTCTGGCGCCGCCTATGGCATCGACGCGGCAGCCCATCGCGGCGCGCTCAGTGCGCGTCGGCCAACGATCGCTGCCCTCGCGTGCGGGGTGGACCGGTCCTACCCGGCGGCGCACGCCGAGCTACTTGAGGTGATCCGCGGCGATGGCGCGCTCGTCTCGGAGATGCCACCGGGTGCGGCACCCCAGAAACATCGCTTCCTGGCGCGCAATCGATTGATCGCCGCCTTGACCCGCGGCACGGTCGTCGTCGAGGCCGGCCTGAGATCGGGATCGCTCAACACCGCGACCCACGCCGAGGCCCTGGCCAGGCCGGTGGGTGCCGTGCCTGGACCGGTGACCTCGGCGATGTCCGCCGGGTGTCACGAGCTCGTGCGGGAAGGCAAGGCCGTGCTGGTGTCCGACGCGCGGGATGTCATCGAGCTGGCCGGTGCGATCGGCGGCGACCTGGCACCGCCTCGTCGTGGCCAGATCGTCGCGGCCGACCGCCTGGGGGAGGAGGCGCAACGCGTGCTGTTCGCGATGCCCGCGCGTGGCAGCACCACGGTCGATCGTCTCACCCGATCCGCCGGCCTCACCGTGCCGGAGGTGCTGCGCTCGCTGGCCTGCCTGGAAGGGGCGGGCGAGGTGCAGCGCAGCGACGACGGGTGGCGACTGCCGTGAACCCGGCTCTTGCCGAACGCCGATCGAAGAGGTGTAATGATGTAATCACGTAATCAAGGAGGAGGCGGTAGATGACTCCATCGACGGGACAAGGAACCGACCGCGGACGTCGTGGCCGCGCGGGCGCGGGACAACCGGACGTCGGCGACGCGGGTGACTGGTTCACCGGCCGGTTGCCGAAGGACTGGTTCTCCGATGTCGAGGTGACCGCGGACCGGGAGGAGATCACCGTGGTCGGGACGCTCACCGAGCAGGTCGCCTCCGGCGCCGAGGCAGAAGGCGCGGTGGCTCGGTGGCGGGCAGACACCAAGGCAGAGCGGATCGGCATCGCTCAAGAAGCTGAGCAGCGATTCCAGCGCAAGGTGTCCTGGGGGGTGCGGCTGGGGGAGTCCCGCTACCTGTTCACCCACGTCGCCGCACCGGTCATGACCAGGCTGCGCCAGCCCGAGCGTCAGGTGCTCGACACCCTGGTGGATGCGGGCGTCGCCCGTTCGCGCTCGGACGCCCTCGCCTGGTGCGTCCGGCTCAGCGGTGAGCACCTGCAGGAGTGGCTGGACAAGCTGCGCGACGCGATGACCGAGGTGGAGAAACTGCGCGCGGAAGGGCCGCCGGCGTAACCCCGGCGTCGGACGCGCCGCGGCCGGTCGCCCAGGGTGCTGGTTGAAGGATCTACCGTGTGCACGTGACCACCGAGACGCGCGCGACGCTGCCGGTGATCGAGCGGTTCGCCGATCATCTTGCGATCGAGCGCAACCGGTCCGAGCACACGGTCGCCGCCTACCGAGCCGACCTGCGCGCGCTCGACCAGCAGCTCGCCGAGGTCGGGATCGACGAGTGGTCGCAGGTGCGGCTGGCCGACCTGCGCAGCTATCTCGGTGACCTCGACCGGGCCGGCGCGGCGCGGTCGACCATCGCGCGCCGCTCGGCAGCCATCCGCAGCTTCTTCGGGTGGGCGGTGCGCACTGGGGTGGTTGCGAGCGATCCGTCGCTCCGGCTCGCCAGCCCCAAGCGGTCGCGCCATCTGCCGGCCGTGCTCCGCCAGGACGAGGCCGCCGAACTCATGCACGTGGCGGAGGTCAGCGCCGACGATGCCGATCCGGTGCACCTGCGCGACCGAGCGGTGCTGGAACTGCTCTACTCCAGCGGCCTGCGCGTCGGCGAACTCGTCGGGCTCGACATCGACGACTGCGACCGTGGCACGCGCACCGTGCGGGTGCTCGGCAAGGGCAACAAGGAGCGCACCGTGCCGTATGGCGTGCCCGCGGCCGACGCGCTCGACGCCTGGCTGCAGCAGGGGCGCCCCGCGCTGGCCACGCCCACCTCCGGCCCGGCGCTCTTCCTCGGCGCTCGCGGGGGACGCCTGGACCCCCGCACCGTGCGGCGCAGCCTGGACGCGGCCCAACGGCAGACGAGCACCGGAGAACGACTGAGCCCGCACGGCTTGCGGCATACCGCGGCAACCCACCTGCTGGAGGGCGGCGCCGACCTGCGCATGGTGCAGGAACTGCTCGGCCACTCCAGCCTGGCGACGACCCAGATCTACACGCACGTGTCCGTCGAACGACTCCGGCGGTCTTACCGGCAGGCGCACCCGCGTGCCTGAACCGACCCGCGGTGCGCACCGCGCCCTCCCGACCCAGCCGCCGCGCGATGCCGCGATCTATCGCCGCCGCCGCATCGCCGCCGGCCTGGTGGCGGTCAGTGTCGTGGCCCTGGCCGCCGGTGGTGTGCGTGCGCTCGCCGAGGGTTCCGGTCCGGCGCCGACCGGCAGCCTCTCCGCGAGCGGCGTCACGACATCGACGCTCGGCACCAGCCCGGCGTCCGCGGCGCATGAACCAGCGCCGACGGGTGCCGGGGTGTCGAGTGGCGCGAGCACCACATCTGCCTCGCAGCCCACGGTGGTCCAGCACGGGCCGGGCACGTTCACGCGTGTCAAGGTGCCCGGTATCGACTCCCGGGGGCCGGGCCGCGTCGTCACCTTCGTGCTGCAGATCGAGAACGGCCTGCGGATCGACAACGCGGCCGCGGCGTCCCTCGTGCGGGGCACCCTCGCCAACCCGCGCGGCTGGCAGACCGCCGACAAGGTGCGCTTCGTGCAGCTCACCGACGCCCAGGTCAGCCAGGGCGTGAAGCCGACCGTCACCATCGAGATCGCCAGCCCGGACACCGTCGACAAGCAATGCGCGCCGCTCACCACCGAGGGTGAATTGTCTTGTGCCACAACGGGTCGAGCCGTCCTCAACGCTGTTCGCTGGCAACTCGGCGTGCCCTACTACCACGGCGACCTCACCGGCTACCGCGAGTACCTGATCAACCACGAGGTCGGGCATGTGCTCGGCCACGGCCACCAGGTCTGCCCGGCCAAGGGGCAGCGCGCCCCGGTGATGGTGCAGCAGACCAAGGGCCTGCAGGGCTGCACCGCCTGGCCCTGGCCGGTGCGCACCTGATCAACCCAGCGGCAGCAGCACCACCCGTTGGTCGCCGAGCAGAGTGAGCGGATCGCGGTAGCTGTCCTTGCCGACGAGCAGCCCCCAGTGCAGGCAGGCCCGCGGCAGGCAGTGGCCACCGGTCGTCGCCAACGACCCGATCGCCGCGCCCGGCGTCACCACCGTGCCGGGCGGTGCCCGCCGGTCGACCGGCTCGTAGGTCGTGCGCCAGCCGTTCGGGTGGCGCACCGACACCACGCCCCGCCCGGCGAGCATTCCCGACCACACCACCACGCCGCCACCCGCGGAGCGGACCTGCTGGCCGGGGGAGCCGAGCAGGTCCACTCCGCGGTGACCGGCCGCCCACCGTGCGGGCGGCTGTTCGAAGCGACGCACGACCTGCGGCTGCGGGTCGAGCGGCCACACGTAGCCGTGCGCCGGTGCCGGGGTGGCCACCGGGCCCAACCCGACGAGCAGGCCGAGCCAGGCGGCCAGGAGCGCGATCGACATACCGCCAGCGTCGACGGCAGCCGCGGCCGGCGCCAGGGGCGCAACGGCAGGCTGTGGAGAACGCCGATCAGGGGCGAGCAGAGCCTGTGGACAAGGTCGCCATCGCGCTCAGCCGGCGCAACCCTTCCTCCAGGACGGAGCGTTGCTTGCAAAACGCGAAACGCACCAATCCCGTTGCGGCAGAGGGGGAATCATGGAAAGCCGAGACGGGCACCGCCGCCACGCCGACCCGGGTGGGCAGCTCACGACACAGCGCCAGCGCGTCGGCGCCCCACGGCGAACAATCCGCGATGACGAAATAACCACCCGCCGGCACCGCCACCGACAGCCCGAGGTCGCGCAAGCCCCCGACCAACAGGTCGCGGCGAGACCGCATCGATTCGGCGAAGCCGGTGAAATAGGAGTTCGGCAACCGCAACCCCGCCGCGATCGCCGGCTGGAACGGACCGCTGCCCACGAAGGTCAGGAACTGCTTGACCGTCCGCACCGCCGAAATCGCCTCCACCGGGCCGTGCACCCACCCGACCTTCCAGCCGGTCGTGGCGAAGGTTTTGCCGCCGGAGGAGATGGTGAGGGTGCGCTCCGGCATACCGGGCAGGCTCGCGATCGGCAGGTGAGCCCCGTCGTAGACCAGGTGCTCGTAGACCTCGTCGGTCACCACCCAGGCGTCGTGTTCGCGGGCCAGCGCCGCGATGAGGTCGAGTTCGGCGCGGGTGAAGACCTTGCCGGTCGGATTGTGCGGAGTGTTGAGCAACACCAGCTTCGTCCGCGGCGAGAAGGCGGCACGCAGCGAGTCCTCGTCGACCGCAAAGTCGGGGAACCGCAGCACCGAGGTGCGGCGAACGGCACCGGCGAGCGCGATCGAGGCGGCATACGAGTCGTAATAGGGCTCGAAGGTGACCACTTCGTCGCCCACCTCGCACAGCGCGAGGATCGTGGCGGCGATCGCCTCGGTCGCCCCGACCGTGACCAGCACCTCGGTCGCCGGGTCGACCGACAGCCCCCAGAATCTCGCCTGGTGTTCGGCGATCGCCTCCCGCAGCGCAGGTATGCCGATGCCGGGCGGGTATTGGTTCTCTCCCGCCTCGATCGCGTGAACGGCGGCTGACAGCACCTCGGGTGGCCCGTCGGTGTCGGGGAAACCCTGGCCGAGGTTGACGGCTGCGGCTGCGGCGGCGCGCTGGGTCATCTCGGCGAAGACCGTCTCGCCGAAGCCTTGCATGCGGGCCACCAGTGGGGAATCCATGGACGCCACGGTAGGACGGCTTCAGGTCGCGTGCGCGTCGGCGTGCGCGATATGGGCCAGCTGGCGCCAGACCAGCACCAGCGTGAGGCCCGATCCGACGAAGGCAAACCAGAAGGGCGCCGCGAGGCCCCAGACCTGCGCGATCCAGCCGCCGAGACCCTGCCCGACGAGCAGGCCGGCGACCAGCCCGGTGACATAGACGCTGCCGACCCGGCCCTGGAATTCGGTCGGCACCGCCCGCTGCCGCACGGTCTGCCCGAGCGTGCCCCAGACGAAGGCGTAGGCGCCGAAGATCACCATGATCACCATCGCCACCCAGGGGATCGTCGTGAGCGCGAGCGCCAGGTGGGTCAGCACTTCCAGGGTCAGGCAGATCCGCATCAGGGTGGCGAGCGGCACCCGACGCTCGAGCCAGTCGTAACTCACCGTGCCGAGCAGGCCACCGATGGCAACCATCGTCGTGAGCAGGCCATAGCCGACCGTCCCGATGTGCAACCGGTCGAGCGCCCACAACACCAGCACCGACCAGGCCGCGCCCCAGGTGATGTTGAAGACGAAGATGATCAGCGCGAGCGTGCGCACTGCCGCGTTGGACCACAGCCAGCGGATGCCGTCGACGATGTCCTGCCGCACGTGGGTGTCGACCTGCTCGCGGCCGCGGGCGGACGGCAGCCGGATCCGGGAGATCAGCACCACGCCGAGCGCTACGGCGAGCGCCTGCACCGAGAAGGGCACGACGTGGCCGACGGCGAACAGGAACGCCCCGATCGGCGGGCCGACCAGCTGGTTGGCGGTGAGGAAACCCGCCTGCAGGCGGGCGTTGCCGATGCCGAGGTCGGCCTTGTCCACCAGCATCGGCAGCAAGGTGCGCGAGGCCGAGTCGCTGAACACTTCGGCGGTGCCGGCCAGGAAGAGGGCGGCATACACCCACCCGATCGACACGGTCCCGGTGGCGATCACCACGCACAGGCCGAGCACGACGCACGCGCGCGCCAGATCAGCCGCGATGACGGTGCGGCGGCGGTCCCAGCGGTCGGCGAACGCGCCGGCGTGCAGGCCGAAGAGGAGATAGGGGAGGCGTTCGAGGATCGCGGCCAGTGCGACAAGCACGGCATTGCGGGTCTGGGAGGCGACCAGCAGCGGTCCGGCGGCCAGCACGATCCCGTCGCCGATATTGGCGGTCCAGGAGGAGGCGACCAGCCAGCGAAAGCCTGCTCCCATGCGCGCGGGCAGGACGGCTTCGAGCAGGCTCACGAGCACGAGAACCTACCGGGCGCGCAGCGGCCGTGGCGAACGGATTTCCGCGAAACGACGCGGATCCCGTACGATGAAGCCACGGCCCAGCATGTCTGGGTCGAATTCGCGTGTCCCGTCCCGTTTCGTGCGGAGCGAGCTCCTGGTCCCGGCCCCGGCCGGGTGGGGCCTGCTGGGGCACCAGGAAACAACTGGAAACCTTCACACGAAAGGACTTCGGCATGGCCGTCGTCACGATGCGCCAGCTCCTCGAGAGCGGCGTCCACTTCGGGCACCAGACCCGTCGCTGGAACCCCAAGATGAAGCGCTTCATCATGACCGAGCGCAATGGCATCTACATCATCGACCTGCAGCAGTCGCTCACCTACCTGAACGACGCCTTCGAGTTCATCAAGCAGACCGTGTCGCACGGCGGCACGATCCTGTTCGTCGGCACCAAGAAGCAGGCCCAGGAGTCGATCGCCGAGCAGGCGACCCGGGTCGGTATGCCGTACGTCAACTACCGCTGGCTCGGCGGCATGCTGACCAACTTCAACACCATCCACAAGCGTCTCGCGCGCCTGAAGGAGCTCGAGGAGATCGACTTCGAGGACGTGGCCGGTTCGGGTCACACCAAGAAGGAACTGCTCATCCTGCAGCGCGAGAAGGACAAGCTGGAGCGCACCCTGGGTGGCGTCCGCGACATGAACAAGGTGCCGTCGGCCGTGTGGGTCGTCGACACCAAGAAGGAGCACCTCGCGGTCACCGAGGCGCGCAAGCTCAACATCCCGGTCATCGCGATCCTGGACACCAACTGCGACCCGGACGAGGTCGACTACAAGATCCCGGGCAATGACGACGCGATCCGCTCGGTCACGTTGCTCACCCGCGTGGTCGCCGACGCGGTCGCCGAGGGCCTCATCGCCCGCTCCGGTGGCGGCTCCGGTGCGGCCGAGACCGCCGAGCCGATGGCCGAGTGGGAGCGCGAGCTGCTCGCCTCGCAGGACGCCGCGGACCAGACCGATGTCGTGACCGGCCCGACCTCCACCAAGGAGGCCGCCGACGCGACCGCCGCCGCGGATGTCGTCGACCCGGCCGAGCAGACCGCGGTCGCCGAGGCGACCGAGAAGGCCGCCGAAGAGCTGTCCTGACCCACCGCAGAACCACTTCGCGAAGGAGCGAAATACCGTATGGCGAACTACACCGCCGCTGACATCAAGGCGCTGCGGGAGTCCACCGGCGCCGGCATGCTCGACGTCAAGAAGGCGCTCGATGAGGCCGACGGCGACCAGGCCAAGGCCACCGAGATCCTGCGGGTCAAGGGCCTGAAGGGCGTCACCAAGCGCGAGGGCCGCACCACCGAGAACGGCCTGGTCGCGGCCAAGGCCGATGGTGGCGTGGGCACGCTGGTCGAGGTCTTGTGCGAGACCGACTTCGTCGCCAAGGGCGAGAAGTTCATCGCGCTGGCCGACCGGGTGCTGGAGCAGGCGGTGGCCACCAAGGCGGCCGACGCCCCGGCGCTGCTGGAGTCCGACCTGGACGGCCAGACGGTGCAGGCGATGCTCGACGACGCCAACGCGACGATCGGCGAGAAGATCGTCGTCAACCGCGTCGCACGGCTCGAGGGCGACACCGTCGTGTCCTATCTGCACAAGACCAGCCCCGACCTGCCCGCGCAGATCGGCGTGCTGGTGGCCGTGACCGGTGACGACGCCCAGACCGCGCGTGACATCGCGATGCACATCGCCGCGTTCAGCCCCTCGGTGCTGAACCGCGAGGACATCGACGAGGACACCGTGGCCAACGAGCGCCGCGTCGCCGAGGCGACCGCTCGCGAGGAGGGCAAGCCCGAGCAGGCGCTGCCCAAGATCATCGAGGGTCGCGTCAACGGTTACTTCAAGGAGAACGTGCTGCTGGAGCAGCCGTTCGCCAAGGACGCCAAGAAGACCGTCGCCAAGGTCGCCGAAGAGGCGGGTTTGACGGTGACGGGTTTCGCGCGCTTCAAGGTCGGCGTCTGACGAAACACGCAGCGAAGGTTGTCGGCGAGCGGAGCGAGTCGGCGGCCGGAGCGGAGTGTGAGGAAGACGCCAGAAGGTGTGGCGTCTGACGAAACACGCAGCGGAGGTTGTCGGCGAGCGGAGCGAGTCGGCGGCCGGAGCGGAGTGTGAGGAAGACGTCAGAAGGTGTGGCGTCTGACGAAACACGCAGCGAAGGTTGTCGGCGAGCGGAGCGAGTCGGCGGCCGGAGCGGAGTGTGAGGAAGACGCCAGAAGACACGGCGTGTAACACCTCTGTTGAAGGGCCGGTCATCGTTCGCGGTGACCGGCCCTTCGTCATACCTGCGGGGTTGGTTTCGGCAGGATGGGCGCATGCGCCGCGAGTATGTCGAGCTGTTTGACGTCGACCCTGACCGCGTCCACCTCAACCACGGCGCCTTCGGTGCGGTGCCCCGGTCGGTGCGTGCGGTTCAGCGAACTTGGTCGGACCGGATCGAACGCAACCCGCTGCGCTTCATGCGCGGACCGGTGTATGCCGAACTCGTCGCCGTCCGCGCCCGCGTGGCCGATTTCGTCGGTGTGCCCGATGGCGCAATTGCGTTGGTGCGCAACGTTTCCGAGGCGTTCGGAGCGGTCGTCGAGGCGGTCGGCATACGCGAAGGGGACGAGGTGGTGGTGAGCGAGCACGGTTACCCGACGGTCGCCTGGGCGGTGCGAGCGCGCGGTGCGACCGTGCGCACGGTGAGCTTCGATCTGGACGCGACCGACGAGGAAATCGTGGCGGCGTTCTCCGCCGCGGTCGGCGAGCGGACCAGGCTCGTGTGCATCGACGACATCACCTCGCCCACGGCGATCCGGCTGCCGACCCGAGCCGTCGCCGAGGCGGTCGCTCCCGTGCCGGTCTACGTCGATGCGGCGCACGCGGCCGGCACCACGCAGGTCGACATCGAGGGGTCCGGCGCGACCTTCTGGGCGACGAATCTGCACAAGTGGTGTTACACCCCGCGCGGCACCGGAGCCTTCTGGGTTGCCGCGGATTGGCGCGATCGGGTGCGCCCGGCGGTCACCAGCTGGACTGCCGAGGAGGGCTTTCCGGCGAGCTTCGAGTTCCCCGGCACGGTCGACTTCACACCCTTCCTCGCGATCCCGGCCGGGCTGGACTTCTGGGCCGAGCACGGTGGCCTGGCGATCGCCGAACGGTCCCGGCGGATGCTCGCCGACGCGGCGATCGAGCTCTCGGCGCGCCTGCGGGATCTTGGTGCGCCCGAGCACCCAGCGGACTGGCCACGTCGCACGGCGCCCACGATGCGCGTGGTCGAACTGCCGCCGGGCTGGGTCACCCAGGACAACCGGCAGCAGCGCTACGAGCAGTTGAGCGACCAGGGCATCGAGTGCCCGCCGATGTTCTTCGGCGAGCGGTCGCTGATCCGGTTCGCCGGTCAGCTCTACACCGAGCCCGAGGACTACCGCAGGTTGGGCGACGCGCTCACCGGCCCGGCCGACATGACCCGATTGGCCGTCACGACGACGCGGCCGTCCTTGTAGCGCGTCACGATCGACTTCTCGAACCGCTGCACGACCGTGCCGTCCACGCTGACATTGGTCTCGGTCGTCGGGTAGCCGAGTTTGGCCTCGCCACCCAGGGAGTCGAAGGTCGGGGTCATCGCCCACTTGATGACATGGGCGCCGGTCTTGCTCGACCAGAACAATCGG
Organism: Metallococcus carri; assembly: GCF_011440275.1. Lineage (GTDB taxonomy): Bacteria > Actinomycetota > Actinomycetes > Actinomycetales > Dermatophilaceae > Metallococcus > Metallococcus carri. The sequence continues at coordinate 165,538 of NZ_JAAOIV010000001.1, read as the reverse complement.
CCGGGGACGAAGCCCTGCTTGAGACCGGTCGTGCCGAACGGGCTCGTCATACCGGTCCGGGTCTCCCAGACCGGATAGCCGAACCGGGACTTTCCACCTGCGGTGTTGTAGACCGAGTACATCTGGCCGGCGATGCCGTAGGTGCCGCGGCTGCTGCTGATGATCGCGCCCTTGGCGAAGGGCACCCACTGCGAGGTCGCGGTGTAGGCCGCCTGCACCGCCAGCGGGCTGCCGTAGCTGCCGCTCGCCCCGCCGCTGCGGGTCCACAGGTCACCGATCGTGCCGTAGGGCAGGATCGCCTCGTTGATGTACTTCTGCGCGGTCGCCTGCGCCTGGTCGTAGCGATAGGGGTATGCCGACCGCTCCACCATCTGGGCGAGGGTGCCAGGGGTGGACGCCTTGCTTTCCAGGGGCAGCGCGACGTCGATCCACTTGTTGACCTGGTAGTCGACATTGCGCAATTGCTCGTAGGTGCCCCAGCCCATCGACGGGCGCATCTGGAAGATGCCGATCGAGTCGGCGTCGCCGCAGTCGAGGTTGTTCAGCCAGGACTCCACCCAGCCGGCCTCGAACATGCCGAGCATGACCTTCTGGGACACATTGCGGGCGTCGGCGATCGCGTACATGCGCCGGGTGACGTTGATGTCGCGGGTGGTCGGGTAGGTGTAGCAGGCAAGCACGCTGGCTCCGGCGGTGCGGATGCCGTTGGCGTTGTAGGCACTGGCGTGGCCGGGATCGGCGAAGGCCGGCGAGCTGCCAGCGGCGGTGAGAGCAACGACGGTGGCGGTGAGCAGACCGGTTCGGCGCACGGCAACTCCTGGAGACGGGGGACCTCAGGCGGCGACACGCCGCGGCGAGACTTGACGGGTGATGCAGATGTGGTAGTTGAGGCGCGACCACTGTGCCAGCGTTGGGCCCAGCAGGCAACCTCGTCAGGGAAGTCCGGGCTGGGTGTGGAAGGATGCGCCCGACCCCGACGCGAGGAGCCCCCATGACCGAGCAGCCCAGCCGCGGCCATCAGACCCGAGTCCTGTTGAAGCTCTCCGGCGAAGTCTTCGGTGGCGGCAGCATCGGCGTATCACCGGACACGGTGCGCGCCATCGCGGGGCAGATCGCCGATGCCGTGCGCGACGGAGTGCAGGTCGGCGTCGTGATCGGCGGTGGCAACTTCTTCCGCGGCGCCGAGCTGCAGCAGCGCGGCATGGACCGCACCCGCGCCGACTACATGGGCATGCTCGGCACGGTGATGAATTGCCTTGCGCTGCAGGACTTCCTGGAGAAGGACGGCATTGACACCCGCGTGCAGACCGCGATCACGATGGGCCAGGTCGCCGAGCCGTATATCCCGCGCCGCGCCATACGTCACCTGGAGAAGGGGCGCGTGGTCATCTTCGGTGCCGGAGCCGGTATGCCGTTCTTCTCCACCGACACCGTCAGCGCCCAGCGCGCCCTGGAGACCAAATGCGACCGGCTGCTCATCGCCAAGAGCGGCGTCGACGGGGTCTACTCGGCCGATCCGAAGCAGGACCCCTCGGCGACCAAATACGACGAACTCACCTTCGCCGAGGCGCTCGCCAACAACATCCGCATCGTCGATGCCGCGGCCTTCAGCCTGTGCCAGGAGAACAAGCTCGACATGCTGGTCTTCGGCATGGAGGGCGAGGGGAATATCACCCGGGCCCTGCGGGGTGAGAGGATCGGCACATTGGTCACCGCGCCCTGACGGCGCCACTGACCACATCGTCACGTCACGAACGAGGAGTCGACACCCCATGGACGGCAGCATCGAAGAGAGCCTGCTCGAGGCCGAGGAGAAGATGGAGAAGGCCGTCGAGGTCGCCAAGGAGGACTTCGGGGCGATCCGCACCGGCCGGGCCAATGCCGCCATGTTCAACAAGCTGCTGGTCGACTACTACGGTGCGCCGACCCCGCTGCAGCAGCTCGCGTCCTTCCAGACGCCCGAGGCGCGGATGATCCTGATCGCGCCCTTCGACAAGTCGTCCATGTCGGCGATCGAGAAGTCGCTGCGCGAGTCCGATCTCGGGGTCAACCCGAGCAACGACGGCAATGTCATCCGGGTCGTCCTGCCGCAGCTCACCGAGGAGCGCCGCAAGGACTACATCAAGATGGCCCGCAGCAAGGCCGAGGAGGCCCGCGTCTCGGTCCGCAACATCCGCCGCAAGGCCAAGGAAGACATCGACAAGGCCGTCAAGGACGGCGACGTCGGCGAGGACGAGGGCAGCCGCGCGGAGAAGGACCTGGAGTCGACGACCAAGAAGTATGTCGACGCCGTGGACGTGCTGCTCAAGCACAAGGAAGCCGAACTCCTCGAGGTCTGAGGCTCGATGACCTCCGAGGGCACCCCCACCCGCGGCGAGCGCCGGGCGCAGCGGGCGGCCCGTCCGGTGGCGATCAACCCCACGCCGCGGGCGGGACGCAATCTGTATGCCGCGATCGGCACCGGCGCGCTGCTCGGGCTGATCATCGTCGGCTCGCTGTTCTGGCGCAAAGAGTTGTTCGTCGTCGTCGCGACGATCGCCTCGGTGATCGGCGCCTGGGAGTTCCTGCGCGCCCTGGGCGAACGCGATATCACCCCGCCCGCGGTGCCGACCCTGGCCGGTGCCGCCGTGGTGCCGCCCGTCGCCTATTTCTTCGGTGCAGAGGCGCTGGCACCGGCGGTCCTGCTGGTCGTGCTGGCGATCCTCGCGTGGCGTTCGCTCGGTGATCCGCGCGATGCCGCCGCGGATGTCGCCGGCGGCGCGTTCATCACGCTCTATGTGCCCGCGCTGGTGTCCTTCGCGATGCTGTTGTTGCAGGCCGACGACGGGCCCTGGCGGGTGGTCACCTTCGTGGTCGTCACGGTCTGTTCGGACATCGGCGGGTATGCCGTGGGCGTCGTCGCTGGCCGCCATCCGATGGCTCCGACGGTGTCGCCCAAGAAGTCCTGGGAGGGTTTCGCCGGCTCGGTGCTGTTCACCGTCGTCGGCGGCGCGCTCACGGTGCACTACCTGCTGCAGGGCCGGTGGTGGGTCGGTGCGATCCTCGGTGTGCTGGTTGTCGTGGCCGCGACGATCGGCGACCTGTGTGAGTCGATGCTCAAGCGCGACCTGGGGATCAAGGACATGTCCAACCTCATCCCCGGCCACGGTGGGATCATGGACCGGCTCGACTCACTCGTCATCGCGGTGCCGGTGGTGTGGGCCGTGCTCACTCCGTTCGTTCCCGTGTCTTAGGTGCTGCATGCCGACTGATCTGCCCGAACCCGCGCTACGTCCCGCCCCGGGGCAGCTGACCTTCGCCGCGCCGCGGCGCGGGAAGCCCCCGCAGCATCTCGCCGATCTGGACGACGCGGGCCGCAAGGCAGCAGTGGAAGCCTTGGGGCACAAGGGTTTTCGGGCCAAGCAACTCTCGACCCATTACTTCCAGCATCTGGTCGACGAGCCCGCGGCGATGACCGACCTGCCCAAGGACGGCCGCGAGGAACTGGTCGGTGCGCTGCTGCCGCAGTTGCTCACGCCGGTGCGCTCGGTGCAGGCCGACGACGGACGCACGATCAAGCAGGTCTGGCGGTTGTTCGACGGAGTTCTCGTGGAGTCGGTGCTGATGCGCTACCCCGGCCGGGTGACGATGTGCATCTCCAGTCAGGCGGGTTGTGGGATGAACTGCCCGTTCTGCGCCACCGGGCAGGAGGGTCTGACCCGCAATCTGACGACTGCCGAGATCGTGGCGCAGGTCGTCGCCGGCGGACGGATGCTGCGTGATGGTGCCCTCGCCGGTGGCGGCGGCGAGGACGGCGACCAGGCCTTGCGCGTGTCCAATGTCGTGTTCATGGGCATGGGCGAGGCGCTCGCGAACTACCGGCAGGCGGTCAATGCGATCCGCCGGATGGTCGACCCGGTGCCCTCCGGCCTGGGCATGAGCGCTCGCGGCCTGACGATGTCGACGGTCGGGCTGGTGCCGGCGATCGACAAGCTCGCAGCCGAGGGCATCCCGGTGACCCTGGCGCTCAGCCTGCACGCCCCGGACGACGAATTGCGCGACGAGCTGGTGCCGATCAACACCCGCTGGAAGGTCGACGAGGCGCTCGATGCCGCCCGCCGCTATTTCGACGCGACCGGTCGCCGGGTGTCGATCGAATACGCCCTGATCCGCGACATCAACGACCAGGCGTGGCGAGCGGACCTGTTGGGGGACAAGCTGGTTCAGCGTGGCAAGGGTTGGGTGCACGTCAACCCGATCCCGCTCAACCCGACCCCAGGGTCGAAGTGGACCGCCTCCCGCACCGGGGTCGAGCAGCAGTTCGTGGAGCGGCTGCGGGCGCACGGCATACCGACGACGATCCGCGACACCCGCGGCTCGGACATCGACGGGGCCTGCGGTCAGCTGGCGGCCTCGACCGCCTGATCCTTACGTCGTCCGTCGGCGTGAGCTCAAGTCGCTTCTTGCACGGATCGACGCCACCGACGCGCATTTGGTGTTCGATCGCGACGTCACGATGGAGCGATACGACCGTCGGCTGTTGTCATCGCTGCCGCCTCATGCGCGGCCGACCTATGTCCACCATGATCGCCATGAAGAGCCGCTCCTAGCGTTCCCTGATGTCATTGCTTGGTGCTGGGCTAGGTGTCCGGATTGGCGGCATCGCCTGGAGACATCAGCTGGCGGCCTCAACCGCCTGAGCGATCACCGCGATTGCTTCGGCCGGTGAGTCGACGAGGTGCACCACCGGGCCGAGCGGGGAGCCTTGACCGAGGGCCTGCAGCGCCGGCCAGACCGGCACGTCGGTCGTCCACTGGCGCCGGCCGACCAGCACCAGCGGCGACAGCGGGACATCGGGCGATGCGTAATAGCGCGGGGTCACCGCCTGGAAGATCTCCTGCACCGTGCCGGCCGCGCCGGGCATCACGATGATGCCGCCGGTGCACACCTGCAGCAGCAGATCCTCGCGCAGGGCGTTGCTGAAGAACTTCGCGATCATTCCGGCGAACAGGTTGGGCGGCTCGTGCCCGTAGAACCAGGTCGGTATGCCGAGTGAGGCGGCCTCGTCGACCGCGTCGCCCCATCGATCGCGCAGCTGCCAGGCGACCTTGGCCCAGGCGTCGATGCTCGGCCGGAAGTCCGGAACCTTTGCCAGCTCGGTGAGGGCAAGGTCGAGCTGGGCCGAATCGCGTTGCAGCGCACCGAGATTGGCGGCTTCCATCGCCCCCGGCCCACCACCGGTAGCGATCCCCAAGCCACGGTTGGCGAGGTCGCGCGCGAGCCGAGCGGTGTCGGCATACTCCGTCGTCCCGCGGGCGACGGCGTGACCGCCCATGATGCCGACGATCAGTCGTCCGTCGGCGAACTCGCGCAAGGCGTCGCTGATGCCGTCGTCATGGATCGCACGCTGCAGGGTGATGTAGGCGTCCTGCGCCACCGAGGGGTCCTTGAACCACGCATAGGCGCGCGCGTCCGGAGTGGTGGGATAGCCGCGGTCGGGGAGCCCGGCATACAGGTCGCGGTAGGTGTAAAGGTGGGCCCGGTAGGTGTCGATCGGCAGCGACGGGTCTTCGGCGAAGACGAACGCACCGTGGCTGCGCAGGTGGACCTCCAGCCGCTGCGAGCACTGGCCGCCGAGGACGACCAGACCACGCAAGTCGCCGCGGGCCAGCAACTGGCTCTCACAGACGGTCAGGTCGAGATCCTGGAAGCGCAGGCCGTGCAGGCTGCGTCCGGACGCGAGCACGGTGCGCAACTGGTCGGCGGTCTCGACCTCGATCGGTGGCATGGGGTCAGTTCATCATGCGGGCTGTCGGCCCGGCCCGATAACGTCGCCGACGTGATCACCACCCTCGCCGTGTCGGGTTATCGCTCGCTGCGCGATGTCGTGCTGCCGCTCGCGCCGCTCACCGTGGTGACCGGCGCCAATGGCACCGGCAAGTCCTCGCTCTACCGCGCGCTCCGGCTGCTCGCCGACTGCGGCACCGGTGATGTGATCGGCTCCCTCGCCCGGGAAGGCGGGCTGCAGTCGGTGCTGTGGGCCGGGCCGGAGACGCTCGCCGGCGCTCGTCGGGAGGGCGTGGTGCAGGGCACGATGCGCAAGGAGCGGATCAGCCTGCGGCTCGGCTGCGCGACCGACGATTTCGGCTATCTCATCGACCTCGGGCTGCCGGTGCCGTCGAGTTCGCTCTTCGACCGGGACCCCGAGATCAAGCGCGAGGTGGTCTGGAGCGGGGCGGTGATGCGCCCGGCGACCGCGCTGGTGCAGCGGACGCGGCGGCTCGCGCGGTGCCGCGAGGAGTCGGGTTGGGTGGAGCTCACCGATGCGCTGCCGAGCTTCCGCAGCATGCTGACCGAGTTCAGCGATCACGAACGCTGGCCCGAGCTCGCCGCGGTGCGCAGCCAGCTGCGGTCATGGCGGTTCTATGACGGATTCCGTTGCGACAGTGAGGCTCCCGCCCGGCTGCCGCAGGTCGGCACCCGCTCGCCAGTGCTCGCGGGTGATGGCGCCAACCTCGCCGCAACGGTGCAGACCACGATCGAGTCGGGGCACACCGACTTCGCCGAGACGATCGCCGAGGCGCTCGACGGCTCGCGGCCGGAGGTCGTCTCGCGTGACGGCGTCTTCGAGCTGGTGCTGCACCAGCCGGGAATGCTGCGGCCGCTGCGCGCGTCCGAGCTGTCCGACGGCACGCTGCGCTTCATCCTGTGGGCGGCGGCGCTGACCAGCGTGCACCGGCCGAGCCTGATGGTGCTGAATGAGCCGGAGAGCTCGATCCACCCTTCGCTGCTGCCGGCGCTCGCTGAGCTGATGACCCGGGTGGCCCGGCATACCCAACTCATCGTCGTCTCGCATGCGGGCGAACTGGTCGACCACCTCGGCGCGAAGCCGTTCGACGGTGAGATCGACGGGTCGGCCGTGCGGTTCGAGTTGGCCAAGGATCTCGGTGAGACGCGGGTCGAGGGCATGGGCATGCTGACGACGCCGAGCTGGGAGTGGGGCAAGCGTTGATTTAGGTGCTCGGTCGGGGAGTGCGACCGAGCACGAGCACGGCGACGGCGATGCAGATCGCGATGACCGCTCCGAGGTAGCCGAGCATCGCGAAGCCCGAGTGCTGCAGGATCGCCCCTGCACCTGCTCCCGCGGCGGCACCCGCCAAACCCATCGCGAGATCGGCAAACCCTTGTGCCGCAGGCCGTTTCGCGAGCGGTATGGCGTTGGTGAGCATCGTCGACCCGGACACAAGCGTGCCGGACCAGCCGACGCCAACGAGGAAGAGCGCGACCGCGAGTCGGGCGGACATCCCCTCCTGGGTGGTGGCCGCGAGCAAGCCGCCGCTGAGCAGGATCGCCGCTGCACCGAGGGCGACGACCGGGCCACCGAAGCGGTCGACCAGCCAGCCGGTGACCGGGGAGAAGGCGTACATGCCGAGGATGTGCCCGCTGATCACCAGGCCGATGAGCCGCAGGCTGGCGCCGCCGTGGTCCATGTGCAGCGGCGTCATGACCATCACCGAGATCATTACCGCGTGCCCGAGGGCGGTGGTGAGCATCCCGCACAGCGCTCGCCGGTCGGACAGCACCGCCCGGATGCCGGTGCGCAACGAGCCGTCGGCCGCGGGAGCGGTCGTGCCGGCCGGGTCGCGGTCGAGCTCGCGCGCGGCGAGCAGCGGGTCGGGGCGCAGCAGCAGGGTCAGCACGACGAGCGCCAGCACGAAGCCGAGCGTGGCGAGCACGAACGAGCCGGTGAGGCGCGGCAGGTGCAGCGCCCGGCCCACCGATTCGCCCGGGCCGACCAGATTGGGCCCGAGCACCGAGCCGATAGTGGCCGCCCACACCACCAACGACAGGTCGCGGCCGCGATGCTGCGCGCTGGCCAGGTCGGCTCCGGCATACCTCGCCTGGCTGTTGGCAGTCGTCGCGCCGCCGAAGAGCAGGGCGCCGAGCAGCATCAGCGGGAACGACCTCGCGGCGGCCGCGAGCACGATGACGATCGCTCCCAGGACGGCGAGCGCATACCCGAGGCTGAGCCCGGCGCGGCGGCCCCGGCGGGCCGACAGAGCGGCGACCGGCACGGTGATGAGCGCGCCGCCGAGCACCTGCGCCGTCGTGCCGAGGCCGGAGAGGGTTTCCGAGCCGGACAGCCGCAGCGCCAGCAACGCCATCACGGCGATGCCGCTGGCGACGCCCACCCCACCGCAGACCTGGGAGGCGACGAGGGTGCGCACGGTGCGGCGCTGCAACTGCTCGCGGTCGATCGTCATGGCAACTGCCTACCGCATGCTCGCGGTGCTTGGATGGGGAGGTATGACGAACGCGTACCGGGCGGCATACGACCTGAGCAGATCCGACCCCGAGCGGTTCTGGCTGGATGCGGCGAAGGCGATCAACTGGATCAACCCGCCCAAGCGGGCGCTCGACGACAGCCGGCCGCCGTTCTACCGCTGGTTCCCCGATGCGCGCCTCAACGTCTGTTTCAACGCGCTCGACCGGCATGTGATCGCTGGGCGGGCCGATCAGCCGGCGCTGATCTACGACAGCCCGGTCACCGACACCGTCACGACCTTCACGTATGCCGAGCTGCTCGAGTTGGTCGGTCGCGCGGCGGGAGTGCTGCGCGATCTTGGTGTGCGACAAGGGGATCGGGTCGTCGTCTACCTGCCGATGATCCCCGAGGCCGTCATCACCATGCTGGCCTGCGCGCGCATCGGTGCGGTGCACTCGGTCGTCTTCGGCGGGTTCGCGCCGGCTGAGCTCGCCGCCCGGATCGACGACGCGCGACCGACGGTCGTGGTGACGGCGTCCGGGGGCGTGGAGCGCACGCGCGTCATCCCCTACAAGCCGATGGTCGACGAGGCGATCGAGCGGGCGCGACACAAGCCGGACCGAGTCCTGGTCGTGCAGCGTCCGCAAGTCGAGGCCGAGATGGGGGAGCGGGATGTCGACTGGGCGACCGCGATGCGGCCCGGCGCCGTCGAACCGGCCGGTTGCGTGCCGGTCGCCGCGACCGACCCCCTCTATGTGCTCTACACCTCGGGCACGACGGGCAAGCCGAAGGGCATCGTGCGCGACAGCGGCGGCTATGCCGTGGCGCTGCAGTATTCGATGACCCACCTCTACGGCATGCAGCCGGGCGATGTGTGGTTCACCGCCTCCGACGTCGGGTGGGTGGTCGGCCACTCCTATATCGTCTACGCACCGCTCATCGTCGGCTGCACGACGGTGCTCTTCGAGGGCAAGCCGGTCGGCACACCGGATGCGTCGACCTTCTGGCGGATCGTGCAGCAGCACCGGGTGCGGGGCATGTTCACCGCGCCGACCGCGTTGCGGGCGATCAAGAAGGAGGACCCGTCCGGCGAGCTGCTCAAGGCGCACGACACCTCCTCGCTGCAGACGCTCTTCATGGCCGGCGAGCGGCTCGACCCGGACACCTGGCAGTGGGCCACCGACATGCTCGGCGTGCCGGTGGTCGACAACTGGTGGCAGACCGAGACCGGGTGGCCGATCGCCATCAATCCCGTTGGGCTGCAACGACTTCCGATCAAACCCGGCTCGGCGACCGTGCCGTCGCCCGGGTATGACGTGCGCGTGCTCGACGAGCGTGGTGAGCAGTGTCCACCCGGGACCGAGGGCGCGGTGTGCATCAAGCTGCCGCTGCCACCGGGGACGTTGCCCACCTTGTGGGGCGATGACGAGCGGTATGTCTCGTCATATCTGTCGGCCTACGACGGTTACTACCTGACCGGGGACGGCGGCTACATCGACGACGACGGTTATGTCTTCGTGCTGGGTCGCACCGACGACGTGCTCAATGTCGCGGGCCACCGGCTGTCGACCGGTGGCATCGAGGCGGCGCTGTCGTCGCACCCGGCCGTGGCCGAGTGCGCGGTGATCGGCGTCCGGGACCAGCTCAAGGGGCAGGTGCCGCGGGCATTGGTGGTGCTCAAGGCCGGTGAGCAGTGGTCGACCCTCACCGACGATCAGCTCGACACCCTGCGCAGTGAGCTCGGCGCGGTCGTGCGCGAGCAGGTCGGGGCGATCGCCACGCTGCAGCAGGTCGACATCGTGCCCGCTCTGCCCAAGACGCGCTCGGGCAAGATCCTGCGCAAGACGATGCGGCAGCTGGCCGACGGTGACGAGGCGCTGGTGCCCAGCACGATCGAGGACGCCTCGGTGCTCAACGACCTCCGCCCCGTCCTGCACCCGTAGCGCTTCCGCGGTTAGTGCGACCAGCGTGCCGCGCTAAGCGGGAGCGTGCATCGCGCCAAAACCGGTGTCCCACAGGCGATCTGCCAGGCGGTAGGCCGCCAGAGCCCACGGCGCGAGGCGTTCGCCGGGGGCGAGCGCCAGCGGGGTGAACCGCACCAGCGCGCCCTGGGACGCGGGGCCGAGCTCAAGCACACCGACGCTCGTCTCGCCGTCCTGCTGGAGCGTGAGTTCGTCGGCCGAGCCGGTCACGCAGACCGTCTGCGTCTCTGTCGGGCGGATCGTCGAGGTGGCCAGGTATGCCGAGCCCAACCGCGCCTCGTCGGCCGCCGCCACCAGCGCGGCCTCGACGCGCTGCACCGGCAACGGCAACCCGCCGCCCAGCCGGGCCTGCCGGTCGAGGTCGACCAGCGGGACCTCCGGCATACCTCTGCCGAGGGTGGACAAGCCGCCGGAGAACCTCGGGTTGAGTTCGTGCGGGCGGAAGCCGTCAGCGGTGAGGATGCCGTCGATGCCGAAGGCGCCGCGATAACCGTGCTCTCGGGACAGATAGTCACCCACGTGGCGCGCGGCAGCGCGCATCTCATTGCGCTCAGCCACCGACGGATCCCACCACGAGGAGATGCCGGCCTGGCGGAAGGTGCCGGACCCGACCGGGCGCAGCATCACCAACTCCACCGGCCGCAGCACAATGACGCCGTCGTCGGTGACGATGCCGTGGATGCTGCAGGTGACGCCCTCCAGGAAGGGCATCACCCGGGCCCGGTCACTGCCGTCCAGCACCACCATCGCCGCGTCGACCTGCGCGGCATCGGTCACATCGCGGACCCAGCGCACCCGGGCCGCGCCGCCATTGACGCCACGTGACGCGTCCGCCGACCAGACTGTCCCGGCGCCGTGGTCGAGTCGAGCAGCGCTGTCGCACAACGCTTTTCGGTCGACATCGACGACCTCCTCCGGCGCGTGTGCAATGCCGGCGCCCGACCAGATCTGCCGGCTCAGCGTCTTGTCCTCGAGCTTCTCCTGCTCGGCCGACCGGTTGCCGACGGTCGGCCGCCCACAGAAGCTCGCAGCAGGCGCCGGGACTGACAGCAGGACGATCGCCGAGCGCTCGGGATCGTGGGCCTCCACAGCCGTGCGCACCCGTGCCGGCGGCTCGGTCAGCAGCGCGGACCACGCCTGTAGTTCGTCCACGACATCCCGCGCTTCGAGCGAGCCGGCCCGCACCACCGTGACGGACCCCTCGGCTGGCAGCTCGCCGGTGCCGTCACCCCAGGTCACGACCAGGATCGGGCCGGCGCCGTCGTCCTGCAGCCCGGGCAGCAGGCGGGTGGTCGCGGCCAGCACGGGCGCGACGATGATGACCGGACGGGCGTGCACCAGGTCGCGCCGCTGGTCTCGGGCCCACTCGCTGAGCGTCCTGAGGTCCGCTGCAAGGTTGCCGTTCACGTGCGGCAGCTTATGCCGAGGTTTTGCCGGCCTCGATCGTAAAGCCTTGTGCGACAAGGCGATCGGCATACGGCCGGCCCAACGCGGTGGCCGGCGTGAACAGCCCACCACGACGCCCGGCGGGCAGCGGCAGCTCGTCGCGCTGCAGAGCGAGTGCGAGGCCCGCCTCGCCGAGCATGACCGCGGTGGCGGCATAACCCGGGTCACCCTGAGCCGCGACCACCGACTGATACCGCGCGCCGGAGGTCGTCGTCGACCGGGCGTCCATGCGGAAGTATCCCTTCGCCCGGGCCTGCGCCGACGGCCCTTCACCCGGCGACGGCGCGACGCGGTCGACGACCGGCCGCAGGAAGGGCACGGCGATCGCGCCCATCATCGCGCCGAGCCCGCCGAGCACGGCATACGCCGTGGCGCGACCCTTGAGGCCGTCGCCGGTGCGCATCAGCTCGCGATAGCGGAACCCGCGTCCGTAGCGGTGGCCGAGCAGCGCATTGCTGCGGCGCACGACCCGCGTGTTGTATGACGCCATCACGAAAGGCGCTGTCCACGAACGGATTTCGTCACTGTATGCCGCCGTCGCACCGTCGCGATACTCCCCGCTGGGCTCGGCACCCCGGTCCGGGCTGAGGGCGAATTTGTCCAGCACGATCCGGCGCTTGTCCTTGGACCCACGCATCTCGTCGGCCTGGCCGATCGCCGACGCGACGGTGCCACCGCTGGCACCACCCTTGATCGTCGCGTAGAGCGTGGTCTCGGTGAGTTCGCCGTCGCCGGCGTGCGAGGCGGCATCGGCCAGGAAGAGCACGGCCAGATCGGACGGCACCGAGTCGAAGCCGCAGGACGGCACGATGCGCGCCCCGCTCGCCTCGGCGGCGGCGTCGAACCGGTCGACGGCCTCGCGGTGGAAGAGCACCTCACCGGTGAGGTCGACGTAATCGGTGCCGGTGGTGGCGCACGCCTCGACCAGCGGGAGACCGTATTTCGCATAAGGCCCGACCGTCGTGATCACCACTCGGGTGCGCTCGGCCATCGCCCGCAGACTCGCCGGATCGGACGAATCCGCAATGACGACAGGCCAATCCGGCGCGCCCGGCAGATCGGCCAGCACCTGGCGCAGCTTCGACTCGGACCGGCCGGCCAGGGCGATCCGGACGGTCGCCGGAGCGTGTTCGGCCAGATGGGCGGCGGTGAGGGCGCCCACGAAACCGGTGGCGCCGAACAGGACGATGTCGAACTCGCGAGAGGTCATGCGGGCCATCCTCGCAGCCGCCACGTGTCAGGCGAGCGGCGCCTGAGAATCCGCCCGGGTGGCGAGATCGTGCAGCTCGAGGACAGCACCCGACACCGCGTCGGGCGGCGGCCCCTGCACGGCCAGCAGGTGACAACCGGCGAACTCCTGCCGCTCGCGTTCGTAGCGATCGATCCACGCGGCGAGCGCCCGTTCGTCACGCGCCGGCCACCCGGGATAGCGCGGGAAGGACCGCGTGAGTCGCCACGGCTTGGGCGTCAGCCGGGCCCGGAAGCAGTCATACGCGCCGCACAGCCGCAGGTAGACCGGGTCGGTCTGCAGGCTGGTGAGAACCGAGGTGGTCGCCGGTGAGGACGGTGTCAGACCCGACCCGGTGATGAGCACCCGCAAGCCGGCGGCGGTGCGATAGGTGCGCACGCCCCAGCCCGGGTTGGTGTTAGCGAAGCGGCGGATGCGTTCGATCGCCGGACCCGGGTCGGGCTCCTTGGTCTTGCGGAACAGGCCGCGGTGCTGCGGGGACAGGTCGACATCGGCGACCACGACGCGCTCGGTGGCGAGCACGTGCGCGCCATACCGATTGCGAGTCACCAGGCCGACCAGTTCTCCTTCGACGACCAACCGGTGCAGCACCGGCTCGCGCAGAGGCGCCCGGTCGTAGTAGCGCTCAGCCGGCCGTTTGCCCGACAGGATCAGCTCGCGCATGCGCGAAAGGCGCTGTGCTGCAACGGATCGAGCATCATCGGGCGAGGTGTCGGACCACCCCCACACCTGCACGGCAGGCGTGGGGGAGGAGGCCGACTCCCAATAGCGCGGCGGCTCCTGCATGGGTCAGAGGATGTCCCAGGCGCGGGTCAGCACATCGCGCAGCTTCTGTTCCATCTCGTCGAATTCCGCCTGGCCGCAGATCAGCGGCGGCGCGAGCTGGACGACCGGGTCGCCACGGTCGTCGGCGCGGCAGTAGAGGCCGGCGTCGAAGAGCGCCTTGGACAGGAAGCCGCGCAGCATCCGCTCGGCCTCGTCCTCGTTGAAGGTCTCGCGGGTCTCCTTGTCCTTCACCAGCTCGATGCCGTAGAAGAACCCCTCGCCGCGCACGTCACCGACGATCGGCAGGTCGTGCAGCTTCTCTAGCGTGCGCCGGAAGGCCGGGCCCTGTTCCTTCACGTGCTGGTTCAAGCCCTCGCGCTCGAAGATGTCGAGATTGGCCAGCGCGACCGCCGAGGAGACCGGGTGGCCACCGAAGGTGTAGCCGTGCGGGAACGACGTCGTGCCGTGCTTGAACGGCTCGAACAGCCGGTCGCTCGCGATCATCGCGCCGATCGGGGAGTAGCCCGAGGTCATGCCCTTGGCGCAGGTGATGATGTCGGGCACATAACCGAAGTCCTCGCAGGCGAACATCGACCCGATCCGCCCGAACGCGCAGATGGTCTCGTCCGACACCAGCAGCACGTCGTATTCGTCGCAGATCTCGCGCACCCGCTCGAAGTAGCCGGGCGGCGGCGGGAAGCAGCCACCGGCGTTCTGCACCGGCTCGAGGAAGACGGCCGCGACGGTGTCCGGCCCCTCGAACTCGATCGCCTCGGCGATGCGGTCGGCGGCCCAGCGCCCGAAGGCCTTCGGGTCCTCGCGCAGTTCCGGCGCCGCGCGGTAGATGTTGGTGTTGGGCACCTTGAAGCCGCCCGGCACCAGCGGCTCGAACATCTCCTTCAGTGGCGGCAGACCGGTGATCGACAGCGCACCCTGGGGCGTGCCGTGGTAGGCGATCGAACGGCTGATCACCTTGTGCTTCAACGGTTTTCCGACCAGCTTGAAGTACTGCTTGGCAAGCTTCCAGGCCGACTCGACGGCCTCGCCGCCACCGGTGGTGAAGAACACCCGGTTGAGGTCGCCCGGAGCGTATGCCGCGAGCCGCTCGGCCAGGTCGATCGCCGCAGGTGTCGCGTAGGACCAGAGCGGGAAGAACGCCAGCCGCTGGGCCTGGTCGGCCGCGGCCCGCGCGAGCTCCTCGCGGCCGTGGCCGACCTGCACGACGAACAGGCCGGAGAGCCCGTCGAGATAGCGCTTGCCCTCGGAGTCCTCGATGTAGGCGCCCTCGCCGCGGACGATCGTCGGCATATGTATGCCGAGTCCGCCGGCTTCCTTGGGCTCGTAGACCGAGTGCCGGGTGAAGTGGCCCCACAGGTGGTCGCGGGCGGCCTCCCAGCGGGGCGTGCCCTGCGGGGTCACCGCTGCCTGCGGGTCGTGGGTGGTGATCTGGTGGTCGGTGGCGGTCATCGCGCTCCCCAGTCGTAGCGTTGTTTGGTGAGTTTGAGGTAGTTGAAGGTTTCGGTGTGGCTCACCCCGTCGACGCCGCGCAACCGGTTGACGAGCAGGTCGAGCAGGTGGTCGTCGTCCTCGCAGACCACCTCGACCAGCAGGTCGAAGCGGCCGGCGGTGACCACGACATACGCCACCTCGGGCAGTTCGGCGAGGGCGTCGGCGACGGTCAGCGCGTCGCCGTCGGTCACGACGCCGACCATCGCCTGGCGGTGGAAGCCGACTTGGGCGGGGTCGGTGACGGCGACGATCTGCACGATCTCGGCGTCGATCAGCCGCTGCACGCGCTGCCGGACGGCCGCCTCGGACAGGCCCACGTCGCGGGCGATGGCCGAATAGGACGCCCGGCCGTCGCGCTGCAGGTGCGCCACGATGGCCTTCGACGGTTCGTCGAGGACATCGCGTCCGCCATTGCGGATTCCCTCAGTCATACCGGCATGTTGGCACGAAATTCGTACCTCAACAACCTTTTCATCGGCGAAATTCGTGGTTAGGCTACGAGAAGATGGCGCAGGTCACACCTGTGCCCCCACCCGAGCAGTGCACGACGAGGAGGTCGATAGCCCCGTGGCTTTGAGCGCTTTCGAGCTGTACTCGATCGGCATCGGACCGTCGTCATCGCACACGGTCGGGCCGATGCGAGCGGCCAGGTTGTTCGCCGACGGCATCGCCGAGCAGGGGCGGCTGGAGGAGGTCGCGCGGCTCAAGGCGCAACTGTTCGGCTCGCTCGGCGCGACCGGACACGGCCACGGCTCGGACAAGGCGGTGCTGCTCGGCCTGGAGGGCGAGGACCCCGAGACGGTGGACACCGAGACCGCCGACGCCAGGGTCGCGGCGATGAGGGCGCGGCGGCTGATCCGGCTCGCCGGCCGGCATACCGTCGCCTTCGATGCGGACACCGATCTGGTGCTGCACCGGCGCAAATCGCTGCCGACCCACCCCAACGGCATGCAGTTCGACGCGTTCGGCGAGGACGGCGAGCTCATCGTGAGCAGGATCTACTACTCCGTCGGCGGCGGTTTCGTGGTCGACGAACACGCCACCGGTGCCGACCGGGTGGTGCAGGACCCGACCGTCGTGCCGCATCCCTTCAACACCGGTGCCGAACTCCTCGCGATCTGCGAGCAGGAGGGCATCTCGGTCTCGGAGGTCATGTGGCGCAACGAGCGCGCGTGGCGGTCCGATGAGCAGATCCGCGAGGGGCTGTTGCGCATCTGGGCGGTGATGCAGGAATGCGTCGAGGCCGGCTTCCACGCCGAGGGCTGCCTGCCGGGCGGACTGAAAGTGCCGCGTCGGGCCCCGGCGATGTATGCCGATCTGACCGCCGACACCGGCACCCCCGATCCGCTGCACGTCATGGACTGGGTCAACCTCTTCGCGTTGAGTGTCAACGAGCAGAACGCTTCCGGCGGCCGGGTCGTCACGGCGCCGACGAATGGCGCGGCCGGCATCATCCCCGCGGTGCTGCATTACTACTGGCGGTTCGTCGACGGGGCGGACGAGGACGGTGTCGTGCGCTTCCTGCTGACCGCCGCCGCGATCGGCATACTTTTCAAGCAGAACGCCTCGATCTCCGGCGCCGAGGTCGGCTGCCAGGGTGAGGTGGGGTCGGCCTGCGCGATGGCGTCCGGTGCGCTGTGCGAGGTGATGGGTGGCTCGCCGCAGCAGGTGGAGAATGCCGCCGAGATCGGCATCGAGCACAACCTCGGGCTGACCTGTGATCCGGTGGGTGGCCTGGTGCAGATCCCGTGCATCGAGCGCAACGCCATCGCCAGCGTCAAGGCGATCAATGCCGCCCGGCTGTCGCTCGGCGGCACCGGCATCCACACCGTGAGCCTGGACAAGGCGATCAAGACCATGCGCGACACCGGGCGCGATATGTCCATCAAATACAAGGAGACGGCGAGGGGCGGCCTCGCTGTGAATGTGATCGAGTGTTAAACCAAAGGAGCTGTCAGTGACCGCACGCGAACTGAAGAACTTCATCGGGGGCGAATATGTCGCCGCCGAGTCCGATGCGACGACCGACATCATCGACCCCTCGACCGCCCAGGTGGTCGCGAAGGCGCCGGTGTCCGGCCAGGCGGACGTCGATGCGGCATACGCCGCGGCGGACCAGGCGTTTGGCGAGTGGGGGCAGACGACGCCGGGGGAGCGGCAGGAGGCGCTGCTGAAGTTCGCGGACGCGCTCGACGCGCGGGCGGAGGATTTCGTCAAGCTCGAGGCGCAGAACACCGGCAAGCCGTTCGCGCTGACGACCTCCGAGGAGATTCCGCCGATGCTGGACCAGCTGCGGTTCTTCGCGGGCGCGGCGCGGGTGCTGGAGGGGCGGGCGTCCGCGGAGTACCTGAAGGGGCACACCAGCTGGATCCGGCGCGAGCCGATCGGGGTCATCGGTCAGGTGACGCCGTGGAACTACCCGATGATGATGGCGATGTGGAAGATCGCCCCGGCGCTCGCCGCGGGCAACACGATCGTGCTCAAGCCGAGTGACACCACGCCGGAGACGACGCTGCTGATGGCCGAGATCGCCTCGCAGTTCCTGCCGGCCGGCACCTTCAATGTGGTCACCGGTGACCGCACCACCGGTTCGATGGTCATCGACCACGACATCCCGCAGATGGTCGCGATCACCGGCTCGGTGCGCGCGGGCATGCAGGTCGCCGAGGCCGCGGCCAAGAAGCTCAAGCGGGTCCACCTGGAGCTCGGCGGCAAGGCGCCGGTCGTCGTCTTCGACGACGCCGACATCGAGGCGGCGGTGGAGGGCATCGCGGTCGCGGGCTATTTCAACGCGGGCCAGGACTGCACTGCCGCGACCCGCGTGCTCGCGACGCCGGGCATCCACGACGACTTCGTGGCCGCCTTGGCGGAGTATGCGAAGAAGGAAGCCAAGGTCGGTATGCCGGACGACGAGGACGCACTCCTCGGGCCGGTCAACAACACCAACCAGCTGGCGCATGTCACCGGCATGCTCGGCCGCCTGCCCGACCACGCCTCGATCGCCGCGGGCGGTCACCGGGTCGAGGGCCTTGGCGACGGCTACTTCATCGAACCCACCGTGGTGTCCGGCCTCAAGCAGGACGACGAGGCGGTGCAGACCGAGATCTTCGGCCCGGTCATCACGGTGCAGCAAGTGTCCGATGAGGCTGAGGCGGTGCGCTTCGCCAATGGCGTGGAGTACGGCCTGGCCTCCTCGGTGTGGACCAAGGACTTCGGTCGGGCGATGCGCATGAGCAAGGCGCTCGACTTCGGTTGCGTGTGGATCAACACCCATATTCCGCTCGTCGCCGAGATGCCGCATGGCGGTTTCAAGCATTCGGGTTACGGCAAGGACCTGTCGATGTACGGCTTCGAGGACTACACGCGCATCAAGCACGTGATGGCCAATATCGAGGGCTGAACCGGCCGCCAACCCCCGTTCGAAAGGATCGGTATGACCGATACCTCGCTGCAGCCTGCCCTCGGGCAGGACAAGGGCCTGAAATCTGGGGCGCTCAGCCTCGTCGGCAGTGTCGTCGTCGGCATCGCCTCGACTGCGCCCGCCTATTCGCTGGCGGCGACCCTCGGGTTCGTCGTCGTGACGGGCGCGGGCTTCAAGGCGCCGGCGATCATGCTGCTCGCGTTCGTGCCGATGTATTTCATCGCGGTGGCCTACAAGGAGCTCAACGAGGCGGTGCCCGACTGTGGGACGACCTTCACCTGGGCGAGCCGGGCCTTCGGCCCGGTCGTCGGCTGGATGGGCGGCTGGGGCATCATCGTCGCCGACATCATCGTGATGGCCAATCTCGCCTCGATCGCGGGCTCGTATTCGTTCACCCTCGCCGACGAGTTCGGGCTGCAGAACGACCTGGCCTCCAGCACGCTGTGGTCGACGGTCGCGGGGCTGATCTGGATCGGCCTGATGACCTACATCTGCTATCGCGGCATCGAGGTGTCGGCCCGGTTGCAGTACGCGCTGCTGTCGATCGAGGTCGTCACCCTCGTGCTCTTTGCGGGCGTCGCCTTGTGGAAGGTGTATGCCGGTCGCGCCCCGCAGGGTTCGGTGCATCCCTCGCTGTCGTGGCTGTGGCCGGGCGGGCTGTCGATGTCGGTGCTGTCGTCGACGGTGCTGCTGGCGGTGTTCATCTACTGGGGCTGGGACACCGCGGTCGCGACCAACGAGGAGAGCGACGACCCGGGCCGCACGCCCGGTCGCGCGGCCGTGATCTCCACGGTCTTGCTGCTGCTGATCTACGTGCTGGTGTCGGTGGCGACGGTGGCCTTCGCGGGCACCGGCACCGCCGGGGTGGGCCTGGGTAATGAGCAGAACGCTGCGGATGTGTTCAGCGCGATCGGCCCGACGCTCTACGGCTCGAGCACGCTCGGGCACATCGGGCTGGCGCTGCTCGCGATCTCGATCCTCACCTCGGCCTCGGCGTCCACCCAGACCACGATCCTGCCGACCGCGCGCACCGCGTTGTCGATGGCAGTGTTCAAGGCCATCCCCGGCCGGTTCGCCACCATCCACCCGCGCTACCTGACACCGACCTGGTCAACGATCGGGATGGGCGTCATCTCGGCGGCGTTCTACCTGCTGATGACCTGGATCAGCCCGACCATCCTGCTGGCGCTCATCGGCGCGATCGGCCTGCAGATCGCCTTCTATTACGGCCTCACCGGCGTGGCCTGCGCGTGGTTCTACCGGCACAGCCTGCTCGGCAGCATCCGGCATCTGTTCGTGCGCGGGGTGATCCCGCTGGTCGGCGGCGTCTTCTTGTTCGTGATGTTCGGCTACGCCTTCGTCACCTACATCGCGCCGGACTATCTGCAGGACGAGCAGGGCCGCAATGTCACGATCTTCGGGATGGGCGCGGTCGCCGTGGTCGGCGTCGTCTCGCTGCTCTTCGGTCTGGTGCTGATGGCCGCGCAGTGGCTCGCCGCGCCCGGCTTCTTCCGGGGCCGCACCCTGCCGCGCGCCTCGCACGCCGACCTGGTGTTGCTCGACCACCAGCGCGACGTGGCCGGGCAGGTGCGCCTGCCCGATTCGACGGAGTACACGGTGATCGCTCCGGACCTGTCGAATCTGCCCGATGGAGCGACCGCGGTCGACCGGTCCACCGGCCGAACCGCGCGGCCCACCACTCACGACGACGCGTAATGTCGCGATCAGCCGAACGACGGAAGGACCAGCTATGAGTGCTGTCGAGAAGGTGCAGACCGGACTGTTCATCGCCGGACAGTGGCGCCCCGCGGAGGGTGGCCGCACGCTGGAGGTGCACAACCCGGCGACCGAGGAAGTGCTGGCCACGGTCGCGGATGCGACCCCCGCCGACGGCCTGGCCGCGTTGGACGCAGCCGTTGCGGCACAAGCGGATTGGGCCAAGACGCCGCCGCGTGACAGAAGCGAGATCCTGCGGGCGGCATACGACCTGATCACCGAGCGGGCCGACTTCTTCGCCGAGCTGATGACGCTCGAGATGGGCAAGCCGCTCGCGGAGGCCAAGGGCGAGGTCACCTATGGCGCCGAGTTCTTCCGGTGGTTCGCCGAGGAGGCGGTGCGCATCTCCGGTCGCTGGGCGGTCGCGCCCAATGGCGCCACCCGGCTGTCCACGATGAAGCAGCCGGTCGGTCCGTGCCTGATGATCACGCCGTGGAACTTCCCGCTGGCGATGGGCACCCGCAAGATCGGGCCGGCGATCGCCGCCGGCTGCACGATGGTGGTCAAGCCCGCGGCCGAGACCCCGTTGACGATGCTCGCGCTGGCGCAACTGCTCGAGGAAGTTGGCCTGCCGAAGGGCGTGCTCAATGTCGTGACGACGAGCGACTCCGGTGGCGTGATGGAGCCGTTGATTCGTGACCCGCGCTCGCGCAAGCTGACCTTCACCGGCTCGACCCCCGTGGGCCGCAAGCTCGTCGAGCAGTCGGCCGAGCAACTGCTGCGGGTGTCGATGGAGCTTGGCGGCAATGCGCCGTTCATCGTCTTCGAGGACGCCGACCTGGACAAGGCGGTCGAGGGCGCGATGCTCGCCAAGATGCGCAATATCGGCGAGGCGTGCACCGCGGCCAACCGGTTCTATGTGCACGAGTCGGTCGCCGAGGAGTTCGGCCGCCGGCTCGCGGACAAGATGGGCGCGATGACCGTCGGCAACGGGATGGACGACGGCGTCACCGTAGGTCCCCTGATCACCGCCAAGGCGGTGCAGAAGGTCGACGCGCTGGTGCAGGACGCGATCGGCCGCGGAGCCAAGGTCGTCACCGGCGGATCGACCACCGGCGACAAGGGCTATTTCTACGCCCCGACCGTGCTCAACGAGGTGCCGGGCGACGCCGACATGGTGCGCGAGGAGATCTTCGGGCCGGTCGCCGGCCTGCAGACCTTCACCGACGAGGACGACGTGGTGCGCCGGGCCAATGACACCGAATTCGGCCTGGTCGCCTATTTCTTCACCCGCGATCTGTCGCGCTCCATCCGGGTCAGCGAGGCCTTGGAGTACGGCATGGTCGGCGTCAACCAAGGCATCGTCTCCAACCCCGCCGCGCCCTTCGGTGGGGTCAAGGCCAGCGGCTTCGGCCGCGAGGGAGGCTTCGAGGGCATCGAGGAATATCTCGAGACGAAGTACGTCGGTTTCGCCCTCTGAGGCATCGCCACCGGGCCGCGCACAGCGGCCCTGTGGATAACTTCGGCAGGCTCCGCGGCGGTCGGCATACGCTCGCAGGAGTCGAACCGGAGGGGATGCGTTATGGGGTATTCAGTCACACCCGACGATCTGCAGCGCAGCTCAAAAGCGTTGCGGCGCAGTGCAACTCGGGTGGTCAGCACGCCCGGACAGGCGCGTTGGGCATTCGGGAAGATCGAGGTGGCGTGCGGTGATCCGGCCTGTGCCGGTGTCGCCGCGGCCTTGGCCGGCTCGTGGGCCGATGCGCTCGCCGCGCTGAGCGACACCGCGCTCGGTCTCGGCGGCGCGACCTTCGCGGCGGGCACGGCGTATGCCGGGGCCGACGGGGTGGTCGCCACGGCGGTCGGGACCGCGTCATGAGAATCGCGGCCGGAGACCCGCAGGGGCTCTGGGAGGCGGCCGGCCGGCTGGACGATCTGATCGAGGACTTGCGCCGACATCAGCGCTGCGTGCTGAGCGGCGTGAGCACCGCGCTCGCGAGGTGGAGCGGCGCGTCGTCGATCGTCTTCGCGCAGGCGGCCGCCGGTCACCGCAGCGATGCGACGGCCGCGATCGGGCAACTCACCCGCGCGACGCGGGCGACCAAGGCGTATGCCGACGCCCTGGAGACGGCGCAGACCCAGGAAACCACCTTGACCCTGCGCCACGAGTCGCTGACCACGCAGCTGCGCACCGTGCAACGCGACCTGCGGTTGCCCACCGATCCGGTGACCCGGGCCGACGACGAGCGCGAGCTGCACCGGGTCTTCGCCGACCTGCGCGTGGTGCAACGCGAACTCGAGGACCTGCAGCGGCAGGTGACCCTCGCGCGGCGCCACTACCAGTCCGAGCTGTCGGCGTCCAAACCACCAATGATGGTGTGGGACAAGGGATTACGGTATGCCGGGATCGGCAAGACCTATTGGTCCTTGCTGAAGAAGGGCGCCGCCACGGTGAAGTTGTGGACCACTTCACGCGCGCTGGCGAAGGCGCCCCGAGGTGCTGATGTCACCAAGCTGCTGGCCGCCTACCAGGCCTCGGTGAAGACCTTGCAGAGCACGCCACCGTGGATGGCACCCTTCAGTCGCCTGGCAGCCAATCCCGCGCTGGGCAAGCTCGGCCGCGCCACTGGCATCGCCGGAGCCATCGCGGCGGCGCGGCCGGGCTGGAAGGACATGCAGACCGGCGGCGGGTATGGCGGCGTCCGGGGGTATATCACCGGCCAGGCCGGCGTTGCCGAGGTCGCTGGCGTGATCCTGACCCGCACCAAGAATCCCTGGGCGATCGGTGCCGGCGGGCTCTTCGTGACCGCGTGGGCGGTCACCAAGGCGGTCAACCGGACCATCGACGACCCGTCCTTGCTGACCTCGGTCGGCGGGGTCGGCACGTTGGTGGGCAAGACGCTCGACGATCTGGACGAGAGCGGCCAGCTCGGGGTGGGCGCGATCGCGCTGCGCGAGCTGGCGCGCAAGCGGGTCAACCCGTGGCCGCCAGCGCTGCCCAAGCTGTCCTGGCCCAAGCCGCCCTTCCCGGTCAACCCGCTGCCCGATCTGCGACTGCGCTGCGGTCCGGTGCGGCCGGTCCTCCCGGCCCTGCCGATCGGACCGATCCCCGGATTCCCGGTCTATGGCGGCCCGATGCGCTGCGGCCCGGTCGCCCCGGTGCTGCGATGACCGGGGCGCCGGTGCGGCTCACCGACGAGGAGCTCGTGCTGCTCAACGCCGAGCATCCGGGGGTGGTCCTGCCCTTCCTCGACGCGCTGCCTGCCGCTGACCGGCGCGTGGCTGTGCTCGCGGCACACCGGGCGCTGATCGCCCATGGCACACCGGTCTCGTCGTCCGGGGCGCTGCAGGTGCCCGAGGCGCTCGTCGCCCTGTTGCGGTTGCGGCGGTCGGCGCCTCGCCTCCTCGCGGTGGACCGGATCAGCGACGAGGCGGTCGCCTCGCTCTATCTGCACGACCTCGGCGAGGTGGTGATCGCCGAGGAGGTCGACAGCTCCGGGCTGCACGCCTTCGCCGCCCTGGCCACGCCGGAGGAGTTGCCGGCGTCGATCGAGCGGTTCGCAGCTCTGGCGGGGTCCGT
The DNA here is from genome assembly GCF_011440275.1 of Metallococcus carri. Lineage (GTDB taxonomy): Bacteria > Actinomycetota > Actinomycetes > Actinomycetales > Dermatophilaceae > Metallococcus > Metallococcus carri. Next base: position 141,625 of record NZ_JAAOIV010000001.1, on the reverse strand, counting down.
CGACGGCAGCGGGCGGCCCTTCACCGTCGACCTGGTGCGCGGACAAGATCTGCCGCCGCGTTCGCCGTGGGGAGAGGCGACGGTGCGGCTGGAGGCCACCGTGCGGCGAGCCGGGCAGGAGCGCGAGGTGCTGCTCGGTGTGCTCGCGGGGGATCGGGGCACCTGGGTGACGACCACGCCCGCGGACGGCCGCACCCTGTCGGCCGAACCGGTCGCCGTGGTGGAGGTGCCGCACCGGATCGCCGCACTGCTCGGCGCGGCCGACCGGGCGATGGACAGAATGGGGGTGTGACCGCACCCCGCACCGTCGCCCTGCTCGGGTCCACCGGATCCATCGGCACCCAGGCCGAGCGCATCGTCTCGGACCACCCCGACCGCTTCCGGGTCACCGCGATCTCGGCCGGGGGGCGTGATCTGGACCAGGTGGCGCGCCAGGCGGTGGCGTTGGACGTCGAGCTGGTCGGGGTGGCCAGCGAGCGCGCCGACGACCTGCGCGACCGCATCGGTGCGGTGGCGCGGGAGGCGGGGCGGGCGGCATACCTCCCGCAGATCGTGACCGGAGCGGCAGCCGCCGAGCAGGTCGCCGGGTGCGGCGCGGACGTGGTGCTCAACGGCATCACCGGTTCGATCGGGCTGAAGCCGACCCTCGCCGCGCTGGCCGCCGGCTCGACGCTGGCGCTCGCCAACAAGGAGTCCCTCATCGTCGGCGGCCCGGTGGTCAAGGCGGCCGCGAGGCCCGGGCAGATCGTCCCGGTCGACTCCGAGCACTCCGCGATCGCCCAGTCGCTGCTCGCCGGGCAGCCGCGCGAGGTGCGACGGTTGGTCGTGACCGCGAGCGGCGGGCCATTCCGCGGCCTGAGCCCGGATGAGCTCAAACAGGTCACCCCGCAGCAGGCGCTGAAGCATCCGAATTTCGCGATGGGCACGGTGATCACCACCAACTCCGCCACCTTGGTCAACAAGGGGCTGGAGGTGATCGAGGCGCACCTGCTGTTCGACATCCCGATGGACGACATCGACGTGGTGGTGCACCCGCAGCAATACATCCACTCGATGGTCGAGTTCGTCGACGGTGCGGTCGTCGCCCAGCTGGGGCTGCCGACGATGATGGTGCCGATCGCCCTTGGTCTCGGCTGGCCCGATCGGGTGCCCGACGTCGAGACACCGATCGACTGGAGCAGGGCGATGGACTGGCGGTTCGAGCCGCTCGACGACGATGCCTTCCCCGCGGTCCGGCTCGCCCGTCAGGTCGGTGCGGCCGGGTCGACCTTCCCCGCGGTCTACAACGCCGCCAACGAGGAATGCGTCGCCGCCTTCCACGACGAGGCGATCGCCTTCCCCGACATCGTCCAGACCGTGCAGCGGGTCGTCGACGCGCATCGGGCCGAGGGTGGCGAGCTGTCGGTCGAGCAGGTGCTGGCCGCCGAGACCTGGGCGCGGCAGGAGGCGCACGCCATACTCGCCCGGACGTGAGACCCTGTCGGATGTGATGTTCCTCCTGGGGGTGCTGCTGATCGCCATCGGCGTCGCGCTGTCGATCGCACTGCACGAGATCGGCCACCTGGTCCCGGCCAAGAAATTCGGGGTCAAGGTGACCCAGTACATGATCGGCTTCGGCCCGACGCTGTGGTCCCGGCGACGCGGCGAGACCGAATATGGGCTCAAGGCCATCCCGCTCGGCGGGTACATCCGGATGATCGGCATGTTCCCGCCGCGGGCGGGGGAGGAGCGCGCCGACGGCACGATCCGGGTGCGGGCCTCCTCGACCGGTCGCTTCAGCCAGATGGCCGACCAGGTGCGCGATGAGTCCTACGAGGAGATCGGTCCGCAGGACTCGGGCCGGGTCTTTTACAAGCTGAAAAGCTGGCAGAAGGTCGTCGTGATGTTCGGCGGCCCGTTCATGAACCTCGTCATCGCCACGGTGCTGCTCACCGTCATCGCCTGCGGGTTCGGCCTGCCCAAGGAGGTCAACGCCAAGGTCGCCTCCGTGGTCGCCTGCCTGCCCGCGGCGGACGGCAGCTCGCCGAAGAGTTGCGCGGGCCAGGCCCAGACGCCCGCGGCCCGCGCCGGCCTGGCCGCCGGTGATGTGATCGTGTCGGTAGCGGGCGTGCCGGTGCGGTCCTCCTCGGATGCCACCACCCAGATCCGCGCGCACGCCAATCAGGCGGTGCCGATGGTCATCGAGCGGGGCGGGCAGCGCCGCACGCTCACGCTGACCCCGGTGCTGCGCACCATGCCCAAGCTCGACTCCAGCGGCATCCCGGTGACGGCCTGGGACGGCACGCCCGAGACTGTGCGGGTCGGCGTCATCGGTGCGGGCATCGGCGCCGACACCGTGACCGAGCGCCAGTCGATCACGGCCGTTCCCGGCATGGTGGGTGGTGCCACCTGGAAGACCGCCTCGGTGGTGCTCGACATACCGCGCAAGATGGTCGGCGTCGCGCACGCCGCCTTCGGCTCCGGTCAGCGCGACGCCAACGGACCCATGTCGGTCGTCGGCGTCGGGCGGATCGCCGGCGATGTCGCCCAGGCGCGCCAGATCTCGCTCGCCGACCGGTTCGTCATCCTGTTGTCGATCCTCGCCTCGCTGAACCTTGCGCTCTTCGTCTTCAACCTGGTGCCGCTGCTGCCGCTGGACGGCGGCCATATCGCCGGCGCGATCGTCGAGGCGATCAAGCGCCCGATCATGCGTGCCCGCGGGGTCAAGGGGCCGGTCTATGTCGACGTGGCCAAGGCGCTGCCCGTGGCGTATGGCGTGTCGCTGCTGCTCGTGGTGATGTTCGGCCTGCTGATGTATGCCGACATCGTCAACCCGGTCAAACTCTGACCTCTCGCGGTGAGCGATACTGGCAGCATGTCCGTTTCGCTCGGTATGCCGTCCGCACCGCCGCCCACGCTCGCGCCGCGGCGCAAGACCCGCCAGATCCAGGTGGGCAAGGTCGGCGTCGGCAGCGACTTCCCGATCTCGGTGCAGTCGATGACCACGACGCCGACCACGGACATCAACGCGACGCTGCAGCAGATCGCCGAGCTGACCGCCTCCGGCTGCGACATCGTGCGGGTGGCCTGCCCGTCCCAGGACGACGCCGACGCCTTGCCGGCGATCGCCCAGAAGTCGCAGATCCCGGTGATCGCCGACATCCACTTCCAGCCCAAATATGTCTTCGCGGCGATCGACGCCGGGTGCGCCGGGGTGCGCGTCAACCCGGGCAACATCCGCCAGTTCGACGACAAGGTCAAGGAGATCGCCGACGCCGCCAAGGCCGCCGGTGTCTCGATCCGCATCGGCGTCAACGCCGGCTCGCTGGACAAGCGGCTGCTCGACAAATACGGCAAGCCGACCGCCGAGGCGCTGGTCGAGTCGGCGGTGTGGGAAGCCTCGCTCTTCGAGGAGCACGACTTCCACGACTTCAAGATCTCGGTCAAGCACAACGACCCGGTCGTCATGGTGCGCGCCTACGAGCTGCTCGCCGAGCGTGGTGACTGGCCGCTGCACCTCGGGGTGACCGAGGCGGGGCCGGCCTTCCAGGGCACGATCAAGTCCGCGACCGCCTTCGGTGCGCTGCTGTCGCGCGGCATCGGCGACACCATCCGGGTGTCCCTGTCCGCCCCGCCGGTGGAGGAGGTCAAGGTCGGCAACCAGATCCTGCAGAGCCTCAACCTCAAGCCGCGCAAGCTGGAGATCGTCTCCTGCCCCTCGTGTGGTCGCGCGCAGGTCGATGTCTACACCCTCGCCGACCAGGTCACCGCTGGCCTGGAGGGTATGACGGTGCCGCTGCGCGTGGCCGTCATGGGTTGCGTCGTCAACGGCCCGGGCGAGGCGCGCGAGGCCGACCTCGGCGTCGCCTCCGGCAACGGCAAGGGCCAGATCTTCGTCAAGGGCGAGGTCATCAAGACCGTGCCGGAATCGCAGATCGTGGAGACGCTCATCGAGGAAGCGATGCGGATCGCCGAGGAGATGGGCGAGCCGGTCGACGGCGAGACAGCAGCTCCGTCGGTCACCGTCGGCTGATCTGCCCCAGCCGCGCGTCGCCGCGGCCGTCGAAGGGTGCGTCCTTGGCACGCACCGCCGCGAACACCGCGTCACATGTCCGCTGCGCGTGGGTCACCACCTGCGCCGGATAGCCGAAGGACGCCTGATGCTCGGCGAATTCGTCTTCGTCGTCCACGAAGGTCGTGCCGTCGAACCGCTCGATCACATCGAGGTCGAGATCGACCAGGGTGACGACGAAGCGGTCGCCGTCGCGCCGCCATACCGGCTGGTCGGTGATGTCGACGTAGACATGCGTGCGCTGCCCGTTGCCCGGGCCGTTGAAGCAGGCGGCATAACCCGCGTCGGTGATCAGCCGCACGGTGTCGGTCTTTGCCGTCGTCGCGAAGTCCGGCCGCGCGAAGGGTGTGCCCGCCGGCATACCCAGCCAGACGCCGTCCGCGTCGACCCCCAGCAACTGGTAGTCCTCCTGCCAGTGCTCGGTGCCATCGAACTTCCGGAAGTCACAATGCACAGGGGTGCCCGCGGGAGTCTCGCTGGTTGGTCGCACGGTGGCAGCCTAGGGGGATGACTCGCACGGACGCCGCGACCTTGGCAGGCTAGGGGTGTGTTGAGGACGTTCGGCAGCACCGCTGCCGCTCCGCTGAGTGCCGCGGACTATGACGAGGCGCTCGAGCTGTGCGCCGAGGATCCGCTGACCAACGTCTTCGTCGCGGCCCGGTTGCTCGACGGCGGGCCCGCACACACCTCCTCGCTCATCGGGCTGCGGGAGGAAGGCATGATCACCGCGATGTGCTGGGCGTCGGCGAATCTGGTGCCGGTGGGGGTGACCCCGCGCAATGCCGACCACTTCGTCGGCCGGCTGCGGCGTCACCGCCGGCGATGCAGCTCGATCTTCGGCACGGCCGAGCAGGTGCTGACGCTCTGGGAGCGGATGGAGCGCACCTGGACGCGCCCGCGGGCGATCCGCCGGCACCAGCCGATGATGGCGCTGGACGACCGGGACTGGACGCCCGGCCCGACCGACCCCCGGGTGCGGCCGGCTCACCTGGACGAGGTCGACCTGGTGCTCCCGGCGGCGGCGCATATGTTCACCGGGGAGATCGGCTATCCGCCCTATGTCGGCTCCGATCGGGAGTACCGCCGGATGATCGCGGCGCTGATCCGGGCCGGTCACACCTATGTGATCGTCGAGCGCGGGCGGGTGATCTTCAAGGCAGATGTCGGGTCGCTCGGGCTGGGCGTCGCGCAAATCCAGGGGGTCTGGGTGGCGCCGGAGCTGCGCGGGCACGGCATCGCGGTGCCGGCGATGAACGCCGTCGTCGAGCAGGTGCTGGCGACCTTCGCGCCCACGGTCTCGCTCTATGTCAACGACTTCAACGAGCCGGCGGTGCGCACCTATCGCGCGTGCGGATTCGAGCAGCGCGCCGAGTTCGCTACGGTGATCTTGTGAGTGGGTTGTCCCTGGGGGCGCGCGGCGTCGCGCTCGCGTTCCTCGGATCCGGCACCCTTCACCTGGTGCGGCCGCAGATCTTCGAGCCGATCGTGCCGCGGGTCCTGCCGCGCCGCCGCGAGCTGGTGCTCGCCTCTGGCGTGGCCGAAATCGCTTGTGGCGCAGGGCTTTTCGTGCCCCGACTCCGTCCGTATGCCGCCCCCGCCACCGTCGCGCTGCTCGCTGCGGTCTGGCCGGCCAATCTGCAGATGGCGCTCGACGTCGACCGCGCCGCCCGGCGTCGGCCGACCGCTCGCAACCAGGTGATGCGCGTCGGCACCTGGGCGCGGATGCCGCTGCAACTGCCGCTCATGCGCTGGGCCTGGCAGGCCCGCCGCTGATCTGGGCGCCGATCTGGCACAGCGCGCTACAACTGGCACCGTAGGTCGCAACTGGCACGGCATACGCCGCCAGATGTCACGCCTCGTGCCAGATGTCACGCCTCGTGCCAGATGTCACACCCCGCGCGGCGACGACGCCGTGCTGATTCGTGTGCGCGTCTCGTGCACCAGAGCTTCGGCCTGGCCGATGGCCGTGCCGAGGTCGGGATCGGCAAGCATCAGGTCTGCTCGCCGTGCGAACTCTGGTGGTGCCTCTGCTGCGGTGGCGGCGGCCGCGACCAGGCCCTTCTCGTTGGTCACCCACTGACCGGCTGCTGCCTGAATCCCGTGCGCGCACAACAGAATTGCTCGGGTGAGGCAGGTCAGGACATAGGTGCGGTCACCGCGTGGCACACCCTTGCGAGCGGCCCCGACCAGGAAGTCCGCCTCCCAGGTCGCCTCGATCAGGACGGTGCGTAGGGCGGCCGGATAGCTGGTCAGTCTGGCTCGCAGCGCCGCCAACTGTCTGGACGGATCGGCGAGAAGGACGCTGGAGGCCAGCTCACCGGCATACGCGATGTCGAGGAAGCCGAGCGGATGACCGGCCTGGGCGTGGAAGGCGAACTCGCCGCGCAGTGCCCGATCACACTGTGCTGCAACGCGATCCACGTCACGCAGGATCCAGTCGACCGCGACCCCGTCCACGGTCAGCCACGCTCCGCCGTCGACCCACGGACCCCACTCACCGGGGCCGGCGATCGACGCCGGCGCACTCGACCAGGCGTCGGCCCGCTGCTGCAGGCCGACCAGGTCGAGCGGGCCGCGGTAGTAGACGCCCAGGTCGGCGTCGGACTCGGGCAGGGCGTCGCCGCGGGCTCGGCTGCCGCCCAGGGTCACGCCCAGCACGCCGTCGACGGTGACCAGGTCCGCCGCGATGGCGTGGAGGTCGGGTCGCATGCCTGCCACTCTGGCAAACCCGCGGTGGAGGTGCTCGCGAAATTCGGGTGGGCGTCGCGGTCGTGGGGGTGGTGCCCCTACGTGCTGAAGCGCCGCACCCCACCCGCAAACGCTCACCTCACTCGCATGCGTCCGCCGCACTCGCATGCCGTGATCACGGCACGCAGGTGGGATGGCGGCATGCAGGTGGGACGGCCGCATGCAAGTGGAGTCAGCCGGTCGGTTCGCCGCGCACGCTGAGCGCCGGCGGCCGGTCGCCGCGGATCGAGGCCACCATGTCCAGCACCCGGCGGGTCGCGAGCACGTCGTGCGCCCGGAAGACGGTCGCGCCCAGCCAGGCGGCGACGGCAGTGGCGGCGAGGGTGCCCTCCAGCCGGTCGTCGGGCGGCAGGTCGAGCGTCTCGCCGACGAAGTCCTTGCGCGAGATCGCTTGCAGCACAGGGAAACCCAAGCCGGCAACCTCGCCGGTGGCACGCAGCACCGACAACGAGTGGCGGGTGGTCTTGCCGAAGTCGAGGGTCGGGTCGATCAGCACCCGCTCGCGCGGGACGCCAGCCTCCACGGCACGCGCCGCACCGGCGGAGAGTGTCCGCAGGACGTCCCTGACCACGGCACGGTCGTCGTCACCCTGCTCGTCGGCATACCGGATGTTCACCGGGTCGGTGCGAGGGGGCAGGCCGCCGGTGTGCGAGACGACATACCCCGCCCCTGTCTCGGCGGCGACCTCGACGAGCGAACGGTCATGCCCCGCCCAGGTGTCGTTGATCAGGTCGACGACCGGTGCGGCCGCGCGGGCGACCTCAGAGCGCCAGGTGTCCAGGCTCAGCACCAACCGCGGATAAGCGGTGCGAGCGGCCTCGAGAAAGGGCACCACGCGCCGGATCTCCTCGGCCGCGTCGACCTGCTCACCCTCCTGCCCCGCCCGCACGCCACCGACGTCGACGATGTCGGCACCTGCCTCGACGGCCGCGGCCAGCGCATCGAGCGCGGAGTCCATCGAGGCGTGCCGGTTGCCCGTCCAGAACGAATCTGTCGTGCGGTTGATGATCGCCATGACCGCCGGCCGGGAGGCGTCGAAGCACTGCCCGCGCAGCACGAGGGGAGCCGGATGCACGTGGGTCAGTCCCAGTTGACCTGCATGCCGGTGCGCCACGCCTCGAGCAAAGGTGTGCCGGTCTCCCGCACCGCGTCGCCGCGGTTCCACAGCCCGAGGTAGAGGTCGGCAGCGCTCCCGGTCCACGTCGTCTCCGCGTCAGCGGGCAGGCCCGGGCCGGCCACCGGTTCGTGCGGCCCGAGGTGCACCTGCCAGGCCGCACCGGAGTCGGTCGCCTGGATCGCCACGACGTGCGGGCGGTCCACCGTGAGTCCGTCCGGGCGGGGCAGGAAGCCGCACAGCAACTCGTCGATGCCATCGGTCGCGAGCGCGGCGTCCAGATCGGCGACGGTGGTGTCGGGTGCAGCACCCAGCCGGGCGCTCAGCGCGTCGACCGCGTGGATCGTCGTCTCGTGGCACTGGCGGCGGGCCCAAGCGTCGCGGCCGGATCCGCTGTCGGGCAGGAAGAACCGGACATTGGCATCCGCAGGCGTCGCCCGCAAGGTCGTGGCGAGTTGCTCGGCGCCCGCGTCGAACCAGCCGAGCAGATCGTCGGAGGCCGCGCCCTCGCGCTCGAACTCGCGCGGGTCGACCCGTTCGCCGCGCAGCTTGCTGTCGGCCCAGCGGTGCACCATGCCCTGGTGGGCGAGCAGATCGCGCACCGTCCAGCCGGGACAGGTCGGCACCGGCAGGTCCACACCGGCCTCCTCGGCCTCGGTGCGCAGTCGGGCACTTGCCCGGGCCAGCCCGTCCAGGTGGTCCTCGAAGGCCATCGTCGTCGGCATACGGGACACGGTACGCGGCGCCCGCGACTAGGTTCAGCGGTATGGACCTGTTCGCGCGCACACCCACCAACCAGCCCGGTCCACTCGTCGGTCACCACACCGTCCGCGGTGACCGTGCCCTGCTGGATGCGCTTGCGGCACAAGCGGGTTCGGCATACGGCACGGTCGTGGACTCGCTCAACGAACTCGGCCGGGTTGCCGGGGACCCGGCCACCCGTGAGCTCGGCCACCCGGCGGCTGCAGCCGGTCGACGCGGCGGGCAACGAGGCCGCGATCCTCGCCGGCATGGGCATGACCGAGAAGCAGGGCGGCTCGGATGTGCGCACCAATATCACCGAGGCAGCGCGGCAGGACGACAACAGCTACCTGCTGCGCGGGCACAAGTCGTTCACCTCGGCGCCGGCCAACGACATCTTCCTGGTGCTCGCGCAGGCACCGGGCGGCGTGACGTGATTCGTCGTGCCGCGGGTGCGGCCGGACGGCACACGCAACGCGCTGCAGATCGTCCCAACGGGCGCGCCTCTGCCGCGGCCATCAGCGAGTGAATCGCATCCACGGCCGCGCCCCACCGGCGTCACCCGCGGCGCCAGTGGGGGCCGGGTGGCGCGAGAGCCCGGCCCGCATCTTTGGCTGTCGCCGACCTGAGCATCGACTCGCTCCGGACGCTGGCGTTGCCGTTGGTTCTTGGTACTTAGAAATCCTCAGAGCTAAGGGTGTTCAAAAAGGGCTCAGCTCTACGAAGCGGCCGTCGGGGTGCACATCTGCGGGGCAGCCCCAAGCTCAATCCTGGTGTTGACGGTTCCTTCACCATCTGGTGACCGGTAGCGCACTGTCACTCCTGGGATGAACGTCTTGCTGGTCAGGGGTTTGACCCATCGGAGCGAGACACTGACGAACACCAGGCCGTGAGCACGGATGGCCGTCACTTTCTGGGGCGAGACGTGCTTGCCCGTGCCGTTTGCCGGCTGCGGGTCTCGTGGTGTGTACGGGGCGGGGATCATCGTCCAGGCGGATACTGATGCCTTGGCCTTGTCGCGAGACTCGACGGAAAGCACGGTGACTTTCTGTGCCGTCGTGTTTTCAACCATGGAGATCGTGTAGGTCGAGTCCTGGCGCACGTAGGAGGCGCAGTAGCTGGCATTTTGATCAACGGTCCGCAGATTCGATGCGGAATCGCCACTCAAAAAACTGCAGGATGCGACTGTGATGACAAGCCCGGTGGGTAGTCCCATACGGACCGCCCACCGGGCCAGTGACCTAGTAGCTTCCACGGATCTCAATCAGGCCAGACCCTGCCGGCCAGCTGTACTTGCCGCAGATTTGCATGTGATATCCGCCAGGGGTGAGACGGACTCTCGTAGTGCTGTTATATCCGGTCTGCGCGGACAATGATGCAGTCACCCCGTTTCCGGAGATGGAAGCCCCATCGGTCCAGTTGATCGCTCGTTGGTTTTGCGTGATGTAATCGTCCTTATACCCCTGGGGCACACAGTATTGGAACGCGGATGCCGCTCCGAGGCGTGTGCTGGACCCTCCAGCGTGGTATTCAGGCCACAGAACGTACCAATAATTCCGCCACGGGTCAGGTGTCCCACAAGCACGCACTTGGTACACCCCGTAGTGGAAGTATGTCCGCGATAGCCGCACTCCGACATAGCGGGAGAACTGCGCGTAGTTGATGGTCACCGACGACGAACGTCCCACGGTGCCGGAGTGTTCGAAAGAGCCGTACGACCCGCCGTAGCTGATCCCGGTCCCCAGAGTCGATGATGCCCCTTGGGTGTAACTCAATTGACCGGTGTAGGGAGCACCGGTGGTGGACCATCCCTGAACGACGGTGACCGGCTGGTTGCCCACGTCTCGAACGCGGACACCACAGTACGGACTCGTGCTGGACGGGGTGACCGCCGCTGCCTTTGATCCACTAGCGGCGGCGGCCATCACGAAGTCGATCTTGCCGGCGGCCGAGCTGGTAGCTCCTCCTGTTGCGGAGGTGGACTTCGTCCCAAGCTGTGATGTACGGAGATTGCTGAGAGCGGCACCGCCGGGTGGTGGCACGTTGTCGTCGGCGCTATCCGTTGTTGGTGGTGCCGACTCACTTGCACTCGTGTCCCGAAGTGGCTCGCTTGCGAGCGTGTTGGCGCCGGAGCTGGGGTTCGTGACCTCGATGTTCACCACGTAAGCGCGCTGCTCGGTGCCGCTGGCGCCAGCAACCACGATGCCATCGATCTGATTGCGCCCCGTGCTCGTAGCGGTAGCCGACACCGCCGCCGCATCTAGCGTGGTCGAGTAGGTCCCGTCAGCGCCTGTCGTCGCCGTGCCGAGAGGTCGCAACTGAAACTCGGAGTTGAGCGCCGGGAGCGTGGAAGCTGTGATAGGTGGCATCGCATAGACCGTCACCGACTCTCCGGAGATCGCCTGGCCAGTAGCATTGGTCACCGACCCAGATATGGTCGAACTAGCGACCGCCTCTGCTTTTGCGGGCGCCGGCACACCGCTCCCGGCCCATGTCGCGGCGATAACTCCGACTGTGATCAACGGAACAGCTCGACGCGCACGCCGGCCGACTGCTTTTTCTTTCATGACAGTAACCCCCGAGGTGAAGTGCCCGCTCCGTTGCGAGACAGCTCGGACAGTAGACCCAGGGTCGCTCGGCGCGCAATAGGCCAGCCGGAGCCTTTTCCCCGGGCTGCTCGCGGGTCCCTCGGACCCTGAAAGGGGCGCTCCGATCGACGAGCCCTGTTCTCAGCCCGGTCCGCAGAAGCTCGGTTGTCATCTGCGTGTCGCGGGGTGCAGCAACCTGGCCGACGCCTTCAGCGCACGGGTGCGACTCGCAAGAGCGAACTGCTGTTTTTGTCCCGATCAAGGTTAAGTAGGCGTATCACGGCGGGCCGCGCGCCGCGCGCCAGACGCATCCTCATGAGCAGCGCACCGCGGGCGACCTGGTGCGCTCCGCCTGAAGGACAAGCTCGGCAATCGCTCCAACGCGTCCTCCGAACTCGAGTTCCACGACGTGTATGCCGGTGCGGCTGGGTGGCGAGGAACGCGGCATGCGCACCATCATCGAGATGGTCGCGGCGACCCGGCTGGATTGCGAGCTCGGCTCCGCGTCGCTGATGAGACGTGCTGTGGCAGAAGCACATTGGTATGCCGCGCACCGGTCGGCCTTCGGCGGTCTGCTCATAGACAGGCCCGCAGCATCGCCGCCCGGATGGCGACCGTCTTGCAAGCCTCGCTGCTGGTGCGGCACAGCACGCCCGAGGTGGGGGACGCCTTCGTCGCCAGTCGCCTCGACGCACCTGCCGGCGTCTTCGGGGCGCCGCCCCATGGACTCGACACGGCCGCCATCGTCCGCCGCGCCGACCCCTTGCCCGCCTGAAACCCACGCGAATCCGGGGGAGGGCGGCGGATATCCTGACCGGCGTCCAGCCCACGCCCGAAGGAGAGCCCCCGTGGCCATGCGTATGTCGTCCCTGTTCCTGCGAACCTTGCGCGAGGACCCGGCCGACGCGGAGCTGCCGGGGCACAAGCTGCTGGTCCGGGCGGGCTACGTGCGCCGGGTGGCGCCGGGCATCTACAGCTGGTTGCCGCTCGGCATGAAGGTGCGCGCCAAGGTCGAGGGCATCATCCGCGAGGAGATGGAGGCGATCGGCTCGCAGGAGGTGCTCTTCCCGGCCCTGCTGCCGCGCGAGCCCTACGAGGCGACCAACCGGTGGACCGAATACGGCCCCAACCTGTTCCGGTTGAAGGACCGTCGCGACACCGACATGCTGCTCGGCCCGACCCACGAGGAGATGTTCTGCCTCGCGGTGAAGGACATGTACAACTCCTACAAGGACCTGCCGCTCGCGCTCTTCCAGATCCAGACGAAGTATCGCGACGAGGCGCGTCCGCGCGCGGGCATCCTGCGCGCCCGCGAGTTCGTGATGAAGGACTCCTATTCCTTCGACGTCGATCAGGCCGGCCTGCAGAAGGCGTATGACGCGCACCGCGATGCCTACATCAAGATCTTCGAGCGGCTCGGTTTCGAATACGTCATCGTGCACGCCGACTCCGGCGCCATGGGCGGCTCGGCCAGCGAGGAGTTCCTCGCGGTGAGCGAGCACGGCGAGGACACCTTTGTGCGCGACGAGAGCGGGTATGCCGCGAATGTCGAGGCCGTCGAGGTGCCGCAGGCCGCACCGGTCGAGGTGACCGCCGGCCCCGCCCACGTCGAGGACACTCCGGACACCCCGACCATCGAGACCCTGGTCGCCGCGCTCAACAAGGACCACCCGCGCGACGACGGCCGCGAGTGGACCGCGGCCGACACTCTCAAGAACGTGCTGGTCATGCTCGTCCACCCCGACGGCACCCGCGAGCCGCTGGCGATCGGCGTGCCGGGCGACCGCGAGGTCGACCCCAAACGGCTCGAGGTCAAGGTGGCCCCGGCCGACGTGGAACCCTTCGAGGACAAGGACTTTGCCGCTCACCCGACCCTGGCCAAGGGCTATATCGGTCCTGGTGTGCTGGGCACCGACAAGGCGAGCGGCATCCGCTATCTGCTCGACCCGAGCATCGCCGAGGGCAGCGCCTGGGTGACCGGCGCGGACAGCCACGGCCGCCACGTCATCGACCTGGTCTACGGCCGCGATTTCACCGCCGACGGCACGATCCAGGCCGCGCAGATCCGCGAGGGCGATATCGGTCCTGGCGGGCTGCCGCTGCGCCTGGCTCGGGGCGTCGAGATGGGCCACATCTTCCAGCTCGGCACGAAATATGCCGAGGCGCTCGGCCTGAAGGTCCTTGACGAGCACGGCAAGCTCGTCACGGTCACGATGGGGTCGTATGGCGTGGGCGTCACCCGCGCGGTGGGGATGATCGCCGAGGACAACCTCGACGAGCTCGGCCTGATCTGGCCGCGCGAAATCGCTCCCGCGGACGTGCACGTCGTGGCCACCGGCAAGGACCAGGCGGTCTTCGTGCGCGCCGAGGAGCTGGTGCGCGGGCTGGAGGACGAGGGCCTGGAGGTGCTCTACGACGACCGGCAGAAGGTCAGCCCCGGCGTGAAGTTCAAGGACGCCGAGCTGATCGGCGTCCCGACGATCGTCGTGCTCGGCAAGGGCCTGGCCGACGGCACCATCGAGATCAAGGACCGCCGCTCCGGCGACCGCCGCGACGTGCCGGTCGACGACGCGGTGGCCGAGGTGCTGCGCGAGGTGCGCGGCTCGTGACCGTGCGGGCGGTGCTGTTCGACTGGGGCGGCACGCTCACGCCGTGGCACGGAGACATCGACGTCCGCGCCGAATGGCAGGCGTATGCCGCCGCCTGGCAGGGCGACGACCTGCTCGTGGAGTCACTGCTGCACCAGTGCGAGGCCGCCTGGCAGCGCTCCAGGGAAGACCACACCAGCGCCTCGATCGAGAGCATCGCCGAGGCGGCCGGGCTCGACCCGGCCGACGAACGGCATACGGCCGGGTTGATAGGTCATCAGGAGTTCTGGAAGGAGCACACCTTCACCGATCCGCTCGTGCGTCCGACCTGGGAAGCCTTGCGCGACATGGGAATTCGCATCGGCGTGCTGTCCAACACCTTGTGGACAGGCGGCTACCACCGCGCGATCTTCGAGCGCGACGGTGTCGCCGAGTTGATCGACGGCGAGGTCTACTCCAGCGAGATCCCGTGGACCAAGCCGCACCCGCAGGCCTTCCGTGCGGCCGCCGATGCGGTGGGTGTCGCGGTCGCCGAGAGCGTGTATGTCGGCGACCGGCTCTTCGAGGATGTCCACGGCGCCCAGGGCGCCGGCATGCGCGCGATCTGGGTGCCGCATAGCGACATTCCCGTCGCGCAGCGGGTCGAGACCGGCGCGACACCCGATGCGGTGGCCCAGGAAATCAGCGATGTGGTGCGGATCGTGCGGGAGTGGAACGCCAGCGGGCAGTGAGCCGTTGGACCAGGCGGCCACCCATAGGGGGGCATGCGATCATGACCGCCATGACCACGACGAAGGACGATTTGGTGACCGACGCCACCACCGCCCCGCGGCGCGACATCACGGCTTGGATCGGCCTGGTGCTCCGGCTGATCGTCGGAGCCGTGATGCTCTGGGCCGGCATCACCAAGGCCATGAACCTCTCCGAGACCCAGATGGCGACCCGGGCCTTCCAAATCCTGCCCTACGAGCTCGCCGGAGCCTGGGGTCTGGTGATGCCCTTCGTCGAGATCCTCGTCGGGGCGCTGCTCGTGGTGGGCTTGTTCGTGCGGCCGGCGGCGATCGTCGCCGGACTGCTGATGGTCGCGTTCATCATCGGGATCATCTCGGTCTGGGTGCGCGGGATCAGCATCGACTGCGGCTGCTTCGGTGGCGGCGGGACGACCAAGGAGCCGGCATACCCGATGGAACTCGCGCGCGATATCGCGCTCTTCGCCTGCTGCGCCTGGCTGATCCTCAAGCCCCGCACCAAGTTCGACCTGGACTCCAAGCTCTGGGGCTGACCCCCGGATATCACCGATTCGATCGAGACGACAAGGACACCTGATGCCCCGCCCCGACGCTTCCGCCAAGCTCGCCCAGGCCAAACCCAAGGACCGCTCCGGTCTGCGCAACGCCATCATCGCGGCCATCGCCGTGATCGCCGTGGTCGGCATCGTGGTGGCGATCTTCGCCACCCGCGGCTCAGGCAACACGGCCGCGGACGGGCCGAAGGGTTCCAACCCCGGTGGCAAGGGCGTCGTCGCCTATCCGGGCAAGGCGGCCGAGGGCGCACCGGTGGTCGACCTCTACGAGGACTTCCAGTGCCCGATCTGCAAGCAACTGGAGACGACCAATGGCTCGGCGATCGACGCTGCGGCCAAGGCCGGCAAGATCAAGCTCGTCTACCACATGATGTCCTTCCTGGACGACAACCTGCGCAACGACGGGTCCAAGATCGCGGCCAACGCCTCGTTCTGCGCCTCGGACGCCGGCAAGTTCCCGCAGTTCCACAAGGCGGCCTTCGCGGCCCAGCGGCCGGAGGAGCAGGCGCAACAGGGCGACACCTTCAGCGTCAACGAGGTGAAGGGATATGCCAGCAAGATGGGCCTGAGCGGCTCGGCGCTGACGACCTACCAGCAGTGCGTGTCGAGCGACAAGTACAGCAAGTACGTCACCGCCACCCAAACCCAGTCCAGCAAGGACGGCGTCAACGGCACCCCGACCCTGAAGATCAACGGTCAGGCGCTCGACCAGAACCAGATGGGCGGCCTGCTGAACGACCCCGGCAGCTTCGACGGCATCCTGGCGCAGTACGCCAAGTGAGCGCCTAACCCGTCATCGCCTTCGCGGCGGCGATCCATTGCGTGATCGCCGCCGCGTCGTCGTCTTCGGCTGACCACAGGGCGTTGAGGACCAGGCGGCAGAAGGTCCACGCGAGGGCGCGTTCTTCAGCCAATCCCGCTGTCTCACAGATGATTCCGAGGCGCAGCCGCAGGTGCGCGCGCAGGTTGTATGCCGATTGCGCCTCCTCCCAGCGGTTCCACACCGCGGGCGCGACGCCGAAGGCCCACTCACCCGCGAGGGGTTTGGGGTCGATCGCCAGCCAGGGCTCCCGGTCGGCGGCGAGGGCGTTTTCGTAGTGCAGGTCCTGGTGGATCAGGTGGGCATCGACGTCCGGGTCGGTGATCAACTCGGTCATCTGGACGGCAGCCTGATCGGTCAGCCTGCGCGGCACCGCGTCAGAACCCTTGTGGCACAACGCGATCCAGCGCTGCGCCTCCGACGACAGACGCTGGAGCTGGGGGATCGCGGGCCGGTCCAGCCGGGTGAACAGGCGGCCGAGTTGCTCGCAGGCCTCGAGCAGGTCCACGGACGTGAGGTCACGGGCGCCGTCGAGGCGTTCGAGCACCAGGGCGTAGGTCGCCGGGTCCGCGGCCAGCAGCCGGACCGCTCCGCGGCCATCCCAGGTGCGCAGGGCGAGGTGTTCGAGCGAGGCCTCGGTGTGCGGCCAGGAGAGCTTGAGCACCGCGGGCGTGTCACCGCGCCGGACCGGCACGACGATGGCCGCGACGCCATGCCGCACCGGCCCCTCGTCGACGGCGAGTTCGAACCGATCCAGCGACCGCTCGATCAGCGCCGGCAGTCCGGCCAGCCAGTCGTCACCGCTGATCGCGGGCTCGGGCGGGCGTCCGGCGACCAGGTCGACGAAGGACGCCGGAATGGTCACGCTCACCGCAACCCCGGGAAGGCGGCCGGGGCGACACCCGCAGTCCACGCCGCACTCAGGAAGACACCCCAAGTGCGCACCAGCCCGACCGCTCCGTCGGCACCACCCAGCCCGTCGCGGGTGCCGGTCGCGTGCCCGCAGGCCTGCACGACATCGGCGAGGACGCGCTGCACCAGCTGGGTGCGGCGTTGTGGCGTGTCGGCCGCGACGGGCAGCGAGAAGGCCGTGGGCGGAGCAGGCGCCTTCGCCCCGGCCGCGACCTCGATGCGCGAGCGCTCGGCATACAGCATGGTGAGCAGGGCGCGCAGGGTCGTGCGCTGGGCGAGCGGGGTCTTGGCGATGGCGACCTCGACGGCATAGGTGGCCCGGCGCACGGGGGTGAGCAACGCGTTCGCGACGGAGCCGGACACGGGCGCCGGGTCGGCGGCCGGCGGGGCGCCGAGCAGGCTGCTGCCCGCAGCCTGGGTCGCGGCGATCACCAGCAGCATCGGCATGATCGCCGGTTCGGCGCCCGCGATGGCGCGCACCACCGCGGGCGTGGCGCCCTCGCTCTCGACCGCGAGTGGGGTCGCGCCGTCGGTGGACGGCAAGGTCGGCGCGGAGGTCGGCACCCGCACCCCCTGCGACGCGGCGACCTCGATGACCTTGCGACTCTGGGTGAGGTGCACCGACGCCAGCCGGGTGCCCCACGGCGAGGCGGCCGCGCCCACGGTGGTCGCCGCGCGGTTCAGCCGGTCGATCGTCGCGAGCAGCAGTTCGCCATCCGGCGGAGGCCCTTGGGTCGGTATGCCGGGGATCCGCGGCGCGCTGCGTTCGAGGCGCACGCCGCAGCCAGCGAGGGCCAGGATGCCGCCGGCGAGAACGGTCCGGCGGGCCAGCGGGGCAACTGGACGGCGGGACACCCGGACATCCTGCCACGGGCGACTGCGCTCACCGACCGGTCGGCCATCTCGCTGGATGGGATCACGCCTGCATTAGTTCGCGTTTATCGGAGCGAAATGCGAAGTTATGCGAGTGACTGCGACGACTCCCACCAAGACGCACGGCCAGTGGGCCCTCGACGAGCGCGAGCCGCTCAACCACAACGAGGAATTCAAGGCCGAGGACGACGGCCTCAACGTCCGTCGCCGGATCGAAGAGGTCTATGCGCGTGAGGGTTTCGCCTCGATCGCGCCGGACGACCTGCGCGGCCGGATGCGCTGGTGGGGCCTCTACACCCAGCGCCGGCAGGGCATCGACGGCGGCCGGACGGCGAGCATCCCGCCGGAGGAGCTCGACGACGAATACTTCATGCTGCGCGTGCGTTGCGACGGTGGCGCCCTGTCGACCGAGCAGTTGCGGGTGATCGCGGGCATCTCCACCGAGTTCGGTCGCGACACCGCCGACATCACCGACCGGCAGAACATCCAGCTGCACTGGATCCGGATCGAGGACGTGCCGGAGATCTGGCGCCGGCTCGAAGCGGTCGAGCTGTCGACCACCGAGGCGTGCGGCGACTGCCCGCGGGTGCTGCTCGGCTCGCCGGTCGCCGGCGTCAGTGCCGAGGAAGTCATCGACGCCACCCCGGCGATCCGGGAGATCTCGCGCCGGTGGATCGGCGACCCGACGATCTCCAACCTGCCCCGCAAGTTCAAGACCGCGATCTCGTGGCTGCCGGACACCGCGCCGGAGATCAATGACGTGTCCTTCGTCGGTGTCGTGCACCCCGAGCTCGGCCCCGGCTTCGACGTGCTCGTCGGCGGCGGCCTGTCGACCAACCCCAAGCTCGCGGTGCGGCTCGGTGCCTTCGCCACGCTGGAGGAGGTCCCGGACGTCTGGCGCGGCGTCGTGGAGATCTTCCGCGACTACGGCTACCGCCGCCTGCGGCACCGCGCCCGGATCAAGTTCCTCGTGCAGGACTGGGGGCCGGAGAAGTTCCGCGAGGTGCTCGAGACCGAATACCTCGGCCGTCGCCTCGCCGACGGGCCGGCCGCGCCGGTGTCGGAGGTGCCGATGGACCACATCGGCGTGCACGAGCAGACCGACGGACTGCGGTATGTCGGGTTCGCGCCGGTCGCGGGCCGGGTGTCCGGCGCCGTGTTGTCGTCGGTGGCCGACGCGGCGGAGGCGGCCGGATCGCAGCGGGTGCGGCTCACGCCATACCAGAAGCTGCTGGTGCTGGACGTGGCCGAGGACCGGGTCGAGCCGCTGATCGAGACCATGCGCCCACTCGGGCTGGAAGCTCGCCCGACGCCTTGGCGCCGCTCGGTGATGGCCTGCACCGGCCTGGAGTTCTGCAAGCTCGCGATCGTGGAGACCAAGCAGCGCGCACGTGATCTGGTCGACGAGCTCGAGCAGCGCCTCGACGGTCTCGGCCTGGACACCCCGGTGTCGATCCACCTCAACGGCTGCCCCAACTCGTGCGCCCGCATCCAGACCGCCGACATCGGCCTCAAGGGCCAGATCGTCACCGTGGGTGAGGAGCAGGTCGAGGGCTTCCAGGTGCACCTGGGCGGCGGCCTCGGCGCCGACGCCGGCTTCGGCCGCAAGCTGCGCGCACTCAAGGTGACCTCCGCCGAGCTCGGCGACTATGTCGAGCGGGTGGTGCGGCGGTTCGACGAGCAGCGCGTCCCCGGTGAGCGGTTCGCCGAATGGGTCCAGCGCGCCGAGGAGGCCGATCTGCGATGACGACGGCGACGATCGACCGCCTGCGCGATATCGCCCGCACCGAGGGGCCGCGGCTGGAGAAGCTCGACGCGCTCGAGGTATTGCGTTGGGCCGCAGACGAATTCGGTCGAGGGCTGGCCGTTGCCGCCTCGATGCAGGACACCGTGCTCGCCCACCTCGCGAGTCGCGCGCTGCCCGGTGTCGACGTGCTCTTCCTCGAGACCGGCTATCACTTCACCGAGACCCTGCAGACCCGCGATGAGGTGGCCCGCCGGTATGCCGTGACCGTGCGCGACTTGCGCTCGCGGCTGACCGTCGCCGAGCAGGACGAGGCCTACGGCAAGGACCTGTTCGCCAGCGATCCCGACCTGTGCTGCGCCCTGCGCAAGACCCAGCCGCTCGACGAGGCCCTCGACGGCTACGACATCTGGGCCACCGGGGTGCGGCGTTCGGAGTCGCCGACCCGGGCCAACACACCCGTGCTGGCCTTCGACGAAAGACGCGAGATCCTCAAGCTCGCCCCGCTGGCGACGTGGACCGACGAACAGGTCGAGGCCTATGCCAGCGAACACGACGTGGTCACGAATCCCCTTCTGGCACAGGGTTATCCGTCGATCGGCTGTTGGCCGTGTACCCGCCGCGTGGCGCCCGGTGAGGACCGCCGCGCGGGCCGCTGGTCAGGCACCGACAAGACCGAATGCGGCATACAGCTCTGATCCCCGACAGACCCAAGCCTCAGGAACCCTCCATGACTCACGCTGCCTCTCGACGACAGTTCCTCGCTCTGCCGCTGCTCGGCGCCGCCGGCGTCGCGCTGTCCGCGTGCAGCCGGCGCGCGGCGGGCGCGACCCCGTCGTCCGCCGCGAGCACCGCGGCCGCCAAGACCCTCCGGCTCGGCTATTTCCCCAACCTGACCCACGCGGTGCCGGTGCTCGGCGTCGCGGGTGGCGCCTACGCCAAGGCGCTCGGCGCCACCGCGCTCAAGACGCAGACCTTCAACGCCGGACCGTCGGCCACCGAGGCGCTGCTCGCCGGGTCGATCGACGCGGTCTACCTCGGTCCCAACCCGGCGATCAACGCCTACTCCAAGAGTCGTGGAGCGGTGCGGCTGATCGCCGGCGGCGCATCGGGCGGTGCGGCCCTGGTGGTGCATCCCTCGATCACCTCGGTCGCCCAGCTCGCCGGCAAGCGGATCGCCACCCCGCAGCTCGGCGGCACCCAGGACATCGCCGCAAAATACTTCTTGCGCCGCAATGGGTTCACCGTCAACGGCTCCGGCGCCAAGAACGTCCAGGTGATCGCGCAGGAGAACTCCCAGACGCTGCAGTTATTCAAGGAGGGGTCGATCGACGGCGGCTGGCTGCCCGAGCCGTGGGCCACTCGGCTGCAGATCCAGGGCGGCGGCAAGGTGCTCGTCGACGAGCGCACGCAGTGGAAGGGTGGCCAGTTCGTCACCACGAACCTGCTGGTGGCCAAGACCTTCCTCACGCAATACCCGGAGACGGTCAAGGCCCTGCTCACCGCGCACGTGCAGACCGTGCAGCAGATCAACGGCGACCGCACCAAGGCGGCGACCGACCTCGACGCGGCGCTGGCCAAACTCACCGGCAAGAAGCTGCCCGCAGGCGTCGCCTCGGCCGCGCTCGCGAAGGTCACCGTCGGCTGGGATCCGTATGCCGCCAGCCTGCAGCAGGTGGCCGACCACGCGATCGAGATCGGCCTGCTGAAGAAGACCGACCTGCGGGGCATCTACGACCTGGCTCCGCTCAACGCGGTCCTCAAGGCCGCGTCGCTGCCCGCCGTCTCCGACGCCGGGCTCGGGACGAAGGGGAATTCATGACGATCACCGAGACCCGCGCCGCGTCGGCGGTGCAGCCGCGCGTGCGTGTGAGTGGGGTGACCAAGGTCTTCCGGCAGGCGGGCACACCCGTCGTCGCGCTCGACGGCATCGACCTGGAGGTCGGCGCCGGTGAGTTCGTCACCGTGCTCGGTGCGTCCGGCTGCGGCAAGAGCACGCTGCTGTCGCTGCTCGCCGGCCTGGAGCAGCCGACCTCGGGGGAGATCGAGGTCGCCGGCTCCCGGCCGGCGCTGATGTTCCAGGAGTCGGCGCTCTTCCCGTGGCTGACCGCCGGTGCCAATATCGAGCTGGCGCTCAAGCTCGCCGGTGTCCCGCGCTCCGAGCGCCGCGACGGGGTGGCCGAGTTGCTGCGCCTGGTGCGGCTGGAGGGCGCGGCGGGGCGTCGCGTCCACGAGCTGTCCGGTGGTCAGCGGCAGCGCATCGCCCTGGCCCGCAGCCTCGCTCAGGGTGCCGAGGTGCTGCTGATGGACGAGCCGTTCGCGGCGCTCGACGCGATCACCCGCGATGTGCTGCACGAGGAGCTCGCCCAGCTGTGGCAGCGCACCGGGATGAGCGTGGTCTTCGTGACCCACAACGTGCGCGAGGCCGTCCGCCTGGGCGAACGGGTGGTGCTGCTGTCCTCCCGCCCCGGCCGCGTGCTGCGCACCTGGGAGGTCGGTATGACGCAGCCGCGCAGCATCGAGGACCCGGGCGTCGCCGCCTTGTCAGTGGAGATCACCCAGGCGCTGCGAGAGGAGATCAGCCGTCATGCCGCAGCCTGACGCCGCGCACGGCGGGAGCGCCGCGACCGCTGCGCCGACCGCACCCATCGCGTCGAAGGACGACGACCGGCTCGACCGGCTCAGCCACGGCCTCGACGCGCTGGAGCACCCGGCGCAGCGTCGCACCGTCGACTGGATGGCGATCGTCGCTCCGATCGTCGTCGTGGCCGGCCTGATCGGCATCTGGCAGCTCGTCTGGTGGAGCGCGTGGAAGCCGGAGTCGACGCTGCCGTCACCGCTCACGGTCGGCTCGACCCTGTGGTCGCTTGTCGCCGACGGCACGGCCTGGGGTGTGGTCTGGACCAGCCTCAGCCGGGGTCTGCTGGGTTTTGTCATCGCGGTGGTGGCGGGCACGGTGCTCGGCGTGCTCGTGGGTCAGGTTTCGTTGTTGCGCAAGGGTTTTCGCCCCTTGCTGTCGGCATTGCAGTCGCTGCCGTCGGTGGCGTGGGTGCCGTTCGCCATCATGTGGTTCGGCCTCGGCCCGGCGACGATCTACTTCGTCATACTCCTCGGCGCGGTGCCGTCGGTCGCCAACGGCCTGATCGGCGGTCTCGACCAGACGCCGCCGATCCTGCGCCGCGCGGGTCAGGTGCTCGGCGCCGGGCGGCTCGGTCTGGTGCGGCACGTGTTGCTGCCCGCCGCCCTGCCGACCTATCTGTCCGGCCTCAAGCAGGGGTGGGCCTTCTCCTGGCGCTCGCTGATGGCCGCCGAGGTGATCGTGAACAGCCCCGAACTCGGCACCGGTCTCGGCCAGCTGCTGCAGAACGGCCGCGACATGCTCGACATGCCGACCGTCATCGCGGCGATCGGGCTGATCCTCGTGGTCGGTGTCGTGGTCGAGCTGTTCCTGTTCGGACCGCTGGAGCGCAAGGTGCTCCGCGATCGCGGTCTCGCCGCCAGCGGCCTGTAGTCGACGAGCGCGTCAGGAAAGTCGACATTGTGTCGGGTTTCTCCGGTCGGTCCCGCTCCACGCCCGCCTGCGCGTCAGGAAAGTTGACATTGTGTCGGGTTTCTCCGACCGGTCGGGCTCCACGCCGGCTTGGTCGTTAGGAAAGTTGACATTGTGTCGGGTTTCTTGCGCTGGCCGGGCGGTATGCCGGGGTCTGCGTCCGGAAAGTTGACATTGTGTCGGGTTTCTCCGGCCGTTCCCGCTCCATACCGGCCTGCGCGTCAGGAAAGTTGACATTGTGTCGGGTTTCTTGCGCTGGTCGGGCGGTATGCCGGGGTCTGCGTCCGGAAAGTTGACATTGTGTCGGGTTTCTTGCGCTGGTCGGGCGGTATGCCGGGGTCTGCGTCCGGAAAGTCGACATTCTGTCGACTTTCCGGAGGTGCTCGCCCAGGGGCGAGCGCGCAGGGGGAAGTCGCGCACAGGCGTGTTGGCTCAGAGGCGAGCGAGCCGGTCCAGGACGTCGGTCCAGCCCTGACGCAGTCCGTCGCTCGGGCTCCCGGTGGCGACGCCGTCACGCAACTCGTGCTCGAGGTCGACCCGCACCCCGTCACCGTCCCGCGTCAATCGCACCCGCACGACATCGGCAACCTCCTGCGTGCCTTCGCCGCCGAGCCACCACCAGGTCATCTCCAGCAGCGTCGGCTCCTCGACAGTGAGGAACTCACCCCGCGCTCCGATGCCGGCCGCCTTGGACTCGAAGTGGTAGGTCCCACCGGGCCGGGCGTCGATCCGGTAGGTGGTGTCCGGCAGTTGCGGCCACCACCAGGCGGCCAGCCCTTCGGGAGTCGTCCAGGCCCGCCATACCGTCGGCAGGTCCGCGGCGACGGTGCGGGTGAAGGCGATCGAGTCGGTCATGAATCCTCCAGGTGACGTGCAAGCGAATCGAGTTGGCCGGTCCAAAAGGTCTGCAACTGCGCGAGATAGGCGGTCGCGTCGTCGAGTGCGCCCGGCCGCGCCGTGCACCACACCGTGCGGCCGGACTTGCGCCGCTCGATCAGCCCGGCGTCCTCGAGCACGGCGAGGTGCTTGCGCATGCCGGTGAGCGTGATCGGTGCGCACAGCCGGGAGAGCTCGGTGGTGCTGTGCGGGCGTCGGCAGCACGCCGCCATCACCTGCAGCCGGGTGCGGTGCCCGAGCGCGGCGAACACGTCCTCCCGATGCTGAACCATAAGGTTCAGTATTCGCCAGCGGTCCGCGGAACGCAAGTGAAGAGCGGGGATCGGTCGGGTTAGGCTGTGTCTTCCCAAACCGAAGATCGACGGAGCCGTCAAGGAGCCAGTGATGACCTCGCAACGAGCTGCGGACATCGACCAACTGCTCGCTCCGGCTCTCGCCCCGCTCGGTCTGGTGGTCGAGGACGTCACCGTGACCCCGGCCGGCAAGCGCCGGGTCGTGCGCGTCCTGGTCGATCGCGAACTCTCCGGCCTGCAGGACGAGACCTCGCCCGTGCCGCCGCTCGACCTCGACCTGGTCGCCGACGCCACCCG
This sequence comes from Metallococcus carri, assembly GCF_011440275.1. GTDB lineage: Bacteria > Actinomycetota > Actinomycetes > Actinomycetales > Dermatophilaceae > Metallococcus > Metallococcus carri. The sequence continues at coordinate 117,106 of NZ_JAAOIV010000001.1, read as the reverse complement.
CGCGGTCAGCGACCGCCTGGACAGCTCCGATCTGATGGGGGACCAGCCCTACGTGCTGGAGGTGAGCTCGACCGGCGTCGACCGTCCGCTCACGCAGCCGCGCCACTTCCGCCGCAATGTCGGTCGCCTGCTCACCGCCACCCTCGCCGACGGCTCGCAGGTCGAGGGCCGACTCGAACGCGCGGGCGAGCGTGACATCGACGTGGCCGTCGCCGGTGCCGACGGCAGCATCGCCACCCGCACCATCCCGTATGCCGACCTGGGCCGGGTCCGCGTGAACGTCGAGTTCTCGCGCGCCGAGCCCGCCGATGACGAAGGAAAGGACCGCTGATGGACATCGACATGGCCGCACTGCGAGCGCTGGAGCGTGAGCGCGAGATCCCGATGGACGTCATCGTGCCGGCGATCGAGCAGGCGCTGCTCACGGCATACCACCGGGTCGACGGCAGCTACCACAACGCGCGAGTGGAACTCGACCGCAAGACCGGACACGTCGTGGTGTGGGCCCGTGAGGACGGCGAGGTCGACGACGAGGGCAACCGGGGCGAGCCGGGCCCGGAGTTCGACGACACCCCGAACGACTTCGGCCGGGTGGCCGCCGCCACCGCGCGCCAGGTGATCGTGCAGCGGATGCGCGATGTCGAGGACGAGGCGATCCTCGGCGACTTCCGCGGCCGCGAGGGCGACATCGTCGCCGGCGTGATCCAGCAGTCCAGCGACCCGCGCAATGTGCACGTCGACTTCGGCACCGTCGAGGGCGTGCTGCCGAGCTCGGAGCAGGTGCCGGGGGAGACCTACCGCCACGGCGAGCGCATCCGTTGTTATGTCGTGTCGGTCAAGCGCGGGCTGAAGGGTCCGCAGATCATGCTGTCGCGCACGCACCCCAACCTGGTGCGCAAGCTGTTCGCGCTGGAGGTCCCGGAGATCGCCGACGGCACCGTCCAGATCGCGGCGCTCGCGCGTGAGGCGGGCCACCGCACCAAGATCGCGGTGTTCAGCAAGGACTCCTCGGTCAACGCCAAGGGCGCGTGCATCGGCCCGATGGGCTCGCGTGTGCGGGCGGTGATGACCGAGCTGGGCGGCGAGAAGATCGACATCGTCGACTTCAGTGAGGACCCGGCGACCTTCGTGGCGGCGGCGCTCAGCCCGTCGCGGGTGGAGTCGGTCGAGATCGTGGACCGGGCCGGCAAGTCCGCACGCGTCGTCGTGCCCGACTTCCAGCTCAGCCTCGCCATCGGCAAGGAGGGCCAGAACGCCCGGCTCGCGGCCCGGCTGACCGGGTGGCGGATCGACATCCGGCCCGACAATGCCCCCGAGGTGAGCGCCGGCGTCGGCCACGACGAGACGACCGAGCCCTCGGCCGCTCCCGGGGCCGAGGCCTGACTGCGATAGACTGTGTGGTGAGCGGTCGTCCGCCTGTTCGACAATCCCCTCCGTCCGCACCGGCTCACGCCGGGATGCGGACCTGCGTCGGGTGTCGATCACGCGACGAGCGCTCAGCACTGGTGAGAGTGGTGCTCGAGGGTGGGGACGTCGTTCCCGATCCCGAGCGCCGGCGGCCGGGCCGAGGGGCCTGGCTGCACCCGACCGCGGAGTGCCTGGACAAGGCGATCTCGCGGCGGGCCTTCGGGCGAGCCTTGCGAGCGACCTCCCCGGTCGATGCGAGCCGGCTGCAGGCCTGGGTCTCGACCCTTCACCCCGGTCCGGCACCCGCCGGACCGGACGGCATACCGGAAAGCGGGTTTGACGCTGATGAGCACCCGATGAGTACTCAGCGATGAGCACGTACACCCTTTGACGGTTCCGTCCGCCCGGCCCTGAGGCCGACCGCTCGGACCGTCGCCAACCCATCAAGGAGAAGTGTGGCCAAGGTCCGAGTTCACGAGCTCGCCAAGGAGCTCGGGATCGAGAGCAAGGAACTCTTGGCGTACCTCAAGGAGCAGGGGGAGTTCGTCAAGACGGCGAGCTCCACCATCGAGGCTCCGGTGGTGCGCAAGATCAAGGAAAACCCGCCCGCATCCGCCAAGAAGGCTGACGCGGCGCCCGCCAAGCCCGCGGCGAAGACGACCGCGACCCCCAAGGCACCCGCGAAGAAGGCTGCGGCCACCGAGGCGACGCCCACGCCGGCGGCCCCGGCCGCTCCGGCGAAGGCTGCACCGGCGAAGACCGCCGAGAGCGCTCCGACGCCGGGACCCGGCCCCGCGCCGGCTGCCCAGGAAACCGCCGAAGCCCCCGCGCCCGCGAAGCCGGCCGCGTCGTCGGCTCCGGCGGCACCGGCCGGTCCCAAGCCGGGTCCGGCGGCTCCGTCCGCACCCAAGCCGAGTGCTGAGCGTCCGTCCGCGGAGCGCAGCTCTGGTGAGCGTGGCGGTTCGCCCCGTCCGGCGGCTCCCCGTCCGGCCGGTGGCCGTCCGGGCCCGCGCCCGGGCAACAACCCCTTCGCACCCAGCCAGGGCATGCGCTCCGGTGGTGGCGGCTCGCCGCGTCCGGGCAACAATCCCTTCGCGCCCAGCCAAGGTATGCCGCGTCCGGCCAGTGCTCGTGGTGCCGGCGGTTCCGCTGGCCCCCGTCCGGCAGCGCCGCGTCCCGGTCAGGCCGGCCCCGGTGGGCCGCGTCCGGGTGGTGCCCGTCCGAACCCGGGCATGATGCCGGACCGCTCGTCGGTGCGTCCGGGCACCAGCGGCGGCGGTCGTGGCGGCGGACCCGGTGGTGGTCGTGGCGCCGGTGGCGGTCCTGGTGGCGGTGGCGGTCGCGGTGGTTTCGCCGGTCGTCCCGGTGGCGGCGGTCGTGGCCCCGGCGGCCGTGGCGGCACGCAGGGAGCGTTCGGTCGTGGCGGTGGAAAGGTCCGCGGTCGCAAGTCCAAGCGCGCCAAGCGCCAGGAATTCGAGCAGATGCAGGCCCCCTCGGTCGGCGGTGTCACCGTCCCGCGCGGCGACGGCTCGACCGTGGTGCGCGTGCGTCGTGGTGCTTCGCTGACCGATTTCGCCGACCGGATCGACGCCAACCCGGCATCGCTGGTCACCGTGCTGTTCCACCTCGGTGAGATGGCCACGGCGACCCAGTCGCTGGACGAGGACACCTTCAAGCTCCTCGGCGCCGAGCTCGGCTACGACGTGCAGGTGGTCTCGCCGGAGGACGAGGAGAAGGAGCTGTTCAGCTCGTTCAACATCGACCTTGAGGCCGAGGCGGAGGCGGAGTCCGACGATGACCTGCAGCCGCGGCCGCCGGTCGTGACCGTGATGGGTCACGTCGACCACGGTAAGACCCGACTGCTGGACGCGATCCGCAATGCCGACGTGCAGGCGCACGAGGCCGGTGGCATCACCCAGCACATCGGTGCCTACCAGGTGCACCAGGAGCACGAGGGCACCGACCGGGCGATCACCTTCATCGACACCCCCGGTCACGAGGCGTTCACCGCCATGCGTGCCCGTGGTGCCAAGGTGACCGACATCGCGATCCTCGTGGTCGCGGCGGACGACGGGGTGATGCCCCAGACGATCGAGGCGTTGAACCACGCCCAGGCGGCCGACGTGCCGATCGTGGTCGCGGTCAACAAGATCGACGTCGAGGGTGCCAACCCGGCCAAGATCCGTCAGCAGCTCACCGAGTACAACCTGATCGCCGAGGAGTATGGCGGCGACACCATGTTCGTCGACGTCTCGGCCAAGCAGGGCGAAAACATCGACGCGCTGCTCGAGGCGGTGCTGCTGACCGCGGACGCCGCGCTCGATCTGCGGGCCAACCCGGACAAGGACGCCCGCGGTGTCGCGATCGAAGCCAACCTGGACCGCGGTCGCGGTGCGGTGGCGACGGTGCTCGTGCAGTCCGGCACCTTGCGGGTCGGTGACGCGATCGTCGCCGGCACGGCGCACGGCCGGGTGCGCGCCATGCTCGACGAGCACGGCAACCACCTGCAGGAGGCGCTGCCATCCCGTCCGGTCCAGGTGACCGGTCTGGCGTCGGTGCCCCGCGCGGGCGACACCTTCATCGTGGCGCCCGACGACCGCACCGCCCGGCAGATCTCGGAGAAGCGGGAGGCGGCCGACCGGCAGGCGTCGCTGGCCAAGGCCCGCAAGCGGATCAGCCTGGAGGACCTCAACGAGGCCCTCGCCGCGGGCAAGGTCGAGACGCTCAACCTCATCCTCAAGGGCGATGTGTCCGGTTCGGTCGAAGCCCTCGAGGACGCGCTCATGCAGATCGATGTGGGCGACGAGGTCGACCTGCGCATCATCGACCGTGGCGTCGGTGCGATCACGATGAACAACATCAACCTGGCGGTGGCCTCCGACGCGGTGATCATCGGCTTCAACGTGCGAGCCGAGGGTCAGAACGCGGAGTATGCCGAGAAGGAGGGTGTCGAGATCCGGTACTACTCGGTGATCTACCAGGCCATCGAGGAGATCGAGCAGGCGCTCAAGGGCATGCTCAAGCCGGAGTTCGAAGAGGTCGAGCTGGGCACCGCGGAGATCCGCGAGATCTTCCGCTCGTCCAAGTTCGGCAATATCGCCGGTTCGATCGTGCGCTCGGGTGAGATCCGTCGTGGTGCGAAGGCTCGCATCACCCGTGACGGTGTCGTCGTGGCCGAGAACGTCGAGGTGGCCGGTCTGCGCCGGTTCAAGGACGATGTCACCGAGGTCCGCGAGGGCTACGAGTGTGGTGTCAACCTCGGGTCCTACAACGACCTGCAGATCGGCGACCTGATCGCGACCTACGAGATGCGGGAAAAGCCGCGCGTCTGACGAAACACGCAGCGGAGGTTGTCGGCGAGCGGTGTCCTGAGCGAGCGAAGCGAGTCGAAGGGCGTCAGCGAGTCGGCGGCCGAAGCGGAGTGTGAGGAAGGCGCGCAGAAGTAATCGCGCGTCTGACGAAACACGCAACGGAGGCCCCGCATCCCCGGTGACGGGGGTGCGGGGCCTTTCCCCTGGAGCCCTCGGGAAATGGTCGCTCTTGCAGCCGGTGGGCTCTCCTACCGGTGTAGATCACCAGTTGGCGGCGTTGGTGATGCAGAACGGGTGCCCGCCCGGGTCGATCAGCACGGTCCACTGGCCCTCGCCGGGCTGCTCGTCCGGCTTGGTCGCACCGAGCTCGACCGCACGCTTGGCCGTCGCCTCGATGTCGTCCGAGGCCAGGTCGAGGTGGAACTGCTTGTGGCCGTCGTCCGGCCAGGACGGCGCCTTCAGGTCGGGCGTCGAGCCGAAGCCGAGGCGCACGCCCGGCCCCTGCACCATGGCGTACCCGTCGGCGTCATACATCTTCTCCCAACCGAGCAGGTCGCTGTAGAACTGCGCGGCGGCGCTGGCGTCGGCGACGTCGATGGTGACCATCGCGAGGCTGGCGGTGCTCATGGGTTTCCTCCTGATGAGTCGGTGACTGTGTCGGTGCCAGCACATACCGTGGAGCGCGTGGCGGATTGGACGAACGCGACAACCGGGCAGCGGGCGACCAGCGGCGTCGTGCTGGACCCGGCCGCGTTCGCCCGCCACGCGACGCTCCAGCGCGCGGCGCCGCCGGCTGAGCTGGCCCCGCTCGTCGACTACTACTGGTCGGTCGTCTTCGACCTGCCACCGGGCACCTCCTATGTCTCCACCCTGGTGCCCTCGGTGAGCACCCATTTGTCCGTCGAGTGGGGCGGCATCACGCGCGAGCAGGTGGCGGGCGAGGGCTGCTTCCTCACCGGCGCGGTGACCCGGCAGCGCTTCGACGTCCGGTTGACAGGCCGCGGCGGCGTCGCCGGTGTCGCCCTGCGCGCCGGCGTGCTGTTCGCCTCGACCGGGCGGCCGGCGGTCGAGGTCACCGATCGGGTATGCCGGGCCGACCGGTCGCTCACCCTCGCGCCCGAGGTCGCCGGATTGCGGGCCGGGCTGCCCGATGCGGCGCGGACCTTCGACGCCCACCTGGCGGCGATCCTGCGGCCACCGACCCACGAGGGGGAGACCGTCGCGACGGTGCTGGACAAGATCGACGCCGACCGGACGCTCACGACCGTGGCCGCCGTCGCGGCGCTGATGGGCACGACCGTGCGGTCCACCCAGCGCGCCTTCCGCCGCCAGTTGGGCGTCGGCCCCAAGTGGGTGCTGCTGCGCGCTCGGGTGCATGACGCGGTGGTCGCGCTGCACGCCGGCGGCGAGGAGTCCCTGGCGTCGCTCGCAGCCGGCCTGGGGTGGGCGGACCAGGCACATTTCATCCGCGATTTCACCCTGCTCGTCGGCGAGCCGCCGGGCTCCTATCGCCGCCGGGTGGGTGCGCCCAGCGGCAGCCACTAACCTGCGCCCCGTGTCCGAGTATCTGCTCCTGCTCGCCCCGTCCGCCAACCGGGTGTATGCCGACGCCGCGCCCCGCCTGGCCGCGGCCGAGGCCGGTGCCGTGCTGGGCGCCCTGGTCGGGCAGGTCGAGGTCGAGACTCGGGTGATCGCCGGGGTGCCCTATCTGGTGGTGCGCGTGCCGGAGGACGAGCGGGTGCCTGGCGTGCTCGCGCGGCTGTCGGCGACCTTCGCGGCATACCTGCCGGAGGGCGACCTGCTGCGGCCGCTGGAGTTGCCCGAAGTCCGGCGCTATCCGGACGATCTGGTGACCATCCAGAAGTACGCCGGTAAGACCAACGAGCAGTGGACTCGCTTGTGTCTCAACGTGACTGCCGCGATGACCGCCTGGCCGGCGCGGCTGCTCGACGGCAGCCTGCGGGTGCTCGATCCGTTGTGCGGCCGCGGCACGACGCTCAATCTCGCGCTGCTGCACGGGCTGGAGGTCACCGGCGTCGACATCGATCGCAAGGACTACGAGGCGTATGCCGCCTTCATCAAGACCTGGGCACGCGAGCACCGGTTCAAGCATCAAGTGGAGCAGAAGGCGCTGACCGTCGCCGGTCGCACGCGGGGGCGCCAGCTCACCCTGGAGATCGCGCCCGACAAGGCGGCGTTCAAGGCCGGGCACACCGACCGGCTGCGCTATGTCAGCACCGACGCGACCGATCTCGACGGGGTGCTGCGACCCACGAGCATCGACGTGATCGTGACGGACACGCCATACGGCGTGCAGCACGGCTCGCACGGTGACCGGCTGGCGCGCAGCCCGCTCGGCCTGCTGGACCGTTCGCTGCCGTCGTGGACGCGGGTGCTGCGCACCGGAGGAGCGATCGGGCTGTCGTATAACCGGCATGTCGCGCCGGTCGAGGAATTGCACGAACTGGTCGAGCAGCACGGCCTGACGGTCTGCGAGATCCCCGACGTCCGGCACCGCGTCGATGCCTCGATCGACCGCGACCTGCTCGTCGCGCGCAAGGCGTAGGTGGCGGCAGAGGCAGACATGGCGCCATAATGGCGCCATGCCCAGTGTCCAGATCAAGGATGTGCCGGAGAGCACGCACGCCGTCCTGCGACGTCGCGCGGCCGCAGCCCATCAGTCGCTGCAGGAGTACTTGCGATCTCGCCTGATCGATGAGGCCGCCCGCCCCACGCTCGACGAAATACTGGACGCAGCGGCCTCCCGTGACGGCGCTGCATTGACTGTTGTTGACACCGCGGAGATGGTGCGGGCCGACCGTGATCGTCGTTGACGCGAGCGCGCTCGTCGTCGGGTTGGTGAGTGGGGGCCCAGACGGCCACGCCGTGCGTCAAAGGTTGCGCGGCGAGGTCGTCGCCGCCCCCGAGCTGGTGGACCTCGAGGTTCTTTCCGTCCTGCGCCGGGGGGTCCGGTCGGGCGCGGTCGACCCGAGGCTGGCCGAGACCGCGATCCGTGACCTGCAGACAATGCCGCTCGAGCGCGCCCCACACCGGGCGCTGACTACGAGGTGTTGGGAGTTGCGCAACAACCTCACACCGTACGACGCCTGTTACGTGGCGCTCGCCGAGGCTCTCGACGCCGTGCTGGTGACTGGTGATCGCCGACTCGCTCAGGCGCCGGGACCGCGGTGCGTGATCGAGATGGTGCAGTCTTCGCAGTAGCCGTCGATTCCGGTGAGTCCCGCCCGTCATGGTCATGAGGGACGGACCGCCCGGCCCCAGCATCCGCGAAGGAGCTCGACATGAAGTACGTCATCCTCGTCCACTCCAACCCCCAACCCTGGGGGCACCCGACCGATCGGTTCACCGACGAGGGCCGCGCCCAGCCGGAGTCCTATTTCGAGCACTCCGGGGCCGGCTTCGAGGATCTGATGGCCACCATGCGGGAACGCGGCGAGCTCGTCACCGCCGCCGCCCTCGACGATCCGGCCAAGGCCAAGATCTTCTCCTGGACGCCGACCGAACACCCGGTCACCGACGGGCCGTATGCCGAGGCCGCCGAGCACCTCGCCGGGTTCTTCCTGATCGACGTGGCCTCGCAGCAGCGTGCCGAGGAGATCGCCGACCGGTTCGCCCAGCCCGGTGGCCGGATCGAGTTGCGGCCGTGCCAGGAGTGACGTCCGGCGCCGTCTAGGCTGGGTGACTGCCCACCCCCGCCTGTCGAAGGAGACGCCGTCATGGCCGACCCCGCACGCGCCCGCAAGATCGCCGAGCGCATCAAGACCCTGGTCGCCGAGTTCGTCGAGCGGCGGGTGAAGGACGAGCGGTTGGGCTTCGTGACCATCACCGATGTGCGGGTCACCGGCGACCTGCAGCACGCCTCGGTGTTCTACACCGTCTTCGGCAGCGACGCCGAGCGTGAGGACACGGCCGCGGTGCTGACCGAATGGCGCGGCCGCATCCGCTCGCACGTCGGCAAGGGCCTCGGCATCCGGCTGACCCCGTCGCTGGAGTTCATCCCGGACGCCATCCCGGAGGGCGCGGCCAATATCGAGGCCGCCCTCGCCGCCGCGCGCGAGCGGGACGCCGAGCTCGCCCGCAGCGCCGACGCCCAGCGGTATGCCGGGGACGCCGACCCCTACAAGAAGCCGCGCGTGTCCGACGAGGACGAGTGATCGACGGCCTGCTGCTCGTCGACAAACCGGCGGGCTGGACGAGTCACGATGTCGTCGGCCGCACGAGGCGGCTGGCCGCGACCCGCCGGGTCGGTCATGCCGGGACGCTGGACCCGATGGCCACCGGCGTGCTCGTGCTCGGCATCAACCGGGCGACCAAATTGCTCACCTATCTCGTCGGCTGCGACAAGGCCTATGACGCGACGATCCGGCTCGGGCAGGGCACGCTCACCGACGACGCCGAAGGCGAGGTGACCTCGTCACCCGGTGCGAGCGGACTCACCGACGAGCGGATTGCCGACGCGGTCGCCGCCCTGACCGGTGACCTGCTGCAGGTGCCGAGCGCCGTCAGCGCGATCAAGATCGACGGCAAACGCTCCTACGCGCGGGTGCGCGGGGGAGAGGACGTTGACCTGCCTGCGCGGCCAATCACGGTGTCGCACTTCGAGATTCGTGACCTGCGCCGCCACGACGACCTGATCGACCTCGACGTCAGCGTGGAAGTCTCGTCGGGCACCTATGTGCGAGCGCTGGCTCGCGACCTGGGTGCTGCGCTGGGCTCGGCCGGCCACCTCACCGCGCTGCGCCGCACGAGGGTCGGTGCCTACGACCTGGGCGCCTGCCACCGGCTGGACGACCTCGGTGCGACGGTCGAGCGAGGCGACCCGCTGCCCGTCATACCTCTGGCGGAGGCCGCGCGGGCCCAATTCCCGACCCGCGAGCTCACCGCGGACGAAGCGCAAGATCTGCGACACGGCAAGCGGATCGGCGCCACCGGCCTCGGTGCGGTGGCTGCGGCCGTCGGGCCGGGCGACGACCTCGTCGCGATGATCGACGACTCCGGCCGGCAGGCGCGCAGCCTCGTCGTCTTCCCGCCCGCCTGAGCGCAGCCAGCACCTGAGGGGCAGGTGAGGTGTCCGCAGATCTGCACGAGCGGTGGTGCGTTGGTGCGGACACGAGGTGCGGGGTGGATGCGGTGTCCGCAGATCTGCACGAGCGGTGGTGCGTTGGTGCGGACGCGCGGTGCGACCGCTGGCGTCCCGAACTCTGACGCCAGATGCGACTCAGTCGCAGGACGTGATTAGGATGGCGGTCGTCGGCTCGGCCGGCGTGAACCGATCACGAGGAGAGCACCCGATGGCCAGCGCGACGTCCGTGGGGGAGCCGTCGGTCGGCTGGCATCGTCGGGTCGCCTCGGCGTTCACGCCGGACGAGCGTCGTTCGGTGATCGGTATGACGCTCTTCGTGATCGCGCTGCACGTCATCGGCTGGGGCACGCTGATCGCGATCGTCGCACCGCAGCAGCTGAAGCTCGGCGCGGACGGCACCGGCCACACCCAGGTGTTCGGCATCGGCCTCGGCATCACCGCCTACACCCTCGGCATGCGGCACGCCTTCGACGCCGACCACATCGCCGCGATCGACAACACCACCCGCAAGCTGCTGAACGATGGCCGCCGGCCGGTGAGCGTTGGCTTCTGGTTCTCGCTCGGGCACTCCAGCGTGGTGTTCGCCCTCTGCCTGCTCCTCGCCGCCGGCATCCGCGCGCTCGCCGCCTCAGTCAAGGACGGCGGCTCCCGGCTGCACGAGATCACCGGCATCATCGGCACGACCGTGTCCGGTGTCTTCCTGCTGATCATCGCCGCGCTCAACCTGGTGGCCCTGGTCGGCATCATCAAGGTATGGCGGCGCGCCCGCGGCGGTGAGCTCGACGAGGCCGCGCTGGAGCAGCACCTGAACAACCGCGGCTTCTTCAACCGCTTCCTCGGCGGGCTCACCAAGAGCGTGCGCAAGCCATGGCATATGTACCCGATCGGTTTCCTGTTCGGTCTCGGCTTCGACACGGCCACCGAGGTGAGCCTGCTGGTGCTCGCCGGTGGCGCCGCGGCCTTCCAGCTGCCGTGGTACGCGATCCTCACCCTGCCGGTGCTCTTCGCCGCGGGCATGAGCCTGCTCGACGCCGCCGACGGCATCTTCATGGCCAAGGCCTACAGCTGGGCCTTCGCGCGGCCGGTGCGCCGCCTTTACTACAACGCGACCGTCACCTGGCTGTCGGTCTTCGTGGCCCTGGTCATCGGCAGCATCGAGGTGTGTTCGGTGCTCGCCGAGCGGTTGGATCTGCGGTCCGGTCCGGTCGCCGCGATCGGCGGCATCAACCTCGACGGTGTGGGTTTCGTGATCGTCGGGGTCTTCGCGGTGACCTGGCTGCTCGCGGTGCTCGGCTGGAAGCTGCTGCGCCTTGACGAGAGGCCGATCGGCGCTCGCTAGAGTTGCCGCCGTGCTGCAGCTGACCGACCTGGCGTCCGTCCCCTCCGAGGTCGTCCCGAGTGTCGTCACCATCGGCAACTTCGACGGCGTCCACCTCGGTCACGGCGCGCTGCTCGACGAAGTCGTCCGGCAGGCCCGCGGCCGCTCGATCCACGCCATCGCGGTGACCTTCGACCCGCACCCGCTGCGGGTCCTGCACCCCGACCGCGCCCCCGACCAGCTGTGTGACCTGCCGACCCGCCTGGAGCGCATCGCCGACCACGGCGTCGACGTCACCCTCGTCCTGCCGTTCACCCTCGAGCTGGCGGCGATGAGCCCCGAGGAATTCGTGCACGCCGTCTTCGTCCAGGCCCTCGGCGCCCAGGCGGTCGTGGTCGGCCGGGACACCAAGTTCGGCGCCAAGAACTCCGGCGACGTCGACACCTTGCGCGAGCTCGGCCAGAAATACGGCTTCGAGGTCACCGTGTTGCAGGACGTCGGCGACGACGGTCGCTTCTCCTCCACCTCGGTGCGCGCCCACCTGCACGAGGGCGACATCCCCGCCGCCGCCCACGTGCTCGGCCGGCTGCCCGAGGTGCGCGGCACCGTCGTGCGCGGCCACATGCGCGGTCGCGAGCTGGGTTTCCCGACCGCGAACCTCTCGCCGGAGTCGACCGGTCTCGTGCCCGCCGACGGGGTGTATGGCGGCTGGCTGGTTCGCGACAACCTGCCCGAGGACCACCCCGACCACCGCATGCCCGCCGCCATCTCGGTCGGCACCAACCCGACCTTCGACGATGTCCCCGAGCGCACGGTCGAGGCCTATGTCCTCGATCGCGACGACCTCGACCTCTACGACGAGCACGTGCGGGTGGAGTTCGTGCAGCGGCTGCGCGGCAACGTCCGTTTCGACTCGATCGAGGCGTTGATCGAGCAGATGACCCGCGACGTCGACATCTGCCGGGACCTGCTGCAGCCGTGATCGGTTCGCCGGCCCGGTCCTTCGGTCTCGACCGGCGGCAGCTGTCCTGGAGCCGCGGCGACTGGGGACTGTGGATCGCGGCGCTCGGCCTGTCGCTGGTCGGTGCGGTGCTCGTGTGGTCCGCGACCCGGCATACCCATGGCGACGGCTACCTGCTGCGGCACCTGATCAACCTGGTGGTCGGGCTGCTGATCGGCGCGACCTGCATGCGCGTCGACTTCCGGCTGATCCGGGCGATCGCGCCGTGGGTCTACCTGGTGTCGGTGCTCGGCCTGGTGCTGGTGCTGTCACCGCTCGGTTCGACGATCAACGGCTCGCGCTCGTGGATCCAGGTGCCGGGCTTTTCGATCCAGCCGGCCGAATTCGCCAAGGGGGCGCTCTGCGTCGGCCTGGCGATGATCCTCGCCGAGCGCGGCGAACGAGGCGCGCCGCCGCCCACCCGGGACGTCTGGCTGGCGCTCGCGGTCGCCGGGGTGCCCATCGCGCTCGTGCTGCTGCAGCCCGACCTCGGCGAAGTGCTCGTCCTGCTGGCCCTCACCTTCGGTGTGGTCGCCGTGTCCGGCGCCTCCCGCTGGTGGCTGGTCGCCGCCCTCGTCGGTATGGCGATCGCCATCGCCCTCGCGGTCACGACGCCGGTGCTGAGCGCCTATCAGCGGGCCCGGCTCACCGCCTTCGCCGACCCCAGCGTCGACCCGACCGGGATCGGCTACCAGGTGCGCCAGGTCAAGATCGCCATCGGCTCGGGCGGCCTCACCGGTGAGGGGCTCTTTCAGGGCCGGCAGACCCAGGGTGGCTTCATCCCCTTCCAGCAGACCGACTTCGTCTTCTCGGTGGCGGGGGAGGAACTCGGCTTCCTCGGCAGCGCGGTGATCGTGCTCGTGCTGACCTTCGTGGTCGTCCGCGGGGTGCTCATCGCGCGCGCGGCCCAGGACTCCTTCGGCCGGCTGGTCGCGGTCGGCGTCGTGTGCTGGTTCCTCTTTCAGATCCTGCAGAACGTCGGGATGAACCTCGGGCTGATGCCGGTCACCGGGCTCCCGCTGCCGTTCGTGTCGTATGGCGGGTCGAGCATGTTCGCTTGCTGGGCGGCGATCGGGCTGCTCGAGAACGTCCACCTGGTCAGTCTGCGCCGGCTCTACTGACGGGCGCCGGGCGGCGGGCTAGGGTGGCCGCAACCACCCGCCGAGGTGCGGGTCGGACGCGCGAGGAGTAGTCACCCATGGTCATGTCGGTCTCGGACGAGAAGCCGGATTTCAGCACTATCGAGCAGGCGCAGCCCACGGTGGCGCATCTGTTCGTCGACCGGGTCGGCAAGACTCCGCAGGGTGAGGCCTTCCGCTTCCCGCAGGGTGACGGCTGGTCCTCGATGACCTGGAAGCAGGCCGACGAGCGGGTCCGCAATATCGCCGCCGGCCTCATCTCGCTCGGGGTCGAGGCGCAGGACCGGGTGGCCCTCGCGAGCGCCACCCGGGTGGAATGGGCGCTCGCCGATCTCGGCGTGATGCTCGCCGGCGCCGCGACGACCACGATCTACCCGACCTCGACCGTGGACGACACGCTCTACATCATCAGCGACTCCGGCGCGAAGGTCGTCTTCACCGAGGACGACACCCACACCGCGATGATCCGGGAGGGTCGCGACGCGGTGCCGAGCGTCACCCACATCGTGACCTTCGACGGGCGCGCCGACGGCGACGACGTGATGACCCTGGTCGACCTCGAATTGCGCGGCGCGGAATATCTCGAGGCACATGCCGATGCGGTCGACGAGCGCGTCGCCGGGGTGCAGAAGGAGCACTTGGCGACGCTCATCTACACCTCGGGCACGACCGGCCGGCCCAAGGGTGTGCGGCTGCCGCACGACTCATGGGTCTACGAGGTCAGCGCGGTCGATGCGATCGGGCTGCTCGGTGAGGATGACGTGCAATACCTCTGGCTGCCGCTCGCGCATGTCTTCGGCAAGCTGCTGCTGACCTTGCCGCTGCAGATCGGCTTCCCGACCGCCATCGACGGGCGGGTCGACAAGATCGTGGAGAACCTGCCGACCGTGCGCCCGACCTGGATGGGTGCCGCGCCGCGCATCTTCGAGAAGGTCTACGGCCGGATCACCACGATGATGCGCGACGAGGGCGGGCTCAAGGCGAAGCTGTTCGACTGGCATGCGGGCAACGCCCGCAAGGTGTCCAGCGCGCGCACCGGCGGGGACAGCGTCGGCGGCGGGCTCGGCATACAGCACAAGGTCGGCGACGCCTTGGTGGCCAAGAAGATCCGGGCACGGTTCGGGGGCAACATCCGGTTCTTCATCTCCGGTTCGGCCGCGCTCAACAAGGACATCGCCACCTGGTTCGACGGCATGGGCATCCCGATCCTGGAGGGCTACGGGCTCACCGAGACCAGCGCCGCGTGCGCGGTCAACCGCCCCTATGCCAACCAGCCCGGCACGGTCGGCTGGCCGTTGCCGGGCACGCAGATCACGCTCGGCGACGACGGCGAGATCCTCGTCAAGGGCCGCGGCGTGATGCAGGGCTACCGCGGCCTCGAGACCGAGACGGCGGAGTCACTGGTCGACGGCTGGTTCCACACCGGCGACATCGGCGAGATCACCCCGACCGGCCACGTGCGCATCACCGACCGCAAGAAGGATCTGTTCAAGACCTCCAACGGCAAATATGTCGCACCCAGCCAGATCGAGGCGATGTTCAAGGGCATCTGTCCGTTCGCGTCGCAACTGGTCGTCGAGGGGGACGGGCGCAAGTTCGTCTCCGCGCTGGTGACGCTGGACGAGGAGGCGATCACCGAATGGGCCGGCAAGCAGTCCTCGCTGCAGGGCGCCGACTATCGCACGATCGTCACCTCGGACGAGGCCCGCGACCTGGTGCAGGGTTATGTCGATCAGCTCAATAGCGGGCTGGCGCGGCATGAGCAGATCAAGCGCTTCCTGATCCTGCCGCGCGACCTCACGGTCGAAGACGGCGAGGTCACACCCAGCCTGAAGCTCAAGCGCAAGGTCGTCGCGCAGAAGTTCAAGGACGACCTAGACGGCCTCTACCAGGACTGAGCCCCTGTAGTTGTCGAAGTCGTGAGGTCACGCAGGCGGGCTGCGATCTCTTCGACGCTGCCAAGCGTGTCGTCGGCTACGTCGAGCGCGAGGGTGAACTTGTCGTCGTCGGTGCCGGTGAACCGGATCCCGTTCATCGCCAGGAATAGTCGGGTCGCGATGAGGCCGGTGCGCTTGTTGCCGTCAACCAACGCGCGCCCCTTGACGAGTGAGGACAGCAATGCGGCGGCCTTGAGGTACAGGTCGCCGTAGGCATCTTGCCCGAATACCGTTGCTCGCGGTCTCGCGAGAGCGGCCTCGAGTAGGCCCCAGTCGCGCACCTCGGGCGGACGGCCGAGCGCCCCGGTTGCGACGAGTACCAGATCGTCCAGGTCGAGGTAGATCGGGTCGGTCACGCGTCGCGCAGTCGCTCAAGGACGGCGGCGTCCTCAGCCAGGATTTGACCCAGGAGTCGGTCACGCACTGCGGTACGCGGCGCGAGGTAGGCATCGATCGCCCGCACGGCCAGGGCATGCATCGAGGTCCCATCGCGCTCGGCCGTCTCGCGCAACAACCGTGTTTGTTGCTCGGTGAGCCGTAGTGTCATTGCCATGTTCAAATGATACCTCTGTGGTATCACGCGGCGATTCGACCGGCATGGGTGGGCGGCATACCCTGGGACGCATGTCCGGCGAGTCGATCTTCCCTGCCCTGGAGCCGCTGCTCGACCAGGTGAGCAAGCCGATCCAGTATGTCGGCGGCGAGCTCAACTCCCAGGTCAAAGACTGGGACTGCGGCGGGTTCGGGCCGGCCGGCGAGGCGCTCACCACCCGCTGGGCGCTCATGTACCCCGACGCCTACGAGGTGGGCCTGCCCAACCAGGGCGTGATGATCCTCTACGAGGTGCTCAACGAGCGCACTGACGCTCTCGCCGAGCGGACGTATGCCGTCTGGCCCGACCTCGAAGCGCTGATGCGCGAGCACGACGTGCCGCAGTTCACCGTCGACGGGCACCGGCCGGTGCGTGATTTCGACGTGCTGGGCGTGTCCTTCTCCACCGAGCTGGGATACACCAACCTGCTCACCGCACTCGACCTCGCCGGTATGCCGCTGCACGCGGCCGACCGTGCCGAGTCCGATCCGCTGGTGATCGCGGGTGGCCACGCGGCCTTCAACCCCGAACCGATCGCCGACTTCATCGACGCCGCCGTCGTCGGTGACGGCGAGCAGGCGGTGCTGGCGATCACCGACGAGATCAAGCGGTGGAAGGCCGAGGGTCGTCCCGGCGGCCGCCGCGAACTGCTGCTGCGCCTCGCCCGCACCGGCGGGGTCTACGTGCCGGCGTTCTACGACGTGGACTACCTGCCCGACGGGCGGATCAAGCGGGTCGCGCCGTCGCCGTCGGCGCCGGGTGTGCCGTGGCGGGTGTCCAAGCACACCGTGATGGACCTGGACGCCTGGCCCTACCCGAAGCAGCCGCTCGTGCCCCTCGCCGAGACCGTGCACGAGCGGATGTCGGTCGAGATCTTCCGCGGCTGCACCCGCGGCTGCCGCTTCTGCCAGGCCGGCATGATCACCCGCCCGGTGCGCGAGCGGTCGATCACCGGCATCGGTGAGATGGTCGAAAAGGGTTTGGCCGCAACGGGATTCGAGGAAGTCGGGCTGCTGTCGCTGAGCTCCGCCGACCACACCGAGATCGCCGAGGTGACCAAGGGCCTCGCCGATCGCTACGAAGGCACCCAGACCGGTCTGTCACTGCCGTCGACCCGCGTCGACGCCTTCAATATCGATCTGGCCAACGAACTCACCCGCAACGGCCGCCGCTCCGGGCTGACCTTCGCCCCTGAGGGTGGCAGCGAGCGGATCCGCAAGGTCATCAACAAGATGGTGAGCGAGGACGACCTGATCAACACTGTCGCCGCGGCCTACGGCGCCGGCTGGCGGCAGGTGAAGCTGTACTTCATGTGCGGTCTGCCGACCGAGACCGACGAGGACGTGCTGCAGATCGCCGAGCTCGCCAAGCGGGTCATCGACACCGGTCGCCAGGTGAGCGGCCGCCGCGATATCCGGTGCACGGTCTCGATCGGCGGCTTCGTGCCCAAGCCGCACACACCCTTCCAGTGGTGCGCCCAGCTCGGCCCGGAGGAGACCGACGCCCGGCTGGCCAAGCTGCGCGAGGCGATCCGCTCCGACAAGCGCTATGGCTCGGCCATCGGCATGCGCTATCACGACGGCGAACCCGGCCTGATCGAAGGCTTGCTCAGCCGTGGAGATCGCCGCGTCGGGCGGGTCATCGAGGCGGTATGGCGTGATGGCGGCCGCTTCGACGGGTGGAGCGAGCACTTCTCCTTCGAGCGCTGGATGCGTTGTGCCACAACGGCATTCGCCGACCTACCAGTTGATGTCCAGTGGTACACCACGCGGGAGCGCGGTGAGACCGAGGTGCTGCCCTGGGACCACCTGGACTCCGGCCTGGACAAGGAGTGGCTCTGGGACGACTGGCAGGACGCGCTCGACGAGACCGAGGTCGACGACTGCCGCTGGACCCCGTGCTTCGACTGCGGCGTCTGTCCGCAGATGGGCACCGACATCCAGATCGGCCCGACCGGCAAGAAGCTGCTGCCGCTCTCGGTCGTCTGAGGTGACCACGCGATGAGGCGGCGCCCGAGCGGGCGCCGCCTCACGTCATACGCGCGGGTGAACGGTCAGAGACCCAGCGCGAGCGACATCGTGGTGAACAGGTCGGTCTGGTTGGTCACGCCCGAGACCCGGCCGGCCTGCGGGCCACCGGCCGCGACGCGGATCTGGGTGCCGGTGTGCTCCTGCCCGGTGAGGACATCGGAGGTGGCGTAGCTGATCGTCATCGGAGCGTTGTCGGCCGTGGTGAGGGTGGCCGTGTAACCGGCGGTGGTGCTGCCGGTCGGGACGATCTGGCTGGTGTGGCCGTGGTCGCCGGTGACGATGACCAGGGTGTTCGGGTTCTGCTTCTGGTAGTTGAGCGCCAGGCCGACGGCCTTGTCGAACTCGACGTTCTCACCGATCTGACCACACGGGTTGGCGGCGTGGTTCTGCTTGTCGATCGAGGCGCCCTCGACCTGCAGGAAGAAGCCCTTCTTGTCGGCGCCGCCGCGGCCCTTGGCGCCCTTGCCGTCGCGGCTGAGGCTGTTCAGCCGGTCGAGCGCCACACGGGTCATCTGCGACAGGTGCGGCTGGGCCGGGTTGCGCTTGGCGTTGACGGCGCACCGCTGCGCCGGGGTGCCGGTGCGGGTCGGGGTCGGGCCGGTCCACTCCAGGTCCAGGTTGCCGGGGGCGAACGCGCCGAGCAGCGGCTTGCCCAGCGGCGCGGCCTGCATCTCCGCGGCGGTGGTCGCGACCTGGTAGCCCTGGGCGCGGCCCTGGTCGAGCACCGTCTGGCCGGCGTACTTGCCGGCAACGACACGCTCGTCGAGGTACTTCTTGCCGCCGCCGAGCAGGACGTCCGGGCGGGTCATCATCAGCTGCTCGGAGATCGAGCCGGCGCCGCCGTTCTCGATGGCATTGCTCGGGCACTTGGCGGTGGTGGCCGAGGGGCCCTTGCAGTCGCGGCTGGTGACATGCGAGCCCAGGACGGCGGGGGTGGCGTCCTGGATCTCGGCGGTGGAGACGTCGCCGGTGTTGTAGCCGGCCGCCTTGGCCCGCTCCAGGATCGTCGGCAGCGGCTTGCCGTTTGTGTCGACGCTGATCGCGCCGTTGTAGGTCTTGGTGCCGGTGGCCCAACCGGTGCCCGAGGCCGCCGAGTCGGTCACATAGTCAGGGACGTTGGTGCCCTTCTGGAGCGCATAGGTGGTGTAGGCACCGGTGCTGGGCAGGGTGTCCAGGTTCAGCCGGCCGTTGGCGCCGACCTGGTAGTTGCGGGTCGAGGTGATCTCCGAGTCACCCATGCCGTCGCCGATCAGCAGGATCACGTTGCGGGGCTGCTGACCACCCTTGCCATAACCCTTGCCGTTGCCGTTCGAGGCGAGCGGGCTCGCGCCGGCCGCTGCCGTCCCGATGAGGGCGAGGGCCGCCACACCGGCACCGACGGCCTTCGCACGAGTGGAAACGCGCTTGTTTGCAGTCATCGTCTTTCCTCCGACGGCTCGGCGGTGCGATTCGGGGGAAGCACTCTTGCCATGGCCGAGCCCGGCTTCACATCCAACCCGGAGGCTGTTCCCAGCGAGCACACGACAATTGACCAGTGGGTGAACAGC
This sequence comes from Metallococcus carri, assembly GCF_011440275.1. GTDB lineage: Bacteria > Actinomycetota > Actinomycetes > Actinomycetales > Dermatophilaceae > Metallococcus > Metallococcus carri. Next base: position 97,721 of record NZ_JAAOIV010000001.1, on the reverse strand, counting down.
CGGTTGCCGCTGCTCGACCGGCGCCTGGTGCTGCTCGCACCACGGAGCATTAGGCTGACCGATCGTGGCGAAACGAGTTCCCGAAGGTCCGGCACCCGATCCCGCGGTGCAGAAGTTGCGGGTGCGCTACGCCAAACGCGGCCGGCTGCGGTTCACCTCGACCCGGGATTTCCAGCGCGCGCTGGAGCGAGCGGTTCGTCGCGCTCGGCTGCCGGTGGCCTTCTCGGCCGGCTTCCACCCCCACCCGAAGATCAGCTACGCCAATGCGGCGGCGACCGGGTGGGCGAGCGAGGCGGAGTATTTCGAGATCTCATTGACCGAGCGCGCCGATCCCGCGCAGGTCGCCGTCGCGCTGGACGAGGCGCTCCCTCCGGGTCTGGATGTGCTGCAGGTGGTCGAGGCCGAACCGGGTGCGCTCGCGGACCGACTGCAGGCGAGCGTATGGCGGGTGGACCTGCCGGGTGCCGATGTCACCGGACTGCGGTCCGCGCTGGAGCGCCTGCTGGCGATGGATCGCGCCGAGGTGACCCGGATGACCAAATCCGGGGCCCGCACCTTCGATGTGCGCGCCGCGATCGAGCGCGCCGAGCTCACCGCTGACCCGGCCGGGCTGGATCTGGTGCTGCACCACACGACTCCGGCCGTGCGGCCCACCGACATACTCACCGCGTTGACCGAATTGTGCGGCTGGCAGGCCGATCGCACCCGCTCGGTGACCCGGTTGGCGCAGGGACCGATGCGTGCCGACGGAGCTCTCGACGACCCGCTGACCGAGCGCGGCTGAGCGGTACGCCCCGCCGGGTGTGCGATACTGGGCGGCGGTCGTCCGGCGGCACGCAACCCGCCGCGACGCCCCGGCAGGGGGATCACCCGACCGGCCGCGCCCACGTGAGCGCGCCGACCCGCGGATCCGGCCCCTGACGGCAGCGGACTCGGCAGCCGCGCGCAGCGCGAACCGAGACGATGCAGCAGACGACTTTCGTCGTGGCGCCCACCACCGGGCGTCGACGACGGCCAAACCGCTTCATGCGGGTGTGCCGGGCGTGAGCCCAGGTTGCGGGCCATCCCGCGTGCTGATTCCGAAGGAGGGGCTGTGAGCCCCCAGGACGATCTCAATCCTGCCGACGAAGCGTCGCGCGAGGACACGTCACTCTTCTCCGCCTCGCAGGCACCGGCCGACCCGGCCCCCGAGCCCACGCCTCCTGCTCCCGCGTCCGGCGGCGCGGCATTCGGCTTGCTCTTCCAGGCTCCCGACCTCGAAGCCCGTGCCCCGCGCCGGGCGACCTCGCAGGCGACTGCCCCGGCGGCCGCACAGGACGAACCCGACCGGCAGGACGACACGGACTCCGGCGACGACGACGCGCAGGCTCCGCGCTCGCGCCGTCGTGGTGGACGTGGCCGCCGCGGCAAGGCCGATGCCGACAACACCACCGGTGACACCGCGGCCGATGACAAGGGCGACAAGGCTGACAAGGCCGACACCGACGACAAGGTGCCCGAGCCCAAGGGCAAGCGCCCCGCCAAGAAGAAGGCCGCCGACAAGGAGTCCACCGCCGAGGGCAACCAGGGTGGCGAGGCGGACGACGCCGGCGCCAAGGATGACGCGGGCGAGGAGGGCGGCAGCAGCCGTCGTCGCACCCGGCGTCGCCGCCGCAGCGGCAATGGCGATAGCGAGGACCCGCCCGGCACCGTCACCAAGGTGCGCGAGCCGCGCAAGGATCGCGACGAGGTCACCGCGATCAAGGGCTCGACCCGGCTGGAGGCCAAGAAGCAGCGCCGCCGCGAGGGGCGCGAGGCCGGTCGCCGCCGCACCGTCATCACCGAGGCCGAGTTCCTCGCCCGCCGTGAGAGCGTTGAGCGCGACATGGTCGTGCGGGAGAAGGACGGGCGCACCCAGATCGGCGTGCTCGAGGACGGGGTGCTCGTCGAGCACTATGTCTCGCGCGAATCCCAGTCGGCCTCGATGGCCGGCAATGTCTACCTCGGCCGCGTCCAGAACGTGCTGCCCTCGATGGAGGCAGCCTTCGTCGACATCGGTCGGGGCCGCAATGCCGTGCTGTATGCCGGGGAGGTCAACTGGGACGCTGCCGGCCTGGACGGCCAGCCCAAGCGGATCGAGCACGCCCTGAAGTCCGGCGAGACCGTGCTGGTGCAGGTGACCAAGGACCCGATCGGTCACAAGGGCGCGCGGCTGACCTCCCAGATCTCGCTGCCCGGCCGCTTCCTGGTCTACGTGCCGGGCAACGCGATGACCGGCATCTCGCGCAAGCTGCCCGACACCGAGCGTGCCCGGCTGAAGAAGATCCTCAAGGAGATCGTTCCCGAGGAGGCCGGCGTGATCGTGCGCACCGCCGCCGAGGGCGCCTCGGAGGAGGACCTCAAGGCCGATATCGAGCGCCTGCAGGGCATTTGGGCCGGCATCGAGAAGGCCGCCTCGGCCAAGTCGACGAGCGCGCCCTCGTTGCTGCACGGCGAGCCGGACCTGATGCTGCGGGTCGTGCGGGATGTCTTCAACGAGGACTTCCGCAAGATCGTGGTGTCGGGCGACACCGCCTGGGCGGAGGTGTCGGACTACCTGAGCGCGGTCGCTCCCGATCTGGCGGAGCGGGCGCAGAAGTGGACCGGTGAGAAGGACGTCTTCGCCGAGCACCGCATCGACGAGCAGCTCGCCAAGGCGATGGACCGCAAGGTTTGGCTGCCGTCCGGTGGCTCGCTGATCATCGACCGCACCGAGGCGATGACCGTGATCGACGTCAACACCGGCAAATTCGTCGGCTCCGGCGGCAACCTGGAGGAGACCGTCACCAAGAACAACCTGGAGGCCGCCGAGGAGATCGTGCGCCAGCTGCGGTTGCGCGATATCGGCGGCATCATCGTCGTCGACTTCATCGACATGGTCCTCGAATCCAACCGCGACCTGGTCGTGCGGCGGCTGCTCGAGTGCCTCGGCCGCGACCGCACCAAGCACCAGGTCGCCGAGGTCACCTCCCTCGGACTGGTGCAGATGACCCGCAAGCGGGTCGGCTCCGGTCTGGTCGAAGTCTTCTCCGAGCCCTGTGAGCACTGCGGTGGGCGCGGCATCATCATCCACGCAGATCCGGTCGAGAAGTCGGGCAATGGCGAGGGCGGCAACACCGGTGGTGGCGGCAACGGCGGTGGCCGCTCGCGCCGTGGCCGGGGCCGCAAGAACGACAACGGCACCGACCACCAGCACGACAGCCAGCCCAAGCAGCCGAGCGGTCCGACCGCCGCGCAGATCGCGGCCGCGGCGCACGCCGCCGCCACCGCCCATGTCGCGCCGACCATCGCCGCGCCGAGCACGGCGACCGACTCGGCCCCGACCGGTTCGGCTCCGACCGATTCGGCTCCGGCCGATTCGGCTCCGGCCGAGCGGGAGCCGGTGCCCGCGACGAGCACGCCGGCTCCGGCCGAGCGCCCGCTCGCGCCGGAGAGCCCGGCCACCGAGGTCACCGGCCCGGTGACGAGCACGGACAGCCCGGCGGGCGGCATACCGACCAAGACCCGACGCAAGCGCAAGCGCGTCGTGGCTCCCGCCGGTCCGCCGACCGGGGGACCGGCCACGGATTTGGCCGGGACCGACGCCGACCAGTAATCTTGACCTTTGGTGCGCCCACCGAGCCGACGTCCCGCGACGGGGTAGCTGTCAGCCGGTCATACCGAGCGAGTGCGCCATGACGAGAAGGAAGTTCAACGTGTACGCGATCGTTCGCGCGGGCGGACGCCAGGAGAAGGTCTCCGTCGGCGACGTCCTCATCATCGACAAGGTGGCCGTCAAGGCCGGTGACTCCATCGAGTTGCAGCCGCTGCTGCTGGTGGATGGCACCCAGGTGACCTCTGACGCCGACAAGCTGGCCAAGGTCAAGGTCTCCGCCGAGGTCGTCGAGGCCACCAAGGGCCCCAAGATCACCATCATGAAGTACAAGAACAAGACCGGCTACCGCAAGCGTCAGGGCCACCGTCAGCCGCTGACCCGCGTCAAGGTCACCGCGATCGAGGCCTGAGCCTCCATCCCCACGTTCGAACCGATTCTGAGGTAGGCAGACATGGCACACAAGAAGGGTGCGTCCTCGACCCGCAACGGTCGCGACTCCAACGCACAGCGACTCGGCGTCAAGCGCTTCGGCGGTCAGGTCGTCAACGCCGGCGAGATCATCGTCCGCCAGCGCGGCACGCACTTCCACCCCGGCGTCAACGTCGGCCGTGGCGGCGACGACACGCTGTTCGCCCTCAAGGCGGGCGCGGTCGAGTTCGGCAGCAAGGGCGGCCGTCGCACCGTGAACATCGTTGAGGCCGTCGTCGAGCAGGACGTCACGGCCTGAGCGGCATACACATGATCGGAGGGCGAGTCCGTGGTGGACTCGCCCTCCGTGTCTGTTGAGGGGAGTTTCTCGTATGGCGACCGACTTCGTCGACCGCGTGGTGCTGCATGTGGTGGCCGGCAACGGCGGTCATGGCGTCGCGTCCGTGCATCGCGAGAAGTTCAAGCCGCTCGGCGGCCCGGACGGCGGCAACGGCGGCCGCGGCGGTGATGTGATCTTGCAGGTGGACCCGCAGGTCACCACGCTGCTCGATTACCACCACACCCCGCACCGCAAGGCGACCAACGGCAAGCCCGGCGCCGGCGCCGAGCGCAATGGCGCCGACGGCGAGGACCTGATCCTGCCGGTGCCCGAGGGCACCGTGGTGAAATCGCCGAGCGGCGAGATCGAGGCCGACCTGGTCGGCGCCAACACGCGGTATGTCGTCGCGCGCGGCGGCCGCGGTGGGCTCGGCAACAAGGCGCTGGCCTCGCCGCGGCGCAAGGCCCCCGGCTTCGCGCTGCTCGGTGAGCCGGGCGACACGCGCGACGTCGTGCTGGAGCTGAAGACGCTCGCCGATGTCGCGCTGATCGGCTTCCCGTCGGCCGGCAAGTCCAGCCTGGTGTCGGTGCTGTCCGCTGCGAAGCCGAAGATCGCCGACTATCCCTTCACCACGCTGGTGCCCAACCTGGGCGTGGTCACCGCGGGCGGCATGCGCTACACGATTGCCGACGTGCCGGGCCTGATCCCGGGCGCGAGCCAGGGCAAGGGCCTCGGCCTGGAGTTCCTGCGCCATGTCGAGCGGTGCTCGGTGCTGGTGCACGTCATCGACTGCGCGACGCTCGAGCCGGGCCGCGACCCGTTGAGCGACCTCGACGTGATCGAGCACGAACTGTCGGAATATGTCGCCGACGAAAGCCTGGGTGGCCGACCCCTGTCCGAACGCACCCGCATCGTGGTGCTCAACAAGGCCGACGTGCCGGACGCGGTGGAACTCGCGGAGTTCGTCAAGCCCGATCTGGAGGCGCGCGGCCTGGAGGTGCACATCGTCTCGGCGGTGGCGCACATCGGCTTGCAGGAGCTGTCCTTCTCGCTCGCGCGGCATGTCGAGCAGGCCCGCCGTGAGATCGAGGCCGCGGTCGTGCCGCAGCGAATCGTGGTGCGCCCCAAGGCAGTTGACGACACCGGCTTCTCGGTGCGCCGGGAGCGCACCTCCGACGGCGAGCTCTTCCGGATCATCGGTGAGCGGCCCACGCGGTGGGTCCGGCAGACCGACTTCGCCAACGACGAGGCGGTCGGATACCTCGCCGACCGGCTGAACCGGCTCGGCGTCGAGGAGGCGCTCTTCAAGGCCGGCGCGGTGGCCGGTTCGACCGTGCTGATCGGCCCGGAGGACAACGCCGTGGTCTTCGACTGGGAGCCGACGATGTCGACCGGCGCCGAGCACCTCGGGGCGCGTGGCACCGACCTGCGCCTCGACGAGCACCACCGGCCGACCCGCGCCGAGAAGCGCGACGACTTCCACGCCCGCAAGGACGCTCAGCGCGAAGCCCGCGAGGAGCTCGGCGCGGAGCGTGATGCCGGACTGTGGACCGACGACTGAGCCGCGCTCACTAGGCTGGGCCGGGTGGACCACCGGGACGCCATACGGGCTGCGGACCCCCTCGTCGTCAAGGTGGGGTCCAGCTCGTTGACCCGCGCGGGAGGCGGGCTCGACACCGCGCTCATCGACGCGTTGGCCGATGTCCTTGCCGCCCGGCATGCCGCCGGGCACCGGGTCGTGCTGGTCTCCTCCGGTGCGATCGCGGCCGGTATGACGCCGCTGCAGCTGGCCAAGCGCCCCAGCGACCTGGCCACCCAGCAGGCGGCGGCGAGTGTCGGCCAGACGGCGCTGATGGCGGCATACACCGCGGCCTTCGGGCGGCACGGCGTGCTCGTCGGCCAGGTGCTGCTCACCTCCGACGACGTGACCCGGCGTGGTCACTACACCAATGCCCGCCGCACCCTGGAGCGCCTGTTCGCCCTCGGAGTGGTGCCGATCGTCAACGAGAACGACACGGTCGCGACGCACGAGATTCGCTTCGGCGACAACGACCGCCTCGCCGCCTTGGTGGCGCATCTGATCGGCGCCCGCGCGCTCGTGCTGCTTTCCGATGTCGACGCGCTGTATGACGGCCCGCCCTCCCGGCCGGGCGCGCGGCGGATCGGCTTCGTCCCCGATGCCGAAGACCTCGGGGAGATCGACATCTCCAAGCGGGGCTCGGCGGTCGGCACCGGCGGGATGATCACCAAGGTCGAAGCGGCTCGCATCGCCACTGGCGCGGGCGTGACCACCGTGTTGACCTCTGCGGACCGGGCGGGAGACGCGCTGAGCGGGCAGGACGTCGGGACGGTCTTCGCGCCGACCCAGCGCGCCCGCACAGCGCGGCAACTGTGGCTGGCCCATGCCACGGCTCCGCAGGGCGGCCTGGTGCTCGACGACGGCGCGGTGCTCGCGGTGACCCGGCGCGGCAAATCGTTGCTGCCCGCCGGGGTGCGCGAGGTGCGTGGCAAATTCTCCGCCGGAGATGCCGTCGATCTGGTCGACCTCGGCGGAACCGTGATCGCCCGCGGCCTCGTTAACTACGACGCACACGAACTGCCGAACCTGCTCGGCCGCAGCACGCGCGAGCTGGCCCGGGAGCTCGGACCGGAATACGAGCGCGAGCTCGTCCATCGGGACGATCTGGTCGTCCTTCGACGGGGAAAGTGATGACACCCGAACCCTCCTCGACCCCCGACCCGGTCTCCGACGAGACCTCAGCCGAGGCCTCGGGCGAGACCGCGGCCGAGCAGAAGCCCTGGTGGGACGACCCGCGGATGCCCTGGCAGGGCAAACCCACCCAGGCCGACCTGCGCTGCTGGGCCGCCATCGCGCTGCTGGGTGTCTACGGCATCGCCATGCTGCCCCTGCGCCCGGTGCTGCTGGGCCTGAACTCCTACCTGCTGGCGTGCGTCACCGGCTCGAATATCGCGATGGTCGACATCGGTGCCCGGCTGCGGATCGGACCTGAGCCGTGGTGGTGGGCCGGGCTGCTCGCCGCCGCGCTCACCTCGATCAAATTCGACTGGGTCTTCTGGTGGGCCGGCAAGCTGTGGGGTCACCGGATCATCGAGGTGTGGGGCGGTCGCTCCCGCTGGGCTGCCCGCACCGGCCGGTATGCCGAGCAGCTCGCTCGCCGCTTCGGTGGCCCGGCGGTCTTCCTCGTCTGGTTCATCCCGTTCGTCCCGTCGGCGATCGTCAATGCCTTCGTCGGCGACGTGGGGATGCGGTTGCGCAAATTCCTGCTGATCGACTTCGCGGCCGCGGTCGTCTACCGCGGCATCTGGATGTATGTCGGCTATCGCGTCGGCCAGCCCGCGCACGACTTGGTCACGACCATCGCCCGGTACAGCAACTATCTGGCGATCGCGACGTTGGTCGTGGTGTTCTTCGGGGTCTGGAACCGTCAGCGCCGCGACAAGGCAGCCGCCGCCTGATCCGCCCGCGGCCCCGGCTCAGACCCGCAGGAAGCCGCCATTGTGGAGACTTTTAGCGCGGGTTCGGCGTATCGGCTGGTGAAGTCGCCAATGTGGAGACTTTTGGCGGCATACCGGCTGGTGCTGGCCGCGGAAGTCGCCATGATGGTGACTTTTGGTGGGCGCGGGTGAGGCGGGCCTGAGCCACGCGCCGGTTTCTCACCATGTCGTCGGCCTCGGCACCGCCGTCGCAGCCGACCTACGATGAACCGCATGACCGACGCCGCCCTTGAGGAGTCCCGCCAGCGGGTGCGTGATGCTGCCGAGCGAGCCCGCAGCGCCTCCCGCCGCCTCGCCTTGCTGTCGCGAGCCGAGAAGGACGCGGCGCTCGGCATACTGGCCGACGCGTTGACGCAGGCGAGCGGGCAGATCGTCGCCGCGAACGAGTCCGACCTGACCCGCGGGCGCGAGCAGGGTATGCCGGAGTCCCTCCAGGACCGCTTGCGGCTCACCCCTGAGCGGGTTGCGGCGATCGCGGACGCGCTGCGCGAGATCGCCGGACTGCCCGACCCGGTCGGCGAGGTCGTGCGCGGCTCGACGCTCGCCAACGGCCTGCAGATCCGCCAGGTGCGGGTGCCGATGGGCGTGGTCGGGATGATCTATGAGGCGCGCCCCAATGTCACCGTGGACGCCGCCGGTCTGGGCCTGAAGAGCGGCAACGCGATGATCCTGCGCGGCGGTTCGGCCGCCGCCGACTCCAATGCGCAGATCGTGCGCACGCTGCGCGCGGCCCTTGAGCAGGCCGACCTTCCCGCCGATGCGGTGCAATTGCTCGACGGCGGCCACGACGACGTCACCGCCCTCATCACCGCCCGCGGGCTGGTCGATCTGGTGATCCCGCGCGGGGGAGCGGGCCTGATTCAGGCCGTCGTGCTCGGCGCGACCGTGCCGGTGATCGAGACCGGCATCGGCAATGTGCACGTGTATGTCGACCGTGCGGCCGACCTCACGGTCGCGCGCGACATCGTGCTCAACTCCAAGACGCAGCGGCCCAGCGTGTGCAATGCCGCCGAGTCGCTGCTGGTGCACGCCGAGGTCGCCGAGGAGTTCCTGCCCAAGGTGCTCGGCGACCTGTCGGCGGAGGGCGTGACGCTCTACGGTCAGCCGCTCGTCGTCGAGCTGGGCCGGGCGGCCGGCATCGCGGTCGAGCCGGTCACCGACGAACAGTTCGCGGCGGAGTTCCACGGGCTGGAGATGAGCGTCGGCGTGGTGCCGACCCTGGACGCCGCGATCGAGCACATCGACCGGTTCGGCACGCTGCACACCGAGGTGATCGTCTCCGAAGACCGTTCAGCGACAAGGAAATTCATCGCCGAGGTGGATGCTGCGGTGGTGATGGTGAATGCGTCGTCCCGGTTCACCGATGGTGGCGAGTTCGGGTTCGGTGCCGAGATCGGCATCTCCACCCAGAAGCTGCACGCTCGCGGGCCGATGGCGCTGGCCGAGCTGACCAGCACCAAGTGGATCGTCGAGGGCGACGGTCAGATCCGCGCCTGATTGCCGTCCCTCTCGTCGGCGCGGCGGTCGTCGGCCAGGGAGTCGTAGGCGACGTAATAGGACGGCCGCGCCTGCTGGCTGGCATAGATCCGCCCGACATATTCACCGAGGATGCCGAGGCACAGCAGTTGCACGCCACCGAAACCGGCCACGATCAGCACGGTCGACGTCCAGCCCTGGACGACATTGCCACGGGCCTTTTGCCAGAGGGCGAACAGCAGCATCAACGCCGCGACGGTGAAACCGATCAACCCGAACCAGGTGGCGAACCGCAGCGGCGCCTGGCTGAACCCGGTCACCGAGTCCAGCGTCAGCTTGAGCATCTTGGACAAGGGGTACTTCGACTCCCCGGCGGCGCGCTCGTCGCGCCGATAACCCACGGTGGCCGAGGGGAAGCCGAGGGTCGGCACGACCAGCCGCAGCACCCGGTTGTGCTCCGGCAGCGCCATCACCGCGTCCACCGTGGAGCGCGACATCAGCCGGAAGTCGCCCGCGTCCATCGGCGCATCGATGCCGGACAGCCGCCGCATCGTGGTGTAGAACAGCCGCGCGGTGGAGCGCTTGAAGGCGGTGTCGGTCGAGCGGTCGGTGCGGACGCCATACACGACGTCGACATTCTGCGACCGCCCGACGTGGAGCATCTCGGCGATGACCTCGGGCGGATCCTGCAGGTCGGCGTCGATGGTGACCGCCCACTGCCCGCGGGAGGCGCCGAGCCCGGCGGAGATCGCGGCCTGGTGACCGGAGTTGGCGCGCAACCGCAGCACGCGCAGCTGCGGCCACTCTCGCTTGAACCGCTGCAGCAGCACTGGCGTCTGGTCGGCCGAACCGTCGTCCACGGCGACCACTTCGTAGGGCTCGCCCAGTTCGTCGAGGACGGGGCGCAAGCGCTCGACGAACAGCGGCAGGACGTCCTGCTCGTTGTACATGGGGACGACGACCGAAAGACACAGCGACATGGTGGGCTCATAGTAGGTGGTCGCCCGCAAAACTCCTGACAGCAGGCGCTAGGCTGCCGCCCATGTCCTCCCGCTTTGTGTCGCTGCTCGCCGAGCCCGAGGTGCCGCCGCTGCGTGAGCACGAACTCCCGATGCCGCCCTGGATGTATGGCGCCCTCGGCCTGCTCTTCTTCGCGGTGTGCCTGGGCATCCTGTGGGCCTTCCGCAACACCGCGGCGCGGTTCGGGGCCACCTCGGCCACCGACGCGCCGGTGCATGACGACCGCTCCGCGGCCGACGGCGAAAGGCACTGACCCTGCGACTCGGGGTGATGGGTGGGACCTTCGATCCCATCCACCATGGGCACCTCGTGGCGGCCAGTGAGGTCCAGTCCCTGCTCGACCTCGACGAGGTCGTCTTCGTGCCGACCGGTCAGCCCTGGCAGAAGGCCGGGCGCGAGGTCTCCCCGGCGGAGCACCGCTACCTGATGACGGTGATCGCCACCGCCTCCAACCCCCGCTTCTCGGTGAGCCGGGTCGACATCGACCGGCCGGGGCCGACATACACCTTGGACACCCTGCGCGACCTGCACGAGCAGCGGCCGGACGCGGAACTGTTCTTCATCACCGGTGCCGACGCGCTCGCCCAGATCCTGTCCTGGAAGGGCGTGGAGGAGCTGTGGGATCTGGCGACCTTCATCGGGGTCACCCGGCCCGGGCACGAGCTGTCCAAGACTGGACTGCCGCAGGATCGGGTGATCCTGCAGGAGGTGCCCGCGATGGCGATCAGTTCGACCGACTGCCGCAACCGGGTGGTCGCGGGGGAGCCGGTGTGGTACCTCGTGCCGGACGGCGTGGTGCAGTACATCGGCAAATACCAGCTCTACCGGCCCGGTGCCGGGGTGCTGCAGGACGAAACAGACCAGAAGGGGACCGCGTGACCGCCACCGATCGGGCGATCGAACTCGCGCGTGCCGCGGCCGCCGCGGCCTCGGACAAGCTGGCGACCTCGGTCGTCGCGATCGACGTGAGCGACCAGCTCGCCCTGACCGACGTCTTCGTGGTCGCCTCCGGTGACAACGAGCGCCAGGTGACCGCCATCGTCGACGCCATCGAGGAGCGCCTGCACGAGCTCAAGGTCAAGGTCGTGCGCCGCGAAGGCAAGCGCGAGGACCGCTGGGTGCTGCTCGACTTCGGCGACATCGTGGTGCACGTCATGCACGACGAGGAGCGCGAGTTCTACGACCTCGAGCGCCTCTGGCGCGACTGCCCTCCCGTTCCCCTGGACGTATGACGACCGCTGCCGTCCCGGGGCCGTCCGAACGTGCGCTCGGTGCCGGCGAGCCGGTGCGCCGCCTGATCGTCTGGCGGCACGGGCAGACCACCCACAACGCCGCGGGCATCTGGCAGGGCCAGCTCGACACCGAGCTGTCGGAGCTGGGGCGCTCGCAGGCGGCGATCGCCTCGGCCGCGCTCACGGCATACGACCCGGTGGTGATCTGGTCCAGCGACCTGCAACGAGCCGCGGCGACGGCGGCAGCCCTGGCCCGGCGGACCGGCCTGCCCGTGCACACCGATCAGCGCCTGCGGGAGATCGACGTGGGTCGATGGTCGGGGCTGGACGGCGGGCAGGTGCGGACGGCATACGGCCCGATGCTCGATGCGGTGACTCGTGGCGAGGACCTGCGGCGGGGCGAGACGGGGGAGACGGTCGGCGAGGTTGCGCAGCGCACCCGCGCCGCCGCGGACGACCTGCTGGCGCGGCTGCCGGCCGGCGCGACCTCGGTGATCGCCACGCATGGGGTTGCGGGCCGGGCGCTGGTCGCGGCGCTCGCCGGCATCGACCAGCACACCGCCTGGCTGCATTTCGCCGGCCTCGGCAACTGTCACTGGGCGGAGCTCGTCGAGTCCCCGCACGGCTGGCGGATCGAGCAATGGAACGCCCGCGCGCCGCAACCTGAGGCGCCCGAGAAGGAAGAGACCTCATGACCCGCCGCACCTCCAAGCTCGGCTCGCGCAAGCACTACCAGCCGCACCAGCTGTCGCGGCTGATGAACTTCTTCCCGCCGCTGCTCGGCATGGGGATCCGGGTGCGGGAGTTCACGCCGGACTGGACGGTCGCGCGCGTCGAACTCAAACTCAACCGGCTCAACCGCAACCAACACGGCACGGCCTTCGGTGGCTCGATCGGCGCGATGTCGGATGCGTTCTACGCGCTGCTGCTCATGCACCAGCTCGGCCGCGACTACTACGTGTGGGACCAGGCGGCCGAGATCACCTATGTCAGCCCCGGCGTGGGCACCATCTTCGGCACCTTCGAGGTGCCCAAGGAGCGCACTGAGCAGATCCGCGCGGAGGCGGCCAGCGGGGAGAAGGTGCTGCCGTGGTTCGAGACCGAGCTCACCCTGCGCGATGGCACCGTGGTCGCGCGGGTGCGCCGGCAGCTCTACGTTCGCCGCAAGAAGAGCGCGACTGAGGCCGCCGAGCCCATGGAGTCGACCAACTTCGAGGGCTGAGTTGCGTTGTGCCGCACCTGATTTGGTCGCGGGCCGCGCACAGGGCTAGAGTATGCCGGTCGCCGCGTTGAGCGGTCGGCACACCTGGGGCTATGGCGCAGTTGGTAGCGCGCTTCCATGGCATGGAAGAGGTCAGGGGTTCGAATCCCCTTAGCTCCACCACAAGCAGGCTTACGGCCGGTGCGATCCGCGGGCTGCCGCGGGCACATCGGCGATTGTCCGCACGATCGTTTCCACAAGCGCCGGCAACGGCTGGGTGGCATCCACGCGCAGGTGGCGCTCCTCGTCGCTGTAACTCTCGAAGGTCGCGAGCTGCGAGTCGAGCATGTCGGCACGCATGAAGTGGCCCGTGCGCGCAGCGAGCCGCTCCCACAACTTCTCGGCCGGCACCTCAAGGACGATGAAAAGCGCTGTGGGACATCGCGATACAAGGACAGCTCGGTGTGAGCGGCGCAGGGCGGAACAACTGGCGACGACGCCCTGCGGGTGGGCGGCCAAGGTTTCGCCGACCCGCCGCAGCCACGGCTCCCGATCGGTGTCGGTCAGCGGCTCCCCGGCAGTCATCTTGATGATGTTGGCTGGCGGGTGCAGGTCGTCGCCCTCGATGAACGGTATGCGCAGTGCCTCGGCGAGCGCCGCGCCCACAGTCGACTTGCCTGACCCGGCCGGGCCGGCGACGACCAGAGCCGGCACCGGCGCCATCACGCGGGAGGTTGTGTGTCGCGTAGGTGTTGCAGGACCACCGCGTTGTCCTGGTCGCCGAGACCGGCGTCGGTCAAGGCGTTGAACAAGCCAGCGACGGCACTTCGCACCGGGAGATCGAGCGACCCTCCGGCCTCTTCAGCGAAGCGCAGATCCTTCACCAGGAATTTCGCCGGTCCGGTGGGGCGGAAATCGTCATTAGCCAGGGCGTGCCGCTTCTGGGTGAGCACCTCAGACGCGGCCAGCCCACCAGCCAGCATGTCCAGCATCAACTCCCGGTCCAGACCGTTCCGCTCGGCGATGAGTGTCGCCTCCGCGAGTGCGCACAGCGTCGCGGATACAACGAGCTGGTTGCAGGCCTTGGCGACCGACCCGGCTCCGACTGGCCCGAGCAGGCGGACCGTCGTGCCCAGCACGGCCAGCAATGGTGCCACCGCGTCGAAGTCGGCCTGGTCCGCACCGACCATGATGGACAACCGGCCCTGCTCGGCGCCCGTCACGCCGCCGCTCATCGGCGCATCGATCAGCCGTATGCCGCGATCCGCCAGCGATGCGGCGAGGTCGGTGATGGCGACCGGTGAGCAGGTGCTCATGACGATCAGGGTCCGCGTTGCGGCGTCATCGAGCAGTCCGTCCGCGAGCAGCGGTCTGATCATCTCGAGTTCGGGCAGGAGATAGAGCACGGTGGCGCATCGGCCGGTGACCTCGGCGGCGGAGCGCACGATCGTGCCACCGTCCAATTCGCGGTCGGCACGATCCCAGCCGATGACCTGATGACCTGCGGCGACCAGGCGGCGGGCGATCGGCATACCCATGTTGCCCAAGCCGAGGACCCCGATCGGGGTGCGGTCCACCATTACGCATCCTCCTTCAGCGATGCCCACCGTGGCTGACGCAGAACCTCGGTGTTCACCACGAACCGAGGTCGTCGGCCGGCGGCCACGTCCAAGACGGCTCGCACGCAGCTGGCGCCGTTGCCAGCAGACATCTCGTCGGTCCAGGCGAGACTGTGCGGACTGAGCACGACATCGTCGCGCTCACGCAAGGTTGACCTCGTCGGCTCTTGCTCGAAGACATCGAGGCCGGCACCGCCCAACCGGCCGGACTCCAAGGCCCGGATCAGAGCCGACTCGTCGATGATCGGGCCACGGGACAGATTGACCACGATGGCGCCTTCCGGCAACGCCTGCAGGATCTGGTCGTTGACCATGCCCCGGGTCTGCTCGGTCAGCGCGCTGAGGACCACGAGGACGTCACTGCGGCGGGCGAGGTCGATGAGATCGAGAAGTTCGACGCCGAGCCGGTCGGCGACCGCTGGGGAAGCGTAGGGATCGTGGGCCACGATCCGGCAGTCGAAGGGGGCGAGGAGGCCGACGAGATCCTGGGCGACATTGCCCAGGCCGAGCAGTCCGACGGTCCGGCCGGTCAGGCCACGCCCCATCCACTGCTCGCGCCGCGACCAGTCGCCCTCGCGCACGATCGCATCCTTGACGACGAGGTTGTGCAAGACCGCGAGGATCATCGTCAAGGTGGCCGTCGACACCGGCCGGCGGGCGCCGTCCGGCGTGATGGTCAGGATGGTCCCGGCGGCGGTGCATGCCGTCAGGTCGATGGCGTCGTAACCCACCCCGAAACGTGCGATCAACTGCGGCGGTTGGGCCAGGCCCTCGAAGGTGGCGGCGGTGACTGCCGGCGCGGCGATGATGAGGGCGTCGTACCCTTCGATGTCTGATGGCGAAAGGGTCGAGACCGTCTGCGGAAGGTACTCCCACGAGATGCCTGCCTCGGTCAGGGCGGACAGGCCGATGTCACCCCAGACATTTTGACCACGGTCATCCAGGAAGTCGCGGCTGACACCAACGCGGGCGATGCTGGGCTGAGCGCACATCAGAAGACCGCGATCGGGTTGACCGGTGAGCCGGTGCCGCGCTCGATGTTGAGCGGTGCGACGACGAAGAAGAACTCCCATCGACCTTCCGACGCCGCGAGCGAGGCGAGGTCTTCCAGGTCCAGGTTGTCCAGCAGCGGGGTGCCCAATGCGGTGATGGCCAGAATGTGAATGGGGGAGTGTATGCCGGGAGTCGGCGATGGCCGCACGTCGGAGTCGCCGTCGCCACCCAGGACCGCCGGACGATACCGGGCGATCCACGGCATCGCATCGACGTGCAGTCCGGCACTGGCCGTGCTCGGGTCCCACGGGCCGAGCTTCCGACGTCGGGCGAAGTGCCCGGTCCGCAACAGAATGGCGTCTCCGGGGCGCGGCTCGACACCTAAGGTGTCACAGGCTCGCTGAAGGTCCTCGGCACCGACCGCGGTGCCCGGCTCCAGCCAGTCCACGCCTTCAGCGTGCGGCAGGTCGATGAGCACGCCGCGGGTGACGAGGTGACCGAGCGCGCCGACCGAACCGAAGGACGCGCCGGTCGCGTCGACAACCTCCGTCGAGACGTGCCCGTCATACAGCTCACCGCGGTAGGCGATATGCGACAACGCATCCAGATGACTGACCGCCTTGCCGTGGAAGTCGGCCCCGATGAAGTCCTTGTTGGTCGACGGCTCAGGCGCCTCTCGCACCCCGAGGTCGGACATGTAGTGCAGTGCCGGCACCGCGTTGTCCGGTCCGGCGACGGTATTCCACGGCAATCCCAATGCAGCAGAACGACCCGAGCGCACCAAGCGCGCGGCGTCCGCGGCCTGTCGGGGACCGGCCTCGGCCCACGCACCGCGCGAGGCGTCGGCATGGGTGCCCCAGGTGCGCAGCTGCTCGAACATCTTGTCGAATTCCGCCCGGGAGACCGGTCGGCCTCCCCGGTTGGCTGTGGTGCTCGCCGTCGTTGCGGTCGGCTCCTGCTCGCACATAGTGGTCCTCTCCGACGAGTGGGCTGTGACACGAAGCGCGTCGGCCTGTCGTGCGGTCCTTGCCGCCCGCCAAGCGCGAGCTGCGATCTACTGGTCATACTTCGAGTGGGACGCCGTGCAACCGTAAACCATAGGACTGGACGCAGTCCACTATCTTGGACAGAGGGCAGTGATGGCGGAGCAGGCAATGGCCGCGGAGGGCAAGAGCGTGGTGCCGGCCGTAGCGCGGGCTGTGGCGATCCTGGACTTGCTGACAACGACCGGTTCGCGGGGGCTCACCCTGACCGAGATCGCCCGCAGCCTGGGCATCGCCAAATCCTCAACGGCGAATCTGTGCGCCGAGTTGGAGGAGCAGGGGCTGATCTCGCACTCGGGCGAGGGCTACCGCCTGGGTCGCAAGCTGGTCAGCCTGGCCGGCGCCTATCTGGGCCAGGTCGATCAGGTCGATGAGTTCTACACCCAATGCCGACGATCCAAATATGTGTCGGCCGAAGCGGCACGATTGTCCATGCTGGACGGATTGGACGTGCTCTACCTCGCCAGGTTCGACGGGTCGCAGCCGATCCGGCTCACGGCCAACATCGGCGACCGGTTGCCTGCTCACATCACGGCTACGGGGAAGGCTTTGCTGGCAACGCTGCCCGAGGCTGCCGTGCGCGACCGCTATCAGGGCCGTCCGCTGAGTCCGGGTTTCACCGCGAAGTCACACTCCACGCTCGGGTCCCTGTTGGCCGATCTGCGCGAATGCCGGCAGCGGGGCTACGCCTTGGACGACGAAGAGACGACTCCCGGCGTGCTGTGCGTTGCCGTTCCGGTGATTGACGTGCCCGACCAACCGGCCAGGTTCGCCGTCAGCGCCACGATCCTGAAGGCGCGTGAGCACGAGATCGGGGTGCCTCGACTCGTCGATGAGCTCGTCGAGATCGCGGCCGCGATCAGCGTCCCCCTGCGAGCCCGTAGCTGAACTCCTCGCTGCGAGCGGTGGCGAGGCGGACCGGCATACCTCAGAGGGCTTGGGAGCGGAATTTCGCCTGAAGGCTTGACCAACATACTGATCGTGGTTCATTGTGGTGAACGCCAGGGTGACGTTGGCCACAGAGGAGATGTGTCATGGCGGTTCCCGACCCAGCACCTGGGCGAACCCCGCTGATCGAGATCACCGCGCTGCGGAAGGTCTTCGGCGGCACGGTCGCCTTGGACGACGTCGACCTCCGCTTGGAGGCCGGCACCATCCACGCGCTGCTGGGTCAAAACGGTGCGGGCAAGTCGACACTGATCAAGATCCTTGCGGGTGTCTACACCGCTACCTCCGGTGTGGTCGTGGTCGGTGGCACCGAAGTAGCCGGCCCGGTCGAACCCGGCACGATGGCCTTCATTCACCAGGACCTGGGTTTGGTGGAGTGGATGTCGGTGGCTGAAAACATCGCGCTCGGCACCGGATACGCTCGTCGGGCTGGCCTGATCGATTGGTCCGGAGTCCATGACAAGGGTGCTGCCGCACTGCAGTTGTGTGCCGCGCACCTAGACCCGCGCACGCCGATCTCGTCGCTCAGCCGGGCCGACCGTTCCCTCGTCGCCATCGCTCGGGCCCTCGCTCAGGACGCCCGAATCATCGTGCTGGACGAGCCGACCGCTTCGCTGCCGGCCCACGACTCTGAGCGCTTGTTCGCGGTGCTGAAAAAGCTGCGCGACTCCGGTCACGGCATCCTCTACATCAGCCACCGGCTGGACGAAGTCTTCCGAATCTCCGATCACGTGACCGTGCTGCGCGACGGCGCGGTCGTGGCTGACGGTGCTCTGTCGGACTACACCCCTGACCAACTGGTCGAGCACATTGTGGGCAAGAAGCATGCGACCTACTCGGTTGTCGAGCGCGGGCAAGGCCCGCTCGTGCTCGAACTGAGCGATGTGGTGGTCGAGGGTGCGGGCCCGGTGAGTCTGCGGCTGCACGCTGGCGAGGTCCTTGGCATGACGGGGCTGACAGGTGCCGGACACATGCAGCTCGGCCGAGCACTCGCCGGTAGTTCGCAGATTCTGGCCGGGTCGGTGGAGCTCAACGGCAAGCCTTATGCGCCGACGTCGGTCACGGACGCCGTTGCACGGGGGACCGGCTTCGTCACCAGCAATCGGGTGGAGGAAGGCTGCGCACCCGAACTCACCAACCGCGAGAACCTCCTGGTCAACCCGGCCGTGCGCAAGCGAGCGCCGTTGTCGTGGATGTCACCGCGCGCCGAGCGCCGCGAAGCGCACCACTGGATGACGCGCTTCGGTGTTCGGCCGCTCAGCACGGAACTGCCGATCGCCACGCTGTCCGGTGGCAACCAGCAAAAGATCATGATCGGACGCTGGCTTTCGGTGCCGCGCACGCTGTTGATCCTGGAGGAGCCGACCGCAGGCGTCGACGTCGGTGCCAAGGCTGACATCTACGCCCTGCTCGACCAGGCCTTAGCCGATGGCCTCGCGGTGTTGCTGATCTCTACCGATTTCGAGGAAGTCGTCACCGCCTGCCGCACAGCACTCGTCTTCGTCGACGGCCAGGTCACGACCAGTCTTTCCGGGGACGAACTCACCATCCCCCGTCTCACGACGGCTGCTTCGTCGGCCGCAACTTCGAGCTCTGTGAAGGAAGCCGTCTGATGAAGAAGAATGCGTCGGGGGTGGTTGGCACCTACGGTCTGCCGCTCCTCGCAGTGGTCCTGATCGCTGTCTTCAGCATTGCCTTGCCGCAGACCTTCCCGACCTCGGCGAATGTGTCGGCGATCTTGTCGAACAACGCGATTCCTGCCCTGCTCGCGCTCGGCGCGATGATCCCGATCGCGATCGGGAAGTTCGATCTGTCGATCGGATACGGCTTGGGGCTCGCCCACGTGCTCGCCCTGAAACTGGTGATCGCTGGCTGGCCCTGGCTCGTGGCTAGCATCACGGTCGTCCTCGCCCTCGCTCTCGTGGGTGTCATCAACGGGCTGCTGGTGGAGTTCGGACAGATCGACAGCTTCGTGGCCACCCTGGGCTCGGGCACCGTCCTCTATGCGATCACCGGGGCGATTACCGGTGGGGCGCGGGTGGTCCCCGGTGGAAGTCTGCCGACTGGGTTCGTCTACCTCTATGACACCGCCATCGGCCCGGTCCCCATCGTCGCGGTGTATGTCGCGGTCGTCGCCGCCGTCCTATGGGTCGTGCTGGAACGATTCCCGGTGGGCCGCTACTTCTACGTGATCGGCTCCAGCGCCCGAGCGGCTGCGCTGGTCGGCATATCGACCCGCAAATACGCCATCTGCGCTTTCGCGCTGTCCGCCTCGGTCACCGGATTTGCCGGCGTCCTGCTCGCCAGCCAGCAACAGGTCGGCAACCCCAGCGTTGGTATGGACTACTTGTTGCCAGCCTTCGTCGGTGCGCTGTTGGGATCGACCGCCATCCGCCCGGGACGCGTCAACGCCATCGGCACCGTCGTCGCCGTCATCACGCTGGCTGTCGGCCTCGCGGGCATCAATCAGATGGGTGCGGACTTCTGGGTCACCGACCTCTTCAACGGCGTGACCCTCCTCATCGCCCTCGGCCTCGCCGGCTTCTCGGCCCGTCGGAAGGTCGCCGCCGGACTCGGCGCCAGCCGACAGGCAATGCGGGAAGGAGCGGGTAGCGATGCGGGCCCCGGTGGCTCGAGCGCAAGCCCGAGTGCCGGAGCGCCGTCACCGTCCCAAGGTCCCGTTGACCAGGACAACGCCGACGGCGCAATCGTCCCCGACCGCCGCTGAACTCGGGCCACCACCGATAGCACTATCCCTGAACTCGCGTGATGGACAGGCAGCCCCGTCTGCCCGCAACCGCAGCACGAAGGAGAACGACGCATGTCCAGTTCCATCCGGCGCCTCGTCGCCGCGGCCTCGGCGATCATCTCGATGGTCGGTCTCACGGCCTGCTCGCACGGCAGCAACAGCTCTTCGGCTCCGAAGACCAACGCGGCCGGCGGTAGCTGCAGCAGCGTGGTCAAGAGCGCCCGCGCCGCGGTCGACAAGGCCTCCGCAAAGGACACGCCGTGGGCGGGTCCGACGACCGGCCCCGCCGCCGTCAGCGGCAAGTCGATCGTTTATGTCGCTGCCGATATGACCAACCCCGGTGTCGCCGGCGCCGCCTCCGGTGTCACTGCCGCCGCGAAAGCCATCGGCTGGCGGGTGCGCGTCATCGACGGCAAGGGCACCCCCGCCGGGACCCAGTCAGCGTTCTCCCAGGCGCTCGCGCTCCGACCGGACGGGATCATGATCGGCGGTTTCGACCCCAACTCGACCTCGGCTCAGGTGGCCCAGGCCAACCAGGCGAACATTCCGCTGGTGGGGTGGCAGGCGCTGGCGACTCCCGGGCCGAGCACGAGCCCCAAGCTCTTCAGCAATGTGACGACCAAGGTCGCCGACGTCGCCAAGATCACCGCCGACTGGATCATCGCCGAGAGCAATGGGACGGCCGGCGTCGTCGTCTTCACCGACAAGTCGATCCCCTTCGCAGCCGGCAAGTCGGCCATGATCGAGAAGGAATTGAAGACGTGCAGCTCGATCAAACTCCTCAGCACCCAGAACATCCCGCTGGCCGACGTCAGCAACCGGATGCCGGCCGCGGTCTCGTCGCTGGTCAGCAAGTACGGCCAGAAGTGGAATTACTCCACCGCGATCAACGATGTCTACTTCGAGAATGCCGCGGCGCCGTTGCGGGCGGCCGGCGTCAAGGCGGGTGACATCGTCAACATCGGTGCTGGCGACGGTGACACCTCGGCGTTGCAGCGCATCCGCAGCGGCAACTACCAGGCTGCGTCGGTGCCGTCACCGCTGGTGTCAGAGGGCTGGCAAATGATCGATGAGATGAACCGCGCGCTGAACAACGCGCCGGCGTCCGGCTATGTGCCCGCGGTCCACGTCTCCACCAAGGCCAACCTGGGTCCCGCCAATTCATGGAACCCCTCGGGTTACGAAGCGGCATACAAGAAGATCTGGAAGAGGTAGAGCGTGCTCACGTCCTTCGACCTGACCGGGCGGCGCGCACTCGTGACCGGATCGAGCAAGGGCATCGGCCGCGCGTTGGCCGCTGGGCTGCTGGCTGCGGGAGCCGACGTGGTGCTCAACGCGCGCGACCGTGACCGGTTGGTTGCGACCTATGACGAGCTGGAGCAGACCGCGCGCGGCCGGGTCGAATGGCGGGCCTTCGATGTCACCGACGAGGAACAGGTGCGCGCGGCCGCTGCCGAGCTTGGCGACATCGACATTCTCGTCAACAACGCTGGCATGCAACGGCGTTCACCGATCACCGAGTTCCCCACCGCAGACTTCGACCAGATCATGGCGACCAATGTGCGCAGTGTCTTTCTGACGTCGCGCGAGTTCGGTCGCCTCATGGTCGCTCGCGGCGCGGGAAAGATCGTGACTGTCTGTTCGGTGCAGTCGTTGCTCGCCCGGCCCGGCATCGCGCCCTACTGCGCGAGCAAGGGCGCACTGACCATGTTGATCAAGGGTCTGTGTGCAGACCTTGCGCCGCATGGCATCCAGGTCAACGGCCTGGCCCCCGGTTATTTCGACACCGAGTTGACGTCCGCGTTGGTGGCCGACCCCGAGTTCACCGCCTGGGTCGAGAAGCGCACGCCTGCCGGCCGGTGGGGCGATGTCGCCGACCTGGTCGGGCCCTTGGTGTGGCTGTCGTCCTCGGCGTCGGACTTCGTCAACGGTCAGACCATCTATGTCGACGGCGGCATGACCGCCGTCCTGTGACGATCGCCGAACGACACCCCATCTGGCGATCCACAAAGTCCGCGAGAGGAACAAGCAATGAAGGCATGCGTGGTGCACGGTAAGGGCGACCTGCGGCTGGAGCAGTTGCCGGACCCGCAACCGCGTGCCGGCGAAGTCGCCGTCCGGATCGCGTATGGCGGGATCTGTGGTTCCGACCTGCACTACGTCCACGACGGGCGCGTCGGCGACTTCCGTATCCAACAGCCGATGGTGCTCGGTCACGAGGTGAGCGGGACCGTCGCGGCCATCGGCGCCGGTGTCAACGGCCCAGCCGTCGGTGCGCCGGTCGTCGTTCACCCGGCGACGCCGGACAACACCTGTCCGGAATGCCTGGCCGGGCACAGGAACGTATGCCGCGACACGCGCTACCTGGGAAGTGCGGCGCGCATGCCGCACGTGCAGGGCGGCTTCTCCGAGCTTCTGGTCGTGCCGCACGATCAAGTCCTCGCGCTCCCGGACGGACTCGACCTTCGCACGGCGGCCCTGGCAGAGCCGCTCTCGGTTGCGCTGCACGCCGTGAACCGGGCCGGCACAGTCGCGGGCCAACGGGTGCTCGTCACCGGCGCAGGCCCGATCGGTGCCCTGGTGGTCGCTGTGCTGGCCCACCGTGGAGCCGCAGAGATCGTGGCCAGCGATCTCAGCGACACCATGCTGCAGATCGCGACGGAGGTCGGGGCGACCGCCACCGTGCGCGCCGACCGGGCCGAGCCCGAAGCATGGCCGAGCGAGGTCGATTGCCTGATCGAGGCCTCCGGCAGCGCCGCCGCGCTCAGCTCGGCGATGCCGCTCGTGCGTCGGCGCGGCACGATCGTGCAGCTGGGATTGCTGCCACCCGATGGCACCCTCATCCCCGGAAACCTTTTGGTGACAAGGGAATTGCGCATGGTGGGGGCCTTCCGCTTCGACGGGGAGCTGAGTGAGGCAGTGCAACTGCTCGCCAGTGGTCTAGCGGTTGAGCCGATCATCACCGCGAGCTTCCCGTTGGGGCGGTTCGATGAGGCGTTCGCGGCAGCGGGGGACCGAACTCGCCACAGCAAGGTGCTGCTCGACATGAGCGGGGAGCACGCTCCGTGACCCGTCGACCGATCATCGCGGTCGCCACACCGCTGAGTGTCGCGGCAGCCGACGAGCTGTGCGGCATACCGGATGTTCAGGTGCGCTACGAGCCCACGCTGCTGCCATCCATGCGCCACCCTGGCGACCACGTCGGTGATCCCTCGTTCACCCGGACCCGTTCGCAACAGGACGAGTTCGACCGGCTGCTCGTCGGTGCCGACATCTGGTACGGCATTCCTGACGAGTCGCCCGCGTCGCTGGGCCGGCTCTTGCCCGGCGCGCCCAACCTCAGGTGGGTGCAGACGATGGCAGCGGGGGGTGGCGCACAGGTGGTGGCTTCGGGACTGCCCCGCGCCGCGCTGGAACGCGTCCTCTTCACCACCTCGGCCGGCGTGCACGGGCCACCGTTGGCCGAGTTCGCCGTCTTGGGTCTGCTGATGGGTGCCAAGCGGGTGCTGCAGCTGCAGCGCGACCAGCGTGCGCATCGGTGGGCCGACCGGACCGCGACCACGACGCTCGCCGGCCGCACGGTGCTGGTGCTCGGGCTCGGCGGTATCGGCCAGGAGGTGGCGCGGCGCTGCCGGGCTCTCGGCATGCGCGTGCTCGGGGTTCAACGGAATGAGCGTCACAGCGACGCCGTCGACCACAGTTTCCCGCCCGACCGGTTGATCGAGGCGGCCCAGCAGGCCGACGATCTCGTGATAACCCTGCCCGGCACCGCACACACCGAGGGCATGGTGTCCACGGCGGTGCTGCGCGCGCTCGGCAGCGGAGCCACTGTGGTCAACGTCGGTCGCGGCACGGTCATCGATGAGCCGGCGCTGCTGGCTGAACTCGACTGCGGGACAATCGGATTCGCAGCCCTCGATGTCTTCGCCGAGGAGCCGCTGCCGGCCACCTCGCCGCTATGGGAGCACCCCCGGGTGCTGATCAGTCCCCACACCGCCGCGTTGGACGCGGACGAGGATCTGCACATCGCACAACTCTTCCGGGACAACCTGGCCGCGTTCCGCGCGGGGCGTCCACTGCGCAACGTCGTGGACCTCGACGCCGGTTATTGATCGACGACGTCAGCAGGTGCGGGCACCACCGTTGTTGAACACAGGGTCCGCGCGGCGAGGTCCGATTCGCAGATCTCCTCGAGATGCTCCTTGCGACGCCACGCTGCCCACTTGGTCTGACCGATCTTCTCGTAGCCGAGCACATGCGGTGCGATGGGCTCGAGGCTGATGCCGCGGAAGTGGGCCACAGCTCGCGCGGAGCGGAGCAGGTCGTCAGCATCGATGCCCTGCCGGGCGAGTTGGACAGTGTCGACGTAGTCACGCCACCGGGTGCTGCTGATACCTCGCTCCAGGATGGTGATGCCCTTCTCGGCGATCGTCGTCTCCGGGAGACGGTGGAAGATCTCATCTACCAGAACTGCTTCTGGACCTGCGACACCCGGGACTGGACCGGGGCGAGCGCCGCGCGGATCGTGCGGCGCGCGGTGTATGGCGACGCGACCACCGTGCGTGCCGACGCTGGCGGAGTAGTGCTGATGCACATGAACGGCAAACACACCGGCGAGGCGCTGCCCGACCTGATCGCCGGACTGGCCGCGCGGGGACTGACCTTCCCAGCGCTCTGACGGGCAGCCCGCACTGGTAACCTCACCGGGTCGCGCGAAGGAGCGAAGCCGGTGCGAATCCGGCGCTGTCCCGCAACTGTGACGCCCCACCCGGGCGAAGCCAGGTCGCCTCCCCGCGCGAAGTCCCATCAGCTCTCGTGGGTCAGAGCGATGTGCGCAGGCACACGGCATACCCGCGGGCCGAACCGGAAGAGGTATGCCGGAATGCGCCGGTCCACCCTTGTCGTCACCCTCGCCGTGAGCACCCTGCTCGCCGGCTGCGGGTCGAACACTCCCTCCAGCTCCACCACCTCCGCTGGCGGCAGCTCAAGCTCCAGTTCCAGCGAGTCCGCCACCAGCTCCGGCGGGTCCAGTGCTGCGAGCTTCCCCGCCACCGTCACCGCCGCCAACGGGCAGGTGACCATCCCCAAGCAACCGCAGCGCATCGTGTCGTTGTCGCCGACCGCCACCGAGGACCTCTTCGCGATCGGTGCGGGCAAGGCCGTCGTCGCGGTCGACGCGCTGTCCAACTACCCGGCCAATGCGCCGAAGACCACGCTCTCCGGCCTGACGCCGAACATCGAGGCGATCGCGAAATACAAGCCCGACCTGGTCGTCGCCTCCCAGGACAGCGGCGGCCTCGTCGCCGGCCTGAAGAAGCTCGGCGTGCCGGTGCTCATCCAGCCGGCCGCGCAGAAGATCGACGACGCCTACACCCAGATCAACGGGCTCGGCACCGCCACCGGTCACCCGCGCGAGGCGGCCAAGACGGTGATGACGATGCGCACCCAGATCGCCTCCGAGGTGGCCAAGGGCGGCAAGCACCCCGGCGTGAGCTACTTCTGGGAGGTCAGCGCGGCGCCCTACTATTCGGCCACGTCGACCACCTTCATCGGCCAGGTCGTCGGCCAGTTCGGGCTCACCAATGTCGCCGACAAGGCCAGCAAGGCTGCCGACGGTGGCTACCCGCAGCTCACCCCCGAATACATCATCGCCGCCAAGCCGCAGTTGATCTTCCTGGCCGACGCCGATGCGGCCAACGGTGGTCAGAGCGTCGCCAAGGTGATGGCCCGCCCGGGCTGGGCGGCGATGCCGGCGGTGCAGAACAAGAACGTCATCCCGGTCAACGCCGACCTGGCCTCGCGCTGGGGCCCGCGCCTGCCGCAGTTCGTGGCCGCCATCGCCAAGGCGGTCAGCGGGGTGAAGGGTGGCGCCTCCGGCAGTGCGTCGAGCAGCGCTGCCTGAGCACCGCTTCGGGCGGGCGCTGACGCTCGCCCTGCTCGTCCTGCTCGCGGCGCTGCTGATCAGCAGCGTGGTCGGGGCGGCCGGCATCGACCCGCTGTCGGTGTCGGTCACCCTGATCAACGAGCTCCCGGGCGTGCACCTGCCGCACGCGCTCGACCCGCTCGACCGCACCCTGCTGCTGGAGATCCGGCTGCCGCGGCTGATCCTCGCCGGGCTCGTCGGCGGCGTGCTCGCCGTCGCGGGCGCCGGCTATCAGGGCGTCTTCCGCAACCCGCTGGTCGACTCCGGCCTGCTCGGCGCGTCGGCCGGCGCCGGCCTCGGCGCCACCCTGGTCATCGTCGGCACCGGGTCGAGCGACGGCGCGGTGGTGCCGGTCGCAGCCTTCGTCGGGGCGCTGCTCGGTGTCGGCTTCGCCTATCTCGCCGGAGCGGGCCGCCGCGATGTGTCCACTCTGCTGCTCGCCGGCATCGCGGTCTCGATGTTCCTCAGCGCGGTGCAGACCTTCGTGCTGCAACGCTCCACCCAGAATCTGCAGGCGGTCTACTCGTGGTTGCTCGGCTCGGTCTCCGGGGCCACCTGGCATCGCGTGCTGATCATGCTCCCGTATGCCGTGGTCGGCTGCCTCGGCGTCTTCCTGCACGGTCGCCATCTCGATCTGCTCGCCGTCGGTGATGAGGAGGCGACCTCCTTGGGTATGCCGGCCGCCCGGGTGCGGCTGTTGGTGATCGCCGCCAGCGCGTTGGCCGCCGCAAGCGCGGTGGCG
The DNA here is from genome assembly GCF_011440275.1 of Metallococcus carri. Lineage (GTDB taxonomy): Bacteria > Actinomycetota > Actinomycetes > Actinomycetales > Dermatophilaceae > Metallococcus > Metallococcus carri. The sequence goes on along the minus strand of NZ_JAAOIV010000001.1, from coordinate 70,898 downwards.
GTGAGCGGGCTCATCGGCTTTGTCGGGGTGGTGATCCCGCATGTGGCGCGGCGCCTCGCGGGCTCGTCATACCGCAGGGTGTTGCCGTTGTCGCTCGTGCTGGGTGCGGCCTTCCTGATGCTCGTCGACACGGTGGCCCGCACGATCGTGTCGCCGGGTGAACTGCCGATCGGCGTGGTGACCGCGCTGATCGGCGCACCGGCCTTCGTATGGGTGTTGCGCGCGCTGCGCGGGAGCGCCACATGACGCGGCTGACCGCGCGCGGGCTGGGGGTGCGCTTCGACGGCGTCGACGTTGTCACCGGCGTCGACCTGACCGTGGAGTCGCCGGACTGGCTGATGATCGTCGGCCCGAACGGTGCGGGGAAGTCGTCGTTGGTGCGCGCGCTCGCCGGGCTGCTGCCGGTGTCCGGCCGGGCCGCCGTCGACGATGTCGAGCTGGCCGGACTGCGTCCGCGTCCCCGGGCCCGGCTGATCGGCTATGTGCCGCAGGCGCCGGTGCTGCCCGAGGCGATGCCAGTCGCCGACTACGTGATGCTCGGCCGCACCGCACACCTCGGCTATTTCTCCGGGCCGCGACCGGTCGACCGCGAGGTGGTGGGCTCGGTGCTGGACACCCTCGAGCTCACCGACTTCACCGCGCGCGAGCTGGGCTCTCTGTCCGGCGGCGAACGCCAGCGCGTCACCCTCGCTCGGGCACTGGCGCAGGAGCCGACCGTGCTGCTGCTCGACGAACCCACCTCCGCCCTCGACCTCGGCCATCAGCAGCAGGTTCTCGAACTCGTCGACGGGCTCCGGCATCGTCACGACCTGGTCGTGGTCATGACCGTGCACGATCTCACCGCCGCCGGGCAGTATGCCGACCGCGTGCTGCTGCTCGACCGCGGCGCCGTGGTGGCCGACGGCCCGGCGGCGCAGGTGCTCACCGCGGAGCGAATCGCGTCGGTGTATCACGCCGACGTGCGGGTGGAAGTGGACGACAGCGGGCGCCCGGTCGTCATACCGGCCCGTCCGGGCACATGACAGCATCGGGGGCATGCACCAGACCAACGCCCTCGTCCTGCACCACATGCGTGATCGCGGGGTCGAGCCCGACTTCCGGGTGCTCGGCGAGGAGGTGCGCACCGCCCAGCTTGCCGCCGCAGCGCTTGGCTGCGAGGTCGGTGCGATCGCCAACAGCTTGTGCTTCCTCGCCGACGACGAGCCGATCCTGGTGATGACCAGCGGTGCGCACCGAGTCGACACCGACCATCTGGCGAGCGTCATCGGGGCGACCCGCATCGACAAGGCGCCCGCAGCCCGGGTGCGTGCGGCGACCGGCCAGGTGATCGGGGGAGTGGCGCCGACCGGCCACCCGACGCCCCTGCGCACCTTCGTCGACACCGATCTGGCTGTCTACCAACGAATTTGGGCCGCCGCCGGCACACCCGCGTCGATCATGTCGATGACCTACGACGAACTGTTGAGGGTCACCGACGGCACACCGGTGCAGGTCACGCCATGACCACGGTGCTGTGGTTCCGTCGCGACCTGCGGCTCGGTGACCACCCGGCCCTGCTCGCGGCAGCCGCCGAGGACGAGGTCGTGCCGCTCTTCGTGGTCGACCCGGCGATCTGGGCCGACGAGCCGACCCCGCGGCAGGTGTGGCTGGCGCGCACGCTGCAGGCCCTGGATGCCTCGCTCGACGGTGGGCTGGTGCTGCGCTTCGGAGACCCGCGTGAGGTTGTGCCGCGGGTTGTCTCCGAGAGCGATGCGCGCGCGGTGCACGTGACTGCGGAGTGCACTCCCTATGGCCGCCAGCGCGATGCGGCAGTGGCAAAGTCGTTGCGGGACAACGGAATCGACTTCGTCGAGACCGGGAGCCCGTATGCCGTGGGTCCCGGCTTGGTGCGCAACGGCTCCGGTGACCCCTACCAGGTGTTCACGCCCTTCGCGCGGGCCTGGCGGGAGCACGGCTGGCCCGCACCGGCCGAGCGGGCCACGCCTCGGGTTGCTCGCCTCGACGGCGATGACGAGGCCAGCTCGCGGGTAACGAGCGCGGCCGAAGCCGACGTCGCGCTCCCCGGCGCGGGCGAAGCATCGGCACTGGCCCGCTGGCGGGAGTTCGTCGCGGACGATCTTGCCTCCTATGCCACCGATCGCGACCGGCCCGACCTCGACACCACCTCGCGGCTGTCGCCCTATCTGCGCTTCGGCGTGCTGCACCCGCGCACGCTCCTCGCCGACCTGGCAGAGGTCACGGGCAGTGGCGCCGAGACCTTCCGCACCGAGCTCGCCTGGCGCGAGTTCTACGCAGATGTGTTGTGGCACAACCCGAATGCGCTCTGGAGCGACCTGCGGCCGGGACTGGCGTCGATGGTCTACGACGACGCGCCCGAGGCGGTGGCGGCCTGGAAGGCGGGCGAGACCGGCATACCGATTGTCGACGCGGGCATGCGCCAACTGTTCGCCGAGGGCTGGATGCACAACCGGGTGCGGATGATCACCGCGAGCTTCCTCACCAAGGACCTGCACGTGTGGTGGCCGGTCGGTGCGCGGCACTTCCTGGACCACCTGATCGACGGCGACCCGGCCTCCAACAACCACGGCTGGCAGTGGACCGCCGGCACCGGCACCGACGCCGCGCCTTACTTCCGGGTCTTCAACCCGGTGACCCAGGGCCGCAAATTCGATCCGGAGGGGGAGTACGTGCGGCGCTGGGTGCCGCAACTGCGCGGGCTGGCGGGAGCTGCCGCGCACGAGCCGTGGAAGCACGGTGGAGCGGACGGCTATCCCGCACCGATCGTCGATCACGCGGAGGAGCGCAGGGAGGCGCTGCGCCGCTACGACGCCACGCGTTGACCGCAGTCAGCCGACGTCGGCGAGTGCTCGCGCGAAATCCTGCTCGATGTCACGCGCGGTGACCGCCAGCATCGTCAGATAGTCCTGCAGGTCCTGTGAGCGGAACCGCGCCGACGGCATCGAGATGGCCACAGCGGCCTCCGCGGGCGCGCCGGGAGCCCGGATCGGCCGCGAGACCGCGGTGACCCCAGTCTCGGTGCGATCGCGGTTGAGCGCGAAGCCGGCGCGCCGGACGCCGGTGAGCTCGCGCCGCAGCGCCGGCAGTGACGGACGCTGGTCGAGGCGCCCTTCCCAGCGCTCCTCGGCATACAGCGCGGTGACCTCGTCCGGGGGCAGGTCGGCGAGGATGAGCTTGCCCCCGGAGGTGAGGTGGGCCGGGAAGACCATCCCCTCGCGATTGCCGACGTGCAACGGCTGGCTGCACTCGACCGAACCGATGAACCGCACGTAGTCGCCCGCAAGCGCGACGAGGTTGACCGATTCGCCGCAGCGTTCGACGAGGGCGTGCAGATGCGGCAGGGCGACGCTGCGCAACAATGCGGTGCGCGAACGTCCATGTGCCGCAAGGGAAATCACCGGTCCAGCGTGATAGAGCCGGTCGTCGCTCTGCCGAGCGAAGTCGCGATAGACCAGTTGTGCCAGCAGCCGGTGAGCGGTCGAGCGCGCGATGCCGAGCCGCCGAGCACACTCGGACAGCGACAGCGGTCCCTCGACCTGCAGCATCACCGCGATCTGCAAGGCGTGGTCCACACTGCTCACCGCATAGGCGGGTGCGTTCTTCATAGCAGAACTCTATGTTCTTCACCGTGAGACATCCATCACGCTGCCCGGCATGACTGATTCAACTCCCGCGAACGCGCGCCCGTCACGGCGGCGCTCTCCCTGGGTGGTCGTGCTGCTGTGCTGGCTCGTCGTGGTCTTCGACGGTTACGACCTCATCGTCTACGGCACCACGATCCCGCCGCTGCTCAAGGAGCCCGGCTGGGGGCTGACACCCTCCTCCGCCGGCACGATCGGCAGCCTCGCCTTCGCCGGCATGCTCGTCGGTGCGCTGGGAGCCGGCTATCTGGCCGACCGCATCGGGCGTCGTCGCACGATCATCTGGGCGACGCTGTGGTTCTCGGTCTTCAGCACGTTGTGCGCGGTTGCTCCGAGCGCGGAGGTCTTCGGGCTGCTGCGGTTCGTCGCGGGCATCGGCCTCGGCGGCCTCGTGCCGTCGGCCAACGCGCTCACCGCCGAGTTCGTCGGCGACCGACACCGCTCGGTGGTCGCGACGGTGATGATGTCCGGTGTCCCGATCGGCGGGTCGATCGCCGCGCTGCTCGGGCTGGTGATCCTGCCGGGGCCGGGCTGGCGAGCGATGTATGCCGTCGGCGCGGTCGCCGTGGTCGTGCTCCTGCCGGTGTGCGTGTGGCTGCTGCCGGAGTCGCCAACTTGGCTGCGCAGCCAGGGCCGGATCGAGGAGGCCGCGCGCGGCGCTGCGCGCTACGGGCTGCCCGACCGGGCGGCCCCCGCGCAGGCACGGCCGAGCTTCGCGACCGTCATACAGCCGCCGTGGCGGAAGGTGACGGTCCTGTTCTCCCTGGCCACCGTCGTGACCCTCTTCGCGTGGTACGGCCTGGCGACCTGGCTGCCCAAGCTGATGGCGTCCGATCACCGATTCGATCTCGGCAAGCCGCTCACCTTCCTGCTCGCGCTTAACATCGGCGCGGTGATCGGCTCCACGCTCACCGCCTGGGCCGGCGTCCGGTTCGGACCATTGCGCAGCGCGGCGGGCGCAGCCTTCGCCGCAGGTGTGGCGCTCAGCCTGTTGCTGACGTATCCCTCGCAGTCGTCCGCCGTCTACGCCGCGCTCATCGTCGCCGGCATCGGCACGCATGGCACCCAGTGCCTCATCCTCGCCGCGATCGCCGGCCACTATCCGCCCGAGCTGCGCGGCACAGCCTTGGGCTTCGCGCTCGGCTTCGGTCGGATCGGTGCGGTGCTGGCGCCGCAGGTCGGCGGCTGGCTGATCGACGCGAAATTGGGTGTCGGCAGCAACTTCCTGACCTTCTCCCTCGCCGCCGTCGCCGCCGCGGTGCTGCTGTGGACGACCTCGCTGGCGGTGCGCCCAGGCCGTCGCACCGAGCCGCAGACGGCCGTCGCCTGAACCCCGAACTGCCCGAAAGGACACCCGATGACCGACCCTGCGATCCCTGCGCCGGACGCGCCCGGCCAGCCGCTGCCCTCGCCCGAGCTCGCCGACCTCTACCGCGGGTTCGACAAGGAGCAACTCGTACCGCTGTGGACTGAAATCGGTGAGTTGATGCCAGCCCACCCGCGCTCGCGCGCCCAACCGCACCGGTGGTCCTGGCGCGAGCTGCTCGGCCTGGCCGAACGAGCCGGCACCCTGGTGCCCGTCGGTCGCGGAGGCGAGCGGCGCGCGATCGCCCTCGCCAATCCGGGACTGGGCGGTATGCCGTTCGCCACCCCCACCTTGTGGGCCGCGATCCAGTACCTCATGCCGGGGGAGGACGCACCCGAGCACCGGCATACCCAAAACGCGTTCCGCTTCGTCGTCGAAGGCGAGGGGGTGTGGACGGTGGTCGAAGGGGACCCGGTGCCCATGCGCCGCGGTGACTTCCTGCCCCAACCGGGCTGGAGTCTGCACGCCCACCACAACGCCGCGACGACCCCGATGGCCTGGATCGACGGGTTGGACATCCCGTTCCAGTGCGGCATCGAGTCGCAGTTCTTCGAGTTCGGCCGCGACCGGCTGGATGCGGCCGAACGGACCACGCCCGCTCGCTCACGCTCGGAGCACCTGTGGTCGCATCCCGGCCTGCGACCGGTGTCGAAGCCTGGTCCGACCGCAGCGACGCCGCTGCTGTGCTACCGCTGGGAGCACACCGATGCCGCCCTCACCGACCAACTGCGGCTTGAACACGATGGTGACCCCGGCACCCTCGAACCCGGGCACGCCGCGGTCCGTTACGTCAGCCCGACGACCGGAGCCGACGTGCTGCCCACGATCCGTGCGGAGTTCCACCGCATCGTCCGCGGCGTGGAGACGGCACCCCGCCGCGAGGCCGGCTCGTCGGTCTATCAGGTCTTCGACGGCAGCGGCAGCGTGACCGTCGGGCAGGAGACCTGGCGGGTGGCGCGCGGCGACCTGTTCGTCGTGCCCTCCTGGCAGCCGCTGTCGATCCGGTCGGAGGCCTCGGCGTCCGATTCGGATTCCGGCGCGCTCGATCTTTTTCAGTTCACTGACGCACCGATTTTCGAAGCGCTCGGACTCGCGCGCTCGACCGAAGGAGACCCACGATGAAGCTCGCGACCGTCCGACTCGACGACGGCCGCACCACGGCGGTCCGCATCGATGGTGAGACCGCCGTTCGGCTCGACTACCCAGACGTCGGTCGGCTGCTGACATTGCCCGATTGGCGGTCGGTCGCCGAGTCGGCGCGGGGAGCGACCCTGGCCGTGATTGATTTGTCCTACGCGCCGCTGATCCCGGCTCCGGGCAAGATCGCCTGCGTCGGGCTGAATTACCGCACCCACATTCAGGAGATGGGCCGGGACCTGCCGCGCTATCCCACCCTCTTCACCAAATATGCCGAGACGCTCGTCGGCGCGCACGATGCGCTGCGGCGGCCGGTCGAGACCGAGGCCTTCGACTGGGAGGCCGAGCTGGCGGTGATCGTCGGCGCGCCCGTGCGGCGGGCGTCGGAATCTGAGGCGGCCGAGGCGATTGCCGGCTTCGCGGTGTTCAACGACGTGACCTGCCGGGACTGGCAGTTCCGCACCAAGGAGTGGATGCAGGGCAAGAACTGGGAGGCGACCTCGCCGCTCGGTCCCTGGCTCGTCACACCCGACGAACTGCCGGGCGGCACCCGGCCGGCGCTCGGCATACGCACCCTCGTTGACGGCGAACTGATGCAGCAGGACACCACGGGTGACCTGCTTTTCGACCCGGTCGACCTGGTGTCCTATCTGTCGACGATGGTCACTCTCGTCCCGGGCGATGTCATCGCCACGGGCACGCCCGGCGGCGTGGGGCACGCGCGCACCCCGGCCCGCTACCTGACGCCGGGGCAATCGGTCATCACCGAAGTGGACGGCCTCGGACGATGCGAGAATGTCGTGGTCGCGGACGGAGGAATCTCGTGAGCACTGGGGACACCCGGAGAATGACCGACGAGGGCACCGAGCTGTTTGTGCAGACCGTCGACGGCATTGCGGACGCACAGTTCGCCGAACCGAGCGCGCTGCCGGGCTGGACCCGGGCGCACCTCATCGCCCATGTGGCCGACAACGCCGACGCGCTCGGCAACCTCGTGCACTGGGCCGCGACCGGCGTGGAGACCCCGATGTATGCCTCTGCGGCGCAACGGGAAGCCGACATCGAGCGGGGTGCTGGTCAGCCGCCCAGTGAGTTGCGGGCTCGGGTGAAGCTGTCGGCGGACCGGCTGGCTCAGGCCTTCGACGCGCTGACGCCGGAGGCATGGGCGCGCGAGGTCCGCACCAGCAAGGGTCTGCCGGTGCCGGCCAGCGCGACGGTGTGGATGCGTGCGCGCGAGGTGCTGATCCACTCGGTCGATCTCGCCGTCGGCGTCGGTTTCACCGACCTGCCACGGGATTTCCTGGTGCAGCTTGTCGGCGACATCACCCGGCAGCGGTCCCGGGGCGACGGTCCTGCTCTCGATCTGGTCGCCGACGACGGCGCCGGCCGCTGGCAGGTGAGCGGCGCAAACGGCTCGGGCGACCAGGCAACCCGAGTGACCGGCAGCCTGCCGGCCATCGCCGCCTATCTCGCCGGCCGTCCCGGTCCGGCGCTCACCAGCGAGGCACCCCCGCAGCTCCCGCCCTGGCTCTAACGACATCCGTAGTAGAGGAATCTGGCGGTTATAGCGACCGCCTTCCCCCGGGGGTTTTGACGCACTTCCGGGGGTTGAGCAAGGACGAGGCGCTAGCCGAGTCCGCGTCGAAACCCGTTGAACGCCAGTTGGTTTCGACTCGGCGCGCTCGCTCAACCGGCGACGGGGAGGGTGGTTTCGACTCGCTCCGCTCGCTCAACCGGCGAGAGGGGGTGCTGCGCCGCACTTCCGGTGGTTGAGCAAGGACGAGGCGCTAGCCGAGTCCGCGTCGAAACCCGTTGAACGCCAGCTGGTTTCGACTCGCTCCGCTCGCTCAACCGGCGACGGGGAGGCTGGTTTCGATTCGCTGCGCTCGCTCAACCGGCGACGGGGCGGGTGGTTTCGACTCGCTCCGCTCGCTCAACCGGCGACGGGGCGGGTGGTTTCGACTCGCTCCGCTCGCTCAACCGGCGACGGGGAGGGTGGTTTCGACTCGCTCCGCTCGCTCAACCGCGAGTGGGTGCGATCACCGCCGCCGCTGCACCCGGCTTTCGTCCCACACCGGCTCGGCCGACTCGTAGACCCGACCGTCCGCGCCGAACACCAGGTAACGGTCGAAGCCGCGCGCGAACCATCGGTCGTGGGTCACCGCGATGACGGTCCCGTCGAACTGTTCGAGCCCGTCTTCGAGCGCCTCGGCCGAATGGAGGTCGAGGTTGTCGGTCGGCTCGTCGAGCAACAGCAGCGTCGCGCCAGAGAGTTCCAGCAGGAGGATCTGGAAGCGCGCCTGCTGTCCGCCCGACAACGATCCGAAGGTCTGCTCCGCCGAGCGGGCTAGCTCGTACCGGTCGAGCGCACGCGACGCCTGCTCGCGCGGCATACCCTCGCGATGTTCGTCGCCGCGGTGCAGGATCTCCAGCAGCGTGCGGTCGTTCAGGCCGGCGTGCTGGTGGGTCTGGGCGAACCAGCCCGGTCGCACGCGCGAGCCGAGGCGCGCATTCCCTTGGTGCGCAACGGTTTCCGGCACCATGTCGCCGACCGGCTGGTGCTCGACGTCCGGGTCGGATCCACCGGCAGCGAGCAGTCGCAGGAAGTGGCTCTTGCCCGAGCCGTTCGACCCGAGGACGGCCACGCGCTCGCCATACCAGATCTCCAGATCGAAGGGCTTCATCAGCACGTTCTCACCCGCGGCGAGTTCGAGCCCCTCGCAGATGACCGCGCGCTTGGCCGTGCGACCGCCGCGCAGCCGCATGGTCACCTTCTGCTCGAAGGGCAGGGCTTCCGGTGGCCCGGCGTTCTCGAAGCGGGCGAGCCGGGTCTGCGCCGCCTGATAACGCGCGGCCATATCGGAGTTGTATGCCGCCTTCTGCTTGTACAGCTGCACCAGGGCCTTGAGCTTCGCGTGCTCCTCGTCCCATCGCTTGCGCAACTCTTCGAGCTTCGCATTGCGGTCCAGGCGGGCCTGATGGTAGGTCGAGAACCGGCCGGCGTGCACCCAGCAGGTCGCGCCCGAGGCCTGCGGCTCGAGCGTGGCGATGCGGGTGGCGACGGCGTCGAGCAGCTCGCGGTCGTGGCTGATCAGCAGCACGGTCTTAGGCGAAGTCTGCAGCTGGGTTTCCAGCCACCGCTTTGCGGGCACGTCGAGGTAGTTGTCCGGCTCGTCCAACAGCAACACATCGGCCGGCCCGCGCAGCAGCAGCTCCAGCACCAGCCGCTTCTGCTCGCCACCGGAAAGCGTTGCGAGAGAGCGGAACTGGGCCCGCTCGAACGGCATACCCAAGGCGGCCGTCGTGCACACATCGGCGAGGGTCTCCCACTCGTATCCGCCGACCTCGCCCCAGTCGGCGAGCGCCTGGGCGTAGTCCATCTGGGCGGGTTCGTCGTCGCGCTCCATGATCGCGAGTTCGGCCGCATCGACCGCGCGCCCGGCATCGCGGATCGGGTCGGGGGAGACCGACAGCATGAGATCGCGGACGGTCTCGCCCTCCTTGCGGGACTTGCCGATGAACTGCGGCATCACCCCGAGCTGGCCGGTGCGGGTGATCGCACCGTCGTGGGCGTCAAGTTCGCCGGCGATGATCCGCATGAGCGTCGTCTTGCCGGTGCCGTTCGGACCGACGAGAGCAACCGTGGCGCCGTCACCCACCCGCAGGCTGACGTCCCCCAGCAGCGGTCGGCCGTCGGGGAGGAAGTAGTCGAGACCTTGCACATCGATGTGACTCACGAGGGTCGATCCTCTCCCATCCGCGCGTCGAAGCGTCACTCAATTTCCGCGAAGCGTCAGTAGATCCCCGCGAAACGTCAGTAAGTCCTCGCGAAAGGTCAGTAGATCCCCGCGAGACGTCACTGCGGTGCCGATCTGGGTGAGTTCGCTCACGTTGGGCGTCCGGAATTTGGCCGGCCGCGCCAGCGTTCCTATCATTTAGATATCGAACAATTCATGTTCGAATGACCTACGTCACACAAGGAGCAGTGCAGTCATGACCTCGCTCGCGAAGTCGTTCAAGAACCACCGTGAGGCCGCCCGCAGCCGCCGGGCGATCGTCCGCGCTCTGGAGAACGCGACGACGCCCGGTGCGCGCGAGGACCTGATCGTCGCGTGGCAGCGCTCGGAAGACCTGCGCAAGGCCTGAGCCGCCCCGCTGCCAAGCCCCCGGTGCCAGCACACCGGGGGCTTTTTCACGTTCCGAGCGGCACACTTGGGCTCACCATGATCGAGATCGACGATGACAGCGGCACGCCGCCCTACGAACAGATCCGCTCCCAGATCGCCGAGGGTGCCAACTCCGGAGGTATGCCGGTGGGCACGAAGCTGCCCACAGTGCGCGGTCTCGCGGCGGATCTCGGGGTGGCTCCGGGCACGGTGGCTCGCGCCTACACCGAGCTGGAGCGTGCGGGGGTCATCGAGACCCGCGGTCGCAAGGGAACCTTCGTCGCGGCCGGGGGAGACGCTCAGCGTGACAAGGCGGCGCAGGCAGCGGCAGCCTACGCCCGCGAGGTCACGGCATACGGCATCGACGCGGACGAAGCGGTCGCGCTCGTCACTGCCGCCCTCGACGCCGGCGGCGTCCGCACATCAGCGCCACAGCACGTGCGCTGACGCGGACGCGAGCGACCGGGCACCTGCCAGCGTCCGCAAATCTGCACCACAGCACGTGCGCTGACGCGGACGCGAGCGTCCGGGCACCTGCCAGCGTCCGCAGTTCCGCAGCACCATTCGTGCGCTGATGCGGACGCGAGCGACCGGCCACGCGTCACGCGCCCGCGCCCGCCACGCGTCCGCGTCCGCTACGCGCCCGCGCCCGCGTCCGCGAACGATCGGCCTACTTCAGCTCGGACGAGCTCAGCTCGAGCAACCGGCGCGCCACCACGAGCAGCTGGATCTGCTGGGTGCCCTCGAAGATGTCGAGGATCTTGGAGTCGCGCGCCCACTTCTCAAGCAGCTCGGTCTCGGCATACCCCACAGCGCCGCACAGCTCGACACACTTCAGCGCGACGTTGACGCAGGTGCGTCCGGCCTTCGCCTTGGCCATCGAGGCCTGCATCGAGTTGGGCTTGCCGTTGTCGGCCATCCACGCGGCGCGCAGCGTCAGCAGGTAGGCCGCTTCGTACTCCGCCTCCAGCTGCACCAAGGTGGCCTGGGCGTAGCTCTGGGTCGGGATCGGCGCGTCGTTGTCGACCTCGACGCCGGCCTTGTCCAGCAGCGAGGCGGTCAGGTCGAGGCAGGCGCGGGTGAGGCCCACGGCCATCGCGGCCACCAGCGGCCTCGTGTTGTCGAAGGTCTGCATCGCCCCGCCGAAGCCGCCCTCGGTGCGGATCTCCGGGTCTCCGAGCAGGTCCTGCGCAGGCACCCGGCAGTTGTCGAGGGTGAACGCCGCGGTGTCCGAGGCACGGATGCCGAGCTTGTGCTCCAGGCGGACCAGCTTGAGCCCGGGGTTGGACCGCTCAACGACAAAGGACTTGATCGCCTTCTTGCCGAGTGACCGGTCGAGCGTGGCCCACACGACGACGAGCTCGGCACGCTCACCGGAGGTCACGAAGATCTTCTCGCCGTTGAGGACGTATTCGTCGCCATCCTTGGTGGCGGTGGTGCGGATATTGCCGGAGTCGGAGCCGGTGTCCGGCTCGGTGATCGCCATCGCGGCCCACCGGTTGCCGTAGCGCTCCTTCTGCTCGTCGTTGGCGACGGCAGCAATCGCGGCATTGCCGAGGCCCTGGCGCGGCAGGCTGAGGGTCAGTCCGACGTCACCGCGGCAGGTCTCCATGATCGACAGCACCGAGGACAGGTTGGCGCCGTTCTTGTTGGTCTTGCTCGCCGACCGCGAATTGCGCCCGGCGCCGACGCCGGCCGGCTCGTCGGCCGAGTCGTCATCCTTCGCGCGGGTCGAGCCGGACGCACCGGCGCCCTGGGAGGCGCCGGACTCCGACAGCCCGTCGATCACGGCGGACATCAGGTCGAGTTCGCGCGGGTATTCGTGCTCGGCGAGGTCGTATTTGCGGCTGATCGGCCGGAACACTTCGTCCGCCATACCGGCTGCCTGACGCACCAGGGGCACGAACTTCTTCGGGACTTCGAGATCGATCATCTGCTCAATTCCTTTGCAGCGCAGTCAAATTCAAAGATGTATGCCGGGAGCTCAGACGAGCAGCGTGCCTTCGAGGATGCCGGCGGCCCGCAGGTCGCGGTACCAGCGCTCGTTGTCGAACTCCTTGACGAAGCCATGGCCTCCGAGCAGCTGCACCGCGTCGGAACCGATCTGCACCCCGTGGGTCGCCGCCAACGCTCGGGCGTGGGCGATCTGGGCGCTGGCGTCCTTGCCCGCGTCGAGGCGGGCGGCGGCGCGCAGGCACACCAGGCGCAGCGCGTCGACCTCGATGCCGATATTGGCCACCGTGAAGGCGACGGCCTGCCGGTAAGCGATCGGCTCACCGAAGGCCTTGCGCTCCTTGGTGTAGGTCGTCAGCTGGTCGAGCGCGGCCTTGCCGGTGCCGACCGCGCAGGCCGCCCACGCGAGCCGGCCGCGGCGGATGGCGTCGAGGTGGTCGTCGGTGCTGCCGAGGATGTTGGTGGTCGGCACCGTGACATTGTCCAGGTGCAGCATGCCGGTGCGAGCGGCGCGGATGCCCATGGCCGGGTCGTCGGAGGTGCGCAGGCCCTCGGTGCCGGGCTGCACGATGATCAGCCGCGGCTCGTTGTCGAGCAGGGCGGACACGATGAACAGGTCGGCCGAGTCGGCGCCGACGACCAGCGACTTGGTGCCGTTGAGGACGAGGTTGTCGCCCTGGCGGGTCGCGGTCGTGGCCGGCTTGCGCGGGTCGAACAGCGGCCGCGGCTCGGCCAGCGCGAGCGCACCGGTGGCCGGGTCCTTCTCGTCGGTGAAGGCCGGCAGGAAGGTCGCCTGCTGCGCGGAGTCACCGTAGTTGGCGAGCGCATTGGCCACCGCGGCCGAGGACATGATCGCGACCGCGAGGCCCATGTCGCCGCGGGCGAGCTCCTCCAGCACCAGCACGCTGGTGACCGCGGACCGCTCCTCGGCCACTCCGCCGAGCTCGGCCGGCACCGCGAGCAGCGTCATCCCCATGGCCGCCGCCTGGGAGGCGACCTCCTCGGGCAGCGTGCGATCGGTGTCGGCCTGCGCTGCGGCCGGACGCAGCACCTCATCGGCGAGCTCGCGCGCGGCCTCGGCGATCATCTGCTGGTCGTCGGTCGGCGTCAGGTTGAACTCGCGGCGTGGCTTGGTCGGCGCGGGTCGGGTGGGATCGCCGCTGCCGGACTTCTTGGCGAAGGCGCGTCCGGCTGCGGTCTGGGCCTTGAAGCCGCTCTTCGCGCCGCGGTAGAGGACCTTCTCCACCCGGGCGCGCAGCGTCGGGTTCTTCATCGCCTCGAGGCCGCCCGCGGCGGTGATCAGGCGCATCGCATAGGCCTGGCCACGGTCGACGAGCGAGGGCTTGCTGCTGAGATTGCTCATGGATCCCTTCCGATCACGCTGGATAGGCGCGCACGCCGTACCTGCCGGCGAGACGTCCCGGCGAGTGTAGCGGTTGCCGGTACTTACGGTATCGGAAAACAGCGCGGCCGGTGTCAGGAAGTCTGGTAGGCCGCCCGCACGGCGATCGTCACCTGCTCGAAGCGCGCTGCATCCAGCACCGCACCCTCCCGGCGCACCGTGGTCTCGTCGATGCGCAGCACGCGGTTGATCCGCACCTCGCTCGGCCGGCGCCGCACATCCCAGTCGCCGCTGCCAAGATCGAGCCAGAGACGCCCGGCCCGCCGCTCCTGTGCGGCATCGCGCTCGTGGTCCTTGGAGGTCAGGTAGAGCCCGAGCAGGTCGGCCCCGTCGCGACCGATCAGCAGCACCGGCCGGTCTTTGCCCTGGCTTGGATCCTCCTCGAAGGGCACCCACGCCCAGACGATCTCGCCGGGGTCGGGCCGGCCGTCCGGCTTGGGCGCATAGTTCATCGGCGGCAGACCGCGATAGTCACCGCGGTATGCCGGGCGCGCGGGCTCGGTGCCCGCCGGCGCGCCGCGCTGCGGGTCGGGTGCCCGACGCGAGCGCGGGGTCAGAGCGCGGCGGGCGCGGTCCAGCAATCGCCTCATGCCAGCAGGTCCTGGACCGGACGAGCGGCGATGGACGCATCGAGCACCGTCGCCAGGTGGGCGCTCGGCATACCTCGTCCTTGGCGGTCGAGTTCGAGCGAGATCTGCATGATGCAGCCCGGGTTGGCCGTGACCAGCAGATCGGCGCCGGTGTCGGCGACATTGCGCGCCTTGCGTTCGCCCAGGTCGTGCGCGGCCTCGGGGTGGAGCACGTTGTAGATGCCCGCGGAGCCGCAGCAGATCGCGGCGTCCTTGATCTCCTTGACCTGCAGGCCGGGGATGCCGGCGAGCAGTTGCCTCGGCTGGGTGCGGATGCCCTGGGCGTGCCCCAGGTGACAGGCGTCGTGATAGGCGACGGTGACCGGCAGCGGATGCCGCTCGGCGACCGGGCCGAGCTGGACGAGGAACTCGGAGAAGTCGCGCACCTTGTCGCGGAACACGCGCACCCGAGCGTCATCGACCTCGGCGTCGTCCTCGAGCAGGAAGCTGTAATCCTTCATCGCGCTGCCGCAGCCGGCGGCGTTGACCACGATCGCGTCGACGTCATACGCCTCGAAGGTCTCGATCAACCGTCGCGCGAAGCCCTGCGCCTCCTCCTCGCGGCCGGAGTGCCCGGACAGCGCACCGCAGCAACCCTGCGAGGGCGGCACGACCACCCGGCAGCCCTCGGCGGCCAGCACCCGCGCGGTCGCGGCGTTGACGCCGCCGAAGAAGGCGTCCTGCACGCAGCCGGTCAGCATCGCCACGGTCGCGCGCTGCTCACCGACAGCCGGTATGACGGCCGGCAGCTTTTCGGGTGCGGTGAGCTTCGGGGTGAGCGCGTTGAGCATCGCCAGGGACGGCGAAATGCGTTCCAGCACACCGGTTTTGGCGATGGCCTTGTCGAGCCCCAGGCGCTGGGTGAGCCGCAGCGGACCACGCAGGGCTTTCAGTCGCCGCGGGTAGGGGAACAGCTTGAAGATGCCTTCGCGCAGCGCCCGGTCGGCGGGCGAGCGCCGATGATTGCGCTCGACCTGGGCGCGGGTCTGCTCGATCAGCCGGTCGTACTGCACACCACTCGGGCAGGCGGTGACGCACGCCATGCAGCCCAGACAGGCGTCGAAATGCTCGACCATCTGCGCGTCCAGCGGCTCGCCCTCGAGGCCGGTCTTCATCAGGTGGATGCGCCCGCGCGGGCTGTCCATCTCCTCACCCCAGAGCACATAGGTGGGGCAGGTGGTCAGGCAGAAGCCACAGTGCACGCAGTCGCTGATGAGCTCGGGGCTCGGCGGCCGGTGGTCATCGAATGCGCCCCGCACCTGCGGGATGCCCAGCTCGGTCATCAGATGCCTCCCACGAATCGTCCCGGCGAGAGCCGGTGGTCCGGATCGAACTGGTCCTTCACCCGGCGCATGATCTCCAGGCCGCCGACGGGGCCCCAGACATCGACCGTGCGTTTGAGATCGGTCGGCGCGTCGAGCACCACTGCGGCGCCGCCGGCAGCGGCGGTCGCCTCGCGCAGTCGCGCGAGCGCGTGAGGCAGGTCGATGTTGTCCGCGGCGGCGTGCAGGATGCCGGCTCCGGCGCTGCCCCGCACGCTGAACCCGAGGTCGACCGCCGCCTGGGTCACCTCGGCGACCGCGGACAGTTTGCTGGTGAGCTTCAGCCGTATGCCGCCCTCGGGCAGCCGCGCCGCACCCAGGTCCGCCGGCTGGCACGAGGGCCCGAGCAGTTCGCGGATCCGGCCGATCCTGGCCTCGACACCGCGCTCGGTGCCGGCGAGCAGCACCGCCACCGTGGCGGGCTGACCGGGGGCTGCCGAGATCTCCACGGCCGACGGAACCCCTTGGGAATGAACGGCTTTCGCCAGCAGGTCCGCCGCCTCTCCTGCTGACGGCGCCTCGATCGTCAGCCACTGCTGGGCGGCGGGGATCGGGTGCAGCCGGAAGTACGCCTGGGTGACGACCGCCAGCGTGCCGAACGAGCCGATGATCAGCTTGGCCATGTCATAGCCGGCGACATTCTTCACGACCTTGCCGCCGGAGCGAGCGAGCGCACCGTCGGCTCGGGCGACCGTCACCCCGATGACCAGATCGCGCACACCACCGGCCGCCATCCGCAACGGCCCACTGAGGTTGGTCGCGATCAGCCCGCCGACGGTCGTGCCGGGCACGAGTTCGTCGATGGCGAGGCGCTGTCCGTGCTCGGCCACCACCTGCTGCACCCGCGAGAGCGGCGTCCCGGCGCGGGCCGAGACGATCAGGTCGCCTGGTTGGTGCTCGATCACCTCGTCCAGTTCGGACAGGTCGAGCACGAGATCGCACGAGGCGGGCGGCATACCCCAGCTCAGTTTGCTGCCGGCGCCGCGCACGGTGACCGTGAGCCGGTCCGCTGCGGCCGCGGCAAGCACCTCGCTGACCTCGTCCTCGGTGGTGGGGCAGGCGACCACGGAGGGCCGGACACCGTCGACCGCGTCGGCGTCGGTCGCCTCGCGCAGGTCGGCCGCGATGCCGTCCAGTGCCGCCATCAGAAGACCTCGGCCAGGCCGGCAGCCTGGGCCGGGTGCGGCTCGGCGCGACGGCCCGGGCGTTCACCGCACAGCCGAGGCGTGGGATAGACCTTGCCGGGATTGGCGATGCCCGCCGGGTCGAACGCGCAGCGCACCATCTGCTGGGTGTCCAGATCGGTCGCGGTGAACATCTTGGGCATGTGCTTGGCCTTGTCCGAACCGACGCCGTGTTCGCCGGTGATCGATCCGCCGTGCTCAAGGCACAGGTCGAGGATCGCCCCAGACACCTCCTCGGCCTGCTCGCCCTGGCCCTCGACCGAGTCGTCGAAGAGCACCAGCGGGTGCAGGTTGCCGTCGCCGGCGTGGAAGACATTGGCAACCCGCACGCCGCGCTCGGCCGACAGTTCCTCGATCCGGCGCAGCACCTGGGACAGGGCGGTCCGCGGGATGACACCGTCCTGGACGATGTAGTCGGGGCTGATCCGGCCCACCGCGGCGAAGGCGGACTTGCGACCGCGCCATACGGCCGCTCGTTCGGCGTCGTCCACCGCGACCCGCTGCTCGAAGGAACCGTTGGCGCGGCAGTGCTCCTCAATCAGCGCGAACTCCTGCTCGACTTCCTCGGTCGGGCCGTCGACCTCGACCACGAGCACCGCGCCGGCCCCGGCCGGATAACCGCAGGACACGGCGGCTTCGGCGGCCTCGATCGCCAGGGCGTCCATCATCTCGATCGCCGCCGGCACGATGCCCGAGCCGATGATCGCCGAGGTCGCCGCACCGGCATCCTCGACGCTGCGGAAGCCGGCGAGCAGGGTGCGCACGTCCTCCGGGGTGCGGGTGAGCCGCACGGTCACCGAGGTGGCCACGCCGAGCGTGCCCTCCGAGCCGACGACCGCACCGAGCAGGTCGTAGCCAGGGGCATCGGGAGCCGTCGTGCCGAGCGTGACCTGCTCGCCCTCGGGCGTCACCAGGTCGACCGCCAGCACGTGGGTGGTGGTGAAGCCGTATTTCAGGCAGTGCGCACCGCCGGAGTTTTCGGCGACATTGCCGCCCACCGAGCAGATCTGCTGGCTCGAGGGATCGGGCGCGAAGTAGTAACCGAGCGGCCGGGCCGCCTCGCTGACCTGCAGGTTGATGACACCCGGGTCGACCACTGCCCGCTGGTCTTCGGGCGACACCGAGCGGATCTCGCGCAACTGCGAGGTGACGATCAGCACCCCGTCGGCGTGAGGGAGCGCACCACCGGACAGGCCGGTGCCCGAGCCGCGCGCCACGAAGGGCACCCGCTCGGCAGCGCAGGCCGCGACGGCCGTGCGCACGTGCTCGGCGTCGCGCGCCAGCACCACCAGCGCGGGGATCACCCGGTAATGCAGCAGCCCGTCGCACTCGTAGGTGCGCAGGCTGGTGCGGTCGGTCACCAGGATCTCGGCCGGCAGACTCGCGCGCAGCCGCTCGATCACGGCCTGCACCGAGCCGTATGCCGTCGGCTGGGCCTCCTGCGAATTGTCCTGGGGGTCAGGGGAATTCGCCGTGGTCGGGCTCATCCTGGGGTCGCTGTGCTGCTCGGACATCGGCTGGCTCCATCGGTCCGGTTCGGTCACGGTCGGGCGGGCGGCACGGCCCGCCCGACCGCTGGGGCTCACGGCATACGGGAGTAGGCCGGGAGGGTGAGGAAGTCGGCGTAGTCGTCGGCGACGGCGACTTCCAGGAAGGTGTCCTTGGCCTCCTGCCACTCGGACGCCTCGCCCGGCAGGTCGGCGATGACCTCGTTGACGAGCTTGAGCACGAAGTCCTTGGTGATCAGGGTGTCGGTGTCGGCGGTCTTGACCTGGTTGTTGATCTGCTGCCAGATCTGCGAGCGGGAGATCTCGGCGGTCGCCGCGTCCTCCATCAGGTTGTTGATGCCGACGGCACCGCGCCCCTGCAGCCAGGTGCGCAGATACTGCAGCGCGACGTCGATATTGGCGCGCACGCCTTCCTCGGTCACGTCACCGGGCGTCGACTTCACGTCGAGCAGTTGCTCGGCGGTCACCTGGACGTCCTCGCGCTTCTTGTCCAGCTGGTTGGGCTTGTCGCCGAGCACCTTGGTGAACTCCTCGGCGCAGGCCTGGACCATGCCGGGGTGGGCGACCCAGGATCCGTCGAAGCCGTCACCGGCCTCGCGGCTCTTGTCGGCAGCGAGCTTGTCGAAGGCGTTCTTGTTGACCGCCTCGTCCTTGGACGGGATGAACGCCGCCATGCCGCCGATCGCCGAGGCGCCGCGCTTGTGGCAGGTGCGCACGAGCAGCTCGGTGTAGGCACGCATGAACGGCACGGTCATCGTCACCGTGTTGCGGTCCGGCAGCACGTAGTCGGCGCCGCGGGTGCGGTAGGTCTTGATCGCCGAGAACAGGTAGTCCCAGCGGCCGGCGTTGAGGCCGGAGGAGTGGTCGCGCAGCTCGTAGAGGATCTCCTCCATCTGGAAGGCGGCCGGGAAGGTCTCGATCAGGCAGGTCGCGCGGATCGTGCCCTGCGGGATGCCGACGAAGTCCTGGCCGATGGTGAAGGCGTCATTCCACAGCCGCGCCTCGAGATAGGACTCCATCTTCGGCAGGTAGAAGTAGGGGCCGTGGCCGCGGTCGATCTGCTTCTGACCGCAGGCAACGAGGTAGAGCGCGAAGTCCACCAGCGAGCCGGAGGTCTCCTCGCCGTCGACCAGGATGTGCTTCTCCGGCAGGTGCCAGCCGCGCGGGCGCACGATGATCGTCGGCTGCTCCTCGACGCCGCCCTTGAGCTTGTATTCCTTGCCCTCGGGCGAGGTGAAGTCGATCGAGCCGTCGATCGCGTCGAGCAGGTTGAGCGGGCCCTCGACCACATTGGCCCACATCGGGGTGTTGGCGTCCTCCTGGTCGGCGAGCCAGGCCTTGGCGCCCGAGTTGAGCGCGTTGATGACCATCTTGCGGTCGGTCGGGCCGGTCATCTCGACCCGCCGGTCCTCCAGCCCCGGGGCGAGCGGCGCCACCTGCCAGCTGTCGTCCTCGCGCACCTCCTTGGTCTCGTCCAGGAAGTGCAGGTCCTCACCGTTCGCGACGGCGTCGACGACCTCCTTGCGCTTGGCGAGCAGCTCCAGCCGGCGTCCGTTGAGCTCGCGGTGCAGCTTCGCGATCAGCTGCAGCGCCTTGGGCGAGAGGATCTCCTCGTAGCGCGGGCCGAGATCGCCGGTGACTTCGACGCCGTCGGGGAGCGAGAGGGTGGTCGGTTGGGACTGGTCAGACATCGGTCGCCTCCGAGCATATTTTCCGCAGTGCGGAAGTAATTGGTCGCTTACTGGAAGATTACCAAGGGGCGACGCGGCGTGGTCGGCGATGGGCGAACCACCTGGCGAAGTCGTGCGCGAAGACCGCTCGATGCGCCGCCATCCACTCGGTGACGCCGGGCGGGGGCGGCTGGTCCAGCTGGCCGAGCATGTAGACCGCGATATCGGCCAGGAAGACGTCGATCAGTTCGGGATCGACGCCTGCGAAGAGTGGCCGCTCCAGCCACGGCTCGACGTCGAGTCCCTGTCGGTGGGCCATCGGCAACAAGCCAGCGAAGTCCAGCCAGGCGGGTGCCTGCAGCGTCCAGTTCCAGTCGACCAGCACCGCACCGGTGGGGGTGATCAAGATGTTGTCGGGGCGAAGGTCATTGTGCGACAACGAGTTTCCGACCAGTTCGGTCGTCCTCCCGGCGTATGCCGCGAGCTCGGCCCCGCGCTCGGACAGCACCTTGGCGAGTTGCTCGTCGGAGGCGAAGGCGTCTGGCAGGCGGAAGCTGCCGTCGGCCAGCGCCGCCCGCGCCCGCGCCACTTGCGGCGGACCGCCGTGACCCGCGTAAGGCGTGGCCGGTATGCCGGCCGGCACCGGCGTGGTCAGCTCGGCAACGGCCTCGCAGGCGAGGTAGACGGCGTCGAGGTCTTCGTGCGTCCAGGGTGCACCGGGATGTCTCGCCTCGAGGTGTTCCAGCGCCCGCACCTCCCACCCGTCCGGCGAGAGGTGAGCGAGCGGCCGCGCGGTCGGCATACCGGAGGGGAGGGAGGCGAGCAGGGCGGCTTCCCGGGCGAGACAGTCCGCCTGGAAGGCGAGGGTGTCGCGCGAGGCGGCCTTGACGAAGACTGCCCGCCCGTCGGCCAGGTCCAGCCGTCCGGCGAACTGGCCGCCGAAGCCGCTGCCGACCGGCGGATGGGCGTGTGCGACCTCGGCGCCCAGGGATTCCTCGATGGCCGCTCGCACCGGTGGGGGCACCTGCGCCCAGGTTTCGCGGCGCGCGGTGGCGGTGTAGTCGACCTCGGGGTGGCTGCCCATCACGTCAGCCTGCCGGACGTCCGCCGTGAGCGCACCCGAGATTGAGGGCGCTCCGTGTCCGGTGGTGGAAGTCGCCATCGTGGCGACTTTTGTTGAGGTGACCGGGACGTTGTGGCGGTCCGGCTGGGGAAATCGCCATTGTGGAGACTTTTGTGATGGCGCGGGCGTTCCGTGTCCGGTGGTGCTGACGGTGGCGGGGGTGGTGGGCCGCTGTCAGGGGTTGCGGCCTGTCTGTGGCCGGTGGTGCTGACGGTGGCGGGGGTGGTGGGCCGCTGTCAGGGGTTGCGGCCTGTCCGTGGCCGGTGGTGCTGACGGTGGCGGGGGTGGTGGGCCGCTGTCAGGGGTTGCGGCCTGTCCGTGGCCGGTGGTGCTGACGGTGGCGGGGGTGGTGAGGCGCTGTCAGGGTCTGCGGCCAAGCGGTGGTCGGTGGCGCACCCGGGTTTCAGCGGCTCTCGACGTGCGTGGCGGGAGCCGCACCGGCCGGCGCGACCGGCTCGGCCGGTGGCCCGGCGACCGGTTCGTGCGCGAAGACGAACTTCTGATAGGTCCAGAAGCGGAAGATCGTGCCGAGGCCAATGCCGATGAGCGCGTGCAGGTTGAGCATCGCGGTGCCGGTGGCGTGCAGCGCGTAGTGCGCGAAGGCGACCCAGCCGGCTGAGATCGCGAGCGCGATCCCGTTGACGAGGAAGAACAGCGCCACCTCATGTTGCACCGGACGACCGCGGCGGTGCCGGAAGGTCCAATAGCGGTTGCCGAGCCAGGCGACCACAGTGCCGGCGAGACCACTCGCGATCTTGGCCGTGGTGACCTTGTGCGCGAGCGGGCCGCTCACCAGCAAGTTGAAACCACCCATGTCGACCACGAAGGCGATCGCGCCGACGATGCCGAACTTCGCGAGTTCGCGCCAGACCATGGTCATGGCGTCGCGCAAGCGGGCGATCACGGGGTCCTCCGAGGGCTGTGGACGGGCAACGACAGGGTAGACGAGCAGGATGACCGCCCCGGTTCCGCACCGGCCATGGGGTCGATTCGCGGCCTGCGATCGCTCGTGTCAGGCTGGAGCGGTTTGCCCCTCCTGCGTCGAAAGTTCGTGCGTGCCCAGCCTGTCGTCCGTCTCCGTCGGTCGTGCCCTCGTCAGCCTCGCCATCGGCGGATTCGCCATCGGCACAACGGAATTCGTCACCATGGGCATCCTGCCCGAGATCGCCCACGGCGTCTCGGTGGACATTCCGACGGCCGGCAGCATCGTGTCGGCATACGCCCTTGGGGTCGTCGTCGGTGCGCCGGCGATCGCCATGGTCGGCGCCCGGGTCCCGCGGCGGGTGCTGCTCATCGGGCTGATGGTGGCCTTCGCCGTCTTCAATGCGGCGAGCGCCTTTGCGCCCAACTACGGCACGCTGCTGGCGGCGCGCTTCCTCGCCGGGCTGCCGCACGGCGCCTATTTCGGCATCGCCTCGGTGGTGGCCTCGGCGCTCGTGCCGCCCGCCCGGCGCACCTGGGCCACCTCGATGGTGCTGGCCGGGCTCACCGTCGCCAATATCGTCGGCGTGCCGGTCGCCACGGCGCTCGGGCAGCGGCTCGGCTGGGGCTGGCCCTATGGCTTGGTCGCGGTCATCGCCCTGCTCGCGGCGGCCGCGGTGTGGTGCTTCGTGCCGGAGGCCGGCGGCAGCGCCGAGGCCACGATCGGCTCCGAGCTGTCCGCCCTGCGCCGCCCGCAGGTTTGGCTGGCACTGCTCATCGGCATCGTGGGCTTCGGCGGGATGTTCTCGACCTTCTCCTACATCACCCCGACGATGACGACGCTCGCCGGTTTCTCCACCGCCGCGATCCCGTGGGTGCTGATCGTCTACGGCATCGGTATGACGACCGGTGCCTTCCTCGCCGGACCGGTCTCCCGGGTCGGGCTGCTGCGCGGCATCTTCCTCAGCCTGGCCGCCATCGCCGCGCTGCTCAGTGTGTTCGGGTATGCCGCCCACAGTCGCCTGACCGCGCTGCCGGCGGTCTTCCTGCTCGGGGTGCTGCCCTCGATCCTCGTGCCGATGCTGCAGACCCGGCTGATGGATGTCGCCCACGAGGGTCAGGCGCTCGCCGCGGCGCTCAACCACTCCACCCTCAATATCGCCAATGCGGTCGGCGCCTGGCTCGGCGGGCTGGTGCTCGCGGGCGGCCTCGGCTACGAGTGGCCGAGCCGGGTCGGGGCGTTCCTGGCGCTCGCCGGCATCGGGGTGACGCTGGCCTCGGCAGCCCTCGGACGCCATACCGCTCGCAGCGCGGCACGGCTGCAGACCAGCTGAGCGAACGTGGGAGACTGGAGCGTTCCCGCCCGAAGACCCCAGAGGTAGTCCTTGTCTCCCATGGCCCGCACCGCGCTGCAGCCTGCAGCGACGCCACCGGAGCAGATCCGCAATTTCTGCATCATCGCCCACATCGACCACGGCAAGTCCACCCTCGCCGACCGGATGCTGCAGATCACCGGTGTCGTCGACGAGCGGGCGATGCGCGCGCAATATCTCGACCGGATGGACATCGAGCGCGAGCGCGGCATCACGATCAAGAGCCAGGCCGTGCGGATGCCGTGGGAATCCGGCGGAGAGACCTTCTGCCTCAACATGATCGACACTCCCGGGCACGTCGACTTCACCTACGAGGTGTCCCGATCGCTGGCCGCCTGCGAGGGCGCGGTGCTGCTCGTCGACGCGGCGCAGGGCATCGAGGCGCAGACCCTCGCCAACCTCTACCTGGCGATGGAGAACGACCTCACGATCATCCCGGTGCTCAACAAGATCGACCTACCGGCTGCGCAGCCGGAGAAGTATGCCGAGGAGCTGGCCGGGCTGATCGGCGGCGACCCGGCCGACTGCCTGCGCGTGTCGGGCAAGACCGGCGAAGGCGTGGAGACCCTGCTCGATGAGATCGTCAAGCAGTTCCCGGCGCCGGTCGGCAACCCGGACGCGCCCGCCCGGGCGATGATCTTCGACTCGGTCTACGACACCTATCGCGGCGTCGTCACCTATGTCCGGGTGGTCGACGGCGAGCTGACGCCGCGAGAACGCATCCAGATGATGTCGACCAAGGCCACCCACGAGCTGCTCGAGATCGGTGTCATCTCACCCGAGCCGACACCGGCCGAGGGGCTGGGCGTCGGCGAGGTCGGCTACCTCATCACCGGTGTGAAGGACGTGCGCCAGTCCCGCGTCGGTGACACGGTGACCACCCAGCGGGGCGGCGCGACCGAGGCGCTCGGCGGCTACCGCGACCCCAAGCCGATGGTCTTCTCGGGGCTCTACCCGATCGACGGCTCGGACTACCCGATCCTGCGCGACGCGCTGGACAAGCTCAAACTCAACGATGCCGCGCTGGTCTACGAGCCGGAGACCTCCGCAGCGCTCGGCTTCGGCTTCCGGGTCGGCTTCCTCGGCATGCTGCACCTGGAGATCGTGCGCGAGCGGCTCGAGCGCGAGTTCGACCTCGACCTCATCTCGACGCTGCCGTCGGTGGTCTACCAGGTGCGCCTCGACGACGGCCGCGAGGTCATCGTCACCAACCCCTCGGAGTTCCCCGAAGGCAAGATCGACTCGATCACCGAGCCGATCGTGCGCGCCACGATCCTCGCGCCGAGCGAGTTCATCGGCGCGATCATGGAGTTGTGCCAGTCGCGCCGCGGGTCGCTGCGGGGCATGGACTATCTGTCCGAGGACCGGGTCGAGATGCGCTACACGCTGCCGCTCGCCGAAATCGTCTTCGACTTCTTCGACTCCCTCAAGTCGCGCACCCGCGGTTACGCCTCGCTCGACTACGAGCCCGACGGTGAGCAGACCGCCGACCTGGTCAAGGTCGACATCCTGTTGCAGGGCGACAAGGTCGACGCGTTCAGCACGATCGTGCACCGCGAGAAGGCCTACAGCTATGGCGTGATGATGGCCGGCAAGCTCAAGGAACTCATCCCGCGGCAGCAGTTCGAGGTGCCGATCCAGGCCGCGATCGGCGCCCGGGTCATCGCCCGCGAAAACATCCGCGCGATCCGCAAGGACGTGCTCGCCAAGTGCTACGGCGGCGACATCAGCCGCAAGCGCAAGCTGCTGGAGAAGCAGAAGGAGGGCAAGAAGCGGATGAAGATGGTCGGCTCGGTCGAAGTGCCGCAGGAGGCCTTCATCGCCGCCCTGTCCCAGGATGCCCCGGAGAAGGCAAAAGCCAAGTGACACAAGGCGATTCGCGTCCGCTGGCGCGCAATCGGTCGTTCACGCGCCGGGGCGGGCGGATGCCGGCGCGCCATCACCGGGCGCTGGACGTGCACGGGCCGGCATACCTGCTCGACCTGCCCTTCGACGGCCCCGGGACCACGATCGACCCGGCATACCGGCTGGACCAGGAGCGCGAGTTCGGCCGGGTCGCACCGCTGATCGTCGAGATTGGTTCGGGGTCGGGGGACTGCGTCGTGCATGCCGCCGGTTCGCTGCCCGAGGTCGACTTCCTCGCCTTCGAGGTATGGCGGCCCGGGGCCGCCCAGACCATTGCCAAGGCGGTGCACGACGGCGTCGGCAATCTGCGCATCGCGGTGGCCGACGCCGCCCAGGCGCTGTCGATGATCACGCCAGGGACGGTGCAGGAGGTGTGGACCTTCTTCCCCGACCCGTGGCCGAAGGCCAAGCACCACAAGCGCCGGCTGGTGACGCCGGAGTTCGCGGAGCGGGTCGCGTCAATCCTCGCGCCAGGTGGGGTGTGGCGGCTCGCGACCGACTGGGCGGACTATGCGTGGGTGATGCGGGATGTCGTCTCCGGGTGTCCGTCGTTCACCAATCCGTATGCCGGTCGGGCCGCCGATCCCGTTGACGCGCAAGAGGATCCACGAGGGTGGTATGGCGGTTTCGCTCCGCGGTTCGAGCTGCGGCCGATGACGCGGTTCGAGGCGAAGGGGCTGCGCGCCGGCCGGGTGGTGCGTGATCTGGCGGTCACTCGGTCGAACTGAGGGCCGGCAAGGTTACTCACCGGTAGCATCGGTGCATGACCTCGACCCACGACCTCTACCAACGCCTCGCCGACAAGCCCTTCGGACGGCAGGCCTTTGGCCTCGGTTACATGCTGCGGGCGCCGTACTTCCGCACGGTGCGGCCGCAGGTCGTGACGATGGAGCCGCATCATGGCGTGGTGCGATTGCGCAAACGGCGCGCGGTGCAGAACCACATCGGCACGATGCACGCGATCGCCGTCGCCAATGGCATGGAGGCGGCGATGGGCCTGCTCTGCGAGGCGACGGTGCCGCGGGGAATGCGCTGGATTCCCAAGGGAATTCGGCTCGACTACCTCGCCAAGGTCACGACCGACGTGCAATGCGAAACCCGCACGACGCCCGAGCAGTGGGCGGGCGAGCCGCCGTTCCAGGTGGACGTGCAATGCCTTGCCACGCTGCCCGACGGCACGCGGGTGGTCGAGGGGTCGATCCCGGTCTGGGTGACGCGCACTTCGTCCTGATCCGCGGTTGGTTTGCTGGTGTGTCCGCGTGTGCGCACGAGCGGTGCTGCGGATCTGCGGACGCCGGGCGGGGGTGTGCTGGTGTGTCCGCGTGGGCGCACGAGCGGTGGTGCGGGTCTGCGGACGCTCGCCGTATGCCGGGGGAGGCGTCCGCGTGGGCGCACGAGCGGTGGTGCGGATCTGCGGACGCTCGCCGTATGCCGGGGGAGGCGTCCGCGTGGGCGCACGAGCGGTGCTGCGGATCTGCGGACGCCGGGCGGGGGTGTGCTGGTGTGTCCGCGTGTGCGCACGAGCGGTGGTGCGGATCTGCGGACGCACGCCGTATGCCGGGGGAGGCGTCCGCATTTGCGCACGAGTGGTGGTGCGGATCTGCGGACGCTCGCCGTATGCCGGGGGAGGCGTCCGCGTGGGCGCACGAGCGGTGGTGCGGATCTGCGGACGCTCGGCGGGGGCGGGAGCGCGCTTCGCTCAGCGGCGGCGGGCGATGGCGACGAGGTCACCGGCGACACCGCGCAATTGCCGCGGTCCGGTCCACGCCGCTCGCAACTGCCGGGCGAGGTGCAGATCAGCGATCGGCACCTGCACCAGTGCACCCGACGCGAGCGCGTCAGCCACGGCCAGCCGGCTCAGCACCGCCGGTGCCCCGCCCGAGCTGACCGCAACGCGCACCGCCGCATTGCTCGGCATCTCCAGTGCCGACCGCGCCGGGGTGCCGAGCGCGATGTCCAGCGCAACCCGAGTCCCGGACCCCTCCTCGCGAGTGATCAGGTCCGTTTCCACGAGTTCCGCGCGCGTCACGGGTGACCGGCGCCGCGCCCACGGGTGAGACGGGGCGGCCACCAGGACAAGCTCGTCGCGGGCCACGACGGTGGTGTGCACACCGGTCGGCGCGTTGGGCCCTTCGACGAAACCGAGATCGCATCGGCCCTCGAGCAGTTCCTGCACGACCTCGGCGGTGTTGCGCACGTGCACGGTCACGGCGATGTCCGGGTTCTGCTCGCGCAGCGTCGTCAGCCAGGCGGGCAGCAGGTGCTCGGCCACCGTCTGGCTCGCAGCGACCGTCAGCCGCCCGGCACCGGTGTTGGCGAGGGCGTCCGCCCCATCACGCAGCCGGGCGTAGGCGCTCAGCACCTCGCGGGCCCAGTCCACGACGAGCAGCCCGGCTCCGGTGAGGGTCGAACCGCTGGTGCTGCGCACGAGCAGCGTCGTGCCGAGGTGGCGCTCCAGTCGGCTGATCGACCGGCTAGCGTTCGGCTGCGCGACGCCAACCACGCGGGCGGCCGCGCCGAGGCTGCCGTGGTCGGCGACGGCGACCAGCAGTTCGAGCGCCACGGGCTCCGGCCAGGTCGTCATGTCCGGAGGATAGGACGGGTCAGTCGCTGACGTCGATCCCGAAGGCGGACACCATCGCCGGCAACCCATCGGCCCAGCCAGCGGCCACATTGCGCAGCTTCCACTGGTCGCCGCGCCGGTAAAGCAGGACGAGCAGCGCAGCGCGCTCGTCCTCGAAGCTCGCCTGCAGGTGAAAGCGCTCCTCGCTCGTGCCACCCAGACCCACAATCTGGGTGCGCAGGTCGCGGATCGCACCGAGGGTTGTCGCATCGTCGATCGCCACCCCGACGGCCACCGAATGCACCTGCGGCCCAAGGGAATTGGTGTCGATCTCGATCCCACCGTCCCCATCCAGGCGCACCGCGCCGTCGGGGGACGCGGGCTGGTTGTAGAAGACGAGCGAGTCGTCGCCGAGGGCCGTGCGGTTGGCGCCGAGCTCGCACGCGACCAGGTCGAGCGCGACGGCGCCGGCAGCCTCGACCCTGATCCGCAGGCCCGGCGAACTCAGCGGGGCGTTCTGCCCGCGTTGCAGCTCGAGTGCCGGTGTGGGCGTGTTCTCCGGTTCCGGGCGGGTGATGACGGTCGCGTCGTCGGGCCCCGCGGCGATCACCGTCGGCGCCTCTGGCGTCGGGGCCGCGGCGTGCGCGGCCCGCACCGGGATGCGCAGCGTGGTGACCGCGCCACCGATCGCCTCCTGCAACCCCTGCGCGAAGCGAGCCGCGCTGGCGGGTCGCTGCGCCGGGTCCTTGGCCATTGCCTCGTGGATCAAAGCGCGCAGCCGGTCACTCACCGTCGACGGCAACTCGGGCGCCGGCTGGTTCACATGCGCGAGCGCGAACCCCACGGCGGTGTCCGCGCTGAACGGCAGACACCCGGCCAGCAACTCATAACCGACCACCGCGAGGGCATAGACATCGGCCAGCGGAGTGACCTCCTGGCCCAGCGCCGCCTCCGGCGCGAGGTACTGCGGGGTGCCGAGCACCTCACCGGCCCGGGTGATCGAGCTGGAATCGCGGGCGCGGGCGATGCCGAAGTCGGTGAGCTTGGCCGTGCCGTCGCCGTCGACGACGATATTCGCCGGCTTCACGTCGCGGTGCACGATGCCCTTGACGTGCGCCGCGTGCAGCGCGAGTGCGGCCTGCGCGAGCAGGTGCACCGCGTCGGTCTCGGGCAGCGGAGCACGCTCGGCGATGATGCTCGAAAGTGGCTGTCCGTCAACGAGTTCCATCACGATGTATGCCGACCCGCCGGCCTCGCCGTAATCGTGCACCTGGGCGATATTGCCGTGGGCGAGCTGTGCTGCGTTGCGCGCCTCGGCGCGGAACCGTTCGAGGAACTGGGGGTCGCCCGCGAGACCGGGCCGCACCTGTTTGAGGGCGACCGGCCGGTCGAGGACCTCGTCGCGCGCGTGCCAGACCTCACCCATGCCGCCGACCGCGATCGGCTCGACCAGCCGATAGCGGCCGCCAATGCTGACCCCCGCCTGATGCTGCATGAGCGCGTCCTCCCTTCGTCTCGCGTGCAGCCTAGTCAGGCCGCGGCGCGTGTCGTCCGTCCTGGTGACAGACGCGTGCGGGGGACCTCGGGCTCCGCATCACCGGCGGGTTGACCCGGCCGGGTGCGGCGATGCGGCCCGGGCCGAGGGGCTGCTCGGCATGCATCGGCATACCTCTCCGTTGGATATGGGAGCGATGCGCAACTGACGGCTACCGGCGAAGGTGGCCCGGCAGCACGCTGAGTGCATGACCAGCACTGTCGCACCGCAGGCCGCATCCTCGACGCCGCCGTCCTCACAGCCCGGCGTCCGTCGATATCTGCCCGGCCTGCTGCTGGCGTGCGGGGGTGCGCTCATTGGCGTCATCGTCAATCGATTCAACGCGATTGCCTCCCCACTGCTGGTCGCGATCGTGCTCGGCGCGATCGTCGCCAATGTTGTCCGGCTGCCCGAGGCGGTGCAGCCGGGTCTGCAGTTCTCGGGCAAGAAGCTGCTGCGCCTCGGCATCGTGTTGCTCGGTCTGCAGCTGTCGGTGAGCACGGTGCTCGGTCTCGGCGCGGGGATGATCGTCACGGTCGTGGCCGTCGTCGCGATCGGCATCCTCGTGACGACGTTCATCGGGCGGGCGATGGGTCTGAGTCCCACTCAGAGTCTGCTGGTGGCCTGTGGCTTCTCGATCTGTGGCGCGGCGGCCGTGGCTGCGGCCGACGGCGTGATCGACGCCGACGAGGAGGAGGTGGCGACCTCCGTCGCGCTCGTCGTCATCTTCGGCACGCTGATGATCCCGATCGTTCCGTTCCTGGCCGGCGCCATGGGCCTGTCCAATCGCACCGCCGGGCTGTGGGCCGGAGCCTCGATCCACGAGGTCGCCCAGGTCGTCGCTGCCGGCGGCGCGATCGGTGGTGGGGCCCTCGCAGTCGCCGTGGTCGTCAAGCTCGCCCGGGTGCTGATGCTTGCACCGGTGATGGCGGTCCTCGGCTGGCAGCGCCGCCGCGAGATTACCCGTCAGGGCACTGACGCGCAGATCACCCTGCCGCCCCTCGTGCCGCTCTTCGTGCTCGGCTTCATCGCGATGGTGGCCGTGCGCAGCACCCTGCCGGTGCCGACCGCCCTGCTCGACTGGCTCAAGCAGGCGCAGACCTTCCTGCTCGCCGCCGCCATGTTCGCCCTCGGTTGCGGTGTGCGGATCGCCACGATGAAGAAGGTCGGGCCCAAGCCCTTCGTCCTGGCGCTGATCAGCACCGTCATCGTGGCCGTCGTCGGTCTCGCCGGAGTGCTGCTCGCCTCCTGACCACGATTCGCCGTTGCGGGCAGTACCCCGCAGTGTTTGGCTGACCTCATGGACTTCCGCGTGCGCGACGTGACCCGCGACGACATCGATCGCATCCTGCAGGTCCGCACCCGGTCGTTCGGGCCGGGGAGCTCTGAGGGTGCGTGGTTCGAGCATTCGATCCAGCAGACCATCGACGGGCGCTGGCTCGCCGTGGTCGACCCCGACAATCAGCTCGTCGCCTCGGCACGAGCGTGGGGGTTCCAGCAGGTGTGGGGCGGCCGGCATCTGCCGATGGGTGGTGTCGCCGGTGTGGTCGTCGATCCCCGGGTGCGCGGGCGCGGTGTCGCGTCGTTGATGATGCGGGCGCTGCTCACCCGCATGCACGAACTCGGCGATGTCGTGAGCTGCCTCTACGCCTCGGTGCCGGCGCTCTATCGGGTCGTGGGCTATGAAGCCGGTGGCGGCCTGCCGCGGATGACGTTGTCCACGAACGACTTCCATCGACTGCCGCGCGCCGACGGCACTATCCGCGAAGCCACCGTCGACGACGCCGACGTCATTGAGCGCCTGGTGCGAGAGCACCAGGCGCGCCTTCGCCAGTCCGGGCCCAAGGCGCCGCCCGCGGCCACCTGGGCGGTGCAGCTCGCCGACCCGGAGATGGCCCACTACCTCGCGGTCGAGAACGGGCGACCCGTCGGCGTCGTCGCCTACGGGCTCAAGGACGGGGTGCTGACCGTCGAGACCGTCGCCGGCCGGGACGGGCGGGTGCTCGCCGACCTGTGGGCCGTCGTCGGGTCGGGTTCCTCGACCGCCGAGACGATCGAGGCGTATGTCGACCCGCGTGACCCGATCCTGTTGCGCGTCGGCAGCAATCCAGCGACCGACCGCAAGGACTGGCAGTGGATGGCAAGGGTGGTGGACCTGCCGAATGCCGTTGCCGCACGGGGGTTTTCGGCATACGTGAATGCGACGGCGACGATCACGGTCACCGACGACGACCTGGCGCACAACACCGGCGACTGGCGGATCTCGATCGCCGACGGGGCCGGGGTGGTCGAACGCAGCGACCAACCCGGACTGCGGGTCGGGGCGCGCGGGCTGGCCGCTCTCTGGTGCGGCTGGAGTGTCCAGCGGTTGCGCGACGCCGGGCTGGCCGAGGGTGATGCTGACGAGGCCGCCCTCGACGCGATCTTCGCCTGTGCACCCTTCATGTCCGAGTACTTCTGACCGACACCCGTAGTAGAGGAATCTGGCGGCAATAGCGACCACCTGCCGAGGCGGCCGGGGTCACCACCGGCCACCGCCACCGCGGGAGTGACAATGGCAGGTATGCCGAGCGCCCTCCCCGACGGTGAGCCCGTCCCGTCCGACGGTGCGCTGCCCGTTGACGCGCTGAAAGCGTTGCGGGACAAGCCATTCGGCGCCTACCTGCACGTGCCGTTCTGCCGGGTGCGCTGCGGCTACTGCGATTTCAACACCTACACGCTCGGCGAGCTCGGCCCGGGAGCCGGCATCACGTCATACGCCGCGACGCTCGAGCGCGAGGTGGAGCTCGCGGCCCAGGTGCTCGGCGAGCCCCCCGAGATCGAGACGGTCTTCGTCGGCGGCGGCACGCCGACGATGCTCGACGCGCACGATCTGGTGCGGATGCTCGACGCGCTGCGCCGCACCTTCGGCCTGGCGGACGGCGCGGAGGTGACCACCGAGGCCAACCCCGACTCCGTGACGACCGAGTCGCTCGCCGTGCTGCGCGACGGTGGCTTCACCCGGGTCAGCCTCGGCATGCAGTCGGCAGTGCCGCACGTGCTGAAAACCCTTGAGCGGACTCACGATCCGGCCAATGTGGGACGCGTGGTGCAAGCGGCCCGCGAGCTGAACCTGCAGGTGAGCCTGGACCTCATCTACGGCACGCCAGGGGAGTCGCTGCAGGACTGGCGGAGGTCCTTGGAGGCCGCGATCGCGCTCGCACCCGGCCACATCAGTGCCTACGCGCTCGTCGTCGAGGAGGGCACCAAGCTGGCTGCCCAGGTGCGGCGCGGCGACGTCGAGATGCCGGACGATGACGATGAGGCGGACAAATACGAGCTCGCGGATTCGCTTCTGGCACAAGCGGGTTACCGCTGGTACGAGATCTCCAACTGGGCCGCCGAGCCCGACCTGCGCTGCCGGCACAACGACCTCTACTGGTCGGACGCCAACTGGTGGGGCTTCGGCCCGGGCGCGCACAGCCATATCGGCGGCGTTCGGTGGTGGAATGTCAAACACCCCCGCGCGTATGCCGATCGCCTGGCAGCAGGACGCTCGCCGGGCGCCGGACGAGAGTTGCTCACGCCGGCCCAGCGCTCCGACGAGCGTGTCCTGTTGGGCATCCGCCGCGCTGAGGGCCTGCCGATCGCAGTCCTGGCGCCGGGTGCCCGATCCGCCATCGCCGGCCTCATCGCCGACGGGCTGATCGATGGGCCGGCCGCGTTGCGTGAGCACCGGGTGGTCCTCACGCAACGCGGCCGGTTGCTGGCCGATACGGTCGTTCACCGACTTATCGGCTGAGCATGCACGAGTTGCCGCGGCCGAGCCGAAGTCGAGTCGCGGCAACCCGTGAGTTCGGGTCAGACGACCTTGGGGGCCGCCAGACCGAGCGCGGACAGCAGGTTGTTGAGCAGCCCGGTGATCCCGCTGAGCGGGCCACCGCCGTCGAGCAGACCGGCCACGGCGCACAGCAGGTTGCCGAGGAGGTTGCCGGCACCCGGCACAGCGGTGACGTTGAGGTTCACCGGCGCCAGGTCGATCACCAGACCGAGCAGGTCGAGGTGCAGCGGGCCCAGGTTGAGGGTGAGCACGTTGCAGCCCTTGGCGGCGGCCGGAGCAGCCGCGCCCGTCGCCGCAGCCGGAGCCGCAGCGGCGTTCGGCACCGACGCCTTCAGCGGCGCGGTGAAGGTCGTGCCGCCGGCGGGCAGGCCGGTGCCGGTGATGGTGCCGGTCACCATGAGCACGCCGTTCTGGGTGAAGGCGCGCAGGTTGCTGATCGCACCGCTGAAGGTCGAGCCGTCAGCGAAGGTGCCGGTCACCGGAACGCTGGTGACACCAGCGGTCGGTCGCGCAGAGGTCGTCTGCTGCGACCCGCCTGCTGCTGCCATCGCGGGACCGGCGGTAGCGGTACCAAGAGCGGCCGCGGCGATGACTGCGACGGCGGCAGTGCGTAGGCGAAGGGAAGACCCGTTCATCGGATGCTTCTCTCAATCTCCCCGAGAGTTTGAATGAAGACGTGCATCACCGTAAGGGTGGATGGGGACTCCACAGAGCGAAACGAAGTTCACCCTTTAGGGTGTTTCTTATCTACCGTTCCGTTAGTTAGCAGATCGAGTCCGAAGTCGAGGCAGCGCACGCTGTGCGTAAGGGCACCGACGGAGATCACGTCCGGTCCCGCATCGGCGAGGGCGCGCACCGATGCCTCGGTGACTCCGCCGGACACCTCGGTCACGACGCGCGCCGGATGCTGCCTGACGCGCCGCACTCCCTCGGCCACCTGGGCGGGTGACATGTTGTCGAGCAGGATGGCGTGCACGACCTGGGGCAGCCCATCAGCGAGACGCGCAGCGTCGAAGGCGAGCACCTGCTCAAGTTGTTCGAGCGTGTCTACTTCGATCTCGACGCGCACCAGATGGCTGGTGTGATTCGCGAGTCGTTGCAGCACCGGGCCGAGGCCGCCGCCGAGCCCAATGTGGTTGTCCTTCACCAGAATTGCGTCATGCAGGCCAAAGCGGTGGTTGATGCCGCCGCCGTCAGCCACGGCGCGCTTCTCCAGTGCACGCAGGCCCGGCGTCGTCTTGCGCGTGTCGGCGATGCGGGCCTTGGTGCCGTCGACCAGAGCAACCATCTCGGCGGTCCGGGTGGCGATCCCGGACAGATGACCCAGCAGGTTCAGGGCCGTTCGTTCGCCGGTCAGGATCGACCGGGCCGAGCCGCTGAACTCGCCCACGACGTCTCCGGGCGTGAGCTTGTCACCGTCGCGCCGATGCCAGGTGACGGTGACCTCCGGGTCGACCTGCGCGAAGGTTGCGTCTGCGCAGGTGGTCCCGGACAGCACGCCCGCCTCCCGCGCCATGACGTATGCCGTGCCGGTCGCCTCGGCAGGGACCGTCACCATGGTGGTGAGATCGCCGACCAGGCCAAGATCCTCGGCGAGCGCGGTCCGGACAACCCGGTCCATCTCGGTGTTCATGCCGAAACCTCCTGTGGCGCAAGCTCATCGGTGCGCCGGTGCGCACCGACCGACTGTGGGTGCTCGAGAGCGGACTGGGCGATCAGGTGGGCCACGAAGGCCGCATCGTCGGTGGCGGCCAGCGGAGCGAGGGTGTCGACCGCGCGGAGCAATCCACGTCGATCGCGCAACACCCCGCAGTGCTCGTCGAGCGTGGTGCGCACCAGGTCGAGCACCAGGGGGTCGGTCGCGGTCGGCCGCACGTCGAGCAACGGGTGAACACCGGGTCGTGGTGTCCATGCTGCCGCGTCGCGTGCCGCGGCCCGCCCGGTGACCACGGCCTCGAGCAGCGAATTGGAGGCGAGGCGATTGGCGCCGTGCAAACCGGTGCGGGCGCACTCACCGACTGCCCACAAACCCGAAACCGTTGTGCGACAACGATGATCGACCCGCAAGCCACCCATCGCATAGTGCACCGCCGGGCGAATCGGCAGGTGCTCTCGGGCGACGTCGAGGCCGTGACGACGGCACAGGTCAGCCACCGCGGTGAACCGGTGCAGGACGTCCGGCACGTGCGTGGCGTCCAAGGTGACTCGGCGCTGGAGGGTGAGCTCACGCCATACGGCCGCGGCGACGACGTCTCGCGGCTGGAGCTCGTCGACGAACCGCTGACCGTCCGACAACAGCACTGCGCCCGCGCCCCGGAGCGCCTCGGTCACCAGCGGCATCGGGTCGGCCCCGACGTCGAGCGCGGTCGGGTGGAACTGCACCAGGTGCAGGTCGGCGACCTTCGCACCCAGCCGGGCGCCGAGGGCCACGCCCTGACCGAGGGCGCTGGTCGGGTTGGTCGTATGGGCGAACAGGCCGCCGAGGCCGCCCGTGGCCAGCACCACCCGATCGGTGTCGATCGTGTGCTCACCCTCCGCGGTCGCGATGACCACTCCGGTGATGCGCATTCCGTTGTGGCACAGGCGAATCGCCCGGCCATGGACCACCTGGATGTCGGACCTGGCGGCCACGGCACGGGCGACGGCCGACGTGACCGCCGCGCCGCTGCGGTCCGCGGCGTGGGCGATGCGGTGCCGGCTGTGACCGCCCTCGAGCCCGAGGTGGAAGTCGCCGGTCGCGGTGCGGTCGAAGGGTGCGCCAAGGGCGGCGAGCGAGTGGACGACGTCTGGCGCGGCAGCGGTGATCCGGTCAATGGTGTCGCGGTCGCCGACGAAAGCGCCGGCGCGCCAGGTGTCGGCGGCGTGCAGGACGGGGGAGTCATCCGGCCCGAGCGCAGCCGCGACCCCTCCTTGCGCCCACATGCTGGCGGCACCTTCGGTGAGCGGCCCCGGGGTCACCAGGACGCAATCACCGAGTTCGAGCGCGGCGCTGAGTCCGGCGAGACCAGAACCGACGACGACGGGACGGTCCATCACTTCGGGTCCATCGGGACGGCGAGCATCCGCTCGATCGCGCGCCGGGCGCCCGCGGCGAGAGCGGGGTCGACGGTGATCTCGTGCGTGCCGGTCTCCAGCGCAGTTCGTATGGCGCGCAAGGTGTTTCGCTTCATGTGCGGGCAGAGGTTGCACGGCCGCACGAAGTCGATGTCAGGGTGGTCGGCGGCCACGTTGTCGCTCATCGAGCACTCGGTGATGAGCGCGACCCGGCTGGGACGCTCGCGGTCGACATACGCCTGCATGTCAGCGGTCGAGCCGGCGTAGTCGGCCTCGGCGACCACCTCGGGCGGGCACTCGGGGTGAGCCAACACGGTGACGCCGGGGTTGTCGTGGCGGATCTGGACGATGTCGAGCGGAGTGAAGCGTTCGTGCACCTCACAGGCACCGGGGTGGGTGATGACCTCGACGCCGGTCCGAGCCGCGATATTCCGGGCGAGATATTGGTCAGGGATCATGATCACCTTGTCGGTGCCGAGCGACTCGATCACCTGGACGGCATTGCCGCTGGTGCAGGTGATGTCGCTGGCGGCCTTCACCTCGGCCGAGGTGTTGACATAGGTGACGACGGGCACGCCGGGGTGGGCCTCGCGCAGGGCCGCCACGTCGCTTGCCGTGATGGACTCGGCGAGCGAGCAGCCGGAGCGCAGGTCGGGCAGCAGCACCCGCTTGGCCGGGTTCAGCACCTTTGCCGTCTCGGCCATGAAGTGGACGCCGGCCAGCACGATGGTGTCGGCGTCGACCCGCTGCGCCTCGCGGGCGAGAGCGAGGGAGTCACCGCGGATATCGGCCACACCCAGGAACACCTCGGGCGTCATGTAGTTGTGCGCGAGGATCACCGCATTGTGCTCGACCTTGAGTCGCTCGATCGCCTCGATGTCCTCGGCGAAGGTCGCCCATTCGACCTGGGGGATCACGTGCTTCACGTCGTCGTAGGTGATGGTCATCGCTCCGCCTCTCGCCGGAAATACTCACTGTGAGCATTTGCTAGAAGTGAGCATAACACTCGAGAGGCGGTGCGTGTCTGGGGGTTTGCGTCCGCGGCTGCGGAGCAATGGTGGTGCGGATCTGCGGACGCAGGCGGTATGCCGGGGGAGGCGTCCGCATGGGCGCACGAGCGGTGGCGCGGATCTGCGGACGCAGGCGGTGCGCGCCTGGGGCCTCGCGTCCGCGGTTGCGGAGCAATGGTGGTGCGGATCTGCGGACGCAGGCGGTATGCCGGGGGAGGCGTCCGCATGGGCGCACGAATGGTGGTGCGGATCTGCGGACGCAGGCGGTATGCCGGGGGATGCGTCCGCATGGGCGCACGAATGGTGGTGCGGATCTGCGGACGCACGCCGTATGCCGAGGCGTTGTGCCGGCGTGCTCGTCAGCGGGAGCGGGGGATGGGCAGCTTGGTGCCGGCCTGTTCGCGCTCGGTCAGCACGTCACCACGGAAGCGATAAAGGCGCGCAGGGCGTCCCCCGGTCGCGTGCGTCATTTCACCAGTGGGTTCGACCAGGGCGTGCTGTTGCTCGACCGCGCGGCGGAAGTTCTGCTTGTGCACGCCCTGCCCGGCGAGGGTCTCGACCACCTGCTGCAGGCGCCCGAGCGTGAAGGTCTCCGGCAAGAGCTCGAAGACCACCGGCCGATACTGCAGCTTGCTGCGCACCCGCGACAGCCCGGTGGCGAGGATGCGCCGGTGATCAAGTGCCATCGCCGCACCCGAAAGCTCGGAAACGTCTGCGGCTGAAGGGGATTCACCGACCAGCCCGGCCTCCCACAACAGTTCGTAGCGCTGGAGGGCGAGCTCGGGCCGCCATACCTCTCCGTCGACGCCAAAGAGGTGGGCGACCCGCTCACGCCGCACTCCGCTGCGCGCCCAGCGCCGCAACCGGGCGAGGACCGCATCGGCCGACGACGCGTCGGTGCGGCGGTCCTCCCAGGGCAACAGCCGGTAGACGTTCTGCCAACCGTCGTCGAGCGCCGCCCGGGTGAGGCCGAGATAGGAGATCGAGACCATCCGCTCGCCCGCGGCCTGCCGGTCGAGGTCGGCGAAGGTGTAGAGCTGTTCGACGAATCCCAGCCGGTGGCCGGTCTGCTCCTGGGCGAACGCGCGCACCCCCGCCTGCAGCGAGTGGTGGTCGGTGCGCAGCGGACCGGACGGCAGGTGCAGCGGCGAGCCGGCGGCGAGCACCCCGAGCCGGTCGCCGTCGGCGGTGAGCACCACGGCGACGAGTTCGGCGCGCACCCCGGCGAGCGTCATACCGGCTCCGTGACGAAGTCGATGAGTTCTTCGACGCGGCCGAGCAGCTCCGGCCGCAGGTCGGTGAAGGTGCGCACGCTGCCGAGGATCCGCTTCCAGCCCTGGGCGACATCGGCCTGGGTGGCGTGCGGCCAGCCGAGCTCGGCCAGGATGCCGTGCTTCCACGACATGCCGCGCGGGATGACCGGCCATTCGGTCCAGCCGAGCAGGCGCGGCTGCACGCCCTGCCACACGTCGACAAAGGGGTGGCCGACGATCAGCACGTGCTCGCGCGCCTCGGGTACGGCCCGCGCTGCCTGGACGATGCGGTCCTCCTTGCTGCCGGGCACGAGGTGGTCGACCAGCACGCCCATCCGCCGCTGCGGACCCGGCCGGAAGTCGCGGATCACCGCGCCCAGGTCGTCGACGCCGTCGAGCATTTCGACCACCACGCCTTCGACCCGCAGGTCGTCGCCCCAGATCTTCTCGACGAGTTCGGCATCGTGGCGGCCCTCGACGAAGATCCGCGAACCCAGCGCCACCCGCGCGGGCGCGGCCGCCACGGCACGCGAGCCACTCGCGGTGCGCGTCGGCGTGGCCGGCGCCGGCGCGGCCTTCGGCGCGACGAGCACGACAGGCTGCCCGTCGAGGAGGAAACCCGGACCCAGCGGGAACGCCTTGGTTTTTCCGCGGCGGTCTTCGAGGTGGACCACATGCAGCCCACCGGCCTTCTCGACCGTCACGACCGCGCCGCACCACCCAGTCTGGACGTCCTCGACCACCAGCCCGCGCTCGGCCGTCACCTCGCGCGAGCGACCCCGCGGCGGCGCCTTCCAGTCGCCGGCGAGCACGTCAGTTCCGTAGCGATCGTTCACGTCCGCAGGGTATGCCGACCGCGCTCGCCTGCCGTGGCGCCGCGCGAGTGTCCGGCAAGTCCGGGGGCCGGGCGCCCCGAAGGGTGGTGCACCCGGCGGCGGACAGCGGGACCGGAGCGCGGGCACGTAAGATTGGCACTCGGCATACGTGAGTGCCAGTGCAGGCCAGCGGAAGGAGGATGCGATGAGTGACGAGCGACGGCTCGAGGTGCTGCGTGCGATCGTGCAGGACTATGTCGCGACCTCCGAGCCGGTCGGGTCCAAGGCCCTGCTCGAGCGGCACGCGCTCGGGGTGAGCGCGGCGACGGTGCGCAACGACATGGCGGTGCTGGAGGAGCAGGGGCTGATCAGCGCCCCGCACACCTCCGCCGGCCGGATCCCGACCGACGCGGGCTACCGGCTCTTCGTGGACCAGATCCACCAACTCAAGCCGCTGTCGCGCAGCGAACGCACCGCCATCCGCACCTTCCTGGAGGAGGCGGTCGACCTCGACGACGTCGTCGACCGGACCGTCCGGCTGCTCTCCTCGCTGACGCACCAGGTCGCGGTGATGCAGTACCCCTCGATCAACGCGGCGACCGTGCGGCACCTGGAGCTGGTGTCGCTCAGCCCGGACCGGCTCACGCTGGTGATGATCCTGTCCACCGGGCGGGTCGACCAGCGGGTGTTGCGGCTGGAACACGAGGCGGACGCGCTGCACGACGCCAAGCGGCACCTCAACGAGCAGGCGGTGGGCCGCACCCAGGCCGCGGCGGCCGAATCGCTCGCGTCGTGGGTCAGCGCGCATGAGCAGGTGGCGGACGCCACGACGGTGCGGGTCCTGGCTGCCGTGGCGCTCGTTCTCGCCGAGGAACGCGAGGAGCGGGTGGCGCTTGCGGGCACAGCTCATCTGGCACGATCCGGCGCGGACTTCCCGATCGGCCCGGTGCTCGATGCCTTGGAAGAACATGTGGTGCTGCTGCGTTTGCTCGGAGAGATGACCGCCGAGGACCGTGAGACGGTGGCGGTCCGGATCGGAGGAGAGAACACCGTGGAGGGGCTGCGCACCGCCTCGGTGATCAGCACCACCTACTCCGCCGGATCGGCTGGCGGGCTCGGCGTGCTCGGCCCGACGCGGATGGATTATCCGACGACGATGGCCGCGGTGCGTGCCGTCGCTCGCTATGTCTCGCAGATCCTCGACCAGTAGCCCTCGGTTGGAATCGCTAGGAAAAGGACTTTCGTGAACGACTACTACGCCGACCTTGGCGTGTCCCAGGACGCAACGCCTGAGGAGATCAAGCGGGCCTACCGCCGGATGGCGCGCAAGCTGCACCCGGATGTCAACCCCGGCCCGGACGCCGAGGCGCAGTTCAAGAAGGTCGCGCAGGCTTACGAGGTGCTGAGCGACCCGGCCAAGAAGCAGGCCTACGACATGGGCTCGGATCCCTTCGGCGGGCAGGCGGCGGGCTTCGGCCAGGGCTTCACCTTCACCGACATCATGGACGCCTTCTTCGGCGGCCAGGCGGCCGGCCAGAGCGGCCCGCGCTCGCGGGTGCAGCGCGGTCAGGACGCGCTGCTGCCGCTCGAGGTCGACCTGGCCACCGCGGTCTTCGGCTCCAACGAGGAACTCACCTTCGACTCGGCGGTCGTGTGCGAGACCTGTCACGGCGACGGCACCCGGCCCGGCACCGGACGGCGCACCTGTGCGGTCTGCCACGGCACCGGCAGCGTGCAGCAGGTGCAGCGTTCCTTCCTCGGTCAGGTGATGACGAGCCGGCCGTGCGCGTCCTGCCGCGGTTTCGGTGAGGTCATCGAGAGCCCGTGCTTCGACTGCTCGGGGGAGGGGCGTCGGCGCGAGCGCCGCACCCTCACGATCAAGGTGCCTGCCGGCGTCGACACCGGCACCCGCATCCAGCTGGCCGGCGAGGGCGAGGTCGGCCCCGGTGGCGGCCCGGCCGGTGACCTGTATGTCGAGATCCGGATGCGCAAGCACCCGACCTTCCAGCGCCAGGGTGACGATCTGCACTGCTCGGTCGAACTGCCGATGACCGCGGCCGCGCTCGGCACCTCGCTGCCGCTGGAGACCTTCGACGGCGAGCGAGCGGTCGAGGTCTCGCCCGGCACCCAGGCCGGTGATGTCATCACCCTCAAGGGCCTCGGCGTCACCCACCTGCGCACGAATATCCGCGGTGACCTGCACGTGCACGCCAATGTCCGCACGCCCACCCGGCTGGACCCCCAGCAGGAGGAGCTGCTGCGCCAGCTGGCGTCGGTGCGTGGCGAGGAGCGGCCGCAGGCGCGGTTCGACCGGGTCGAGAAGGGGCTCTTCGGCAAGCTACGCGGCGCGTTCAACCCCAAATAACAACACCCGTAGTAAAGGATTTCGGCGGCTATCGCCGCCGCCCCGAGGTAGGTCGGCGGGCCTCGTGCACCACCGCAATGACGCGTGTCGTCATACCTCGACCGTATGCCGGGGTGCCGCGCGCGGCGACTTGATTTCGAGCGGTCAGCTCCCGCTTGCCGCCGAATCCGGCTGAGCCGCAACGCGATCGAAGAACTCGCGGCCAGCGTCGGTCACCACGAGTTCGCGCCGTCGTGGGCCGTCGACCAGCCATCCTGCCCCGCGGGCGCTCGTCAGCAGGGCAGCGCCGAGGCCGCCGCCGAGGTGGTGGCACTGCTCGGTCCAGTCCATGCAGAAGCGCAGCGTCGGCCGGCCGGCCGCCTCGACCGAGCGGAGGTCGACGCCCCACGCCGCCAGGCCGTCCGCCGCCTTTGACCCGAGCGCATAGGGCCGGTCGGGCAGCGGCGCGGACAACGGATCTGCCGGTCGCCGGGCGATCCCCGCGTGCCCGACGGGGACCAGCACGCCGTCGGCGACGAGGGCGCGCATGATCGCCACGCCCAACCGGCCGGCGATGTGGTCATAGCAACTGCGGGCGGTGCGGAGCCGGTTGGCGCGCGTGCCGTCCCGCAGCGAGGTGATCGGCGGCAGGTCGGTCATCGCCGCGAGATCCTCGATCACCCGGGCCGCCCGCTCGTCGGCCAGCCGGTAGAACCGGTGCCGTCCACTGGACTCGACCGCGAGCAGGTGCGCCTCGACCAGCCGGCCCAGGTGACTACTCGCGGTCGCCGGCGTCACGCCCGCCTCCGCGGCCAACCGGGAGGCTGGCAGCGACCGCCCGTCGATCAGCGCGACCAGCATCCGAGCGCGCGCCCGGTCGGCGAAGAGGGCCGCGACCGAGGCCACTTGTGCATCCCACATGCCTTCATCTTCGTCGCCGCACATTTCGATCGGGACCGAACGGTGCGGCCACCAGTCTCGGGGGTATGCCGAAGCCACGCCCCGTGCTCGTCGTCCTGTGCGCGGCCATGTTCCTCGTGCTGCTCGACGTCTCGATCGTCAATGTCGCGCTGCCCACCATCGCCCGCGACCTGGGCGGCGGCACCTCCGCCGCCCAGGTTGTGGTCGACGGTTACACCGTGCCGTTGGCCGCGCTGATGCTCTTCGGCGGCATGCTGAGCGACCGATGCGGCCCGCGGCGGCTCTTCCTCGGCGGCCTGCTCGTCTTCGGGCTGGCCTCGCTGATCTGCGCGGTCGCGCCGAATCTCGGTGCGCTGCTCGCCGGCCGCATCCTGCAAGGCGCCGGTGCTGCCGCGATGCTGCCGGCCAGCTTGGCCTGCCTGAGCGCGCAATGGCCGGCCGGCCCGGACCGGACCCGAGCCCTGGCCGCGTGGTCGGGCATCTCGGCGCTGGCCGTCGCCGTCGGACCGCTGATCGGCGGCGTGCTCGTCGGCGGCTGGAGCTGGCGGGCGATTTTTCTCGTCAACCTGCCGGTCGTCGCGACCGCCGCGTTGCTCGGCGGCCGGGCAATCCGGCATACGGCCGGGCGACAGCGCGCGCTCGACGGGCCCGGAGCGGCCCTGTCGGTGCTCACCCTGGCGAGCCTGATCGGGGCCGTGATCGCTGTCGGCACAAGGGAATTCGCGCTCAGCCTGCTGCTCGCGGTCCTCGCCTGCGCGACCGGTGCGCTGCTGGTCGGCTGGGAGCGCCGGACCTCCGCTCCAATGGCCGACCCAGCCGTATGGCGGCGTCCGGACTTGCGTCGCGCCGTCGCCTCGGCGGGGGTCATGAACGCCGTCGGCAATGGCACGGTGCTCGTCGTGACGCTCTTCCTGCAAGGGCAACGTCACCTCGGCCCGCAACTCGCCGGCCTCGCGGTGGCGCCGCTCTTCGCTCCGCTGGCGGTTGCGCCCCTCCTGGCGGGAGGGCGGCTGGGACACCGACCCCCTCGCCAGGTGGCGCGGTGGGCCTTCCTCGCCGGCGCGCTGGGACTGGTCACGCTGGCACCCGCTGGACCCGGCACGGCATACGGCTTGATGCTGCCGGGCCTCGTCGTGGTCGGCGCGGCCCTCGGCCTGCTGGTCGCCCCGCTCACCGCGATGACCCTGGCGGCCGTGCCAGAAGCGCCCGGCCTCGCCGGCGGATTGGCGAATGTCTCCCGGCAGGTGGGCACCTCGCTCGGCGTTGCCGGTTTCGGCGTCGTCTACCAGGTGGCCGGCCTCGGGTGGTGCTTCGGCATCGGTGCCCTGTTGTGGCTGCTCACCGCCGCGGGGCTGAGGATTCCCGCGGAATCGAAGGTGAAGCCCGTCGGTGCCCGCCCGTAGAATGGCGGCACGATGACAGACGCAGACCATCCCAGCCGCCCGCACCACGTCGTGGCCACGCACAGCGTGCAGATCCCGCCCGACGTGTCGATGGTGACCCTGCTCGGCCCCCGCGACGAACTCCTGCGCACGATGGAGCGCGCCTTCCCGACGCTGCAGATCCACGTGCGCGGCAACGAGTTCCACCTCGAGGGCGACCCGGCCGACATGGCCCTGGTCGAGGAGCTGCTCGACGAATTGCTCGTGATCATCGACGCCGGGCAGCCGCTCAACCGGGACGCGGTGGAGCGCTCGATCGGGATGTTGCGCGGCAAGACGCGCGAGCGGCCGGCCGACGTGCTCACGATGAATATCGTCAGCAACCGCGGCCGCACGATCCGCCCGAAGACGCTGGGTCAGAAGCGTTATGTCGAGGCGATCGACAGCCACACCATCGTCTTCGGCATCGGCCCGGCCGGCACCGGCAAGACCTATCTGGCGATGGCCAAGGCGGTCGCGGCGCTGCAGGCCAAGCAGATCAACCGGATCATCCTCACCCGTCCGGCCGTGGAGGCGGGGGAGCGGTTGGGCTTCCTGCCCGGCTCGCTCAACGACAAGATCGACCCCTATCTGCGGCCG
Source organism: Metallococcus carri (assembly GCF_011440275.1). Lineage (GTDB taxonomy): Bacteria > Actinomycetota > Actinomycetes > Actinomycetales > Dermatophilaceae > Metallococcus > Metallococcus carri. Next base: position 26,245 of record NZ_JAAOIV010000001.1, on the reverse strand, counting down.
CTGTATGACGCGCTGCACGACATGGTCGACCCCGACTCGATCCCGCGGCTGATGGCGGCCGGCACGATCGAGGTGGCACCACTGGCCTATATGCGCGGCCGCAGCCTCAACGACGCCTTCGTCATCCTCGACGAGGCGCAAAACACCTCGGCCGAGCAGATGAAGATGTTCCTCACCCGGCTCGGTTTCGGCTCCAAGATGGTGGTCACCGGTGACACCACCCAGATCGACCTGCCCGGCGGCACGCAGTCGGGGCTGAAGGTCGTGCAGGACATCCTCGGCGATGTCGAGGACATCCACTTCTCCTTCCTCACCGCCCAGGACGTCGTCCGGCACCGCTTGGTGAGCGAGATCGTCGAGGCGTATGACGCCTTCGACGCCCGCCGTGGCCCGCGGCGCAGCGCGGGTGCACCGCGCAAGGACGCTCCGTGAGCATCGAGGCCGCCAACGAGACCGACGTCGAGGTCGATCTCGACGAACTCATCGAGTGCGCCGGCTATGTGCTGGCCGAACTGCACGTCCACCCTGACGCCGACCTCTTCGTGCGGATCGTGGACGAAGCCGCCATGGAGACCCTGCACGTGCAGTGGATGGACCTGCCCGGGCCGACCGACGTCATGAGCTTCCCGATGGACGAGCTGCGACCCGGCCGTCCCGACCAGGTGTCGGAGGAGGGGATCCTCGGCGATCTCGTCCTCTGCCCGACGGTGGCTGCCAAGCAGGCCCGCGAGGCCGGCCACACCACCGACGAAGAATTGCTGTTGCTCACCGTGCACGGCATCTTGCATCTGCTCGGCTTCGACCACGCCGAGCCGCAGGAGCGCAAGGAGATGTTCGACCTGCAGCGCACCCTGCTGCTCACCTTTCTCGCGCGACGGCCGGCCGCACCCGCGGTGCGCATCACGCCGCCGTCAGGGGAGTGACCTCGGCGATGATCCCCCTGCTGCTCGCCGCGCTGGTCGCGGTGACGGTCGGCGCAACGCTCGCTGCGGTCGAATCCGCCTTCGGCCGGGTCAGCCGCCACCAGGTCGAGGAATACACCGCCGAGGGTCGTCGTGGTGCGGCCGCGCTCAGCGACCTCATCGGTGACTCCAGCGCCGCCCTGATGGTGCTGAACTTCCTGCGTGTGGTCGCCGAGATGACCGCCGCCGTGCTCGTCACCGTGGGGATCGGCCGCGGGGTGCGCAGCCTGTGGGCGACGCTCGCGATCTCCATCGGCATCCTCGCGGTCGTGTCCTTCGTGATCGTGGGTGTCTCACCGCGCACCTGGGGCCGCCAGCACTCCGGCGGCATCGCGCTCGCCACCGCGCCGGTCGTGCGCTGGCTGCGCGACCTGCTCGGTCCGATCGCCCACCTGCTGGTGCGCCTCGGCAACGCTGTGACTCCTGGCCGGGGTTACCGCGACGGGCCGTTCGACTCCGAGGCCGAGCTGCGCGAATTCGTCGATCTCGCAGGCGAATCCGACCTGATCGAGGCCGACGAGCGCAAGATGATCCACTCAGTCTTCGAACTCGGCGACACCATCGCGCGCGAGGTGATGGTGCCTCGCACGGACATGATCACCATCGACCGGTCCAAGACGCTGCGCCAGGCGATGTCGCTGTTCAACCGCTCCGGCTTCTCGCGGGTGCCGGTGATCGACGGCAGTCCCGACGAGGTCGAGGGCGTGCTCTATTTCAAGGATGTCGCCGCCCGGATGGCCGGGCGGACCGACCGCGGCGATGACCCGGTGGGCGAGATCATGCGCGAGGTCGCGTTCGTGCCCGACAGCAAACCGGCCGACGATCTGTTGCGCGAGATGCAGACCGACCGCCGTCACTTCGCGATCGTGATCGACGAGTATGGCGGGACCGCCGGCCTGGTCACCCTGGAGGACATCGTCGAGGAGGTCGTCGGCGAGATCGACGACGAATACGACCGGGTCTCCCCGACGGCACACCTGCTCGAGGACGGCACCACGCGGGTGCCGGCGCGGATGGCCGTGGACGATTTCGCCGAGCTGTTTCACCTCAACCTGGACGAGGACGACGTCGACACGGTCGGCGGCCTGCTCACCAAACAACTCGGCCGGGTGCCGCTGGTCGGCGCGCGGGTCGAGATCGGCGACCTCACCCTCACCGCCGAGCGGATGGCCGGCCGCCGCCACCAGATCGCCACGATCGTGGTGGACCGCTGGCCGCCACAGGACCACGACGACACCGCCGAGCCGGTGGCCTCCGGCACGGGCGGGCGGGCCCGGCATACGATCGACGGCGCGACGGAAGGGGAGCAGCAGTGAGCGGATATCGCGCCGGGTTTGCGTGCCTGATCGGGCGGCCCAACGCCGGCAAGTCCACGCTGACCAACGCGCTGGTGGGGCAGAAGGTCGCGATCACCTCGAGCAAGCCGCAGACCACGCGGCATACGATCCGCGGCATCCGCACCACCGAGACCGGGCAGCTGATCCTGGTCGACACGCCGGGGCTGCACAAACCGCGCACGCTGCTCGGGCGGCGGCTCAATGACGTCGTGCGCGAGACGCTGCTCGACGTGGATGTCATCGGCTTCTGCCTGCCGGCGAATCAGAAGATCGGTCCGGGTGACCGGTTCATCGCCGATGACCTGGCCGACCTGCGGCGTGGCCGTCGTCGGCCGGTCGTGGCCATCGCCACCAAGGCCGACACCGTCGACAAGCAGCGGATGGCCGAGCACCTGGTCGCCATCGACCAGCTCGGCGACTGGGACGAGATCGTGCCGTGCTCCGCGGTCGAAGGCACCCAGGTCGACACCGTTGCCGAGGTGCTGATGTCGCATCTGCCCGAGTCGCCGAAGCTCTATCCCGATGACGTGCTGACCGACGAATCGGACGCCGTGATGATCGCCGAGCTGGTGCGCGAAGCCGCGCTCGAAGGGGTGCGCGACGAACTGCCGCACAGCCTCGCGGTGGTCGTGGAGGAGATGGTGCCGCGCGAGGACCGGCCCGCCGACAAGCCGCTGATGGACGTGCGCGTCAACGTCTATGTCGAGCGCTCCAGCCAGAAGGCGATCATCATCGGTCGCGGCGGCTCCCGGCTGCGCGAGGTCGGCACCACCGCTCGCGCTCAGATCGAGGAGTTGCTCGGGCAGCGCGTCTATCTCGACCTGCACGTCAAGGTGGCCAAGGACTGGCAGCACGACCCCAACCAGCTGTCGAAGCTGGGCTTCTGACGCGATGGCTGACGACACCCTCGCCTGGGCCGAGTTCGGCGACACCCTGCGCCTGCCGGTCGACCTCGCCCGCGACTATCTCGGCAAGGTGCCATGGCAGGCCGCCGGCTTCCTGCCTCAGCACCCCCTGGTCGATATCGGCTGTGGCTCGGGCCTGTCGACCCTGGAGCTGGCCGACCGCTATCCCGAGACCGAGATCATCGCCGTCGAGCCGGACCAGGCGACGCGTTCGCTGCTCATGCTGCGCATCGCCGAGCGACCCGAAGTGCGTTCTCGCACAACGGTTTTGCCCGAGTCGATCCTGGACTGCTGGCTGCCCGCGCAATGCGGGGGAGCGCTGCTGTTCAACGTCATCTACTTCCTCGGCGGCCAGGCCCGCGACGAGTTCTGGCAGCGGATGGCGCGCGTCCTCGTGCCCGGTGCACCGGTGCTGATGTCCCGGTCGTATGGCGGTGTGCCCGAGTCCGAGGTCGAGCGGCAGTTGGTCGCGGAGGCGACCATGGGCCGGCATACCTATCAGCGGTTCTTCGAGGCCGCCCCTATGTATGACGGGCGGATGCGCATCACCACCACCTATGTCGTGCTGCGCGACGGCCAGAAGGTGCGCGAGGTCGTCGAGCAGGTGACTCCGTGGGGGCTCGACGAGGAACTCGTGCTGAGCGAGGTCCCGGTCGGTCAGTTCGCGATCGAGGAACTCAACGACGACTATTTCGCGATCCGCCGGGTGCCTGACCTGCGCCGCTGACGCGGTGAGCCCGGTGCAGCTTCGCTGCGCCGCGCGTCCCCCACGGAAAGTCGACATTGTGGAGCCTTTTGGTGCCCTATCGGCTCTGTGGGTCGCGTGAAGTGGACATCGTGGAGACTTTTCGCGCGGTGTAGGGCGGGCGCGTCAACGAGGTGACCGGGATGCCTGGGTGACGTTGCCGTCAGGAGGTGACTTTGACTGTCTTCCAGGCGGATTCGACGGCCTGCTGCTGGCTGGAGCCCTGCCCGAAGCGGTCGCCGGCGGCCTTGATGGTCGCCGTCGCGAACGCGCTGAACTCGGCGTCCTTGGGCAGGCCGCCCTGGGTGATCACGTCATACCAGACCAATCCGGCGCCCTCCCACGAGTTGCCGCCGATGCCGGTCGCGGCGAGATAGAACGCCCGGTTGGGGATGCCGGAGTTGATGTGCACCCCGCCGTTGTCGTTCTGCTCGTCGTGCGGCAACTCCTGGTAGCCGTCCATGTCGGCCGGCTGCGGGTCCTTCCCGAGCCGCGGGTCGTCGTATGCCGTGCCGGGCGCCTTCATCGACCGCAGCGCCTCTCCCTTGACCTTGGCGGTGAACAGACCCTGCCCGATCAGCCAGTCGGCCTGCTCCGCGGTCTGGCCGAGCACGCGCTGCTTGACCATCGAACCGAAGACATCCGACACCGACTCATTCAGCGCTCCGGACTGCCCGACATAGGTGAACCCGACGGTGTACTGCGTCACGCCGTGGGTGAGCTCGTGGCCGATCACGTCGACCGCGCTGGTGAAACCGTTGAAATAGGTGCCGTCACCGTCACCGAACACCATCTGCTCACCGTCCCAGTAGGCGTTGTCGAAATCCTTGTCGTAGTGAACGGTCGCGATGAGCGGAAGTCCCTTGTCGTCCAAGGAGTTTCGACCGAACGCCTCCCAGTAGAGCGTCCAGGTGTCGCCGAGCCCGTCATACGCCTCGTTGACGGCCTTGTCGCGGGTCGGCTCCTCACCCTCGGCCCGGACCTGGCGGCCCGGCAGGCTCGTGCCCTGCTGGGCGTCGTAGATCGTGCGCTCGAGGGTGGCCGTGGTCTTGCGTGGCGGGGCCGCCTCCTGTCGGCGGTGCTCCGCGCGCTCGCGCAGGTGCGGCGGGATCAGCCCGACTCCGCCGGCATTACGCGGGTTCTCACCCGAGCGCGCCGCCCGGACCTGCCGTTGGCCGGTGGCCGCGGAGGACCGGGCCAGAGTCCGTTCGGCCGCGCGGGCCACGCGCGGGTCACCGCTCGCGGCCAGGCGGCGCAGGATGTGCGGGGGAACGATGAGGCAAGGCGTCGTCATACCTCCAGCATGGCCCCGCGCACCGACACCCTGCAGGGAAACGGCCGGTGGACGTCCCGCCCCCCGAGCGGGGCGTCCACCGGCTCGGTCACGCCTCGATCCGCAGCGCGGCGGTCGGGGTGACCCGCACGGCCCGGCGGGCCGGCGGCTGGGAGGCGGCGAGCACGAGCAGCACGCCGCAGATCGCGATGACCGCGAGCAGCGGTCCGGGGATGCCCCACACGAAGCCGTCGGTCTGTCCCCCGACGAGCGACTGGGCACCGAACGAGCCGTAGACCAGCCCCAGTCCGATGCCGGTGATCACGGCGGTCGCGCCGAGGGCGATCGACTCGCGGGTGATCATCGAGCGGACCTGCGCCTGGGTGAAGCCGAGGGCGCGCACCAGCCCAATCTCGCGGCCGCGCTGGATCACGGTGAGCGACATGGTCGAGACGAAACCGACGGCGGCGATGATCGAGGAGATCACCACGATGCACACCATCACCGTCGACGTCGCGCCGAGCACCGCCTGCGCTTCGGCACGCTGCTCGGGCGGCATCTCCCACCCGTTCACCGATGCCTGCAAGGCCGAGAAACCCGAGGCGAAGGTGGTGACCAGGGTGACGCCGACGATCAGCCCGATGGTCGAGCGGGTGGTGCGCATCCGGTCGCTGACCGCATTGCGACGGGCGATGCGCGTCACCGGGCCGCCGCCGAGCAACCTGCTGAAGCCGCGCACGACCCACGGCACGAAGAAAGACGCACCGGTCAGCAGACCGGTGGCCGACACGATCGAGCCGAGGAAGGCGGTGAAGAAGCCGGAGGTCGAGCCGTCCTCGCCGAGCATCGCGCCCAGCACGAGCAGGCCGAGCCCGCCAAGCATCAGCGTCGACGCCAGCCCGGCGCGGAGGGCGGACCCGGTGCGGCTCGGCACCGCGATCGCCGCACCGGTCATCGCCTGCGCCGGGGCGACGTCGAGCACCTTGCGGGATCCGAGGAACCCCGCGACGGCGGCCGCGCCCACGATCGGCAGGACGACGAGCACCGACGACGGTGTCACCCAGGGGTAATCCGCCCTGGGGAGCGTGCCGCGGGCGACCAGCACGGTGCGCACGGCGTCCGAACCCAGTATGCCGACCGCCGCGCCTGCCGCTCCGCCGATCGCCCCCGCGGTCGCGCAGCTGCGGCGCACCGAGGCACGCAGGGAGCGGGCATCGGCGCCGAGCAGACGCAGCAGCGCGATCTGCCGGAGGCGACCGGCGATCACCGTGGCAACGCAGCCGCTCATCACGACCGCCGCGACGTAGAGCGCGATGCCGATGAACACGGCCGACACGATGCCGAGGATGATCCCGGCCGAGCCGCCGTCCTTCTCGGCCAGTGCGTTCATCACCGAGGAGACCATGGCGAGGGTCGCGCCGTAGAAGCCGGCGAGCCCCGCAACGAGCACGACGGTGGTGCTCTCGCGCAGCCCGCCCATCACCAGACCGCGTCTCATGCTGCCGTCTCCAGACCGATGAGCAGGCGCGAAATGTCCTGCGGCGCAAGGCGATTGTGGTCGGCAGCGATGCGGCCGTCGGCGATCACCAGCACGCGATCGGCATACGACGCCGCGACCGGGTCGTGCGAGACCATCGCGATGGTCTGGCCGTATTCGCCGCATGCGGTGCGCAGCAGCGTGAGCACTTCGCGGGAGGTGCGGGTGTCCAGGTTGCCGGTCGGCTCGTCGGCGAAGACGATCGCCGGCCGGGAGGCGAGGGCGCGCGCGATCGCGACGCGCTGCTGCTGGCCGCCGGACAACTGGGCCGGGTGGTGGCCGAGGCGGTCGCGCAGGCCGAGCACGGTGCTCAGGTGCTCGATCCAGCGACGGGTCTCGCCGTCCAGCGTCCGGCCGGCGAGCTCGAAGGGCAACTCGATGTTCTCGGCGGCCGACAGCGTCGGCACGAGGTTGAACGCCTGGAAGACGAAGCCGACCCGGTCGCGTCGCAGCAGGGTGCGCTGCTGGTCGGTCATCCGGTGCACCGGCTGGCCGGTGACCAGGACCTCGCCCCGGGTGACATCGTCAAGCCCGGCTGCGACATTCATGAAGGTCGACTTGCCGGAGCCGGACGGTCCCATGATCGCGGTGAACTCGCCGGCCCGGATGTCGACGGTGACGTCGTCGAGCGCGCGGACGGCGCCGGCGCCGGTGCCGTATTCCTTGGTGACGGATCGGAAGGACACGATGGGTGGTGTGTTCTGCATGCCTTCCAGGGTCGTCGTCGGCGCGCCCTGGCACATCCGGCCACGGATCGATTCGGCATACATCCTGGGATGTATGCCGGGGTGGGTCAGATCAGCCCGTGCTCGTAGGCGTAGACGACCAGCTGCACCCGGTCGCGCAGCTGCAGCTTGGCGAGAATGCGTGACACGTGGGTCTTCACGGTGGCCTCGGAGAGGAACTCAGCGGCGGCAATCTCGTTGTTGGACAAGCCTTCTGCCGCTCTCAGCAGGATCTCGCGCTCGCGTTGGGTGAGCCGGTCGTATTCCGGGCCGGGGCTGCGTGTGGCACGGGCGCGGAACCGCTCGAAGAGTTGCTTGGTGGCTCCGGCGGCGACGACCTGACTGCCTTCGGCGACCGCGCGGATCGCGGCGAGCAGCAACTCCGGCTGGGTGTCCTTGAGGATGAACCCGCTCGCCCCGGCCTCGATCGCCGAGGCCGCCGCCTCGTCCAGATCGAAGGTGGTGAGGATCAGCACCTTCGGGCAGTCCTTGCCGTATGCCGTGTGCAACTCCCGGGTGGCGGTGACGCCGTCGACCCGGGGCATCCGCACGTCCATCAGGACGACATCGGGGCAGGTGTCGCGGACCAGGCGCACCGCGGCCGCACCGTCCTCGGCGTCGCCGACGAACTCCAGGTCGGGCTGGCTGCCCACCACCATCGCGATGCCGCTGCGGAAGAGGGCCTGGTCATCGACCATCGCCACGCGGATCATCGGGTCTCCTCCCGGCCAGGGGGCACGTGCGCGTCGAGCCACCAGTCGGCACCGACGCGGCGAGCATGAGCGTCACCACCGGCGAGTTGGGCACGCTCGATCATGCCGATCACACCATGGCCGGTGCCGTCGCCGGCGGTGCTGCCGACTCGATTGCGGATCGCCAGCCGGTAGCCGTCGCGCCAGTCCTCGACCACGGTGACCGGCTCGGTCAGATCGCCGTGCTTGAGCGCGTTGGTGAGGCCCTCGGAGAGCAGGCGGTATGACGTGAGCGCCAGCAGCGATGACTCGCGCGGGGTGCCTTCACGCTGGTGGTCGATCGTCATACCGGAGGCCCGCATGCGGTCGATCAATGCGGTGTGTTGCTCGAATCCTGGTGTGCTGCCTCGGGATTCCTGGTAGCGCAGGCGGTGCAGGATGTCGCGCAGATCGGCGATCGCGGTGCGCGCGGTGTCGCCGATCACGACGAGCGCGCGCTCGGCCTCGTCGGGTGCGGTGCGCAGCGCGTAGCGGGCGCCGTCGGCCTGAGCAGCGACGACGGCCCACGAGTGCGCGACGACATCGTGCATGTCGGCGGCGATCCGGCTGCGCTCCTGCTCCTGCTCGAAGGCGTGCTCGAGGCGACGCCGCTCGGCCTCCTCCAACTGGGCGTCGACCGTGGCCTGCACCCGCTCTCGGGACTGGAGCCCCGCGTAGCCCGCGACCCACCCACCCAAGGTGATCAGCGCGCCCACCGCGGCGAAACCGACCAGGAACTCCAGGGAGAACTCCGGGATGGGAGGGATCGCGCCAGGGGAGGTGAGGGCCGCCCAGGTCGCGCCGACGATGACCGCCACGACCGCAGCGACCAGACCGAAGCGGCGCACCCGCTCCTCGCGGTGGCCACCGAGCACGAAAAACATCGGGGCATAGGCCAGATCGGCCACCGGTGCCGTCGCCTCGGGCAGCGCGAGTTGCGCAACGCCGCCGACGATCGCCAGCGCGATCATCGGCACCAGCCAGAGCCGGCGGATGATCAGCGCGGCGCAGACCACCAGGGTCGTCACCAGCGAATAGGACGACGTGGCCACCGAGGCGGCGATCGCGAGCAGCGTGAAGCCGACCGTCCAGGCGAGGTCGAGCGCGAGCCGGCGACCGGTCGGCCGCTGCGTCGAGGCCCACACGTCGGTCATGCCCACAGTCTGCCTGCCCGCCGAGGGGCCGGGGTGGCGCGCCCACCCGGCCCCTCGTCATACCTCACACCTTGCTGTGGGCTCCGGTCATCAGACCGGCCAGATCCTCGGGGTGCAGGAAGGATGGCGGTGGGGGCGGCCCCCAGTTGAACAATCCGCGCGCGCCGTCGAGCACCTCGGGCTCCCAGATCTCCTCTTCGGGGATGCAGTCCATGTCGGAGAAATACTCCGAGAAGTTGCCGGCGGGATCCTTGAGATACCAGAAGAAGTTCGACCCGGCGTGGTGCCGACCCAGGCCCCAGACGTGCCGCTCGGGGTTGTCCTCGAGCATGGCGTACGCGCCACGACCGACATCGTCGATGTCGTCGACCTGCCAGCTGGTGTGGTGCAGGTAGTTGACCGGTGACTGCAGGGCCAGGAAGTTGTGGTGGTCGTTGGAACACCGCAGGAACGCACCCTTGTCACCGATGTAGTCCGACACCTTGAAACCGAGGCCCTCGACGAAGAAGCGCATGGTCGCGGCCAGGTCGGTGGTCCCCGCCACGGCGTGACCGAGGCGGCGCGGGCGCACCGGCTCGGTGCGCAGGATCCCCGGTGCCCGCCCGGTCCGTTCGATCCGACCCGGACCGTTGTATGGCGTCGCCGGCGTCCGCTCCTGGTGCAGCCGGGGCAGCACGGTCAGCCGCGCGCGGAAACCACCGATCGGCTCGGTCGCCACCAGGGTGTCACCGTCGAGGTCGGCAGGGATGCCCAGGCGCTGCAGGTTGGCGGCAACACGGGCGAGGTCGTCGACGTGGTCGACGGCGACACCGAGTTCGACCAGTCGACGCTGCGGCGCTGCGACAACGCGCAACTGCTCGCCACCGTCGCGCGTGCTGAATCCTCCGTTCGTGCCCTGGCTGAGACCGAAATCGCTGTAGTACGACTGGGTTTCGGCGACATTGGGCACGCCGATGATCACGTGGCTGAGTCGATGCAGGCTCATGCTTGGTCCTTTCCGTCAGCGGTGACGAAGGTCTGCCGCAGTTCGCCGATGCCTTCGATGCTGCTGACCAGCACCTCGCCCGGCTGGATGAACCGCTGCGGCTTGCGGCCGAGTCCGACACCATCGGGGGTGCCGGTGAACAGCAGGTCGCCGGGGTAGAGCGTGACGACCTTCGACAGCTCTGCGATGAGCCGCGCGACCGGGACGAGCAGGTCGGCGGTCCGGCCGTCCTGCACCACCTCCTCGTCGAGGGAGCAGGTGAGGTGCAGGTCGTTGCGGTCGGGCAGTTCGTCCGGCGTCACCAGCCACGGGCCAGTCGGGGCGAACCCGGGATAGGACTTGCCCAGGCCGAACTGCGGGGCCGGTCCGGACAGCTGGATGACCCGTTCGGAGATGTCCTGGCCGACGGTGAGACCGGCGACGTAGTCCCAGGCGTCCGCCTCGGACACCTGGCGGGCCGTGCGCCCGATGACCGCGACGAGTTCGACCTCCCAGTCGGTGTTGCCGCCGTTGGGCAGGGTCACCTCGGTGACCGGACCGGACAGGCTGGACAGGAACTTCGGGAACACCGGCGGCAGGCCGGTGGGGGAGTCGAAGCCCGACTCCTTCGCATGCTTGCCGTAGTTGAGGCCGATCGCGAGGATCTGCCGCGGCTCGGGTGACGGCGCGCGCAGGCCGGCGGCGTCATACGGCACGGCCTCGTCCAGCGGCGCCTGCTGCGCCCAGCCGACGAAAGGCGACCAGTTGTCGTAGACCGCGCGTAGCTCCGGACCGAAGCGACCGTCGCTCGCCTTGTGCACGTCGAGCGCGCGTCCGTCGGTGGTGATGAGCGCGGCGCGCCCATCGAGGTTGGCCAGTCGCATGTCAGTTCCTCGTTCGTGGGGTGGTCTCGGTGTGGTCGCCGGGTGCGGCGAGCGACAGCGTGTGCCGCACGGCGTGTTCGAGATCGGTCAGTGGGTTGTCGGTCATGGCGCTCGCGCGCCAGGCCACGTGGTGGTCGGGACGGACCAGCAGCACGCCGTCGTCGGCGATCTCACGCAGCGCCCGCCAGCGACCCGAGGTGTCGACGTGGGTTTGGCCGTGCGCGATCACGTGGGTGGTGATCGGCAGGCCCAACTCGGCGCCGATCTTTTCCGCCGCCTCGACCCACCGGGTGCCACCGACGCCGGTCAGCACGGTGAAGGCGCCGTGCCCGGTGAGGTCGATCGTCGAGACATCTGCGTCCTCGCCGGTCAGCCAAGCGTGGGGCAGACGGGCTCCCGGATGCGTGGTCGGGTGGTGGTAGAGCTCCGGATCACGTTGTGGCTCAGGCCAACTCGTGCCGTCATCGAGCACTGCTCCGGAGGTGTAGCGCTGGTCGAGCTCCACTCCGTGTGCGTTGAACTGATAGTTCTGCAGTTGTATGGCGTCGTCGAGCGCGCGGCGGCGCTCGGCCGCTTCCGGCGTGGCGTCGTAGAGGCCGCTCAGCGCTGCCAAGCCCTCCTCGCGGGTCTGACCGGGGGCGAAACCCAAAGCCTTGGAGATCGGCAACATGTCGGCAACGCTGCGCATGGCGCGGTCAACGACCTGCTCGCCGACCGGCCTGCGCTCCGCGTCGTAGCTGTCCAGCAGGTCCTCGCCGGCGCGACCCTGCAGGACATAGGCAAGCTTCCAGGCGAGGTTGAACGAGTCCTGGATCGAGGTGTTGGTGCCGAGCCCGTTGGCCGGCGGATGACGGTGGGCGGCGTCACCGACCAGGAAAGCCCGGCCGCGCCGATAGGCCCGGGCGACCTGACGGTTGATCTGCCACAGGCTCGTCGCCTTGATCCGGATGTCGACCTTCGGGTCGCCGATGGTCTGCTGCGCCCTGGCGACCAGCGACTCAGGGGACATGTCGGGTTCACCCTCGGCGGGGTCGTACATAAACAGCAGCACCCACTCGGTCCACGGCTTGACGCAGATCCAGGTGCCCGACCCGACCCAGTAGTCGTTGCCCGGCTGGCACATCCAATAGAGCGTCCCGGGCCGGTGCGCGGTGTAGGCGGTCAGGTCCGCCTCGAGCCAGACATTGGCCGCCGCGTCGAGCCCGGCCTCGCCGGTGAAGGTGAAGCCGAGCTGGTCGGCGACGGTGCTGCGACCGCCGTCGGCGCCGACCAGATAGCGCGCCCGGATCCGTTGCTCGGCGCCGTCGTCGCGGTGTCGCACGGTGGCGGTGACGCCGTCGGCATCCTGCTGCACCTGCACCAGCTCGGTGGAGAAGCGCAGGTCCGCCCCGCGCGCCCGGGCTGCGTCCAGCAGCACCGGCTCGAGGACGTGTTGGGGGATATTGCACATGCTGCTCGGGCTGGCCAGCTCGTAGTCGCCGTGCCGTTCCGGGCCGCTGCCCCAGGTGAGCAGCCGCGCGATCTCCTGCTCGGCGAAGCTGGTCGCCCAGATGTTGTGTCCCATCAGGGCATTGGGCGTTGCCACCTCCAGGACCTGGTGCTCGATGCCGAGATCGCGGAAGACCTCGACCGTGCGCTGGTTGGTGATGTGGGCCCGCGGGGAGTGGGCCGTGCCGGCGTATTTGGTCACGGTGACCGCGTCCACCCCGTGCTGCGCCAACAGTGCCGCCATGGCCAGTCCGGCTGGCCCGGCGCCGACGACGAGGACGTCGGTCTCCAGGTCGGGCTCGGGCGCCGGCTGCGCCGGTGGGGTGCTGTCCATCGGATCCATCGGAGGGCTCCTTCTCCTGCTGCGTGATCTAGGTCACCGTTGTACGCCTCGATTCGTGAAAGTTCAACAGATATTCGAATATTCCTGCACATTGGCATCTTGCTAGGTTGGGGTGCATGCCCGAGACCAAGCAGCGCGCCACCATCGAAGCGGTGCACGCCGCCCTGCGCGCCGACCTGATCACGGGGGTGCATCCGCCCGGGGAGCGCCTGAAATTCGCGCCGTTGTGCGAGCGTTACGGGGCGAGCGTGAGCGTGGTCCGGGAGGCGCTGACCCGACTGGAGCAGCAGGGGCTGGTCGAGTCCGAGCCGCGCATCGGCTTCCGGGTGCGGCAGGTGTCGGTCGAGGATCTGGACGACCTCACCGAGACGCGCATCGACGTGGAGACCCTGGCCCTGCGGCACGCGATCGAGCACGGTGACATCGACTGGGAGACGGCGCTAGTCGCAGCGCACCACCGTCTCGAGCGCACGGCCATGCTCAGCGACGACGACCCGCCACAGCTGCGCGACGACTGGGAGAGCGCCCACGTCGCCTTCCACGACGCGCTGCTCGCCGGCTGCACCCGCCGCTGGCTGCTCGGCATGGCGCGCACGCTGCGCGACGCGGGTGAGTTCTACCGGCGCCTGTCGCAGGTGCACGAGCCCGATCGCGATGTCGCCGGCGAGCACCGCGGGCTACTCGACGCAGCACTCGCCCGCGACGCCGACGAGGCAACCCGCTTGCTGCGCGAGCACTACGAGCGCACGGCCGCGATCGTGCGCGATGCCTTGGAGTAGACCTGCCGAAGGGCCGGGTGGCATGCCCACCCGGCCCCTCGTCATACCTTGTCGATCAGCGTCGGTCAGATCCCCGACGTGGTCTTGATCCAGCTGCGGCTCGGGGTGAGGTTGGCGTAGTTGGAGCTGGCGTTGATGTTGGCGCCCGGGTCGGCGGTGTCGCCGGTGGAGCAGACGCCGACGATCAGGCCGTTGATGACGAGCGGGCCACCGGAGTCACCGTGGTTGGACGCGCCGTCGACGCCCTTGACGTGAATCGCGCTGCCGCCGTAGGCATCCGTGCTCGAGCCGAGCACGTTGACGGTGGCCTTGTACAGGCCCGAGCTTGGCTGGCTGTTCGCGCGCAGGCCGTAGCCGTAGATCGTGCCGGTGTCGCCCGGGACCGGGGTGTAGGAGTTGGCCATCTTGGCGTACGAAGCGAGAGTCTTAGCGGCGGACAGATGCACCAGCGCGACATCGCCATACGGCGAGCCGTAGACCCGGTCGGCCGCGATCGCCGGACCGCGGTTGGTCGTGCTGTTGCTGTAGTAGACGTCCATCCACTGCACTCCCGAGATGCAGTGCTTGGCCGTCAGCACCCACTGCGCGCCGATCGCCTCACCGGTGCAGCCGTAGGTGCCGGTGCCGTCGCTGAAGATCAACTGCACGTATGCCGGGTTGCTCGCCGTGGTGCCACCGACGATGTTGGGGTCCATCTTGCCGCTGGTCGACGCGTGGGCGGCGGGTGCGCCGAGCCCTGCCAGCGCTACGGCAGCGGTGACTGCTCCGAGCGATCGCATCGTCTTGCTCATGGTGTTCCTTCCTCGCACGAGTGCCGTGGGGTCCCGGCTTCTGACCGGGCGGCGAACTCACCCGATCACGCCGGGGGAGCGCGGCGCGCCCCCGATCGGCAGGTTTGACGAAAAGATGACCGACTTTTGGGCTGCCGCTAACGAGCCGACAAGCTCACCTTGACGAATGTCCGTATGCCGGACTTTCTGACCACCAGGTGGTCGTCACCCAGGGGGCCGGTCGCTATGGTGGGCGGGTGCGGACGGCATACCTGCTCCTCCTTGGCCGCCGCGGCGAGGCCTGATCATCGGCCTTCCTCGCCGCGGAGTTGTGTGATGCCAGGGCCGAGACCCTCCGAACATCCCGCAAAGGCGAGCAGATGATCCACCCGCAACAGTCGTCCGGTATGCCGACGGCGAAGTACGTCCCCTTCTCCGACCAGATCAAGGTCCACCTGCCCGATCGCACGTGGCCGGACCGGGTCATGACCCAGGCACCGCGCTGGTGCGCGGTCGACCTGCGCGACGGCAATCAGGCCCTCATCGACCCGATGAACGCCGAGCGCAAGATGCGCATGTTCCAGCTGCTGGTGCGGATGGGCTACAAGGAGATCGAGGTCGGCTTCCCGAGCGCCAGTCAGACCGATTTCGACTTCGTGCGCGAGCTCATCGAGGGCGGCCACATCCCCGACGACGTCACCATCCAGGTGCTGACGCAATGCCGCGACCACCTGATCGAGCGCACCTTCGATGCGATCCGCGGCGCCAAGACCGCGATCGTGCACTTCTACAACTCCACCTCGGTGCTGCAGCGCCGGGTGGTCTTCGGCCTGCCCGAGGACGGCATCGTCGACATCGCGTTGCAGGGCGCGCGCTTGTGCAAGAAGCTCGAGGAGACCGTCCCCGAGACGGACGTCTACTACGAATACTCGCCGGAGTCCTACACGGGCACCGAGCTGGAGTTCGCGGTGCGCATCTGCAACGAGGTCATCGACGTCATCGACCCGACGCCGGACCACAAGATGATCATCAACCTGCCCGCCACCGTCGAGATGGCGACGCCCAATGTGTATGCCGACTCGATCGAGTGGATGATCCGTCATCTGGAGCGCCGCGAGTCGGTGGTCGTGAGCCTGCACCCGCATAACGACCGCGGTGAGGGCGTCGCGGCTGCCGAGCTGGGCTATCTGGCCGGTGCGGACCGGATCGAGGGCTGCCTGTTCGGCAACGGCGAGCGCACCGGCAATGTGTGCCTGGTGACGCTCGGCATGAACCTGTTCAGCCAGGGCATCGACCCGCAGATCGACTTCTCCGACATGGACGAGATCCGGCGCACCGTCGAATACTGCAACCAGCTGCGCGTGCCCGAGCGCCACCCGTGGGGCGGCGACCTGGTCTACACCGCGTTCTCCGGCTCGCACCAGGACGCGATCAAGAAGGGCTTCGAGGACATGGACCGCCAGGTCGGCGAGTCCGGCAAACAACTCGACGAGCTGGTCTGGGGCGTGCCCTATCTGCCGATCGACCCGCACGACATCGGCCGCACCTACGAGGCGGTGGTGCGGGTCAACAGCCAGTCGGGCAAGGGCGGTTCGGCATACCTGCTGAAGAGCGAACACGGACTGGACCTGCCCAAGCGGCTGCAGATCGAGTTCAGCGGGGTCGTGCAGCGCCGCACCGACAGCCAGGGCGGCGAGGTCACACCGGCCGAGCTGTGGGCGCTGTTCCAGGACGAATATCTCTACGACCCGGCCGCCGCCGACCACTGGGGCCGGTTCGAGCCGGTGCGGTCCACGATCACCAGCGACAGCGAGGACGGGCGCGAGGTGCTCGACGCCGTGGTGCGCGTCGACGGCAAGGAGGTCGAGATCCACGGGCGCGGCAACGGCCCGATCGACGCCTTCCTCACCGCGATGTCCGGGATCGGGGTCGACGTCCGGGTGCTCGACTACGCCGAGCACGCGCTGTCCGCCGGTGGTGACGCGCGCGCCGCGGCCTATGTCGAGTGCGCGGTCGGCGAGCGGGTGCTGTGGGGTGTCGGCATGCACGAGTCGACGGTGAAGGCCTCGTTGCGCGCCATCCTGTCGGCGCTCAACCGGGCCGAGCGCGCCGGGACGGAGTAGCCGTTGCCGTAGCGGTGGTATGGCGATGCGCCGGCCGCTGTTGCAGGCGGTTCACTCGGGTGGTGAGCTGCGAGCTCAGTCGTCGTAGCTGCGGCGTGGGCGGCCGGGTCGGCCCGGCCGGTCGGGCCGCTCGGAGCGGCCGGCAGGCTCGGTCCGGACCGGGCGGCGCGGCGGGTCGTCGAAGTCGTCGTCCTCGTCCGTGTCGTCCTCGGCCCGGCTCACCGGGCGGCGCAGCGTCTCGGATTCGACACCGTAGAAGAGCAGGCCGAGGCCCGCGACGACGACGGCGATGACCGCGAGGGCGATCGCCCGCATCAGGTTGGGCTGCGTGGCGCCATTGCAGACGGCCTTGTTGAAGGTGCGGGTCTCGGGCGACAGGGCGCTGCCGCACGCGACATTGCCACCTTGGCCGGGGTACAGCACCGGCGCGAGCAGGTAGTAGACGGCGAGCACGAGGAGTGCGACGCCGATGATCGTGGTCAGCTTCGCCGGACCGGACGGGCGGCGCCGGGTGCGGGTCTCGAACTCCTCATCCATGCCGCGAATACTGACAGATCGAGGCGTCGCACGAGACGCGCTATTGCAAACCTTCGGTGAGGATTTCATCGAGCGCGGCGAGGACGGACTCGTCCCCGCTACGCCGCAGCGGGCGCGCGGTCGGGCGGTTCCACAACCACCGGTCCAGATCCTGCGCGTTGCCGGTGATCGTCGCTACGGGCTCCCCGGTCTCGACCGGGCGGAAGTTCGCATCGTCGACCGTGCCATGACCCGCGACCTCGCCACCCTCCCGGCCGAGCTGCAGCAGCCACCGCTGGTCGACATCGTCGGCGACCAGGGCGACGATGCGGCCGGCATCGGGGGTGAAGGTGAGCGCCCGGTGCTCGCGGCCGTACATCACCCGCACCACCTCCTCGACGCCGTCGGCGGCGAAGTCCGGGTCCAGATCGGTGACCGCCACGCCCGCGGTGAGCTCGGCGTCGATGCGGTGGATGGCCGCCTCGTGGGCCTGGCGGCGCAGCAGATAGCCGGCGACGTGCAGCGCCGGGTCCTGGGTCCACATCCACCGCGGCTCGTCCGCCGAAAGTGCCTCGAGGGCCGACCGCAGGTCGGCGTCGGCCTGGTCGAAGAAGGCCAGCAGCTCACCTCGATCCTGCGGCCGCGCCGGGTGCTCCAGCTCGTCGGGAGTGACATCGCGCGCAGCGATCTGACCCCAGAACCACTGGACCTCGGCGAGATGCCACAGCAGGTCGGTGGCATCCCAGTCGGGGCAGGTCGGCACGCGGGCACCCGGGTCGGCACCGGCGAGCACATCGCGAAAATGTGCCGACTCGGCCGCCAGGATGGGCGCGAAGGAGGGTGGCTGCGTCATACCGCGGACAGTAGAACCGGCCGCCGACAGCCGCACGCTATTTTCGGCGGTGGCAATCGACGACGAACTGAGGTGGACTGATGGGCGCGCTGTGGCACCCCTTCTCCGACATGGGTGCGATCGAGCGGGACGGCGAGTTCGTCCTGGTGCGAGGCGAGGGCACCCGGGTCTGGGACCGCGACGGCACGGAATATCTCGACGCGACCGCGGGCCTGTGGTTCGCCAATGTCGGTCACGGCCGCGCCGAGCTGGGGGAGGTCGCGGCCCGTCAGGCGAGCACGCTCGCGGCATACAGCACCTTCGGTGACTACGCCACCCAGCCGACCATCGACCTGGCCGAGCGGCTGGCCGGCATCGCGCCGGTGCCGGGTTCGAAGGTGTTCTTCACCTCCGGCGGCTCGGACTCGGTCGAGACCGCCGCCAAGATCGCCCGCCGCTACTGGGTGGAGAAGGGCGAGCCGACCCGCCGTTACATCATCGGGCGCGAGAAGGCCTATCACGGCATGCACTACGCCGGCACCGCGCTCGGCGGCCTCAAGGGCAACACCGAGGGGTATGGCGAGCTGGTCCACGACCAGGCCCATGTCGCCTGGGACGACCCCGAGTCGCTGCGCTCGACCATCGAGGGCCTGGGCGCGGAGAATGTCGCGGCGTTCTTCTGCGAGCCGGTGATGGGCGCCGGTGGTGTCTACCCGCCGCCGGCCGACTACCTCACTGCGGTGCGCAAGATCTGCACCGAGAACGAAGTGCTCTTCGTCGCCGACGAGGTCGTCACCGGATATGGCCGGATCGGCGGATCCTGGTTCGCCGCAACGCGATTCGGCCTCGAGCCGGACTTCGTCACCACCGCCAAGGGGCTGACCTCGGGGTACATCCCGATGGGCGCCGTGCTGGTCGCCCCGAAGGTCGCCGATGTGTTCTACGGCACCGACGCCGGGGTGTGGCTGCGCCATGGCTACACCTATTCCGGGCACGCCGTCGCCGCCGCGGTGGCGCTCGCCAATCTCGAGATTCTTGAGCGCGAGCAGCTCATCGACGAGGCTGCCCGGCTCGAGGGCACCTTGCACGAGAAACTGTCGCCGCTCGCCGCGCACGACAAGGTCGAGGAGGTGCGCAGTGGCACCGGCGCCGTGGCCGCGGTGCAGCTGAAGGATGCCTCGCTCGCCGCGCCCCTGGCCGTCCGCATGCGTGAACTTGGCGTCGCAACCCGCGCGGTGGGCGTGGGCGGCATACAGTATTCGCCGTCGTTCGTGATGACCGACGACGAGGTGGGTCAGCTCGCTGAGGTGACCGCGCGAGCGCTGGACCGCCTCTAGACGAGGGGAGAGCCCGATGACCGACCAGCCCCGACAGGGACCACCGATGCCCGGCCCGTATGGCGGTCCGCCGGCTCCGGGTCAGCCCGGCCCGTATGGCGCTCCGCCGGCTCCCGGTCAGCCCGGCCCGTATGGCGCTCCGCCGGCCGGCTGGCAGGGCGGCGGCGCAGGTCAGGGCTTCGTGCAGGTGACCTTGCAGGGCAATGCCTTCACCTCAGGCATCATCACCCCGAGCGTGCGGCTGGATGGTCGCCACGTGCCGGCTCGGTATGGCGAAAACACCTACCCCGTGCCGGCCGGGCGACACCAGGTCGATGTCGACATGCAGTGGATGCGGACCTACGGCCAGGCGCAACAGGTGATCGATGTCGCGCCCGGCCAGACCGTGCCGGTGTTCTATCGCGGCCCGTTGACGCAGTTCAGCAAGGGCAATATCGGTTTCGAGAAGCAGCCGGTGCCCGGCAAGGGCTGCGTGTGGGCGCTGCTCGCGGTCGTGGCGGTGCTCTTCGTTCTCATCATCATCGGCTCGGTCGCGTCGAACTGAGGGTCAGGTCAGCGGAGTGGCGAGGGCGTCATACAGGATCCGCGACACGCCGTTGATGGTGTCGAGCCCGTAGTAGAAGCCGCCGGGCGCGCGGGTGAGGATCGCGGCGTTGTAGTTGCGGCCGTTGCCGGAGATGTGGCCGATCGAATTCAGCCGGTAGCCGCCCGAGCGCGGACCCCAGCCGT
Source organism: Metallococcus carri (assembly GCF_011440275.1). Lineage (GTDB taxonomy): Bacteria > Actinomycetota > Actinomycetes > Actinomycetales > Dermatophilaceae > Metallococcus > Metallococcus carri. The sequence continues at coordinate 6,111 of NZ_JAAOIV010000001.1, read as the reverse complement.
TCTTGGTCCACCACGCATTGCTGCTCGGCAGTGGGGGCACGCTCACGCCCCATCGCTGCGACGAAACCACCTGTCGCATCAGCGATTTCAGGTATTCGCGGTTGGTGTAGGTGAGCACCGTCGTGCCGTACATCACGCCGTTGAGCAGCCGGATCTGGTCGCGCGCGTTCGTGGTGGAGTAGCCCCACCAGTCGTAGCCGCCGGCGTAGGTGCCGCCGTTGACGTAGGTGCTCGTCAGGCCGTAGAGCCCGGCGACGCGACGCACATTGGCCACCCCGGCCCAGGTGAGCAGGGAGTTCGCGGCGGTGTTGTCGCTGCGGGTGATCATCGCGTAGGCCTGTGACTTCTGGGTGGAGGTCATCGCGATACCGCGTTCTTGGCAGCGGCGCAGCACGGTGGCCAGGATCAGCACCTTGACGATGCTGAGCGTCTCGTTGCGCCAGCTGTCGTAGAAGCCCCAGTAGCTGTTGTTGCGGACGTCATGGATGGCGAGCGCGATATTGCCGCCGCGCTGACGTTGGTATGCCACGAGTCTCGCGGCAAGTTGCGACCTGGAGGTCGAGGCGGCGGCCGTCTCGGTGTCGAGAAGCGTCATGCTCAGCCCGAGTGTGCTGGCGCTTCCGACGAGTGCGAGACGCCGAGTGACGGTTCGACGGTGCATGACCGAGCACAGTAGCGCCGCTGAGTGCTCCCTGTGGAGACCTGGTGAGTATGCCGTGAACGGTGTCGCGCCGCTCAGCGCACCCCGCGCGGACGGAACTGGATGCTGATCCGTGGACCGACCGGACGAGCGGTCTTGGGTATGGCGTGCTCCCAGGTCCGCTGGCAGCTGCCGCCCATCACGATCAGATCGCCGTGGCCGAGGACCTGCCGGACGCTCTCGCCGCCGCCGGCGGGTCGCAGGTGCAGCGCACGGGGCGAGCCGATCGACACGATCGCGACCATGGTGTCCTGGGTGGATGCCCGGCCCTCCCGATCACCGTGCCAGGCCACCGAGTCACGCCCGTCGCGGTAGAGACACATCCCGGCTGTGCGGAACGGCTCGCCGAGCTCGTCGCGGTAGTAGTCGGACAGCGCCACTCGTGCCTGGGTCAGCACCGGGTCGGGCAGGCGCTCGCCCTCGTCGTAGAAGCGCAGTAGTCGTGGTGTCTCAATTTCCTTGTCCCACATGACTCTTCGCTCGCCGTGCCATTCGACGCCGGCCGGGCCGCCGAGGGTTAGTCGGCTGAAGAGTTCGTCGGCTCCGGTGAGCCACCCCGGCCGTAGATCGAGCCACGCGCCGCGGGTGAGGACGGTGCGCTGCACCGCGCCGGCGAGCGGGCGCAGGCCGACCTCGTCGACCTGGTCGAGCAGTGAGCCCTGGAGCGCGAACGTCATACCGCGATCTTAGACATATGTTCGAAGAATGTCATGAGGTTGAGACGGGCTGTCGCGGAGCGGCGGCTGGGCTGGTCGCCCCGGGTGAGCCAACGGGTGTCACCCCTTGGGGTGAAGTCGGGCGGCCGCGTCGAGCTCCAAACTCATCCCGTTCGCCACGGCACCGCGGGGCGGATCGCCGGGCTGAGGGAGTCCGGCGCGTGTTGGGGAGGCATCATGGCGGGCACACCGGCTGGTTGGTATCAGGACCCTCGCGTTGCAGGGCAGCTGCGTTACTGGGATGGACGGGCGTGGACTGCGCATACCGCTCCGCGACTCACTCCGCCGCCGACCATGAATCGTCCAGCAGCACAACAGGTTTCGGCTCCTCGCCACGCCGTGATGCCACCGGCCGCGGGCCCAACGACCTCGCCAGCCACCGCGCGCCCGGCGGGCCGGTCAGAGCGGCGTAGGTCCCGCTGGTGGATGGTGCCCGTCGTGGGCTTCGCCGGCCTGGTCGGGGTGGGCATGATCGGCAGCGCGATGGGAGGGGGCAACACCACGTCGTCACCGTCATCGACGACGTCGTCGACCTCCAGTGTGCAGGCGCTCGCGGCAACCGCCCCAGCGAGCACGAAGGCGGCCGCGCCCGCGAGGGGTGCGGCCAAGGCGGGCACGAAGCGGCAGACTCAGGCTGCCGCGCCGAAGGTCAAGGCCCCGGCGGCTGCGCCACGCCAGACCCAGGCGGCTGCGCCACGCCAGACCCAGGCGGCCGCGCCGAAGGCCCCCGCGCCTGCGCCGCGCGAGACGCAAGCGGCTCCACCGGCGGTCTTCTACCGCAACTGCGATGCGGTCCGGGCCGCGGGCAAGGCTCCGTTGCTGCGCGGCAGCGCGGGCTATCGGGCTGCACTCGATGCCGATGGTGACGGCGTGGCCTGCGAAGTGTCCGCCGCGGCACCGCCGCCGGTCGCTGCACCTGCACCCGACCCGAGCCCGTCGTCGACCTATGGCTTCGCGGACCCGGGCAGCGGCTCGGCCTACTACAAGAACTGCGCTGCGGTGCGAGCTGCCGGCAAGGCTCCGCTCTATCGCGGCGATCCCGGTTATCGCGCCGGGCTCGACCGGGACGGGGACGGCGTCGCCTGCGAGTAGGTGCAGCGCCCGGCGGAAGAGCGGCGGCAATAACCGCCGGATTCCTCTACTACGGGTGTTGTGGCTACGGGTGGAGGAGGGCTTGGGCGGCGGCGTAGCCGCCGAGGCCGCTCACCCCGCCGCCGCGACGCGAACCGGCGCCGGCGAGCAGGACCCCGTCATACGGCGTCGCCACACCCCAGCGTTGCGCGGGCGTGTCGAGCGGTTCGTCGTCGCTGGCCCACGGCCAGGCGAGCGGGGCGTGGAAGATATTGCCGCCGGGCATCGCCAGCGACGCCTGGAGGTCGCGGGTCGTGCGGGTCTCGATGCACGGTGCGCCGTCGCGACCGGTCATGATCACGTCGTCGATCGGCTCGGCGAGCACCGACGACAGGGAGTCGAGGACTCGTCGTTGCAGTTCGTCGCGCACGGACTCCGTTGTCCCGTCGAGCAATCGGTCCGGTGTCTGCAGCGTGAAGACGGTGAGCGTCTGCGCGCCGGACGCCCGCAACTCAGCCGACAGGATGCTCGGGTCGGTGAGCGAGTGACAGTAGATCTCGGCCGGCATCGGATCCGGTATGCCGCCCGCGGTCGCCCTCGCGTGCGCGCTCTCCAACTGGCTGTAGGTCTCGTTGATGTGGAAGGTGCCACCGAAAGCGGCGGCCGGGTCGACGTCCTCGCGCAGTCGGGGGAGTCGGGACAGCAGCAGGTTGACCTTCACCTGGGCGCCCTCGACCCGGTCGAAGCTCGCGTCCATCAGCTCATCGAGCACGGCCGGCGCGGCGGCCCAGAGGATGTCCCGGCAGTCGATCGTCGTGATGTCGTCGGCGGTCTGCACGGTGACCCGTCCGTCGTCGATGCCGGTCACGGTGGTGCCCGCGCGCAGGGTCGCGCCGGCCTGCCGGGCGACACGTTCGAGCTCGCCGGAGACCTGGCCCATGCCGCCGATCGGCACATCCCAGTCGCCGGTGCCGCCGCCGATCACGTGGTAGAGGAAGCAGATGTTCTGCCGCAGATCGGCCTCGTGCGGGCTCGCGAAGGTCGAGATGAGCCCGTCGGTCAGCACCAATCCGCGCACCAGATCGTCGGTGAAACTTGCCTCGATCACCTCGCCCAGCGGGCGGTCCACGAAGTCGTGGGTGAGGCCGGTATCGCCGACCAGCGCATCGATATCGCGGCGGCGCCGCAGCGGCTCGGTCACCGTCGGCCACAGAGCCTGCGCCAGCCGGTGGGTCCGCGCGTAGAAGTCCGGCCAGGCTCCGGCGTCTCCGGCGGCACCGACCCGCTCGAAGGATGCTCGGGTGGCAGCCGGGTCGCCGTTGTCGATCAGCAGTCCGCGGTCGGATCCCGGCAGCGGGGTGTATGACGAGTAGCGTCGCCGCGCGAGCCGAATGTCGAGACCCAGGTCGTCCACGATGCGCTGCGGCAGCAGGCTCACCAGATAGGAGTACCGGCTGAGGCGGGCGCCCATCCCTGGGAACGCCTCGGCGGAAACCGTTGCGCCACCGAGAGATTCGCTGCGTTCGAGCAAGAGCACGCGTCGTCCGGCCCGCGCGAGATAGGCGGCAGCGGTCAGGCCGTTGTGGCCGCCGCCGACGATGACGACGTCATACGGCTGGGTCATGGTGCTCCTTCGTGCGGGCTGGGTTGGGAGCGTAGTCGCGCCCTCACCGGGGAGGCGCACGGCTCCCGCCACCGGCGTCGGCGAGAATGGACGGGTTATGGCGACTTACCGCGACGTGGCGATTGTGCTGCGCACCCACAAGCTGGGTGAGACCGACCGCATCATCACGATGCTGGCGCGCGGGCGCGGCAAGGTGCGCGCGGTGGCCAAGGGGGTGCGGCGCACCAAGTCGCGGTTCGGGTCGCGGCTCGAACCGGGGATGCTCGTGGATCTGCAGTGCTACGAGGGGCGTTCGCTCGACACCGTCACCCAGGCCGAACTCATTGCGCCCTATGGCGATTTCATCGCGCGCGACTACGCCGCCTACACCGCATCCGCGGCGATGCTCGAGACCGCGGACCGGCTGGCCGAGGAGGGGCAGGCGGTCATCCAGCAGTTCAACCTGCTCGCGGGGGGTCTGGCCGCGTTGGCCGGGCAGGCGCACTCACCGGGGCTCATCCTGGACAGTTACCTGCTGCGGGCGGTGGCGATCGCCGGCTGGGCGCCGAGCTTCGAATCCTGCGCGGGGTGTGGTGCGCCCGGGCCGCATCGCGCGTTCAACCTGGCGAGCGGCGGCGCGGTGTGCTCGTCCTGTCGCACCCCCGGATCGGGCGCGCCCCGGCCGGAGACCTTCACCCTGCTGTCCGCGCTGCTCACCGCCGACTGGCCGGTGGCCGATGCGTCGGCGCCCGAAGTACGCCGCGAAGCGACCGGCCTGGTGGCCGCCTATGTGCAGTGGCATCTGGAGCGCGGCGTCCGCTCGCTGCGTCTCGTCGACCGATCGGAGACCGTATGACGCCCGTCCGCCCGCCTGCCGATCCGAGCGGGGCGCAACCACCCGTCATACCCAAAGAGCTTGTCCCACAACACATTGCGTTGGTGATGGACGGCAATGGGCGGTGGGCCAATCAGCGGGGGTTGCCGCGGACGAAGGGCCACGAGGCCGGTGAGGCACAGCTCATCGACGTCATCGCCGGAGCGATCGAGGCCGGGGTGCCGAACCTGTCGGCATACATGTTCTCCACCGAGAACTGGCGGCGCTCGCCGGACGAGGTGCGCTTCTTGATGGGCTTCAACCGCGACGTCATCCGCCGCCGGGTGGACCTGCTGAACTCCTGGGGAGTGCGGTGCCGGTGGTCGGGCCAGCAGCCGCGGTTGTGGCGGTCGGTGCTCAAGGAGTTGCGGCGGGCCGAGGAGATCACCCGTGACAACACGGTGATGACGCTGCAGATGTGCGTGAACTATGGCGGCCGGGCCGAGATCGCCCAGTCGGCACGCCGCATCGCCGAACTCGTCGAGGCGGGTCGGTTGAAGGCGTCCGCCATCGACGAACGCACCATCGGTCGCTATCTCACCTGGCCCGATATGCCGGACGTCGATCTGTTCGTCCGCTCGTCGGGGGAGCAGCGCACCAGCAACTTCCTGCTGTGGCAATCGGCGTATGCCGAAATGGTGTTCCTCGACACGCTCTGGCCGGATTTCACCCGCCGCGACCTGTGGCGGGCGATTCAGATCTATGCCGAGCGCGACCGACGCTTCGGCGGCGCGGTCGACAAATCCCGCTGACCTACCGGTCGAGCGCTCCGAGGGTCGCCGCTAGTCCGAACGGTCCCCCTTGGGCGCTGTCGTGTCAGGGGTTGCGGCTGGTGGTGGGCCGGTGGTGCTGACGGTGTCGGGGTGGCGACCGCGGTGTCAGGGGTTGCGGCCGGTGGTGGGCCGGTGGCGCTGACGGTGTCGGGGTGGCGACCGCGGTGTCAGGGGTTGCGGCCGGTGGTGGGCCGGTGGCGCTGACGGTGTCGGGGTGGCGACCGCGGTGTCAGGGGTTGCGGCCGGTTGAACCGCCCCGGGTTCAGTGGAGGCTGAGTTTTCCCGCCGAGGGGTTTTCGGCAGGGTGTTGCGGGTGAGCGTAGTGCAGGGATTCGTATTCGGCGGGGGGTCGGTCGTTGCACCAGGAGTGCAGT